>NZ_JQNR01000004.1 GCF_000745345.1 Actinacidiphila yeochonensis CN732 | reverse complement strand
GGTTGTAGCGGAATTCGTAGCTATGGGTGTGGCCGGCACGCACCTGACGCGCGTAGTAGGAATTGAAGTCGCCCTCATTCGCGAACAGGTTGGCTCCCGTCTGCGATCCGCCCGCGGCAGCCACGATCTCCCGGTGCCTCCTGCCGTTCCGCCACTCGATACGTTCCACCTCCATCGCGTAGAAATGCTGGGGTGACCATCCCTGCCGAGCAGCCTCGCGGTCGAGATGGCCGCTGAGCACATCCGCTTCCAGGGCAGCCAGGTCCCGCTCGGCCGCGGCGTTGAGGATCTCGAACACGGCGGTCCCGCAGAGGTGGGCGGTACTCGCCCGCCCCGGATCGAGCACGATCGTGCGGCTGCCCACCCGCCATTCGCCGGGGGTTCCTCCCTGCGTGCGGCCCAGCCGCACCGTGACGCTGCCGGCGGCCGAAAGCTCCCGGGAGAAATGAGGGGACGCTGCGGCGACGAAATTGAAGATCTCCCTCATCAAGCCGCCGTTGTCCTCGCTTGAGAAGTGCACTCCGCCCACCGTATCGCTGAACGGGGTCTCGGCGGGGGGCGACGGAGTCCTGTAGTACGAGCCGTAAGCCAGGGCGGAGTCGTCCCTGTCGTCCCCGCGCCCCGCCTTCCACCGGAAGATCCTCCTGATGGGCCCGCCGAAGGCCCGAAGTTCACAGACGCATCGTAGTAACTCTGTGATTGCCCGGCCATACGCTGCACTGTCAGGGCCTGAGTCGTATTGGCGTTGCCGGCCAGACGCTGGATCGCCAGGACGCCCGCAAGGTGCGACGGCATCATCGGCTCCTGCGGGCGGGGGCCACCGACCCGGGAGGGAGCGGCCGGCCCCCGCCTCGCCTCGCCCGACTGCTCACCACGTCCGGATACTGCGCCCATACAACGCTCCCTGGTCTCGGCCATGCCTCGCGGCGGGTGCCCGAGACTGATCGGACAACAGAAAGGCGCTTCGGAACAGGGCCAACACGCGCCGTCGAAGCTGCGGTTGGCCTTGCCACCATGAGGAGAAGACACCCAGGAGAAAGGTTAACGCACCGCCGCGCAGGCTCAGGCGGACGCCCGGCAGCCCGCCCGTGCAGAAGCCCACGGGCTCGACCCCGCGGAGCCGTTCCCTTCCCGAGCTGACCGTTTGCCAGATCAGCGATGCGGTGACATCGAGGGGGGTCAGAGATGGCGATCTTTCAGTCCGTGATCAGGCACCGGCAAGTGCCGCGTCAGCGGCTCGGGTTCGCCGGACCGTAGCCCCGGATGCATCCACGGTCCTCGATGATCAGTTCCATGTGGTCACTGGTCGCGAGTGGTCGGTGAGCGCAGGGCGGGTTGTCCGGTGTGGTCGTTTGTGCCAGATCGCTGCGGTCGGCGCGAGGGTGCGCTTCGAGACCGAGGTCGGCCTTTGAAGGTCTCGTTGACCGACTCGATGACGTGTCGCAACCGTCTGCGGCGGATCTCGGCGTCACGGAGCCGCTGTGCCGTGCTCGGCGGCCGGGGTCGGGTTGGCGGCTCGTGCGCGCAGGGTGACGACGGCGGCGGTCGCGAGGAAGGCGATCCCGGCCAGGGGGTAGATCGCGGCGACGACCATCTGGGCCGGGTTCTCGTGGAGTTCGGGACGGCCCGGACCGTGCGGAACCGTCCACGGGGCAGCGGTGGAGAAGGCCACGACGCAGGCTGCGGCTCCCGCGGTCCAGCGTGGGTCGCGGCGGCGGAACGCCTCGTGGACGAGGAGCACCGCCATGGGCACGTCCCACACCCAGTGGTGGGTCCAGGTGATGGGGCTGACCAGTAGTGCGGTGACGGCGCAGGTCACCGTTGCCCAGGCGGCGGAGGAACGCAGGCGGGCGGGGGCGGTGAGTGCCGCGGCCGCGATGGCGGTGCCGCCGATCGCGACCAGGACGGCGGCGACGACCCACATCGACGAGGGGGTCTGCGTGTGCTGCAGCCGGGCGACGATGCCGCGCAGCGACTGGTTGGCGACGTTCACCGCGGACCCGGAGCGGTTGGGTGCGAAGGCGTCTCGCGTCCAGTAGGTCTTCGAGTCGTGCGGCAGCAGCGCCACCGCGATGAGCGTGGCGCCGGCGAACGCGGCGAGGGCCGTCAGGAAGCGGCGCGGCCAGGGCGTGCCGCGGCCGCGCGTGGCGATGGCCGCGACGGCCATCACGGCCAGGAACAGCAGCGGTGTGATCTTGATGGCCGCCGCCAGGCCGGTGCCCACGCCCGACCACCGGTTGCCGGGGGAACGGGTGAAGTCCCACAGCACCAGGGCGGCGAGGAGCAGGTTCACCTGGCCGTAGCGCACGGTCGAGAACACCGGCTCGCTCCACACCGCCCAGGCCGCCGTGCCCAGCACCAGCGCCGCGTCCGGTCGGCGCGGCAGTACCAGCCGCAGCGACAGCCCGGCCACCACGATGGCGAGCAGCAGGTTAGCGGCTGTCACCGCGGTGCGCATGGCGGCGGTGTCCAGCCACGTCAGCGGGACGAACAACAGCCCGGCGAAGGGCGGATAGGTCATCGGCAGCCGGGCCGAGGTGGCGCGCATGGCGTACAGGTCGCCGTCATCGCGAACCGTCTGTCCCGCCGCGCGGTAGACCATCACGTCGACCAGGGAGACGTGCGTGACCCGCTGGACGATCCACACCAGTACCAGGGACGCCGCACAGACCCCGAGGGCGCAGCCGGTACGCAGCCGCCGGCTCATGAACGCACCCTCCACTCCCAACGCTTCCCGAGGCGGCACCGCTGACGCTCCAGCGGCCACAGAACGCAGGAAGACCGTCGCATGGTAGGGGCGCTCCGCCACCGGATGACGGGCCGTGTCCGCGAGCCTCCCCCGGATGGCCCGCGCCCGCCCGGCTCGGGCAGAGCAGGCGGGCGCGGCTCGCCCTCCGGCGGTGGGCCTGCGCGGAGCCCTGGACAGCCCCATGCAAGCGGTTGTTCCACGGCCCGCTGAGCGGGTTCGAGATGCCGGCCGCCTCGTCGGTGAAGCAGACCCGGTCGGGGTTCTCAGCGGCCGCGGACCGAACAGCGCACCGGCTCCCGGCGGAGTGCCGCTGGAGTCGAGCGTGCGCACCGCCCGCCTGAGCGCCATCGGGGACGGACTCCACGATGGTCGCGGTCGACGGCGCGCTCGCCTTCTCCCGCTGCGGAGCTCCTGTTCTCCCGCGGGGCGGCTGCTGGTACTGGCCAACCGCCGGGGTCCTGGCCGTGCTCACGCAAGGCCCCTCTTCACCGCCGGCCGGAACCCGAGGCGAGTACCGTCGCCTCCCGCCACGCGGTGGTGTCCGGTTCCTGCGGCGCCTGGGCGTACAGGACATAGCGGTGCGGTGCCATGGCGGTCGGCCGGTCGGCCAGGAGGTCGACGCAGGCGGAGTGGACGGCTTCCGGTGAGAGGCCGCAGGATTCGGGCACGAGATGGGCGACGAGCTGCGGCGATCCGTCCGCCGCGTGTTCCACCGCCACGTCCAGTGCGAGGGGACGCACGGCGTCGCGCACCAGCTCTTCGACGCTCGGCAGATGGGTCCAGCAGCCTTCGACCAGGAGCCATCGGCTGTCGCGCGGGGGCGGGGTGATGCCGGCCGCCTCTGCCAGGGTGGGGAGGTCGACGCTGGAGGTCGCCGCCGTCACCAGGACCGTCTCGATCCCCTCCAGTACCGCTTGTGCCTCCTGGGGCGCGAGGAAGGCGGTGTCGAAGAGCATGGACAGGCATGTGCCGTCTGTCCCGTCGTCCCCCACGGAGAGGAGCAGTTGCAGATTCTCCCGCGGCAGCCGTGCCACCCAGCTGAACGCGGAGTCCGCCTGTGCGTCCAGGACCTCCTGTGCCGTCACCTCCGCAGCGCGCGGCTTGGCCGGCCCTCGGACGTCGTTGAAGTACGTCGAGAGCTTGAGCTTCATGCCCCGCTGATGGCCGATCTCGGCCATCAGCCCGTCTCTGCGCTGGACGTTGAACCGGCCGTGCCGGTAGGCGCGCAGTGCGCCGGACAGAGCGCTGCGGACCACCTGTTCGAACGAGGGCCCGTCCAGGCTGACGGGGGTGTAGGCGATCTGGGTGACGTTGCCGACGGCCCGCTCCAGTTCAGGATTCAACCTGTTGCTCGTCATCAGCCCGATGCCGAACCGCGGGTTGCCCGTTCTCCGGCTGAGCACGATGGACGTGGCGGCGAGGAGGACGGCCGAGGAGGTCATCCGGTAGCGCTTGGCGAGCAGCTCCGCGGCGAGCGGCACCGCGCGGGAGCGGAGTTCGCCGCGCCAGTAGCGGCCTCCCTCCGCGGGCTGCCGGGGCTCCTCGCTGAACGGTGCGCGCGGCATGACGTCCAGGACCCCGCGCCAGTGGTCCAGTGCCGCGCCGAGGAGCCGGTCGCCCTCCGCCGAACGCTCGTAGGCCGCCGTTTCGAACGGCTGCTGTCCGCGCGGTGCCGCGGGGGAAGCCGGCGGGACCGCGGAGTTCGCCCGCGCCCCGATCAGCTCCGACAGCTCGGCCCCAGGATCTCGGCACCCGCCCGGTCGGCGGCGATGTGGGAGACGGCGAAGGCGACAGCGCGCGGCAGGCCGTCAACGACAGCGACCACCAGACGGAACGGCCAGTCCGCCGTGATGTCGAACCGTGTCGCCGCCAGGTCGTCCTCGACCTGGCGGGTCAGCTCCACCACCTGCTCGGCGTCGACGTGGTAGACCTCGGCGGTCAGCCTGTCCTGCTCGGGCAGGTACTGCAGCAGCTCGCCGCTCTCGTCCAGGCGGTAGCGCGTACGCAGCGACTCATGGCGGGAGACCACCTCGCCGATCGCCTCCAGCACGGCCTCGACCGTGAGCTCGCCGGGGACCAGAAGCAGCTGCTGGAGGTTCAGGGACTCGGTCTCGGGTTCCAGGACCGCCAGGATCTCCCACATGGCTTGCTGGCTCCAGGTGGCGGGGCGCAGCCCGCCGCGGGCCAGGGCAAGTGGCACACTCCGCTGTGTCGCCGTCAGCACGTGCTCTCCTCAGGGTTCTGTGTGGCCGGGACAGGTACAAGGTGGGGGCGCCCGCCCTCAGTCGACGAGCCGACGGTTCATGCCCCTCACCGCGAGGAGCCACATGGCGGCCGTGAAGGCGACGAGTACCAGGGCGTGCAGCCAGTCGCCGGCGCCGAGGGCGCCGAACGCGGCGTGGCGTACGAGCTGCATGCAGTGGTAGATCGGGTTCACGACCGCGACGGCCCGGACCCAGCCGGGTAGTTCGCCGATCGGAAAGAAGACTCCGGCGGCCATGACGAGCGGGGTGAGGACGCCGGAGACGACCAGCCGCAGCCAGTCGATCGCCGGTACGAGCGTGGAGATCCACATACCGCACAGGGCGAAGGCCAGGCCCGACAGCAGGGTGACGACGGGTACGAGCAGCAGAGCGGGGCCGACGGGCAGTCCGACGGCGAGGGTGACCAGCAGGGGAACGGAGCTGTAGGCGGAGGACTTGACCGCGATCCAGGAGACCTCGGCGGTGACGAGTTCCCAGACGTCCACCGGCCGGCTGAGCACGGCGTCGTACAGATGCTGGTAGCAGCGCCGGTTGAAGCTCTCGAACATGCCCCCGAAGGCGGCGGCGAAGAGGACCGAGGTCACGACCATGCCGACGCCTACGAACTGGGGGTACGGCCGTCCTTCGGCCGAGCCGACAAGGTGGCTGAAGCCGAGGCCGAAGCCGGCCATGTAGACGAGCGGCTCGATCAGCGAGCCGAAGGTGACGGCGGGCCAGTAGCGTCGGAAGAGCAGCAGTTCCCGGAGCCACACCGCGCGTAGGGCGGGCAGCAGTGGAGGAGCCGTGGCGTCGAGGTCCGCGGAGGACGTACTCGGCGGCGTCTCCACAGGGCGAGCCGGTGCTGCCCTCGTCATGGGGTGGTCCTCTCTGGTCAGCTCAGGTCTGCCGAACGGCGTGGTGGCGAGGAGCGGGCGGGGGCACGGGGGCAGGGCCGGGGGCGGGGGCAGGGGCAGGGGCGGGGGCAGGGGCGGGGGCTTCAGACGAACAGTTCGCCGGTCAGGGCGACGAAGACGTCCTCCAGCGTGGTGGGGCGCAGTACGTCGGGATCGCCCAGCACCTCGCGGAGTTCACCGGGCAGCGTCTCGGCCCGCAGGATGGACACCGAGAGTCCGGTACGCCGGCTGGTCATGCCCGCGCGTGAGGCGTAGTCCTCGACGGCCGCGCGGCGGTCCGCGTCGCCCCGGTACTCCGCGGCCTGCTTCCCGGCGTGGGTCCGCAGCAGCTGCTGCGGACTGCCTCGGGCGATCAGCCGGCCGGCGGACACCACGGCCACCTCGTCGGCGAGGCGCTCGGCCTCCTCGATGTAGTGCGTGGACATCAGCACCGTGGTCCCGGACACGCGCAACGTCTCCATGACGTCCCACAGGTCCTGTCGGATCTGCGGGTCGAGGCCGACCGTCGGCTCGTCGAGCAGCAGCAGCCGGGGGGTGGTGAGGATGCCGCGGGCCAGCAGCAGCCTGCGGCGCATGCCGCCGGACAGCGCCTCCACCCGGCTGTCGGCCCGGTTGGTGAGACGTACCGCGGCCAGGGCCCGGTCCACCGCCTCGCGGTACCGGTGCGCGGGCATGGAACTGAACCGGGCGAACACGTCCAGGTTCTGTCTGGCGGTCAGCTCGATGTCGAGGTTGTCCTCCTGCGGGACGACCCCGAGAAGGGAGCGGACCCGCCGTGACTCCCTCGGCAGACGGTGCCCGAGGACCTCCACCCTGCCGCCGGTTGCCCGGCTCTGCCCGGTGATGAGGCGCATGGTGGTGCTCTTGCCCGCGCCGTTCGGGCCCAGCAGCGCGAAGAAGACCCCTGGGGGGACGTCGAGGTCGAGCCCGTCGACGGCGTTCTCCTGTCCGTAGCTCTTCGTGACATCACGGAAAAGGACGGCAGAAACGCCCATCCTGGCCCCTCCTGCTTGCCAAGTGCTTTTGGGCCGGGGCGCGGTGGCGGCTGCCCGGCTGCATCGACCCATATAAGCGCACGCCCAGGTGGATTGGGAACTCTTGTTTTCCACCGATGTTGACACTACGTTGATGGGCGATCACGTTCGCGGCCGAGGAGGCCCATCCGACTGGGGTGTTCATGAGGTCGCGCGTGCAGGTGCTCTCCGGCGTTCTGATACTCATTGCCGTCGCATTCGGCTGTGGGTTGTTTGTGCGCATCCCGCCGCATCCGGCGCCGGCGAATTCCCGTTCTTCCGCGTTTTCCGCGGTGCGCGCCAAGGAGCACATCGAGCACATCGCTTTTTCCGCTCACCCCTCGGGAACGCCGCAGGCGGAGTCCGTTCGCTCCTACGTCACCGACCAGCTGACCGGTCTCGGGCTTTCGCCTGTGCAAAAGGTGTCCACCGTGGTGCTTCCCGGACAAAAGGACGCGCATCTGGCCGGCCGCGTCCACAACATCACCGCCACGATCCCCGGGCGGTCCTCCACGGGGCGGGTGCTGCTCGTCGCGCACACCGACTCGGTGGCCACCGGACCTGGTGCCTCCGACGACGGCCTGGGGGTCGGCACCCTGCTGGAGATCGCCCGTACGTTCACGCAGGGCCCGCGGCCGCGCAACGACGTGGTCCTGCTGTTCACCGATGACGAGGAGATAGGCCAGCTGGGTGGGCGGGCCGCCGCCCGGGACCTCGCCGGGAGCGACCCGGGACGTGACGTGGTCATCAACCTGGAGGCGCGCGGGACCAGCGGACGAGCCGTCATGTTCGAGACCGGCGGGCACAGTGCGGCACTGGTCCGGGCCCTGCGGCACACCCCGCCCGTGGCCACGTCCCTCTCCGCCGAGATCTACCGGCGCCTGCCGAACGACACGGACTTCACCGCTCTCCGCAAGGCGGGCATGACCGGGTTGAATTTCGCGGTGATGGGTGGCAGCGCCCGCTACCACAGCCCGGAGGACGATCTCGCCCACGTCGATCTGGGCAGCCTCCAGGATCTGGGGGAGACGACCCTGTCCGCCTCCCGCGAGCTGGCGGCCACGGACCTTCGCCAGGTGTCCGAAGCCTCCGACGCGACCTGGTTCAACCTCGGTCCGCTGCTGGTCTGGTACCCGTCAGGTGCCGTCGTGCCGCTGGCACTCGCCGCCCTGGCCGCCCTGGCCGCAGCCGTCTGGTACGCCCGCCGCCGGGGCGCCCTGGGCCTGCGAGCGGCCGCACGCTCGGCACTGACCTTTCCGCTCCCGCTGCTGGCCGCCGGCGCCCTCGGCTTGGCGGCTTGGCGTGCCCTGCTGCTCGTCAGGCCCTCCTTGGGGTCGTTCAGCACCGGTGATCCGTACCGCACGGGCCCGGCCGTCGCGGGTCTGCTGCTGCTCACCGTGACGGTGGTCTGGCTGTGGGCGGTATGGGTCGGCAGGCGGGCCAGCTCGTTGGAGGCGGCCGCCGGGACGATGGTGTGGCCGGCGCTGCTGGCCGTGGTCACAGCCGTACTGCTGCCCGGCGCCGCTTACGTGTTCACCTGGACCGTGCTCGGCGGGGCGGCCGGTATCGCGCTGGCCGCCCGTACGGCCGAGCACTCCCCGTGGCGGACGGCGGCACTGGTCGGCTCCGCACTGCCCGGTGTGGTGGTCACGGCGCCGCTGGTCGCCCTGCTGTTCCCCACGCTGGGGCTCGCGTTGGCCGCCGCTCCGCTGGTCCTGGCCGCGGTGGCCGCCGCCGTGGTGCTGGTGCCCCTGGTCGGCCAGGTCCGCGCCGCGAGCTTCCGCCGCGTGGTCGCCGGCGGGGCCGCCGCGGCGCTGGTGGGCAGCGCCCTGGTGGGAGTGGACGCGGCCGTCGCCGCACCCGACGCCGGGCACCCGCAGCCGGTCAGCCTCATCTACGCGCTGGACGCCGACCGGCAGCGCGCCTTCTGGGTGTCCGGAGACGCCGATCCGCAGGCCTGGGTCACCCACTACACCGGTACGCGGCGAACCGACTCCCTGGAGGCGTGGTCTCCCGCTCTTCCCACCCCGTCCGGGGGGCTCCTCGCCGGCAGCGCCCCCGTCGCCCCGGTCTCCCGCCCCCTGGTGAAGACCCTGTCCGAGACCCGGGACGGCGGCACCCGTACGTTGCGGCTGTCGGTGCGGCCGGAGAACGGGACACCGGTGCTGCTGGGCCTGTACGTCGACACGACGGTCACCCCGGTCGTGGACGCCCAGGTGGGCGGCGCACCGGCGGGCACGGGAACCCTGCGAGGCGGAGTCAACCTTCCCCACGCCGCGTCGGTGTGGAAGTGGGGACTCGTCTTCGTCGCGCCGCCTCGTGAGGGCTTCGAGCTGACGCTCACCGTCCGGGACGCCGGAAGCCGCACTCGGCTGCTGGCGATGACGCAGGACGCCGGGCTGCCCGTGTCGGCCATGGACCAGCCGCGTCCCGACGACCTGACCTGGATTCCCGGCGCGGCGGGTGTCTCCTTCGCGAGCCGCGTCTACACCCTGTGAACCAGTTTCGCCGAACCGACAGAAGAGAGAACGCCCCTCATGTCGTCGAACCTCGACAGAACTGAAGGCGCCGGGGCACCGGAGGGCCTGCTGCTGCGTAGGGCCGACCCCGCGGATGCCGAGGAGATCACCACGGTGTTCCTGGCCTCGCGAGCCGCGGCCATGCCGTACCTGCCCAGGCTGCACAGCGACGAGCAGACCCTGGCCTGGATCGAGGCGGTCGTCCTGCCCGGCAGCACCGTGTGGGTGGCCGAGACGGCCCAGCCGGCGGAGATCGTCGGGTTCGCGGCGCTGGACGGCCAGGTGCTCGACCATCTCTACCTGCGCCCGGACGTACGGCGCCGGGGAATCGGCACGGCCCTCCTCGCGACGGTCAAGGACGCCTCCGCGGGGTCGCTCTCGCTCCACGTCTTCCAGCGCAACGACGCGGCTCGCGCCTTCTACGAGCGCCACGGCTTCTCCGCAGGGGAGTTCGACGACGGCAGCCGCAACGAGGAGAACGAACCGGACGTGGCCTACCACTGGACCGCCCGCTGAGGCGGCGCCCGGCGATGACGGACGGACCGGGAACGGACTGATCCCGGTGTTCCACGCACAGCGGTCCGGTGCTTCACACACAGCGGTCCGGTACTTCACACACGGCAGTGCCGCGGTCCCGCACAGCCGGCCGCGGCTCAGGGGAGGAGTGAGGACGTGCGGGGCGAAGACAGCGGGCTGGGCGGGATCCGGCCGCCCCACGCGCGGCCCGCGCCGGGGTTCGGCGACCGGTCGCGGGGTGGGCGCCGCCCGATCGGCGCCGCCGGCGCGCCCGCGCGCCCGGCCGGGGCGGTCCCCGCCCGGAGGCCCGCGAGGCGTCCGGGCGGGTGGCGGCGGTCTCAGCCGCCGGCGGGTGCGGCATGCTCCCGGGCCGCGGCGGCGATCTCGGCCATCGCCTCGGCCGCCCGGGCGTGCAGGAAGAAGTGGTCACCGGGGAGAATCCGGTGGCGGAAGTTCTCGGCGGTCACCGCCTGCCAGCCGGTGATCCACTCCGGCCCGGCGAGCTGGTCGTCGGCGCCGCCCAGTGCCAGGACCGGGCAGGGCAGGACGGTCGGACGGACGTCGGTCGTGTACCGGGCCAGCAGTCCGAGGTCGGCGCGCATCACGGGCAGCAGCATGCCGAGCAGTTCCCGTTCCGCGAGGACCTCGGCGGGTGTGCCGCCGAGCTCGACGATGCCTTCCAGCAGTTCGTCGTCGCTCCGGTCGTGCAGGGGCAGCGCGACCGGGGCACCGGGCGGGCGGCACCCGGACACCACCACGGCCCGGGGCAGCGGCCGGCCGGACACGGCCAGGCGGCGCGTTGTCTCGTAGGCGATCTGGGCGCCCATGCTGTGGCCCAGGAGCAGGAACCTCTCGTGTTCCGGCCGGTCCGCGAGCACCGTGAGGAAACCGTCCACCACCTCGTCCATGGAGGTGGGCAGGGGCTCGCCGAGGCGGGTGCCCCGGCCGGGCAGCTCCACCGGTACGAACCGCAGCCCGGGAACCTCGTGGGACCGCGACCAGGCCAGGTACGAGCCGGCCGATCCGCCGGCGTGCGGGAGGCAGTAGACGCGCACGGATTCCGTTTCCGTGCCGCCGGTCGGGGTGTCGGTGTCCCAGGGTGTCCATTGGTTCCGCTTCACTGCTTTTCGCCCTTCTCTTTCCGGGTGTCTCCGGGGCCGGGCCCGACCCTGCGGGCGACTTTATTCTCGAATCCGCTCCGCAGGCCAGTCCTGTCGGCCACGAGATCTGACGGACACTAAAAAGACTTCGTTGACGCCAATTTTCTCCACGGGTACTGTGCTTGAATCCGGCCGCCGTCGTGCAAGTGTGGAACGGGGGACTTCCCAGCATGTGTGGAATAGCGGGTATATTCGCCCTCGGCGGAGCACTGCTCAATAGTCGAGTTATTTCGGAGATGACTTCCGAACTTATTCACCGGGGCCCGGACGACGTTGGTCACCACATCGGGAAGGATATTGCGCTCGGTTTCCGCAGGCTCGCCCTGACCGACCTGGAGCGAGGCAACCAGCCGCACTACTCGGAGGACCGCGGCCTGGTCTCCGTCTGCAACGGCGAGATCTACAACCACGGACGGCTGCGGGCGTCGCTCGTCGGCAGGGGGCATCGCTTCCGGACCGAGTGCGACAGCGAGGTGATCGTTCACCTCTACCGCGAGTACGGCCTCGACCTCACCGCCCACCTCGACGGCCAATTCGCCTTCGCACTGCACGACACCGCCACGGGGCGCCTGCTGCTCGCCCGCGACCACGCGGGCATCGTGCCCGTCTTCTACACGGTCGTGGACGGGCTGCTCGTCTTCGCGTCGGAGATCAAAGCGATCCTGCGCCACCCGGCGGTGCGCCCGAAGGTCGATCTGCGCGGCCTCGACCAGATCCTCAGCCTCCCCGGACTCGTCAGCCCCCGCACCATGTTCGAAGGCATCAGGGCCCTGCGGCCCGGTGAGCGGCTGGTCGCCGACCCGTCCGGGCTCACCGTGGAGCGGTACTGGGACCTCGACTACCCGACCGCCGACGCGCTGGAGCCGGTGGGACCCACCGCCCTGGACGGCGAACTCGACCGCGCGGCGCGGAGCACGGCGGCGCTCCTGGACAGTGCCGTGCGCGACCGGCTCGTCGCGGACGTTCCCGTGGGCCTCTACCTCAGCGGCGGAATCGACTCCAGCCTCATCGCCGCGCTGGCGGCAGGCTCCCGGCCCGGTCACACCTGGCCCAGCTACTCCGCGACCTTCCCCGACGACGACTTCGACGAGAGCCCCCACCAGCGGCTGGTGGCAGCCAAGCTGGACACCCGCCACCACGAAGTGCCGGTTCGCCACGGGGACCTGGCCGCGCGTCTCGCCGGCATGGTGCGGCACGCGGAGATGCCCGTCCGTGAGTCGTACAACGTCTGCTCGATGATGCTGTCCGAGGCGGTGCGCGCCGACGGCACCGTGGCCGTGCTCACGGGGGAGGGCGCCGACGAACTCTTCGGCGGGTACCCCGGGTACCGCTACGACGCCACGGGCCTCGGCGACAGCCGGCTCGGCGGTCTGGACGCCGAGCTGGAACGGGAGATCCGGCACCGCATGTGGGGCGTCGACATCGGGTACGAGACCGACCAGCTGATCGCCCAGGAGTTCCGGCGCGAGCTGTACTCGGAGGATCTCGCCCCCGGCTTCGACGAGTTCACCGTCACCTCGCAGCGCCTGGTCGACACGGAGCGGCTGAAGGGGCGCCATCCGCTGCACCAGCGCTCCTACCTGGACTTCCACCTGCGGCTCGCTGACCACCTCCTCGGTGACCACGGGGACCGGATGGCCCTCGCCAACGCCGTCGAGCTGCGCTTCCCGTTCCTGTCCCGGCCGCTCGTCGACCACGTCACCACCCTGTCCCCCGAGCTGATGGTGGCCGGCGGGGCGGAGAAGGCGGTCCTGCGGCGCGTCGCCGCGGGCCGCGTCCCGGGCGAGGTGCTGGCCCGCCCCAAGTTCGGCTTCCGCGGCCAGACCAGCAGTCACCTGCTGAACAGCGGTGCGGACTGGTTCGAGGAGCTCCTCTCGCCGTCGGTGGTGCGCCGGCAGGGCTACTTCGACCCGGACACGGTCGGCGCGCTCGTCCGCCGTCAGCGCGAACAGGGCCGGCAGGTACACGCGCACCTGGACATCGACTACCTGATGGTCATCGCGACCTTCGCCCTGTTCGTCGAGGAGTTCGGCCTGCCATGTCTCGGATGACCCGCCTCGCCTCCCCCGGCGAACAGACCGGCCGTGCGACCCGGCCGCGCGGCGCGCGGCCCGCGCTGCCTCTCGTCGGAGTCGTCGGCGGTATGGGCCCCCTGGCCTCGACCGAGCTGCTGCGGACCGTCTACCGCCCCGACGACGGCCGCCCCGAGCAGGAGTCGCCGCGGGTGCTGCTGTGGTCGGACCCCGCGGTGGTCGACCGCACCGAGGCGATCGGCCGGGGAGACCTCGAACCGCTGTACCGGGCCGTCGAGAGGGCCGTCCGCGGCCTGGTGACCGCGGGCGCCGAACGGATCGTCATCGCCTGCGTCACCGCCCACCGGGTGTTCGGCGACCTGCCGTCCGACCTCCTCGGACGCTGTGTGTCCCTGGTGGACATCATCCACGAGGAACTGGTCCGCGCGGCGGAGCCGCACCTCCTGCTGTGCACCAAGGGCACGGCGAGGGAGGGGCTGCTGACCTCCGGCCCGCACGCGGAGCGGGCCGTGCGGCACCTGGTGGCGCTCCGCCCGGACGACCTGGAGGAGCTGCACCGGGAGGTCTACCGGGTCAAGCGCGGCGGGGACCCGCTCGGGACGGTCGACTTCCTGCGTGACGCCCTGCCCCGCTACGGGGTGCGGGCCTTCGTCGCGGCCTGTACCGAGCTCCACCTGGTCACCCAGGCCATCGCCGTATCCGGAAGGTCGGAAGAGTTCCCTGCCATCGACCCCCTGGCGGTCGTGGCCCGACGGATCAAGAACGGAGAGCTGTGAGCCACACCATGATCCTGGACCGCTGGGCCGGCCATGTGGAGCGGGACGGAGGGGCGACCGCGGTCGTCACCTCGGGGCGCGAGTACACCCGGCGTGAACTCGCCGCGTACGCGGCCGGTCTGAGGGACCGTCTTGCCGGAGGGGACGGACCGGTCCTCATCGCCTGCGCCGACCCCTTCCCGGTCATCGCCGCCATCCTGGCGTGCGCCGCCACCGGCCGGGCCTTCGGCCCCGTCGACGTCCGCCAGCCCGCGGCGCGCTGGACCGCGATGCTGGAGGACCTGCGCCCGACAGCCGTCGTCAGCGACCGGGCCGGCGGCGCGGCACTCGCCGGCCACCAGGTCCTGACCTCCGGCACGGCGCGCCACATCGACGCCGACGCCGTCGAGCCCGGGCCCTGGCACGCGGCGGACTGGCGCGGGCTCGACGTACCCGACGCGGGGTACGTCTACTTCACCTCCGGCACCACCGGGCGCCCCAAGGGCATCAAGGGCAGCCTCCGGGCGGTCGAGCACTTCCTCGACTGGGAGACCACCGAGTTCGGCATCGCCGAGGGCGCCCGGGTCTCCCTGCTCACCTCGCCCGGCTTCGACGCCTTCCTCCGCGACGCCCTCGTTCCGCTGCGCGCGGGCGGCAGTGTCCGGGCGGTCGGCCCCGGGGCCGTACCCGTCGCCGGCTCCCTCGCCGAGTGGCTGGAGGAGCAGGAGGTCGAGGTGCTGCACTGCGTGCCCACGCTCTTCCGCACCCTGCGCGCCGCCGCCCTCACCGGGGACTCCCTCCCCCGGCTCAGGACCGTCCTGCTCGCCGGGGAGCAGGTGCGGCCCGCCGATGTCGCCTGGTGGCGCGGCCTGTTCGGCGACCGCAAGGGGCTGGTGAACTTGTACGGCCCCTCCGAGACCACCATGACCAAGGTGTTCCGGCGCCTCGGTGCGGAGGATGCCGAGGCCCTGACCGTGCCCGCCGGCCGGCCCATGCCCGGCGTGGAGGTGCGGGTCCTGGCCGCGGGCGAGGCCGTCACCGGTTCCATCGGAGAGGTCGAGATCCGGACGCCCTTTCCGCTCGGCGGCTACCTCGACGGCCGGCCCGGAGGCTTCACCGGCGTCCACGCCTACCGCACGGGCGACCTCGGCCGGCTGCGCCCGGACGGCGTTCTGGAAGTCCTCGGCCGCCGCGACCAGCAGGTCAAGGTCAACGGCGTACGGGTCGAACTGGGCGAGGTCGAGGACGCCCTGCGGCGCCACCCCGGGGTCAGCGACGTGTGTGCCGCCGCCGTGTCCGAGGACGGCGCCGACGCCGTGCTGCTCGCCTACGTGGTCGCGGGCGCCGCCGTGACCGACGGGGAACTGCGCGCCCACGCGGAGAGCGGCCTCGCGCCGGGCAGCCGTCCGGCCGTGTACGTGCGTCTCGCCGCCATCCCCCGCACCCTCAACGGCAAGGCCGACCGGCGGGCCCTGCCGCCGCCGTCGGCCGCGCGGGTCGCCGCCGAGACCGCGGACCCGCCCCGGGAGGGCGCGGAGGCCAGGATCGCGCAGGTGTGGAGCGAGCTGCTGCACCTGCCGGCCGTCGGACGCCACGACAGCTTCACCCTGCTCGGCGGCGACTCCCTCGCGATCGCCCGGCTCCTGGACCGGCTGCGCTCGCTGTTCGGAGTGGACGTCCCGCTGCGCGCCTTCGTCAACGACCCGACCGTCGCCGGCCTCGCCGCCGCCGTGACCTCAGGGAGCACCCGATGAGCGCTGCCGCCCTTCCGTCCAGGAGCGAGCGCGGCCGCGCCCCGCTCTCCTTCGCCCAGCGCTCCATCTGGCGTGCCGAAGAGGTGGTCCCCGGCAGCGCCCTGCACAACGAGACCGCCGCGTTCCGGCTCGCCGGCCCGGTGGACGCGGACGCGCTGGAACGCGCTCTGGCGGCTCTCGCCCCCCGCCACGAGGCCATGCGCTGCGCGATCGTCGCCGACGCCGACGGCCGTCCGTGGCAGCACTTCGCGGACCGCGTCCAGCACACCGTCGAGCGGACCGATCTCACGCACCTGCCGGCGGAGGAGCGGGAGGAGAGGCTGGCGGAACTCGTCCGGCAGGCCGCCGCGCTGCCCTTGGACCTGGCCCGGCCGCCGCTGATGCGCACGTGCCTGTACCGGCTGGGCGAGGACCGGCACCTGCTGCTCTTCGTCGCCCACCACATCGTCGTCGACGCCTGGGCGTTCGGCACCTTCCTGGAGGGGCTCGCCGCCCAGTACGCCGCCGAGACCGGCGGTCCGGCCGTCGAGGAGCCCGCTCCCGGCCCCGACTTCGGCGACTACGCCGCCTGGCAGCGCGGCGACCCCGCAGCCGGACGCGGCCTGGACCACTGGCGCGAGCGGCTCGACGGGGAACTGCCGGCACTGCACCTGCCCGCCGACGGACACGGCGGCCCCCGATCGGCCGACGGCATCGCCGGGCGGTCCACCACTTCGTCGTCCCCGCCGACCTCGTCGCCCGGCTCGGCCCGCTGGCCCGCACCCGGCTCACCACCCTGCCCGCCACGGTGCTGACGGCCTTCTGCGCGGTCGTCCAGCGCTACACGGGCCAGGACGACCTCGTCGTCGGGATGCCCGTCGCCACCCGGAACCGGCCCGCTCTGGGCGCCATGATCGGCCCGCTGCTCAACGTCATGGCCCACCGCGTCGACCTCTCCGGAAGCCCCACCTTCGACGAGGCCCTGCAGCGCACGCGGTTGAACCTCAAGAGCGACCTCGCGCACCGGGACACCCCCTTCGACCTGGTGGTCGAGGACCTCGCCGCGGCGGGCCGCGGCCGGGCCCCGCTGTTCCAGCTCATGTACTCCTTCCACAGCGGACCGACGACCGTCCTGCGCCTGCCGGGTGTCGAGACGACGCCGGACCGAGCGCACAGTGGCACCGCCAAGTACGACCTGTCGCTCTTCCTGCGGCCGCGGCCGTGGGGCGACCTCGACTGCGGCCTGGAGTACCGGACGGCGCTGCTCTCCCCGCACACCGTCGAGGGCATCGCGGACGGCCTGCTGTGCCTGCTGGAGGCCGCCGTCGCCGAGCCCGGGCGGCGCCTCACGGACCTGCCCGTGATGACCGGTGCCCGGCTCCGCCGCGTCCTGACCGGGTTCAACGCGTCCGATCGGACCCGACCCGCCTGGTCCACGGTTCCCGGGGCGCTGCGTGCCCTCGCGGCCCGCGGCGGCGACGTCCCCGCGGTGGCCTGTGAGAACGAGGTCCTCACCCGCGCGGACGTGGACGCCGCCGCCGACCGGGTCGCCGCACGCCTCGCCGGACGGTTCGGAGTGCGCCCCGGCGACCGGGTAGCCCTGCTGGTGCCCCGCGGCGCCGGGCTCGTCCCGCTGATCGTCGGACTGTGGCGGGCCGGTGCCGTCCTGGTGCCCCTCGACGAGACCACGCCGGACGAGCGCAGGGGGTACGTCCTGCGGGACAGCGGCGCCCGGCTGCTCGTCACCGAACAGCGCGCCGGGGCCGGCTCCGCCGGTTCCGTCCCGTGTGCCGACGCGGCGGAACTGCTCTCCGCGCCCGCCGGCGACGGCGACGCGGCGGACCGTGCCGGCGTCCCGTTCCCGGACGGACCCGCGGCCGGCTCGCTCGCCTACCTCATGTACACCTCGGGTTCCACCGGGCGGCCGAAGGGCGTGGCGGTACCGCACGACCGCGTCGCCAACCTGCTGCACGGCGTCGTCCGCGAGCCGGGCCTGCGCGGTGACGACGTTCTGGTCGCCGTCACCTCCCTCACCTTCGACATCTCGGTCCTCGAACTGTTCGCCCCGCTCGTCGCCGGCGCCCGTGTCGTGATCGCGCCGCACGCCACGGTCCGCGACCCCGACGCGCTCGGCGCGCTGCTGCTCCGATCCGGCGCGACCCTGATGCAGGCCACGCCCTCCCTGTGGCGGGCCCTCCTCGACGGAGGCTGGCGGGGAGCGCCGACGCTGCGGGCCCTCAGCGGCGGCGAGGCCCTCGACCCCGCCCTCGCCGAGCGGCTGCTCGACAGCTGCGCCGAGGTGTGGAACCTGTACGGGCCCACCGAGACCACCATCTGGTCGACGGCCGGGCGCGTCGTACCGGGAGAGCCGGTGACCGTCGGGCGGCCGCTGGCCCGCTCCTACTGCCACATCCTGGACCGGCACGACCGCCCCGTACCCGTCGGCGCCGTGGGCGAACTCGTCATCGGCGGAGCCGGGGTCACCGCCGGCTACTGGAACCGCCCCGAACTCACCGCTGCCGCGTACGTCCCCGATCCCGTGGCAGCCGACCCGCTCGGCGCCGGGGGTGCGCCGGTCTACCGCACCGGCGACCTGGCACGCTATCTGCCGGACGGCCGGATCGTCGTCCTCGGCCGGGCCGATCAGCAGGTCAAGATCCTCGGACACCGCGTCGAGCTCGGCGAGGTGGAGGCGCTTCTGACGCGCCATCACAGCGTGCGGGCCGCCGCGGTCGTGGTCGACCGGGAACGCCCGGCGGCCCCCCGGCTGGCCGCCTTCGTCGTGCCTGCCGAACCTGGCGCGGACGCCGACGCCCTCGGCGCCGAACTGCGCCGCTACCTGCGCACCCTGCTCCCGGCCGCAGTCGTGCCGCCCGTCGTCTCGCCGCTCGCCGCGCTCCCGCTGAACACCAGCGGCAAGGTGGACCGCCCCGCCCTGGCGCGGGCGGCCCGGGCACTGGCCGCCGCAGACGCGCGGGCCGTGCCGGCCACCGACGCCGAACGCACCGCGGTCGCGCTCTGGGCCGACCTGCTCGGCCTGGAGCCGGGCACGGTGGGAGCCACGGACGACTTCTTCGCCTCCGGCGGCAACTCGGTCGTCGCCACCCGGCTCCTCGGCCGGGTGCGCGACGTGCTCGGCACCGCACCGTCCCTCGCCGACTTCTACGCGGACCCCACGCCGAGGGGCCTGGCCGCCCGCCCGGCAGCCGAACCCGCCGCGACGGTGGACACACCGCCCGTGCCCCTCGCCCCGGACGCCCCGATCCCCCTCACCGACCAGCAGCGCCAGCTGTGGCTCGCCCAGAGCCTCGCTCCCGGGTCCGCCGCCTACCACCTCTGCGCCGCCCTCCACCTCGACCGCCCGGTCGACGCGGCGGCCCTCACCCGGGCACTGCGCGACCTGGTGACCCGCCACCGGGTGCTGGCGGCCCGCTGCGAGCTCGCCGACGAGGGCCCGGTGCTCTTCCGCCTGCCCGCCGACTCGGTACGTCCCGCGGTGATCGACGCGCCGAAGGAGCTCCGGGCCGAAGACGCCGAGGCGGTCCGGGCCTGGCTGGAGTCCACCGCCGCCGAGGAGTCCGTACGGCCTTTCGACCTCGCCGACGGGCCACTGCTGCGGGTCACCCTGCTGCGTGCCCCCGGCGCCTGTGCTGTGCTGTTCACCGCGCACCACCTCGCCGTCGACGGCTGGTCGATCGGTGTGGCGGTCCGCGAGTCGGCCGCGCTGTACGCCCTGCACACCGGGACCGGCGCCCCCTCCCGGCCCCGCCCCGACTTCCTCCACCACGCCGCGGCGGCCTCCCCCGCCGCAGGGGCACGGGACGCGCAGCTCGCGTACTGGCGTGCCCGCCTCGACGGCCACCCAGGGGTGCTGGAGCTGCCGACCGACCCCCAGGCCCGCCCGCGGCCCCGGGCGCCGGCGACACCGTGCCCGTCGCGCTGCCGCCGGACCTCACCGCCCGGCTGCGGGCGACGGCCGCCCGGCTGCGGGTCACGCCCTTCGCCGTCCTGCTCACCGTGTACGCGTCCCTGCTGGGCCGCTACGCGTCCACCGACGACGTCATCGTCGGCGTCCCCGTGGCCAACCGGGGCGCACCGGAGCTGGAGGGCCTGATCGGCCCCCTGGTCAACACCCTGCCCGTACGGGTCGATCTCACCGGGACCGCGACGTTCGCCGAGCTCGCCCGGCGCACCCAGGGGCTGCTCGCCGAGGACCTCGACCGGCCGCTGGTGCCGCTCGACCGGCTCGTGGACGCTCTGGGCACCCCCCGGGACCCGGGCCGGCCGGCGCTCGTCCAGGCCAGCCTCGTGCTGCAGGACGCCATGCCGGACGTGGTCCGGCTCGGCGAGGCCGCGGGCGTCCTGCGGCCGGTGCCCACCCGCACGGCCAAGTACGACCTCACCCTCGCCGTGGAGGAGCACCCCGACCGGTTCCAGGGCCTTCTGGAGTACGCCTCCGCACGGTTCACCGCGGTCTCGGCGGGCCGGTTCGCACGCCACCTGGAGAACCTGCTGCGCTCGGCGCTCGACGATCCCGACGCCCAGGCGGCCCTCGCCCCGCTCGACCGGGGCGAGGCCGAAACGCCGTCCCCCCGGCCCGCCGGTCCGTCGGGTGCCGCTCGGGCGGCCCACGCCGCTCCCGTGCACGAGGTGTTCCGGGCGCAGGCCGCGGCGCGGCCGGACGCCGTGGCCGTCCGCCACAACGGACGGGACGTCACCTTCGGCCTGCTGGACGCCTGGAGCGACCGGATCGCCGCGCGGCTGCTCGACCTGGGCGCCGCGCCCGGCCGCTTCGTCTCGGTCCTGCTGTCCACGGGCCCCGCGCAGACCGCGGCGATCCTGGCGGTCGCCAAGACGGGGGCGGCCTTCGCGGTCCTCGACCCGGACGGCCCCGAACTGCGGCTCCGGGCCGTGCTCGCGGACGCCGAGCCGGTGTGCGTGCTGGCCGACGAACCAGGCCTGAGCGGATACCCCGGTCTGCGGGACCGGGCGGCCGGCCGGTTCGCCGACGTGCCCGTGGACATCCTCGGCCCCGGCGTTCCGGACAGCACGACCGCCGCGCGGATCCCGGCCGCGCCCGTCACCGGCGGCGACGCCCTCTGCCTGGTGTACACCTCGGGCTCGACCGGGAGCCCCAAGGGCATCGCGCTGTCGCACGCGACGCTCGCGCAGTTCGCGGACTGGCAGGGCGAGCGGTTCGGCATCGGGTACCGCAGCCGTGTCGCCCAGTGGGCGCCCTTCACCTACGACGCCGCCTACACGGAGGTGTTCGCGGCCCTGTGCCACGGTGCGACGCTCTGCGTGCCACCGGACGGCGCCCGCCGGGACCCGGCGGCCCTGGCCGACTGGCTCCGCGCCGAGCGCGTCAGCCAGCTCCAGACCGTACCGGGCTTCTTCACCGTGGTGACCGAGGCCCTGGACCGCAGCGGCGCCGAACTCCCCGACCTGGAGCACGTGCTGCTGGCGGGTGAGGTGCTGCCACCGTCGCTCGCCGCCGCCTGGGCCGACCGGGCGGTGCGGCCCCGGCTGCACAACCTCTACGGCCCGACCGAGTGTGTGCTCGCCACCCACCGGGAACTGGCGCCGGGGGAACGGTTCGCGCCCTCCGTGCCCGTCGGCCGGCCGATCCCCGGCCGGCAGGCCCTCGTGCTCGACCACCGCGGCCGTCCCTGCCCGGTCGGCGTGGTCGGCGAGATCCATCTGCGCAGCGACTTCCTCGCCGGGTCCTACCACCGCAGGCCCGAGGAGAGCGCCAAGGCATACGTGCCCGACCCCTGGCAGCCCGGCGGCACGCTCTACCGCACCGGTGACCTCGGCCGCTTCCTGCCGGACGGCGAACTGGCCTTCACCGGACGCACCGGCGGCCTGGTGAAGATCCGCGGCAACCGTGTCGAACTGGAGGAGATCGAGGCGCTGCTGGAGGCCCACCCGTCGGTCCGGGAGGCCGCCGCGGCAGCCCACGGCACCCTCTTGGCACCTCGGCTCATCGGGTACGCCGTCGTGCACGGCAACGTCACCGGGGCGGAACTCCGTGCCTTCCTCGCCGGGCGCCTGCCCGCCGCGGTGGTTCCCGAACAGGTCGTGCTGCTGGACGCGCTGCCCCGTACCCGTACCAACAAGCGGGACCGCGCCCGCCTCCCCGCCCCGGAGGCGGCCGTCCCGGACGCCGCCGCGCCGCCGCTGGACGGCACCGAGCAGCTGGTCGCCGACGCCTGGCGGCGGGTGCTGGGAACCGGCCGGCCCGTCGGACGCCACACCAACTTCTTCGACGCGGGCGGCAACTCGCTGCTGGCGGCCCGTCTCCAGTTGGACCTCTGCGGCCGGCTCGGCCGGGAGGTACGGCTCGTGGACGTCTTCGCCCGGCCCACCGTCGCCGCATTCGTCGCGGGCCTGGACGGTGGCACGCCCGGCGCGGTGCCGCGCGGCCCCGCCTCGCCGACCCGGCCGCCGACCCGGCCGCGCGCGCCGGACGGCGCCGGGCCGCCGTCCGGGCCCGCGCCCGCACCCGGACGGACCAGTCCAACGCACCGAGAGGGAGAGACTGACATGGACGTGCAGAGCGTGATGACGGAGCTGCGGAACGCCGTCGGCTCCGAGGGACTTGAGCGGGTCGAGGAGTGCCTGGCCATCCTCGTGGGCGAGAAGGCGCCCGAGTACCTCCACGACGACCAGGAGCCCACCCGGCTCTTCTTCCCCGAGATCAGTGCCCTGCCCTGGCACGACACGGCGGCACAGCACTGGGTGGCCGGTATGGAGGCCGCGTACCAGGACATCCGGGCCGAGTTCCTCGCCCTGCGCGAGGCGGAGGCCCGCTTCGCCCCGTACGAGGACCTGTACACCAAGGAACTCGGCTGGCAGGGCTGGGACACCTTCCAGATCTACCGCGACGGCGGCTGGCGCGACGAGGCGCGGGCAAGCTGTCCGCGGACCTGCGAGGCGCTCGCCGCGACCCCGCACGGCCCACGGGACGGGATGTTCACCATCCTCAACCCCGGCGTGCACATCACGCCGCACACGGGCGGGGTGAACCTCCTGCTCACCGCTCACCTTCCGCTGATCGTCCCGCCGGGCTGCGCCATCAAGGTCGGCGACGACGAGCGGGGATGGCAGGAGGGCAAGGTCATCCTCTTCGACGACAGCTTCATCCACGAGGCGTGGAACCGGGGCACCGAGCAGCGCTCCGTCCTGCTCTGGGACGTCTGGCACCCCGACCTGACGGCCGGTGAGATACGAGCCCTCGAGTACCTGATGCCCCGCTTCCAGCGCTATCTGATGGCGGTCTGACCCCGCGCGGGGAACGAAGGCCAGCCCCTCCGCCCACGGACGCGCAGTGCCGCGCCGAGCCACCAACGGAGAACATCATGAACGCACAGCCAGGACAGACGGACCGGGACGACTGGATCGACAGCGACGGCCGCATCGCCGTCGTCGGCATGGCGGGGCGCTTTCCCGGAGCCGAGTCCCCCGACGAGCTGTGGGACCTGCTGGAGTCGGGTGTCGAGGCGGTCTCCCGGTTCGCCCCCGAGGAACTGCGCGCCGCCGGCGTGCCCGAGGGCGAGGAGGCCGCGCCCGGATACGTGCCGGTGAAGGGCGCCTTGGGGGACATCGCCGGATTCGACTCCCGGCTCTTCGGCTACAACGCCCTGGAGGCGTCGGTCATCGACCCCCAGCAGCGGATCTTCCTCGAGTGCGCCTGGGCGGCGCTGGAGGACGCCGGGTGCGACCCGGACCGCGCCGCGGGGCCGGTGGCCGTGTACGCCGGGTCGCTGCTGAGCACGTACCTGATCCGCAATCTGCTGCCCCGCACCGACCTTCGCGCGACGCTGGGCGTCCCGCTGCTGTTCCAGGGCAACCAGCCCGACCAGCTGGCCAGCCGGGCCGCGTACAAACTGAACCTGCGCGGTCCGGCCGTCAGCGTCCAGACCGCCTGCTCGACCTCACTCGTCGCGGTGCACATGGCCGCGCAGAGCCTGCTGACCCAGGAGTGCGACCTGGCCCTGGCCGGTGGTGTGACCGTCACCGTGCCGCACCGCGCCGGCTACCTCCCCGTCGAGGGAGGCATCGAGTCGCCGGGCGGCCGATGTCGCCCCTACGGCGCGGGGGCCGACGGCACGGTCTTCGGCAACGGCGCGGGGGTCGTCGTGCTCAAGCGGCTGTCGGACGCCCTCGCCGACGGCGACCGGATCCATGCCGTGATCCTGGGCTCGGCCGTCAACAACGACGGCGCCGCCAAGGCCGGCTACACCGCCCCCGGTGTCGCGGGCCAGGCGGCCGTGATCCGCGAGGCGCTGTCGGTCGCCGACGTGTCGCCGCGCTCCATCGGCTACGTGGAAGGGCACGGCACCGGCACCGCGATCGGCGACCCGATCGAGATCGAGGCGCTCACCGCCGCGTACCGGGCCGCGGACCCGGCCGCGGACCCGGCCGCGGACGCGTGGTGCGCGCTGGGATCGGTGAAGTCCAGGGTCGGTCACCTGGACACGGCGGCCGGCGTCACCGGCCTCATCGCGGCGGTCCAGGCCCTGCGCCACGGGCGGATCCCCGCCACCCTGCACGCCGACGGCGACACCCCGGCCCCCGCCCTGGACCGCACCCCGTTCTTCGTACCCGACCGGCTCACCGGGTGGCCGGCGGAGGACGGTCCTCGGCGCGCCGCCGTCAGCGCGTTCGGCATCGGCGGCACCAACGCCCACCTCATCATCGAGGAGGCGCCGCGGCCGGCCGCCCGCTCCGCGGAGGGCGACCCGCCCCTGGCCGCCTCCGTGCTGCCGGTGGCGCTGCCCCTGTCGGCCCGCACCGCTGCCGCCCTGGACACGGCCGCCGAGCGTCTGGCGGCGCACCTCGAAGCCCACCGCGATGTCCCCCTCGCGGATGTCGCCCGCACCCTGCGCAGCGGACGCCGCCAGTTGGAGCACCGCCGGGTCGTCCTCGCCCGCGACACCGCGGAGGCCGTCACCGCGCTGCGCGCCGGCGGGCGGCGCGACACGGTGCGGGCCCGCACCGCCCGCGCCGACGCCCCGGTCGCCTTCCTGCTCCCGGGGCAGGGCACCCAGCTGCCGCGGATGTCAATGGGCCTGTACGACGCGCATCCGGTGTTCCGGGCCGCGCTGGACGAGTGCGGCAGCATCCTGCGGCCGCACCTCGGACGGGACCTGACCGGCCTGCTGCGGGACGGCGGCGCGGAGGAGCTGCGGCGCACCTCCGTGCTCCAGCCCGCCGTCGTCGCCGTCGGGCACGCGCTGGCCCGCCTCTGGGAGCACTGGGGCGTTCGGCCCGCCGCCCTGCTCGGGCACAGCCTCGGCGAGTTCACCGCCGCCGCGCTGTCCGGTGTCTTCGACCTGCCCGACGCCCTGCGGCTGGCCGCCGTACGCGGCCGCCTCATGGAGGAGACCGCGGCCGGGGCCATGCTGGCGGTACCGCTGGGCGAGGCTGACGCCGTCGAGACGGCCGCCGCGTACGGGCTGGACCTGGCCGCGGTCAACGGGCCGACGGCGACCACGCTCTCCGGCCCGCGGGACGCCGTGGAACGGGCGCGCGCGGATCTCGACGGGCGCGGCCTGCGCCCGCTGCCGCTGCCGGTCGACCGGGCGTTCCACAGCTCCCTGTGCGACGAGGCCGCCGCGCGTTTCGCGGAGGAGGTGGCAGGAGCCGTCCGCGGCGCGCCCGGCGTGCCGTTCGTCTCCGGTGTGACCGGTGACTGGATCACCGCGGAGCTGGCCGCCGACCCCGCCTACTGGGCCCGCCAGATGCGCGAACCGGTGCGCTTCGACCGCGCCCTGCGCACCCTCGCCGCCTTCGACGAGGGGCTGGTCCTGGTGGAGGCGGGCCCCGGCAGCGTCCTCACCGACCTGGTGCGGTCGGTCCGTTCCGACGACAGCGGGGTCGCCCCGCCGCCGCTGCCCTCCCGCGGCCGGCGCGGGGCCGGCGACGAGCCCGCGAGCGCGGTGCTGTCCCTGGCCGGGCTGTGGACTCGGGGCGTCCGCGTCCAGTGGGAACCCGTCGCTTCCGGCGCGCGCGTGACCAGCCTGCCCGTCTACCCCTTCGAGCGCCTGCCCCACTGGATCGACCCCGGGCCCACCGACCTGTCCGCGGCGCCCGCGCCCGGCCTCGGGCCGGAGGCCGCCGACGCCGTGCACGCCGCCGTCGTCTGGCGCCCCCTGGACGAGGGGCCGGAGACCGCCGGCCGGATTCCGGGCCGGCGCCAGACCTGGCTGGTCCTGATGGACCCGGACGGCGCGGCGCAGCCGGCCGTGGACGTGCTGACGGCACGCGGGCAGATCGTCACCGTGGTGCGGCCGGGTACCGAGTACCGGCGGGTCCGCCGCGGCGTCTACGAACTCGACCCGCGCGACCCGGCCCACTACACCAAGCTGCTCGCCGACCTGCGCGCGCTCGTGCGCACGCCCACCGCCGTGCTCTACGCCTGGGGCCTGAGCCCCGGACAGGGCGCCGGCGGCGGCAGCACCACCGATCCGGACGAGACCGCGTGCTACTTCGGACTCGTGCGGCTCGCCCGTGCCATGGCGGACGAGAGCATCGTCAACGAGGTGCGCCTGGGGGTCCTGACCCGGGGCGCGTTCCGCACCGCCGCGGACGAGTGCCCCGACCCCGCGGCCGCGATGCTCAGCGGCCCGGTCCAGGTCCTCCCCGAGGAGTACGCCAACCTGCGGTGCGCCCAGGTCGACCTGCCGGCCGGGGCGGCGCTGGGGCCGGACGCCGAAGCGGTGCTGGACGCGGTCCTGGCCGCTCCCGCCCGACTCCTCGCCCTGCGCGGCGGCCGCCTGCTCACCCGTACCGTCGAGGCCGTCGAGCGCACCGTCCCGGACGTCCCCGTCGACCCCGCGGACCCCTCCGGCCCCGCTGAGGGCGGCGGGACCTGGCTCGTCACCGGTGGGCTGGGCGGCATCGGCCGGACCCTCGCCGCGCACCTGGCCCGCGCCTCGGGGGCCCGGCTGGCGCTGCTGGCGCGGCGGGCCCCCGACGACGGGGCGGCCGCTTTCCTGCGGCAACTGCGGGAGTCGGGCGCCGAGGTGCTCGTGCTCCAGGCCGACGTCACCGACGCCGGCTCCCTGGCCGGAGCGCTGGACGACGTCCGAGCCCGGTTCGGCGGCATCGACGGCGTCGTGCACGCCGCCGGTGTGCCGGGCGGCGGCTCCGTCGCCCTCCGGGACGACGAGGACGCGCGAACGGTGTTCGGCCCGAAGGTGACGGGTACGCGCAACCTGCTCGCCGCCCTGCGTCCCGGTGAGGCCCGGGTCCTCGTGGTGTGCTCCTCGCTGGCCACCCTGGTTCCCACCTACGGGCAGGCGGACTACACGGCGGCCAACGCCTACCTGGCCGCCGCGGCGGAGGCGGAGACGGCGCGCGGCGACCGCCGCGCCGTCGCCGTCGACTGGGACATGTGGGCCGGCGTCGGCATGGCCAGCGAGGCCGAGGTGCCCGCCGACCTGCGGGTGCTCCAGGAGCGCATGCTGGCCGGGGCCCTCACCCCCGACCAGGGGGCACGCGCCTTCGCGGCGCTGCTCGCGGCGCTCCCCGGCCACGCCGTCGTGGCCCGTTCCTCGGCCGGCGTCGTGGACGGCGCGCTGCGGCTCGCCGACGAGCCGGCCGCCGTGCGGCGCACGACCGCGGCGCTGCCCCGCCCCGACCTCGCCACCGCCTACGTCGCTCCCCGCAACCCGACCGAGGAGCGGCTCGCCGAGATATACGGCGAGATGCTCGGCATCGACCGGGTCGGTGTCCACGACGACTTCCTCGACCTCGGCGGACACTCCCTCCTCGCCGCTCAGATCGTGGCCCGGCTCCGGGCGGAGTTCCAGGTCGACGTGCCTGCCCGTGCGTTCTTCGAGGGCGGCCGCGTCGCCGACCTCGGCGAGCTGATCGAGGAGCGCATCCTCGCCGAACTGGAGAGCCAGTGACCAAGTCCATCGGCCGGGAAGAGCGTCTTGCCCGGCTCACCCCGGAACAGCGGGCCGCGTTCGAGGCCCGCAGCCGAGGCCGCTCGGCCGCCCCGTCCACGACGCCCGCCGGCCCCGGCACGCCGGCCGACGCCGCCCGGGGCCCGTCACCCCCGCGCGGCGGCCGGCGCCCCTGTCCTTCGGCCAGGAACGGCTGTGGTTCCTGGAGCAGCTCATGCCCGGCCTCGTCGTCCACAACGAGTACGTGGCGCTGCGCCTGGCCGGCCCCCTCGACCTTGCCGCGCTCGACGCGGCGCTCACCGCGCTGGTCGACCGCCACGAGGCGCTGCGCACCGTCGTCGACCCCGCCGACGGCACCCCGGTGCAGCGGGTGCTGCCGTCCCCGGAGTCCGTGTTGACCGTGGTCGACCTCGGGCCCGGCGACGACGACGGTGCCGGGCCCGAGGAGGACGGCGTCCGGCCCGCCGAACGGGCGCTGGCCGAGGCGGAGGCCGCCCGACCCTTCGATCCGACCGGCGGGCCGCTGTTCCGGGCCCTGCTGATCAGGACCGCGCCCGACCACGCCCTGCTGGTCGTGGTCAACCACCACATGGTCGGTGACGCCTGGTCCAGGGCCGTGCTCGTGGACGACCTGTGCACCGGCTACCGCGCGCACCTCGACGGCACCGCGGCCGCGCACCCGCCGCTGCCCCTCCAGTACGGCGACTGGGCCGCCTGGCAGCGCCGCCACCTCACCGACGACAACCTCGCCGAGCAACTGGCCTACTGGCGCGAGCGGATGGCCGGCGCGCCACCGCTGCTCGACCTCGCGACCGACCGGCCGCGCCCGGCGGTGCCGACACACCGTGGCGGCCGGGTCCGCTTCACCCTGGACCCGCGGCTCACGGAGGCCGTCGAGGCGGCCGCCCGGGAGGCCAGGGCGACGCCGTTCATGGTCACCCTGGCCGCCTGGCAGGCCGTCCTCATGCGCCATTCCGGGCAGGAGGACGTCGTCGTCGGCGTGCCCACCGCCGGACGGGACCGGCCGGAGCTGGCCGGACTCGTCGGCATGTTCGTCAACAGCCTGGTCCTGCGGGCGGACCTGTCCGGCGACCCCTCCTTCGCGGACCTGCTCGCCCAGGTCAGAGAAACGGCCCTGGGCGCGCTGGCCCATGCCCAGGTCCCCTTCGAGCGGCTCGTGCGCGAGCTGAGCCCCGAGCGCGACCTCAGCCACGGGCCCCTCTACCAGGCGCAGTTCGGCTACCGCAACGTGCCCGAGCGCGCGGTCGTGCTGCCCGGCGTCGAGGTGGGGATCGTCGACCTGGACAACGGCCTGTGCCGGACCGACCTCAGCCTCGAACTGGCCCGGCAGGGCGACGTCACCGAGGGGATCTGCGAGTACAGCCGCGACCTGTTCGACGAGGGCACCGCGCGTACCCTCGTCGAGGCCCTGGAGCGCGTGCTGCGCCGTGCCACGGCCGACCAGCGGCTGCGGCTGTCGGAACTGCTCGCCCTCAGCCCGGCTGAACAGGCCCTGCTCGACGCGGCCGGGGACGGCGGTCCGGTACCGGAGGGCGCCGCGGACGTGCTCACCGCCTTCTCTGCGGCCGTCCGCGATCGTCCGGGCGCCGAAGCCGTCGTCTGCGCGGGCGCCTCGCTGACCTTCCGGGAGCTCCACGGCCGCGCGGCCGGCATGGCCGACCTGCTGCGGGCCGCGGGGGTCCGGCCGGGCGACCGGGTCGGCGTGGGCATGCGCCGGTGCGCCGACCTGCCGGCCGCGCTGCTCGCCGTGCTCATGACCGGCGCGGCCTACCTGCCGCTCGACCCCGACTACCCGCTGGAGCGGCTGCGGTACGTGTGCGGCGACGCGACGCCCGCCGCCGTGCTCGTGCACGCGGCGACCCGCGCGGTGTTCGCGACCGCCGACGCGGTCCCCGCCGGGGTGCCCCTGGTCGACGCGGACGCGCCGGCCGGCACCGCCGGCGCGGGAGCGGGCGGCGCTCTGCCGGAGGCGGACCCCGAGTCGCCGGCCTACGTCATCCACACCTCTGGCTCCACCGGCAGGCCCAAGGGCGTCGTGGTCCTGCACCGCAACCTCACGGCCTTCCTGGCCGCGATGGACCGCGTGGTGGACACCGGCGGACAGCCGGTGACCTGGCTCGCCGTCACCAGTATCTCGTTCGACATCTCCGTACTGGAGCTGCTGTGGACGGTCAGCCGCGGCCACCGCGTGGTCGTCACCCCGGACGAGGGGGGCACCGCCGCCGTCCCCGTGCCGGACGAGACCCAAGGGGACGTCGCCGCACCGGAGTTCAGCCTCTTCTACTTCGCCAGCGACTCCAGCCGGCTCCTGCCCGGACCGGAGCAGTACCGGCTGCTGATGGAGGGGGCGCGCTTCGGTGACGAGCAGGGGTTCAGCGCCGTCTGGCTGCCGGAGCGCCACTTCCACGCCTTCGGCGGTTCCTTCCCCGCCCCGTCCGTCCTGGCCGCCGCCGTGGCCACGGCCACCCGGAACATCGGCATCCGGGCAGGCAGCGTCGTCATGCCGCTCCACCACCCCGTCCGGGTGGCGGAGGAGTGGTCGGTCGTCGACAACCTGTCCGGCGGGCGGGTCGGGCTGTCGTTCGCGTCCGGCTGGCACATGGACGACTTCGTCCTGGCCAAGGACGCCTACGAGGACCGCCAGATCCGCACCCTCCAGGGGCTCGACGAGGTGCGCAGGCTCTGGCGCGGGGACCGGCTGGCCTTCGAGGGCCCGGGCGGACGCTCCGTCGAGGTCGGGGTGCTGCCCCGCCCGGTCCAGGACGAACTGCCCGTGTGGCTCACCTCGTCGGGCAGCCCGGAGACCTGCCGCAGAGCGGGCGAGGCCGGTGTGCGGCTGCTGACCCACCTGCTCGGCCAGAGCGTCGGTGAGCTCGCCGAGCGCGTCGCCGTCTACCGGGACGCCTGGCACCGGGCCGGCCACCCCGGGCGCCCGCATGTCACGCTGATGCTGCACACCTTCGTCGGTGCCGACGCCGGGGACGTCCGGGGGCACGCCTGGCAGCCGTTCCGCGACTACCTGCGCTCCTCCGTCGGTCTGATCGAGAACATGGCCCGTGCCATGGGCGTCGACATCAGGGCCGAGGACTTCACGGCCGACGACGAGGAGGCCCTCCTCGACCACGCCTGTGCCCGCTATCTGGCGGACAGCTCGCTCATCGGCACCGTCGAGGACCGGCTGCCCCTGGTCCGCCGGCTGGCCGGGGCCGGAGTGGACGAGATCGCCTGCCTCGTGGACTTCGGCGTGGACGCGGACGCCGCGATCGGGGCCCTGCCGGGGCTGGCCGCCCTCAGGGAGCGGGCCGCCTCGGCGGCTCCCACCGCCCCGCGGGGCGAGGTGTCCCTCACCGGACTCGTCCGAGCCCACCGCGTCACGCACCTCCAGTGCACCCCCTCGCACGCCCGCGCTCTGCTGGACGAGGCGGACACGGCCGCGCTCGGTGGGCTCCGGCAGCTGCTGCTGGGCGGCGAGCCGCTGGACACCGACCTCGCCGCCAGGCTCGCGCAGCACGTCAGCGGCACGATCCGGAACATGTACGGGCCGACCGAGACCACCGTGTGGTCCACCACCGACCTCGTCGACCCGGCCGAGGGAGCCGTCACCATCGGGCGCCCCGTCGCCGGCACCGCGGTCCGGGTGCTCGACCCGTACGGCCGCCGGGTCCCCGTCGGTGTTCCGGGCGAGATGTACATCGGCGGCGCCGGTGTGACCGCCGGATACCTGGACCGCCCGGAGCTGACCGCCGAGCGTTTCGGACCCGTTCCGGGCGGGGCCGACACCGGGATGCGGTTCTACCGCACCGGAGACGTCGTCCGCGTTCTGCGCGACGGGCGACTCGGCTACCTGTCCCGCAACGACAACCAGCTGAAGATCCGCGGCTACCGCGTCGAGGCCGGGGAGGTGGAGGCCGCGCTCACCGCGCTCCCAGCGGTACGCCAGTGCGTGGTCACCGGGCACGGCCTCGGCACCTCCCGCGCGGCCCTCGCCGCCCACGTCGTACCGGAGGCGCCCGGCGAGCCGCCCACGGCCGCCGAGCTGCGCGCCGAACTGGCCCGCGTGCTCCCCCCGTTCCTCGTCCCGTCCCATTTCGTCCTCCTCGACGCGCTGCCGCTGACCGGCAACGGAAAGGTGGACCGCGCGGCGCTGCCCGCCCCCGGGCCCGAGGGGAGGAGCGCCGCCGCCCCCATCGCGCCGACGACCGCCACCGAGAAGCTGATCGCGGAGATCTGGCAGGACGCCCTGGGCGCGGAACGGGTGGGGGCGCACGACGACTTCTTCGAACTCGGCGGCCACTCCCTGCTGGCCGCCCAGGTCGCCGCCGGAATCCGACGCGCGTTCGGCGTCCGGCTGCCCCTGCGCACCCTGTTCGAGGCGTCCACCGTCGCCGCGCTCGCCCGCGCCGTGGACGGACTCGGCGCGGCCCAGGCCGGCCCGGAAGCCGGCCCGGAAGCCGGGGCGGCACCCGCCGCGGCGGTGCTGCGGCCCGACCCGGAGCACCGCCACGACCCGTTCCCGCTCACCGACGTGCAGCGCGCCTACTGGATCGGCCGCAGCGGCACCGTCGGCGGAGACGTCTCCTGTCACCTGTACGTCGAGCTCGACGTCGACGACGTCGAGCTGCCCCGGCTGGAGCGGGCCTGGCAGGCCCTGGTGCGGCGCCACGACGCCCTGCGCATCGTGGTGGACGCGGACGGCGCCCAGCGGATCCTGGCGGACGTCCCGGACTACCGGGTGGCGGTCGACGACCTGCGCGGTCTCGACGCCGCCGCGTGCGAGAGCCGTCTGCGGGCGACCCGCGAGGCGATGTCCCACCAGGTGCTGCCTTCGGAGACCTGGCCGCTGTTCGACGTCCGGGCCAGCCGGACCGGGGACACGGGCGCCCGCGTCCACTTCGGCATCGACACCCTGATCGCCGACGGCGGCAGCGTGCAGATCCTGCTGCGCGAGCTCCTCGCCGTCTACCGCGGGGAGTTCCGGCCCCGTCCGCTCGAACTGTCCTTCCGGGACTACGTGATGGCCGAGCAGGAGCGTCGCGGCGGTCCCGAGCGGGAGCGCGACCTCGCCTACTGGCGCGACCGGCTGGACACCCTGCCGCCCGCGCCCCCGCTGCCGCTGGCCCGGCGCCCCGAGGAACTGGCCGAGACGCGGTTCCGGCGCCGCGAGGCGTACCTGGCGGCGGACGTGTGGGCCCGGCTGAAGGAGCGGGCCGCCTCGGCGCGGATCACCCCGTCCGCGCTCGCCCTCGCCGCGTACGCCACGGTGCTCGGCACCTGGGCGGGGACCGACCGGTTCACCCTCAACCTCACCCTCTTCAACCGGGTCGGCGACCACCCCGACCTGCCCGCGCTCGTCGGCGACTTCACCGCCCTCACCATGCTGGAGGTGGACGGCGGCGGCGCCGGCTCCTTCGAGGACCGCGCCCGCCGGGTGCAGGACCGGCTCTGGGAGGACCTGGACCACCAGCTCGTCAGCGGGGTGTGGGCGGCCGGCGAGTTGGCGCGCCGACGCGGCGTCGCCGACGCCGTCATGCCCGTGGTCTTCACCAGCGAACTGGGCGCCGCGGACACGGGCGGCACTCCCCCGGCGGATCCGGGCGCCCGGGTCGCGTACACGATCACCCAGACCCCCCAGGTCTGGCTCGACCACCAGATCGCGGAGGACGGCGGCCGGCTCCGGCTCACCTGGGACGCCGTGGAGGCGCTGTTCGCGCCCAGCGCGCTGGACGACATGTTCGGCGCGTACACGGCGCTGCTCGCCTCCCTCGCCGACGAGCCCGCGGCCTGGACCGACCCGCACCGCGAGGTGCTGCCCCCGGAGCAGGCCGCGCGGTACGCGGCGCTCAACGACACCGCGGGTCCGCTCCCGGACGGCCTGCTGCACGAGCCGTTCCTCGCCCGCGCCCGCCGGGAGCCGGGCCGCGTCGCGGTCGTCTCCGCCACCGGCACGGTCACCTACGGGGAACTCGACCGGGCCTCGCTGGCCGTCGCCCGGACCCTGTGCGGGGCCGGCGTCCGGGCCGGCGACCTCGTCGGCGTACTGGCGGACCGCGGATGGGAGCAGGTCGCGTCCGCCATCGGGGTGCTGCGTGCCGGGGGCGCCTACCTGCCCCTGGACAGCGGCCTGCCCGCCGCACGCGTGGCCGCCTCCCTGGCCCACGCCGGAGCCGCCGCCCTGATCGTTCCGGGCTCCGCGCCTGCCGGGGACCGGGCGCCGGAGGGGGTCGCCGTCATCCCGTTCGGCGAAGCGGTCGCGGCCGGCACCGCCGCCGACGCCGGCCGGGACCCGCGCCCCGCCACCGCGCCCGGCGACCTGGCGTACGTGATCTACACGTCCGGGTCCACCGGCGAGCCCAAGGGCGTGATGACCGACCACCGGGGCGCCCTCAACACCGTCACCGACGTCAACGAGCGGTTCGGCGTGACGGCCGACGACCGGGTGTTCGCCCTGTCGTCCCTGGGCTTCGACCTGTCGGTGTACGACATCTTCGGCACCCTCGCCGCGGGCGCGGCGCTCGTCCTGCCCGGTCCCGGCGAGGAGCGCGACCCGGTCCGGTGGGCCCGGCTCGTCGCCGATCACGGCGTCACCGTGTGGAACTCCGTGCCGGCGCTGATGGAGATGCTGCTCGTGCACGCCTCCGGCAACCCGGCGGTGGACGTGGGGAGTCTGCGTCTGGTCCTGCTCAGCGGGGACTGGATTCCCGTCGGTATGCCCGATGCCGTCAGGTCGGTCGCGCCCGGGGCCGAGGTGGTCAGCCTGGGCGGCGCCACCGAGGCGTCGATCTGGTCGGTGCTGCACCCGGTCGGCCCGGTCGACCCGGAGCGGCCGAGCATCCCCTACGGCCGGCCCATGCGCAACCAGACCATGTACGTCCTCGACGACGCCTTCCGGCTGCGGCCCACCGGGGTGCCCGGCGCGCTGTACATCGGCGGGGTGGGTCTCGCCGTGGGCTACCGCGGCGCGCCCGAGCTCACCGGCCGGGCGTTCCCCACCCACCCGGCAACCGGGGAGCGGCTCTACCGGACCGGCGACATGGCCCGGCTGATGCCGGACGGCGACCTGGAGTTCCTCGGCCGTGAGGGCTCCCAGGTCAAGGTGCGCGGCATGCGCATCGAACTGGGTGAGATCGAGGCCGCGCTGGTGCGGACCGAGGGCGTCCGGGAGGCCGCCGCCTACGTCACGGGTTCGGGCACGTCCGCCCAGCTCGCGGCCTACGTCGTACGGGAGGCACCGGTCGCCGGGAGCGCCGCGCCGGGCGGAACCGGGGCCGCCACCCCAGCGGTCCTCGACGCCGAGCGGGTGCGCAGGCTGGAGACCCGGCTTCGCCAGCCGGGGCGGCGTGACGACCTCGCGGGCCGCGAGGTGCTGCCGTTCGCGCTGCCCTCCGACGTCCTGGAGCTGCGCGCCGCGTCCGCCGCGCGCGGCGCGGCCACCGGGTTCGGCACCGGCCCGGTACCGGCGGCGGACCTGTACGCGTTGCTCACCGTCCTCACCCGCCAGGACGACGACGGCGTGCCGCGCTACGCCTACGGTTCGGCCGGCGGCCTCTACCCCGTGCAGACGTACGTGGTGGTCGGGGACGGCGGCGTCGAGGGGATCGCGGCCGGGGTCTACTACCTCGACCCGGCCGGCTCCGCCCTGCTGGCGCTGGACGGGCCCAAGGGCGCCGAACGGGCCCTCGATCCGGCGCTGTTCGGAGAGTCCAACCGGCCGCTGGCCCGGCAGGCGGGCTTCGCCGTCCACCTGGTCGCCCGGAACGCGGCCCTGACGCCCGTGTACGGCGAACTCTCCGACCGTTTCGGTCTGCTGGAGGCCGGGGCGATGGCGCAGCTGCTGCGGCAGCGGGCCGCGGACTGCCGGATCGGCCTGTGCCCGATCGGGGACGTGTACGCCGGGGCGTTGCGGGAGATCCTGTGCCTGGAGGACGACCAGACGGTGCTGCACACGCTGTTCGGCGGTCTCCCGGTGGGCCTGGACACCGCCGCGGAGGGCCCGGACGGGTGGGTGGCCGGGCTGCGGGACGAACTCGCCCGGCGACTGCCCGGGTACATGGTTCCGCGGCACCTGCGGTTGATCGAGGCGCTGCCGCTGTCGGCCAACGGCAAGGTGGACCGCGAGGCGCTCGCCCGGTTGGACGGCACCCCGGCACGGCCCGTCCCCGCGGCCTCGTCCGCCGCCCGCTCCGACGCCCCGCCGGCCGGCGGCCGGACCGCCGTGGAGCCGGCCGTCGAGGGGGTGGGAGCCGGCTCCGCCGCCGGCAGCACCGCGGAGCGGCTCGGGGCCCTGTGGCAGGAGGTGCTGGACGGCCGGGAGATCGGCCTCGACACGAACTTCTTCGACGCCGGGGCGACCTCCATCCATCTGGTGCGCGTACAGCGCCGGATCACCGAGGAGTTCGGTACGGAGCTGTCGGTCGTCGAGATGTTCGACCGTCCGACCGTCCGGCACCTCGCCGAGGCGCTGGACGGCGCCGCACCAGTCGCGCCGGCGGCCGCGGCGCTGCCCGGCGCGGAGGACGACGCGGCCCCGGCCGAGGGCCGACGCCGGCACCACGAGCGGCGGCGGGCCGCACGCCGCGCCGGCGGCCCGTCCACCGACTGAGAGCCCGCGCGGACGGGGCCGGCGGCCGGCCCCGTCCGCGCGACAGCGACCGCGGCTCGTACCGCCCCCTAAGGCGCCCCTAAGGAGAAGAGTCGAATGACCAGTCAGGACACCGGGCACGTCCCCGCCGGCGCACCGGACCTGCAGGACGCGATCGCCGTGACCGGCCTCGCGTGCCGGTTCCCCGGCGCGCCCGACGCCGAGACCTTCTGGGCGAACCTGGTGGCGGGCCGGGACAGCGTCACCTTCCGCACCCGGGAGGAGCTGGCAGCGCTCGGGGTTCCGGACGACCGCCTGGCCGACCCGCGGTTCGTCCCGGCCGGGGGGGTGCTGGACGGCATCGACGAGTTCGACGCCGGGTTCTTCGGCGTGACCCCGCGCGACGCCGCGCTCATGGACCCTCAGCACCGCCTCTTCCTGCAGTGCGCGGTCACCGCGCTGGAGGACGCCGGGCAGCCCGTCCAGGACGTCGCGGGCGGTGTGGGTGTCTACGCGTCGGCCGGCTTCAACTCCTACCTGACCCACCACCTGCTGCCGCACGCCGCCGAACTGGCCGACCGCGCCGACATGCAGTGGCTGGCCGCCGGCGACAAGGACTACCTGGCCACCCAGACGTCCTACCGGCTCGGTCTCACCGGGCCGAGCCTGAGCGTGCAGAGCGCCTGCTCCTCCGCCCTCGTGGCCGTCCACCTGGCCGGAGAGGCACTGCTCAGCGGCGAGTGCGAGGTGGCCCTGGCAGGAGCCGTCTCCGCGGGTGTCTCCCAGGGCCTGGGCTACCTGCACACCGAAGGCGGCATCCTGTCGGCGGACGGCCGCTGCCGCCCCTTCGACGCCGCCGCCGACGGCACCGTCTTCGGCGGCGGCGTCGGCGTCGTGGTGCTCAAGCGGCTCGACGACGCCGTCGCGAACGGCGACACGGTGCGGGCCGTCCTGCTCGGCTCGGCGGTGAACAACGACGGCGGCCGCAAGGTCGGCTTCACCGCGCCGGGCCTGGAAGGCCAGGTCCGGGTGATCGCCGCCGCGCAGTCCGTCGCCGCTGTCGGCCCCGAGGACATCTCCTGCCTTGAGGCGCACGGCACCGGCACCGCGCTCGGCGACCGCATAGAACTCGCCGCCCTCGACCGCGTCTTCGCCGACGCTCCCGACCCCCGCAGGGTGCTCGGATCGGTCAAGTCGAACGTCGGCCACCTGGACACGTGTGCCGGTATGGCCGGACTGATCAAGACGGTCCTGGCGCTCCAGCACCGCACCCTGCTACCCACCGCGCACTTCGAACGCCCTTCGGCCGGACTGGACCCCGGCAGCTTCCGGGTGCTCACCGCCGCGGAGCCCTGGCCCGGCCGGCAGGGCACCCGCACGGCCGGGGTGAGCTCCTTCGGCATCGGTGGCACCAACGCCCACGTGATCCTTCGGGACGCCCCGCCGCGGCCCCGCCGGGCACCGGGCTCGGACACGGACGGCGGCTGGCAGGTGCTGCCGCTGTCCGCCCGTACCCCGGAGGCGCTGGACGAGCTGGCGGTACGGCTGGACGCGGCGCTCGCGCGGCCCGGCGCCCCGGCCCTCGCCGACGCCGCGCACACCTTGCAGACCGGGCGTACGCACCGCCTCTGGCGCCGAGCCGGCATCGCGGCGCCCGGTCGCGCGGCGGCGCCGGCCGCGCCGCGCCGCGATCCCGTGCCCGCCGCGGACACCCCTGAAGCGGTGGCCTTCCTCTACCCGGGGCAGGGCGCCGGGACCCCCGGCATGGCGGCGGAGCCGTACGCGGAGGAGCCGGTGTTCCGGGCCGCCCTGGACCGGTGTCTGGAGGCCCTTCGGCCGTGGACGGGCGCGCCGCTGCGCGAGCTGCTGCTGGACCCCTCGCAGCCGGACGCGTTCGACCGCACCGAGGTCGCCCAGCCTGCCCTGTTCGCCGTCGAGTACGCCCTGACCGAGTGGTGGAGGGCCCTGGGCGTACGGCCGGCGGCCCTGGCCGGGCACAGCGTCGGCGAACTGTCCGCCGCCTGCGCCGCCGGGGTGTTCGCCCTGCCGGATGCCGCGCGGCTGGTCGCCCGGCGAGGCGAACTGATGGGGCGGATGCCGGCGGGAGCGATGCTCGCGGTGCCGCTGCCCGAAGCCGAGCTGCGCCGCCTCCTCGGCACCGCGTGCGCCGGGGCCGGCTCGGCCCGGGGTCCCCGCCGGAGATCGCCGCCGTCAACGCGCCCGACCGCTGTGTGGCGGCCGGTGAGCCGGCCGCCGTCGAAGAGCTGCGGGAGGTGCTCGCCGAGCACGGTGTGACGGCCCGCCCGCTGTCCGTCCGGCACGCCTTCCACAGCCGCCACGCCGACGCGCTGCTCGACGACTTCGCCGCGCTCGTCGCCGATACGCCCGTCCAGGAACCGAAGATCCCCGTCGTCTCCTCCCTGACCGGTCGGCTGCTCACCGCCGAGGAGGCGTCCTCGCCCCGGTACTGGGCTCGCCAGCTCCGGGAGGCCGTCCGCTTCGCGGACGCCCTGCGGGCCCTGCCGGACTCCGCCGCGCTGCTGGAGGCGGGCCCGGGCACCGCGCTGTCCGGCTTCGCCCGCCGCACCCTCGGCGGGGACCGGCTGGTCCTTCCGGTGCTCGGAGGGCCCCGCGGCGGGGGCGGCGAGCCCCCTGCCCGGCTCACCGCCGTCGCCCGGCTGTGGGAACGCGGCGCCGACGTCGACTGGACGGCGCTGGGCGAGCGGACCGGCCGGGGCCGCGTCCCGCTGCCCACCTATCCGTTCGAACGGACCCGCCACTGGTTCGAGCCGTCGGCCCCCGCCGCGGCCGGAGCCCCGGCCGCGCACCGCCCGGCAGCCGCCGCCCCGGACCCCGCGGACGAGAGCACCGCTCCGGGGCGGACGGGCGACTGGCTGCACGTGCTCGCCTGGTCCCCCTCCGCGCCCCCGGCTCCCGCTCCCGGCACCACGCCCGGTACGGTCCTGCTGCTCGCCGACGCCTCGGGACTCGCCGAGGAGGTCGCCGCTCGACTGGCACACGACGGTGTCCGGGTGCACATGGTGCGCTCCGGAGCCCCTGACCTGCCGGGCGGGATCGGGCCCGAGGGCGAGGGGCACCGGCTGGACGCGGACAGCCAGGAGGCGTTCCGCGGCCTGGCCGCCGAGCTGTCCTCGCGGGGCACGCCGCCCGACGCGGTCGTCTCCTGCTGGGCGGTGGACGCGCCCGCCCTCGACCGCGCCCCCGTCGACGACATCGCGCGCTGCGCGCTGCGGGCCGTCACGGTGCCCGCCGCCCTCGCCCGGGCGCTGGGCGAGCGGTTTCCCGGCCGTCCCGTCCGTATGCTGCTGGTCAGCGACGCCGCCCTCGCCGTGGGCGGGCAGCCTCCCCGCGCACCGCACGCCGCCACGGCCCTCGGGCCCGCCCGGGTCCTGCCGCTGGAGCTCCCGGGCAGCACGGTGCGCGTGCTCGACCTGGACTGCGCGGGCCGCTCGCGCGCCGACCTCTCCCGGGCCGCGGACGCGGTGGTCGCGGAGCTCGCGGCGCTCGGCGGTGGAGCGGCCGAGCCGGTCGTCGCCGTCCGCGGGCGCGCGCGCCTGCTGCCGAGCACGGCGCGCCCGGCGCTGGACGACGGCGCGCGGTCGCCCGTCGGGCCTCCCGGCGGGGCCTGGCTGATCACCGGAGGCATGGGCGGCATCGGCACCGCCGTCGCCGCGCACCTTGCCGAGCGGGGCCGGACCCTCGTGCTCCTCACCCGCCGGCCGGTGCCCGACGGTCCGGACTGGCAGGTGATCAGGCCGAAGAACCGCGAGCCCGCGCGGTTCTGCCCTCCGGGGCCGGCCCGCGCTCTGGCCGAGCTCGCCGCGAAGGGTGCGGAGGTCTGCCTGGTCCAGTGCGACGTCGCCGATGAGCGGGGCCTGGCGGAGGCGCTCGACCAGGTCCGCCGGCGCTACGGCCGGATCGCCGGAGTCGTGCACGCGGCCGGCCTGCCCGGGGGCGGCGTCATGACCCTGCGCCGCCCCGAGGACGTCGCACGGGTCCTGGAGCCGAAGGTACGCGGCACGGTGCTGCTTCACCGGCTGACCGGACAGGACCGGCCGGTCATGGTGCTGTGCTCCTCCCTGCTGTCCGTGGCGGGCGCGGCCGGCCAGGCCGACTACGCCGGCGCCAACGCCTTCCTCGACAGCTTCGCGCACGCCACCGACACGGCCGTCTCCATCGGCTGGGACCGCTGGTCCGAGACCGGCATGGCCGTCCGGAGCGGCACCGCCGACTGGGCGGAGGGAGAAGGTGAGCCACTCGGCCACCCGCTGTTCGACGCCCGGCGCGACGGGCCCGACGGGAGTACCGACTTCCGGCTGCGGCGCGGCCCGCACACGACGTGGCTGTCCGACGAGCACCGCCTGGCGGAGGAGCCGGTCCTCCCCGGCACGGCCCTGCTCGACCTGGCACTCGCCGCCTACCGGCTGCTGACGGTGGCGGACCACGGGTGCGCGGAGCCGGCGGGTGACCCGGCCCCGGTCGAGCTGGACGCCGTCTTCACCAGCCCGCTGCGGATCCCCGACGCGCGACCGCCGGTGGTCGTCGTCCGGCTGCGGCCGCACCCGGAGGGCGGCCACGGCTGGGAGGTGCACTCCTCCGCGTCCGCCGGCCGCCCGCACGGCCAGGGACGCGTCCGCTCCCACGACGGGCCCCGCCCCGGCCCCCTCGACCTCGACGCACTGCGCGCTCCCGCCGCCCCGGCCGGCGCCCCGCGGGACCGGGGACCCGGCGGCCTGCTCGCCACCGGGCCCCGGTGGGCCTGCGTGGCGCGGACCCACCGGGACGAGGGGTCGGCCCTGCTCGTCCTGCGGCTGCCGGAGCACTGCCACGGGGACACCGCCGTGCACCCGCTGCACCCGGCGCTGCTCGATGCCGCCACCGGGGCCGTGGCCGAGGGCACCGGCGGCCACCTGCCCGCGGCCTACCGAAGGCTGATCGTCCACCAGGATCTCGCTGCCGAGGGGTACGCGCACATCGTGCTGCGCTCCGGCGACCCGGAGGCCGGCGGCACCCTCGTCGCGGATGTCACGCTCACCGGTCCGGACGGCCGGCCCGCGGCGGTCGTTGAAGGGTTCGTCCTGCGCCCGGTGCCCACCGCGCCGGACCGGGACCCGGCGGCCGGGGACCGCGGCGCCGACGGTATCCCCACCCGGCGCGGCCTGCGCGCACTCGACCTGGTCCTCGCCAACCCCCACCTGCCGCATGTGCTCGTCACCCCGCGGCTCGCGGCCGGGTCCGGCCGCGCCCGGCAGAGGCAGGACGCCGCACCCTCGAACGACCTGCCGGGACCTGACGGCCTGCCGGGGCGCGTCGCGCGGATCTGGGCGCGCATGCTCGGCGTGCCCGTCGTGGGAGCCGACGACAACCTCTTCGAACTCGGCGCCGACTCGCTGGCCGTCGTCCAGATAGCCGCCGAGATGCGGAACGCGGGGCTGGCGGTGTCGCCCGGCGACCTCTTCGCCCACCCCACCGCCGCCGCGCTGGCCGACCGGATCGGCGCGGAAGCCGCGGCACCCGCGGCCCTGGCCGAGGCCCGCGGCGGGCCGCGCCCCGGCGGAGGACGCCCCACCCGCCGACGCGCCGGGCCACTTCCCGGACGCGGATCTCACCACCGAGGACCTGGCGCGGGTGCTTCACCTGTTCCGGTCCGGAGAGGACACGCAGTGAACGGCATCGAGGACATCTACCCGCTCTCTCCGGCCCAGGAAGGGATGCTCTTCCACACCAGCACCTCTCCGGGACACGGCCTCTACGTCGAGACGACCACCTTCCGGCTCCTCGGCGAACTCGACCTGCGGGCGCTGACGGAGGCATGGCGGACCGTGGCCGCACGGCACCCGGTACTCCGCACCGGCTTCGTCCACGAGCGCATCAGCGCCCCGCACCAGGTGGTCCTTCCCGATGCGGACGTCCGGGTCGACTTCCGCGACCTGTCGGAACTGGACGAGGCGGCACGCGCCGACTCGGTCGCCGCGGAGGTCGCGCGCGGCAGCGCCGAGCCGTTCGACCTGACCCGGCCGCCACTGATGCGGCTGCTGGCCCTGCGGCTGCGCCCGGACGAACACCTGATGGTGTGGACGTACCATCACATGATCCTCGATGGCTGGTCGGCAGCGCTGCTGATGGCCGAGGTCACCGCCGAACTGGGACAGCCGGGCGGCAGTTCGGCGACGCCGCCGCCGTTCCGGGAGTACGTCGCCTGGCTGCGCCGGCAGGATCCCGAGCGCGACCGCGTCTTCTGGACCGACTACCTGGCCGGCTACCGCGAACCCGCGGTGCTCACCCTGCCCGGCACCCGGCCGGGCGCCAAGCCGTCGGGCGGCTTCCGAACCGTCCGTGCCCTCCTCCCCGCCCGGACCTCCGCGCGGTTGCGCGCCGTGGCGGCGGCCCGGTCGATCACCCTGAGCAGCCTCGTGGAGGCCGCCTGGGCGGGCACCGTCGCCCGCTACTCCGGCCGGGACGACGTGGTGGTGGGCGTCACCGTCGCCGGACGGCCGCCGCTGGCGCGCGCCGAGGACATGATCGGCATGTTCATCAACACCGTTCCGGTGCGGGCGCGCGTCGAACCCGACGCCACGGCCGAGGAGTGGCTGGAGCGGTACGCGTCATCCCGCCACCCCGTGCTGGAACACCAGCACACCCCGCTCACCGACGTCGGGCGCTGGGCCGGGACGGACCACGGCGTACACCTCTTCGACACCGTCGTCGTCTTCGAGAACTACCCGGACCCGTCGGAGGCCGCGCTGTCCGGGACGGCGCTGCGGATCACCGACGTCCGCTACGAGACCCGTACCAACTACAACGCCACCCTGGTGGTGCGGGCCGCGGCCGAACTGCGCCTGCAACTCGTCGTGGACGCGGCCGTGTTCGGCGAGGGTGAGGCGGAAGGACTCCTCCGGCACGTCACCGCCGTACTGGAGCGCCTCGGCGACCGTCCGGCCATGTCCGTGCGCGAGCTGCTGGCGGTGCCGCAGGAGGACCGCGCCCTGCTGCTCGACCGCTGGAACGGTACGGACGTCGATCGCACCCCGCCACGCGCCCTGCTCGCCGACCTGATCGACGGGGCGCTCGCCGCCCGGCCGGACCACCCCGCGGTCGTCGCCGACGACGCGACGTACACCTACCGCGAGCTGGACGCCCGGGCCACCGCCCTCGCCCGGCGCCTGGAGGCCCTCGGCACAGGTCCGGGCGACCGCGTCGGCCTCTGCCTGGGCCGCCGCGCCGATCTGGTCACCGCCCTGCTCGCCGTCGCGCGGTCGGGAGCGGCGTTCGTGCCGCTGGACCCGGCGCACCCCGCCGAGCGGACCGCCTACGTGTTGCGGGACGCCGATCCCGTGCTGGTCGTCACGGACACCGCGGCGGCCCCGGGCCTGGAGGGCTGGGAGGGCGCCGTCCTGGACGTCACCCGCGAGGACCTCGCAACGGTCGCCGAGACGGAGGCCGCAGCTCCGCCGGCCGCCGACCCGGACGGCCTCGCCTACGTCATCTACACCTCCGGCTCCACCGGACGCCCCAAGGGCGTCGCCGTCGGCCACCGGGCCCTGGCCAACCTGGTGGACAGCCTGGCGCTGCGCCACCCGGGGCTCTGCCGGGACGACCGCTTCCTGGCGCTGACGACTCTGACGTTCGACACGTCGCTGGCCGAACTCCTGGTACCGCTCGCGGTGGGGGCCACCATCCACCTCGGGGGCCGGAAGCTCGGCCTGAGCGGCAGGGAGGTGGACGCCTACACCACCCGGCACGGCATCACCGCCCTGCAGGCCACACCGTCGCGCTACCGGGCGCTCCTCGACACCGGGTGGCAGGGCAGCGGGCGGCCGCGGCTGTACAGCTGCGGCGAGGCGTTCCCCCCGGACCTGGCCGAGCCGCTGGCCAAGCGGGGCCAGTCCGTCTGGAACATGTACGGCCCGACCGAGACCACCGTCTACTCCAGCGTGGAGGAGGTCCACGCCGAGACCACCCGGATCACCGTCGGACGCCCGATCTCCAACACCGTCCTCCGTGTCCTCGACCCGCGCGGCGACCTCGTTCCGATCGGCTGTGTGGGCGAACTGTGCATCGGCGGCGACGGCGTTGCCGAGGGTTACTGGAACCGGCCCGAACTGAGCGCCGAGCGCTTCGCGGCGGATCCGTACGCTGAAGGCTCGCGGATGTTCCGCACCGGCGACCACGCGCGCACCCTCCCGGACGGCCGGGTGGAGGTGCTCGGCCGGATGGACCGCCAGCTCAAGCTGCGCGGCTACCGCATCGAGCCGGGCGAGATCGAGCAGGTGCTGCTGGAGGCGCCGCAGATCGCGGCGGCCGCCGTCGCGGTGCGCGACGGCAGGCTCGTCGCCTGGACCGTGCCGGCCGACCGCACCGCCCCCGCCGAACCGGACCGGTTGCGCGAACGGCTGCGCCACCGCCTTCCCTCGTACATGATCCCCGAGATCCTGGTGGCCATGGACGAACTGCCGCTGACGCCCGCCGGCAAGACCGACCTGCTCTCCCTCACGGTGCCGTCCGACGAGCCGGCGCCGACCCGGTCCGACGCCCCCCGGGCCACGTCGCGTGAGCTGGAGGAGCTGGAGGAGCTGGTCGTCAGGATCTTCCGGGACGTGCTGGCCCTCCCCGAGGTCGGCCTCGACGACGACTTCTTCCACCACGGCGGAGACTCGCTGCGCGCCATGCGGGTGGCTTCCCGGATCCAGGCGGAGCTGGACCCGGACTTCGACGTCGAGATGCTCTTCTCCTACGCGACGGCGCGCGAGGTGGCCGCGGAAATCACCCGGAGCACCGCTGCCGCGGGCTGAGAGGCAGAGCCTCCCTCCTGCCGCTCCCGGCGGGCGGGGACCAGCGGGTCTGCCGGATGCGGCGGACCCGCTGGCTCGGCGGGCGGTCCCGCCCGTCACGCGGCGCGGGACGGCCCGTCAGGCACGGCCGTTGCGGTACAGGACGTCCCAGTGGTTCTTCTCGCGTGCGTACACGTTGCCGGCCGGTGACGTGTAGAGCTTCGTGCCGTCCCTACGCGCGCCGGCCCGCTTGAAGTGGCTGGGGATGTAGCGGTCCAGGCACCCGTCCCGCTTGGACATGTCCACCTTGTAGCCGTTGCGGTGCGAGTACGTGCCCGCCGTGTGGCCGACCTCGGTTCCGGCGGTGATGACCACCCGGCACTTGCTGAGCTTCTTGAAGGCGATGGCGCCCGCCACGGTCGCCTTGTTGATGTCGGTGAAGGACGTACATCCGCTCTTGTTCCAGTCGGCGCAGTTCCCGCTCGACGTCCACGAGATGCCCGCCTTGCGGAACTGGGCCGCCGCGTCGTTGTGCCGGGCGTACTTCGCGGGGGCGGCGTCCGCCGTACCGGCGGGCAGCAGGACCGAGCCCGTCACCGCGACAGCCAGGGCGGACCAGACCTTGTTCATCCGGAATCCTTCACGGGTGTGCCGCGCGTGTGCGCGGCGATATCCACCAGATGCGGTCTCGATTGTGACAACGCGCCCAAAGGGCGAGAATCCCTCGCGGGAGTGACGAGCGGGCGCCATGACGTTTCTGCGGCTGACGCCGCGACCCGCTCAGGGCAACCGCCCCCTTGGGTACGACCCCGATACCAGGCAGCCCTGGCCGGCGGCACCGGGGAGGGTGAACCAGAGCCGGAACCCCGTGAACAGAGCCGCCGTCAGGCCGGGCCGCACTGATACGGCCAGGTGCCGATGCCTGCCGCGCGTCGTCCGGACCCACGAGCCCCCGGCGCGCGACGGAGACACCCGGCCGGACCTGCCCGGAACGCTCGTCCGCCGGGGCGGCGCTCGTCCACCCGGTCGGCGCTCGTCCACAGGCCGGCCCCGGGGAAGCCCGGCCGCCGGGCCGGGACCGCGAGGAGCCGCGGACGCGTGTGCTGGTTCCGCCGTCAGGTTCCGCGGGGGCGCGGAGCGCGGTTCACGGCTTTCGGGCCACGGCACCGGCGATGCACCGCTGGGGCGCGTTCAGCGGTGCGAGCCGCGGAGCGTCCGGCCGCCACTCGGCACACCGGACCAGGCCCGGGGGAACCAGCTCCAGACCGTCGAACAGCTCCCGCAGTTCGGCCGCGGTGGAGAACGTGCCGCTGCCCATCATGCTGTGCAGGAAGATCTCCTCCATCTTCCGGGCCGTCGCGGTGTACTCGTCCTCCGGGTCCAGGAAGTGGCTGATCGCCACATAGGAGCCGTCCGGAAGCGCGTCGACGTAGGCGCGCATGATGTCCTTGCGCGTACGCGTGTGCTCGCCGTTGTAGTGGTGGAGCGTACCCATCTGCAGCAGCGCGACCGGCTTCCCCCAGTCCAGATGGGCGCGCACCGCGTCGTCGCGCAGCAGTTTCTCCGGCTCGAAGATGTCCGCGGAGACGAAGACGGCGTTCTCGTTCTCCTTCAGCAGCACCTGGCTGTGGGCCAGGACCGCCGGGTCGTTGTCCACGTAGACCACCCGCGAGTCCGGGTTGGCGCGCTGCACCACGTTGTGGGTGTTCTCCGCGGTCGGCAGACCCGAGCCGCAGTCCAGGTACTGGGTGATGCCTGCCTGGCCGGCCAGGAACCGGCAGGCGCGGATCAGGAAGCGGCGGTTCTCGACGGCCAGGTCCGCGGCCTCCGGAGCGACCTTCCGCACGGCCCGGACCACCTCGCGGTCCACCTCGTAGTTGTTGCCGCCGTTGAGGAAGGCGTCGTACACCCTGGCGATACTGGGTTGTGTCGTGTCGACGGACTCGGGAGCGGGCGTGTCGGATGTCGCGCTGGACATGGGGTGCCTCGCAGGCGGTCTCGACGGTCGGACGGGCAGGGTGAAGAACCGGGCATTCGGTGGACTGTCGGTCCGAGGAAAGCACCCACCGCGGCCGCGACCGTCAGCAACGGGCCGGACATCACCCGTTCGTGCGACATCCGGCGTCGTAACGGCCGCCACCTCGCCACCTGGACCGGATGAACCGCTTGTGCCGGCCGCGGGAAGCACGAGGACCGCGAGGGGCGGCCGGCGCCCCTCGCGGCCGCTGCGGGCGAAGAGCCCCCCGCGCCGCGCGCGCGGGGTCCGTGCCCGTTCCGTGGTCACCGGAGTGAACGGACCCCGTGTGCGAGGTGTTTCAGCAGAGGCCGGCCCGGCCCGCTACTTGTCGTCGCCGGTGAACTCCGGGTCCGTCCTCTGGTCGTAGATCTCCTTGCCGGCCGCGTTGTAGGCGTGGACGTACGAGGCCGGCATCGCGGCCCAGGGCTTGGCGGCGGACGTGCCCCGGAGAAGGCCGCCGCGCAGAAGAACGCGCCGCCTGCCATGACCGCCGGGTACTGCTTCGGGTTGTCACCGTAGCTGACGGTGATCTTGGCGACGTCCGACGTGTAGTGGCCCGCGCCCAGCGAGAGGTACTGCCCCTGGCCGGCCGGCCCACCGGTGGAGTCGAAGTACTCGACGACGTGGCCGGTCCCCCACAGGCGGTCGTTGATGAACGTCGCCGGGACGTCCTGGCTGGTGCCCCGGTCCCCCTTGGTCTCGCACTGCGCGTACTGACCGGCGGAGTCGACGGCGATGACCGCGCCGTCCCAGTCCTGCGAGGCGACGGGGGTGCGGACGGCGATCACCGCGTGGAACCTCGAAGCGTCCGGTCCGAGGCAGGAGGCCAGGATTTCGGCGACAGCCCCGGCCCCGATCGGGGTCGTGGCCACACTGGTGACGGTGGACCCGGCGGAGGCGGAGGCGGAGGCCGCAGGGGCGGAGGACGGCGCCGAGCCGGCGCCGACCGCCGGGGAGACCCGCGTCGGGCTCGGGCTCGCCGACGCGGCAGCGCCCGCCGCATGTCCGCCGCCGGCGGCCTGGACGGGCGCGGAGGCCCCCTCCCCGCCGAAGACGGCCACGGCCGCGACGCTCATCGCCGCGACGCCGGCGGCGATGCCCAGCGGCAGCCCCCACCTGCGGCCCAGCGACGTGTGCCGGTCGTCTGGATCGATCTTCATCATGAGCTCCTCGCGGATCCGCCGGTGGTTCGGCAGATCTCGATCGGGGGGAGGCGCGGGAACACCCTGCGTGTCATTCATCGTGCGGCCTCCTCCTGGGTGACGGGATTCCTGGAACTGGACGACGCCGGAACCCGGGGTCCGCCGGTGAGGTCGGCCCCCAACCTGCGCCGCGCCCGGTGCAATCGGGACTTCACCGTTCCGACCGCCACCCCCAGCGCCGCCGCGGCCGCCTGCTGGTCCAGGCCCGACCACACGCACAGCTCGACGACCTCGCGTTCGTGGCGCGGAAGCCGGGCCAGCGCCCGGTGGATCTGCGACATCCGACGCTCGTCGTCGACCAGGCCGGCGACGCGGTCCGCGTGGTCGCCCGCCGGCTCGTCATGCGAGACGAGCCGGCGCAGCAGCGCCTCGGCCCGGCGCAGCCGCCGCCTGGTGTTCGACACCAGGTGGTCGGCGATGCCCAGCAGCCACGGCAAGGCAGAGTCGCGGTCCAGCACGGTCTCCGACCGCCGGCGCCACGCGTGGAGGAACACCGTCGAGGTGAGGTCCTCGGCCTCGGACCAGTCAGCCGTCCGCCGGAACAGGTGGTTGTAGACGGTCTTGGCGTGGCGGTCGAAGAGCCGGCCGAACGCCTCCTGATCGCCGTCGACCGCCCGTGCCCACAGCTCCCGGTCGGATATCCCTCCGACAGGCGCGGTGGGGCCGGCGTCGTTCAGTTCCATGCGCTGTATGTGTCCGGCACCGGGTCGAAGGTTCCCGCTGAAGGCGCTTCTTCCTGACGGACACCGCGCGCGACCTCGCCGGCGGAACCGCCGGACTCCTCCCGGCCGCCCGCATCCCCGGGGAGTCGCGGTCAGGGCCGAGTGCGGCCGGGCGGCGGCGCCCACCGGCCTTGCCAGCCCTGTCTCCGCACCCCCGCGCGCAGCCGGAGATCGCAGGTGCGGCCGTCAAGTGCTGCTCGAAGCCGAGCCGTTCGGGTTCGGCGACGGGTGGGTGCTCGTCGGTCGGCCTGGCCCGGCGGCGCCGGTCGGGAAGTCCCCGGATCGGCCGCGGGCGGGCGGAGTCAGGGCGTTGTCCCCTCGATCCTCGGCGTCGTGAGCCTGGCTTGAGTGACACCGGCCGCGCGGAGCTCCTCGATGACGATTTCGAGGACGGTGCGGGCCATGAGTGGGAAGACGCCGCTCTTGCAGTCCAACCGGATCAGGGGGGCGTCCTCGTCGACGGCTACGTGGTTCGGCGTGTACCAGGGCCCAGGAGGGCCGGTGAGTCCGGCTATGCCGTCCGGCTGCACGCTGCCGTCGTTGGCGACGAGGTAGAGGCGCGGTTCTGCCGCGTTCAGCGCGACCGTCGCGCGGGCCGGATCATCGCAGTGCACAGCGATACGCCAGTCCTGGTCACAGGTGGTCCAACGGTCGACGTCGTATTCCATGACGAGGATCGGCAGCGTCAGGTGGTCCACGACGATGCCGTCCGGGTCGCTGAGGGACGCCGCTCCTTCCGCCATCCAGCGCGCGGCTCTGCCGTCGGCCTTCTGCGCGTAGGCCTCGGCGGCGTACCACACCGTCGTGCGGTCGCCGTTCCGTGCGATCTCGAACGGGATTTCCGCGTGCCGACGTTCGTCGACGCCCGCCGTGGCGACGATCCGGCATCCGAGATCGAGTGCGGCCCGCGGGTCGTCGGCGAGGGCTGCCATCAACTGACCTCTGTTCACCGGCCATGTCTACCAGAGCCCTCGGACATCCGAGCCGCGAGCGCGGCGACCGGCATCGGCGGGCCCGGTGGCGTCCGGCCCAGGAGGGCCGGCGACCCGGTTCGAGCGGACGTACCGGGTCCGGTCCGCAGAAGCCCGTATCCGGTACTCCGTGGCGCGGCCCGAGCCGGAACGGCGTGCGCGGCTCGCCGGGATCCGCGACGGCCGCGCCGCCAGGGTCACCCCGGCCGGGCGGAGGGCCGGCTCGGCGAGGGCGACGGTCTGCCCGTCAGCCGCGTCGGCGTCCGGCACGAGGCCGCCGTCGTCGCCTTCCACAGCGCGGAGCCGCCGCACGGCCACGCTGGTCAGCGGGCTTCGACGGTGACCGGGTCGGCGTGGTCGTGGTCGGAGGGCGTGGTGTGCGGTGGGGCGCCGCCTTCGCCGAACCGAACCAGTGCGAGCGCGCCCAGGACGGCGAGGCCGAAGCCCGCGACGGCGAGCGGGGCGAGGCCGGGGCGGGTGCGGTCGCCGAGCGCCACCACACCCACGATCGCGGGGCCGAAGGTCTCGCCGATCACCATCGCCGCGGTCGCGATGGTGACCGAGCCGTGCTGGAGGGCCGAGGTGAGCAGCAGGAAGGCCGCGCCGCCGCCCACCAGCACGGCGTACGTCGCCGGGTCGGAGACGATCGCGCCGGGCGACAGGTGGGGTACGAGCCGCACGGCCAGCGTCACCACGCCGAAGCCCAGGCCCGCGCCCAGGCCGAGAGCGGCCGACCGCGCCCGTCGGGGCAGCCGGCCCGCGGCCGGCCCCGCGACCAGCACGACGCCGGCGGCGGCGAGCGCCGCCCAGCGCAGCGCGGGCGTCCCGGACCCGTGCCCCTCACGGCCGGAGGCCACCACGAGCACTCCCAGACCGAGGCACACCACGCCCACCGCGGCCCACTCCACCCGCCCCAGCGGCGTCCGGAGCATCCGGGCCGCCACGACGGCCGTGACGGCGAGGCTGGATGCCAGCGCCGCGCCGACCGCGTAGATCGGTACCGTGCGCAGGGCGGCCAGTTCCAGTCCGAACCCCACCGTGTCGAGGGCCAGGCCCAGCACGTACCAACCCTGGCGCATCGCCTGGACGACCAGGCGCGCGTCGACGCCCGCCGCCTCCGCCCCGCCCGCCGTCCTCCGCGCGGCGACCGCCTGGAACACCGACGCCGTCCCGAAACACACCGCGGCGCCCAGCGCGCACACCAATCCCATGACCACATCGCGACTCTACGGTCCGCCGCGGCCTCCTTCGCCCCCTCCCCCCGCCCTGGACCATCCCGGCACCAGGACGCACGGTGGGCGGCGGATGTCGCGCGTGGCCTGGGCCGGGACGGCGAGCGGGATGACGACGACGTCGGGCCGGTCCTTCGAGCTGGCGCGGCAGATGGATCAGGGCCTGCTCGAAGCGCGCTCCAGGACACCCGGTGTTGGGGCACCCGCTCCTCCGGTTCCGGCGCGCGGAAGTTTTGACACAACCTTGGGAAAGCGCTCTCTCATCGCGCCGGGCCGGTCCGCGGGACACTCTCCCTGTTTGACGGGGCGTCATGAGGCGGGTCGTACCGCCGCCGCCGGCTTGTGCCGAGCGGACCGGCGTCCGAGAAGGGTCCGAACGACCGAGAGACGACGGAAAGAGAACGAGATGAGGCTGCTCCACCCCCCGCGTCCGCCGGCGCCCGCCCGCGGCAGACCCCGGCGGCCCGCCGCCGGCCCACCTTACGTGTGCTGCTCACGGCCACGGCCCTGTCCGTGCTGTCACTGGCCGGTGTGCACGGCTCGGCGCAGGCGGCCGGCAGCGGGGCCTTCGGAGGCACCCCGGCGGCCGTCCCCGGCACCGTCCAGGCCGCGAACTACGACACCGGCGGCCAGGGCGTCGCCTACCAGGTCGCCTCCGCCAACGGCAGCGCCAACGGCTACCGCGCCGACGGGGTGGACCTCGAAACCACCGCGGACACGGAGGACACCAGCGGGGCCGGCGGCGGGTACGACATGGGCTGGACGACGCCGGGCCAGTGGTTCAAGTACACCGTAAACGTTTCCGCCGCCGGCACGTACAACGTCGCCTTCCGGCTGTCCTCGCCGTACGGCATCACCGACGCACTCCACATCGCCGACGCCTCCGGCACCAACCTGTCCGGGGCGGTCGCCGTCCCGAACACCGGCGGGTACGAGACCTGGACCACCGTCACCGCCTCCGTCACCCTGCCGGCCGGCCAGCAGACGCTGACCGTCGACCAGGACACCAACGGCTGGAACTTCCACGCCATGTCCTTCACCCAGGGCAGCGGCGGTGGCGGTGGCGGGGGCGGTGGAGGCGGCGGCACCGGCCCGACCCAGTACTGCGGCATCCAGGACCTCGCGCTCGACCAGCCGACCACGGCCTCCTCGACCCAGGACGCCACCGCCTACCCGGCAGCCGACGCCACCGACGGCAACCCCGGGACCCGGTGGTCCAGCGCGGCCGCCGACCCGCAGTGGCTGGACGTCGACCTCGGGGCCCAGCAGCAGATATGCAGCGTGGAACTGCTCTGGGAGGCCGCGTACGCGACGGCGTTCCAGGTCCAGGTGTCCAACGACAACGCGACCTGGACCCCGGTCTACTCCACGACGGCCGGCACCGGCGGGAGCCAGACGCTGACCGTCTCCGCGACCGCCCGCTACGTCCGGGTGTACGCCACCGCACGCGGCACCCAGTTCGGCGACTCCATCTTCGAGCTGGACGTCTACGGCAAAACCACCACCGCGCCGGTCACCGGCGGCGACGGCAACGGCGGCAACGGCGTCTGCCCGTGGGTGGGCTCCACCGCGCCGGTCGCCCAGCGGGTCCAGCAGGTGCTCACCACCATGGACCGGTCCGAGGAGGTCACGCTGGCCTCCGGCGACGGCGCTTCGGGGTACATCGGCCAGGTCGCCGGCATCCCGAACCTGTGCGTCCCGGCGCTGAACCTGGAGGACGGCCCGTCCGGAGTCGGTGACGGCAACGGCGGCGTGACCGCCTTCCCCGACGGCGAGAACGCGGCCGCGACCTGGGACCCGGCACTGATCCAGCAGGAGGGCGCGGCCAAGGGCGCCGAGTTCGCCGGCAAGGGGGCGAACGTCGCGCTCGGCCCGACGACCAACCTGGTGCGGGACCCGCGCTGGGGCCGGACCTACGAGACGTACGGCGAGGACCCGTACCTGGCCGGCCAGATCACCTCGGCGGAGGTCGAGGGCCTGCAGAGCCAGGGCGTGCTGGCCGAGGTCAAGCACGCCGCCGCCTACGACCAGGAGCAGTACCCGAACGGGGGCGACAACGAGACGGTCAGCCAGAAGGCGCTTGAGGAGCTCTACCTGGCGCCTTTCCAGACCGCCGTCAAGCAGTCGGCGCCCGGCTCGGTCATGTGCTCGTACGCCGTGGTGAACGGCGCCCCGTCCTGCGCGAGCGCGCAGATGCTCCAGCGCGGGCTCGACGACGAGGCGGACTACGGCGGCTTCGTCGTCTCCGACTGGGGCGCCGCCGGCAACGCCGTCGCGGACGCCGTGGGCGGCATGGACATCGCCATGCCGTTCTCCGACGCGAGCGACGTGTCCGCCGCCCTGGCGGCCGGCACGCTGAAGCAGGCGACCCTGAACGCGGTCGTGGCCCGCATCCTCACCCAGATGTTCGCCTTCGGCCTGTTCGACAACCCGCAGACCGGCTCGCTGTCCGCCACCGTCACCAGCGCGGCGCACCAGCAGACCGCGCTGAAACTCGGTGAGGAGGGCACCGTGCTGCTGAAGAACAACGGCCTGCTGCCGCTCAACCCGAACATGACCGGGTCCATCGCGGTGATCGGCACGGACGGCGGCGCCGCCGTCGAGCTCGGTGGCGGCGGCAGTGGCAGCGTCAACAGCGCGAACACGGTCTGGCCGCTCACCGGAATCCAGAACGCGGTCGGCCCGAACGTCAAGGTCACCTACACCGCGGGCGACGACAACGGCACCGCGAACATCCCGCAGGCGGTCGCCGCCGCCCAGGCCGCCACCGACGCGATCGTCTACGTCAGCGCCCCGGAGGGCGAGGAGAGCGACCTGACCACGCTCGACCTGTCCAGCGCGGACGAGACGATGATCAACGCCGTGGCCGCCGCGAACCCGCACACCGTCGTGGTGGTCAACAGCGGTTCGCCGGTGGTCATGCCGTGGCTCAACAACGTCGCGGGCGTGTTCGAGAACTGGTACGGCGGAGGGGAGACCGGCGCCGCCACGGCCGCGCTGATCTTCGGCACCGCCGACCCGTCGGGCAAACTGCCGGTCACCTTCCCCGGCAGCCTGAGCCAGGTCCCGGCGCAGACCACCGCGCAGTGGCCGGGCACCCCGACCGGGCCGGTCTACAGCGAGGGGGTGGACATCGGCTACCGCTGGTACCAGTCGCAGAACATCACCCCCGCCTTCCCGTTCGGCTTCGGGCTGTCCTACACGAAGTTCTCCTTCTCCAACCTCGCCGTCGGCGCCTTCGGTGCCAACGGCACGGCCACGGTGACCGCCACCGTCACCAACACCGGGTCGGTGGCCGGCGCGGACGTGGCGCAGCTGTACGTCGGCGACCCGGCCGCCGGCGCCGACCCGCCGGAGCAGTTGCGCGGCTTCCAGCGCGTCTCCCTCGATCCGGGGCAGAGCTCCACGGTCACCTTCCCGCTGACCGTCCACGACCTGGCCTCCTTCTCGGCCGCGGACAACCAGTGGGAAGCCCCGGCGGGTTCGTACTCGATCAAGGTCGGGGACTCCTCCGCCAGCCTGCCGCTGTCCGGCTCGACCAGCCTGGCCCACACCCTGACCGGGCAGGTCGCCGCGGGCGCCTCGGGGGCGGGCGTCTCGACGGCCAACACGGCCGTCAGCGCGAACGTCACAGCGAACTCGGGCGTGCCGGGCGCCGAGACGGTCGGCGTGGTCAACCCGTTCGGCTACAGCAGCCCGAAGGGCGCGACGGCGTCGTTCACCCTGCAGGCGGTGGACTCCGACGCCGCGCAGACCCTCACCTTCACCGCGAGCGGGCTGCCACCGGGCATCACCGTGGCCTCGAACGGCACGGTCTCCGGCTCCAGCAGCACCCTCGGGACCTACACGGTGACGGTGACGGCCAAGGACACGAGGGGGGTCTCGGGCACGGCCGCCTTCGTGTGGTCCGTCGTGCAGTGAGTTCGGCGCCCCCGGGCTGAGACCCGCGCACGTCAGCGGGGCCCCACCGCGGCCGGTGGGGCCCCGCTGAGCACCGCGGCGGCCGCGGCCCGGTCGTTCGGCCGGGCCGGCCGGTCGTCGGTGCCCGCCGGCAGCCGGTGGACGAACGGGACCCGCCGTCCGGCGAGCGTGCCGGGCAGGTCGCCGGCACCGTCGCGGCGGGTTTCCGAGCGGCCTCGAAGCGCTGCTTCCTCGTGACGGCGCCCGACCCGGGAGCCGGGGGCGGCCACGGACCGGGACCACTGGTGGGACGGCGCCGCCGGATCGCCACCGGAGCGGTCCCCGCTTCCTCAGGCGCCGTGGGCGCCGCCCCGGGTGAAGGCTGAGGCGTCGAAGACGGCGTCGACGTGGTGGGCCGCCAGGACCAGGGTCACGCAGCAGACCAGCATGAGGGCGGTGCACGCGGCCACCGGTGCTCGGCGGGCGGGCACGGGTGGGGCCAGGAGCGCGCTGACCCGCTGCGGGACCGGGCCGCCGGTGGCGGCCGGCGCCCACCGCGGTGACGCCGTGCCGGCGAGTGCGGCGCGGGCGATGGCGCGGGCGACCAGCCGGCGGTCGCGCACCACCGTCACCGCCTCCTCGTCGGCCCAGCGCTCCAGTGCGAAGGTGCCGGCACGGGCCAGGGGGCGCAGCAGCGGGTTGCCGGCTGCCACGGCCTGGAAGGCCAGCAGGAAGAGGTGGTGGCGGTGGGCCAGATGGGCGCGCTCGTGGGCAAGCAGCGCCTCGCGTTCGCCCGGGTTCAGCACCCGCAGCATGCCGGAGGACACCACGACCCGGCCCGGGGTGCCCGGCAGTGCGAAGGCCGAGGGCACCGGGTCGTCGAGTACGGCCAGGTCGCCGGCGGTGGGCAGGGCTCGGCCCTTGCGCCGCGCGTCGGCCAGCAGCGTCAGGCGCCGCCCCGCCGCGCAGACCGTGACCGCGAGGCCGAGCGCCGCGGCGAGCACCGACAGCGTGGCGACCGGCCGGTCGACGGGGCTGTGCGCGGCCAGCGCGTGCGGGGACCAGCGCCCGATCTGGGCGATCTGCGGGATCTCACCGATGCGGGTCACGCCCAGCATCCCCAGCACCGTCAGCCAGGTGCCCGCGCCGAGCACCGCGACCGACGCCAGGATCCAGGTGGCTGTCCGCGGCGGCATCCTGCGGGCGGCGGCAGGCGCGGCGAGTACGAGGAAGGTGACCACGAGCGCGGGAACGCACAGTATGAGGCCCACGGTGTCCTAGTCCTCCGACTGCCCGCGCAGCAGCTGTTCGAGCAGCTTCTCGTCCTCGGCCGGCAGTTCGGAGACGAACCGCGCCAGCACCGCGGCACGGTCACCACCGTGCTCCAGCAGTTCCCGCATGCCGGCCGCGGCCTGGCCGGCTTCGTCGCGGACCGGGGCGTACAGGTGGCTGCGGCCGGCGCGGGTGCGCACCACCAGGCCCTTGTGGTGCAGCCGGGTCAGAATCGTCAGCACGGTGGTGTAGGCGGGTTCGCCGGCGACCTGTTCGCGTACGGTTCCGGCGCCAATCGGCTCGCCGGCCGCCCACAGCGCCGCGAGCACCTCGCTCTCCAGCTCTCCGGGTGCGCGCCGTCCGACCGCCGGACGGTCCTGTCCTGCCACGCTCGCCGCTCCTCAGCCTCTTCGGGGGTGCCGGTCTCTTCGGGGGTGCCGGTGCGGCGGTCGGGACCGCGGAGCGTGAACCCCCGGAGCGCACCTGGCGTCCACGCTACTACGCCCCCGGTGACCCGAAGCCGCGTCCGCCGCGCCAGCCCGCGACCGGCGGCCGGCCGTGCTCGCGCAGCGGACCGACGCTCAGCCCGCGCTCCTGGCAGGTGTCGAGCAGCCGGGGCAGCGCGCCGAGGGTGTTGCGCCACGAGCCGGTGGCCGAGGTGCAGTCGGAGTCGTGCAGCAGGATCGTGCCGCCGTCGCGCAGGTCGCGGGCCACGGTGTCGTGCACGCTGGCCGGTGTGGCTCTGGCCCGCCAGTCCTCGCCCCACGCCGTCCACAGCACCGGGGTCAGGCCGAGCCGCCGGCACACCAGGTACGTCGCACCGGTCATGACGCCGTAGGGCGGACGGAACAGCCGCGGCTGCACGCCGGTCAGGCCGCCGATCAGGTCCTTGGCACGGGCCAGGTCGTCGTACGTGGCCCGCGGGCCGCGCAGCAGCAGCGGGCGGTGCTCCCAGCCGTGCACGGCGATCTCGTGCCCGGCCTGCGCCATCTCCCGCACGAGTCCGGGAGAGCGCGCCGCCATCGAGCCGAGCATGAAGAACGTCGCCCGCGGTCCGCGGGTGTCCAGCAGCCGCAGGAAGTGCGGCGTCGACAGGTGGTCGGGCCCGTCGTCGAAGGTGAGCGCGACATGGCCGCTGCGGCCGTGTCCCGCCAGTCGCGGCATCAGCCGGTTGCGCAGCGGCCCGAAGGTGCTGACGACCGGGCCGGCCTGCGCGGCGGCGGGCAGCGCCAGGGCGCAGGCGCCGAGCACGGTGCGCAGGGAGCGGGTCGCGGTCATCGCGGGTCTCCTTCCAGGAACGCCTTGAGCGAGGCGAAGTGGCCCGGGGAGTCCCCGTAGGCCTCGGCCAGGGGTGCGCCGACCCCCAGCAGCAGGGTCACCGCTGCGGTCAGTGCCAGCGCGCGCACCCCGCGCAGCGCCGGGGGCGCCCCGCCGGGCGGCGTACCGCCACGGGTGCCGCGGGCGCCGGGGCCGCGCCCCTGGCGACATCGGCGACCGCTGTCGCGGCGCAGACGCCGCCGTCGAAGAGCGCCCGTCCCGCGCCGTCGCCCTCCAGCGCCTGGCCGACAGCCGCGGCGAGGGCTCGCGGGTCGCGCACCCAGGGGGCGAGCCCCGCCTCGGCCAGGGCGGCGGCGTTCGTCTGCCCGTGACCGGGTATGCAGCGGTAGCTGAGCACCGGCAGTCCGGCGGCGAAGGCTTCGAGCGACGTGAGGCCGCCGGCGTTCTGCACCAGGACGTCGCAGGCACGCATCAGCCCCGGCATGTCGGCCACCCAGCCGTGCACGTGGGCGAAGCCCCGCGCCCGCAGCCGGGCGGCGAGTCGCTCGTTGCGCCCGCACACCACGACCGGTTCGACCGCCCCGCACTCCCGCAGGTCGGCCGCGGCCTGCTCGACCGCGCCCACCCCCCAGGAGCCCGCCACCAGCAGTGCGAGCGGTGCCTCCCGGGGAAGGGCGAAGGCCGCGCGGGCTGCCGCCCGCTGTGCCCGCGAGGCGGGGCTGAACGCCCGGCCCACCACGGGCGCGCACACCCGTACCCCGGCCGCGTCGCGGTCCGCCGCCTGCCGGGCGGGCACGCGGTGCGCGGCCAGATGCACGTCGACGCCCGGCGCCACCCACAGCGGGTGCACCGAGAAGTCGGTCAGGTACGTCACCGCGGGCACGGCCAGTTCACCGCGCCGTCGCAGTCCGCCGAGCACCTGGCTGGCCCCGGGGTAGGTCGAGACCACCACGGCGGTGTCGGGCGGTATCGCTCGCAGTACCCGCCGGCGCGTCGCGCGGAGCAGTCCCGCCACCGCGGGCCCCGGTCGTGATCCGCGCTCGGTGGAGGCGTAGATCCGCTGGTAGCCGCCCGGCGCGCGGACCAGCAGCCGGTGGTAGGTCCCGGCCAGCACGGTGCCGAGGCGCGCCGGCAGCAGGTCGAGGAAGTCGTGCCGGTCGACGGTGAAGCCGTCGGCGAGCAGCCGCTCGGCGAGTTGCTGGGCCGCACCGTCGTGGCCCGCGCCCATCCCCGCGGAGATGATGACGATCCGTGACCGGGGCGCGTTGGTGGACGCGGATGCCGGTGTGGCGTTTCGGGGCACGGCTGACAGCCTCCTGGTATGCGAGGGCAGAGCGACGTCGCCTCCGGATCTGCCGGCGTGGGGCCTGCTCCCGGGGCACGGGGAAGCGGCCGCCCGGCATGGCAGGGCCTTTCGGACCGGCGGCGGAGCAACGCAAGCGAAACTACTACACGATGTAGAATTTGCGGAACGACCTCCGGCGGGACGCCCCCTGCGCACCGCCGGCCGTCACGGCGGGTAGCCGCAACCCGGCCCCTCGGGCGGTTCGGGCGCATGGGCGGCCCCAGCGGGCCACGACGCCGCGGCGACCCCGCACGTACGCCCGCCCCGCCCCCTCGACCGGCGCGCGCCGAGGCGGCAGCCGACGGCAACCGGCAGGTTCGCGGCGGCCGCGACAGCCGCCACCCCTGGACCTCGGCCACTCCCCCTCGCCGGCCGCGCGCCACACCGCGGCGTCACAGCGGCCGCTTGATCCCCCGCGCCAGGCCCGCCCGCCGCGCCGCCGCCCCCTCGGGCCGGGAGGCCGGGAGGCGCGCCTCGGACAGGCGGCCGATCCGTCTACACCGCTGTAGACGGTACTGCTAAGGTTTGCCTAAGCTCAGCGCGCCGACAGGTGTCGGACCGGTCCCGGGGAGGGGCATCGTCATGTGGGACAACTTGTTCCCCAACTTCCTCATAGGTTTGCGGGAAGGGCTTGAAGCGGGGCTGGTGGTCTCGATCCTCGTGGCCACCCTCGTCCGCGGCGGCAACAAGGAGCGGCTGCCCCAGGTGTGGACCGGCGTCGCCGCCGCGGTCGGACTGTCCCTGAGCTTCGGCGCGGTGCTGACGTTCGGCTCGCAGCAGATGCCCACCACCGCCCAGGAGGCGTTCGGCGGCGTCCTGTCGGTCGTCGCGGTGGGCTTCGTCACCGTGATGGTCTTCTGGATGCGCCGGAACGCGCGCGGTCTCTCCGGCGAGATCAGGGAGAAGGTCACCGCGGCCCTCACCATGGGCGCCGGGCCCCTGGTCGTCACCTCCTTCCTCGCGGTCGGCCGCGAGGGCCTGGAGACCGCGCTGTTCCTGTGGACCAACGCCGAGACCGCGCACGGCTCCGGCACCGGCCCGCTGCTCGGCGGGGCCGTGGGTCTGGTGCTGGCCGCCGGGCTCTGCTGGGCGCTCTACAAGCGCGTCCTGAAGATCAACCTGACGAGGTTCTTCACCTGGACCGGCTTCGGACTCGTCGTCATCGCGGCCGGCGTCCTCGGCTACGGCCTGCGCGACCTGCAGGAGGGCGGGGTGCTGCCGGGCGGCGGCAGCTACCTGGTCGACCTCTCGGGCCACGTCGACGCCGGTTCCTGGTACGCCCAGCTCGTGCAGGGAGTGCTCAACCTCACCACGCAGATGACCTGGCTCCAGGTCACCGCCTACGTCGCCTACCTGGCCGTGGTCATGGCCCTGTTCGTCCGTGGCCTGCGCGCCCCCGAGCCCCGCCCGGCCGCCCCGTCCCCCGCGACCCCCGAGGCCGTGCGGCCGGGCTCCCGGCCGGCCCCGGCCTCCCGGCGGACGCCCCGCTGGACGGTACCGGTGGCGGTGGTGGCCGTACCGGCCGGGGTGGCAGCGGCGATCGTGGCGTTCAGCGGCGGCAAGCCCGCCGGCACCCAGACGGTGGCGGTCTCCGAGACCGACTGCGGCAAGGGGTTCACCGCCCCCCGGCCCGGCCGCCAGACCTTCCAGATGCGCAACACCGGCGGCAGGACCTCCGAGGTCTATCTGATCGACCCGGCCACCGGCGCCGTCTACGGCGAGATCGAGGGCCTCGCCCCCGGCACCACCCGCGACCTGGTCGCCAGCGTCGGCAGCGGCACGTACGCCTGGCGCTGCGTGCCCACCGGCGGCAAGGCGGTCACCTCCGCGTCCGTACGGGTCAGCGGTGGCGGCACCACCCGCGCGGTGCTCCCGCTCGCCGCGTCCGAACTCCAGCCGCCGCTCGCCGCCTACCGGGCCTACGTGGACCAGGGGCTCGCCACCCTGCAGGGCCGGACCGCGCGGCTGCGCTCCGACCTGAAGGCGGGCGACACGAGCTCGGCCCGCGCCGACTGGCTCACCGCGCACCTGACCTACTCCTCGCTCGGCGCGGCCTACGGCACCTTCGCCGACTTCGACAGCCGGATCAACGGCCGCGAGGACGGCCTGCCCGGCGGCGTCCGCGACCCGGGCTTCACCGGGTTCCACCGGATCGAGTACGGCCTGTGGCACGGCGAGCCCGCGAAGTCCCTGCTGCCGTACGCCGACCGGCTGGCGAGCGACGTCACCGGGTTGCGCGAGGCGTTCCCCACCCAGGACTTCGACCCCGCCGACCTGCCGCTGCGCAGCCACGAGATCCTGGAGAACACCCTGCAGTTCGAGCTGACCGGCGACACCGACGAGGGCAGCGGCAGCAACCTCGCCACGGCCGGCGCCAACCTCGCCGGCACCCGCGAACTGCTCACCGTGCTGCGCCCGCTGATCACGGCTCGGGCGCCGGGGCAGCTGACCGTCGTCGACGCCGACGCGGCCCGGCTGCAGGCCCTGCTCGACGCCGCCCACAAGGGCACCGCGTGGACGCCCGTCGAGTCCCTCGACCCGGCCGCCCGCGCGAAGGTCGACGGCGCCACCGGCCGGCTGCTCGAAGACCTCGCGCCGATCCCCGACCTTCTCGAGATCCGGAAGTCGGCCTGATGCGCGGCCGCGACGACGATCCCCGCCCTCGTTCCCGCGGCGAGACCGCCGCCGGCGCCGACGACCCGCAGCACACCGAAGGGAACCCGCCCATGCCCGCCGACCTCCCCCACGCCGAGAACCCCCGGGCGGCGCAGGGCGGCTGCCCGACGGGCCACGGCCGCCGCTCCTTCGTGCGGAGCGCGATCGGTGCCTCGGCCGGGGCCGCCGCACTGGCCGGCGGCGGTCTCGCCCTGACCGCGGCCGGCGGCGGCACCGCCCATGCCTCGGACGGCCCGGCGCGCGGGCAGGCGCCGGCCGTGGCCTTCCACGGCAGGCACCAAGCGGGCGTCACCACCGCCGCACCCGCCGCGGCGGCCTTCGTGTCCTTCGAGGTCATCGCCGACACCAGGGCCGAACTCGCCGACCTGTTCAGGACCCTCACCGAGCGGGCCCGGTTCCTGACCGCCGGCGGCACCCCCGTCGACCTCGGCGTCGGCGCGCCGCCCTCCGACAACGGCATCCTCGGCCCGGTCGTGCCCGCCGACGCGCTGACCGTCACCGCCGGCGTCGGAGCCTCCCTCTTCGACGACCGCTACGGGCTGGCCGCCGCCAGGCCGCGCCGTCTCACGCCGATGCGCGCCTTCCCCAACGACAACCTCCGGTCGAAGGAGTGCCACGGCGACCTGAGCCTGCAGATCTGCGCCGGCAGCACCGACACCGTGCTGCACGCGCTGCGCGACATCGCCCGGCACACCCGCGGCGGCATGCAGATCAAGTGGCGCGTCGACGGCTTCCAGAACGCCCCGCGGCCCACCGGCGCCCAGCGCAACCTGCTCGGCTTCAAGGACGGCATCGCCAACCCCGACGTGAGCTCCGGCCGCGAGATGGACCGCCTGGTGTGGGTCACCGACACGCTCGGCGAACCCGCCTGGGCCACCGGCGGCAGCTACCAGGTGATCAGGATCATCCGGATGCTGGCGGAGTTCTGGGACCGCGTCTCGCTGACCGAGCAGGAGAAGATGTTCGGCCGCCGCAAGGACACCGGGGCGCCGCTGGACGGCGCGCTGGAGACCGACACGCCCGACTACGCCAGGGACCCGCGCGGCGACGCGATCCCCCTGGACGCGCACATCCGGCTGGCCAACCCGCGCACCGCCAGGACCGACGACTCCCGCGTCCTGCGCCGCGGCTACAACTACGACCGCGGCGTCGACGCGGTCGGCGACCTCGACCTCGGCCTGGTCTTCTGCTGCTACCAGCAGGACGTGGTCCGGCAGTTCGAGGCCACCCAGACCCGGCTGATCGACGAACCGCTGGTCGACTACATCTCCCCGACCGGCGGCGGCTACTTCTTCACCCTGCCCGGCGTCCGCGACAACCGGGACTGGCTCGGCCGCGGCCTGCTCGCGGCGGTGTGACCCCGCCGTGTGACCCAGCGGTCCGGCCGCGGCGCGCCGGGGCCGGACCGGTACGGACCACCAACGAGCGTCTACAGTTGTGTAGTCAGTCGTTGGTGGTCCGCCACGGAGCGTCGGGAGGCGGTGCCCGGATGGAACGGTCCTCGCAGGAGAGGGCGGCAGGGGCGGACACGGCCCCGATCGCCGCCGCCCGCGCCGGACAGCCGGCCGCGGGTGCGGGACCGGCCGCGGCCCCGGCCTCGGGCCGGAGCAGGCTGCCCGACGCCACGCCCTGGTTCTGGATCACCCAGATCCTCACCGCCGGGGTCGGCGGCACCACCGCCGACGTCCTGCTCCGCCTCGCGGGACCCGTACTCGCCACGGCACTGGCCCTGTTCGCGGCGGCCACCGCGCTCGTGGCGCAGTTCCGCACCGACCGCCACACGGCCTGGGTGTACTGGCCGGCCGTCACGGCGGTCAGCGTGGCCGGGGCGATCGCCGCCGACGCCTCGCACACGCCCGGCGGCGTCTCCCACCCGGTCGCCGCGGGGGTCTTCGGCCTGGCCGCGGCGGTGACGCTGGCCGGCCGGCGGACCGGCGAGCGCGCACCGACGGCGTGCCGGCCGCTCCGGTCCCGGCGTGAGGCCTTCCACTGGGCCACACTCCTCACCGCGTGCGGCCTGGGCACCGCGCTCGCCGACGCCGCCGTCCGCGGCCTCGGCCACGTCACCGCCTGCGCGGTCCTCGCCCTGCCGGCGGCCGTCCCGGCGATCGGAGCGCTCCGCTTCGGCCTGCGCCCCTCCGCGGCCTTCTGGTCGGCCTATCTGCTGATCCGCCCGCTCGGCGCCTGCTGTGCCGACGGAATGGCCGCACCACTGGCCCGCGGCGGCCTCGGCTGGGGCGCGGGACCGGTCAGCACCCTGCTCGCGGTCGTCCTGGCCGGACTCATCGGCCGGCTCGCCGACGAGCAGCGCACCGCCGGGACGCCGCCCGGGCCCCGCACGCCGGCGGGGCCGACCCCGCCGAAGCACCCCGGGCCGGCACGGCGGCCTCCCCTCCCAGGAAGTGACGAGGTCTCCGTAGCCGCCCAGCGGACCGCAGGTCAGGCCGCGGGCGGGGGTCCAAGGGCGGCACCCGGGTCCCGCCCGGCGGCCAGGCGGTCTTGACAGGGCCCGCCACCCGGCACGTACGTTCCTCCCACACCGTCAACACGCGGCACACCGCCGGGCCCTGCGCGCGACCGCGCGGAACCCCGGCTCTCGTGCTCGGGCCGATCGGAGTCGTCGTGAAGGGACCGCGCGTCGTGCCGGTCGGGGCCGCGGTTCTGCGGCCCGGCCGGACGAAGCGTCGGCACGTCGATCTGTGCCGGACCCACACCACGCTCTGTCGTTGACGATCCGCCGTCCACGACGGCACCCCTCTCGGCCTCTCTCGGCCTCTGCCGTCCGTCCCGCGCCTCCCCGTGCCTCCCCGCGCCTCCTCTCGTGCGGGCAGGCACGGGCGCGCGCACGCGCCCGGTCCGGCACTCCCGACCGCCGGCCCGAGCCGAGGAGGACGACCCTCAGCCACACGATGCCGCCGGCGCGACCGCCGCCGGCGAGAAGGGACGACCTGTGAGCGCCACACCCCCGAGGACGTTGAAAACCGTGACCGGAGCCGGCGGCACGTCGGAGACGTACGACCTGGCCCTCGACCCGCGGCGGTCCACCCTCGACACCGCCCTGCGGGTCGCGGAGCTCGCCGAGGCGGCACGGATCGACGCGCTGTTCACCGCCGACCTGCTGAGCTTCGGCGCGCAGGGCCCGATCGGCTCGCAGGAGCCGCTGGTGTTCGTGTCGGCGCTGAGCGCGGTGACCTCGCGGATCGGCCTGATAGCGACCGTGTCGAGCACCTTCCACCACCCGTACAACCTGGCGCGGCTGTTCGGCACGCTCGACCACGTCAGCAACGGGCGGGCCGGGTGGAACCTGGTGACGTCCTCGCTCGGCGAGGAGAACTTCGGCCCCGGCGAGCTGCCCAGCCCCGAGGAGCGCTACGAACGGGCCGCGGAGGCGCTGGACGTCGTCAACGCCCTGTGGGACAGCTGGACGCCGGGCGCGCTGACCCGCGGACCGGACGGCAGGGCGGTGCTGGACCCCTCCAGGGTCCGGCCCGTCAACCACTCCGGCCGCCACTTCTCGGTGGCCGGCCCGCTGAACATCCCGCCGCTCCCGCAGGGCCGCCCGGTGCAGTTCCAGGCCGGGCAGTCCGAGGCGGGCCGGAGGCTGGGCGCACGCTACGCCGAGGTGGTGTTCACCTCGCTGCCCACGCTGGACGTCGCACGGGACTTCACCCGCTCGATCCGCCGCCAGGCCGAGGAGTTCGGCCGGCCCGGCGGGCTGCCCCTGATCTTCAGCTCGTTCCACGCCACCTACGGCGCGACGGAGGAGGAGGCGCGCAGGCTGGTGCGCGAGCGGCGCGAGGCGATCGACTTCGAGCGCGGCCGGGCGCAGGTGGCCGACATGCTCGGCGGCGGCGTCGACCTCTCGGAGCTGCCGCTGGACGCGAAGCTGCCGGAGAGCCTGCTGCCGGACGTCACGACGGTCAACCGGCGGCGCGGCCGGGTGGACGTCTTCGCCGGGTACGCGCGGCAGGGTTACACGCTCAGGGAGTTGGTCATCGCCGCCCAGGACACCGGGCACTGGGCGGCCGCGGGCACCCCGGAACAGCTGGCCGACGCCGTGGAGGAGCGGTTCCGGGCCGGGGTGCTGGACGTCATCATGCTCGGCGGCCTCGCCGACCCGCGCCAGCACGACTTCGCCGTCAACGGGCTGCTGCACGAACTGCGCAAGCGCAACCTCGTCGCCAAGGACTACGCCGGGACGACGCTGCGCGAGAACCTGGGGCTGGAACTACCGCAGCAAGCGGGCTGAGAGCCGACCGGCCGTCCCGGCACCCAGGCCGACACCGGCACCGAGGACGACACCGAGGCTGAGGCGGTGCCCCCGCGTTCGGCAGCCGGGGCGCCGCCGTCCTCCTTCCGCGCGGCCGCCGGGCCACTCGGGCCGTTGGCCGGCTGTTCCCGGAAGCCGGCCGACGGCCTCCGCTGTCAGCCGGTCGACTGCCGAATCCCCTTCGGGACAGCGACGAGGCCGTCCCGGTGCCGGGCTCGCCGCCGGCAGGACCCGGTCATGGAGGAACTCGCCCATGCCGTCGAACGCGTGGGTGTCGAGCGCTGCCGCGAATCGCGTGTACCGGCGCAGGGGAACAGCGGAAGGGTCGTACAGGGCCGCGGTGTACGGCAGAATTCTTGCGCCTGGTGAATTCCCGCGTTGTTCCGTCATCCCCCGCGATTTCCGGCCGTCTCGGCGCCTTTGCGATGGCCGCTCGTGTTCACTCGTGATATCCCACCGCCTTCGAGGTATCGACGTTCCGGGTGGGACCGGTGAGCCGTCACGGGAAGCCTGCCGACCACCGGGAGATCCCCGGCGGCGGGCTGCTGCCGGAGCGCTCGAATCCTTTGCCGGACACCGTTACTCGGCACCCGGTCGTTGGTAGGGTTCGCTCACGCGGGGGTGGGGTCCCGCACAGGTCTTCCGAGGGGGGAAGCTCGTGGACACGTCACGGCTGGAATCGTCGATCGAGAGCGCTCTGTCGAAAAGGGCCCTCAATCGTCCACTGGTCGAGGAGATCGCGTCGCGCTGGCGGGTTTTCCGGGAGAACTTCAACGACGCGGTAAGAGCCGTCGACCAGGTGCTCGCAAAGGCGGACGCCGCACCCCGCCCCGCTGGGGAACAGGAACGCGCGCTCGCGGATCTGAGAGCGCTGCGGACTCCCCGGCACAAGGGGGCGGAACTCCGCGGCACGGGAACGACGGACGAGCTCGACCGGCTGGCAGCGCGGTTGGCGCAAACCGACGTCTTCCTGGGCTCGGTCAGGTCCCGGATCAACCGTGACACCGTGAACATCGGGGTCATCGGTCGCACCCAGGCCGGCAAGAGCAGCATCCTGCGTGCCACCAGCGGTCTCGGCAAGGACATCATTCCCTCCCACGCGGACAACCCCACCACCGCGTCGCGCAGTTGGATCCACCACCGCCGCGGCGCGTCCGAAGCGGTGATCGCGCTGCGTAGCTGGGAGGAGTTCCGGGACGGTTACCTCGCCTCGCTGCACGATGGCGCCAAGCTCCTGCAGCGGCCGCCGCACGGCGTCGAGGAATTCGCCCGGTTCGACTACGGTCGTGCCGCGCGTGAGGCGCGTGAGGCGCGTAACGCGCAGGGCCGGGAGGACGAGTCCGGAGTCGACACGATCCCCTACCTCACAAAGCTGCACCAGGCGCAGAACTCCCTTCCCCAGTACCGCCACCTGCTGACCGGGAGGGAACGCGTGCTCACCGTCGCCCTGGCGGCCGTCGCGCCCTACGTCGCCTACCCGAAGCCGACGGACAACGACACGCCCCGGCTCTACCACGCGGTCAAGGACATCAACCTCTACTGCGAGTTCCCGTACCTGGAGACCGCGTCCGCGGTACTGGTGGACCTGCCCGGCTCCGGGGAGCCCGGCCTCGACGTCCAGAGCCACTTCCTGCACGATCTCCGGCACGAGGTCGACCTGCTGCTGCACGTCAAGCGCGGGGCGGCGGGCGGGGCGTTCTTCGCCAGCGAGGACTACGCCGACCTGCGCCTGGCGGAGAAGGCCCGCGGGGACGTCCGCCTGAGGGACTTCGCGATCGTCGTCCTCAACGCCGACGAGAAGCTCGCCGACTCCTCCGCCCGCAACACGCTCGACTCCGCCAGGGTCGCGGTGCGCACCGACCAGGTGCGGATCGTGGAGTGCCCGCTCAGTACGGACCCGGAGCAGTGCTCGGCATCGGTCCGCGAGCACCTGCTGCCGGTGGTCCTCGGCCACCTCGCCGAGCGGCTGGCCGCGATGGACCGGGCCAACCTCGACGGTCTGACGCGCCGGATGGCCGAGGACGCCCGGGAGGTCGCCGCGGTGGCCGGGCGGATGGCCGACGCGGCCGGCCAGTGGCAGGTCGGCGCCCCCGGCGAGCAGCAGCGCCTCCTCCAGCTCGCAGAGGCGCTGAGCAACGACCTGTCCAGCGATCTCAACGCCGTGGCCGCGTCGTACAAGGCGATGTTCAAGCGCGGCGAGCAGGTGCCGCAGATCAAGGAGGCCATCGACCAGGCCGCTCAGCGCATGCGCTCCTGGGTGGCCGGGGGCTTCGACGCGGGCAGCCCGGAGGAGTGGGCCCAAAGCTGCACGGCGGCGATGTACCACAAGGATTTCCGGGTGCGGAACGAGTTGTTCAACAGCGCCAGGATGAGACTCACGGACACCTTCGCCCACGTCGACGCCTCGGTGGACCGCGCCGTCGAGGTGCTGTGGCAGCGGATCGCCGACACCCTGCGCGGCCGGCTCTCCGAGCAGCTGGTCCCGACGGGCGGCCGCCCGCTGGAGTACCTGCTCGGGCGGGTGGAGAAGGTCCACGCGCCGGTCCTGCGCAAGAGCCTGCGCGAACTCACCGAGCTGCGCACGGACTACGGCAGCCTCTTCCTCCGCATCGGCCGGCCCGTCGTCAACCAGGTGACGCACCGACGCGCGACGTACCCGGCCCCTTCCGGCAAGGTCGGCCCGGCCGGCGGGGGCGGTACCGGCGGGGCCCGGCCCCGGCCGTGCCGTCGGCTCCACGGCTCGGCGGCACGGCCGCCGACTGGTTCCGCCAGCCGAAGCCCCCTGCCGCCCCCGCCCCCGCCGGACCGCCCGCAACCGGCGGCGCCGCCGCCCAGACTCCCGCCCCGCCTCCCGCCGTGGTGCCGCAGGGCGACGCGGACGCGGCTGACGAGGGGCTGGCGAACTGGGCGGTCGCGGAGATGCGGCGGCTGCGCGAGGACCTCGGCAACTCCGTCGAGGGCGCCGTCGCCGACCTGGAACGGGAGATGCGCGCCGAGGCACTCACCATGATCAGGGTGCTGGGCGCCGCAGCGGAGCAGTTCTTCGACGTCATGGGCACCCCCGGGATCGAGCACGAACTGCAGCTGCTGTGCCGGCCCGAGCGCCGGAGCGTGTGGCCCGGCGCCTTCGACGGCGCGGAGGCCGCCGTCGAGGAGGCCGTGAGCCTGCTCGCCCGCGACGCCGACGGCCTGCGCCGCGCCGCCGGGGCCGTCCTCGACGTGATGGGCACGCCCGGGTCGGATCGGAGCTGACGGTGGGGCGCACCGACACGCGCTGGCCCAACAGTTCGCAGTTCGACACGGCGGTGCAGCAGGCCGCCTTCCACCCGCGCGGCGGGCTCGCCCGGGCCACGGTGAGCCGTACCCCCAACGGGCTGCCGCGGCGCTTCGAGGGCGCGAACGCGATGGCGTACCTGCTCGTCACGCCGGCGGGGAACTCGATCCTGCGCGTCTTCAAACAACGCCCCTCGTCGGACGTCGAAGGCCGCTACCGGGCACTCACCCGGCAAGCGAATGCCGGGCACCCGGTGTTCGCCGACGCGCGGTGGCTGGAGAAGGCGGTGCGGATCGACGGCGCGTGGTGGCCCGCCGTCGTCATGGAGTACGTCGAGGGGCAGAGCCTGCGTGCCTTCGTCCGTGCGCACCTGGAGGATCCGCGGGCCCTGGAGGCGCTGGCCGACGAGTGGCTGCGCGTCGTCCGGCTGCTGGCGGCGGACGGGGTGGAGCACTGCGACCTCCAGCACGACAACATCAAGGTCGGCCCTGACGGCCGGGTGCGGCTGGTCGACCTGGACGCGGTGTGGTCCCGTTCGCTCGCCGCGTTCACCCCGAACGAGTCGGGCCACCCCAACTACCAGCACCCCGAGCGCATCCGCACCTCCGCCTGGGGACCGGGCACGGACCCGTTCTCGGCACTGGTGGTGCTGCTGTCGCTGCGCGCGCTGGCGGCGGACCCGGAGTTGTGGGACGACTACCACGACGACGACAACCTGATCTTCACCGCCGCCCACTTCGAACAGGTCATGCGGGACGGGCTGTGGTTCCGGCTGGTGTCGAGCCGCAGCCTGGAGGTGCGCCGGCTGACGGCGCAGCTGGCGCGGGCCTGCGGGGGACGCCTGTCCGACGTGCCGGGGATCGCGGAACTGGCGGCCCCGCAGGTGGGGCAGCAGGTGCGTCCGGCCGACTGGCCGGTCTCCGGCCAGTCTCCCGCCGAGCCCGCACCGCGCGAAGCACCGCCCGCGCCGCCCGCGCCGCCTCCGACACCGGCGCCCGCATCCGTCGGGCACCCGGACGGTGCGGCGGCTGCGGTGCCAACGCCGGACGAAACGGCGCGGCTCGGTGGCGCACCGGCCCCCGTGCCCGTACCGGCACCCCGGCACCGCGCCCCACCGGGCGGTCCCGGCTGCGGACCCTGGCGGTCGCCGTGGTCGCGGTGCTGGTCGTCCTCGCGATCGTGACCGCCGGCGTCATCGGCTTCGCCCGGTAGCCGCGGGCCCGGCAGAGGAGAGACCCATGCCCCGTTCCAGGTCCCGTGGGCGGACCGTGGCCCAGCGGCTGCGCGGACTCGCGGTGCTGCTCGTCGCTCTCGGGGTGGCGGCGCTGTGCGCGGTGCTGCCCGACGGGCCGCGGCCGCCCGCACCCGACCGCGTCATGGTGGCGACGATTCCCTCGGCGGCGGCCGGGGCGGGACCCCGACTCGCCGCGCTGGAGGCGGACGCCCGCGCCCAGCAGGCCGTCCGCCTCGTGCTGGTCACCCCGGGCACCCCGCACGGGGCCGTCCCTCGGCCGCCCCTCGCGCCGAGCCGGGCGCCCGCCCCGTGGGAGGTGCCGGCCGCCCTGCTCGCGCGGGTCGCCCAGGCCGCCTCGCCGCCGGCCGTGCTCGTGGCGGGAAGCCGTTCCGTCCAGGACGCGGCGGGCACGCAGCCGCCCGACGTCGAGGTGGTCGGCGCGCACGGAGTGCTGCTGCGGGCCTCGGCCGCGTCCCGCGCGCCGGCCTCCACGCCGCTGCTGCGACTCCTCGGGCTCATCGCCGTCGGGCTGCTGGCCGTCCCGTCACTGCGGGCCGCGGCGGCGCTGCTGCCCGAGCGGAGCGGGCCCGCCTCCAGCAGTACGGCGGCGGCACCCGCACAGCCGCCGGCACGGGACCAGGAACGGTCGGCGGGCCGGCCGGCACCCGGCTTCGACCCGTACGGCGCCGCCCACCAGGACACGGCGCCGTGGGCACCCCCGCCCCCGCGGCCCCGCCGGGGGGACCCGACGGGAGCTCGCCCGACGACTCGCCGTACGAGGACACCGGCGGCGACGGCGGACCGGTCGACGCCGCCCCGTCACCGCTGCCGTCCCCGCCGCCGCCTCCGGTGCGACGGGCGCCCAGGCCCGCTCCCTTCGACATCCACGCGTTCGCCCAGACCCTGAGCGGCCCCGAGACCGAACCGCAGTGCGCGAGGTGCGGTGCCTTCGCCCTCGGCCCGCAGGAGAACGAGGCGGGCACCCGGACCTGTGCGCGCTGCGACGACCGGTGGGAACCGGACGCGTCCGGCCGTCCCCCCGCTCTCCTCCTGGACCCCCGTCACCTCCGCTCCTCCTGAAGGGACAGCCGTGAACCCCGCGATCCGCGCCACCAGGAAGCACCCCGCGTGCTTCGTCCTGCTGATCGACCAGTCCTACTCGATGTCCGGTGCCATGTCGGGCGGCCGAGGGGCGTCCAAGGCCGACGCGGTGGCCGACAGCACCAACCAGTTGCTCGGCCGCCTCGTACAGCGGTGCTTCGTGGACGAGGAGGCCCGGCACTTCTTCGACATCGCGCTGATCGGCTACTCGGACGGCGTCGGCCCGCTGCTCCAGGGGCCGCTCACCGGACAGTTCCTCGTCTCCCCGGCGCAGATGGCCGAGGCGGTGTCCCGCGTCCACACCGACGCCTCCGGCACCTCCTGGCCGGTGTGGATCGAACCGCGCGCGGACGGCGAGACACGGATGTGCGCCGCCTTCGACCTGGCCCGCGACCTGGTGGGCTCCTGGGTCGCGCGCCACCAGGACTCGCCGGCCCCGGTCGTGATCAACATCAGCGACGGCGAGGCGACCGACGGCGGCATCGACGACCTGGCCCAGCGCGCCGCCGCGCTGCGGCAGTTGCGGACCGACGGTGGCGAACTGCAGCTCTTCAACATCGCCATCGCGTCCCAGTCCGAGACGCCCCAGTACTACCCGGACAGCCCGAACGGGCTTCCGGACAAGTACACCAAGGCGCTGTTCGACATCTCCTCGGTGCTCACACCCCGCCTGGTGGAGTACGCGAACCACTTCGCCACCGCCGCCGGCCGCCCGCCGCTCAGGGCCGGCGCGCGGGCCTTCGTCTTCAACGCGGACCTGGCGGCGATGGTCGAGGCGCTGAGCATCGGTTCCAACGACCCGAACTTCGGAAACCCGCGATGACGGCGCCGGCCGGCGATCCCGACGTCGACGTCCACGTGTACGTGGTCCCGTCGGCGCCGGAGACGCCGGGCGACTGCCGCGACATCGCCGCCGTGGCGGCGGACCGCCGGGCGTTCGCCCTGTGCGACGGCGCGAGTTCGGCGTACCGGGCGGGTGACTGGGCGGGCCTCCTGTCGGGGAGCTTCTCCCTCGACGACCCCGGTGCCGAGCCGGAGTCGGTACTGCCGTGGCTCGACGCCTGCCGCGGATGGTGGAACGACCAGGCCGCGGCACGTCCGGCGTCCGGCGGGGCCGTCGGCCAGCAGTTCTTCCAGGCCAACGCCGTCGCCCGCGGATCGGCGTCCACCTTCCTCGGCGTGCGGCTGCGCTGGGCCGCCGAGGGCTGGCAGTACACGGCGGCGGCGGTGGGCGACACCTGCCTGTTCCACGTCCGCGGCGGCCACCTGCTGCACGCCTTCCCGGTGACGTCCGCGGCGGCCTTCGACGACCGTCCGGACCTCGTGCTCACCCGGGAGGAGGCGGACGGGGCGGACGCGTCGCGGCTGCGCACGTCCAGGCAGACGGTGCGGCCGGGGGACGAACTCCACCTGGTGACCGACGCGCTGGCCCAGCTCCTCCTCACCCACGGGACCCCGGACGCCCCGGACGCCGCTCTGTGGTGGCACGTGATGGGCCGGCTCGGCGCGGCCGACTTCGACCGGATGGTGACCCGCCTGCGGCAGACCGGGGAGATCGAGACGGACGACACGACGCTGGTCCGCGTCCGCTTCCGGAGCTGAGTGGCCCCAGGACGGGACCGCGACGGGAACGGTTGCCCGAACGGTGACCGGGACGGTGACCGGAACGGGCGGTGCCGGCTCGCGCGGCCGGCGCTCTCCGGACCGGTGCGCTCCGGGAACGGGGTCGAAGGGCACGGGGTGGAAGGGGGCACGGGGGGGGAGGCGGCGGTCTCCCGTTTGGCGCGTCGCTGTGGGCCGATCGGCGCAGGATCGGCGCGCCTGCGCCGTACCGGTGGCCGACGGCGCAGGATCGGTGGGGCGGCGGCCGGGCACGGGCTGCCGGGCACCCCCCACGTGACGAGGTCCGGCCATGACGCTTTCCGACGGCCCGCTGCTCCCGTTCCCCGGCTCCGGCGGCGTTCCCGGTGCCACGCCGGGGGCGGCATGACCGGCGGTTCCCGGGACGACGGGCCGGCGGGCGGGCGCTACGGCGAGGCCGTCTTCCGTCCCGGACAGGCAGGGGAGGGCGAGCGCGTCGACTTCGGCGCCCTCGCCTACGACGACGTCACGATGGCGCACCTGCGCGCGCTCGGCGCCGGGCCGGGGTGGCGCTGCCTCGACGTCGGCGCCGGCACGGGCACGGTCTCCCGCCGGCTGCTGGCCGAGGCCGGGGTGACGAGCGTGCTCGCCGTCGACCGCGACGTGCGCTTCCTGCGCCGGGAGCCCGTGCCCGGGCTCGACGTGCTCCAGGCCGACATCACCGCCCCTGGCGCCGTCACGGGCCGTTTCCAGCTCGTCCACGCGCGCTTCGTGCTGATGCACCTGCCCGACCGTCAACGGCTGGTCGCGGCCCTGGCCGACCTCGTCGCGCCCGGCGGGGTGCTCGTACTCGGCGACGCCGTCGACCTGACCAGCGACCGGGCGCCCGCCACCCCGTACAGCACGGCGATGCTGGCCATGTGGGATGGGCTGCGGGCGACCATCGGAACCGACGTCTCCTGGGTACCGTCGTACCCGCAACTGCTGCGCGGGGCAGGTCTGGAGGCCGTGGGCGCCGGGATCCACGTACCGCCGCTCCGGCCGGGCACCCCCATCAGCCGTTTCTGGGCGGACACTTGGGAGCGCGGCAGGGCGGCGATGGTCGCCACCGGCCTGGTCGACGACGCCGCCCTCGACCAGGCGCTCCGCTACCTGGACTCCGACGGGTGCGCCGCGCTGTCGGCCGGCCTGCTCACCGCCTGGGGACGGAAGCCCCGGGCGGCCCCGAACCCCGGCCCCGAACCCGGCCCCGGCCCCGGCCCCGGCCCCCGCCTCGGATGAACCCGGTGCGCGCTGAGGTGCGGGGCACGGCGGCGGCCAACGGCACCTGGGCGGCGGGCTCGTCCGTACCGGACTTCCGGTCGGCTGCGGCGATTCGCTTCTCACATCACCCGAAAGGCTGAGCGCTGGGAAACGTTTCTGCTGATACGCGAAGTCTAGGGTGATCTTGTACCGATGACTCACCTTGAACCGGGTTCCGCCCTGAAAGGGTCGTTTCTCATGCGTCTCTTCAGCAACATCGCGCTCGCCGCCGCCAGCGCGCTCGCGCTGGTCCTCGCCGTCCCTGTCTCCGCGAACGCCGCGACCGGCGACTTCTACTACAAGGTCGGCCCGGGGGTACCCGTGGGCCTGCCCGACCCGGAGAGCGGCGTGTGCATCGACCTCCCGTGGACGACCGAGGAGGCGCCGGGCTTCGCTCCGGAGAACCTGACCACGTCGACGGCCACGGTCTACCTCGACGCCGACTGCGGCGGCGACGTCTACTACGTCATGACCCCGGGCAAGAAGCTCGGCGACCGGCTCAAGACGCGGTCGGTGGTCTTCTCCTGATCCCCCCGCGGCCGCTACGGCAGGAGCGGGCGCGGACGGCCACCCGCGCCCGCCGGGGGTGTCACGCAACGCCGGCGGCCGCCGCCCCATCGGGCCCCGTACCGTTCGCCGCGGACGTGAGCCCGGGCACGGGCCACGCTGCCCCTCAGCGCGGCCCGGCCGAGGCGCAGCCGAAGCACAGGGTCGTGGCCGGCAGCGCCTCCAGCCGCTCGGCGGGTATGGGGCCGGCGCACCGCTCGCACCGGGCGTAGGTTCCCTCGGCGAGCCGCTCGGCGGCCCGGTCCAGCGCGGCCAGGCGGTCCCGCGACTGGTCGAGCAGCGAGGCCACGTGGGCGCGCTCGAAAGCGGTGCTCGACCCCTCGGGGTCGTGTTCGTCGTCGACGGCGACGAGCGCGCCGGCCGCCACGATGCCGTCGAACTCGCGGCTCAGGGCCTCGATCCGGGCCTGCTCGCTCGCGCGCTCCACGGCAAGCCGGACGCGCACCGCCTCGCCGTCCGGGGACGGCTGGCGGCTGGCGGCGGGCTCGGCGTCCATGGTCGTGCGAACACCCCGGCAAGGGCGCGCATTCCCGGACAGCCCGGACATCTCACCCTCAGGAGGCAGCGGTCCGCCCGCGAGAGCCGCCACCCACCCGAGACGCGAATGTGGCGATCCTGGGACATTCCCGACGGGCGGGAGCGGGCAGGAATGGCGTTGACCATGGCGCCGGTACGGAACTCGCCGGCACCGTCAAGCGAGGCAAGGAGCACGCACGATGCGTACCAGCCGTAGGATCGCCGCCGCCGTCGCCGCCACCGCCGCCGCGCTGGCGGGTGGAACGGGTGCGGGAGTCGCGCAGGCCGTACCGGCGGTGCCCCGCGCCGCCGCCCCCTCGGCCTGCCGTCCGGCCAACCACCTCGCGGAGATCACCGAGGCGGACGGCACCGCCGGGCACCGCCACTACCGCGTGACCCTGACGGCGCCGCGCGGCTACGAGCCGTGCGAGCTGGCCGGTTCGCCCACCGACGCGCGGTTCTCGGACGGCGGCGCGGACACCGGCGTCACCGCCGGCCGCTACGGCGACCAGGACGGCGTGGTGGTCTTCGGCCCCGGCCACCCGGTGCACTTCGACATCCAGGTTCCCGACAGCGGCCGCGGTGTCGCCGCGGACGAGGCGTCGTTCACGCTCCAGGCCCCGGACGGGGAGATCCCCGGCACCTCCTTCGCCGACGGCGCGCTCCAGGTTGCCGCCGGCACCCTCGTCGGTCCGGTCCAGCCCGGCGCCTGAAATCCGGCGGCGCGCACCGTACGGCACGACTGACCCGCGGAGGGGGGAGCGGGCACGAGGAGGCCGGTCCGAAACGTCGCACGCCTGGACCTTCGAGGAGGTCCAGGCGCGGGCCGGCAGGCCCGGCCACCACGGCCAGCAGCTCGAACGCGTCCGCGGGGTCGGCGTCTCCCACGCCCAGGACGATCGCCTCGACGCCGAGTCGCGCAAGCGGTGGGCCAAGCTCTCGCTCCAGGTCAGCGCCCGCATGCCGGGCGACGGACACTGGCAGCGGACCCGCCGGGCGGGGAACGGCTCCAGGCTGCGGGCGTTCGTCATCGAGCGCCTCGGCCCCGACCGCGGGGACCCCGACTGGGATCCCGACCTGCTCGCAGCGGACATCCTCGCCGCCTTGACGCTGACGCCGGCCCGCACCCGCGACCTGAGCGGCCGCCTGCGGGCGCTACCCACCGACCGGCTCGGCGCACTCCGCCGCGCCAGGAACGCGACCGCCCCGCTCCAGCGGCTCTTCCGCCACCTCCGGCCCGACCCCACCCGCGACCAGGCCCGCGAACGGCTCGCCGTTCGGGACCTCCTGCCCTGAACTGAGCGGAGGCCAGCGCGACGCGGGCGGCGCGGCCCCCTTCCCGCCTGCCGAGCACGGCCGCCGGGGGGCGGGCTCCGCCAGCCCAGGGCGGGGGGTGTTCCGACATCGGCGCCTCCGACCGCCGCCGCTCCAGGGGCGGTTCGGCCTCACCCGAGAGCGCCTCACCGACGACCCGGCCGCCCGGCCTCCCGATCGCCCGGCCGCCAGACCCCCGGATGCCCAGCAAGGCCCGGCGCCACCAGCGCCGCGGGGCGGAAACGGTACAAGATCGGTGAATTCCTCGGCCCGCGTTCAAAGATCCGTTGAAGCAAGGTCATCAGGCGTTCCCACACCGGCAGATTGTCGTGCACACTACACCCAGTGCTTCCCTGGGCACTCCCGCACGGCTTGCACCTCCTGACAGTTCCGTTCGGACCTTCACGTGGGAGTCGTCATCACCGCCAACACCGCCAACGCCGTTGTCACCGGCCTCACCGGTACCCGCCGCCCGCCCGCACCGTCGGCCCGCTCCTCGGCGCCGCCGCGGGCCCCGCTCACCGCCGTCGCCGCCACTGCCGCCCCGTCCGCTGCGGGAATCCGCCCTGACGAAAGCAGCGCCCAGTGAACCGAACCCGGCTGGCCACCCTCGCCACCGCCCTCACCGCGGGCCTGGCGCTCACCGCCATGGGCGCCGGCGCCGCCTCCGCCGTGCCCGCCGCCACCTCGGCGCCCTCGTCCCTGGCCCCCGCCACGGAGGGCACGGACGCGGGCGGCGCCGTCATCGTCGTCCTCGCCGACCAGCACGCCGACCTCACCCTGAAGGCGCACGGCGCCGCCCGCACCACCGCGACCCGCTCCGACCAGAGCTCGATCGTCTCCGACATCAGGTCGCACGGCGGCACCGGCATCCGCCAGCTGGTCAGCGTCAACGCCGTGGCGGCCCGGCTGAGCGCGGCGGAGGTGAAGCGCCTGCGGGCCGATCCGGCTGTCGCCGAGATCCTGCCCGCCGCGCCCGTCACCGTCGCCCCGCAGAGCAGCTCGCCCAAGGCGAAGCCGGCCAAGCTCAGTTCGAAGCTGTGCCCGGCCGACCCGGCCAAGCCGTTCACCGAGCCGGAGGCGCTGTCCGTCGTCCACGCCTCGTCCGACGACCCGAAGGCCGCCGACGAGGCCAACTCGATCGCGACCGGCAAGGGCGTGATCGTCGCCAACGACGGCATCAACGAACTCGCGGGCAACCCCAACTTCACCCGCGCGGACGGCACTCCGGTCGTCCTGGACGCCCCGGACCCGACCGCCGACCACAGTGACGGCGAGTACTACGGCGACGCCTCCTCCATAGCCGGCCAGGGCACGGTCGTCTACGACTACTCCAAGGAGCTGCCGTACTCCGGCCTGCCCGCGGGCTGCACCTTCACCATCAAGGGGGTCGCCCCCGACGCGTCCCTGGTCGACACCTCCCTCGTCGACACCCCGCCCAGCGGTGCCGGCGACGCCGTGCAGCAGCCGGAGTCGGAGGTCGTCGCGGGCATCGACCACGCGGTCGTGGCCGAGCACGCCGACATCATCTCCGAGTCCTACGGCTTCAGCCAGCGGCCCGGCCGCTACGCCGCCTTCTACGCCGCCAACGACGCGGCGATCGCCGCAGGGGTGACCGTCGTCGTCTCCTCCGGCGACAGCGGCGTCTCCGGCACCGTCTCCTCCCCCGCCACCGACCCGCTGGCCATCGCGGTCGGCGCCACCAACACGCTGCGGCTGAACGCGCAGGCCACCGGCTACAGCCGCTGGACCAACAACGACATCACCCCGCTGTCCTCGGGCGGCACCGCCCCCAACAACCGCGTGGTCGACCTCGTCGCCCCCGGCTACGGCGGTGAGGCGGCCTGCAACCCCGGCGGCAGCGACTGCCCGACCAACACCCAGACCGAGGCGTTCGGCGGCACCAGCCAGGCCTGCCCGCTCGTGGCGGGTGCCGCGGCCGACGTCATCCAGGCCTACGCCGACACCCACAAGGGCGCCAAGCCCACCCCGGCGCTGGTCAAGGCCATCCTCACCAGCACCGCCACCGACGTCGGCGCGCCCGCGGACCAGCAGGGCGCGGGGCTGCTCGACATCGACGCCGCGGTGAAGGCCGCCCAGCAGGAGCCCGGCAGCACGCTGACCCACGCCCACGGCGGCCGGCAGCAGGCGGGCAAGCCGGCCGCCGCCGGCGGCCTCGTCGTGACCTCGCCGACCCAGCTGGACGTCACCGCCAAGGCCGGCACCAGCGACCAGTCGGTGACGCTCTTCAACGCCGGCGCCAAGGACACCGAGGTGAACGCGGACTACCGCTCGCTGAGCGCGGTCAAGCAGTTCGGCCGGACCGTCACCGAGCCGGTCAGCGCCCCCGACCCGAGCCTGCCGGTTCCCGCCCAGGGCGCCCGGGCCGCGGCCCCGATCACCTTCACGGTGCCCAAGGGCCTGGACCGGCTCGAAGCCGACATGGTCATCCCCGACCCGACGAACTCCACCATCCTGTCGTTCACGCTGGTCGACCCCAAGGGCGCCCTGACCCAGATCTCCTACGACTACGGCACGGCGTCCACCAAGGCCGGGCGTCCGGGCACCGTCTCCGACATCCAGCACGTCGAGGTCGCCGCGCCCACGGCCGGCACCTGGACCGCTCAGATCCTGTGGGCCAACGGCCGCGCGCACCTCCAGTCGCCGCCGAACGTGCCCGGCACCTACACCGGCGACATCTCGTTCCGCACCACCGGCCAGCACTACGTGACGTCGCCGGCGGTCCGCGGTGCGCGGGTCAAGGCGCACTCCACGGTCACCGTGCCGCTGCGGGTGGCGATGCCCGCCGCGCCCGGCGACCACCCCGAGTCCGTCCAGTTCACCGCCGCCGACGGCGCCCGCACCTCGGTGCCCGTCGCCCGCCGCACCCTCATCCCCTCCGCGGGCGGCAGCTTCGACACCACGATCACCAGCAGTGTCGGGCGCGGCGTCGGCCAGATCAGCACGTTCGACATCGACGTCCCGGCCGGCAAGCAGGACCTGGACGCCACGTTCAGCACGCCGGACGCCAGCGCCGACAACCCCATGACGTTCTGGCTCATCGACCCGAACGGCACGGTCGTCCAGCAGGTCGCGGCGACGGCCACCACGGACGCCTCGGGCGCCACCACCGCCACCGCGCGCCTGGTCGCGCCGGCGCCCGCCGCGGGCCGGTGGGAGATCGACGTGGAGCTCAACCTCACCACCAGCGGCAAGGAGTTCACCCAGGTCGTCCACGGCACCGCCGGGTACGACCAGCCGTAGGCCGCCCCGCCTCCTCCGGCCCGCGCCGGAGGAGGCGACCGGCCGGTACGCCGACGGCGGTGCCCGGGAGGTCTCGACCTCCCGGGCACCGCCGCTTCCGCCGGTCTCCCCCGCTGCCGGGGGAGACCGGATGCCGCTGCAGACGTCAGGCGTTCATGAACTCCGTCGGCGCCAGCGCGCGGCCGCTGACGCGCACGTCGCCGATCGTGCCGTGGAAGACCTGGCTGACCGAGCCGTCCCAGGCGTAGCCGCCGACCATGAACGGCAGGCCCAGGGAGGCCAGGCCGACGGCCGTCGAGGTGGGGTTGCGGCCCTCCTCGCAGCCGTTGACGTAGAGCTTGCTGATCCGGCCGTCGTTGACGACGGCGACGTGCCACCACTGCTCCTGCTGGAGCAGGTGGCTCCAGGCGGTGGTCGCGCCGTCCTGGTTGAGCGGGTAGACGTTCCACTGCAGCTCGATGGAGCTGGACAGGCTCAGCGTCAGCACCGGCTCCTGCGCCGTGGATCCGGCCCCGTTCTTCCCGGCCTGGCCGGCGTTGCCCCAGCGGCTGAGCATCGACGACCAGCCGTTGCGGCCACCGTCCCAGTCGGCCGGCAGCTTGAAGAACATCTCGAACGTGTAGCCGTGGGAGAAGGTCTCCTTGTTGATCGGGGCCTTGTCGACGGTCTGCAGATAGGAGCCGCTGACCGGGTTGCCCTCCCCGGCGAAGACCAGCGAGGCGTGCCCGGGCTGGTCGGGGTGGTGGTCGTCGCTCCAGGTGAGGGCGTGCGCGGGGCTGCCGGCGACGGTCTTGGTGACCAGGTCGTTGCCGTTCCCCGTCTGGTCGCGCACCACGGTGCTCGCCGCGACGTCGGTGCCCGGCTTGCCGCCCTCGTCGAAGCGCCAGTACGCGAGCGTTCCGGGCACCACCATCCGCCGGGCCGGGCGCGAACCGCGCGCCGCCACCGGGGCGAAGCCGGCGAACCGCTCGTCGAAGTCGATGTCCATGGAGAAGCGGTCCACCGCGGAGGTCAGCTCCACCTCCTGGGCGGCCAGGGCGTTCGCCTCGTCGCGTGCGGCCAGCCCGCGGATCCAGGGCGAGAAGGTGGCCACGTCGATCCGGCCCCGGTTCATGTCGAACCGGTAGGAGCGGATCATGCCGGCGCCGCCGTAGTAGCGGTCCTGGTAGTTGGTGATGTGCAGGTGGACGTCGTTGCCGGCGCTGTTCTTCAGCACCGTGTTCCCGGGCGGCCAGTAGTGGCCGTTGAGGGTGAGGAAGATCTGGTCGTGGTCCTTGATCAGGCCGTCCCACAGCTGCTGCCCATAGTCGGACAGGCCGGCGGTGCCGTCGTCGTAGGAGCCGACGATCTCGTGGGTGGTGAGGATCACCGGCAGCGTCGGGTGCGCGGCGAGCACCGACTTCGCCCAGGTGAAGCCCTGCGCCGACAGCCGCCAGTCCAGCGCCAGCAGCATCCACTGGCGGCCGCCGCCGGTGAAGACGTGCGCGGTGTTGTAGCCGTCGGGGCTGGCCGCGAGGAACCCGGGCGAGCGGCGGGCGCGCGCGGTGGTGAACGTCTCCAGGTACGGCGTGGTGCCGCGCTGGTCGTCGCCGCTGACGTCGTGGTTGCCGGCGAGCACGCTGTAGGAGGCGCCCGCCTTGTCCAGCATGTCGAAGACCTTGGTGGCCGCCGCGTACTCCTCGGCGAGGCCGTTGTTGGTGACGTCGCCGAGGTGGGCCAGGAAGACGATGTTCTCGTCGTCGCCGCCCTCGCGGGACTGCGGGTCGAGGACGTACTCGAAGGACGCCTCCATCGGCACCGGGTGGATGCGGTCCTGGTCGAACATGTACTGGGTGTCGGGCATGACCACGACGGTGAACCGCGGGTCGTCGGCGTCCGGCTTCCACGTGCCGCGCGGCGCGGGCGTCATGGAGGTCTGGCCGTAGAGGTCGTCCGCGTCCTTCTTGCCGAGCGGACCGGTGTCCCCGTTGGGGCGGTCGGCCGCCAGCGCGGGGGTCGCGGTGAGCAGGCCGGCGGCCACCGCACCGGCTCCCGCGCTCAGGGCGCCGGCTCCGCGCAGGAAGGTGCGGCGGCTCGCGGCGGCCAGACCGTTCCCGTCGAGGTCGGCGGTGCGCGGGCAGCCGCAGTCGACGGCGTGGCCGCCTTCCGGGCCGAGGCCCTCGTGGTCGTCGTGGCCGGTGTTGCGGCGGCCGTCCGCTGGGGAGGCGTGCATGTTCCCGCTCCAAGTGCTGGGGGTGGTACGGGGGATCGGACGGCGCAACGCTAAGGGCGTTTGGGTACTGCAACCTTGCTACTCAAATGCGGTATGGCGAACGCTTACCGACGTACGGGCGTCAAGGGGTGAAAGTGGGCCCCCTACCGGCGTTCTGGCAGGTAGACGGGCACCTCCGGCAGCGCGGGGGCCGTCGCCGCGGCGTCCCGCGCGGGGTCGGCCACGTCTCGCGCGGCGCCGTACGGCCGCGCGCAGGCCCGCACTTCCCGGGCGACCGGGCCGGGCGTGCGCCCCGTCGGCGGTGCCCCGGTCCGGGCTGGGCGCGGGCGGGCGGCGCCGGAGCCGCGCCCGTCGGTCCGGCAACTCCGCTGCCGTCTCGGCTCGTACCGCCCGACCGCGTCCACCCCGTCCGCCCTGTCCACCCCGTCCGCCCTGCCTATCCCGTCCACCCCGTCCACCCCGTCCACCCTGTCTATCCCGTCTGCCCCATCCACCGCATCCACCCCGTTCACCGCGGGGGCGGGCATCCGTGAGCGAGAACGCGGTACCCCCGTCGGTCCGGAGCACACACCACCGGAGGGGATCAGCCGGGAAGTGGCAGAGGCGCTGGGCTCGCTGACGGAGCCGCTGGAGCCGGTGGAATGGGCCCGGCGGCGGCTGTCACGTCTTCCACCAGCTCACCGGCGGCGCGGAACTGCTGCCGGGGAGGGGCGTGGAGCAGTTGCGGGCGGCCGAGGCGGCCGCCGAGGCCGACCTGCCGGAGCGGGAGACCGTCGGGCGCGACGTGGTCGCCGGAAGGTGGACCTTCCACCCTGTCGAGGCTGTGACGACACGTACCGCGCCGCCCTCGTCGCGGCCGAGCGGCACCTGCGGGAGACCCGGGCCGGCGGCGGGCGCCACCTGCCGGAGACACGGCCGAAGGAGCGGCGGCGCACCCGCGGCCGTCCCGATCACACCGCCCGTGCGTGACACGAGGCCCGAGTCCGTCGAGTCCGTGCATGCGGTCGGTACCCCCGGAGCCGGGGTGTTCCCCGCCGGGTGCTGGGTACCCGGACGTGGTCGGCGGGCCCCGGACCGGGCGCGGCGGCGGGAAGGCGGTGGCCCATGCCTCTGCTCGTGGGCGGCACGACCCGTCCCTCTGTGACCCTGCCGGGTGTGTACCCGCCCCAGGAGGACACCCGCCTGCTGATCGGCGCCATCCGCCGGGAGCCGATCGGCGCCGGCAGCGAGGTACTGGACCTCGGCACGGGCAGCGGGGCGCTGGCGGTGTGCGCGGCCCGGCTCGGCGCCCGGGTCACCGCCGTCGACGTGTCCCACCGGGCCGTGCTGTGCGCCCGGCTCAACGCGGTCCTGTCCCGCCAGCGCGTCGCGGTGCGCCGCCGGGACCTGGCCGCGGCGGGACCGGCGGGCCGCTACGACCTGGTGGTCAGCAACCCGCCGTACCTCCCTGGTCCACTGCCTGCGCCCGGCCGCCACGGCAGGGCCCGGGCCTGGGACGGCGGCCCCGACGGGCGGGCCCTGGTGGACCGGGCCTGCCGCTCCGCGGCGACGGCGCTGCGGCCGGGCGGGGTCCTGCTGATGGTCCACTCCGGGATGTGCGGGGCGCGGGCGACGCTGGCGCGGCTCGCGGAGGCCGGGATGCGCGGCGGTGTCGTGGACAGCAGACGGGTGCCGTTCGGGCCCGTGGTGCGCGACCGGCTGCCCTGGCTGCGCGACCGGGGCCTGGTGGGGAACGGACAGCAGACGGAGGAGCTGGTGGTGATCCGTGCCGAACAGCGATGACCGCGGCCGGCGGACCGGCCGCCGGACCGGCGGGCGGCCCCGCCCGGCCGGGGACCCGCCGGAGCAGGGCCGGGAGCGAGGGCAGGGGCTGGACCGGGAACCGGGCCAGGACAAGGTCCGGGGGTCCGGCCGCGGACGTGCGCGCCGCATCCGGCTGGAGCGGGGCGGGCCGCTGCTCGTCGAGGGGCCGGTCGAGGTGACGGGGGACGACGGGGTGACCGTGCGGTCGGACCGCTTCGTCGTCGCGGTGTGCACCTGCCGCCGCAGCCGCGCCTATCCGTGGTGCGACACCAGCCACCGCCGCGCCGGCCGCCCCTGCGCGGGGCCCCGCCGGGGACGGGACGGTCAGCCGTGACGCCGGCCGGCTACCGCGAGGCGCGCGCCGCCAGCCCTCCGCTGCCCGAGCCGCGCGGCGCGCTGTCCGGGGCGGTCGGCGACGCCCTGTCCGGCGGGCCGGACCGGCTGCCGGGGCCCGCGGACGCCGACCGGGCCGATCCGTACCGGGGCGATCTCCAGCTCGCGCTGCACATGCTCTACGAGCTGCACTACCAGGGGTTCGCCGAGGTCGCGGAGGGCGCCGAGTGGGACCCGGAGGTGATCCGGGCCCGCAACGCGCTGGAGGAGCCGTTCCTCGCCGCGCTGCGGGCGGGCGTTCCCGGCGGCGGTCTCGACGAGGCGATGGAGGGCGTCCTGCGCGAGCCCCCGCCGGGCGAGGACCCCGGCGTGAGCGCCTACCTGGCCCGGGAGGGCGAGCTGTGGCAGGTGCGGGAGTACGCCGCCCTGCGCTCCGTCTACCACCTCAAGGAGGCCGATCCGCACGCCTGGGCCATTCCCCGCCTGCACGGCCGCGCCAAGGCGGCGATGGTGGCCGTGGAGTTCGACGAGTTCGGTGCCGGACGCGCGGAGGACGTGCACGCGCGGCTGTTCGCCGACCTGATGGACGGCCTCGGTCTGGACCACGCGTACGGCCGCTACGTGGACGCCGCCCCGGCCGAGGCGCTGGCCACCGTCAACCTGATGTCGCTGCTGGGCCTGCACCGATCCCTGCGCGGTGCGCTCGCCGGCCACTTCGCCGCGGTGGAGACCGCCTCCTCGCCCGGTTCCCGCCTGCTCGCGGCGGCGATGCGGCGGGTGGGCGCGGGAGCCTCGGCCGAACGCTTCTACGACGAGCACGTGGAGGCCGACGCGGTCCACGAGCAGGTGGTGCGCCACGACGTGGTCGGCCCGCTGGCCGAGGCCGATCCGCGGCTGGCGGCGGACGCGGCGTTCGGTGTGGAGGCGACGGAGCTGCTGGAGGACCGGCTGGGCGCCGTCCTGCTGCGGGCCTGGCGCGAGGGCCGGTCGGCGCTGCGGCGGCCGCTGGCCGCCGCGGACGGCGGCGGGCCGGCCCTGGGGCGGTGAGGCGGCTCACCCGCCGGGCCGGGCCGCCTCGGGCTGGCGGGCGTCGGGCAGCGGCGCCTCGTTCCCCGGCCCCGCACCCGCGCGTCCTCCTGGCGGGCAGCGTGTCTCCTTGAGCGAGGCGGCCCCGTCGTACGGCGTTCCTAAGCTCACATACGACGTTCAGAAGCTACGAACGGCGTTCCCAAGCATCCGCATGGCGTTCCAGCGCCTCCGTACGGCGTTCCGAAGCTCGCGAACGACCGGACGAGCGGACGACCGGACGACCGGACAGCGGTCCGGACGGCGCTTACCGACGCCGCGTCAGATCGTCGTCGGTGATCGGCCGGACGACCCGGCACGGTGATCCGAAGGCGACGACCATCGGCGGGATGTCGCGGGTGACGACGCTTCCCGCCCCGATCACCGACCCGTGCCCGATCGTCACGCCGGGCAGGACGACGACGTTGCTGCCGATCCACACCTTGTCCCCGATCGTGACGGGTTCGGAGAACCGGTTGTGGTCGTACCGCAGGTCGGGGTGGACCGGGTGGCCGGTCGTGGTGATGGTGACGTTCGGGGCGACCATGACGCCGTCGCCGATCCTCACCTCGACGTCGTCGACGATGGAGAGGTTGAAGTTGCCGAAGAAGTCGTCCCCGATGTGGGTGTTGCTGCCGTAGGAGGCGTTGAACCCGGTCTCTATGGACGCCCCCTTCCCGACCGAACCCAGTATCCGGCCGAGCAGTTCGGCCCGCCGTCCGGTCTCGGACGGTGCGGTCAGGTTGTACTCGTGCAGCAGGTCGGCGCGGCGCCGCCCGCTCATGGGCACCGCGTCGCTCTCGGTGTAGAGCAGACCACGTGCGATGCGCTCACTTGCGTCCATGCGCTTCCCCTCGTTGTTTGGCGGCCGGCGAGATCGCCCCGTCATCGAACGCTCGTCCCTCCGGGGTCATCCCTCCGGGGTGGACCCGTCAGCGGTGCGGCTTCGGACGCGGCGCGGCGCCGCGCCGCGTGGGCTGCCCCCCGGTGACTTGAGCGGCCGGGACGGGTCGGCCGCCCCCAGCGGCCGGGCTGCGAGCCGCCCGGGAGCGGGCTCCCGTTCTCCCGTTCAGCGCTCGGTGAGCATCCGCCAGCCCGGCGCATAGGCGCCGTGCAGGATCAGCGAGGCCGCCCCGACCGCGCCCACCGCGTCGCCGATCACGCTCTTCTCCACCGCGATGGGCCGGATGGCCCGGGCGACCGCCGTGGCGTTGACCGCCGACTCGATCTCCTCGCACATCAGCTCCTCGATGCCGCGCACCGCCTCGCCGCCCAGCACCACCCGGCTGACGTCCAGCAGCGCCACCGCGCCCCGCGCGGCCTGGCCGATGCGGGCGCCGGCCTCCCGCACCACTCCCTCGGCCACCGCGTCGCCCCGGCGGGCGGCCCTGCTCAGCCGCTGCCAGTCCGTGTGCACGGCGGCGGGCGTGCCCTCCAGGCCGAGCCGGACGGCGGCGGGGCGGCCGTACCGCTCCACCAGGTCGGCCACCACGGCGGCCGGGGAGACGTAGGGGCCCAGGCAGGTCGTACCGCCGCAGTGGCACTCCCGTCCGCCGGGCGCGACGGCCATGTGGGCGAACTCCCCGGCGTTGCTGGAGTCGCCGTGCAGGACGGTGTTGTTCAGTACGATCCCGGCGCCGATGCCGGTGCCCAGGTAGATGAACAGGAAGCTGCCGGCCCGTTCGCGGCCGCCGATCCACCGCTCCCCGATCGCGGCGACGGTGGCGTCGTTGTCCATGGCGACCGGCATGCCCGTCGCGGCGCGGAACATCTCCAGCAGCGGGACGCGGCCCCAGCCGGGGAAGTTGGGCGGCAGCACGACCTCGCCCGCGGGTCCGTCGATCGGTCCGGGGGTGGCGATGCCGGTGCCCAGCAGCCTGGCCGGGTCCACCTGGACCTTGGCGGTCAGCCGCCGGGCGGCGGCCGCGACCTTCTCCACCACGGCGGCCGGATCGCCCGGTTCGGTGAGCCTGACCCGCCGGGTGCCGAGGACGGTGCCGGCCAGGTCCACCACGACGATCACCGCGGCGTCCGGGTCGAGTTGGACACCGACCGCGTACGCCCCGTCGGCCCGCGGCGACAGCAGCGTCCGGCGCTTGCCGCCGTTCGAGGGGGCGTGCCCGGACTCCGTGATCAGGCCGGCCGTCAGCAGCCGCCGCACCACGTTCGAGACGGTCTGGCTGGTGAGCCCGGTCAGCGGCGCCAGCTCGACCCGGCTGACCTGGCCCGCCGTGCGGATCGCGTCCAGCACGACCGCCTGGTTGTAGCCCCCCACCCGGGGCAGGTTCGTACCACCCTGCGTCACCGCGTCACGTCTCCTTTCCGGGCCCGCCCGGCCGGTCGTCGGGTTCGGCCGCGCGGATACGGGCCCGACTCCGCCGCGGCCGCGTACGGACGCCACCGGTGGGCACCCGGGGCACCTGACCGGCCGGCTCCCTCGGCCGGGCACCGCGCTCCACCGCTGCTGGCGCACCCCCGGAACTCCTGCTGACGCCTCCGACGCACTCCCCAACTGCCGTTTGCGCAGGGGAAGTTTACATGTCACATCCGTTGACTTGCTCCATCCAATGGATTTAGTTTCGCCGACATGCCGGGCGCCGTAGCCCTGGCTGTACAGGGGTTTCCCGTGCGGGAGGCCCCGCCTCTCGGCGTGTCCCGCAGCCGCTTGCGGGCCCGATCGGGCAACCTCCGGAGGATTAGCGTGCGTACGAGACTCCCCGTCGCGACCGGCATCGCCGTCGTCGCCACCGTGCTGGCGACGACCCTTTCGGGCTGCGGTTCCGGCTCCGGCAGCTCCGGCAAGACGATCAAGGTCGTGTACCAGAAGCAGCTCAACAGCAGCAACACCGTCCAGCCGGACTACCTCGCCGCCGAGGTCAAGCAGTTCGAGCAGGCCAACCCCGGCACCACGGTGAAGCTCGTGCCGGTCACGGCCAGCGAGAACGACTACTACACGAAGATCCAGCTGATGATGCGCTCGCCGGCGACCGCGCCAGACCTTGTCTACGAGGACACCGCCACCATCAACTCCGACGTGGCCAGCGGCTACCTGAAGCCGCTGGACTCCTACCTCTCCACGTGGAGCGACTGGTCCAGGTACGCGTCGGCGGCGAAGGCGGCGATGAAGTACGCCGCGGACGGCAAGACCTACGGAGTTCCGGACAACACCGACACGCGCGGGATCTGGTACAACAAGGCGCTCTTCCAGCAGGCGGGCCTACCGGTGCCGTGGCAGCCCAAGACGTGGGCCGACATCCTGTCGGCCGCGCGCACCATCAAGTCGAAGCTGCCGGGCGTGACCCCGATGAACCTCTACACCGGCACCGCCGGCGGTGAGCAGTCGTCCATGCAGGGCTTCGAGATGCTGCTGTACGGTACCCCGGCGGCCGGCAACTCGCTCTACGACAGCACCCAGCAGAAGTGGGTGGTGGGCAGCAGCGGGTTCAAGGACGCCCTCAACTTCGTACAGACCATCTACCACCAGGGCCTGGCGCCGAAGGCGCAGGACGCGCTGAGCGCCAACTTCAACACCGAGCTCAACACGCAGCTGATCCCCGAGGGCAAGCTCGCGATCGACGTCGACGGCTCGTGGATGCCCAACAGCTGGATCAGCACCGGCCAGAAGCCGTGGTCGCAGTGGCAGAACACGATGGGTGAGGCCGCGATGCCCACGCAGAACGGCCAGGGCAAGGGGAAGGTCAGCATGTCCGGCGGCTGGGCCTGGTCGATCCCGGCCAAGGCCAAGAACCCGAGCCTGGCCTGGAAGTTCGTCGAGTCGCTGGAGACCGAGTCGGCCTCGGCGAAGTGGAACATGGTCAACGCGACCATCGCCGTCCGCTCGGACGTGGCCGCCGACCCCAAGTACCTCCAGGCGCTGCCCACCAACGCGTTCTTCAACTCCCTCGTCGCGGACACCTTCTACCGGCCGGGCCTGCCCGCCTACACCCAGGTCTCCTCCGCCATCCAGAAGGCCATGGAATCGGTGACCACCGGCCAGGCGTCGGTCGACAAGGCGGCCAGCACGTACGACAACGATGTCAAGTCCGTTGTGGGCGCGGACAAGACCACGCAGGACGCGCAGTGAGCGCCGCCGCCACCGCGCCTTCCGCCGGCCGGCGGAAGGACGGCGGCGCGGCGGCCCCCGCGCGGCGGGCCACCTTCCTGCCGGGCCTGCTGCGCGGGCTGCCGATGCTGCCCTCGCTGGTGCTGCTGCTGGTCTTCCTGGCCGGCCCGATCGGGTACTGCGTCTACTACGCCTTCACCGACATGCAGCTGACCGGAGCCGTCGGCACTCACTTCGTCGGATTCCGGAACTTCACCCGCGCCTTCGGCGACTCCGACTTCCTCAACGCGGTCGAGTTGACCCTGCTGTTCGTGGTCGGTTCGGCGGTGATCGGGCAGAACACCGTGGGCCTGGCGCTGGCGGTGCTCATGGAGAAGGCGTCCAAGCCGGTCCGCTCGATCACCAGCGGGGTGGTCATCGCGGCGTGGGTGCTGCCGGAGGTGGTGGCCGGCTACCTGATGTACGCGTTCTTCTACCAGCGGGGCTCGCTCAACGCGATCCTGCACTTCCTGCACCTGCCGCAGCAGGACTGGCTGTACACGCTGCCGATCCTCGCGGTGTGCCTCGCCAACGTCTGGCGCGGGACGGCCTTCTCGATGCTCGTGTTCTCCGCCGCGCTCGGCGACGTGCCGCAGGAGCTGGTGGAGGCCGCCGAGATGGACGGCGCCGGGCCGTGGCAGCGGCTGTGGCGGGTGACGCTGCCGCTGATCCGCAGGTCGATCCTGACCAACCTGATGCTGATCACCCTGCAGACGCTGTCCGTCTTCGGGCTGATCTACACGATGACCCAGGGCGGTCCGGGCAGGAAGAGCGAGACGCTGCCGATCTTCATGTACCAGGAGGCGTTCAACGACAGCCTGATCGGCTACGGAACGGCCGTCGCTCTGGTGCTGCTGGTCGTGGGCGCGCTGTTCTCCGTGGTCTACATCCGGCTGCTGAACGTGGAGGAGGACTGATGGCCGTCACCGAGAGCCCGCGGCTGGAGCGGCCCCGGCCGCTTCCGTCGGCCTCGCGGCCGGGCTGGTCGCGGCGCGGGCGGGCCCGTGCGGCGCGGACCGGCGTCAACACGCTGCTGCTGCTCTTCTCCGTGCTCTACCTGGTGCCGCTGGCGTGGATGCTGCTCGCCTCGGTCAACGCGCACGCCGACTTCACGCTCTCCGTGCCGCACCCGACCACCGAGAACTTCCGCCACGCGCTCAACTACGACACCACCTACCGGCCGATGCTCAACGGCCTGCTGCTGTGCGGGGGCGGCACCCTGCTGTGCGTGGTCTGCGCGATCCTGGCCGCGTACCCGCTGTCGCGGTTCCGCTCGCGGCTGCGGCGGCCGTTCCTCTACACGATCCTCTTCTCCACCGGCCTGCCGATCACCGCGGTGATGATCCCGGTCTACAGCATGTTCGTCCAGGTCGACCTGATCGACTCGATGCCCGCGGCGACGCTCTTCCTGGCCGCCTCGGCGCTGCCGTTCGGGATCTGGCTGATGAAGAACTTCATGGACGGCGTTCCGGTGGTGCTGGAGGAGGCGGCCCGGATCGACGGCGCCAACACCATGCAGGTGCTGTGGCGGATCGTCCTGCCGCTGATGTGGCCGGGCGTGACCGTGGTGACGATCTTCACCTTCATCAGCATGTGGGGGAACTTCTTCGTGCCGTTCATCCTGCTGCTGTCGCCGGAGAAGCTGCCGGCGTCGGTGAGCGTGTTCACCTTCCTCAGCGCGCACGGCGAGACCCAGTACGGGCAGCTGTCGGCGTTCTCGATCCTGTACTCGCTCCCCGTGGTGATGCTCTACCTGCTGCTGGCCCGCCGGCTGGGCCGCGGCTTCGCCCTGGGCGGCGCGCTCAAGGGCTGACCCCGGGGACGCCTTCACGGCGTCCCCGCGCCGTCCGCCGGCAACCCGATCACCCGGCCCCGTCATCAGCCTCGGCCTCGTCCTCGGCCGAGCACGGCGGCCGGTGTCCCGGCACACCCAACGAGAGTTCAACGAGAGGGAGGCCACCTTCCATGCACAGCGATCCGGCAAGCACACAGGAACGGCTCGAACGCGTCCTGGACCAGCGGCTGCGTCCCGCGGTGCACGCCCGCGCGGTGCCGCTCACCGTCGAGGTCTGGCACGTGGCCGGCGAACCCGTGCCGGTGGAGACCGGGCTGGCCGCGGCCTACGAGCCGGCGCGGGTCGGCGACCGGTGGGGGCCGGCGTGGACCACCAGCTGGTTCCGGCTCACCGGGCGGGTGCCGCGGGAGTGGGCGGGCCTGCCGGTGGAGGCGGTGGTGGACCTCGGGTTCAGCACCATCGAGCCCGGGTTCTCCGCGGAGGGCCTGGCGTACCGGCCCGACGGCACCGCGGTGAAGGCGCTCAACCCGCGCAACACCCACCTCCCGGTCGCCGCCTCGGCCCACGGCGGCGAGGAGGTGGTCTTCTACGTCGAGGCCGCGGCGAACCCGCTGGTGATGCGCACCGGCCCGGAGCAGCACACCTTCGCGGTGACCGCCGCGGGCGACCGGGCGGGCTGGCTCCCGGACGGCGCCGGCGACGGGAGGACGCGGGGAACGGGCAGGACGACGGCGCCGTACCGGCCGGCGATCCGCTGTACCGGCTGCGGCGGCTGGACCTCGCGGTGTTCGACGCGGAGGTCTTCGAGCTCGTCCAGGACCTCGACGTGCTCGGCGAGCTGGTGCGGGAGCTTCCCGAGCAGTCCACCCGGCGCTGGCAGATCCTGCGCGCGGTCGAGGACGCCCTGGACCTGGTGGACCTCCAGGACATCAGCGGCACCGCGGCCGGGGCCCGCAAGGCCCTCGCGCCGGCCCTGGCCGCGCCGGCCTCCGCCGGGGCGCACCGGATCTCCGCGATCGGCCACGCGCACATCGACTCCGCCTGGCTGTGGCCGCTGCGCGAGACGGTGCGCAAGGTCGCCCGCACCGTCTCCAACGTCACGGAGCTGATGGACACGCACCCCGGCTTCCGCTTCGTGATGAGCCAGGCGCAGCAGTTGGCGTGGCTCAAGGAGCACCGCCCCGACGTGTACGCGCGGGCCCAGGAGAAGGCGCGGACCGGGCAGTTCGTGCCGACCGGCAGCCTGTGGGTGGAGCCGGACACCAACATCACCGGCGGCGAGTCGCTGGTGCGGCAGTTCGTCCACGGCAAGCGGTTCTACCTCGACGAGTTCGGGGTCGAGACCGAGGACATGTGGCTGCCGGACACCTTCGGCTACAACGCGGCGCTGCCGCAGCTGATGAAACTCGCCCGGGTGCGCTGGTTCATGACCCAGAAGATCTCCTGGAACACCACGAACTCCTTCCCGCACCACTCGTTCTGGTGGGAGGGCGTGGACGGCACCCGGATCTTCAGCCACTTCCCGCCGGTCGACACCTACAACAGCGCGCTGACCGGCGCCGAGGTGGCGCACGCCGAGCGGAACTTCCGGGACAAGGCGCACACCCACCGCTCCCTGGTGCCGTTCGGCTACGGGGACGGCGGCGGCGGCCCGACCCGGGAGATGCTGGCCCGGGCGGAGCGGCTGGCCAGCCTGGAGGGCTCGCCGCGGGTGGACATCGAGGGGCCGGCGGAGTTCTTCCCGAAGGCGCTGGCGGACTACCCGCAGGCGCCGGTCTGGGTGGGCGAGCTGTACCTGGAGTTCCACCGCGGCACCCTGACCAGCCAGCACCTCACCAAGCAGGGCAACCGGCGCAACGAACACCTGCTGGTCGAGGCCGAGTTGTGGTCGGCGACGGCGGCGCTGCGGGCCGGGGCGGCGTACCCGTACGAGGCGCTGGACCGGCTGTGGAAGACGGTGCTGCTGCACCAGTTCCACGACATCCTGCCGGGTACGTCGATCGCGTGGGTGCACCGGGAGGCGGAGCAGACCCACGCCGAGGTGACGCGGGAGCTGCTGGAGCTGGTGGGCGACGCGCAGCGGTCGCTGGCCGGTGCCGGAGCCGACGGCGGCACCCGGGCGGGCGCCGAAGCCGGGACCCGGCTGGTGTTCAACGCGGCACCGCACGCCAGGGACGGCGTCCCGGCGTTCGGCGCGGTGCTCCGGGCCGGGGCCGAAGGGGCCGGGACGGTGGTTCCGGAGCCGGTGGACGGCGGCTTCGTACTGGACAACGGCGTGGTGCGGTTCACCGTGGACCGCCGGGGGCTGCTGGTCTCGGCGTACGACATCGGCGCCGGGCGGGAGGCGCTGGCGCCGGGCACGGCGGGGAACCTGCTCCAGCTCCACCAGGACTTCCCCAACCGCTGGGACGCCTGGGACCTCGACGCCTTCTACCGCCACACCGTGCGCGACCTGGACGCCGCCGACTCCGTGGCCGCGGTCGAGACCGAGGACGGGCACGGCGTCCGCGTGGTGCGCACCTTCGGCGCCTCCCGGGTGGAGCAGGTCCTGTCGCTGCGCGAGGGGCGGCGGCAGGTGGACATCGACACGGTGATCGACTGGCACGAGCGGGAGAAGCTGCTGAAGGCGGCGTTCCCGCTGGACGTGCGGGCCGCCCACTCCTCCGCGGAGATCCCGTTCGGCTACGTCGAGCGGCCCACGCACGCCAACACCAGCTGGGACGCGGCGAAGTTCGAGGTGTGCGCGCACCGCTTCCTCCACCTCGGCGAGCCCGGCTGGGGTGCGGCGCTGGTCAACGACTCCAGCTACGGCCACGACATCACCCGCCACATCCGCCCCGACGGCGGCACCACGACGACGGCGCGGGTGTCCCTGCTGCGCGCGGCCCGCTTCCCCGACCCCCAGCAGGACCAGGGCCGGCACCGGCTGCGGTACGGGCTGGTGGTGGGGGCGCGGATCGGCGACGCCGTCCGCGAGGGCTACCGGATGAACCTGCCGGAGCGCTCGGTGGCCGGCTCGGCTCCGGTGGAGCCGCTGGTCGCCGTCGACCAGGAGGGTGTGGTGGTCTCCGCGGTGAAGCTCGCCGACGACCGCACGGGCGACGTGGTCGTCCGGCTGTACGAGGCACACGGCCGCCGGACCCGCGCCACGCTCAGCGCGTCCTTCCCGTTCGCCTCGGCCACCGTGACCGACCTTCTGGAGCGCCCGTGGACCGACGCCGAGGACCAGGACGGCGCCGCGGTCGACACCGGTGACGGCGGGGTGGCCCTGACCCTGCGGCCGTTCCAGATCCTCACCCTGCGGCTGTCCCCGGCGGGGCGGTAGCGCGGGGTGCCCCCGGGGCGGGCGGCCGACGCGCCGCCGGCCCCGGGGAGCACACCGTGGCCGTCACCGCTCCGGGCGGCACGCGCGTGTCCACCGGCGCGGATTCGTGCGGCGGGCAGGGCGATCAGTAGGGTGCTGAGCCACGGTCGCACCCCCTGGATCGACGTGCCGTCGACGGCCCCGGCGGGTTCCTCCGCGGGTCCTCGGCTCCGCAGGCACGGTGGCGCGCCACCGCGGCGCCTCCTCACCCGGTCCCGGACGTTCGGCCACGGGGGGCGGTCTTCACGGCCGGGCGGTCGGGCCCCGGTCGACGGCCCAGGAGGAAGAGTGGCACAGATCATCGCCGAGGTCTCACGGACGTTCAACGAGTTCCTGCTCCTGCCGAACCGCACCCGCGCCGGCTGCACGCCGGCCGCCGTCGATCTCCGCACTCCGCTGGTACGCCACCGCGTCGGCGAGACCCCGGCGATCGAACTCACCTCCCCGTTCACCTCGGCGATCATGCAGGCCGTCAGCACACCCGCGCTCGCGATCGCCCTGGCGCGCGCCGGCGGGCTGAGCTTCCTGCACCACAACCAGCCGATCGAGGACCAGGCCGCGGCCGTACGCGAGGTGAAGAACTTCAAGGCCGGGTTCGTCGTCAGCGACACCAACGTCGCCCCCGACGACAGCCTGCGCCACCTGGTGGACGTGATGCGCCGCACCGGCCACAGCACCGCGGCGGTCACCCACGACGGGACCGGCACCGGCCGCCTGCTCGGCCTGGTGACCTCGCGGGACTTCCATCCCCAGCGCCACGGACTGGACGAGCCGGTCAGCGGCCGGATGACCCCCGTCGAGGCGCTGCCGCGCGCCGGGGCCGACACCACGCTCTCCGAGGCCAACGCGCGGTTGTGGGACCAGCGGCTGGACTGCCTGCCCGTGGTGGATGCCGACGGCCGCCTGCGGTACCTGGTCTTCCGGTCCGACTACGCCGACAACAAGCGCTTCCCGGACCAGCTCGTGGACTCCGCCAAGCGCCTGCGCGTGGGCGCCGGCGTCAACACCCACGACTACCGCGAGCGCGTTCCCGCACTGGTGGAGGCCGGGGCCGACGTCCTGTGCTTCGACTCCTCCGACGGATACAGCGACTGGCAGGCCCAGGCCCTGGCCTGGGTGAAGAAGCACCACCCGGAGGTTCCGGCCGGCGGCGGGAACGTCGTCGACGGTGCGGCCTTCACCTTCCTGGCCGAGGCCGGGGCGGACTTCGTCAAGGTCGGTGTGGGCGGCGGCTCCATCTGCATCACCCGCGACCAGAAGGGCATCGGACGAGGCCAGGCCAGCGCCGTGCTGGACGTCGCCGCGGCCCGGGACGCCTTCACCGAGCGCACCGGCTCCCGCGTGCCGATCTGCTCCGACGGCGGCCTGGTCCACGACTACCACGTCGCCCTGGCGCTGGCGATGGGCGCCGACTTCGTCATGATGGGACGCTACTTCGCCCGCTTCGACCAGGCGGCCGGGGCCAAACTCCCCACCCGCGACGGCTTCGTGAAGGAGTACTGGGGCGAGGGCTCCAACCGGGCCCGCAACTGGCAGCGCTACGGGCAGGGCGGGCAGGGGCTGGTCTTCGAGGAAGGGGTCGACGGCTACGTCCCCTACGCCGGAGACCTCAGCGAGGGCCTCGCCACGACCATGGCCAAGCTGAGGAACACCATGGTCTCCTGCGGCTCCGCCACGCTGCCCGAGTTCCAGGCCACGGCCCGGCTCACCCTGGTCTCGGACCAGAGCTTCCAGGAGAGCCACGCCAACGTCACCTTGCGGGACAGCCCGACCACGGCGTCCTGACCGCCTCCCCTGCGCCGAACGGCAGGGACCGGGCCCCGGCGCCCGGTCCCGGTCGGCCCGCGCGTGTCCTTCGACGCTGGGCCCATCGGGTGAGACAGAGCGGTGCAAGGGTGCCGTTGACGGGAGCTACGGGACGATTCCGGTCAGAGTATGGCGAACTGAACTCGGCCGGCTCCGCACACCTGCTCGGCCACCCCCGATGGGAGTTTCCCGTGCGCATGAACAGACTGACCGCGTGCGTGTCCGCCGCGCTGGCCGCGGGCACGTCCGTGCTCTGCCTGGCGCCCTCGGCGCAGGCCGCCACCCAGCGCGTGACCGCGGCCGACCTCGGCCCCGGCCGCGCCTGGATCCGGCTCCAGGACGACCCCGCCTCCACCCGGCCGCCCGGCGTCGAGGAAGTGTCGCCGTTCGCCGACCCGGTCAACTGGAACGGCAGCCTGCACCTGGCCATCGGGCCCGGGCAGCAGTCGCAGGCCGCGCACTACTACAGCGCGGCCGTGCAGCTGAGCACCGTCCTGGAGTCCGAGATCTCGTACGACTCGTACGTGGACAGCGCCCACTCCACCGTGACGGACACCGGGCCCAACCTCCAGCTGCCGATGTTCTGCGACGGCGCCTTCACCACGTTGAGCTTCCAGCCCCAGCTCGCGGTGGACGCCCAGGGCCGGCAGGGCGTCGTTCCGGACGTGTGGCAGCACTGGGTGTCGGGCCCGTCCGGTGTCTGGCGGACCTCGCGCGCGGTCGGCGGTGTGGCCGCGGGCGGCGACGCGCCGCTGAGCGACTTCGCGGCCGCGTGCCAGGGCGACCAGAGCGGTGTGATCGGCCTGATCGGCAACGTCGGCAGCCTCGGCGACACGACCGCCTCGCTGGACACCTACGTGGACAACCTGACGGTGGACGGCACCACGTACGACTTCGCCGTGGACGGAACGGCGACCGCGCGGGTGAGCCTGCGCGAGGAGTCCGCGGGCGCGGACGGGACCCGCTTCGACGGCACGGCCGTCTTCCACAGCCCTGCCGACGGGCCGGACTTCCTCGACCCCGGCGCCCGGCTGACGATCGACGCCGGCGGCGCCGACCCGGCCGACGTCCACGTGACCATCGACGGCACCCCGGTCGAGGCCATCGAGCAGGACGGCCGCCTGGTCGCCGAGCTGCCGAACGCCCTGGCCGACCGCCTGCCTCCCGGCGGGACCCTGACCGTGGCGTTCACCGTCACCCTCCCCGCCGGTTCCGGGGACGGAGACGGCGACGGTGACGGAGGCGGCAGCGGCGGGGGCTACGGCTCCGGCGGTCACGGCTCCAGCCACGGAGGCTACGGCTCCGGCTACGGCCACGGAGGTTACGGCGGGGGCGGCGGCGGGGGTGGTGGCGGCGGCGGCGGCGAGCACGGCACCCTGACCGTCACCGCCGAGCTCCTCGCCCGCGGCTTCCAACCGCTCCAGCCCACCGGAGTCACCGGCAGCGCGTCGATCGACTACTGACGTCCACTGACCGGCCACAGGTCGGCCACAGGTCGGCCGCCGTCGCCCCGTACTCCGCCGCCCCGGTCCGCTCGACGGCCGGGGCGGCGGTCCACCCGGGGCTACCGCTCCGTCGGGAGCCGGTACACGGAGACGTGCGAGGGCGACTCGGCGGTGAACTCGCCGCCGGACCAGTCCGCGTGCCTGCTCTCCAGCTCGAATCCGGCCAGCCTGGCCATGAGGTCGAGCTCGGCCGGCCAGACGTAGCGGTGGGGGCTGCGGAACAGCCGCACCGGCTCGGTGTCGTCGGACTCGTCGAAGTGGAAGTGGTGCGACACCACGTGCTGGCTCAGGACGTCGTAGGTGTCCAGGCCGATGTAGCCGGGTTCGGACTGCCAGACGGTGGCCTTCCGGCCCTGGGGGAGCGTGCGCAGCTCGGGTACCCACAGCTCGATCACGAACCGGCCACCGGGCGCGAGGTGGCGGGCGGCGTTGCGGAAGCACTGGACCTGCTCGTCCTGGGTGAGCAGGTTGGAGATCGTGTTGTAGACGAGGTACACGAGGGTGTACGTCCCCGGTGCCCGGGTGGTCGCCATGTCGCCGATGAGCACGGGGATCGTCGCCTCGTCCACCTTGGCGCGCAGGCGCTCCACCATCGGGAGCGACAGCTCGACACCGGTGACGCGGACGCCGCGTTCGGCCAGCGGGACGGCCACCCGGCCGGTCCCGATGGCGAACTCGAGTGCGCTCCCCTCCCCCGCGAGCCGGGCGAGCCGGTCCACGGTCGGCCCCAGGACCTCGGGCGCGAACTGGCCGGTACCGGGTGTGTCGTAGCTCTGGGCGACGTCGGCGTTCCAGATCTGCTCCTGCTGCATGCCGTCCACGCTGACCCCCGGCCCGGACGTTGTCCAACGGTTTGCGGGGGCCGGGTCAGGTCAGGTCGGGCCCTATCAGGTCAGATCGGGCCCGGCCGGGTCCGCTTGCGGCCGGTGGGCGGGTGGAACCGTCCATGGTTGGCGGGCGGCGGCGGACACGCCGTGGGCGGGAGGGACGTGGAGCGGGCGGGTTCGTAGCGGAGTCGGACCCGGTTCCGGAGCCCGGAGCGGCGCCAGGCCCTCCCCGACGTCTGCCGACGTCGGGGAGGGCCTGGCGTCCGTGGGGCCGCCCGCCCGCCGCGCCCGCTCCCCGTACGGACCCGGCGGGGGAGCACCGGGATCGATGGGAGCGGCGAGGCGGCCGGCCGGCGGTCGGGGTCAGCGGCGGTGGGTACGGATGAACTCGGCGTACCAGCGGGCACTGGCCTTCGGAGTGCGGGCCTGCGTCTCGTAGTCCACGCGCACGGCGCCGAACCGCTTCTCGTAGCCGTAGGCCCACTCGAAGTTGTCCATCAGCGACCACAGGTAATAGCCGCGGACGTCCGCGCCGGCCGCGATGGAGTCGCTGACCGCCCCGAGGTGCCCGCGGACGTAGGCGATCCGCTCCGGGTCGTCGACGACACCGTCCGCGTCGACGGTGTCCTCGTAGGCCGCGCCGTTCTCCGAGACGATCAGCGGGACGCCGAACTCCTTGTACAGGCCGGTCAGGCTGTCGTACAGGCCGGACGGGTCCACCGGCCAGTCCATCGCGGTGACCTCGCCCGGCGCCTGGTGGAAGGCGACCCCTTCGGCGCCCGGCCACGGCGAGTGCGCGCCCTTGCCGTGCAGTTCGTGGCGGTCGACGGGGTGGTTGTTGGAGACCGCGGAGACCAGCGTGGGGTTGTAGTAGTTGAGGCCCAGCAGGTCGATCGGGCGGGAGATCTCGGCCAGGTCCCCGTCGTGGACCAGGGCGTCCCAGTCGACGATGTGGCCGGTGTCCGCCAGCAGGTCCTGGGGGTAGGCGCCCTTGAAGATCGGTCCGGTGAAGACGCGGTTGCCGACGGCCTCGATCCGGCGCGCGGCGTCCAGGTCGTCCGGGTGGTCGGTGAGGGCGCGCACCGCGTGCAGGTTGAGCGAGACCGCCAGCTTGGCGTCGGACGGCAGGACCGAGCGCATGGCGCCGACCGCCAGGCCGTGGCCGAGGTTGAGGTGGTGGGCGGCCTTCAGCGCGTCGGCGTCGTCGGTACGGCCGGGGGCGTGCACGCCCGAGCCGTAGCCGAGGTAGGCGCTGCACCACGGCTCGTTGAGGGTGATCCAGGTGGAGACGCGGTCCCCGAGCGCCTCCGCGGCGCCGGCGGCGTACTCGGCGAAGCGGTAGGCGGTGTCGCGGTTCGGCCAGCCGCCCGCGTCCTCCAGCTCCTGCGGCAGGTCCCAGTGGTACAGCGTGACGGCCGGGGTGATGCCGTGCTCCAGCAGCTCGTCGACCAGCGCCCGGTAGAAGTCCAGGCCGGTCTGGTTCAGCGGGCCGCTGCCGCCGGGCTGGACGCGCGGCCAGGACAGCGAGAAGCGGTAGCCGGTCAGGCCGAGGTCCGCCATCAGCCGCACGTCGTCGCGGAACCGGCTGTAGTGGTCGACGGCGACGTCGCCGGTGTCGCCGTTGGCGACCTTGCCCGGAGTGTGGCTGAAGGTGTCCCAGATCGACGGGGTGCGCCCGCCGACGTCGACCGAGCCCTCGATCTGGTAGGCCGCGGTCGAGGCGCCGAACGCGAACCCCGCGGGGAACGCTCCGCCCGGCGCGTCGGACACCGCGGTCACCCCTGTTCCGACAGCCTCGGAAGGGCCTGACACATCAGCAGCATCAGCGATACTCATACGGGAGCGCTCCCAAACAGCAGACAGCAACGGCAAACTCGAACAGCAGGTACAACGACGGGCAGTGCTCGGCGGAAACCAGGGGTGTGCCCGCGGGAGCACGCCCATGGGGCCGCATCGGCGGGGGCCGGTGCGGCGATGAATGGGAGCGCTCCCACAAGTGAGCATCTCCAAACCACTACTCCAAGTCAAGACCGGTGGTCGTCAGCCCCTCGGCCGACGGGTGCGCGGTAGGGGCCCGGAAGCCCGGCGGACACCGTTCGCGCGGGCGCGCCGACGGCGCTCGGTGACCGCTCGCGGGCAGGCCCGACGCATCCCGCCTCCGGGGCTGCCGTTCACCTCGGGCCGGTCCGGCCCCCGGGCGATTCCGTACGACGGAGGCGGGGGGACCCGTCAGGCGCGGGCGGGATCACCGTCGCCCTGCGGGTGGCCTTGGCCCTGGGTTTCGTCCCGGCTCTGGGGGGCGTTGGGCGGACCGGTGAGGACGTCGGTGAGGGCCACGACGAGGGCGAGCGCCGCCAGCCCGGTCGCGGTGAGGACGCCGAGTTCGAAGCCGCCCGCCCAGTCGCTGTTGCCCGTGCCGACCTTGGTGAAGAAGACGGAGCCGACCGCGGCGATTCCGGCGGCCGACCCGATGCGCTGCGCGGTCTGGAGCACCCCGCCCGCGCTACCGGCGCGGACCACCGGCACCTCGCTCAGCGTCAGCGTCTGGTTCGGGGAGATCACCAGACCGCTGCCGAGCCCGGCGAACAGCAGCGGCGCGGCCGTCAGGAACCCGATGGAGCGGGTGCTGTCCAGGTGGACGGCCAGCGCCGCGCCGAGCAGGCCGATGATCACCATGCACAGCCCCGCGACGACCAGCGGACGGCCGATCCGGATGACCACCCGGCCGCCGACCGCCGCGGCGGCCCCCGAGCCCACCGCGAACGGCATGATCGACAGCCCCGCCTCCAGGGCGGTGTAGCCCATCCCGTTCTGCAGGTAGAGCGTCAGGATGAAGAAGACCGCGGTGAAGCCGGCGAAGTACAGCAGTGACAGCAGCGTGCCCAGCCCGTAGGACCGCTGCCGGAACAGCGTGAGGTCCACCAGCGGGTCGTGCCGGGTCCGGTAGTGGCGCTCCCACGCGACGAAACCGGCCAGGATCAGCAGCGCCAGCGGGATCAGCAGCCACTTCTCGGGGCCGTGCCACTGGGCCTCCTGGACGAACGGCAGCAGCAGGACGACCGTGCCGGCCCCCAGCAGCAGCACGCCCAGCGGGTCGAGGTCGCTGCGCCGGGGCCGGTCGCCCTCGCGGTGGGGCGGGCCGGGCAGCAGCCGGTGGGCCAGCGGCAGCGTCGCCAGTCCGATCGGCAGGTTGACGTAGAAGACCCAGCGCCAGCCCTCGTGGGTGCCGAACGCCTGGATCAGCAGCCCGCCGAGGAGCGGGCCGACGGCGGTGGACACGCCCACGGTGGCGCCGAGCATCCCGAAGGCGCGGCCGCGCTCGGCGCCGCGGAACATCTGCTGGATGAACCCGGACACCTGCGGCACCAGCACGCCGCCCGCCATGCCCTGGACCAGCCGGGCGCCGACCAGCCACCCCTCGTTCTGGGCCGCCCCGGCCAGGGCGCTGGCGGCGGTGAACAGCAGCAGCCCGGTCATGAAGACCGTCCGCCGGCCGCGGACGTCACCGAGCCGCCCGGAGGGCACCAGGACCAGGCCGAACGTCAGCGCGTAGCCGGAGAGCACCCACTGCAGGCCGCTCTGCGAGGCGCCGAGACCCGTGCGGATGGAGGGCAGCGCGACATTGACGATGCTCACGTCCAGCAGCGTCATGAAGCTCGCGATCAGGCACACCGCCAGGGCCGGCCACCGGCGGTCGGGGCCCTGCCCCTCCTGTGCGGCGGGGGAGTGTGCGGTCTGCGCTGAGCCCACGGCTGCGGTCCTTCCGTTGGGCGGTTTCGGGTGGTTCGGGCTGATCAGGCGGGTGGAGACGGTCGCGGCCGGACGGGGGTGCTCGGGGCGGGCACCTGTTCCGGGCCCGGCCGTGCCGGGGCACGGCGGCCGGACGGCGGGTGCCGGGCGGCGGCCGCCCCCGTTTCGGTGGTGCGCCGGCCGGCGGTCGCCGTGACGCGGCTCGGACGCGTGCGTGCCGGACCGGGCCCGGTCATGCGTACCACCTGGCCGCGCCGTCCCGTGGTACGACCGGCCGGGTGGTACGCCGAACAGGCGAACGGCGGGGCAGACGTTTGACGGCCGTTCAGCCGGTGCGGAGGTTCATGTCGTTGTGCGAGCCCGGCGGGCGGGCCCGGAGTGTCGAGGAGGGGGGCGATGGCAGGGGCCGGCTGCCGGGGTCCTCACGGAGCCCGGTGCGGGGGTCGGGTGGACGGGGACCGGGTGGACGGGGCCAGGTGGACGGGGCCGGGGACCGGGGACGGTCTTGCCCGAGGCGGCGGCACCGGACAGCACGGACGCGGCGGGCACGGCGGGAGCGGCTGGAGCGGCGGGGGCTGGGCGGCAGGCGGCAGGCGGCAGGCGGCAGGCGGCAGGCGGCCGCACGGGTTCCCGGCCGCGCGGGTTCCCGGCCACGCGGTCCGTGTCGCCCGGCGAGGCGCCGGCGGAACGGTCGTGCCGTCAGACCGCGGCCGGGCGCACGTGTCCCGTGGAACGGCGGTGGCCGCCGCCGGCCGGCGCGGGGTGCGCGGCCGGCGGGATCGGGCGTCCTTCGGCGTGCCCGGAGCACCGTCCCGGTCCTTGGGGCGGACGGGCCGGCGGCGCGCCGCATCCGATCAGGCCGCCGTTCGGGACCGGCCCCGCGTCAGCTCGCCAGCTGGGTCGCGATGTCCGCGAGGTGCCTGCCCTGGTACTCGGCCGCGGCAAGGGTCGCCTGGTCCGGGCCCTCGCCGCCGCCGCTCGGCCAGCTGGTGCCGTAAGGGTTGCCGCCGGCGGCGAACAGCAGCGGGTCGGTGTAGCCGGGCGGGACGATGATGCAGCCCCAGTGGTAGAAGACGTTGTTCATCGACAGCAGCGTCGACTCCTGACCGCCGTGCCGGTTCATCGCCGAGGTGAAGCTGGTGACGGGCTTGTTGTGGAAGACGCCCGCCTGCCACTGGCCACCGGCCGAGTCGATGAACTGCTTCAGCTGGGCGGAGGTGTTGCCGAAGCGGGTCGGGGTGCCGAACGCGTAGGCGCTGGCCCACTCCAGGTCCTCCAGCGTGGCCTCCTCGACGGAGTTCTTCGTCGCGTCGACGTGGGCGCGCCATGCGGGGTTGGAGTCGATCGCCGTGTCGGGCGCCAGTTCCGCGGCTCGGCGCAGGCGCACTTCGGCACCCCGGCTCTGGGCGCCCTTGGCGACTGCCTGTGCCAGCTGGTGGACGTTTCCGGTGGCGCTGTAGTAGATGACGGCAACTCGGACTGCCATGGTGCGCTGACTCCCGCCGTTCGACGTTGATGGGCGCACCTACTGTCGCCGCGCCAGCCGGGCACGGGCGGGCGACCGTCCGAGGCCGCCGTCCGCGTTCACCCGGACGGACGGACGGAGCCGCCACCTGTGGCGACGCGGGGATGATCCGGGACGGGGACGGCCGCGCGTAGCCGCCGCGGGGCGGGGGCCGATGGCGGCCCCGCGGCGCCGAGCCGCGCACCGTGCACGGCCGGCGCGGGACGCACGCACGGCCAGGTCGGGCAGGTCGCCGATCCCGTGGCCGTCGCCGTCGGAGTCGGCGGAGTAAGCGGAGTCGGCGGAGTCGGCGGAGCTCCGCGGGTCGTTCGGGTGGAGAGGACGGCGTCCGGCAGCAGGTCGGGGACGTGGCGGGGTGCGGCCATGGCGGCGGGCGCCTCTCTCGCGTCCCGGCAGGGCCGCAGTGGTCGCGCGCACGCGCCGGGGTCCGGTGTCACGGGGCGTCGCCGTCCGACGGGCGCGGCGGGGCGCCCGCGTCGGGCCCAGGGGGTCCGGCGGGGGGTCGGCGGACACGGGCCGTCGGGTGGGGAACGGGGGGTGGCGGCGGCACGGGGAGGGACGGGGCGGAAGCGGACCCGTGCGCCGGAGGCCCGACGCCCGACTCCCAGCGGAAGGCGTCGGCCTGGGCGGGTGTCGTTGATGGCGCCGGCTCAGGGGCGGCTGGCACTGGTCGGGGTGGCGGGCACCGCGGTGGCGGGCGCGTCGTAGTGGACGACGAGCGCGGCGATGTCGTCGTCGAGCGCGCCGCCGCTGTAGACCAGGAGTCGCTCGTGCAGCAGCTCCAGCAGCTTCCGGTCGGAGACGCCGTCCTGGCGGTCCACCCACTGCTCCAGTGGGAAGAACACCCCGGCGGCGTCGCGGGTCTCGGTGACGCCGTCGGTGTAGAGCAGGAGCCGGTCGCCGAGGACGAACGGCACGGTGTCCACGGTGTACTCCCCGCCGATGAGCGCGGCCATGTTCAGCGGCGGCGACGCGGCGGCCGGCTCCAGCGCCACCACGCCGTCCCGGCGCATCAGCAGCGGCGGGGGGTGGCCGCAGTTCACCAGGTCCAGGCCGCCGACGCCCGGGCGGATCTGGGCCAGGACGGCGGTGGCAAACCCCTCCCCCGCGTCCGGCAGGGCGGAGGGGGCCATGGTGGCGGTGTAGCGGACCATGCTGGTGTCGAGGCGGCGGGCGAGACGGGTCAGGTCGGGTTCGTCGTAGGCGGCCTCGCGGAAGCAGTTGGTGACGGCGCTGGCCACACCCACCGCGGACAGCCCCTTGCCGCGCACGTCCCCGATGAGGACCCGTACCCCGTGCGGGGTGTTGACGGCCTCGTAGAAGTCGCCGCCGATCCGCGCCTCCTCGGCCGCCGCGAGGTAGAGCGTCTCGATGCCGACCGGGCCCAGGCGCGGCGGCACCGGCCGCAGCACCACCGCCTGGGCGGCCTCCGCGACGGATCTCACCTGGGAGAGGGTGTGCTCGCGGTGCAGCCGGACGTGGGCGGCGTACCCCGCCGCGGCGGTGACGGCGGCGAGCGCCGCCGCGGCGAAGGCGGTGGCGGTGGCGGGCATGTGGAAGGCCAACTGGACGCAGACCACGGCGGCGAGGGTGGCCAGGCCGAGCAGCACGGTGGCGGCGACCGACCACATCGACGCGGCCAGTGCCGGGGCGGCGGCGAGCAGCCGGCTGATGGCGAACTGGCGTGGCGTGGCGAGCGCCAGGGCGCCGATCAGGCAGGCCAGCAGCACCGGCGACCAGTTCACGAGGCCGCGCCGGCGATCGGGGGGGCCTGAGCGGCGCCGTCGCTGATTAGTCGTCACGAAGATGAGGGTATAGCCACGTTCGACCGTCTTGTCGGCGTGCTGTGGATATCGTCACACGCAGGTGTGCGAGGAGCGCTGTGGGCGGGTGAACTCCCAGGTCAGGAGGGGCGCGAGGCGCTGTCCGGCCCGGCCCCGGCGGGGTCGCGCGGGGTACCGTCCACGCCGAGGGGGCCGTGTCCCCCGCGCTCGACGGGGCCGGGCTGGGGCACCCCGCCGCACGGCGGTGGGCGGGGTGCCGCCGACGGGGGCGGTGGGGCCGCCTGCGATGCTGGCGGCGCGGCGGCACCGGACGTGCCGCCGCGCCGGGTGTGCTGGTCGGATGCGGAGGACGGTGGGCGGTGCGGGCCGTGTGGTTCGGGGAGTTCGGAGTGCTGCCGGAGGTGCGCGAGGTGCCGGACCCGGCGCCGCCGCCGGGCGGCGCGGTGGTGCGGGTGGCGGCCACCGGGCTGTGCCGCAGCGACTGGCACGGCTGGATGGGCCACGACGACGGGATCGCGTTGCCGCACGTTCCGGGCCACGAGTTCGCCGGCGAGGTCGTGGCGGTGGGCGCGGACGTCCGGCGGTGGCGGGGCGGGGAGCGGGTGACGGCGCCCTTCGTGTGCGCCTGCGGCGACTGCCCGGCCTGCGCCCGCGGCGACCAGCAGGTGTGTGAACGGCAGGAGCAGCCGGGCTTCACCCACTGGGGATCGTTCGCCGAGTACGTGGTCGTGCACCGGGCGGACGTGAACCTCGTCGCGCTGCCCGAGGAGCTGCCGTACTCCGTGGCGGCGGCGCTGGGCTGCCGGTTCGCCACCGCCTACCGGGCGGTGGCGGCGCGGGGCAGGGCCCGGCCGGGCGAGTGGGTGGCCGTGCACGGCTGCGGCGGTGTCGGGCTCTCGGCGGTGGCCGTCGCGGCGTCCTGCGGGGCGCGGGTGGTGGCCGTCGACCCGTCGCCCGGCGCGCTGCGGCTGGCCGGGACGCTGGGCGCCGCGGTGTGCCTGGCGCCGGGCGGCTCGGCGCCGGAGACGGCGGAGGCGGTGCGGGCGGCGACCTCCGGGGGCGCGCACCTGTCGCTGGACGCGCTCGGCTCGGCGGCGACGTGCGCGGCCTCGGTGCTCGGGCTGCGGGCCCGGGGACGGCACGTGCAGGTGGGGCTGCTGGCCGAGGGCGCGGTGGAGGTCCCGATGGGACGGGTGCTGGCGCTGGAGCTCGAACTCCTGGGCAGCCACGGCATGGCGGCGCACGCCTACCCCGAGATGCTGCGGCAGGTGGCCGCCGGCTCGCTCCGGCCCGATCTGCTGCTCGGCGGCTCCATCACCCTGGACGAGGCGCCGCGGGCGCTGGCCGCGCTGAGCCAGGGCTCGCCGACGGGCATCACGGTGATCACCCCGGGCTGATCCGCCGCGTTCCGGGCCTCGTCCGCCCAGGCCCGGACCGCCTGGGCGATGGGCCGGGGCGGAGAAGCCGATCGTCGAGGACGGGCGTGGACCGACGGCCCTGTTCTCCGCCGGTCTCCGTTCCCGCACCGTGCGCACCGGCGGGTGCGGCCGATCCGACCGGACGGGCGGAGGCCGTCCGGTCGCTGCCGGCTCTTCCTCGGCATGGGCACACCGATACCGGTGGCGGGTGGCTCAGCGGCCGGGGCCCTGGATCTGTGCGGCGGCGCGGCGCAACTCGTCAAGGACCGTTCGGACGGCCTTTCGGGCGGTGCGCTCCGGCCGGTGGAGGACGTCGATGTCGCGTCGAGCGTGCACTCCGCCGAGCGGCCTGAGGACGACGTCGGGGTGTGGTCGGGCGGTCCAACGGGGCATCAGCGCGAGGCCGCCGCCGGCGGCGACGGCCTCGGCGACCACAGCGAACTCGTTGATGCGGTGGACGATTTCGAGTCGGCGGTTGGCGACGCTCGCGATGGCCTCGATGGTGGACATCAGCGGGAAGCCGTCGTGCACCGTGATCCACGGCTGGTCCGCCACGTCCCGCGGTGTGAGCTGCGGCTTGGACGCCAGCTCATGGCCGGCCGGCAGGGCCACGTCGAGGGGCTCGCGCAGCAGCGTCGTGGCCGTCACGCTGCGCGGCCACGGCGGAGCGTGGTCGAGGCGGTGGGCGAGCACGAGATCGTAAGTCCGGGTGAGCGCCGGGAAGCGGTCCTGGGCGACGTCCTCGTCCGCGAGCGCCAGGCGGGGTCGGCCGGGAACGACTCGGCCGCGCAGCAGCAACGGGAAGAACGCGGACGCCGCGCTGTGGAACGCGGCCACGGACACGTCGCCGTCGGGTTGCTCGGCGAAGTCGGTGATCGTGTGCCGGGCCTGGGCCAGGGCGGTCTCGACCTTGACGGCCGCCGCGGCCAGGGCCTGCCCGGCGTCGGTCAGTACCACGCGGCGTCCGGCGCGTTCGGTGAGGGGGACGGGGATCGCGCGCTGCAGCAGCCGCAGTTGCTGGGAGATCGCGGACGGCGTCACGTGCAGTGCCTCGGCGACCGCGGTGACGCTGCCCAGGTCTCCCAGTTCGCGCAGGATGCGCAGCTGCCGTTCGTCCACCCCTGACAGTGTAGGGCTGCTACACCTCAGGTTGAGAGGTTGGTTGTGGTCTTCACGGTAGTGGTGGGGCAGCGTGGGCGCATGCATGTTGCCCGCCGCACCGACGCGGTACTTCTCCTGGTCGCACTGGTCTGGGGTTCCAGCTACCTCGCGGCCAAGACGGCCACCGAAGCGCTCCCGGTCCTGGTGGTCCTGTTCGCCCGGTATGCGATCTCCGCGCTCGCGTGCGGAGCCCTGCTCGCTTCCCGCAGGCGGCGGCGCCGCTGGGCCCGCGCGGAGGTCCGGGTCGGCTCGCTGCTGGGAGTCACCCAGGCGGCCGTGCTCGTCGTGGAGACCTACGGGGTGGCGCACACCAGCGCCGCGAACGCCGGGCTGATCATCAGTCTGACCATCGTGCTGACACCGCTTCTGGACCGCACCGGCAGCCGCCGGCTGCCGTGGACGTTCTTCCTGGCCGCCGGGCTCTGCGTCGTGGCCGTCGGCCTGCTCGCTTCCAGCACCGGGCTGCACGCACCACGGCTGGGAGACGTGCTGGTGCTCGCCGCCGCGGTCGTCCGGGCCGGGCATGTCGCTCTCGTCGGACGGCTCACCGCGGGCCGCCCCATGGACCCGCTGCACCTGACGACCGCACAGACCCTCGTCGGCTCGGCGCTGTTCCTGCCGCTCGCCGTCACCCGCCTGCCCGGCCTGGTCCACCGCGGTGCCGCCACCTGGGCCGAGCTGATCTATCTCGCCCTGTTCTGCAGCGTGTTCGCCTTCCTCGCCCAGACCTGGGCCGTGCAGGGCACTTCAGCCAGCCGGGCCAGCCTGCTGCTGGGCACCGAACCGATCTGGGCCGTCGCCGTCGGGATCAGCGTCGGCGGCGAACGGCTCACCCTCTGGGCCGCTCTCGGCGCCGTGCTCATGATCGCCGGAACCTCCTGGGGCCAGACCGTCGAACGCACCCACCGGACGGCACCGCGGACTCCGTCAGCGTCCGGCGCGGACACCGCTCCCCAGGGCGTCGACACGGGAGCCGGCCTGGGAGCGGACCCCGCCGAACACACCCTTCCCGCCCGAGGGTAGGCACCGGCCGGGCGGCGCGGGGAGGACGTCGGAGGCTTGCGGCCGAGCTCCTGCCAGGTCGGGTTCCGCCCCGCCGGAGCCGTGGGAACGGGCTCCGGCCGGGCGGACAGAACGACCCGGACAACCCGAAGGCAGCCCAGCGGGACGCCGGTCAGCGGAGAGCTGAGACCGCCGGAACCCGTCACCGGTACCCCTGTCGGTGGGGGCGCGTACGATCCCAGCATGGGTGAGGTGGTGACGGGTCTTCGGCTGCTCGTCGAGGGTCAGCGGTGGGTGGCTCGCCACGGGCGGGACTGGCGCTTCGGCATGCTGCCGGCCCTGATCACCCTGGCCGGATACGCCGTGGCGCTGGTCGCCCTGGTGGTGTGGGGCGACGACCTGGTGGCCTGGGCCACGCCGTTCGCGGCGCACTGGCCCTCCCTCTGGCGGGGCGCGTTCCGCGACCTGCTGACGGCGGTGGTCGTCGGCGGCGGGCTGCTGCTGGCGGTGGTGTCGTTCACGGCCGTCGCACTGCTGGTCGGCGGTCCGTTCTACGAGGCGCTGGCCGAGCGGGTGGAGGCCGCCGAGGGCGGGGCGCCGGAGGCGCCGGAGCGGCCCTGGTGGCGAGAGCTGTGGATCGGGCTGCGGGACGCGGTCCGGGTGCTGATACGGGTCGCCGCGTTCGGCGTCGTCCTGTTCGCGCTGGGCTTCGTTCCGGTGCTGGGCCAGACGGCGGTGCCCGTGGCCGGCTTCTGCGTGTCGGGCTATTTCCTGGTGCTGGAGCTGGCGGCCGTCGCCTTCCAGCGGCGGGATGTGCCCGTGAAGGAGCAGTTGCGGCTGCTGCGGGGACATCTGCCGATGGTGCTGGGCTTCGGCGTGCCCCTCGTGCTGGCCTTCCTGGTGCCGGTGGCCGCGGTGGTGCTGATGCCGGGCGCGGTGGCCGGCGCGACGTTGCTGGTGCGCGCGCTGCTCCCGGCGACCGCCGCCGTGCCCGCGCAGGCCGGGGCGGTGCCCCCGGCTCCCGGCCGCGAGGCTCGGCCCGGCAGCGCGGAACCGGCCCCGTGGACACGGGACTCCGGTTCACCCACGGACCCTCGGCGCCAGGTCATGTGACGCACACCCGGGTAGCCCCGCCCTGGACGAGGAGCGGGGCTCCGCCCGGGCACTCTCCGGCCTCCGTACGGATGTCGGCGGCGTCACTGGCAGGCGTGGTCCGGGGCGACGGCAGGCCATGCCTCGACGCGGTCGGAGGTGCGCACGTACACCTTCGAGGTGTCGGCCGAGGTCCACAGTTCCTCGTCGTGCCAGTGGTAGCCGGTGTCCCGCGCGTCGGCGGGCAGGGTCGCGTCGCCCTCGTAGCGGGAGGTGAGCGTGCCGGGCGGCAGGACGCCCTCGGGGTCGCGGGCGTAGAGCCGGTCGGCCGCCGCCTCGTCGAGTTCCAGGAAGTGTGCCTGCTGCCAGCCGCAGTGCGCGGGGCCGGCCGTGCTGTTGACCTTCGCCACCGGAACGCGGTGGCCGGCCCGGTCGGACCAGATCTCGTAGGGCTCTTTGCCGGTGAAGCTCGCGGGCAGTTCAGCCGGGTCGCAGGAGGCGCTGGTCTCCGGACCCCAGCCGGGCCGGCCGGGCTGGTCCCTGGCCACGATGACGGCGACCTTGGTCCGGCCGCCGACGTCGAAGGAGAAGAGGACCCGCTGGGCGTCCCTGCGCTCCACCCGGTAGCCGTAGCGCGGCAGGTCCGGCTGTTCGACGGAGAAGTACGCCTTCAGCCCCTCCTCCGGGGTCCGCCCGCCGTCGCCCTTGCTCCACGGGTCTCTGGTACCGCCGGAGTAGACCTCCCCCGAGCACTCCAGCGCGAGCCCGGCCGCCCCCGCCGCTGCCTTCGCGGAGGCGGGGTCGTCCCGCCCGGCCGTGTCCCTGCGGGGGACGTGCAGGGGTCCGCCGTACGGCACCGCCGGCGGACGGCCGGCCACCACGAGGTGCCCTGTCCCGCCGCCGCATCCGATCGCCCCCGCGGCCAGCAGGACCACCGCCGCCGCTCCCTGTCCGCCCGCTCCCCCGCGCATGCCCGCCCCCATGTCCGCCGTCGCTGCTGTACGGGTCCGACGCGCCGCCCCCGGAGCCGGTTCCGCTCGTGCCGCGACCGGCAGGGTCTGCCCGGTGGCGAGGTGCGCTGGCGCGGGTCGTCACCAGGCGGCCGGAAAGCCACGTAGTCGGCTACGTGGCTCTTTCGGCCAACGCCGCGAGGGTCCGTGCCAGGGCGGCGAGAGGGGCACACCCTGCCGGGAGAGGCACGAGGACGGCCGCGGAGGGGGCGGGGTGTCGGCGGGCCGGGGGCAGGCGCGGCCGGGTCAGGCGACGCGCTGGACGGCGACCATGGCGATGTCGTCGGACAGCCGGGCGTCCGCGTGGCGGAGCAGGTCGGCGCGGATGTCCTCCAGCAGGGCCTCGGGGGTGTCGGCGGTCCAGCGCGCCAGGTGCTCCGCCAGCGGGTAGAACTCCCCGGCGGGGTCGCGGGCCTCGATCACGCCGTCGGTGTAGAGCAGCAGGATGTCGCCGACGGCGAGCGGGTGGACGTCGATGTGGTGCCTGCCCTCGGAGAGGTCGCCGAGGCCGAGGGGCAGCTCCGGCGCGCCGGGGAAGAGCGTGGCCACGGTGCCGTCGTGGATCAGCAGCGGCGGGGGGTGGCCGCAGTTGGCCACCCGCACCACCGAGCCGTCGTCGGCCACGTCGATGACGACGGCGGTCACGAACAGCTCGCCGTAGCCGGAGCCCGGTCCGGGGGAGGCGGCTGGGACCGGCTCGGACGTGGGGCCGGTGCGGGAGATCGTGCGGGGTTCGGCGAGGGCCGCGCCGGGGCCCTGCGGCAGCGGGGCGGGTCGGCGGGGCGTCCCGCGCCAGGTCGGCGAGGTCGGCGCGCAGGTCGGCGTCGAGGTAGGCGGGCAGGGCGGCGAGCGCCGTACCGTCGCGGACGGCGCGGCGGAACGCGCCCAGCAGCAGCGCCGTGACCTCGACGGCGCCCAGCCCCTTGCCCTGCACGTCGCCCACCATCACCCGGGAGGCGCCGCACGTGCGGGCCGCGGCGTACAGGTCGCCGCCGATCGCCGCCTCCTCGTCGGCCGCGAGGTACATCGACGAGATGGTGACCCGGCCCAGGCGGGGCGGCAGCGGCCGCAGCAGTGCCCTCTGGGTGACCTCGGCGACCCTGCGCACCTGGGCGAGCTGCCGTTCGCGGCTGCTGCGCAGCCGGGCGGCGAGCACCGATCCGGCCCCGACCAGCACGGTGGTGACCATGACCACCGGGAAGTTCTCCGTGCCGACGGTGCCGTTCTCCACCGCGGTCGCCACCACGCACCCCAGGGCGACGACGGCGATCACGAGCACGGGCAGCGCGGCGAGGAAGACGGCGGACAGGGCGGGTACGGCGATCAGGAGACCGCTGATCCGGATGTCCGGGCCCCCGGCGAAGTCGACGGCGACGAGCACGGCGAGCGCCGCGAACGGCGCCGCGAGCCGGACGCGGGGCGAGGAGAGGCAGCGCGACACGGCGAGGCCCGCGCGCCGGCCGCTGGCGGTCATGTCCTCCACGCTACCGCCGCGGCCTGGAGCTTTCGCGGCGGCGCGAGTCGCGGCGGCTGGTCCGGCACGTTCCCCTCTGACGAACCCCTTCCGGCTGGATCACCGTCCCGCACGGCCTCGGACAGGCTCGGACAGCCCGGGACGGCCCGGAAACGGAGCGGCGGCGCGGGCCGCCTCCCTGCTACGGTCGGCCCCATGAGTCACGGCACCAGCCGCGGCACGGGGACCGTGCCCGGCACCAGCGCGACCGCGCGAGCGACCAGCTCGCCGGTTGCCGCCGCCTGACCTTCTTCCTCCTCCCGGCGACCGGAAACGGTCCGCCGGCCCGCGCCTGCCCGCGCCTTTCTCCGCGGCCCCGCCCGGCGTCCCGCCCGGCGTCCCGCGACCAGAAAGGCAGCGCCCCCGTGGACCCCGAGACCACTCCCCCGCACTCCGCCCCGCCCGAGCGCCCCGCTTCTCCCGGAACCCCCGCCCCGCCCGGGAACCTCGACCCCGGGCCGTCGCCGGAGGAGGCCGTGGCCTCCCGTCCGCCGTGGGTGGCCACGGCCGAGGGGACCGCCGCCGCCTTCCTCGGCTTCTTCCGCGACCGCGGCCACCACGTGCTGCCGGGCGAGTCGCTGGTGCGGCCCCCCGACGATCCGGTGCTGTTCACCACCTCCGGGATGCACCCCCTCACCCCGTACCTCACCGGCCGCCCGCACCCGCTCGGGGTACGGCTGGCCGACGTGCAGCGCTGCCTGCGCACCACCGACCTCGACGAGGTCGGCGACGACAACCACCTGACGGCCTTCCAGATGCTCGGGTCGTGGTCGCTGGGCGACTACGGCGGCGAGCGGAGCCTGCTGTGGGGCTACGACCTGCTCGTCGACGGCTACGGCATCGCCCCGGGGCGGCTGCACGCCACCGTCTTCGGCGGGGACGGCCAGGTCGGCGAGGACGTGGTCGCCCTGCGGACCTGGGAGCGGCTCGGGGTACCGGTGGAGCGGACCACCGGCGACAACTGGTGGTCCAACGGTCCCACCGGCCCGTGCGGGCCCGACTCGGAGATCTTCGTGTGGACCGGCGACGGGCCGCCCACGGGCTCACCGGCCTCCGATCCGCGCTGGTGGGAGGTGTGGAACCACGTCACCATGCGCTACCGCCGGCACGAGGACGGCAGCCTGACGGAGCTGTCCCGCGGCAGTGTCGACACGGGGATGGGCCTGGAGCGCCTGGTCACCGTCCTGGAGGGGGTGCGGTCGGTCTACGACAGCGAGGTGTTCGCCGACTGGCGGCGGCTGCTGCCGTCCGGCTGGACCGACGGCGAGACGTCGTGGCGGATCGTGGCCGACCACCTGCGCTCGGCCGTCGTCCTGGTCGGTGACGGGGTGCGGCCGGCCGCCGGCGGGCAGGGGTACGTGCTGCGCCGGCTGCTGCGGCGGGCGCTGACACTGCTGTGGCGGGTGGACCCGGGGCGGTCCCTGGACGGTCTGCCGCTGCCGCTGGTGACCGGGACGCTGCGGCGGTTCGGGCTGCCGGAACAGGGTTGCGAGCGGGTGGCCGAGGTGCTGCCGGCCGAGGAGCGGCGGTTCGCCGTCCTGCTGGAGCGCGGCCGGCGGGTGCTGCGGCAGCCTCGGTTCGCCCGGCCGCCGACCGAGGAGGACTACGCCTACCTGCACGACACGCACGGACTGCCGAGGGACCTGGTCGACCAGCTGCGGCGGGAGGGCGGAGCCCCCGGGGAGGTGCCCGGCACCGGTCGGCGGAGCGCCGGGGACCCGCGGTAGGCGGGCGCGGCGAGGGGCCCGGCAGGGGGCTCAGCAAAGCGCGGCAAGAACTCCAGAAGAGGAGGCCGGTAAATGGGCGAGCCCCTGGGATGCCGGTCATCACCGGTGTCCCAGGGGCGCGGCCCGGGGGTGCCCGCAGGGGGCACCGGGTGTCAGGAGGTCAGATCGACTTCGCCGGGACCGTGCCGGACTCGGTGATCACGATCTTGGAGGTGGTGGAGCCGCTGCGCGAGCCCTTGCCCTCGATCTGCTTGACCAGGTCCTGGCCCTCGACGACCTCGCCGAAGACGACGTGCTTGCCGTCCAGCCAGGACGTCACCACGGTGGTGACGAAGAACTGCGAGCCGTTGGTGTTCGGGCCCGCGTTGGCCATGGACAGCAGGAACGGCCGGTCGTGCTTGAGCTGGAAGTTCTCGTCCGCGAACTTGTTGCCGTAGATGCTCTTGCCGCCGCGGCCGTCGCCGCTGGTGAAGTCGCCGCCCTGGAGCATGAAGTCGGGGATGACCCGGTGGAACGCCGAACCGGCGTAGCCGAAGCCGTGCTCGCCGGTGGCCAGCTCGCGGAAGTTGCGCGCCGTCTGGGGCACGACCTCGTGGAACAGGTGGAAGACGATGCGCCCCGCCGGCGCACCGTCGATGGAGATGTCGAAGTAGACGTTGTCCTTGGTGTCCATAGGTTCATCCTGTCATCCCCCGGGTCCGGAGATGACCACCGGCCCGCCCATCGGGCCGACTGTCGGCCCCGAGCCGGGCCCGCACCGGGTCGCTCGTACCCCCTGCCCGCCCGCGCCGGGCCCGCACCCGGCCCGTTCGGGTGGTTCGGGCCCGCCCAGCCCGTTCGGCCGCTTCCGCCGGCGGTACCGCTGGCGCGTCACCGGACCGTCCCCGAGGGTGGGTGCCGGGGGCCGCGCGCGAGCGAGGAGAGCGGATGACGGTCACGGCCGGCGGCGGGCGCCCGCGCAGGCTGGTGCTCGCCGCGATGATCTTCGCGGTGGCGATGACGTTCATCGACCAGACCATCGTGTCGATCGCGGTGCCGCAGATCCAGAGCGAGCTGAAGCTGAGCAACACCGGCGTGCAGTGGGCGGTCAACGCGTACCTGATGGCGCTGGCCGCGCTCTTCGCCTACGGCGGCCGGCTGGCCGACACCGTGGGCCACCGCCGGGTGGTCGTACTCGGGGTCGTCGTCTTCGCGCTCGCCTCGCTGCTGTGCGGGCTCACGCCCAAGGGCGCCGCGGCGCAGGCGTGGATCGTGGTGTTCCGGGCGGTGCAGGGCCTGGGCGGGGCGATGCTGTTCCCGGCCGCGCTGGGCATCGTGGTGCAGACGTTCCCGCTGCGCGAGCGCGGGAAGGCGCTGGCGATGTTCTTCGGCGTCGCCGGCGGCCTGACGGCTGTGGGCCCGATCCTCGGCGGCTGGCTGACCTCCTGGACGTGGCGCGCCATCTTCTGGGTGAACCTGCCGGTGGCGGCGGTCGCGCTGGTGCTCATCGCGCTGGCCAAGCCGGTCACGGAGCACCGGCCGGCCCGGATGGACTACCGCGGTCTGGCCCTGGTGGCGTCGGGTATCGGGCTGAGCGTCCTCGGTTTCCAGCAGTCGCAGATCTGGCACTGGTCCAACCCGGGCACCTGGTTGTGCATCGTGGCGGGGCTGGTGCTGCTGGTCGTGTTCCACCGGGTGGAGCTGCGCACCGCCGAGCCGCTGATCCAGGTGCGGATCTTCTCGGTGCGGGCGTTCCTGGTGGAGAACATGGTGCTGGGCATCAGCATGCTGGTGTTCATCCCCTTCTTCTTCTTCGCCAGCGAGTACGCGCAGCTCTCCCTGGGCAAGTCGGCGTCCGAGGCGGGGCTGTACCTGCTGTACTTCTTCATCGGCTTCGTCGTCGCCAGCCAGTTCGGCGGCCGCATGCTGGACCGCGGCGGCGCCAAGCGGCCGGTGGTCGCGGGCTGCGCGGTGTGCGCGGTCGGCTTCTACCTGCTGGCGGGCGAGGTGACGGACCTGGACTTCGGCAGCCAGCAGTGGTCGATCGTGCTGGCCGGCGCCGGCATGGGCCTGATGCTGACGCCGGCCAGCACCGACGCGGTCAACCGCGCCTCGCGGCTGTCGTACGGCGAGGCCACCGGCATCACCCAGACCGTCCGCAACTACGCCGCCAGCCTGGGGCTGGCCGTGCTGGGCACCGTCTCAGTGGCCCGCTTCCAGTCGCGGCTGGCCGACTCCCTGGCCGCGCGCGGGGTGCCGCGCGGCCAGGCGGACGCGCAGGCGCGCTCCCTCGCGCAGTCGCACTCCACCAGCGGCGGCAGCACCTCCTCGATCCCGCACTTCGTCCGGCTGGACTTCGCGTACGCGACGCGGACGGTCTTCTCCGTGATGGCCGGAGTCATGGCCGCGGCGGCGGTGGTGGCCTGGTTCGGCCTGCGAAGGGGCGTCCAGCAGGAGATCGCCGAGCCGCCCGGCCGGGAACCGGGCGCCGCGCACCCCACCGGCGCGTCCGCCCCGCCCGGCACCCCGGACGGGGACCGGCAGGGTCCCGAGCCGGACGCGTAGCCGCGCCCGGGAGCCCGCAGCCGCTTCGGTGGCCGCCGCCGGTTGGCTTCGGAGCCGTCGGAGCAGGCGAACAAGGGGGACGAGCCGATGGCTCTGCGCCGCCGGCTGGCAGCACGCCGATCCGGGACTTCCCCGTCACGTGGGAGGTCTGTGTCCAGCGCGGGCGGCTCCGCGGGCGAAGGACAGGCCGGGGACGGGCAGGACCGCCCTCACCCCCGCGTTCAGCGCACGCGCAGGACGGTCTTGGCGCGGCGGTGCGGCCGGGTGAGCGAGGTGTAGGCGGCCGCGGCGTCGGAGAGGTGGAAGACGTCGGCGAGCGGTGGCGTCAGGCGGCCCTCGGCGACCAGGCCGGAGAGCCGGTCGAGGCCCTCACGGTCGGGCTCGACCACGAAGAAGGCCCCGCGCCGGCCCTCCGGCCCCTGTGCCTCCACCGGGGCGGCGACGCTGACCAGCACGCCGCCGGGCCGCAGCACCCGCCATGAGCCCGGCCACACGGGCGCGCCGACGGTGTCGAGTACCAGGTCCATCCCGCCCGCCGCCTCCTCGAACGGCCCGGCAGCATAGTCCAGCACCTCGCGCGCGCCCAGGTCCCGGACGAACGCGGCGTCGCCGACGGCCGCTGTCGCCGTCACCTCCGCGCCCAGGGCGGCGGCCACCTGGACGGCGATCGAACCGACCCCGCCCGCGCCGCCGTGTACGAGCACCCGCGCGCCCTCGCACAGCCCGCCGTGCACCACCAGCGCCTGCCAGGCCGTCAGCCCCGCGAGCGGGAGGGCGGCGGCCTGGTGGTGGTCGAGCCGGGGCGGCTTGGCGGCGAGCACCTCGGCGGGCACGGCGGTGAACTCGGCGGCGGCTCCGTCCCGGGTGAAGGGGATCAGCCCGTAGACCTCGTCGCCGGCCCGCCACTCCCCCGCGTCGCCGCCGGTCTCGGCCACGACACCTGAGAACTCCTTGGACGGGATGACCGGCAGCCGCGGCCGGCCGCCGCCGTCGAACGCGTCCGTCCAGGTGGCGTCCCAGTCCAGTTCGCCGGGGGTGACGGCCGCCGCGTGCACCTGGACCAGCACCTCGCCGGCCGTGGGCCGGGGCTGCGGCGCGTCCTCGTACCGCAACTGCTCGGGACCGCCCCGGCTGTGGGCCCGCACCGCCCGCATGTCCGCCATACCGCCGCCTTCCGTCGTGCTTCCGTGGTCTTCGGTCGTCCTCGGTGCTCTTCCGTGCTCTTCAGTGCTCTTCAGTGCTCTTCGGCGGCCCTCGGTGCTCTTCCGCCGCGGTGCGCTGGTCCTCCGCCGCGCTCCGGTGCATGCCGCCGGCCTCCGATCGTTCCGGCACCTCCCGCAGGGCTCCTGGAGCCCGCGGCTCCCGGCGGGCCCGGAGTCGGCTCCGCTGACGCTCGGACGCGTGTTCGCCGCCCCTCGGCTCCCTCGCGGCCGCCCGCCGCGCTGTGCCCCCGGAAGCCCCCGTGCCGACGCGGACATGAAACCCCGTCAGGGCGGCCGAGTGACGGCGACCCGCCGCATGGGCGGCCGATCCCTGAGCTTCCCCCTCCCCCCGGAAGGGGGTGCCGAGAGACCGCCGACCACTGCCCTTCCGTCTCCAATACCCCTTTTGTCGGGCGCACTTGGTACGACCTTTGCCGTCGGATCGAGGCAACCGGGTCCCATGGAGCCGATGTTGTCTGCACACTGTCAACCACTGGCGGCACGTCCACCCCACTGGTGGCCGCCAGTTACCTCTGCACCGCGAGATCCGCGAGAAGGAGCAGTATGTCGGCAACCATCCGCCTCACCGCAGCCACCGCCGTCACCGCGGCGGTCCTGTCCGCCCTGGCGACCGCGCCCGCCGTCGCCGCCGCACCGGGCCTGCGCATGACTCCGATGAACGGGCAGGTCGGCAGCCACCGCCTGGTCGGCGGGATCAAGAACAGCACCAGCGGCAACTGGGCCGGCTACGCCGCGACCGGCACGACGTTCACCAGCGTGTCGGCGAGCTGGGTCCAGCCGTCGGTCACCTGCACGAGCGCGACCACCTACTCGTCGTTCTGGGTCGGCATCGACGGCGACGGCACCAGCTCGGTGGAGCAGACGGGCACCGAGGCGGACTGCTCCGGCGGCAAGGCCGTCTACTCGTCCTGGTACGAGATGTACCCGGCGTACCCGGTGAACTACAGCAACGCGGTCAGCCCGGGCGACCACTTCACGGCCACCGTCAGCCGGAGCGGCAGCACGTACACGCTCACCCTCTCCGACACCACGAAGGGGTGGACGAAGACCACGACCAAGACGCAGAGCGGCCTGTCGAACGGGTCCGCGGAGGTCATCGCCGAGGCGCCGTCCAGCAACACCGGCGTGCTTCCGCTGGCGCACTTCAGCACCGCGAGCTTCACCGGCGCCACGGCGAACGGGCAGGCGATCGGCAACTACTCGCCGGACCAGATCACCATGGCCTCGGGCAGCACCACCAAGGCCACCACCTCCGCGCTGAGCGGCGGGGAGAACTTCTCGGTCGCCTGGAACCACGCCTGATCGGACGGCGGGGAGCAGGACGGGGCGGCCCCGGGGCGCGACGGCGTCCCGGGGCCGCCCGGCGCCGTGGCACCGGCCCCCGCCCGAAAGCGGTCCGTTTCGGGACGTACCGCCCGGGTACCCGACATGGTCGAAGGACGATCGACCAGGAAGGCACCAGCTCCATGACCGACCAGGGAACCAACAAGACAGGCTTCGCGCGGGACGACGAGCTCAAGCGGGAGACGCTGGACGAGCTGCGGTCCAACCGGGCGGTGCGGGCCGAGCAGGACGCCGAACCTGAGCCCGTCACGGCGGACCGGCCCCTGGGCGAGGCCGCCCGGACCGGCGCGGCCCCGTCGGGGATGACGCCCGAGGGGGTGTCCCTGCGCAACGACCTGGCCCGGCACCTCGACCGGACCCTCTACCCGGCCCGGCGGAACGCGCTGCTGGGCTCGCTCCACCGCCACCAGGCGCCCGACACCCTGGTCGACCGGGTCGAGTCCCTTCCCGGCGACCGGGTCTACCCCAACGTGCAGGAGGTCGTCCGCGATCTCGGCTACGGCGTCGAACGCCCCCGGGGGTAGCCCCCGGCCCCGATCGGCGCGGGTCCGTCCGCCGTCGCCCGGCCTCGTGAGGGGGCGCCGGCGGACGGATCCCCCGCGTCCAGGGGGGTCGGAACCGTCGCGCGCCACGGCAATAGGGTGGCGCCGTGACACAGGGGACCACGGCCGCCGGTGCGGCCCGAGAGCGGGAGCGGCCGACCGTGCGGGCCGCCGAGGTGCGCGACGCCGCCGAGGTGGTGCGGCTGCGCCGGCTGATGTTCGAGGCGATGAGCGGACGGGACGCCGCCGGGCCCTGGGAGGCCGAGGCCGAGCGCGTGCTCGCCGCGCGGCTGGCGGCTCCGGGGAGCGAGGCGATGGGCGTCTTCGTGGTGGACGCGGAGGGCGGCGGGCTGGCGGCGTGCGCGGTGGGCACGGTCGAGGAGCGGTTGCCGTCGCCGGGGGCGCCGTCGGGCCGGTTCGGGTTCGTCTTCAACGTGTGCACCGATCCCGCCCACCGGCGGCGCGGCTACGCCCGGGCGGCCGTCGAGGCGCTGCTGGCGTGGTTCACCGCCGAGGGCGTCCACCGTGTGGACCTGCACGCCACCGTGGACGCGGCCGGGCTGTACCGCTCCCTCGGCTTCACCGAGCACTCACTGCCCCTGTCCCTTGACCTGCCGGGCCCCCGCCGAGGGTGACGGCGGGCCGCGGAGAGCGGCCAGGGCGCGGAACCGCCGGACGGGGCTGCCGTCCGGCGGTTCCGCGCCCCCTCCCCCACCGCCGTCCGGACGTCAGCGCCCGGAGGGCGCGGGGGACAGCACCGCCGCGTCGGCTGCCACGGCCCGCCCGGCGACCACGCGGCCGCCGGGACCGCGGCGCTCCAGCGTGCCGGAGACCACCGCGAGCACCAGCGCGGAGCCGGTGAGCACGACACCGACCCAGTTGGCCGAGGTGTAGGCGTGGCCGGTGGAGATCACCAGGCCGCCGAGCCAGGCGGCCAGCGCGTTGCCGAGGTTGAAGGCGCCGATGTTGACGGCCGAGGCCAGGGTCGGCGCGCCGGCGGCCTGGTCCAGGACCCGCTTCTGCAGGGGCGGCACGGTGGCGAAGCCGAGTGCGCCGATCAGCGCCACGGTGACGGCGGCGCCGGGCTTGCTGTGCGCGGTGACCGTGAAGACGGCCAGCACGGCGGCGAGCGCGGCCAGCGCGGTGTACAGCATCGGCATCAGGTGGCGGTCTGCCAGCCGGCCGCCGACGAGGTTGCCGCCCACCATGCCGATGCCGAACAGGACGAGCAGCCAGGTGACGGCGCCGTCGGAGAAGCCGGTGACGCCGGTGGCCATGGGCGCGAGGTAGGTGATGGCGGCGAAGACCCCGCCGAAGCCGAGCACCGTCATGGCCATCGCCAGCAGCACCTGGACGTTGCGGAAGACCGCCAGCTCGTGCCGGAGCCGTACCCCTTCGGGCCGCGGCAGGTCGGGGATCAGGCGGGCGACACCGAGCAGCCCGACCACGCCGAGCGCGGCCACCGCGAGGAAGGTGACGCGCCAGCCGGCCGTCTGGCCGATCCAGGTGCCCAGGGGCACGCCGACCACGTTGGCGATGGTGAGGCCGGTGAACATCAGGGCGATGGCGCCGGCCCGCCGCTGCGGGGCGACCAGTTCGGCGGCGACCACCGCGCCGATCCCGAAGAACGCGCCGTGCGCGAGGGAGGCGACCACCCGCCCGGCCAGCATGACGGCGAAGACCGGGGCCGTCGCGGAGATCAGGTTGCCCGCCGTGAACAGCACCATGAGCAGGAGCAGCATCCGCTTGCGCGGCATCCGGGTGCCGAGTACCGACATCAGCGGCGCCCCGGCCACCACGCCCAGGGCGTAGCCGGTGACGAGGAAGCCCGCGGTGGGGACGGAGACGCCGAAGTCGCCGGCGACCTGCGGCAGCAGGCCGACCATGACGAACTCGGTGGTGCCGATCCCGAAGGCCCCGATGGCGAGGGCCAGGAGCGCGAGGGGCATGGCGAGACCTTTCAGTGAGACGTGCGGTGGTGCTTCTCGGCGGAGCGGCGAGAAGCGAGAGGTGGTGAGACCTGCGGGGGGCGGGCGGTCCGTCCCCCTGGGTGGGGGCGCCGGAGCCCGGAAGCCCGCGGCGGAAAGGCGCATCAGCCCATTGGCGGCGGTAGCGTCTTACATGCGTCAACAATACTTGCAGACGCTGGTTAATGGCAATCGCGGGCAACGCGCTATGCTGGGAGCGGCTCGGATACCGCTACCGGACCGCACCGCCCGCTCCCGGAGGGGGACCATGACCGCCACGGACCCGGCACTGACCGCACTGGCCGACAGCTGGTGCGCGCTGTCCTTGCTGCACGGCCGCATCGAAGCCCGCATCGAGCGCGCGCTCCAGGACGGCCACGGCCTGAGCGTGCGCGAGTTCTCGCTGCTGGACGTGCTCAGCCGGCAGCACGACGACGAGGGCGGCCACCTCCAGATGAAGCAGGTGGCCGACGCGGTGGTGCTCAGCCAGTCCGCCACCACCCGCCTGGTCACCCGGATGGAGGAGCGCGGCCTGCTGGCCCGCTACCTCTGCCCGACCGACCGGCGCGGCATCTACACGAACGTCACCCAGGCCGGTCTGGACCTGCTGGCGGCGGCCCGCCCCACCAACAACGCGGCACTGCGGGACGCGCTCGACGACGCGGCGGCCGATCCCGGCCTGGCCCCCCTGGTCACCGCCGTCGAGGAGATCCGCCGCCCGGCCGCGGCCGACCCGGCCGCGGTGGGAGCCTGAGCCGCCCGGCGGCGGAAGCGGAGAACACGGCGAGGAGGATGCGGCGGATGACGGTGGGCGGAAGCGGCGCGTCGGCCGCCGGGGCCGTGGTGGTCGGCGAGGCGCTGGTCGACGTGCTGCCCGGCGGGCCGCGCGGGACACGGGAGCTGCCCGGCGGCAGCCCGGCGAACGTCGCCCTGGGCCTGGCCCGGCTCGGCCGGCCCGTCCGCTTCGCCACCCGGCTGGGCGCCGACCGGCTCGGCGCGCTGGTCGCAGGGCACCTGCGCGCCTCCGGGGTGGAGCTGCTGCCGGGCTCGACGGACGACGGCACCACCTCCACGGCGACGGCGGTGCTGGACGCGTCCGGCGCGGCCACGTACACCTTCGACCTGGAGTGGCGGCTCACGGAGCGGGCGGCGCGGGCGGTGGCCGACAGCCCGCCCGCCCACCTGCACACCGGCTCGATCGCCGCCGCCCTGCCGCCCGGCGGCGACACCGTGGCCGACCTGGTCCGGGCCGCCCGAGCCGCCGCGACGGTCTCCTACGACCCGAACCTGCGCCCGGCGCTGCTCGGCCCGCCCGGCGCCGAACGCGACCGGGTGGAGCGGCTGGTGGCGGCCGCGGACGTGGTCAAGGCCAGTGACGAGGACCTCGCGTGGCTGTACCCGGGCCGCGACCCGGAGCAGGTCGCGGCCGGCTGGGCGACCGGCGCGGGGCCCGCCCTGGTGGTGCTCACCCGGGGGGCGCGCGGCGCCGTCGCGTTCGGGCGGAGGGCTCGCGCGGAGGTGGCCGCGCCCCGGGTCCGGGTGGCCGACACGGTCGGCGCGGGCGACGCGTTCACCGCGGGGCTGCTGGCCGGACTACTGGCCGCGGGCCTGGCCGGCCCGGCCGGCGCCGCCCGCCCGGCGCTGGCGGCGGCAGCCGGCGGCCCGCGCCTGGCGGGCGCGGTCGCGGCGGCCCTGGAGCAGGCCGCCCGGGTGGCCGCGCTCACCTGCGCCCGCGAGGGCGCGGACCCGCCCACCGCGGCGGAACTCGCCGGCTGAGCCGTCGCCCACGTCCCGGGCCCGGGGGCCGGGAGTACGGACCCCTTCGGCGGCTCGGCGAGGACCCGGTGGACACCGGGGCCGTCCGGGCGCCGCCCCCCGGCCGGCGTGCGACAGGAGACGTGCGGCAGGAGAGGGCACGCCGACCGCGGACGGATCATGGCCGCCACGCCGCCCACCGCCCGCCGCACAGCGCGCCGCGCGCCGCGCGTGGTTCGGGTGGCGGCCCGGCACAACGGCACGCCGCGTCCCACCAGTGGCACGACGTCAGATCCCCTGAGCGCCGCCGTCCAGGAAGCGGCCGAAGAACCCCGCCACCAGCGCACGGTCGATGGCCAGGGCCCGCGCGGGCCGGACGGTGCCGATGTTGGCGGTGACGGTGGCGCGCGGCAGCCGAAGGTCCCGGCCGAGTCGCGGCACCAGGGCCTCCGCGTCGGTGAACGTGGCGTGTTCGGCTCCCTGGATGTCCAACGCCCGCTTCCAGCCCCGGCTGTTTCGGGTCAGCGCTCGCCACGAGGGCACCGTGGCAGGGGTGTTGCCGTCCTTGCCGACGAGCAGGAAGGGCCGGTCGAGCCCGTCGGCGGCGGCGCTGGAGAGGTAGCCGCTCTCGTCGTCGTCCTGAACGTAGGCGGTGACGCCGTCGAAGTTCGCGGCGGCGGCGATCCGCGGGTCGTCGTGCATCGCCTGGAGGGCGGTGAAACCGCCCGCGGACTGGCCGAACGCGCCGGTCCTCGACAGGTCGGCGGCGGACCGCAGGCCGTCGGGCAGGGCGTCGAGGAGCACGTCGAGGACGAAGCGGACGTCGTCCACCCGTACCTGGAGGACCTTGCGCAGCAGCGTCGCGACCTTCGCCGGGTCCGGGTGCTCCGGGTCGGGCACCACCGCGGCGAACTCGGCGGGGAGCACCGTGGACGCCACCCGGCCGTCGGGGAACTGCACCGCGGTGGCGTCGTAGGTGTGGTCGACCATGACGACGACGTGGCCGCGGGAGGCGAGGTCCTCGCACAGCAGCGTGCCCCAGGAGCGGGGGTCCCCGGCGCCGGGCGAGTAGAGGACGACGGGGTGGGGACCGGGCGCGGCGGGAGCGCCGAGGCGGGAAGCGGTGCGGGTGCCGGCCCAGTCGACCCGTTCGGCGGGGATGCCGGTGAGGCTGTTGAGCAGGGTCCAGCCGGCGGCCTCCCCGGGCAGCATGTAGGGCGCGGCGGGCAGGCCGGCGGTCCGCCGGGCGGGATAGCGCACGGTCGCCATCAGCTCCCGCGTCGGCGCACCCGTCCACGGATCGCGGCGGGAGCGGTCCACCAGGTGGAGGGCGTGGGCACCCACCGGATACGGCCCGCCGGGCGCGGGCAGCGCCAGGCGCACCCGCCCGGCGGCCGGTACGCGGCCGCTGCCGGGCGGGACGGCGGCGGCCGTACCGGCGCACGCGCCGGAGGCAGCGGCGGCGAGGGCCGACAGCACGAGGGTGCGTCGGCCGGGCGCGGGAGCCATCCGCCCGGCGGGGGTCACAGGACCGGCGGCAGCAGCAGAGGCAGCAGGGGCAGCAGGGGCAGCAGGCATGGAACGGCTCCGTTCGTCTCGACGGCCGGACCGGTGCGGCGGACCGCGTCCGCGCCACCGGTGCGGCACCAGCCTGGCCCAGGGGCCGGACCGGACCCATGCGGCAGACCGGAGACCCCGAGGGGGGCTGTCCCCCGGCCCTGTCCGGCGGCCCCGCGTTGAACGCTTCGCGGCCCGCCCGCGTACCCCAGGGTGGAAGGTGCCGGTGCCAGGCGGTCCGGCCCTTCCCCGGCCCCGGCTGCCCCGCTCGGGACGGCAGGGCGGCGGGACCGGCCCTCCGTGTACGAGGCGCGGGGGGGCGTACGCGCGGCTCCGACCGGCCGGAGACGGCGCGGTGGCAGGCGACGCGCCCGAAGGACGGCGGGCGGCGGGGACGGGGCGGGCCGGGGACGGGCCGGGGCGGCCGGGGCGGCGGGACGGCCGGGGCAGGGACGGGCCGGGGGCAGGGGGAAGGCCGGGGCGTTCGGCGAGTCGGGCGGACTTCGACCGGGTGGGGCATGCACCGGGGCCGTACGGGGCACGTGGTCGTTCATGACGCAGATCGGCCTCCCTGACAGTGTTCGCGCCTGCCTGTTCGACCTGGACGGGGTGCTCACACCCACGGCGGAGATCCACGCCGCCGCGTGGAAGGAGATGTTCGACTCCTTCCTGCGCGACCTGAACGGCGACGGCTTCCAGCCGTTCGACCCGGTCGCGGACTACGACACGTACGTCGACGGCCGGCCCCGGGCCGACGGGGTGCGGACCTTCCTCTCCTCGCGGAACATCGAGCTGCCCGAGGGCGAGGACGACGACCCGCCCACCGAGCGGACCGTGCACGGCCTCGGCAACCGCAAGAACGAGCTGGTCCTGAGGAAGATCCGCGAGGAGGGCGTGCGGCCGTACCCCGGGTCGGTGCGCTACCTGGAGGCGGTGCGGGCGGCGGGCCTGCGCACCGCCGTGGTGTCGTCGTCGGCGAACTGCCGGGACGTGCTGGTCTCGGCGGGCATCGAGCACCTGCTGGAGGTGCGGGTGGACGGGCTGGTCGCCACCGAGCGCGGCCTGCGCGGCAAGCCGAAACCGGACACCTTCCTGACGGCGGCCGAGGAGCTGGGCGTGGGCGCCGGCCAGGCGGCCGTCTTCGAGGACGCGCTGGTGGGGATGGACGCCGGGCGTGAGGGCAGCTTCGGCTACGTGGTGGGCGTGGACCGGGTCGGGCAGGCCGCCGAGCTGCGCCGGCACGGCGCGGACACCGTGGTGGCGGACCTGGCGGAGCTGATCAGGGAGGGCGCGTGATCACCGACCCGGCGTACGAGGTGGCGCCCTGGTCGCTGCGGGAGCGCGAGCTCGACTTCGATCTGCTGCCGCAGAGCGAGTCCGTGTTCGCGCTGTCCAACGGCCACATCGGATGGCGCGGCAACCTCGACGAGGGCGAACCGAACGGGCTGCCCGGCTCCTACCTCAACGGCGTGCACGAACTGCACCCGCTGCCCTACGCGGAGGCCGTCTACGGCGACCCGGAGTCGGGGCAGACCGTCATCAACGTCACCAACGGCAAGCTGATCCGGCTGCTGGTGGACGACGAGCCGTTCGACCTGCGCTACGGCACCATCCGCTCCCACGTGCGGGAGCTGGACATGCGGGCCGGGGTGCTGCGCCGGGAGTGCGTGTGGGAGTCGCCGGCCGGGCGGACGGTGCGGGTGCGCTCCACCCGCATGGTGTCGTTCCGGCAGCGGGCGGTGGCGGCGATCGCCTACGAGGTGGAGCCGCTGGACGACCAGGTGCGGGTGGTGATCCAGTCGGAGCTGGCGGCCAACGAGGAGATCCCGCGCACCACCGGCGACCCGCGGGTGGCCGCGGCGCTGGAGTCGCCGCTGGTCTCCGAGGAGACCTTCGCGGGCGGCACCCGGCTGGGCCTGATCCACTCGACCACCCGCTCCGGGCTGCGGGTGGCCACCGCCGCCGACCACCGGGTGGACGGGCCGCGGACCACCACCCAGCTGTCGTCGGAGTCCGGTCCGGACGTGAGCCGGCTGACGGTCACCTCGGTGCTGGACAAGGGCGAGCGGCTGCGGCTGGAGAAGTTCGTGGCGTACGGCTGGTCGGCGGCGCGGTCGCTGCCGGCGCTGCGCGACCAGGCCGACGCGGCGCTGGTGGGCGCCCGCGACACCGGTTGGCAGGGGCTGCTGGACCAGCAGCGTGCCTACCTGGACCGGTTCTGGGAGCGGGCGGACGTGGAGGTCGACGGCGACACCGAGATCCAGCAGGCGGTGCGGTTCGCGCTCTTCCACGTCCTGCAGTCGGCCGCGCGTGCGGAGGAGCGGGCGATCCCGGCGAAGGGCCTGACCGGGTCGGGCTACGACGGCCACTCCTTCTGGGACGCGGAGACGGTGGTGCTGCCGCTGCTGACGTTCACCGCCCCGCACACCGCCGCGGAGGTGCTGCGCTGGCGGCACAACATGCTGCCGGTCGCCCGGGAGCGGGCCAGGCAGCTGGGCTTCGAGGGCGCGGCGTTCCCGTGGCGGACCATCAACGGCGACGAGGCGTCCGGCTACTGGCCCGCCGGCACCGCGGCCTTCCACGTCAACGCCGACATCGCCGACGCCGTGGTGCGGTACGTGGCGGCCACCGGCGACACCGCGTTCGAGGCCGACACCGGTCTTGAGCTGCTGGTGGAGACGGCCCGGCTGTGGCGGTCGCTGGGCCACCACGACCACGCCGGGGCGTTCCACATCGACGGGGTGACCGGCCCGGACGAGTACAGCGCGGTCAGCGACGACAACCTGTACACCAACCTGATGGCGCAGGCGAACCTGGTGGCGGCGGCGGACGCGGCCGAGCGGCATCCGCGGCACGCGGAGCAGCTGGGCGTGACCGACGAGGAGACCGCGGCCTGGCGGGACGCGGCGGCGGCGACGGCGCTGCCGTGGGACGAGGACCTGGGGGTCCACCAGCAGTCGGCCGGCTTCACCCGGCACCAGCGCTGGGACTTCGAGGCCACCGACCCGGAGAACTACCCGCTGCTGCTGCACTACCCGTACTTCGACCTGTACCGCAAGCAGGTGGTCAAGCAGGCCGACCTGGTGCTGGCGATGTTCCTGCGCGGGGACGCCTTCACCGACGAGCAGAAGGCCCGCAACTTCGCGTACTACGAGCCGCTGACGGTGCGTGACTCGTCGCTGTCGGCGTACTGCCAGTCGGTGATCGCCGCGGAGGTGGGCCACCTCCAGCTGGCCTACGACTACCTCGGCGAGTCGGCGATGATGGACCTGGAGGACCTGGAGAACAACGCGCGCGACGGGCTGCACATCGCCGCGCTGGCCGGGACGTGGTCGGCGCTGGTGTCGGGCCTGGGCGGCATGCGGCTCTTCGACGGGGACGCGATCCGGTTCGCGCCCAGGCTGCCGGACGCGCTGAGCCGGGTGGCGTTCCGGCTGATGTTCCGTGGACGGCGGCTGCTGGTGGAGATCCGCCGCACGGAGGCGACCTACACCCTGGCCGAGGGCGAGCCGATCGAGATCGTGCACTACGGCGAGGCGTTCACCCTCGGCCACCAGCCGGTGGTGCGGAAGCTGGCGCCGGTCTCGCACCGGGAGCCGCCGCACCAGCCGCCGGACCGGGCACCGCGGCGGCGGGCGCAGCCGTCGTCGGCCCTGCCGCCCCGCTGACGCCCGAGCCCGGACGGTCGCACGGCGGGGGTAGGGCTCTGCCCCCGCCGCGGGCCGACGCGCGGTGGCACCGCCGGGCGGTGGCGCTCACAGCCAGCCGCGGCGCTTGAAGAGCCGGTACAGCACCGTCACGGCGGTGATCATCAGGCCGATGACGGCCGGATAGCCCCACGTCTGGTGCAGCTCGGGCATGTGGTCGAAGTTCATGCCGTAGATGCCGGCGATGAGCGTGGGTACCGCGGCCATCGCCGCCCAGGCGGAGATCTTGCGCATGTCGTCGTTCTGCCGCACCCCCACCTGTGTCAGGTGCGCGGTGAGGATGTCCGACAGCAGCCGGTCCAGGCCGTCCCCTCCGTCGGCGACCCGGCTGAGGTGGTCGGCGACGTCGCGGAAGAACGGCCGGGTCCCCCGGTCGACGTACGGCACCTCGCCCGCGGCCAGCTGGCCCAGCGGCTCGGCGAGCGGTCCGCTGCACCGGCGGAACTCCAGAACCTGGCGCTTGAAGGCGTAGATGGTGGCGGCCGTCCCCGTCGCGGTGCCGCCGGACGGGTCGAAGACGCGCTCCTCCAGTTCCTCCAGGTCGAGCTGGAGTTCGGCGGCGATGTCGAGGTAGGCGTCGACGACGCTGTCGCAGATCGCGTACAGCACGCTGGCCGGGCCGTGCCGCAGTACCGCCGGGTCCTTCTCCAGGCGGGCCCGTACCTGCCCGGCCACGGCGGCCCGACCGTGGCGGACGGTCACCACGAATCCCTCGCCGAGGAAGACCATCAGCTCGCTCGGGGTCACCGTGCCGGCGTCGTCGTCGTAGTCCAGCGGCCTGACAACGGCGAACAGCGACTCCTGGTAGACCTCCAGTTTCGGCCGCTGGTGGGCCTTGAGAGCGTCCTCCACGGCGAGCGGGTGCAGCCCGAAGGCCGCCGACACCCGGTCGAACTCCTCCGGCGTCGGGTCGTGCACGCCCACCCACACGAACGCTTCGCCGGCCGCCCGGGCCGCCGCGAGCGCCTCTTCGAGGTCGTCGGGCGTACGGGTGCGGCGGCCGTCCCGGTAGAGGGCGCAGTCGACGATCACACCAGCTCCCTTCCTCGTCCTGTCCTCTCCCTCACCCGCCTACCCGGAATTCCGCACCAGCGGCCTCTTCGGCTCCCTCCCGTCCGGCTCCCGGCCGCGGAAACCCCGGTGCGGGTGGGCGGGGCGGCCCCTAGGGTCCGGGCATGGACTGGCACGCGTGGCACGAGGCATACGACAGGCCGGATTCGGCGCTGTCGCGGCGGCTGGGCACGGTCGTCGGGCACATCACGGCAGCCCTGGACGCGGCGCCGCCGGGACCGGTGCGGGTGGTGAGCGTGTGCGCGGGGCAGGGGCTGGACCTGTTCGGCGCCCTGGACGGCCACCCGCGCGCCGCCGACGTGCGGGCCCGGCTGGTGGAGCTCGACCCGCGCAACACGGCGGCGGCCCGGGCGGCGGCCGCCGGGCTGGGGCTGACGGGTGTCGAGGTGGTCACCGGTGACGCCTCGCTCACCGACGCCTACGCCGGCGCGGTCCCGGCCGACGTGGTGCTGGTGGTGGGCGTCCTCGGCAACATCGGCGACGCCGACATCGAGCGCACGGTGCGGCTGCTCCCGGGGCTGTGCGCGCCGGGCGCGACCGTGGTCTGGAGCCGGCACCGCAAGGCGCCCGACGCCTTCCCCCGCATCCGGGGCCTGCTCGCGCGGGAGGGGTTCAGCGAGGTGTGGAGCTCCCCCGACGGCGAGCGGCAGGGCCTGGCCGTGCACCGCTACGACGGCCCCGCCCGGCCGCTGCCGCCGGGGACGGCGATGTTCACCTTCGTGGGCTACGACGTGCTGGCCGGCGCGGACGTGACCGGCGGCTGACCGGCGGCGCGCGGTGTCCCTGCCGGGTGCGGCCCACGGCCCGGTGCCCGCCGCCGGGCGCGCCGGGGGGTGGACGTGTGGCCGCCGGGGCAGACTGGGCGGATGGCGAGCGGCAGGAGGAGCGCGGGCATCGTGGTGTTCCGGCGGGCGGCGGGGCCGGACGGCGGCCTGGAGGTGCTGCTGGGGCACATGGGCGGCCCGTTCTGGGCGCACAGGGACGCCGGGGCCTGGTCGGTGGTGAAGGGCGAGGTCGAGGCCGGCGAGGAGGACGAGGCGGCGGCCCGGCGGGAGTTCACCGAGGAGCTGGGCCTGCCGGTGCCGGACGGCCCGCTGGTGCCGCTGGGCGAGGTACGGCAGTCCGGCGGCAAGGTGGTGGCGGCCTGGGCTGTGGAGGCCGACCTGGACCCGGCCGGGGCGGTCTTCGGCACGTTCACCATGGAGTGGCCGCGCGGGTCGGGGACGCTGCGGGAGTTCCCGGAGCTGGACCGGATCGCCTGGCTGCCGTTGGCGGCGGCCCGGGAGAAGGTCGTCGCCGGGCAGCGGCCGCTGCTGGACCGCCTCGCCGAGGCCCGGCCCACGCCGCCCCGGGGTCGGCGGTAGCCCGCTCCCGCCGGAGTGCGCGCGGCTCTTCCGGACGGGCTCATCCGATCGGACCGAGTGCCCGTGAGCGCCGCAGCCGTGGCGGCGGAGCCACCGCCCGGCCCGCCGTGGCACGCGGGCCCGCTCCGCGCCCCGCGCCCGGAGCCGGGCGGGCGGGCGGGAGCCGGGAGGCCGGGAGCCGGGCGGGAGCGCGCCCCGGGGCGTCTCGGAGGAGCGTCAGGCCGGAATCATCCAGCTTCCCCAGTAGTACGTCCTTCCCGTGCTGTAGTCCCAGTTGAACTGGCTCGCGGTCTCGTAGGCGGGGTCGTCGGGATCCAGTTGCGACGTCTGGTAGTAGTCTCCCGGCGAGGAGTACGTGAGGCAGTCCTGCCACTGGTACCAGCCCGTGGCGAGGTAGATGTCACGCTCACTCGTTCCGGACTCCAGACCGGACAGCCTCCAGGCATACCAGTCCGCCGCCAGGTAGATGTGCCTGTTGATGCAGCTCCTGGCGTCGGGCGTGGGCCGGCTCGCGATGTACTGGTTTCGCGCGTTGTACACCGTGTCGTACGCCGATGCCGAGGTGGTCGTCAGTGCCACGACGGCGGCGGTGGCACTCCCGACGAGTGCGAGCGCCGACTTCTTCTTCACTTTGCCCCCGGGATGGATTTACGGGGCCGGATCACGCGCCCCTGGTCGGTCGTATCCGGTGCACCGCGACGGTCGCCGCCGCGAGGCTGTCACGCGACGACGGCCGCGCTTCTCCGTACAGGCCTGATCCCTTGCCGGAAGCGGCCGCCCGACGTCGTGTACCGGTGCCCGCAGACTAGGCCGGGTCCCGGTCCCGCCGCCTTGGCCCAGGGTGTTCGGTCTCTTGTCGCAGAGTGCGGGCGGGCCGCGTGCCGGCTCCGGGGTCCGGCCGCGGACCGACGACGAACATGCCTCGGCCCGGCCGCCGGAGCGGCCGGGCCGAGAAGGTGGCGCGACGTCAGGCGCGGGTGCGGCCGGGGCGCCTGCGCGTCCAGGCGTAGCCGCCGCCCGCCGCGGCGAGCACCACCACGGCGGCAGATCCGCCGCCGACCTCGGCGGCGGACAGGCCGGTCCGGTCGGTGTGCGGGGCGCCGCCGGCCAGCGCGGGCCGGCCGGGCACGGCGGAGCCGTGGCCCGGCGTGGTGCCGTGGCCGGAGGTGGCGCCGTGGCCGGAGGTGGAGCCGTGGCCGTCGCCGCTGCTGCCGGAGCCGCCGCTCTGGCTGCCGCTCGTCGTGGCCTTGCCCGCCGCGATCTGCTGGGGCACGGTCAGTGCCACGGAGCCGTCGGAGGCGAGCAGCACCTTCCGCTGCTGCGGGTGGGCGAAGTCGAACATGCCCTCGATGGAGCCGGCGGTGGTGTCGAAGGAGGAGTCGCCGATCCGGCCCGTCGACCAGTTGTCCTCGATGAACCTCAGAACCGAGGACTGCTGCACCTTGGTGTGGTCGATGTAGTTGCTCTTACTGAACGGCGAGACCACCAGCAGGGGCAGTCGCGGCCCCGGACCGCACCGGTCGAGGTAGCCGCCGGCCGCGGCCGGTCCCGAGGTGCACATGGCGGTGTCGCCGCCGGACGCGGTGTCGGTGGAGCCGTTGGTGACGGGCGCGGCCACCTGGTCGTACCAGCCGTCGGAGTCGTCGTAGTCGATGACCACGGCGGTGCTGGCCCACTGCGGGGACTTCTCGACGGCGTTGATCTCGCTGGTGATGAAGTGCTGCTCGTCCAGCGGGTCGGAGTAGCCGGCGTGGCCGTCCTGGTACTCGGGGGCCTTGAGGAAGGACACCGCCGGGAGGTTGCCCGCGGACAGCGCGGTGCTGAAGTCGCTCAGGTCGTACTGGTGGTTGGCCTGGTCCTGGTGGCCGATCATCGCGGTGGAGGTCGGCGGCAGGTGGTGCGGGTTGGCCGTCGACTCGTAGTACTGGAACGGCTCGTGGTGCGGCGAGTAGTCGACGGAGGACTGGCCTCCGACGTTGGCGTGCGTGGCGCCGCACACGGCGTTCCCGCCGCTGGTGGAGGTGGGCTTGAAGCCGCCCTGGAACCAGCCCCAGGTGACCTTCTTCGAGTTGAGCAGGTCACCGATGTTGGTGCCCTGGACCCCGGTGACCAGGCTGGTGGCGGTGTGGTTGTTGTCGGAGCAGTCGTCGTAGGCGGGGTCGGAGTCGCCGTAGACGGTGCCGACGCCGGTGGCCGGGTCGGGGCTGCGCACGGTGCTGGAGGCACTGGCCGCCACCTGCTTGCCGGTGGTGGGGTCGATGGAGATCCCACCGTGGGTCTGCCCGGAGACCACGTTGAGCGCGCCGGGCGTGGAGGGCCCGTAGACGTCGTCGAAGTTGTTGTCGCTCATGGCGTAGTTCTGAGCGTAGTTCCACATGGCCGTGACGGTGTTGCCGTCGTAGTAGTCCATGGTCAGCCCGGGGCTGCCGTACAGCCCGGAGCACTTGTCGCTGGAGGTGCTCTGGACGAACTTGTCCGACGTGCCGCCGTCGTACGCCTGCTGCTCGGGGTTGTACGAGTGGTTCTGGTCGCAGGTGAGCGCCTGCGCGGGGCCGAGCCGGCGCGGCTGGTACTGGTTGGGGTTCTTCGCCAGCAGCGCGGAGTTGTCGCTCAGCAGGTTGGTGGGGGTCGCGGTGCCGGCGGCGGCGGTGAAGTGCGTGCCGTCGGTGTTGGCTGCCTTGGGGTAGGTGCCGAAGTAGTGGTCGAAGGAGACGTTCTCGTCGAAGAGGACGACCACGTGCTTGATCGGGGTGGTGGTGGCCGCAGCCGGCTCCGCGGCCGAGGCGGTGCCGCCCGGGGCGATCGCGGTGACCGCGGCCGCGGTCAGGGCGGCGGCGGCGAGCGCGGGGCCAGGCGCCGCCGGCCGGGGCGCCGGTCGCGTCGGGTGGCTGGGGAGCCTGCGGAACGCATGGGGTTCTCCGTGTGGTGCGGTCGGGGGGCCATCAGGACACGTCCACGGTGCCGTTGGTGGTCGCGGTGTGCGTCCCGTCGGAGATCCGGACGGTGACGCGGTAGGTGCCGCGGCGGGCGTAGGTGTGGGTGCCGAAGGCCGAGTAGCGGCCGGTGTCGTCCAGGGCGAGGACGGTGGCGGCGCCGGTGTGGTGGTCGCCCCAGTCGACGCTGACGCGGTACCCGCCCGGCGCGGTCGCCGTGCCGCCGGACAGGTCGGCGAGGTCGGCCGCGAAGGCGGTGCCGCTGCCGGCCGGCAGCGCGGAGGAGGCGGTCAGCGCGGTGGCGGCCACCGGCGCGGTGCCGACCGCGAAGACGTGCATGACGCCCTGGTCGGTGTCGGTCGGCAGGGTGACGCTGGCGATCGACTTCCAGCTGTCGAGGGCCTCCGGCGCGGTGCCGTAGATGTTGGCCGCCGTGTTGTCCTGGGTGCCGTTGGCGTTGTTCCGGTGGGCGGTGGTCAGCACGGTGGTGTTCGCGCCGGCGGGCAGGTTCGGCGAGGTCCAGTCGTTGAGGTCGATCGCCACCACCTGGTGCGTGCCGTCGGTGTAGTTGACGGAGGCGGTGCCGGCCGCGGGGCCGTTGGTGGCGGCGCCGAGGAAGGAGATCGCGCCGGCGCGCTGCCCGCGCATGTCCACGGTCTGGCCGTGCGGCACCCAGTTGTCGGGCGCGCCGGCGGCGGTGTCCGGCCAGGTGTAGGTGACGGAACTGCCCGGGAGGGAGACGGTGGAGCCGCCCTTGGGCAGCAGGCCGGCCTGGTAGGAGTTGTTGGACACGTCGAAGCTGGCGAGGTCGCCCTCACCGGCGGGGCTGGCGCCCACGTTGTTGTAGGAGTCCGAGCCGGTGCTGAAGGAGGGCGGCGCGTCCTTCGCGCCGGTGCCCCAGGTGCCGGGCTTGGACGCCATGGTGAATTCCAGGGTGCCGCCGTGCTGCGCGAAGGACTCCGGCAGCCAGGTGGCCGTGGTCGCCCTGCCGTTCACCCGCAGGCCGGTGACGTACTTGGCGCTGTCGCTCTGCTGGGGCGCCTTGATGGCGTAGTGCCGGCCGGTGCCGGAGCTGGTGATCTGCACGGAGGTGAACGCCGGTCCGGAGACGGCAAGTTCGGAGCGGCCGTAGACGGCCGGGAAGACGCCGAGCGAGGACCACACGTACCAGGCGGACAGGGCGCCGAGGTCGTCGTTGCCGTAGAGGCCGTCAGGGGTGTTGGAGGTCCACAGCGCGTCCCGGATCTCCTGGTTGACCTCCGCGGTGCGGTCCGGGCGGCCGATCCAGTCGTACAGCTCCGGGTCCTGCGAGTCGATCTCGTTGGACATGTAGGCGTAGGGGCTGTTGGAGCCCGGGTTGACGCTGCCGGGGCCACCGGGAGCGAAGTTGGCGAAGAACGCGTCCAACTGGGCCTCGGCCTGGGCGGTTCCGCCCTTCTTGGCGACGAGTCCGGCGATGTCCTGCGGCACCATCCAGCCGTACTGGGCGCCGCTGGCCTCGGAGAACTGGCCGGTGTTGGCGGTCAGCGACACGCCGCGGTCGAAGCCGTTCTTGTTCCGCGGGGCCAGTGCGTTCTGGCCCGGGTCGAAGAGGTCCTGCCAGCTCTGGGCGCGCCCCATGAAGGTGTCGTAGGCGGCGGAGTCGCCTTCGCTCTGCGCGAGTTGGGCGATGCCGAAGTCGTCGACGGCGTACTCCAGCGAGGTGGAGGTGGGCCACTGCACGCCGGCGCTGTCGGGTTCGAAGCCGAGCGCGGCGTACTGGTAGAAGCCGGCCCGGTGGTTGGCGGCGGGAACGCCGCCGGACGGGGCGCCGGGCGCGTCGTTGGCGACCAGGGTCTGGGCGCTCTTGAGCGCGGCGAGCGCGCCGGCCCGGTCGTAGTCGGTGCCCCCGAAGGCGTCCAGGGAGGCCAGCACCGAGTCGAGCGAGTCGCCGTCCATCTTGTTCTGGCCGGCGTTGAGCATCGGCCAGTTGTACACGCCGACCTGGGTGGCCATGTCGGTGATGGACTGGTCGATGTCGGAGGCGCGGTCGGGGAAGAGCAGCCCGATCAGCTGCGCCTCGTCGCGGTAGACGTCCCAGCCGGAGTACGTGGTGTACTCGTGGTGGCCGGGCCGTACGGTGTGCACCTTCTTGTCGTACCCCTCGTACTCCCCGTTGACGTCGTCGAAGACGTTGGGGTGCAGCAACGAGTGGTAGAGGGCGGTGTAGAAGGTGGTCAGCTGCTCCTCGCGGGCCGCGACGGTCGGCTTGCCGCTGGTGACGGCGACCTGCCGCAGCGTGTCCCGCCAGGTGCCGTGGGCCTGGTCGCGCAGGGTGTCGAAGCTCTTCGTGCCGGCCTCGGCCGCGAGGTTCTGGGCGGCGTCCGCGTCGGAGACGTAGGACAGGCCGATCCGCGCGGTGACCTTCGAGCCGGGCGCGAACCCGACGAAGGCGCCGGTGCCGTCCGCCGCGGTCGAGGAGGCGGAGACGTCGGTGGCCGCGCCGAGGTCGGGGACGGCGCTCATCGCGCCGTCCTGCCAGGTGCCGGCCGAGGTGAAGGGCTGGTCGAACTTCGCGTGGAAGTACGCGGTGTAGTTGTAGGCCGTGCCCTGCTTGCAGGTGGCCTGGACCGTGGTGCTGCCCTCGATGACATCGTTGCCGAGCACCCGGACGGTCGAGTCCGAACTGCCGTTGAGCGAGCCGGCGGTGTCGAAGAGCAGGGTGCCGGAGGAGCCGGCGGACGGGAAGGTGAAGCGGCCGTCGGCGGTGCGCGTGGTGGCCGTCAGCTCGCTGGTGACGCCGTTGCCGAGGGTCACCTTGTAGGAGCCCGGGCTCGCGCTCTCCTGGTCGTGGCTGAAGTCCGCGTAGTACGGCTTGATGCCGGCCGCCGGGTTGCTCGGCAGCACTCCGTCCGCCAGCTGACCGGTGTACGGGAAGATCGGGAAGTCCTCGGCTCCGTTGTGCCCGGCGCAGCCGGTGCCGGAGATCCGGTTGAGGGAGAAGCCGCGGATCTGGTCGGCGTCGTACTCGTAACCGCCCTGGTTGGTGTACGAACCGCCCTTGGTGTTGTACGTGTTCGGGTTGAAGTTCACCATCCCGAACGGCGTGGTGGCGCCGGGCGTGGTGTCGCCGTAGGCGCTCTCGGTGCCGTTGGCGGACGCGTTGTCCTGGGTACCGACGAAGAGGTCGACATCGGAGGTCGGGTCGCCGGGCGGGGCGGTCTGGGCGGCCTGGGCGGGTACGGCGGTCAGGCCACCGGACAGGAGCGCGGCGAGCAGCAGCCCGCCCGCCCCTTTCCGCCAGGTTCGCCGCCTGCTGGGGGCGCTGGGCATGCCGGCCTTCCTCTCTCGAACACTGTGCGGAGCAAGCGGAACGTCGGTATCCGATCTTGGCAGGGCGACAGTTCGGTGAACAGCCGTGGCTTACCGGCCGAACTCGCCCCGCACGCCCGGGGGGCGGAGCGGGACAAGGCAGGACGAGGCGGGACGAGGCGGGGCGTGCGCCGGCGGGGTGGGACGCGGTGGTGCCGTCAGCGCTCGGCGGCCAGATGCGGGAAGCGGAACTCGGTGCGGGAGCGGAACTCCTCCCCCGGCCGCAGCACCGTGCTGGGGTACTCGGGGTGGTTGGGGGCGTCGGGGAAGTGCTGGGTCTCCAGGCAGACCGCCGCGTACCGCCCGTAGGGTTCGGCGGCCGGACCGGTGAGCGAACCGTCGAGGGAGTTGCCGGTGTAGACCTGGATGCCGGGTTCGGTGGTCCAGACCTCCATCGCCCGACCGCTGCCGGGGTCGGCGAGCCGGGCGGCGCGGCGCAGCCCGGCGGGGCCGGGGGTGAGCACGAAGCAGTGGTCGTAGCCGCCGGCGTCGGCGAGCTGCCGGTGGTCCTCGGCGATGCGCCCGCCGATCGGGCGGGGCTCCCGGAAGTCGAACGGGCCGCCGGCGGTGGCCTCGGGCGGCCCGGACGGGATGGCCTCGGCGTCGACCGGGAGGTAGCTGTCGGCGTCCAGGGCGAGGGTGTGGCCGAGGATGTCGCCGCGGCCGGCGAGGTTGAAGTAGGCGTGGTTGGTGAGGTTGACGACGGTGGGCCGGTCGGTGCGGGCGCGGTAGTCGACGGCCAGGGTGCCGTGCCGGTCCAGGCTGTAGACGACGGTGGCGTCGAGTGCGCCGGGGAAGCCCATGTCGCCGTCGGGGCTGTGCAGTTCGAGCCGGAGCGCTGCCAGGTCGGGGCCGTTGGCGGCGTCGGGGGCGGCCTCCCACACCCGCCGGTTGAAGCCGTCGGGGCCGCCGTGCAGGGCGTGGCCCCGGTCGGCGGCGGGCACCTGGTGGGCGCGGCCGTCGAGCGTGAAGCGGCCCTGGGCGACGCGGTTGGCGTAGCGGCCCACGAGGGCGCCGAGGTAGGGCTGTTCGGCGGTGTACCCGTCGAGGCCGTGCAGGCTGAGCACGACGTCTCCGACGGCGCCCGAGGGGTCGGGCACCCGCAGCCGGTGCAGGGTCCCGCCGTAGCTGAGGACCTCGGCGCTCACCCCGGCTGCGGAGTCGAGCCGCCAGCGGCGCACCGGTCTGCCGTCGGGGGCGGTACCGAACGGCGAGCCGGAAAGGGTGGCACGGGACGGGTTCATCCTCGACATCCTCGGACGTGTCGTGGGCGGCAGGGGCTTGGCGCTCGGCGGGTGCGGCGTCGTTCGGTGGCGTGGTTCGGTGGCGTGGGGCGTTGGCGTGGGGCGTTGGCGTGCGGCGTCGCGCGGACGCGGGTCGTACGGGGAGGGCGGCGCGGGCCGGGCGGGGAGGCCGCGGTCACCGCGGCTCAGGGGTCCGGGCCGGGTGTTCGCGGGCCTTTCGGCCGAGAACTCCCGGCGGCGTCCGGACCGCCGACCCGCCGTACCCGGCTCGGCTCCCCGCCGGGCGCCCCGGGTTCCCGGGCCGGAGGCGGCGGGTCAGGATCTGCGGATCGCGGTGGACTCCCGGACGATGAGCCGGTACCCGGGCAGGATGCGGCGTGGGGCGAGCGGCTGCTCGCCGTCGCGGCCGGCGATCCGCTCCACCAGGCACTCGACGGCGAGCGAGGCGATGGCCGCCTTGTCCGGCGAGACGGTGCTCAGCGAGACGGCACCGTAGGAGCCCTCCTCGATGTCGTCGAAGCCGACGACGGCGATGTCCTCGGGGACCCGCAGACCGCGTTCGACGAGGGTGCGCATGGCGCCCAGCGCCATCAGGTCGTTGTAGGCGAAGACGGCGTCCGGCCGCTTGTCGCGGTCCAGCAGCGAGGCCATCGCGGCGGCGCCGTCGGCCCGGTCGTAGCCCTCGGTGGCCACCACCATGGACTCGTCGGGCGCCAGGCCGGCCCCCGCGATGGCCTCCCGCCAGCCGCGCAGCCGCAGGTGGGCGGGTTGCCGGTCGCTCTCCCTGCGGGCGCCGAGGAAGGCGATCCGGCGGCGGCCGAGGTCGAGCAGGTGGCGGACCGCGACCCGGGCCGCGCCCACGTTGTCGATCATGATGTGGTCGAACGGGCCGTCGTACTCGCGCTCGCCGAGCAGCACCATGGGCGGGCCCTCGGTGAAGGCGAGCAGGTCCTCGCGCTCCAGCCGGATGGGGCTGAGGATGAGGCCGTCGATGACGTGGGAGCGGAAGCCCTGCGAGACCAGGACCTCCTTCTCCCGCAGGCCGGCGGTGTGGTCGAGCAGCACGGTCAGGTCGTGCCGGCCGGCCGCGTCGATCACCGCGCCGGCCACCTCCGCGAAGTAGGGGTTGCCCAGTTCGGGGATGGCCAGCGTGATCAGGCCGGTGCGCCCCTTGCGCAGGTGGCGGGCCGTCAGGTTGGGCCGGTAGCCCAGCTCGTCGATGGCGCGCTGGACACGTTCGCGGGTGCGCGGGGTGACGTGCGGGTAGTCGTTGACGACGTTCGAGACGGTCTTGACGGACACGCCGGCGCGCAGCGCGACATCCTTCAGGCTGACGCCCACGGCATTCCTTTCTCAGTGGACCGGCCGAGCGGTCCGGCTCCGTGCCGGCGACCGGGCGGGCACGCCGGGGGCGGCGGCGGGCCTGACGGAAGCGGCGGGTGCGTTGGGTTCCGCGGACGCCCCGCGGCCGGTGCGGTGGTCCGGGGTCACTCCAGCTGCTGGGTGCGGCTGAGCAGGGTCTGCATGAGGACTACCACAGCCAGGAACCCGCCGTTGACGGTGTCGGTGAAGGCGGAGCCGTACTGCGAGAAGTAGTGGTCGATCAGGTTGTGGATGACCGCGAGCAGCAGCACCCCGCAGACGGTGCCGCCGATCGATCCGCTGCCGCCGGTGAGCAGCGTGCCGCCGATCACCACCGAGGCGATGGCGGTCAGTTCGTACCCGACGCCGATGGTGGTGACGCCGGAGCCGAGCCGGGCCCCGCCGAGCGCGCCGGCCGCCGCGGCCAGGGTGCCCGACAGCAGGTAGACCAGCACCTTGGCGCGGGCCACCGGCAGGCCGAGCAGGAGCGCGGCGTTCTCGTTGCCGCCCAGCGCGGTCAGCGTGGCACCGTACCTGGTCCGGTTGAGCAGCAGCGCGCCCAGCGCGAACAGGGCGGCCGTGATCAGGACCGGGGTCCAGGTGCCCTGGCCCAGGGAGCGGAACGCGGAGTGCTGCGGCACCAGGTAGGTGGTGGCGCCCTCGTTGGTGACGGCTTGGAGGAGCCCGCGCAGGCCGAGCAGTCCGACCAGGGTGACGATGAACGGCGCCATCCTGGCGCGGGCCACCATCAGTCCCTGGACGGCGCCCCACGCGGCGCCGACCGCCAGGGGCAGCAGGATCGCCAGCCAGGTTCCGTGGGTGGCACCGTAGGCGCCGAGCACCCCGCCGAGCGCGTACATGGAGCCGACCGACAGGTCGATGCCGCCGGTGATGATCACGAAGGTCATGCCGAGGGCCAGCAGCCACACGAAGGAGTTGTTGCCCAGGATGCTGCTGATGTTGGACCAGGTCGGGAAGGTGGAGGAGGTCGCGGAGGCGATGGCGCAGACCACGACGAGGACGGCGAGCGCGCCGCGCCGCTGGATCTGCCCGGCCAGCCGCTCGCCGAGGGTGGTGGCGGGGGCGCCGGCGACGGCGGCGCGGGCCGGCGCGACGGCCATGGGTGCGGTCATCGGGTACCACGCTCCTGCGAGGCGTACACGGCGAAGGCGATGATGACCGCCTCGACGATCTGGGTGTAGGAGGTGTGCACGTTGTGCTGGGTGAGCACAGCGGTGATCAGCTGCATGAACAGCGCGCCGGCCACCGTGCCGAGCACCCGCACCCGTCCTCCGGACAGCGGGGTGCCGCCGACCACGACGGCGGTGATGGCGTTCAGTTCCATGTTGAGGCCCTGGTTGGCGGGGTCCGCCTCGGCGCCGTGCCCGACGATCAGCACCCCGGCCAGCGCTGCCAGCACCCCGGAGATGACGTAGACGGTGATCAGCACCCGCCGTACCGGCAGGCCGGCGAGCCGGCTGGCCTGGCGGTTGTCGCCGATGGCGACCAGGTGCCGGCCGAAGGTGGTGCGGCGGACCAGCAGGCCGGTCAGCACCGCGCACCCGGCGGCGATCCACGCCATCTCCGGCAGCCCGGCGATGTTGCTGGTGCCGAGGTCGAGCACGCCGGACTGGGTCACGGGCTTGGCGGAGTTGCCGTTGACGATCTCGGCCAGGCCGCGCACGCCGATCATCAGCGAGAGGGTGGCGACGATGGGCTGGATGCGGGCCAGGGCGACCATCGCGCCGCCGAGCGCGCCGGAGGCGGCGCCCAGCAGCAGCCCGACCACCAGCACCGGGCCCAGGCCGTAGCCGGCGTAGAGCGGCACGACGGAGGCGGCCAGCGCGATGACCGCGCCCACCGACAGGTCGATGCCCTCGGTGCCGATCACCAGCGCCATGCCGAGCGCCACCAGCAGGGTGGGGGCGACCTGGAAGAGCTGCACGCGGATGTTGCTCATCTGGACGAAGGACGTGTCCAGTCCGACGGCGACCAGGAAGAGCGCGACCAGGGCGGCGTACACGCCGTAGTCCTGGAGCAGGCGCAGCGCCCTGGCCCGGTCGAGGGCCGGGCGGCCGGCCCAGCTGAGGGTGGTCATCGCTGCTTCTCCTTGGCGGCGGGCGCTACGGCGCCGGGGTCCTTCCCCCCGGCCGCGCCGGGCCGGTCGTCGGGCTCGGCGGTCGGGGTCGCGGGGTCGGGCTCGGCTTTCTCGGGCTCGGCGGGCGCGGGCTCGGGCTCTGCGGGCGCGGGCTCGGGCTCGGCGGGCGGAGCGGCCGCGCCGTCGGGCGGGGCCTGGTCGGCGGCGGCGGGCGCGGTGGCGAGGGCGTCGAGCAGGCCCTCCTCGGTGACCTCTTCACCGGAGAGGTGCCCGACGACCCGGCCGTCCTTGAGGATGACCACCCGGTCGGAGCCCTCGATCAGCTCCTCCAGGTCGGAGGAGATCAGCAGGACGCCCAGGCCCTCGCCGGCGAGTTCGTCGATGAGGCCCTGCACCTCGGCCTTGGCGCCGACGTCGATGCCCCGGGTGGGCTCGTCGAGCAGCAGCACCTTGGGGTTCAGGCACAGCCACCGGGCCAGCAGCACCTTCTGCTGGTTGCCGCCGGAGAGGTCGCCGACCTTCTGGTCCGGGCCGGACGCCTTGATCCGCAGCCGGTCCATGAAGAAGCGGACCACCTCGTCCTGCTTCGCGCGGGAGACGATGCCGCCGCGCGAGAGCCGCGGCAGCGCGGCCAGCGAGATGTTCTCGCGCACCGACAGGTTGGGGATGATGCCCTCCACCTTGCGGTCCTCGGGCAGCATGACGACGCCGGCCCGGATCGACCCGGCCGGGCTGCGGCGGCGCAGCTCGCGCCCCTCCACCTCGACGGTGCCGGACTCGGTGCCCAGCGCGCCGACGATCGCCTTGGCGGTCTCGCTGCGGCCGGCGCCGAGCAGCCCGCCCAGGCCGACCACCTCGCCGGGGTGCACCTCCACCGAGACGTCCCGTACTCGGTGGCGGACCGTCAGGTTCGTCGCGCGCAGGGCGGGTTGGCCGCTCCTCGCATCGCGCCGGCCGGCGTCGAAGGCCGTGGTGCCCTTGTCCCGGACGGCGGCCATCTCGCGGCCGAGCATCAGCGAGACCAGCCTGAGCCGCTCCAGCCGGGCGATGTCGCCGGTGTGCACCACCTCGCCGTCGCGCATGACCGTGACGCGGTCGCAGACGGCGTAGAGCTCGTCGAGCCGGTGGCTGACGTAGACCACCGCGATGCCCTGCTCCTTGAGCCGGCGGATGACGGAGAAGAGGGTCTCGACCTCGCGCGGCTCCAGGGACGAGGTGGGCTCGTCCATGATGACCACGCGGGCGTCGACCTGTACCGCGCGGGCCAGCGCGACCATCTGCTGGGCGCCCAGGCCCAGGGTGCGAAGGGGCCGGGTGACGTCGACGTCGACCCCGAAGCGGCCCAGCACCTCGGTGGCCTCGCGGTTCATCCGGCCGGTGTCGACCAGGCCCAGGCGGCGCGGTTCGCGGCCCAGGTACAGGTTGCGGGCCACCGACATCAGCGGGACGAGGTTGACCTCCTGGTAGATGGTGGAGATCCCGGCCGCCTGGGCCTCCAGCGGGTTGCGGAACTCCCGGGGCCGCCCGGCCAGCCGGACGGTGCCGGCGTCCGGCCGGTACACCCCGGTCATCACCTTGATCAGGGTGGACTTGCCGGCACCGTTCTCGCCGATGAGGGCGTGCACCTCGGCGGGGCGCAGGGTGAAGTCCACGCCGCGCAGGGCGTGCACGCCCGCGAAGCTCTTGCTGACCCCGGCGACCTCCAGGACGGGGTCGCTACCGGGGCCCGGGTCGTTGGGGACCCCGTCTGCCACGTCTGCCACGTGTGTCTCCTCGTACGGGCTGCCGCCGCGGGCCGGCGCCGGCGAGCCGGGGCGCCGGGCCGGGCGGGGGCGGTCGGAGGGGCCGGTGCCGGCCCGTCCGCCGCGGCCCGACCGGCCCGGCGCTGCGGTCAGTAGACCAGGCCCTGGTCGAGGGCCTGCTTGGCGTTGGCCGTGGTGAAGTGGCCGTCCTTGATGATCACCTTGTCCTGGACCCCGGCGGTGCCGTAGAAGTCCTGGAGCGCCTGGAAGGCGAGCGGGCCGAAGCGCGGGTTGGTCTCGATGTCGGCGACGGCCAGGCCGGAGGAGACGTTCTGGACCATCTGCTGGATGCCGTCGATGGAGACGATCTTGACGTCCTTGCCGGGGGTCTTCCCGGCGGACTTGATCGCCTGGATGGCGCCCAGGGCCATCTCGTCGTTCTCGGCGTAGACGGCGTTGATGTCCGAGTGCGCCTGGAGCAGCTGCTCCATCACCTTCTGGCCGTCGGTCTGGTCGAAGTTGCCGGTCTGCGAGGCGACGATCTTGACGTTCGGGTACTTGGCCTTGACCTCGTCCTGGAAGCCCTTGGTCCGGTCGGTGGTGACGTTGTTGCCGGGGGTTCCGGTCAGGATCGCCACGTGGGCGGCCTGGCCGGTGGCGCCGGCGAGGTCGTCGGCGGCGATCTGCGCCTGGCCGTAGAAGTCGGAGCCGATGAAGGCGACGAAGTCCGAGCAGGCGGTGCCGGTGACGGTGCGGTCGATGGTGAGCACCGGGATCTTCTTCGCCTTGGCCTGGGCGAGCGCGGGGCCGAGGCCGTCGGAGTTCTCGGGAGCGACGATGAGCGCCTTGGCGCCCTGCGCGATCATGTCCTCGATCTGCGAGTTCTGGGCGTTGACATCGGCGTTGGCGTTGCGCTCGATGAGCTTGACGCCGAGCGACTTGGCCTGCTGCTCGATGCTCTTGGTCTCGGTGGCCCGGAACGGGTTGCTGGTGGACTCCGACTGCGAGAAGCCGACCACGGTCTTGCCGTCGGTGATGTCGAGCTTCGACACACCGCCGCCGTAGGTCTGGTAGGTGCAGGCGGGACCGGTGGCCGACGCGGTGGGGGTCGCCGTCTGCTGGGCGGCGGCCGTGTTGTCGGAGGCCGCGGCGGTGGCGGTGTCCTTGCCGGAGTCGTTGCCCGAGTTGGTGCAGGCGGTCGCGGTCAGACACAGGCCGGCGGTGAGCACCGCGGCGGTCACGGCCTTGGCCCGGAGGGTGGCGTACATGCGCCGATCACATCCTCGTCGAAACGGTACGGGGCGTGCGGGAGTTCGTGCGGAACTTCGAAGGGGAACCGGCCGGGCTCGGCTTGCGGAGCGACCTGGCCTGAAAGGGTGTTACAACGATGTAGATGGACAGTGGAGTATGACCCCGATCGCTGTCAAGACATTGCTTCGGGATCGCTCGGATCGAGTCCATCTCGCAGCCATCGGAGATGATCTGATGTCACGTCAGAAATAAGTGGAACCCGTCCGACGACGCCGCCACCCACCTCCTGGGCGAGTTGAATGCACGCCAAACCCGCAGTTCGCGATGGGTGTTGGCGGTAGCAGACAGCACCGGGAGAGGCCGGTAACACCACGGAAACCTCTGTCGACGCGGGGGTGGACATGCCATCCGGGGCTGTGCTGTCATCTTCGTGCTCCGCTTTACATCGTTGTAGTACAGCTCCCGCCGACGTGGGCCGCGCGGCAACCACCGCACGCTCTCCCGTGCCACCGCGCCGCGATCCGCACGGCCCACCTCCGAGGCGATCTCGCAGGCGCCCGCCCCGCCGTGCGCCGCTCCGCCCCGCCCTTCCGCTCTTCGCAGCGGCTCCTGGAGGAGTACCGATGACTGACAGGAACGCCCACGCCGATCTGCCCGAGGCCGCCCCGGCCGAGGCGCCCGCCGCCGGCGCCCCGGACGGCGGCTTCAGCCGCCGCGGCCTGATCCGCTGGGGCGGCGCGGCCGGCCTCGCCGCGGCCGGCACCGGGCTGCTGCCGGGCGTCGCGCAGGCCGCGACCGCCGACGCGCACGGCGACGAAGCCACCGCGGCGGCGGCCACCGCGGCGACGCCGGACTTCGACCCGCTGCGACCGCCGTCCGTGCCGCTGGTGGTGCGCTCGCCCTACCTGAGCACGTGGGTGGGCGCCGACAGTCCGACCGGCCACTGGCCGACCTTCTGGACCGGCCGCATCACCGCGTTCACCGGCATCCTGCGGGTGGACGGCACCGACTTCCTCTTCCTCGGCGCACCCAACGTGCCCGACCACCCGCTGCCGCGCGGCGCGGTGCAGCACTCGCTGACCATCACCGCCACCCGGACCCGGTTCGAGTTCGACGCCGGCGGCGTGCGGCTGACGCTGACCTTCCACTCCCCGGTGGAGCCGGGCGACCTGCGGCGCCAGTCGCTGCCGCTGTCGTACGTGATCTCCGAGGTGCGGTCGCTGGACGGGAAGGCGCACACCGCCTCGCTGTACTTCGACATCTCCGGCGAGTGGGCCTCCGGTGACTCCGGGACGAAGATCGGGTGGGCGCACGACGAGGTGTCCGGGCCGTCCGGAACGAGCCTGACAACGCTGTCATTCGCCCCGGACTCCCCTGGTGTCCTCAAGGAGAACGGCGACATGGCCTCCTGGGGCACCGTCGTCTTCAGTGCCACCAAGCGCTCCGGGCTGACCTGGCAGATCGGCGCCGACGCCGCGGTGCGCACCGCGGCGCTGGCCGACGGCAAGCTCGGCAACACCGCCGAGACGAACATGCCGCGCGCCATCAGCGACTCCTGGCCGGTCTTCGCCTTCCACTTCGACCTGGGCACCGTGCGCGGCACCACCACCCAGGCGGTGCTGTCCATCGGCCACGTCCGCGAGCCTGCCGTCAGCTACCTGGGCGAGCAGCTGCCGCCGCTGTGGCGCACGTACTTCACCGACTGGCAGGACGCGGCCGGCTTCTTCCACGCCGACGTCGCCGCCGCGGCCAGGCGGGCCGACGCCCTGGACGAGAAGGTGCGCAAGGAGGCCACCGCGGCCGGCGGCCCGAAGTACGCGGCGCTGTGCGCGCTGGCGCTGCGCCAGGCGTACGCCGGCACCGAGCTGGTCAGCCGCAACGGCAAGCCGTGGGCGTTCCTGAAGGAGATCTCCTCCGACGGCAACGTGTCCTCGACCGACGTGACGTACCCGGGCATCCCGGCGTTCGTCTACCTCGACCCGGAGTACCTCGGGCTGCTGCTCCAGCCGATGCTGGACTACCCCGAGAACGGCGGCTGGCCCAAGGAATTCGCCCAGCACGACCTGGGCTCCAGCTACCCCAACGCCAGCGGCCACAACGACGGCAACGAGGAGGACATGCCGGTCGAGGAGTCGGCCAACATGATCATCATGACGGCCGCCTACCTGTCCCGGACCGGCTCCTCCGAGGCCCGCGCCTTCGCCACCGCCCACTACGCGATCCTCAAGCAGTGGGCCGACTACCTGGTGGGCAACGCCCTCGACCCGGGCCTGCAGAACCAGACGGACGACTTCACCGGCTGGATCGCCCACAGCGCCAACCTGGCCCTCAAGGGCATCCTGGCGATCGGCGCCATGGCCCGCGTCGCGGAGCTGGCCGGGAACACCGCGGACGCCTCGCGGTACACGTCCACCGCGAAGAGCTACATCAGCCAGTGGGTGGCCAAGGCGCAGGACACCTCCGGCGACCACCTCAAGCTCGCCTACGACCAGCCGGGCACCTGGAGTCTGAAGTACAACGGCTACCCGGACGCGCTGCTGGACCTGGGCCTGGTGCCCAAGGCGGTCGCGCAGAAGGAGGCCGACTGGTACCTGACCCAGGCCAACCAGTACGGCATCCCGCTGGACCCGCGGCACAGCTACACCAAGGGCGACTGGGAGATGTGGACGGCCGCCTGGCTGAAGGGCCACCCGGTCAGCGAGTACCTCGTCAGCGCGCTGTACGACTTCGCGCACACCACGTCGACCCGGGTGCCGTTCACCGACTGGTACGACACCGTCGCCGACAACCAGAGCGGCGGCTTCCAGAACCGCCCGGTGATCGGCGGCATCTTCGCCCTGCTGAGCCTGCGCAAGTAGCCGCACGACGAGGCGGCCCCGCCCGGGGAGCGCCGGACGCCGGCCGCCGGCCGGCCTGGTCCGGCCCGCCCCGACGGGCCCGTCGGGGAGCCCGCCGCCCGGCCGGCGCTCCCGGCCGGCCCCGCCCGCGGGCCGGCCGCCGGACGGGCGGCGCGCCGACGGGTGCCGGCGGTGGTGCCTCCGCCGCCGGCACCTGGCCTGCCCGGCACCACCCCGCGTCACCCGCGCTCTCCCCCGTCTGCTCCCGTCTGCTCCCGTCTGCTCCCGTCTGCTCCCTCCTGACGCGCCACCGCCCTCCCCCCGGCCGTGCCATCCCGCCGGGCGCGAGAAAGGACCTCCTCCGTATGGCCCGCCCCGTGGAACGCCGTACCTTCCTCGCCCGCTCGCTGGCCGTCGCCGGCGGGACCGCCCTGGCCGGCGCCGCCGGCTCCCTGCCCGCGCACGCCGCCGCCCCGCGCGGCCGGGTCCAGCCGGCCGGCCCCACCGACCGCCCCCACTACACCGCCAACCGCGCCCCGCTCCAGCGCGAGGCGTTCCTGCGGCTGCCGCCGGGCAGCACCACCGCCAAGGGCTGGCTCGGCACCCAGCTGAAGCTCCAACTGGGCGGCCTCAACGGACGGATGTCCGAGATCTCCGACTACCTCGCCGCGGACAGCGGCTGGGCGGTCCCCGCCAACACCGGCTGGGAGGAGCTGCCGTACTGGCTGCGCGGCTTCGGCGACCTCGGGTACGTCACCGGAGACGGCGCCACCCTGGAGCTGACGCGGACCTGGATGGACCGCATCCTGGCCACCCGCCAGCCCGACGGCTTCTTCGGCCCCACCTCGCTGCGCACCTCGCTGAACGGCAACGCCGACTACTGGCCGTTCATGCCGGTGCTCGACGCGATGCGCACCTGGCACGAGTTCAGCGGCGACGGCCGGGTGCTGGACGCGCTCACCGGATGGCTGCGCTTCCTCACCACGCTGCCGCCGGCGCAGTTCGGGCAGGGCTGGGGCTCGACGCGGGTCGGCGACACCATCGACACGGCGTACTGGCTGTACAACCGCACCGGCGACGCGTTCCTGCTGGACCTGGTGCGCACCCTGCACGCCAACAGCGCCGACTACGTCACCTCCGTGCCGACCTGGCACAACGTCAACCTCGCGCAGGGCTTCCGGGAGCCGGCGCAGTACGGGGTGCTGGCCGGCGACCCGAAGTTCCTGGCCGCCACCGACCGGGTGTACGCCACGGTGATGGGGACCTACGGGCAGTTCCCGGGCGGCGGGTTCGCGGGCGACGAGAACGTCCGGTTCGGGTTCCACGACCCGCGGCAGGGCTTCGAGACCTGCGGCGTGGTGGAGTTCATGCACAGCCACGAGCTGCTGACCCGGATCACCGGCGACGCGGTGTGGGCCGACCGCTGCGAGGAGCTGGCCCTCAACACCCTCCCGGCGGCGTTCGACCCGCTCCAGAAGGGCACCCACTACGTCACCTCCGCCAACAGCGTGCAGCTGGACAACGTGCCCAAGTCGCACGGGCAGTTCAACAACTCCTTCGCGATGCAGGCGTACATGCCCGGCCTCACGCAGTACCGCTGCTGCCCGCACAACTACGGCATGGGCTGGCCGTACTACGCCGAGGAGATGTGGCTGGCCAGCCCCGACGGGGGGCTGTGCGCGTCGCTGTACGCGGAGTCGGAGGTACGGGCCACGGTGGGCCCCGGCGCCGGCACGCAGGTGCGGTTCACCGAGCACACCGACTACCCCTTCGACGAGACCGTCACCCTGGTGCTGGACGCGCCGCGCCCGGTCGACTTCCCGCTGTACCTGCGGGTGCCCGGCTGGTGCGAGCGGCCGTCGGTCCTGCTGGGCGGGCGCCCGGTCGAGGCCCGGCGCAGCGGCGGCTACCTGGTGCTGGACCGCACCTGGCACCCGCGCGACACCGTCGAGCTGAGGCTGCCGATGACCACGGCGGTACGCTCCTGGGGCGTCAACGGGGAGGCGGTGTCGGTGGCGCACGGGCCGCTGGAGTACTCGTTGCAGATCGAGGAGGAGTGGACCCGGTTCGCCGGCACGGACGACTGGCCGGAGTACGAGGTGCGGGCCGGCTCGCCGTGGAACTACGCGCTGGAGCTGGACTCGCGCGACCCGGCCGGCTCGCTGGTCCTGGAGCGCACCCGGGCGCGGGGCGACAACCCCTTCACCCACGAGGGCACCCCGGTGCGGATGCGCGCCAAGGGGCGCCGGGTGGCGGCCTGGCAGACCGACGACCAGGACGTCGTGGCACCGCTCCAGCCCTCGCCGGCCCGCACCGGCGAGACGCTCGAAGCGCTCACCCTCATCCCGTCGGCGGCGGCGCGGCTGCGTGTCACCGCCTTCCCCACCACCGGCTCGGGCTCGAAGGCGGTGGAGTGGGCCGCCTGCACCGCCTCGTTCAGCGGCGTGGACAGCCCGCAGGCGCTGCTGATGAACGGTCAGAGCGCGCAGCCCACCGACTCCTACGACCAGTCCCTGCCGCGCTTCACCTGGTGGGGCCACACCGGTACCGAGGAGTGGGTGGCCTACACCTACGCCGAGCCGTCGCGGGTGAGCGCGGTGTCGGTGTACTGGTACGACGACACCGGCCACGGCGCGTGCCGGGTCCCGGCCTCGTGGGTGCTGGAGTACCAGGACGCGTCGGGCGCCTGGCAGCCGGTCGGCGGCGAACCCGTCTACGGCACGGCCGCCGACACCTTCAACCGGGTGGCGTTCGAGCCGGTGACGACCAAGGGCCTGCGGGTCCGGGTGGAGCTGCAGGCCGGCGTCTCCGGCGGCCTGCTGGCCTGGCGGGTGGAGAGGTAACGGGCCACCACGCCAGGTCATACGGGGTCCGGTTCGCCGGCGGTACGAGGGTGCCGCCGGCGGACCGGACCTTGCGTGCGTGCGCGGGTCCGGCTCCCGCCGCGCACCGCACCGCACCGCGCGCGGGGCGCACCGGGCGCCCCGCGGCGTCGACCGCACAGCGCGACCGCACAGGGCGGCTCGGACCTGGCCGGGCCGCCGACCCGCTTTCGAGGTGGAGGAACACACGGCCATGCGAAGCACTGTCAGAGGGCTCTTCGGGCCCCGCACCGCGGCACCACCCTTCCCGCCGGGCCAGACCGGCGGGCTTCCCGCCCCGCTCCAGCGCCGCCGTTCCGGCGCGGCGCGCCGCCGCACCGCCGCCGCGGTCGCGCTGAGCACGGCGGCGCTGGCGCTGGTCGGCACCGGCGGCTCCCCCGCGCACGCCGCCGCCCACGCCCGTCCCCACACGGTGACCTCGGGTGACGCGCGCTTCGAGGTGCTCTCCCCGACGCTGGTGCGCACCGAGTACGCGGGCGACGGGAAGTTCACCGACGCGGCGACGTTCAACGCCATCGGCCGGGACGGCTTCGCCAGCACCCCGTACACCACGTCGACCTCCGGCGGCTGGCTGACCATCAGGACCAGCAAGCTGACGCTGCGGTACCGCACCGGCTCGGGCCCGTTCACCGCGAAGAACCTGTCGGTGGCGCTCACCGCCGGCCAGGCGCCGGTCACCGCGGCCCCGTGGAACCCGCTGACCTGTACGACCGGGCAGCTGTGCGAGGCGGAGAGCCTGCCGTACTCGGGGCTGGGCGTGGCCTCGGACCACACCGGCGCCACCGGCACCGGCTTCCTGGCCGGGTTCCAGTCGTCCGGCAACGGCGTGACCGCGCCCGTGGACGTGGCCCAGGCCGGCGGGTACGAGTTCGCCTTCCGGTACGCCAACGCGCTGGGCGGGGACGGCAAGAACACCACCCGCACCCTGTCGGTGGTGGTGGACGGCGGCGCCCCGCAGAGCGTGACGCTGCCGGTGACCGCGGACTGGAACACCTGGAGCACCGCCCGGGTCCCGCTGAACCTGACGGCCGGGCAGCACCGCGTGGCGCTGACCCGCGCCGCGGCGGACTCCGGCAACGTCAACGTGGACAGCGTGGCGCTGCTGGCGCCCGGCGCGGCCTACCCGGCCGTGTCGGCGACGGCGGTGCGCGACTGCGCCTTCGGCACGTCCTGCGAGGCCGAGGACGGGCTGGCCTCGGGTTCGGCGAAGACGGCCACGAACCACCAGGGGTACTCCGGCGGCGGCTTCCTCGCCGAGCTGAACCAGGGCGCGGGGCTGACCGAGCACGTCACCGGCGTGCCGGCCGACGGCACGTACACGCTCAGCCTGCGGTACGCCAACGGTGTCGGCGGCGACAACCTGCACCAGACGCGCACGGCCACCGTCACGGCGGGCGGCACCACCAGCACGGTGAGCCTGCCGGCGACCACCGACTGGGACACCTGGAGCACCGCGTCGGTGCCGGTCAGGCTCTCCGCGGGCGATGACACGGTCACCCTGGGCTGCCCGGACGCGACCAGCTGCCACGTCAACGCCGACACCGTCGCCGTCGCCCCGGCCGCGGCCGCCGCGCCGCAGCCGCACCTGGCGCTGGGCGGCTACCGACGCGGCCTGGACGGCGTCAACGGCGACAACGGGAACCCGCAGACCACCCCGGGCCTGCTGTACGAGGACGGCTGGTACCTGCTGGACGACACCTCCTCGGCGCTGTACGACACGGCGACCGGGAAGACCTCGCCCCGCCCCGGCCACGGCTCGGGCGCCTACCAGGACGGCTACCTCTTCGGCTACGGCCACGACTACGAGCAGGGCCTGTCGGACCTGGCGACCCTGACCGGGCCGTCGGAGCTGCTGCCCCGGTGGGCGTACGGCGTGTGGTACTCCGAGTACATGGACCGCACGGCGGCCGACTACGAGGACACCATCCTGCCGAAGTTCCGCGCCGACGGCGTGCCGCTGGACGTGCTGGTCACCGACACCGACTTCAAGTCCCCCGACACGTGGGACGGGTGGGAGATGGACTCGTCCAAGTTCCCGGACCCGAAGGCGTTCTACGACTGGGCGCAGAGCCAGGGCCTGCACAACACGCTGAACATCCACTCCAGCATCAAGAGCGACGACCCGCAGTTCGCCGCCGCCGAGGCCACCGCCAAGGGCAAGCTGACGAAGGACTCGTGCAGCGGCAGCGTGTGCACGTACACCTTCGACTTCGGCGACCCGGACCAGCTGAAGGCGTACATGGACCTGCACCAGGACATGGAGCAGGCCGGCGCGGACTTCTGGTGGCTGGACTGGTGCTGCGACAACTCCGACTCCTCGCTCCAGGGCGTGACACCGGACGCGTGGATCAACCAGCAGTACGCCTCGGACGCGGACAAGAACGTCGGGCGCGGCTTCGTGCTGTCGCGGGCGTTCGGCTCGCTCCAGTCGGGCGGCTACAGCAGCCCGACGGGCGTGGCGACCGGTCCGTGGGCGGACAAGCGCACCACCGTGCACTTCACGGGTGACACCTCCTCCAGCTGGGGCACGCTCAAGATGGAGGTCGGCTACACGCCCGGCGAGTCCGCGTCCACCGGTCTGTCGGCGGTCAGCCACGACATCGGCGGCTTCAACGACACGACGGGGCTGGCCGGTTCGGAGACCAACAGCGACGGCCAGCAGACCAAGAAGCTGCCGGACGACCTGTACGCGCGCTGGGTGCAGCTGGGCACCTTCCAGCCGATCGACCGCCTGCACGGCAACCACAGCGACCGGCTGCCGTGGCAGTACGGCACGGCGGCGAAGGACTCGGCGGAGAAGTTCCTCAACCTCCGCGAGGACCTGGTGCCCTACACCTACACGCTCTCGGAGCAGGCGCAGCAGACCGGCGTGCCGGTGGTGCGGCCGACGTACCTGGAGTACCCGGAGGAGACGCAGGCGTACGCCACCTCCGGCAGCGAGTACCTGTACGGGTCGGACATGCTGGTCGCCCCGGTGACCACGCCGGGCAGCACCGCCACCACCTCGGTGTGGTTCCCGCCGGGCAGCCAGTGGACCGACTGGTTCACCGGCAGGACCTACCAGGGCGGCACCACGCAGGACGTGACGACGACCCTGGACACGATGCCGGTGTTCGTGAAGGCCGGCGCCGTGGTGCCGACCCGGACCGGGAACGTCGCGAACGACGACCAGAGCAGCCTGGCCAAGGCCACGCTGACCGTCTCCCCCGGCGCGTCCGGCTCGTTCAGCCTCTACGAGGACGACGGCACCCACGCGGCCCGGCACGCCACCACCACGGTCCACACCGTGCACGCGGGCTCCACCACCACGGTGCGGATCGACCCGACGAAGGGCTCCTACGCCGGGCAGCCGGCGACCCGGACCTGGACGGTGTCGTTCCTGGGCGCCAAGGCCCCGCAGACGGTGACGGCGGCGGGACAGCGGCTCTCGCCGCACGCCTGGAGCTACGACGCCGCCTCCGGGCGGCTGACGGTGACCCTGCCGCCGCACAGCGTCCACACGGCGCTGACGGTGACCCTGCGCTGAGCCCGTACGACGGAGAGGGGGCGCGGCCCCCGGCGCGGCCGATGTGCCGGGCCGGGGCCGCGCCCTTCCGTCGGTCCCCGCGGGCCGCCCGGCCGGTCCCGGCGGGGTTTCAGCGCCGGTGTCGCGGATAGGCGACCGGGGAGAGGGTGTGCGTGCCGCGGTCCCGACCGAAGGAAGCGGCGTCTATGGAATCCGCCGGTGCCGGCCCGCCGATGGGCGTGGAGGAGGAGTACGTCCTGCTCGGCCCGGGCGGCCTGCCGGAGCCGGGGTCCGCGCGGGTCCGGGCGGTCGCGGAGCGGGAGCCGGCACTGGCGCGCGGCGAGGTCGACAGCGAGCTCCTCCAGGCGCAGGTCGAGGTCGCCACACCGGTGTGCGCGGGCCTTGACGAGGTCGCGGCGCACCTGGCGCGGCTGCGGCGCGGGGTGGTCGCCGCCGCCGGCCCCGGCTGCCGGGTGGCGTCGACCGGGAGCGCTCCGTTCGCGCCGGACGAGGCGGTCCCGGTGACCCCCGACCGGCGCTACCGCGAGATGCGGACGGCCGCGGCCCGGCTGGTCGACGAGCAGCTGATCAACGGCATGCACGTGCACGTCGCCGTGCCGGACCGGGCGGCCGGCGCGTCCTGCCTGGGCCGGCTGCGCCGGTGGCTGCCGGTGCTGATCGCGCTCGGAGCGAACTCCCCGTTCTGGGCGGGCCGGGACACCGGCTTCGCGAGCTGGCGCACCATCGTGTTCGGCCGCTGGCCGGCCGGCGGCAGCCCGCCCTTCACCGCCGGCGCCGAGGACTACGAGCGGCAGGTCGGCGAGCTGCTGGCCACCGGTGTGGTGGCCGACCGCAAGCAGCTCTACTGGCACGCCCGGCTGTCGGAGACGTACCCGACCCTGGAGATCCGCGCGCCCGACGTCCAGCTCGACGTGCGCAGCGCCGTGACGCTGGCCGGGCTCGCCCGCGGCCTGGTGGTGACCGCGCTCGGCGAGGTGGAGCGCGCCGTCCCGGTCCGCGACCCGGCGGACGCCGTGCTGCGCGCCGCGGGCTGGCGGGCCGCCCGGCACGGGCTGGCCGATGTCCTGGTCGACCCGCGGGGCGGGACGCCGGCGCCGGCACGCGAGGTCGTCGGCGCCCTGCTGGAGCACGTCGCCCCGGCCCTGCGGGCCCAGGGGGACCTGGAGCGCGTCACCGCGGGCGTCGGCGAGCTGCTCGACGGCGGCGCCGGCGCCGACCGCCAGCGCGCGAGCGTGTCCGCCGGCGGTGTGGACGGGCTGCTCGACCTGATCGCTCCGCCACCGCCCCGGGACCCCGCCGCGTCACGCCGGGGAGCGGCGCGGCGGCCGCCGCCGGGGTACCCCGCCGGCGGCGGCTGACGGCTCGGCCGGTGCGCGCGGGCACGCCGAGGGGGCGCGGCCGAGGCCGCGCCCCCTCGGTGCCGTACGGGTCCGGCGGCCGAGGAGCGGCCGCCGGACCCGTGGTGCCTCAGCTCAGCAGCTCGACCTCCGAGAGGGTGGTGGAGGTGCCGCCGCTGTTGGCGGAGACGACCAGGCGGTAGGAGCTGTAGCTGCCCGGGTGGGCGATCTCGAACGGCCGGGTCTGCTGGCGGTCGGAGAAGGTCTGGCCGGTGCGGCTGTCGACCGTCTTCCAGTGCTTGCCGCCGTCGCTGGAGCCCTGGAGCTGCCAGTTCTTCGGGTCCTGGCCCGCGGTCTTGCCGGAGGTCAGGGTGTAGAAGGACGCCTTCTGGCCCTTGCCGTCGCTGTAGCTCCAGGTGACCTGGGGCGTCGCGGTCGGGAAGGTGGCCGAGGTGGCCGAGGTGTTGTCGAACAGCGCCGCGGTGTCGGTGCCGTCAGCGGAGCTGCCGGTGCCCTTGCCGGTGCCGGTGGTGTCCGCCAGCGGCTCGGGGCTGCTGCCGGCCTTGGTCAGGGACGGCGGCAGCGCGTCCTTGCCGGTGCCCCACTTCGAGGGCTTGGAGCCCATGGTGAAGTCGAGGGTGGCGCCGGCCGACAGCTGGTCCTGGGTCAGGTAGACCTTGTCGTAGGCCTTGCCGTTGACCTTGAGCGACTGCACGTAGACGTTCTTGCCGCTGTTGTCGGGGGCGTTGACCGTGATGGTGCGGCCGTTGTCCAGGCGGATGCTGGCCTTGGTGAACGACGGGGAGCCGATCATGTAGGTGTCGCCGCCGACCTGGAGCGGGTACATGCCCAGGGCGCTGAAGATCTGCCAGGTGGAGGCGGCGCCGTTGTCCTCGTCGCCGGGGTAGCCCTCGCCGATCTCGCTGCCGGTGTACAGGCGCTGCTCGATCTGCCGCACGGCCGCCTGGGTCTTGGCGGGGTCGCCGGCGTAGTCGTACATGTACGGGATGGCGTACGAGGGCTGGTTGCTCATGCCCAGCTCGCCCATGCGGACGTCACGGGCCTCGATCATCTCGTGGATGGTGCCGCCGTAGGAGCCGGTGTCGCCGACCGCGGTCTCCTGGGTCGAGAAGAACGTGTCGAGCTTCTTCTCCAGGTTCTGCTGGCCGCCGTACAGCGAGATCAGGCCGTTCGGGTCCTGCGGGACGGTGAAGGCGTAGTTCCAGCCGTTGGACTCGGTGTACTCGTAGCCCCACGTCTTCGGGTCGTAGGAGCTGTCCGGCACACGCCAGGAGCCGTCGGCGTTGCGGCCCTCGAAGAAGCCGGTGTTCTGGTTGAACACCGTGGTGTAGTTCTCGGCGCGGGCCAGGAAGTACGCCGACTCCTCCTTGTACCGCTCGACGTCGGCCTTGGGCGTCTTCGGGTCCTTGGCGAGCTTGGCCGCCATGGTGCCGATGCCGTAGTCGTTGATGTAGCCGTCCAGCGACCAGGAGATGCTGCCGTCGACGGAGGTGTTGGTGTAGCCGGTGAACTCCGAGGTCTCCAGGCCCTTGCGGCCGACGCCGGACTGGGTGGGCACGGTGGTGGCGTTCTTGACGGCGGCCTCGTACGCGGCCTGCGCGTCGAAGCCGGTGACGCCCTTGTCGTAGGCGTCGGCGAAGGCGACGTCGGAGCTGGTGCCGGTCATCAGGTCGGCGTAGCCGGGCGAGGACCAGCGGGCGGTCCAGCCGCCGTCCTTGTACTGCTGGACGAAGCCGTTGGCGAGCTCGCCCGCGGTGTCCGACTCCAGCAGGGAGTAGGCCGGCCACTCACTGCGGTAGGTGTCCCAGAAGCCGTTGTTGACGTAGACCTTGCCGTCCTCGACCTTGGCACCGGACTGGGTGTCGGTGCTGGCGGCCTGCGGCTGGTAGGCGCTGGCGTACTTCCACACCGGCTTGCTGTTGGTGCCGGTGTTCTCCGAGCCGGAGTTGGGGTACAGGTTCATCCGGTACAGGTCGGAGTACAGGGTGGTCGTCTGCTCGCTGCTCGCGCCCTGCACCTGGACCTTGCCGAGCTTGGCGTTCCACTGCGCCGCCGCGCGGTTCTCGACGGTGGAGAAGGAGGTGCCCGCCGGGATCTCCAGGTCCAGGTTGTGCTTGGCCTGGGCGACACTGATGAACGAGGTGGCGATCCGCATCGTCACCGTGTGCTGCTTCGAGGTGTCGAACTTCGCGTAGCCCGTGACGTTGTCGCGGCCGGCGCCGGTCACCTTCTGCGCGGTGGTCGGCGTCTGGTCGAACTGGGCGTACACGTACATCGGTCCGGCCCCGGTGGACAGGCCCGACTTGTGCCCGGCCCAGCCCTGGAGGGTGCCGTTGGCGGCGTCGAAGGTGAGGCCGCCGTTGTTGTCGACGTTGTCGAAGAGCAGGTTGCCGTCACTGCCGGGGAAGGTGAAGCGGAACTCCGCGGAGTGGTCGGCGGGCGCGATCTCCGCCTTGATGCCGTTGGTGAACTTCACGCCGTAGTACTGCGGCTTCGCCGTCTCGTCGGAGTGCTTGAACGGCAGGGCCCGCTTGGTGCGGTCCAGGTCCGGGGTGCCGGAGACGTCCGAGGGCATCACCTGGAACAGGTCGCGGTCGGCCATCCACGGGCTGGGCTCGTGGCTGACGCCCAGCGCCTGGAGGGTCGGCAGGTTGTCCGCGTTGTTCTGCGCGGCGTAGGAGTACTCCCACGAGTCGGAGCCCGCGTCGGTGACCGGCGTGTAGAAGTTGAAGCCGTTGGGCACGGCGGTCGCCGGCAGGTTGTTGCCGCGGGAGAACGACCCGGAGGAGTTGGTGCCGCGCCGGGTGTCGACCTGGTCGGCGTAGCTCGCCTTGGGGTCGACGGAGGGCACGGTGCCGACCTGGAGGTCGTCGATCCAGCCCTTGAACTGGGTCGGCGAGCCCTCGGCGGCGGTGCCGTGCGGGTCGTCGTAGCCGAGCAGGATGCGGTCGATGGTCTTGCCGGCCGCGACCTTGCCGATGTCCGAGGCGACCGCGTTCCACTGGCCCGCGTACAGGATCTTGGAGTCGCCCTGCTGGCTCGGCGTCAGCGACACCCCGTAGCCGTCCTGCGCCGGGGTGCGCAGCTGGCTGAGGTAGGTGCCGTCGGTGAAGCGCAGGTCGATCGAGGCGTACTCACTGGGGTAGGTGAGGTCGCTCGCCGTCAGCTCGGGGAAGATGTCGTACGAGAGCTGGGTGTCGGACTTCACCGGGATGTGCACGTCGTACAGCTTGTTGTAGGCGTGCACCGGGCCGTCGACGGTGTGCGTGCCCGCGTACTCCAGGGCCTTGAGGCCGGTGAAGCCCACGTTGGCCTTGACGTTGGCGCCGGAGGCGGGGCCGTTGCCGACCTCGGTGGTCATCCCCGGGGTGGGCGTCGGCGCGGCCGAGCCGTCGGAGAGGATCAGGTCCGCGAGCTGGGTGCCGTCGGACTGCCCGTTGTTGGCCGTGACGTTCAGCCGGTAGTACGTGTACGCGCCGGGGTTGGCGACGGTGTACACGTGCGTGGCGAACCGGTTGTCGAAGGTCTGGCCCTTCTGGGTGTCGACCGTCGTCCAGTTCGTGCCGTCCGCGGAGCCCTGGAGCTCCCAGTCCTTGGGGTCACGGGTCGGGAAGTCGTTCGCCGAGGTGAGCGCGTACTTGCGCACCGTCTCGTCACCGGTGAGCTGGTACTGGAGCCACGCGGTGTTGGCGAAGGCCAGCCACTTGGTGCTGGAGTCCTCGTCGGTCGCCTTGGGGGCGTTCTCGTTCGGCGGGTTCTCGGAGCTGGCGGTGACCTTGGCGATCTTGTCGTTGAGGCTGCCGGCCAGGACCGGGACGGTGCCGGCGGTCACGCCGGACTGCCAGGCGGAGCCGCCGCGGGTCTCGACGGTGTCCGCGGCGGGCTGCGGCTGCCCGGACTCGAAGGAGGTGCTGAAGGCGGGGCCGTCGCTGCCGTGGCCGGGTGCCGACACGGCGTGGGCGAGCCCGGACGCGGGTGCGGTCAGGCCCAGGGACAGCGCCGCCGCCAGCAGTGATCTGGCGAGGGGGCGGCTGGGTCGGCCTCTTGTCATGGATGAACTGCCTTTCTCTGCACGGCGTCGACGACGACGCCAGCTCACGGCTCTCACGGGCGCGTGGGGGGTCTCGGGGAGGGTGCGGCGGAACGCTGGGGCTGGTCGGCGCTCCCGCCGCCGCGGCCCTGGGCTTCACGGGGGCGGGAGCGCCTGATCAGGGGCCCCGGCGCCGGGAAGGCGGCGCCGGGGCGGTCTGGGCGGGCCCGGGTCCGACCGGTTCGAACCGGTGCGGACGGGTACGGGCCCGGGCCGGCTGGGCCGGACCGGCCGCGGTCAGGCGTTGCGGCCGCTGAGGGCGTACAGCGCCATGCGCGAGTCGTCCGGCAGGGTCAGCGACACCGCGGTCTTGGAGCTGTCGACCGGCACGGACTCGTGCCAGATGCTGATGGCCAGGCCGTCGGAGTTGCCCTTGCTGTCGTAGCGGGTGGTGCAGTTCACCGCGGCGTCCTCGCCCAGCCGGGGCGAACCGGCCGCCCAGTCGGTCGCGTTGAGCGTCACCTGCGAGGTGGAGCCGTCGGAGTAGTGGACGGTTCCGGTGCCGGTGACGTCCCCGTTGTGCGCGGACAGCAGCACGTCCAGGGCCGAGTAGGAGCGCTGCGTCAGGTCGATCGTCTGCCCGTGGGCGGAGACGAAGTCCTTGGCGTTGCCGGTGGTGACCGGGAAGGCGTAGGCGCGGCCGTTCAGCAGGCTGGTTCCGGCGGCGGGCAGCTGCTCGGACGGGAAGGTGTAGCCGCCCCCGTCGAAGCCGCCGCCGCCGGGGGCGGTGCCGGCGGTGCCGGTGCCGGACGTGTCGTAGCTGGCGGAGAGGTCCTGCGGGCACGAGCCGGCGGTGCCGGTGCAACCCGCCGTGGTGACGGCGACGTTGACGGTCCGGGTGGCCGTCGGGCCGCCGTTCTGGCGGACGGTGACGGTCAGCGGGTAGCTGCCGTCAGGGGTGCCGGCCGGTGCGGTGACGTGGACCGGGATGGTGGTCGTGGTCGGCAGGGTGTTCGAGGTGGCCTTGATGGTGCTGCTGGCCGGGGTGGCCTTCAGCGGGGCGCCGGCGCTCACGCTGACGCTGCCGGTGACCTTCCCGGGCCCGGTGAGCACCGCGGAGACGTCCACGTCGGTGCCGCCGCTGCCGGTGAGCAGGCCGGGCGAGGTCGGCGAGACGGCCGCGGAGGTGTGCTGCTGGGTGTCGGCGGTGTGGTCCAGGGCGGGCGGCGCCGCGGCGGCCGAGGTGCCCCAGGAGGAGTGCGTGGTGCCGAGGCTGAGCGACAGGTCGCGGCCGGCCCTGAGGTCGTCGCCGGTCAGGTAGGTCTTCGTCAGCGCCTTGCCGCCCAGCTTCGCGGACTGGATGTAGCGGTCGCTGTCACTGCTGCCCGGGGCGGTGATGGTGTACGAGCCCTTGGGGTAGTAGGCGCGGTCCAGGCTGATGTCGACGCGGGAGAAGACCGGGGTGGAGATGCCCCACTCGTCGGTGCCGGGCGACATCGGGTAGATGCCGATCGAGGACAGCACCTGCCAGGACGACATGGTGCCGAGGTCGTCGTTGCCGGTGACGCCGTTGGGCGCGTCGGTGAACAGGGTGAGCGCGGCGTGCACCACGTCGGTGGTCTTCCACGGCTGCCCGGTGGACAGGTAGGTGTACGGGGCGCCGAGGTCGGGCTCGTTCTGCGGGTTGTACTTGTCCTGGTTGTAGTACGAGTACGTCCCGTTGACCCACGTGTTCGCGGCGGTGCCGGCCGGGTCCTGGAGCAGCTGGTCGTAGGCGAAGAAGGAGTCGAGGCGGGCGTTGGCCGCGTCCTCGCCGCCGATCAGGCTCACGACGCCGGGCATGTCCTGCGGCACCAGCCACATGTACTGCCAGGCCGTGCCCTCGTGGAAGCCGACGCTGCTGGCCGGGTCCGAGGGGCCGGTGAAGGCGCCCTGCGCGTCGCGGGCCTGGAAGAAGCCGGTCGACGGGTTGAGGATGTTGCGGTAGTTCTGACCGCGCGCCAGGTAGCGCTTGGCGTCGGCGGTGTAGCCGAGGTCCTGCGCCATGCCGCCGAGGGCGGCGTCGGCGAGCGCGTACTCCAGCGTGGCGGAGGGGCCGTGCTGGTAGTCGTCGTCACCGGGCTTGGTCTGCGGGCGCGACGGGTCGTACGGCACGTAGCCGTCGGCGAGGTACTCCGCGTCGGCCTGCCGGTCGGCGGAGGGCGAGGAGTCCGGGGCGGCGCTGTCGACGTGCTTCTTCAGCAGGTCGTACGCCTCCTTCTCGTGGCCCTTGAGCAGGCCCTGCCGCCAGGCGTCGACGAGGAAGGGGGTGACCGGGTCGCCGGTCATGATGTTGGTCTCCGCCGTGGCGTAGCCCCAGCGCGGCAGCTGGCCGCCCTGTTCGGCGACGTGCAGCAGCGACAGCGCCATGTCGCGGGACTCGCGCGGCGCGAGCAGCGACAGCAGCTGCTCCTGCGTGCGGTAGGTGTCCCACAGCGACCAGTTCTGGTAGTAGACGCTGCTTCCGCCGTCGTGGATCTTGTTGTCCCAGCCGGTGTAGCGGCCGTCCACGTCGCTGCCGATGTTCGGCGCGAGGAAGGAGCGGTACAGCGACGAGTAGAAGGTGGCCTGCTGCTCGTCGGTGCCGCCCTGCACCCGGATCTGCGACAGCCGCGACTGCCACGCCTGCTTGGCCGCGTTCCGGGTCTGGTCGAAGGTGCCCCTGCCCTCGGCGGCGAGGTTCTTCGCGGCGCCGGCCGGGCCGGTCCACGACAGCGAGGTCACCGCCGTGACCTGGTTGTCCTTGCGGGTGTCGAAGGTGGCGTAGGCGCCGCCGAGCCCGGTGGAGGTGCTGGTGCGGCTGCCCGCGGTGACCGTCGAGCCCTTCCAGGTGCCGAAGGAGGTGAACGGCCGGTCGAAGCGGGTCTCGGTGTAGAGCGTGTACGGCGTGGTGTCCTGGCAGAAGCCGCTGCCGGTGATGGTGGTGAGCACCGTGCGGTTGTCGAGGACGGTGACGGTGCTGGAGGTGATCTTGTGCAGGGCCTGGCCGGCGTCGAGCATGACGTTGGCCTGGGTGGTGGCCGGGAAGGTGTAGCGCTGCCAGCCGGTGCGCTGGGTCGCGGTGAGTTCCGCGGTGATCCCGGTGCCGAGCTTGACGGAGTACGCGCCGGGTGAGGCGGACTCGTCGGAGTGGCTGAACTGCGCGGCGTAGGAGGCGTCGTCGGTGCTGGTGATGGCGCCCGTCGTCGGCAGGGTCGGCAGGTCGCCGCCGAGGCCGCAGCCGACACCGGACAGGTGCACGGAGCTGAACCCGAGGATGTGGTCCTGGTTGTAGTCGTAGCCGGTGTTGTGACCGGTGTCCGGCGAGAGCTGCACCATGCCGAACGGCACGGCGGCTCCGGGGTAGGTGTTGCCGTCGTTCTGCGTGCCGATGAACGGGTTCACCAGGTGCGTCAGGTCGCCTCCCGGCGCCGACGCCTGGGCCGCGGTAGCCGGCAGGGCCACCGCGAAGGCCGCGGCGGCGGCGGCAACCGCGGCGGCCCAGCCGCGCAGCCGTGTCCTCGGGGTCATCTCGTGTCCTCCATGTGTCGCTCCGCGACAACGTTGTCGGGATACCGGCATGGAATAGTCCTCCTGGCATTGAAGGGGTGTCAAGAGTTCTGTCATTGCAGCGTTGGAACGTTCCGGGCCGCCGACCGGGATGCCCGTTTGCGCCGTCTCGCGATCTTCCTCACCGGCCGCACCGACCGGCACAACCTGGCGTTCCGTGAGTGGCCGGGGGTGGTCCGGGCACACTCGGCGCCCGGGCCCGGCGGCCGCCGGACGGCCTGACGCCGCGCCAACCGGGTTGGGACTGTGCAACGTTGTAAGCTTCCCGCGCCCGGAGGGTGCCGCCCCGGGAGGGTGCCGCCGCCGTCCGCCGGGCTCCGCCGGTCCCGCGGGCGGGAGACGCGCTCCCGGACGAGGCGGAGGTCGGTGTCGTCGAAGCCCGGCACCGAGGTCGTGGGCGGCCGGCCCGGCGTACGCGCCGGCGGCGTCGCCGCCCGCCGTTCCCCGCGAGCCGGCCGCGGACCGGCAGGTGGTCAGAGTATCGGGTGGCCGCCCCAGGGTCCGCTCGCGCCGGCACTCCGCGAGGACCTCGCGGGTCTCGACGGGGTGGTGTGGTCCGGGCCCGGTGGCCGATCGCAGCTTCGGCACACCCGGGCCGGGCCCGCGGCGGCGCCTCGCCCGCGTGGTCGCCCGACGTCCGCCCCGGGATCGCGAGTTCATACCGGGTATCGTCAACTTCCCCGCGTCCAGCGCCAGTACGCTCTCCTGGCCGGTGAGCAGGGCGGTGAAGCCCGCGGCGGCCCTGGCAGGTTCCCCGCCCGTGCTCTGGCCCAGGCGAGGGTGCGCCGGATGGTGAGTGCGACCAGGCTGTCCGCGCCCGCGGCCCGTGCCACCCGTGGGGCGGGGTCCTCCAGGCCGGTCACCGCTCCCGCCGCGTCCCCGGCCTCCACGCGTGTCCGGGCGGGTTCGGCCTCGGCGCCCGGTACCTCGTCGTGGTCGGCCCCCGACCGGTCCGCCAGGTGGGCGGTCGCCTCCCGGTGCCGGGCCACCGACGCAACGACGGCCCGGGTCGCGGGCCGGCGGCGCGCGCCCGCTGCGCGGGCGGCCGGGCGGCGAGCCACGCGCCGCCCTTCGTCCACCCGGCTGCCCGCGTGCCGTCAGCGGGACCGTCCCGCCAGGGCGGCGAGCGGGGCACACCCGGCCGGGAGAGGCGCTGGGTGGCGGCGCCAACTGTGCCGTGCCCTGCGGTACTCGACATCCCGTTCGGTCCACAGGTGCGGCCCGCGGGAGGGGGCCGGCAGCCCCTCGCGGCCGCGGGAGGCCGGGCGACGACCCAGGAGCGGGCTCGGGTGAGCCCGCCGCGGGCGTGGTCGAGCCGGCCTTCCTGGGCGGCTCAGGAGTGGTGCCCGTGGCGGCCGAGGGTCTGCACCGGGGTCGCGCCGGGGCGGGTCCACTGCGGCACGGGCCGGCTGGTCGGGCCCCAGGTGGCGGCGCCGTCGGCGTCCGAGCGCCAGTACCAGCAGGCGTCGCGGCCCCCGGACGGGGTCCCGTCGCGCACGTCGCCGGTCGCGGGCACACCCTCGGGTCGGTCCTCCCACGCCTCACCCCTGCCGTAGGGCGTCATGTCGAGCAGACCGAGTGACCCGTTGGCCCGTTCGTTGCCGCGGCCCGTCGTGGAGTAGGTGAGGAAGACCCGGTCGCCCTCGCGCAGGAAACAGGCGATGTGCCCCATCACCCCGCCGATCGGCGCCTCCACGCCCCGCACCGAGTACCAGGGCTGCGTGTAGCCCATGAACGCGACGTAGGGCGCCACCTCCTCCCAGGGGCCCGAGGTCAGGACGGCGAAGGAGACACCCCGGGCGTTGAGGTAGACGGCGTCCTTCACATGCCAGGCCGTGGTGGTGCAGCCCTCGCACTGCCCCTGGTGCGGCGCGCCGTCCCACCACATGTGCTGGTAGACCACGAGTTCGTCGCGCCCCTGGAACAGGTCGAGGAACGGGACCGGCCCGTCGGCGCCGGTGACCTCGACCGTCCCGTCGGTCTCGACCATCGGCAGCCGCCGCCGGGCCGCGGCGATCGCGTCTCCCTCGTGCGTGTGGGCCTTCTCGCGGACCAGCAGCTCGTCGCGGGCCGCCTGCCAGGCGGCCAGGTCGACAACCGGCGGCCTGCCGGGGAGATCGCCGCTCGCGGCGCCGGGTGTGGTCGTCATGGTGTCCTCCGTGGGTGTCTCGTACCGGTCGGCGCCGCGCGTCCTGCACCGTGCGTCGTGCGTCGCGCGTCGCGCGTCGCGCGTCGTCCAGACGCTCACCGGAGCAGACTCGCGACGACGCCAGAACTCATCGCGGAAGCGCGCCTGGACCGGGCCGGCCCTCCTGACACGGCGGGAGGGTGGGACGCGGGCCCTGTGCTGCCGTCCGCCGGCGACCGGCATCCAGCAGCCGCAATCCAGCAGCCGTCATCCAGCAGCGGAACTGCGCCGGGACGGCCCATGACGGCCGACGACCGGACCACGGACAGTCCGTCCACCGGCGCGTCCGGAGGCGGTAGAAAGAGGCATGGCCGCCGCACTCCCCGACCTGTCCGACGACGAACGCGACGCCGAGGCGATGGTGGGCGCGCTGCTCACCGCCTCGCGGCTGCTCGTCGCCGTCTCCACGCGCTCGCTGGCCGAGGTGGCGGCGACGCTCACCCTGCCGCAGTTCCGCATGCTCGTCGCCCTGTACACCCGGGGCTCGCTGAACCTGTCGCAACTCGCCGACGAGTTGGACGTGCAGCCGTCCACGGCGCTGCGCATGATCGACCGGCTGGTGGCGGCCGGCATGGTCGCCAGGGGCTCCGAGCCCGCCGACCGCCGGGCGAGCGTCATCGCGCTGACCGAGCGCGGACGTGACACCGTCCTCCGGGCGACCGAGCGGCGCCGAGCCGAGCTCACCCGCATCGTGGCCCGGATGCCCGCGGCCCAGCGGCGCGGGTTCGTCCGCGTGCTGCGCGCCTTCACGGACGCCGGGTCCGAGCCGCAGGCCCGGCCCACCCCGGGCGAACGCCTGGGCTGGTAAGGACCGGGCTCCGTGGGTCCGGCACGGGGCGTCGGACTATTCGACGGTCCAGCCGATACCGCCGATACCCGTGCTGTAGAAGGCGCAGTGCCCGGAGGACTCGCCGACCTCGCCCGGCTGGATGGTGACCGAGTCGCCTGTCACGTCCGGGGCCAGGCCGCAGATGATGTCGGCGTGGAAGGTGACCGGGCCGGCCGAGCGGTTGGTGCAGTCCACCCCGCCGGTCAGGGGGTCGTTGTTGTGAATCCACGTGGTGCAGTCGAGGATCGTGGCCGGCGCGGCGGATACCGACGGAGCCGCGGACACGGCGGGCGTGCCGGAGAGGTCGGCGCCGGTCGTGTGGGTGGCGGTGGGCCCCTTCGGCGAGCCGGTGGCGGCCGTCTGGACGGCGGTCGCCGCGGCTGGGGAGTCGGCGCCGGTGGTGTGGGCCGCGGCGGGCGCGGCGACGAGCGCGGCGGCCAGCGGCATCACCGCGAAGGAGAGGCGGGTCGCGTGCTTGCGGAAGGGGGACATGCGAAGCCTCCTGAGCCTTCGGTGAATTGCCCCCAGGTATACCGCTTGCATCGCATATGTCGTTATCCACTGAAAGGGTGACATTCCGTCAGAGACGCCCGTCGCCACGACTGGAGCGCGTCGGCTGTCAGCCCGCGTGCCGGTTCAGCCGAACCGGCCGCCCTACGCTCGAACCCCTGCCGTGTGCCGTATTCCTGACGTGCCGTCGGACACCCCGCTCCGACTGGACCGGAGCCGGGTGTCCGACGGCTCTCCACACGGCGTGCTTTCCCGAGCGCTGCGACGGCGAAGACCTGCCGCCGACCCCGTGCACTGCGTCACCTGCCCCCGCCTCCCCCCTCCATGCCACGCCGAACGGGTGAACCTCGCCCGCTGATCCAGAGCTCCCAGGCGCAGGGCCCTGGGGGCGCCAGGACAGCCGACCACCGGGCAGACCCGCTGGCCAGGACACCGGCCACTCCCCCTGCACGGTCCTCCCCCGCGGAGTTCCGCAGTACCGCAGTACCCACAGCACCCAGCCGGGGTGGGGGAGAGCGCGCCGGCAGCCGGATCGGCCAGAGCCCGCACGAGCCCGACAGGTCCGCAGGGCATCTCCGCACCACCTCGCGGTGCTTCGGCGGACGGAACGCCGAGCGCCACGCCCATGCCTGACGACCGGCGCCGTCCGTCCGACCTGCGCGCCGCGGCGTGCGGCGCCCGCCGCCCAGGAACGGCACCGGGTCACGACGGCACCGGGTCACCCAGCCTGTTCCGATGGCCGGCAGGCGTCGCGCAGCCGGACGGCGACGGCGTAACAGCCCAGGCCGACCGCCGTTCCCGCTCCGCCGCCGAACGCCACCAGGGGCACGAGGTCCAGAGGGCGGGCCCGGGAGAGCGGGCCGGTGGTCCACCCGGCCACGCGCTGTGCGGCGCCCGCCACCGCCGCGGCGGCCACCAGCGCGGCGACCGCGGCCCGCCCGCGCCCGGACAGCCGCGTCCTGCGGCGGGGCGTCCGCCCGCCCGCCGCGCCCCAGGGCTCCCGCCCGACACCCTCGCCCGCGCCGTCCTCGGGTTCCACACCACCTGACATGCCGTCATGTGACTTTCCAATCCGGTTCGTTGCGGCCCGCTCCCCCGATGTCGCGCCGACCGTACGACCCTTCGACCCCGCCGGGTCCGCCCTCCGCAGCGCGTGCGGCACGTACCAGCCGAGCAGGCCGAGGGCCGCGGCGGAGCAGCCGTACTGGAGCAGGGAGTAGAGCGGCATCCCGTGCACGGTGGCCCCGAGTACCGGCAGCAGCCGTTCGCCCAGCCGGCCGCCGTGGGTGAACGCGTCCCACCCCACGTGGGTCGCGGCGCCCACCGCGGCCGAGACGGCGAACCAGCCGGCCGCTCGGGCGTCGAAGGGGCGCCCGGCCGGGGCGGTCAGCGCGTCGGCGGCGTCGGCCCACCGCCCCGGGAGCAGCGCCGTCAGCGGTTCGCGCAGCAGCCCGTGCCAGGCGGCCGCGAGGGCCGCGGCGATCGCCACGTCCACCGTGGGCACCCCCCACACGCTGTGCGTCACCCGCCCGAACCCGTAGGTGCCGCGCACCAGCGAGTCGGCGAAGAACGGCACGTCCGGCGCGATCGACCCGGCCGCCAGCGCGGACCCGATCCAGGGTCCTCGGGCCCGCCCCGCCCGCAGGAACGGCAGGACGGCGGCGGGGTGGCTCAGCGTGAACGGCACGCCGCCATCCTCCCGCCGCGCTCGCGGTCCCGCCACTCCCGAAGCCCGGAGCGGGACCCAGGCGCACAGCGGCCTGGCGGTGTTCACCGGGCTGGGCGCGGCAGGGAACGGCAGCGGCGCGCCGCGGTCCCCCTCGAACCCTCTCGGGATCGATGCCCGTCCCGACGCGGGGGCATACGGTACGACGCGCCCCGCCGGCGGCCCCCGGCGCGCCGGACGGCCGGCCCACCGATCGGCTCCGCACCCACCTCGGTCCGCTCCGCCACGCACCTCTTGGATGCTCCTTCCGTCTCAGCTCCGCACAGCCGCCGCGCCCGTCGCACCCATTGACATCCAGACTCCGCGGTCCAAATATGGGAGCGCTCCCACGCCGCCGTGGTCCCCATGCCGCGGCCGGTTCGGGTTCGTACACGGAACAGATCCACGCACTCCCCCACGTCCGCCTCCTGAAGGTGAGAACTCCGTGTTCGTCCACAGACATCCGGCCGCCGGGCGGCTGCGGCGGCGGCTGGCCGCCGGTACCGCGGCGGCCGCGCTCGGCGCCGCCCTGCTCGCGGGCGGCGGCAGGGCCGCCGCGGCCGACCCGGCGCCGGCTCCGGTCGACGTGACCGTCAACGCGAACGAGGGCTTCGGCACCATCCCCAGCACCGCCTACGGCCTCAACAGCGCCGTGTGGGACTCCCAGATGAACGTCCCCCAGGTGCAGGACCTGATCACGTCGGCCGACGTGGGCATGCTGCGCTACCCCGGCGGGAGCTACGGCGACAGCTACCACTGGGAGGACAACACCGCGCCGGGCGGGTACGTGGCGCCCGGAACCGACTTCGACTCGTTCATGGGCACCGTCCAGAAGGTCGGCGCGCAGCCGATCCTGATCGCCAACTACGGCTCCGGCACGCCCCAGGAGGCGGCGGACTGGGTGCGCTACGCCAACGTCACCAAGGGGTACGGGGCGAAGTACTGGGAGATCGGCAACGAGCTCTACGGCAACGGCCACTACGGCTCGGGCTGGGAGACCGACGACCACGCCGACACCTCCCCCACCGCCTACGCGACCAACCTCGCCGACTACGCCACCGCCATGAAGGCGGTCGACCCCAGCATCAAGATCGGCGCGGTGCTGACGCTGCCGGGCAACTGGCCGGACGGCGCGATGGCCTCGGGCGAGAGCGCGGACTGGAACCACACGGTCATCCCGCTCGTGGCCAAGCACGCCGACTTCGTGATCGTCCACTGGTACCCGGGCGGCTCGGACGCCGCCGGGATGCTGACCACCCCGACCCAGCTCGCCGGTGAACTCGCGCAATTGAAGGACCAGTTGGTGCAGGGCGGGGCCGGGAACCTGCCGGTCGCGATGACCGAGCTGAACTCCAACGTGGACGAGGACACCCAGCCGGACGCCCTGTTCGGCGCGGACGCCACCCTGACGGCACTGCAGAGCGGGGTGTTCACCGTCGACTGGTGGGACACGCACAACGGCCCGACCACGATCAGCACCGCGCCCGACGGCGCCACCGACTACCAGGACTACGGCATCCTCTCCAGCGGCACCTGCGTCGGCAGCGTCTGCGAGCCCGCGCTCAACACGCCGTTCCCCACGTACTACGCGATCCAGATGCTCAGCAGGCTCGGCCGCCCGGGCGACCAACTGGTCGGCGCGGCAACGGACAACGCGCTGGTGGCCGCGCACGCGGTGCGGCGGGCCGACGGCGACCTGAGCGTGCTGCTGATCAACAAGGACCCGAAGAACGCCCAGCAGGTGGCGTTCCACTACAACGGCTACACCCCCGCCACCACCTCCGCCCAGGTCGACTCCTACCTGGACCAGGCGTCCTCGATCACCACCACGACCACGGCCGACACCACCTCCGCGACGCTGCCGCCGTACTCGCTGACCACGCTGACCCTGCACCCGGCGACCGGCTCGCAGTCGGCGCTGTCGGCGCCCGGCACACCCACCGTGACGGCGTCCGACGACACGTCCGCCACCGTCTCGTGGACGCCCTCCTCCGGCGGTACGGCCGACCGGTACGAGGTGTACCGGCAGAACGGCATCACAAGTGAGCTGCTGGCCGGCACCACCGGCTCCTCGGTGACGGTGCACAACCTGACGCCCGGCACCACCTACACGTGGAACGTGCTGGCCCGGGACTCCGCAGGACGGCTCTCGCGCCCCTCGGCCCCGGTCACGGTGCGCACCAGTACCCCGCAGCAGTCCGGCTGCCGGGTGTCGTACAAGCTCACCGGCGGCTGGGGCAACGGCTTCAACGCCGACGTGAACGTCACCGACACCGGCCCGAACCCGATCACCGGCTGGACGCTGGCGTTCTCCTTCCCGGCGGGCGCCGACGAGAAGGTGACCGGGTTCTGGAACGCGAACGTCACCCAGAGCGGCCAGACCGTGGTGGCCACCCCGGTGGACTGGAACGGCACCCTGGCCGCGAACGGCGGCAACTCAGCGGACTTCGGCTTCACCGGCTCCAACAACGGCGCCTACCCGTCGCCGACCGTCTTCACCCTGAACGGCACGGTCTGCACGACCACCTGACCCGTACGGACCGTGCGCATGAGGCGGACCCGGCTGCTCGTCGGCCGGGTCCGCCGCCTGCCCGCCGCCTGGCCCCGCCGCCCGACGCACCGACCCGGCTCCCGGCTCCAACCCCGACTCCGACTCCGACTCCGCTCACCATCCCGCTCAGGCCCGGCCCCGGTCCGCTCCGCTCCCGGCCCGGCTTCCGACGTTCGCGGTCGACCCTCCGATGTCACCCGTTCGGCGGAACACGACAGCATTCCGCGGTGCTCGACGGGGCCGCTTCCGGGCGGGGGCTGGGATGATCACGCCATGCTCCAGGTCTGCCTGAACGGCGCGAGAACACAACACGCGTGCCCGGTGCTGCCGGTGACCCCGCAGCAGCTCGGCGACGCGGCAGCGGCGGCCGTCGCCGCCGGTGCCCGCTCCATCCACATCCATCCCAAAAACGCGGACGGCGCCGACACGTTGGCGGCCGTCCACGTCGACGCCGCCGTCGCCGCGGTGCGCGCGTCGGCCCCGGGGGTCCCGATCGGCGTGACGACGGGCGCCTGGACGGAAGCCGACCCCGAACGCCGGGCGGCGCTGGTGCGCTCGTGGTCGGTGCTGCCCGACCACGCGTCGGTGAACTGGCACGAGGAGGGCGCCGAGTTGGTGGCCGACGCGCTGCTGGAGGCCCGGATCGGGGTGGAGGCCGGGCTGTTCTCCGGGACCGGCGCTCCCGAACGGCTCCGGGCGTGGCCGCGGGCCCGCCGTGTGCTGCGGGTCATGGCCGAGGTGGTCGCGGAGGACGCCGAGGCGGCCGTCGCGGCGGCCGAGGACCTGCTCGTGCGGATCGAGGCGCTGGATCTGAGGCCGGCGGGGCGCGGCCCGGTGCTGCTGCACGGCCAGGAGCGCGGCACGTGGCCGGTGCTGGCGCTGGCCGCCGATCGCGGCCTGGACACCCGGATCGGCCTGGAGGACACCCTGCTGCTCCCGGACGGCTCGCCGGCCCCGGACAACGCGGCGCTGGTCGAGGCGGCCCGCGCGGTGCTGACGGGCGCGAGCCGCCGCTGACGCTCGCCGGGGTACGGGCCGACGGCGTCGACGCCGGGGCGGTGTGCCTCCGCTTCGGCGCTACGGGAGGGTGCCAGGAGGGACGGCGGCCTTCGGCGGGAGACGGGTGGCGGACGGCGAGATGCGGGCGGCGGGCGGCCGCGGCCCCATGCGCCGGACGTCGGCCACCACCCGTTCCTGTCCCGGACTGCGCCGGTAGGGGATCTGATCTGCCGCTGAGCCTGTGACGGCTGCCGCGGGGGCGGCGGGACGCGGGCCGGGTCAGCCGCCGCCCGGCGCGGTGCGGGTGGCGGTCCAGCGCAGCACCTCGTCGGCGCTCCACGTGGTGACGATCCGTTCGGCCGTGATGCCCGCCTCCTCCGCGCGGGCGCAGCCGTGGCGCTGCCAGTCGAGCTGGCCGGGTGCGTGGGCGTCGCTGTCGACGCTGAAGAGCGTGCCGAGGTCGCGGGCGAGGGCGAGCAGCGGCCGGGGCGGGTCGAGGCGGTGGGGCTGCTGTTGATCTCGACGGCGGTCCCCGCGGCGGCGCACGCGGCGAAGACCTGCTCGGCGTCGAAGGCGGACTGCGGCGCGGCCTGGCCTCGCCGATCAGCCGGTTGGTGCAGTGGCCGAGCACGTCCACCAGCGGGTTGCCGGCCGCGGCGACCAGCCGCCGGGTGAACTCCGCCTTCGGCATGCGCAGTTCGGAGTGGGCGGAGGCGACGACGAGGTCGAGCCGGTCGAGCAGGCCGTCGTCCTGGTCGAGCGAGCCGTCGCCGAGGATGTCGCACTCGATGCCGGTGAGCACCCGGAAGGGGGCGAGCCGCTGGTTGGTCTCGGCCACCACGTCGAGCTGGCGCAGCAGCCGGTCGGCGGTGAGGCCGCGGGCGACCTTGAGCCGGGGGCTGTGGTCGGTGAGCACCATCCAGTCGTGGCCGAGGTCGCGGGCGGTGCGGGCCATGGCCTCGATGGGGCTGCCGCCGTCGGACCAGTCGGAGTGGACGTGGCAGTCGCCGCGCAGCGCGGCCCGCAGCCGCCGGCCGGCCTCCTCGGGGAGTGCGTCGGCCTGTTCGCGCTCCAGGTCGGCGAGGTAGCCGGGGGTGCGGCCCGCGCACGCCTCGGTGATGACCCCCGCGGTGGTCCTGCCGATGCCCTTGAGCGTGGTGAGCCGTCCGGTGGCGGCGAGCCGCTCGACGTCGGCGCGGGAGCGGGCGGCGACGACCTCCGCGGCGTTGCGGAAGGCGCGCACCCGGTAGGTGGGGGCGAGTGCGCGCTCCAGCAGGAAGGCGATGCGGTCCAGCGCCTCGACGGGCTCCATGGGGTGCGGGTTCCCCGTCGCCCCGCGGCCTAACGGCGTGCGTCTCCGCTGTCACCCGCCCGGCCCGCGAACGACGGGCCGGGTGGACCGTACGGACGGGACCCGGTGGACGTCCCGACGGAGACCCCGGCGGACGACCCATCGGACCGTACGGATACGGCCCGGGTGCCGGCGGTGGCCCGCGCCGGGCGGCCGGTCAGCTCTCGGGGACGTGCAGGGCGTCCCAGCTCTCCTTTCCCGGCGGCCACTTCAGCGCGGCACCGGTCCAGCCCTTGTCGTGCTGGGTGCTGTACTTGCGCTGCCATGCCTCGTAGGAGGCGACGTCCCCGGAGCCGATGACGTCCTTGTTGCTGCTGGAGTGGTAGTGGTCGCAGCCGACGGCGACCAGCCGGCTGTGCATCGCGGCGACCACGGGCGAGCGACGTCCGGCGGTGAACCAGTCCGAGCCGGGGAACGGCACGTAGTGCGGGGTGCCGTCGGAGGCCGGTTTCTTCGCCGCCCAGGAGGTCAGCGCGGCCTTGGACGCGAAGGCGCCGAGGTTGCGGTCCAGGCCGCCGCTCTCGCCGTACTGGTGGAGGGTCCAGGAGTGTTCGACGCGGGGGTGCCCGGCGGAGGCCGAGGGGTCGGCGATCCACAGGCCGTCGCCGCAGAAACTCGTCTTGTCGTACTGAAGCCAGAACTCGCGGTTGCAGTAGAGCAGGACGCGGTGGCCGGCTGCCTCGTGCTGGATCTGCCGCAGCAGCGTGTCCTTGGCGGAGCCGGACACGTCGGCGTCCTCCCAGTCCAGGGCGAGCAGGTCGCCGGCCTTCGCGGCGGCGTGCTTGAGGAAGTACGCCGCCTGCTCCGCCGCCGAGCCGGGCCGTGCGAAGTGGTAGTGCCCGACGACCAGGCCCGCGGCTCGCGCGTGCGCGGCCTGCCCGGCGTGGTGGGGGTTGACGTAGCTGGTGCCCTCGGTGGCCTTGACGAAGGCGAAGTCCTGGCCGGAGGTGGCGAAGTCGGTGGGCTGGTACGAGGCGACGTCGACCCCGTGGACGGACATGGCAGGCCTCCTAGTGAGCGGAGTGGACGGAGCCCACGGTGAAGGTGTCGCCGCACACCTGCGGGCTGGAGGTGGCCAGGGTCATCGAGTCCTTCGAACCGGGCGGGTAGACCTTGATGAAGGTGGGCCTGCGCCAGCACTCGTCGCCCTTCACCCCCTGGTTGAGGGTGTGCAGGTCGGCCTGGACGGACGCGCCCGGACTCAGCGTCACCGTGCCCTGGGACCCGCCCTGGCGGCCCGCGGCCCGGCCGATGGTGCTGCCGTCGCCGCGGATGAGGGACACGCCGGGGAAGCCGTCGAGCACGCACGGGCGGCTGGAGGTGTTGGTGAAGGTCAGCGGGTAGTAGATGTTGCCGGCGCCGGGGTCGCCGGCGCCCAGCGTCATCCTCAGGTCCGTCACGGTGCAGCGTGTCCCCGCCGCCTGGGGCGCGGCGGTGCTCGTGCTGCCGGGTGGCGGGGACGAGGCGGGCGGCGCGGTGTCCGCGGTGCCCTGCGGGGCCGGGGTGGTGGTGGCCGGCCGCGGGGCGCGGCCGTGGCCGGGGCGCCGGCCGAGGTCGTGCCGCCGGCCGAGGTCGTGCCGCCGGTGCCGGGGGTGCCCTGCGTGGCGGTGTCGCCGGTGGTTGCGGTGCCGTTGCCGCAGCCGGCGGCGCACACGGCGAGTGCGGCCAGCCCGGCGGCGAGAAGCGGTACCGCGCGGCGAGGGGTCCGGTTCCCCCTGGTCTTGGATGTCTCAGGCATACCTAGCGGATACTCGCCCCCGGCGGGGTCCATACCGCTGACCGGCCGATTGTTGCCGTTCCCCTACAACACGTTCGGACCGCGTACCGTCTTTCGGGTGACGGTCGTTCGGTTCACGTCCAGGTTTCCGCCGGTCACGCCGCCGCGAGGCGCCCGGCTGCGGCTCCGAGCGCGGCGGGAAGGTCCTGCCCCCGGGGCCCGCCGCGAGGTCCGCCGCGAAGTCCGTCGCGGGGGCTCCAGGGTCCGTTCCGGGTCACTCCGAGTCGGAGGAGTTGCGGTGGCGGCGGATCTGCCAGAAGACGAAGGCGGCGACGACCACGACGGCCACGACGATGGCGACGGCGGTGCCCGCGGTCTTCTCCACCCGCTTGTAGGCGTCTCCGGCGAAGTAGCCCAGCAGGGTGAAGCCGACGCCCCACACCAGCCCGCCGAGGGCGTTGAAGAGCAGGAAGACGCGGTACGGCATGCGGGAGATGCCGGCCAGAGCGGGCATGAGGGCGCGGAAGAAGGCGATGAAGCGGCCGAGGAAGACGGCGGCCGGCCCGCGGCGGCGGATCAGCTCCTGGGCGCGGCCGATGCGCTCCTGGTGGCGGCTGAGCGCTCTGGTCTCCAGGATGCGCGGGCCGAACTTCCGGCCGACCTCGTAGCCGACGCTGTCGCCGGCGATCGCGGCGAGCACCACCGTCACGCACAGCCAGACGATGTCGACGCCGCCGCGGCTGGCCACCACACCGCCGAGCACGACAGCGGTCTCGCCCGGCAGCACGAACCCGAAGAAGAGCGCGTCCTCGCAGAAGACGAGGGCGGCGACGACCGCGTAGACGGTCGGCCCCGAGGAGTGGTCGAGCCAGTCCGTGATGGAGTTCATGCGGCGGCCGGCCGGTCAGCGCACCGGGCGGGCGCGGCCGCGCAGCCGCCACAGCCCGTAGCCGGGGCCGCGACGAGGAGCACCGCTCCGACAGCGAGCAGCCGGCCGGGCCCGTGGACCACGGCGCCGATCAGACCGAGCACGACAGCCGCCAGGAGCAGCAGCAGGAACAAGCTCATGCGCGGCCTCTCTTCTTCGCCTTCGTGACGGACAGGGGTTCGGGTCGGGGCCCTCTGGTCGGGTGCGGATGGGGATTCCTGGTGCTGATGGGGATTCCGGGTGCGGATGGTTCGGGTGCGGGGCGGGGCCGGGGCGTGCGGTCAGCGGCGGGCGAGTTGGCGTCCGCCGTCGGGCCCGGGTCTGTAGCGTAGGCCGTAGTGCTGGAAGACCGCCTCCTCGTCCTCGACCGGCAGGACGTCGTCCGTCCCGATCGAGGGGGCCGACTTCACCAGCGACCTGTCGTAAGGGACCCGTACGTAGTCCGGCCCGACGACCGCCTCGGCGACCGGCACGAACACCAGCCGGTGCCGGGTGGGCAGTCCGGTGCGGACCGTGGCCATCGACGGCAGATCCGTCGCCGTGTCCACGTAGACGGCTTCCAGGACACCGATCCTGCGGTCGTGTTCGTCGACCACCTCGCGGTCGCGCCACTCCCGCAGATCAGCGGGTCGGATCATCGTCCACCTGCCTTTCCGCCGTCGTACGGCCGACACGCTCCGGTGCCCCGCGAGGAGTCGCCTTCCCCCGCACCGCGGGCTCACTCCTGTGCCGGTCCCGCCGGGCGGGGCGGGGACCCGGTCGGTCCCCGCCCCGCCGCGGAGGTGTCAGCCGGCGTCGGCCTCGCTGCGGTCGCCGCCCCACTGGGTGTGGAACGCCCCGTCGCGATCGGTCCGGCGGTAGGTGTGGGCACCGAAGAAGTCCCGCTGGGCCTGGGTGAGGGCGGCCGGCAGCCGTTCGGCGCGCAGCGCGTCGTAGTAGGCGAGCGCCGCCGAGAAGCCGGGCACGGGGACGCCGCCCTGGACGGCGGCGGAGACCACCGCGCGCCAGTCGTCCTGCGCGGCGGCGGTCTCCTCGGCGAAGCGCTCGTCCGACAGCAGGCTGGGCAGTGCCGGGTCCTTGTCGTAGGCGGCGGTGATCCGGTCCAGGAACGCGGCCCTGATGATGCAGCCGCCGCGCCAGATGGACGCGACCCGGCCGAGGTCGACGTCCCAGTCATAGGTCTGCGACCCGGCGGCGATCTGGTGGAAGCCCTGGGTGTAGGAGACGACCTTCGACGCGTACAGGGCCTGCTCGACCTGGTCGGCGAAGGCGGCCGCCGCCTCCTCCGACAGCGGCGTGGGCCGCGGCCCGGCCAGCTCCCGGGATGCCTCGCGCAGGTCGGCGTGGCCGGACAGGGAGCGGGCGAAGACGGCCTCGGCGATGCCGGAGACGGGAACCCCGAGGTCGAGCGCGGTCTGCACCGTCCAGCGGCCGGTGCCCTTCTGCTCGGCCTGGTCGAGGACCACGTCGACGAAGGGCCGGCCGGTGGCGGCGTCCGTGTGGGCGAGGACCTGCGCGGTGATCTCGATCAGGTAGGAGTCCAGCCGGCCGGTGTTCCAGGTGCGGAAGACCTCGGCGATCCGCGCGGGCTCGTACCCGGCGACCCGGCGCAGCAGGTCGTACGCCTCGGCGATCAGCTGCATGTCGGCGTACTCGATGCCGTTGTGCACCATCTTGACGAAGTGGCCGGCGCCGTCAGGGCCGATGTGGGTGGCGCAGGGGGCGCCGTCCTCGGCCTTGGCGGAGATCTTCTCCAGCATCGGGCCCAGCGACTGCCAGGACTCCTTGGAGCCGCCGGGCATGATGGAGGGACCGTTGAGCGCCCCCTCCTCGCCGCCGGACACGCCGGTGCCGACGAAGTGGAGGCCCTGCTCGCGCAGTTCCCGCTCGCGGCGGCGGGTGTCCTCGAAGTGGGCGTTCCCGCCGTCGATGATCACGTCGCCCTCTTCGAGCAGCGGCGCGAACTGCCGGATGACGGCGTCGGTGGCTTCGCCCGCCTTGACCATGACCAGCAGTCGGCGGGGTCTCTTGAGGGCCGCGACGAACTCCTCGGGGGTCTCGGTCGCGACGAAGGCCCCCTCGTCGCCGTGCTCGTCGACCAGCGCCCTGGTACGGGCGGCGGTGCGGTTGTAGAGGGCTACGGTGTAGCCGTTGCGGGCGAAATTACGTGCAAGGTTGCCGCCCATGACGGCCAGTCCGGTGACGCCGATGTCGGCCTGCGTACTCATCTGCCTGCTTGTCACGAGGATCGCTCCTAAGCGGGTCCGATAAACTGTACGTACAGTTCACAATCTCCGTACACACCGGGGAACCTCGGGTTCCGCTCCTGGTATTCCCGGCGGGTACCCGAAATCCGAGGAGGCGACCCGGATGCAGTACACACGACTGGGCTCGACCGGACTGGAAGTCTCCGCCCTCAGCCTGGGCTGCATGAGCTTCGGCGACGCGGGACGCGGCAACCACGCGTGGACGCTGGACGAGGACGCCAGCCGTGGTCTGGTCAAACGCGCCCTCGACGCCGGGATCAACTTCTTCGACACCGCCAACGTGTACTCCGACGGCACCAGCGAGGAGATCACCGGCCGCGCGCTGCGCGACTTCGCCGACCGCGACGAGGTCGTCATCGCCACCAAGGTGCACGGCCGGATGCGGCCCGGCCCCAACGGTGGCGGCCTGTCCCGGCGGGCCGTCATGAGCGAGATCGACCACAGCCTGCGCCGCCTGGGCACCGACTACGTCGACCTCTACCAGATCCACCGCTGGGACTACGACACGCCGATCGAGGAGACCATGGAGGCCCTCCACGACGTGGTGAAGGCCGGAAAGGCCCGCTACATCGGCGCGTCCTCCATGCACGCCTGGCAGTTCTCCAAGGCCCTCTACACCGCCGACCTGGGCGGCTGGACGCGTTTCGTGTCCATGCAGAACCACTACAACCTGCTGTACCGCGAGGAGGAGCGGGAGATGCTGCCGCTCTGCGCCGACCAGGGCATCGGGGTCATCCCCTGGAGCCCGCTGGCACGCGGCCGCCTCACCCGGCCCTGGGACGAGACCACCGCCCGCGCCGAGAGCGACGAGTTCGGCCGCACCCTCTACCACCCGTCCGACAGGACCGTGGTGGAGCGCGTCGCCCAGGTCGCCGCCGAGCGCGGCGTCCCCGCCGCCCAGGTCGCCCTGGCCTGGCTGAACCGCAACCCCGACGTCACCGCGCCCATCGTCGGCGTGACCAAGGAGCGGCACCTCGACGACGCCGTGGCCTCCCTGGAGATCGAGCTCACCGACGAGGAGGCGGCCCTGCTGGAGGAGCCGTACGCGCCCCACCAGGTGGCGGGCTTCCGGTAGGCCGGTCGGCGGCGGACACGGGTCTGCGAGAACCGTGCCGCCGCCCGCCCGAGCCTCCCGGCCCCGCCCCCGGCACCGCGCAACCGCGGCTCGCGCTGCCCGGGGCCCGGGCGGGGGCGCCGTCCGGTCGGCCCGGTCGCGTATAGGCCGTCCGGGTCGACTCCTCGGATTCGGGTACCCGCCGGGAATACCGGGAGCCGGACCCGGGCTTCCCACTGCCGTACGGAGACCGTGAACCGTACGTGTATCTTGTCGGACCCGCTTAGGAGCGATCATCGTGACGACCGGAACCCGGCCCGCGCAGGCGTCGGGCAGTTTCTCCCTCGGCGGCGACCTGCCCGTGACCCGCCTCGGCTTCGGCTCCATGCAGCTGACCGGCGCCGGGGTGTGGGGCGATCCCAAGGACCCGGACGAGGCGGTGCGCGTGCTGCGCCGCTCCGTCGAGCTCGGCGTGGACTTCATCGACACCGCCGACTCCTACGGGCCGGTGGTGGCCGAGCAGCTGATCAAGAAGGCGCTCCACCCGTACCCGGCGGAGCTGGTGATCGCCACCAAGGCCGGCCTGACCCGCTCCGGGCCGAACGACTGGCGGCCGGTGGGGCGGCCGGAGTACCTGCGCCAGCAGGCCGAGATGAGCCTGCGCCACCTGGGCCTCGACCGCATCCCGCTCTTCCAGCTGCACCGGGTGGACCCGAAGGTGCCGCTGGCCGAGCAGGTCGGCGAGCTCAAGCTCCTCCAGGAGGAGGGCAAGATCCAGCACATCGGCCTGTCCGAGGTCGACGTCGACCAGCTGGAGCAGGCGCGCGCGGTCACGCCCATCGCCTCGGTGCAGAACCTGTACAACATCGCCAACCGCCAGTCGGAGGCGCTGCTGGAGCACAGCGAGAAGCTGGGCATCGGCTTCATCCCGTGGTTCCCGCTGGCCACCGGTGAGCTGGCGCGGCCGGGCGGCCCGCTCGACGCGCCGGCCAAGCGGCACGGCGCCTCCCCGTCGCAGCTGGCGCTGGCCTGGCTGCTGCGCCGCTCGCCGGTGATGCTGCCGATCCCCGGCACGTCCTCGGTGGCGCACCTGGAGGACAACGTCGCCGCCGCGGAGCTGGAGCTGACCGACGAGGAGTTCGCCGAGCTGTCGGCCGCCACCGGCTGATCCGGCGGCACCCCGGCCCCGGCGGGGCACTGGGCCGGGCGGGTGGCCACCCGCCCGGCCAGGTACCTCCCCGCGGGGGTCGTCCGCGCGTCGGGGCGTGGTGGTCCCGGGCCCGGGCAGGATCGCCAGTAGGGTCGCGGACGTGCAGAAATGGACCGGCCACCCCTTTCCCCTCGGAGCCGCGTACGACGGCTCCGGCACCAACTTCGCGCTGTTCTCCGAGGTCGCGGAGAAGGTCGAGCTGTGCCTGGTCGACGAGCGGCGCCGCGAGACGCGTGTGGCCCTCAACGAGGTCGACGGCTTCATCTGGCACGCCCACCTGCCGGGGGTCGGCCCCGGGCAGCGGTACGGCTACCGGGTGCACGGCCCGTACGACCCGGCGCGCGGTCTGCGCTGCAACCCGGCGAAGCTGCTGCTGGACCCCTACGCCAAGGCCATCGAGGGGCAGGCCGACGGCGACGAGTCGCTGCTGGGCTACGAAGCGGGCCGCCCGGAGCTGCCGAGCACGCTGGACAGCGCGCCGCACGCGATGCTGTCGGTGGTCGCGGACCCGTACTTCGACTGGGGCGGCGACCGGCCGCTCAAGCGCCCGTACCACGAGTCGGTGATGTACGAGGCGCACGTGCGCGGCCTGACCATGCGCCACCCGGCACTGCCGCCGGAGCTGCGCGGCACCTACGCCGGCCTGGCGCACCCCGAGGTGGTCGGGCACCTGACCCGGCTGGGCGTGACGGCGGTCGAGCTCATGCCGGTGCACCAGTTCGTGCAGGACGGGCACCTGCTGGACCGGGGGCTGTCGAACTACTGGGGCTACAACACGATCGGGTTCTTCGCCCCGCACAACGGCTACGCGGCGGCGGGCGGGAGCGGCGGCCAGGTCGCGGAGTTCAAGGCGATGGTCAAGGCGCTGCACGAGGCCGGTATCGAGGTGATCCTCGACGTGGTCTACAACCACACCGCCGAGGGCAGCCACCTCGGCCCCACGCTGTCCCTCCGCGGCATCGACAACGCCTCCTACTACCGCCTGGTGGACCACGACCCGGCGTCGTACTTCGACACCACCGGCACCGGCAACAGCCTGCTGATGCGGCATCCGCACGTCCTCCAGCTGATCATGGACAGCCTGCGGTACTGGGTGACGGAGATGCACGTCGACGGCTTCCGCTTCGACCTCGCGGCCACGCTGGCCCGGCAGTTCCACGAGGTGGACCGGCTGTCGGCGTTCTTCGACCTCGTGCAGCAGGACCCGGTGGTCTCCCGCGTCAAACTCATCGCCGAGCCCTGGGACGTCGGCGACGGCGGCTACCAGGTCGGCAACTTCCCCCCGCTGTGGAGCGAGTGGAACGGCCGCTACCGCGACACCGTCCGCGACTTCTGGCGCTCCCGCGACGGGATGCTGCCGAAGCTGGCGACCCGGCTGACCGGCTCCTCGGACCTGTACGCCGGCGAGCACCGCCGACCGCGCGCCGGCGTCAACTTCGTGACCTGCCACGACGGTTTCACGCTGCGGGACCTCGTCTCCTACGACGACAAGCACAACGAGGCCAACGGCGAGGACAACCGCGACGGCGAGAGCCGCAACCGCTCCTGGAACTGCGGCGCCGAGGGCCCTACCGACGACCCCGCCGTCCTCGCCCTGCGCGCCCGCCAGCAGCGCAACCTCCTGACCACCCTGCTGCTCTCCCAGGGCGTCCCCATGCTCGGCCACGGCGACGAACTCGGCCGCACCCAGCACGGCAACAACAACGCCTACTGCCAGGACTCCGAACTCAGCTGGACCGACTGGGACCTCGACGAAGAACGCCTGAACCTCCTCGACTTCACCAGCAGGCTCATCGCGCTGCGCCGCGAACACCCCGTCTTCCGCCGCCGTCGCTTCTTCCGAGGCAGCCGGTCCGCCGACGGCGGCCCCGGCGACCTGACCTGGCTGCGCCCGGACGGCCGGGAGATGGGCCGCGCGGACTGGGCGCGGCGCGACGCGCACGCGTTCGCCGTCCACCTCAACGGCGCGGCGATCCCCGAGGCGGACGCCCATGGGCAGCCCGTGGTGGACGACGTGTTCCTGCTGCTGCTCAACGCCCACTGGGAACACGTGGCGTTCCGGCTGCCTCCCGCCGAGTTCGGCGCCGCCTGGTCGGTCGTCGTGGACACCGCGGCAGAACCCTGCGGACCGTCAACTCCCGCCGGGGAGCCGGGCTTCTCGGCGGGCGAGTCGCTGAAACTGGAGGCCCGCTCGGCGCTGCTGCTCGTCCAGGCGCCCTGACGGCTCCGCGCCAGACGCGACCCGGCGACAGCCCGTCGGCGGACGGGCCGGGCACGGCCGTTTCGGCGCCGCCTCCTCCTCCATCCGCCGCCGGGGTGGCAGGGTGGGGGTGCAGCCAACGAACGGAGGACCGCCGCATGGCCGTCATCGCCTGGATCGTCGAGGGCACGTGGGCCGCGTGCGTCGACGCCGCCCGGGCCCACGCGTCCGACGCGGACGAGGTGGTGCTGCTGCACGTCGACACGCCCGACGTGCCGGGTGCCGCGCACGGGGTGTTCGCGGGGCTGCTGGGCCGGGGCCATCCCGAGCGCGACCCCGGCACCGCGGTGGAGCGGCTCGCCGCCGCCTCCGCGGACCGCCTGCTGGCGGCGGCGGCCGAGCGGCTGGGGCGGCCGTGCACCCGTGTGGAGCGCACCGGCCGGGTCGAGCGGGAGGTGGTCGCCGCCGCGGAGGGCGCGGACCTGCTCGTGGTGGCCCGGGACGGGGACCGCAGCCGGCTCGGGCCGCGCAGCCTCGCGCCGGGCGCGCGGTTCGTCGTCGACCACGCGCCCTGCCCGGTGCTGCTGGTGTGGCCGGAGTCCGCGCCGGACACCGCGACGGTGCCGCCCCCTCCCCCGCACCCGCCCGGGCCCGCGACCCGCACCACCCCCGGAGCCACCGCCCCCCGGCCACGGGTGAGCCGTGCCAGGGCGCCCGCGAGGGCGCCCGCGAGGGCGCCCGCCCCCTGCCGTCTACGCCGCGTCGGTGCGCGGGAAGACGTACTCGTCCAGGACGATGCCGAGGGCGACCGCCGCCGGGATCGCGACGAGGCCGCCGACGACGCCGAGCAGCGACCCCCCGGCCAGCACCGCGACGACCGTCACGACGGGGTGCACGTGGACGGCGAACCGCATCGCGCGCGGCATGATCAGGTAGTCCTCGGCGAGGCGGAAGCCGACGTAGAAGGCGGCGGTGGCCAGGGCGGTGGGCAGCGACACCGCCAGCGCGACCAGGCTCACCGCCACACCGCCGACGGTCGAGCCGACGACCGGCACCATGTCCATGAGTGCCACGAAGAAGCCGAGCGCCGCCGGGTAGGGCACGTTCCACACCTCGCACCAGGCGAACGTGGCCGCCCCGGCGACCACCGAGGTGGCGACGTTGCCGAGCATGTAGCGGCCGACCCGGCTGAGGATCTCCTCGCAGACCGCCTCGGCGCGGGGCCGCCTGCTGCCCGGCACGAACCGGTAGCCGAAGCGCTTGACCGTCGGGAGCGCCGCCATCACGTAGAGCGTGACGGTGACGGTGACGCCCACCGACGCGAGCGCGGAGAGCACCACCTGCCCCGCGCCCAGCACCCCGCCGGCCACCTCCGCCGCGCCGCCGCCCGAGCCGAACCGCTCCCGCAGGTGTTCGATCACGTGGTAGTGGTCCTCCAGCCGGCCGAGCGCGGAGTGGTGGTCCCGCAACTGCTGCCTCCAGCGCGGCACGTCGGCGGTGAGCGCGGCCACCGCGGCGCTCACCGGCGGGATGACGAGGGCGACGAACCCGGCGAGCACCCCGCCCAGCCCGCCGGCCACCGCGAGCACCGCCCAGCCCCGGCGCAGCCCCAGCCGGCACAGCCAGGCCACCACGGGCTCCAGGCTGACGGCGATGAACACCGACAGCGTCAGCAGCGTCAGCAACTCGCCGATCCGCAGCACCGTGCGCACCAGCAGCCAGGCCGACAGCATGCCGAGCCCCAGGCCGAACCCCACGGTGAACCACGAGCGGCGGCCCGCCGCCGTGCCCGGCAGGGACGGCAGCGGACGTGTCCGGCGCCGCGCCGCCGCGCCGGGGGCGGCGGCCGGTCCCCGGCGGTGCCCGGCGGCGTCTCGACCGGCACCGTCTCGACCGGCAGGTCGGCCATGGCTGTGCGTCCTCCCTCGCGGCGGTGGGCCGCGCCGCAGCCGCGGGGCGCCCGTTCACCTGTCAACGCGGACCGGCCACCGCCGTCACCCCGAACCCCCTGAGCGGCCTACCGGAGGAGCACCGCACTGGTCCGTATGGCCCCCTGCCGGGCCGTGTGGACCCTGGGCCGGGCGTCGCCGACCTGCCGGAGCTGTCCGTCCACCCGCGCCCGCCCGCGCCCAGCCGCACCCAGCCGCACCCGCCCGCGCCCGTTCACGTATCTCCGCGGCTGCGGCGCCCCAGGGCGGGTCGGCCGGACGGGAGGCACGGCACCGACGTCCCCCACACGGTGTGCCCGCCGACGCGCCAGGCACCCGTCGGCTGCCGCACAGCGCCCCTGGTACCCGCCCCGGTGCCTGGTGGAAAGCGCGGACAAACGTATGCGGGGGTCATATGATCATCGCTCGCAGGCCTGCAAGGGGGATGGGCCTGACTCCAATCCTTTGCCCAACTGCCGATTTCGGCATGCCTGTTTGGGAGGACCCATGTCCCCGTCGAGCACCACCGGAACCCGGCCGCGCAGAGCCTTCGGCCCTCGTGCCGCGGCCGCCGCCTGCTGCCTGGCCGCCGCCGCCACCATCGCCCTGCCCGGCGCCACCGCCTCCGCCCGGACCCCCGCGGCCCAGGCTCCGGCCAGCAGCAGGCTGCCCCAGGCCTGCGGCACCGCGGGCTGGGTCGACGGCTACAGCGACGCCCTGAACAAGCTCCCCGTCGGCGACGAGACGGTCGGCGACCTGTCCGCGCTCACCTGGGACGCCCGCCGCCACGCGTACGCGTCGGTGATCGACCACGCCACCGGCCGGCAGGCCCGGCTCTGGTTCTTCACCGACCCCGCGAACCCCCGCATCACCGGCACGCTCGTGCTGCGCAAGGCCGACGGCACCCCGTACGACGACACGGACTTCGACGCCGAGGGCCTGACCGTGCTGCCCAACGGCGACTACCTCGTCAGCTCCGAGGTGGAGCCGTCCATCCGGGAGTTCGGCCGGGACGGGGTCCAGCGCGGCGAGCTGACCGTGCCCGCCCGCTTCCGGGTCGCCCCGGCCGGCGAGGCCACCTCGAACGCCACCCTGGAGGGGCTGAGCGTCTCCCCCGACGGCCGCTACGTCTACGCCGCCATGGAGGGCGTGCTGTCCGGCGACGTCTCCTCGTCCGGCAACGCGGACGACCGGCGCATCCTCGTGTACCAGGCCGACGGCCGGGGCGGCTACCGGCTGGTGAAGGAGGTCGGCTACCGGCTCCAGCCGGGCAACCGCATATCCGAGGTGGCCGCGTACGGTCCGAACGGCCTGCTGGTGCTGGAGGCCGCCTGGTCCGCCGCCGTGGGCAACACGATCGCGGTGTACGCCGCGCCCGACGCCCTGCACGCCCCCGACGTGTCCAAGGTCGGCGACCTCGGCGACGCGCCCGCGCCGAAGCTCGCCGGCAAGGTGCTGGTCGCGGCCGTCGACCAGTGCCCGTCGCTCGGTGCCATCGCCCGCGAGACGCAGCAGAACCCGCTGATGGACAACTACGAGGGCATGGCGATCGAGCCGGGCCCGCACCCGCTGGGCCTGGCCGGCCTGGTGCTGGTGAGCGACGACAACTCCAGCACGGCGCAGACCACCCGGCTGCTCCGCCTGACCGTACGGCTCCCCTCCCACCTGCCCGTGGGGCACTGACCGCCGGAGCCGGGCGGACGGGCACCTGCCGGTGCGCGCCCGCCCGGTTCAGCGCCCGGGGGCCGAGCCGGGCGGCAGTCCCGTGGCGGTGAGGAGGACGTCGAGCATGCGGGCTCGGGGCCAGGCGTCCAGCGGGAGTTCGCGCAGGCGGTGCGCGCAGCGTTCGGCGAGGAGTGCGATGCGGGACTCCACCGCGGCCCGGGCCCCGGTGGCGGTGATCACCTCGCGGACGGCGGCCAGCGCGGCCGGGTCCAGGGCGCGGTCGCCCATGGCGGAGTCCAGGACGCGCAGCGCGCCGTGGTCGTCCGCCGCGGCGGCCCGGGCGCGCGCGAGGGCTGCGAGGTAGGTGGGCTTGCCCTCGCGGATGTCGTCGCCGGACGGCTTGCCGGTCTCGGCCGGGTCGCCGAAGACGCCGAGCAGGTCGTCGCGGAGCTGGAAGGCCAGCCCTGCGCAGCCGCCCGCGAGCCGCAGGCCGCGCCTGACCTCCTCGCCCGCGCCGGCCACGGCGGCGCCGAGGTCGAGCGGGCGGGCCACGGAGTACAGGGCGCTCTTGAGGCGGGCGGTGCGCAGTGCCTGCCCGGCCGACCGGTCGCCCGCGGCCTGGGCGCGCAGTTCGAGGTACTGTCCGGCCACCATCTCGGTGCGCAGGTCGCGCCACACCGCCTCGACGCGGCGCCGCGCCTCGACGGTGAGCCCGGCCTCGGCCACCGTGTCGTCGGCCCAGGCCAGCGCCAGGTCCCCGGCCAGCACGGCGACCGACCAGCCGTAGGGCGCCGCGCCCTCCCGTCCGGCCGCCGAGCCGGGCCCGGCGCCGGCGGTCGGGTGGCTGCCGGGTGTGTCGGGCTCGCTGCCGGGACGGTCCGGCTCGGGAGTCCGGCGGCGCGCCTCGGCGGCGGCCGCGCGGCCGCGCTCCTCGACGTGCGGGGCCGGGCGCTCCGCCGGCCCGTGTCCAGGCCGTCCAGGCTCAGGCCGCGCGTGCTCAGGCCGTCCGTCCGACGGGGTCGGTGGCGGGGCCGCCTGGGCGATGTGCAGGGCGGGCCGGCCGCGGCGGGTGCGTGAGCCGTCCATGACGTCGTCGTGGACCAGGGCGCAGCTCTGGATGAGTTCCACGGCCGCCGCCAGGTCGAGGACCGCGTCCGGACGCTCACCTCGGCGGGCTCCACCGCATGCGCGCCAGCCCCACCAGAGCAGCGCGGCACGGCGCCGGTGGCCGCCGCTGAGGGTGAAGTCGGCCAGCGGGTGGGCCAGTTCTCGGGCGAACCGCTCGTCGAGGGCGGCGGCTCCGGCGAGTCGGCGGTGCAGGAGCGCACGCAACGCGGCACCCACGGCGCCGGCGGGGTCGGCGTCGGCCCGCGCGACCGCGTCGGCGGCCTGGGCCTCGGCGGCCTTGCGGGCGGCGGCGCCGGAGGGCCCGGTCACCGGCCGGCCCGGCGCGGCTGGCGGGCGGTGGGCCGGACCCGGTGCATGGTTGCTTCCCTTTCGAAGGCTGCGCTGGCCCGCCCCCGGGCCGCCGTCCGGCCGCCGCCGCTGGACCGGGCCGGATCGGATGCCGACCGGCCTCCCGTCCCATACTGCGGCCGGACGGCGCGATCCGCCGCGCCCGGATGGGCCGCCCGGTCCGCCGACTCGACGGCTCGTCGCATTGTCGACGCGCCGACCGGCCGTCCTGAACGCCGCACCGACATGGCGACACGCCGGAGGCCAGTCGTGGCGGCCTCGCCGCCACGCCGGAGCACACCCGACGACTCCCCGTGCGCCCCCACCCCCCGCGGCGGATGCCCCGTGTACGGAGCCCCCTGTACGGCGCTCCGGTGCGCCCGCCGGAGGGCGGCCCGTACGATGCCGGGATGTACACGACACGGGTCTCCCGGCACGTCGACGCGCCGCGGACAGCCGTCTTCCAGGCCCTGGCGGACGGCGACGCCGTCGCCCGCTGGCGGTTCCCGGACGGGATGCGGGCTCTGGTGCACTCCTTCGATCCGCGGCCCGGCGGGGCGTTCCGGGTGTCCCTCACCTACGACACGCCCGGCGCGCACGGCAAGTCGCACGGCCGCACCGACACGTACCACGGCACCTTCCGCGACCTGGCCGCCGGTGAACGGGTGGTGGAGGAGCTGGAGTTCGAGACGGCGGACGCGGCGCTGCGGGGCGTGATGACGATGACCACGACGCTTGCGGACGAAGGCGCGGGTACGCGCGTCACCGTCGTCCACGCGGGCGTACCGGACGCGGTCCCGGCCGCCGACAACGAGGCCGGCCTGCGGATGGCGCTGGACCGGCTCGCCCGCCTGGTGGAGGCAGAGCGCGCTTCCTGACGCCGCGACCGGCACGGTGTGCCCGGTGGCGAGGTGTCCTGGCGCGGGCGGCGAACGGGGCGCACCTCGCCGGGAGGGGCCCGGTAACCGGAGCGCGTGCCCCCACCTGGGGGCCGGGAGCCGGTCAGGCTTCGGGGGCGTCCTCGGGCGGGTCGAGGAGGTGGGGGCCGTTGTTGCGGACACTGTTGACGGCCGGGTTCACGGCCCGCGCGTCCAGCCGGCCGCCGGCCGGCGCGGTGAGCAGGGACCGCAGCTCGGCGGCGTCCTGGAGAGCGGGGTCGAGCCAGGAGTCGTAGTCGGCGGGGCCCACCGCCAGCGGCATCCGGGGGTGCACCCGGCCGGCCGCGTCCGTCGCCTCGGTGGTGATGATCGTGCAGCTCACGACCCAGGCGGCCGGGTCGTCCGGGGCCGCAGCCGGGTCGCGCCAGAACTCGTAGAGCCCGGCCAGCGCCATCACACCGCCGCCCTCGGGGGTGATGAAGTAGGGCTGCTTGCGGGCCTTGTGCTCCTGGGTCGCGGCCAGGGCCTGCCACTCGTAGAAGCCGTCGGCGGGCAGCAGGCAGCGGCGTCTGGCGAACGCCCGGCGGTAGGCGGGCTTCTCGTGGACGGTCTCCACCCGGGCGTTGATCATCCTGGCGCCCACGTCACGGCTCTTCGCCCAGGACGGGACCAGCCCCCAGCGCAGCGCCCGCAGCTGCCGCAGCACCTCGCCGCTGTCGTGGTCGGCGCGCTCCAGCACGGCCCAGACGCCGTCGGTCGGCGCGACGTTCCAGCTCGGGCCGAGGCTCTCGGCGGGCTCCGGCTCGCGGGTGACGTGGAACAGGCCCGTCAGCTCTTTCGGGCTCCGGGTGGAGACGTACCGTCCGCACATGTGCTCCACCCTGCCACAGCCGTGCGGCACGCAGGGCCGGGTCGGCCGGGCTCCTGCGGCCGGAGCGGCCCCGTTGGGCCGAAACGCCCAGTGCCGCGCCTCGTTCGGGTGACCCGCTGGGGCGCCGTCGCGGGCCGGGTCCCGGCACGCCGGAGGCTGCGGAAGGCCGTCGCGGCACCGTGCGGGCACGGCGGGGCCGCACCTGAACAACCAGGAACTCAGGAGCGAACGTGAATCGTGTGCGCGTGGGTATGGCGCTGACGGCGCTGGCCGGCGGGATCGTACTGGCCGCCGGCGGTGTCGCCTCGGCCGACGCCGGCGCCGGGGCCTTGGCCGCCGGCTCGCCGGGCGTGCTGTCGGGCAACGTCGTCCAGGTGCCGGTGAACATCCCGGTCAACATCTGCGGCAACTCGTTGGACATCATCGGCCTGCTCAACCCGGCCTTCGGCAACACCTGTGCCAACGTGAGCGGTTCCAAGGGGGCCCGGAGCGCCGCCACCTCCGCCGGGGCTCACAGTGCCGACAGCGGATACGCCGACACGTCGGACGACAGCGGCTCCGACGACTGCTGACTCGGTGCGCTGAGGTCGTGTCCCGGCCCTGCCCGGAGGCGGCCGTCGGAGACGGGGGCGGTGTTCCGCGAGGACGCGGCGCATCGTCCCTGTCCTCGTACGGTGCGGCACCCCGGGCGTGCGTACGGTCAGGTGCCCTGGACCGTGGTCGTGGTCGTGGTCGTGGCCGCGCCGGGGCCGGGAGTCGTGGGGGCGGTCTGCTCGGGGGGCACGGAGTCCGCCGGGTGGGCCGTCCCGGCCGGACCGCGCGGTGGGCGGATGATGACGGCCCCCGATTCGAGGTCTATCGGCCCGCGCCCCGGGTCGCCGTTGCCCTCCTCGTCACGGGTCAGCTGGAGCCGGTGCTCCTCGTCCTCGGTGTGCCTGCGGCCAGGGTTGAAGAGCTGGTCGAGAACGTTGAACATCGGGGCCTCCTACCCAGCGCGGCTGCTGCCCCTCCCAGCGTACGTGGGCCGGGGCCGCTGGTCACCGGTGCGCAGGGACCCTTCGGACGGCGGCGGGACGGCGGACGGGGACGGGGCCGAAGAGCGGCGGGCCTGACGGGCTCCGGACGGGCCGGGGATCACGACGGGTCGGGGATCAGGACGGCCGCTCCGTTGACGCGGTCTCCGGCGAGGTCGGCGAGGGCCCGGTCGGCGCGGTCGAGCGGGTAGCGGGTGACGGTGGGACGCACGCCGGCCCGCCGGGCGGCGGCCAGCCAGGCGCGCCCGTCGGCGCGGGTGTTGGAGGTCGTACTGCGCAGGTCCCGTTCCTGGAACAGGTGGCGCTGGTAGTCCAGGGCGGGGATGTCGGTGAGGTGGATGCCGGCCACCGCCAGGGTGCCGCCCCGGTCGAGTGCGGCGAGTGCCACTGGGACGAGGTCGCCGACGGGGGCGAAGAGGATCGCGGAGTCCAGCGGCTCGGGCGGCTCCTCGGCGGCGGCGCGGGCGGAGGCGGCGCCGAGGTCGAGGGCGAGGCAGCGGGCCTGCTCGGAGCGGGTGAGCACGTGGACGGTGGCGCCGTCGGCGATGGCGAGCTGCGCCGTCAGATGGGCCGAGGCGCCGAAGCCGTAGATGCCGAGGCGGCCGCCGGCCGGAAGGGCGCTGCGGGCCAGGGCGCGGTAGCCGATGATGCCGGCGCACAGCAACGGGGCGAGCTCGGCGGGGTCGGCGTCCTCCGGCAGCGGGTAGGCGTACGCGGCGGGCAGCAGCGCGTGGTCGGCGAAGCCGCCGTCGGCGTCCCAGCCGGTGTAGCGGGAGGACGGGCAGAGGTTCTCGTCACCGCGCCGGCAGTAGCGGCAGACCCCGCAGGTATGCCGCAGCCAGGCGCCGCCCACGCGGTCCCCGACCCGGGTCCCCGCTGCCTCGGCGCCCGGTCCGGCGGCCAGCACCCGGCCGACGATCTCGTGCCCGGGGACGGTCAGGGGGCGGTGCGGGGGCAGGTCGCCCTCGGCCAGGTGCAGGTCGGTGCGGCACACCCCGCACGCCTCGACCCGGACGAGCAGCTCTCCGGGGCCGGGCTCCGGTATCGGACGGGTGACCCGGGCCAGCGGGCCGCCCGCGACCGGTCCGGGATCGGCCACCGCCCACCCGGTGAGCTCCCCCGCAGCTGCGCGGTCAGCAGTCATGACACCAGGGTCGCGCGCGGCCGCACACCGGGCAATCCCGCCTTGTCGGCGCCCGCCACCACCGGATACATCGGATCTGTCGCCCCCCACATCGGCCGGCGATCACGGCGACTCACCTCCACTGGAACCCCGCCACCAGACGCTCGCTGGAATCATGAGAAGCCCGTGACGACGGATTGATCAACCAGCTTGCCTCTGCCTAGGGTAATGACCCGACGTATCAGCAGGCCCGAGTCAGGGCCGGAGCAGGGCCGGATCAGGTCGGGCCGGGTCGGGTCGGGTCGGCCCAGGTCGCGGGTCGGGCCGCCCGCGCGGAACCGTCCGGGCCGTTCAGGAAGGGGCACCCATGCAGCGTTTCGCGTCGGTCATCCGGCTGCGGCCGGAGAAGGAGGCGGAGTACCGCCGGCTCCACGCCGACGTCTGGCCGGGGGTGCGGGCTGCTCTGAAGCGGGCGAACATCGGCAACTACTCGATCTTCCTGCGCGACGGCCTCCTCTTCAGCTACCTGGAGTACACGGGCGACGACTACGCCGCCGACACCGCGGCCATCGCCGCCGACCCCACGACCCGGCAGTGGTGGGAGGTGACCGATCCGTGCCAGCAGCCACTCGACAGCGCCGCGGACGGCGAGTGGTGGGCCCCGGCGGAGGAGGTCTTCCACCTCGACTGAGCCCCGGCCCGGTCGGGCCTCCCGAGCCGTCGGCGCTCCGGCCCGCGCGGCCGGGCCCGCGCGGACCGGGGCCGGGCCGGGTCGCCGAGGCTGAAGGAGGCCGGCGTCCGCCGCTGGAGGCGTTCGGCAGCCGGGCCCGGAAACACCGCCGGAGGGCGGCGGGACCCGGGTAGGGGTCCCGCCGCCCTCCGGCGGTGGTGTGCGGCGCACGCTGGGCGCGCCGGGTTCTCTCGCGTCACCGGGCTCGGCCCGGGCCGTCAGCGGACGGCGGTCAGTACGCGGAGTTGACGTTGTCCATCGAGCCGTAGCGGTCGGCCGCGTAGTTGCAGGCGGCGGTGATGTTGGCGACCGGGTTGTAGATGTTCCAGGACGTGCCGGCCACGTGGAACCGCTGGAACGTCGGGTCGATCACCTGCAGCAGGCCCTTGGAGGGGATGCCGTTGCGGGCGTTGATGTCCCACAGGTTGATCGCCTGCGGGTTGCCGCTGGACTCCCGGATGATGTTGCGGTGGATGCCCTCGTAGGTGCCTGGTATGCCCTTGGCGTGCATGATCGCCAGCGACTGGCGGATCCAGCCGTCCAGGTTGTTCGGGTAGGTCACGGCCTTCGCGGCGCGCTTGGCGGCGGGCTTGGAGGCGTGCGAAGCGGTCGCGTGGTGCGTCGCGGTGCTCTTCGCCTTCTTCGCGGAGGTCGCCTTCTTCACGGTGGCGGCCTTCTTCACGGTGGTCGCCTTCTTCGGGGCAGCGACCTTCTTCGCCGCCGGAGCGGGCTTCTCGACCGAGCCGGTCAGCGCCATGGCCTGCGGGGAGGCGCTGTGGACGGTCGTGTGGGTGCCCAGGTCAGTGGTCTGGACGCCGGACTGGACGTCCGACTTCAGGTGCTGGCCGGTGGAGACGGTGAACCCGGTGGCGTTACCCGCCGCGGTCGCCGAGCCGGCTCCAGCTGTCGCCTGCACACCGACGGCTGCGAGCACCGCCGCGGCGGCGGCTGCGGAGCCGACTGCCGTGACCTTGCGCTTCGCGGGGAGCCGGGTGAACGCGGCGACGGCCTTCTTCGGGTTCGGGATCGTGGGGAACTGCATGCGGGAAGTACCTCTTCCGTTCGGGGACACCCAAAGTCTTAGATATTCGGGATTCAACGGTCAAAGAGCTCATCTACGGACATTCCCGTAGATGGCCCATGAAGAGGTTGGACATCACCGCATATCCCCATACCCAGGGGGTGCAAATCAGACATATGGGTACTAAAGAACGTCGTATGTGACCGGGGCTATATCGAGAGCATCACAACGGCCCCCCGTCGGGCCGACACACGGTGAGCGGACATGCGCGCTCTGTCGGTGGAATTCGGGGGTGACGGCGCCGTTCGGCGGCCCATCCACCGGGAATTCACGGCGGCTTTCCTGGCCCGTCCGCCGGGATACACACCCGGGACCCGGCCGCACCCGCCGAGGGCACGCGACCGCCGGAGACCGTCAGAGCCGGCCCAGAACCGCTGCTAGCCTCCTCGGCGACGGGGAGGGATCACAGAAAACCGAGGGGTGCGGTAGCGGATGGACATCAGGGCGATGCGCGGGGCACGGGCCCGGCGCCTGGGAGTACTGCTGGCAGCGGCGGCGGTCGCGGTGACCGCCGGCTGCGCGGGCGGCGGCAGTACGGAAAGCACGGACGGCATGGCCAATGCCGGCAGCGCGTACAGCACGCACAGCAAGGGTGACTCGCACGACAAGGGCGACTCGCACGGCAAGGGCGAATCGCACGGCGGAAGCAACACGCACGGCAAGGGCAGCACGCACAGCGGAAGCAGCACGCACGGCAAGGGCAGCACGCACGGCGGAACCAGCACGCCCACCCAGGGCAGCACACCCCGCCGAGCGCCACCCCGACACCGTCCCCCAGCGCCACCTCCGGCTCCACGTCCACCACGTCCAAGATCACCCCGCTCCCGGTGACCGGCGGTGTGGACTACCAGCTCGGCGGCGCCTACACACCGCCCAGCGGGGTCACCGTGGTGGTCCGCGACGCCAGCGCCGAACCTGCCGCCGGGGTGTACTCGATCTGCTACATCAACGGCTTCCAGACCCAGGCGGACCAGGCCTCGGAGTGGACGGGCCAGCACGCGGGGCTGCTGCTGCACGACTCCAAGGGCAAGGTGGTGTCCGACCCGAACTGGCCCGGCGAGTACGTCCTCGACCCGTCCACGGCGGCGAACCGGGCCGGCATCCTCGCGATCATGCAGCCGCTGATCACCGGGTGTGCGAACGACGGCTACAAGGCGGTCGAGTTCGACAACCTGGACACGTTCACCCGCTTCTCCAGCATCCCCGAGTCCGGAACGGCGGCGCTCGCCCAGGCGTACACCGCCGCCGCGCACAAGGCCGGGCTCGCGGCGGCGCAGAAGAACGCCGCGGAGTACTCCCGCACGGCCCACGACGACTGGGGCTTCGACTTCGCCATCGCCGAGGAGTGCCACGTCTACGACGAGTGCGGGCAGTACACGTCCGTGTACGGGCAGCGCGTCGTGGAGGTCGAGTACCCCGACGACCTGAAGGTGTCGTTCGACAGCCTGTGCTCCGCGTCGGACCGCGTGCCGCTGCTGGTGGAGCGTGACCGTGACCTGGTCACTCCGTCGGACCGCGGCTACCTCCGCCGCGCCTGCTGACGCGGCGGCCCAGCTCGGACGCCCGACGACGCGCCCTTCACGGGCCCGCCGCCGGGCGTCCCCTATATAAGGGGACATCTATAGAGGGGTCATCGCGGCCCCTGTAAAGAGGTCATCCTTTAGGGGGTTCCGAGGCCCCCTCTATAGAGGGGACAAGGCACTCCAGGGGTGCGCGCGCCCCGTAACGGCCCGTTCGCCCAGCGCACCCCTCCGGCCCGCAACGGCCGAGTTGCCTCCCGCCTGCTGCCCCGCGCTGCCTGCGCGACGGCCTTATGCCTCGCGATGCCGGGAGCCGGAGCTGGAGCCGAGGCCAGAGCCGGCTTCCTCCTCCGCCGAGTCCGCGGCCGGCATGCCGAGGTAGCCCTCCAGGCGGTCGTCGACCAGTTCCAGCAGGGCCCTGACCTGGGGCCGGGCGGCCGGCGCGACGGCCAGGCCAGCGACAGCGTCCAGTGCGTCGGCGGCGCGAGGGCGGGGAGCACGGCGAGTCCGTGCGGGTCGACCGCGGGAAGGAACTCGGGCAGGTACGCCACGCCCAGACCGCGCCGGACGAAACCGGTGATCGTGGCGACGTCGGCGGCCTCCACGACCACCCGGCGGCTGACGCCCGCCGCGGCGAAGGCGCGGTCGCCGAGGTCGCGGTTGCCGTAGCCGGCCGGGGCGTCGATGAAGTCCTCCTCGCCGAGCTCGGCCAGGGGCACCGGGCCCCGGCCCTCCAGCCGGTGTCCGGCCGGGGCGACCAGCGTCATCCGCGCCGCGGCCAGCCGGCGGGCGGTGATCCCGGCGGGCGTGCGCGTGCCCAGCGAGACGAAGGCCACGTCGATCTCGCCGGTCAGCAGCCCGTCCACCAGGCCGACGGTCCCCTCGGGCGACAGCCGCACCCGCAGCGCCACCTCGGGGTGCAGTTCCCGGTAGTCGCCGAGCAGGCCCGGCACGTCGAAGAGGCCGCCCAGCGGCATCCCGCCGAGCCGCAGCGTTCCGGACAGCCGGCCACGCGCGCCGGCCACGGCGTCACGCGCCTCCCGGGCGGCCTCCAGCGTGGCCACCGCCTTGGGCAGCAGTGCCTCTCCGGCGCCGGTGAGGGCCACCCGCTGGGAGGTGCGCTCGAAGAGCTCCGCGCCCAGCTCCCGCTCCAGGGAGCGCACCGCCGCGGAGACGGCCGACTGCACCACGTGCAGCCGCTGCGCGGCGCGGGTGAAGTTCAGCTCGGCGGCCACGGCCACGAAGTACTCAAGGTGGTGCAGGTTCACCCCAGAGGTCTATCACGATTCGCGATGGAGATCAGCGCAAGAACGCGTTGGACGAGATGCCCCAGGTCGGAGACCCTGGAGGGGCAGCAGAATCCGACTCAGGGGGCGCAGATGACGTCACGAAGCACCAGCACGGCCGACCGCGGGGCCACAGGCCCGCGGCAGACGGCGATACCGGCCGCCGGCCGGGCCGCACGCGGGGGCGGCCCGGTCCCGCAGGCCCCGTCGGGGGTGGGCTTCTGGTTCGTGGCGGCCTCCTTCGCCGTCCTGATGGCGTTCGGCACCGCGCCCACCCCGCTGTGGCCGCTGTACGAGGCGCGGGACGGGTTCGGCGCGACGACCGTCACGGTGGCCTACGCCGTCCTGGTGGTGGGCTCCGCCTTCGGCTTCGTGGCACTGGGACACCTCTCCGACCGGTTCGGGCGCCGCCGGGTGGTGGTGCCCTCGCTGCTGGTGGGCATCGTCGCGGCACTGGTGCTGGCGATCCAGCCCAGCCTGCCCGGGCTGCTGGCCGGGCGGGTGCTCAACGGCGTCGCGATCGGCCTGATGGCCTCCACCGCCACCGCCTACCTGCATGACCTGTACCACCAGCGTCACCCGGAGCGTCCCGGCTCCACGCTGCCGGGCGTCGTGGCCACGATGGCGAACCTCGGCGGCCTGGCGCTCGGACCGCTGGTCGCCGGACTGGTCGCGGAGTGGGCGCCGCACCCGCTGGCCGCGACGCAGATCGGGTTCGCGGTGGCGATGGCGGTGTGCCTCGTCCTGTCGCTGTCCACGCCGGAGACCGTCGACGCCGAGCGGCGGGCGCAGGGCCGGCCGGCCCGGTTCGCGCTGCGGCCCGGCAGCCAGGGGCCGTTCACCGCCTCGCTCGCGCTGGCGTTCTTCTCCTTCGCGCTGCTGGGGCTGCTCAGCTCGCTCGGCGCGATCATGCTCCACGAGGAGCTGCACATCTCCTCGCACCTGATCGCGGGGCTGGCGCCGTTCCTGATGTTCGCGGCCTCCGCGGTGGGCCAGCTGCTGCTCGGCGGAATGCGGCCGGCGCGGATGACGGCCACCGGCGCCGCGGTCTTCGCGGTCGGCCTGGGGCTGGTCGCGCTCTCCCTCTACCACCCGGCGCTGTGGCTGTTCCTGGTGGCGGTGGTGATCGCGGGCGCGGGCGCCGGCGTGCTCTTCAAGGGCGGTGTGGTCATGGCCAGCGCCAGCGCGGAGCCGACCTCCCGGGCCGGCGTGCTCGCGGTGTACTTCACCGCCGGCTACCTGGGCCTGGGCGGGCCGTCCATCCTGTTCAGCGTGGTCACCCACCATGTCAGCGTCCAGTCGACGATGGTCGGCTTCGCCGTGCTGCTCACCCTCGGCGCGGCGCTCTCGGCGGCGTTCGGCGCCCGGCACGCCGCGGCGCGGCCGGTCGGCTGAGACCGGCCGGGTCCGGGGCACCGCCCCCGGGCGCCCCGGACACGACGACGGCGCCGCCCGCGAGGTTCGCGGGCGGCGCCGTCGTCGCGCTCCGGCCCTGACGGGCCGGGCCGGGAAGTCGGTCCGGGGACGCGGCCGTCGGAGGACGGCGCGGACCGGGGCGGCGGACCGGGTGGACCGCGCGGTCAGGCGCGGTGCGCAACCGGGCGCCGCGGAGGCCGGCTCAGACCTCCTCGGCCTGGCTGTGCACCAGCAGGACGGAGACGTGCGCGGTCTTGGCCACGCCACGGCTGACGCTGGGGTGCAGCAGGGCGGAGATGCCGCTGTAGTGGCCGGGGCCGACCGCGATCAGGTCGCTGCCGAGCTGCTCGGCCCGCTCCACGAGGATCGCCGCGAGGTCCTGGCTCAGCCCCTCGTCCACCTCGCCGTCGGCGGTCACGCCCGCGCCGCGCACCCGGGCCAGCGCGTCGTCCAGCACCTTCCGGCTCTCCTCCGCGTCCTCGACGGGGGTGACCGCGGTGGTCAGGCCGGCGCCGAGCACCTGCGAGGGGCGGATGTGGACGACGTGCACCGTGCCGCCGGTGAGCTTGGCCAGCGACGAGACGGCGTCGAGGACGGCGTCACCGTGGTCGGAACCGTCGACGGCGGCGAGGATCTTCTTGTACATGGGACCAACTTCCTTCTGCGGAGGGGGTCGCACCGTGCTCTCCCCCACAAGGCTCAGCTTCCGCGTGTGAAGATCGATTCCCCGTTCGAGAGTGGCGCACGCCACTTCGCTCCCGGCCGACCGGTGGGAGGTCCGGTAGCAGCGGATTCTGATTCGGAGATCCGGCCATGAGCCTTCTCGTGCACACCGTCGTCCTCGATGCCGACGGCCGCCGCGACTTCCTGGAGGATCCCGCGTACGGCGGGACCCTGGCCGGTTTCGAGAGCACCAGGACCCGGCTGTGGGGCTCCCCGGCGATACGGGCCCTGGGCTCCCGGTTCTTCCCGCGCCTCGACGGCGACGACCTCTACGTGGAGCATGACGAGCTCGACGGGTTCCTCGCCGAGTGCGAGGCACTCCGCCCCCACCTCGACCGCCTCGCCGGGCAGGGCGGCTACCCGGCCGGGTACGTCACCAGGTGCTTCGACAACATCGTCGCGGCGGCACTGCGCGCCAAGGCCGCAGGCGGTGGGATCGTCATCTGGTAGCAGTGGTCACTTGACCTCTTCCGCCGGCTCCACTGCCTCCCCCTCCCCGGCGGCGGGCCGCTGGTGCGGGAGGGCGCCGGCCGGAGGGGCCTGCCGTACGGCGCGGTTGGCCGTCGTGGCGAGGGCCAGGGCCAGCAGCCAGGCGCCGCAGACCCACACCAGGGTCGTCGGGCCCAGCGCGGTGATCAGCGCACCGCCCGCCAGCGTGCCCATCGACAGCGCGCCCGTGGTGAGGGCGGAGACGGCCGCTGTCGCCCTGCCCCTCAGCTCGTCGGGGGTGACGGCCAGCTGGTGGGTCGTCATGGCCACCGTGTACACCGGGACCAGCAGCGACTCGGCCGCCGCGACCGCCGCCAGCGCCGGCGGGTCGGGGGCGAGGGCGTACAGCGGGAACATCAGCGCCTCCAGCCAGAGCGTCGCGACGGCGATCCGGCCGAGCGGGAAGCGGCGGGCGATCCGCCCCGAGGCCAGGGCCCCGGCCATGGCGCCCAGGGCCGCGCCGCCGAAGACGGCGCCGACCTGGAACGGGGAGGCGCCGAGCCGCCGGGCCAGGGTGATGATCAGCAGGTACCCGGCGCCGTAGCGGACCTTGTCGGCGGCCGACACCAGGGCGAGGAACCGGACGACGGGCTGGCGCCGGAGCCAGCCGAGCCCCTGCCGGACCTCGTCGGCGAGCCGGGCGGGGGTGGCCGGCCGCTCCTGCTGGAACCGGGTGCGGACCAGGCTCAAGGACAGCGCCGAGACGGCGAAGGAGGCCGCGTTGACGGCGAACGGCACGGCGCGCCCGGCGGAGTACAGCACCCCGGCGAGGGGTGCCCCGAACACGCCTGCCGCCCCCGCGGCGGACTGCTGGAGCCCGAGCGCGGCCGGCAGTTGCCGCGGTCCGACCACCTGGGGCAGCGCGGCGGTGCCGGCGGCCTCGAAGAGGGTGCTCAGCACCCCGGCGGCGACGGCCGTGGCGTACAACTGCGGCATGGCCAGCCGGTGCAGCAGCCCGGCGACGGCGACGCCGCCGGTGAGCGCCGCGCGGCCGACGTCGCACCAGATCATGGCTGCCCTGCGCTCCCAGCGGTCGGCCAGTGCGCCGGCGACCGGCCCGGAGACGAGGAAGGCGGTCGTGCCGAGGCCGAGCACGATCCCGGCCCTGGCGGCCGACCCCGTGAGGGTGAGCACGAGCAGCGGCAGTGCCATGGACTGGGCCTGGTCGCCGACGGCCGAGACCAGCCGGCCGCCGAGCAGCAGCGAGAAGTCCCGGTTCCGCGGTAGAGCGGATCGGTGGGAAGGACGCATGAGAGGTTACGCTCCGTAGTCAGCAAAGGGCACGCGGATGGTGTCGAGTCCGGTGACCTGGCTAGGAGATACGGGACGCAGCGGTCATGCGCGGAACGTAGCGGGACGGGCTGCGGGCCGCAACCGCGTTTCCACCCCGGGGCGCGCCTCGGGCGGGCGGACCGGCACCCGCCGGAACTCCCGCGCGTCGACGCGCGGTCGACCCGGCACAGGACGGCCCGCCGCAAGCGGGTAGGGCGCCTGCGGGCAGGCTCCGACGGAGATCCCGCACGCTCCGACACCACGCCTTCCCGTACCGGGGCCGCCGCTCTAGGATCAGCGGCCATGCGCGTTCTGGTGCTTGGAGGGACCGAGTTCGTCGGGCGGGCGATCGTGGCCGACGCCCTGGCCTCGGGCGCCGAGGTGACCCTGTTCAACCGCGGCAGGACCGGCCGCGACCTCTTCCCCGAGGCGCGGCGGCTGGTGGGCGACCGCGACACCGGCGACTACACGGCGCTGCGCGGCGGCGCCTGGGACGCCGTGGTGGACGTCAGCGGCTACCTGCGCCGGCAGGTCCGGCAGGCGGCGGACGTGCTGGAGGGGGCGGTCGGGCGGTACCTGTTCGTCTCCAGCCACGCGGTGTACGTCCGCGTCGGTGTGGCCCCGGGCTCCGACGAGGACACCCCGCTGCGGCCGCCGGTGGTCGATCCGCCCGTGCTCGACGAGGACACCTACGGCCCGTCCAAGGTCGCCTGCGAGCAGGAGGTGCGGGAGCGCTTCGGTGAACGGGCCACGGTGGTGCGGCCCGGCAAGGTGGTGGGGCCGCACGACCCGGAGGACACGCTCGCCTACTGGGTGCGCCGCGCGGCGCGCGGCGGCCGGGTCGCGCTGCCGGGCGACCCGCGGCAGCCCGTGCAGGTGGTGGACTCCCGGGACCTGGCGCGGCTGGTGGTGCGGCTGGTCGAGGACGGCCGGGCGGGCGCGTTCCACGCGGTGGGCCCGGAGCGGCCGGTGACACTGGGCGGCCTGGTGGAGACCTGCGCGCGGGTGGCGGGCACGCAGGTGGAGCTGGTGCCGGTGCCGGTGGACGCGGTGTCGCGGTCCTTCCCGCTGGTGCGGCCGTACTGGGCCGGGCAGCAGCGCAGCGCAGCGCGGGCCCGGGCGGCGGGGATGCCGTCGACTCCGCTGGAGGCGACCGTCGCCGACGTGCTGGCCTGGGACCGCGAGCGCGGCGAGCCGCCGCTCCGGTCCGGCGCGAGCGACGAGGAGGAGCGGGCCCTGCTCGGCTGCCACGGAGAGCGCCGCCCCACCCCCTGACGCCCGAGACGGACGGGCCCGCCGGCCGACCCGTGACGGGGTCGGCCGGCGGGCGCCGGAATGCACGGATGTGACGTATCGTCAGCCTGACGCTATATCAACTCTCGTCCGGGCAGAGGTGGAGGGCGAGCACGTTGCCACCGGAGACGGCGACCCGGACGCGTCCGAGGGTGCCGGTGTCACCGCCGTTGGCGACGCGGAAGTCGGTGCCCGCGTTCTCGCCGTTGTGGAAGGCGGCGTCGTCCACCGTGAAGGTGGCGGTCTTCCAGGTGTCCGTACCGGTCTTCTGGACCGGCGCGCTGTTCTTGTAGGCGTTGCCCACCGCGTCGTACTGGAGGGTCCAGCTGCCGGTGCCGTGGTCGTAGTAGTCGATCGTCACGGTGGCGTGGTAGTCGCCGCCGGGGACGGTGGTGTTGTCGATGTCGAAGTACTCGTACGGCGAGCCGTCGGTGGTGGAGCGGCCGGAGCGCCCGCCGAGGGTGACGGGGACGGTGTGGCCGTCGCCGTTGTCGCGCAGCCGCAGCCCGCACTCGGTGTCGGTGGCACCGAGGGTGTCGCAGGAGGTGGCGGTGGCGTCGGCGGCGGGCACGGTCAGCACGGTGGCGCCGCCGGGCAGTTTCTGGCCACTGGCGGTGGTGAAGGAGATCTGCACCGGGTGGTAGCCGGACGGGGTGCTGCCGGCGACCTTCACGGTGACCGGCGCGGTGGCCCGGTCGGCGCGGCTCAGGTCGAGGGTGCCGGAGGACGGGGTGACCGTCACACCGGGGTTGTCGGTGGTGGCCGTCCAGCGCACCTTGCCGGCGTGTCCGGCCAGCGTGGAGACGCCGACGGTGGCGGCCACGCTGCTGCCGGGCTGGGTGACCTGGTTGCCGGTCGGGGTGAGGTAGCCGACCGCCGGCACCTCTCCGGTGCGGTAGGACGGCGGCGCGTCCTGCGCCGCGGTGGAGCGGTGGGTGTCGGGCCGGGTGGAGAGGTCGACGTGGAGCGCGCCGCCGCGGGTGGCGGTGTCGGCGGGCAGCGAAAGGGCCTGGTAGGAGCGGCCGTTGAGGGTCATCCCGGTGACGTAGGGGGCGTTGTCGGCCGCCTTGGGCGCGTCGATGGTCAGCTTGTGGCCGGTACCGAGGCTGATCACCGCCTTCTTCACCAGCGGGCTGTTCAGCGCGAGCGTCGGGGTGCCGGGGGTGGCGGGGATCATGCCGAGCGCCGCCCAGACGTACTCCGACGACAGGGCGCCGTTGTCGTCGTTGCCGGGCAGTCCGTCGGGCGCGGTGGTGAACAGCTCCGTCTCGAACCGGCGCGTCACCTCCTGCGTCTTCCACGGCTGGCCGACGTAGTCGTACATCCACGGGGCGGTGGTGTCGATCTCGTTGCCGGCCCAGTCGTAGGGGTCGTTGCCGCCCGCGTTGAGCTGGGAGAAGAAGCTGTCCAGCCGCGGCACCACCTGCTGGGCGCCGCCCATCGCCGTGACCAGTCCGGCGATGTCCTGCTGGACGGAGAAGTTGTACTGGGCGGCGTTGCCCTCGTCGTAGCCGTCCTGGCCGAACGCGCCCGCCGGCGGGGTCTGGAAGCCGGGGCCGGCCGGGAACGCGCCGTTGTCGTCGCGCGGGCGCAGGTAGCCGGTGGCCGGGTCGTAGATGTTCTGCCAGTTGTTGCCGCGCTTGGCGTAGGTGGCGGCAGTCGCCGAGTCGCCGACGGACGCGGCCAGTTGGGAGATGGTGAAGTCGTCGGTGGCCCACTCCAGCGTCTCGGACGCGCCCTGGAGGCCGTGGTCGCCCTGGGAGACCGCGTCGTTGGGCGCGTAGCCGAGCTTGACGTAGTCCTCCACGCCGGGGCGTTCCACCCAGCCCCAACCGACCTTCTCCGAGTGGTTGGCGGCCTTCTCCATGATCGGCAGGGCGTCGCGGACGTCCACGCCGCGGGCGCCGTAGGCGACGTACTGGGCGAACAGGGGGACGCCGTTGTCACCGTTCATGACGTTTCCGGTCATGTTCTGCGAGGGCCACTTGGGCCACCAGCCGCCCTGCTGCTGGGCGTCGCGCAGCAGCGAGTTGGCCATGTCGCCGGCCCGGTCGGGGTAGAGCATGGTCTGCAGCGGGGCGAGCGAGCGGTAGATGTCCCAGTCGGAGAAGGTCGCGTACTGGGTGTGGCCGCGCGCCACGGTGTGGATCGCGTTGTCGAAGCCGATGTAGCGGCCGTCCACGTCGTTGAAGACGCTGGGCGACTGGAAGCTCCGGTAGAGCGAGGTGTAGAAGGTCGTCAGCTCGTCCTTCGAGGCGCCGCCCACGTCGACCTTGCGCAGCACGTCGCGCCAGTCGTCGCGGGTCCGGTCCTGCACCTTGGCGACGTCCCACCCGGGGATCTCGGCGGCGCGGTTGGCGGCGGCGCCCTCGGTGCTCACGTACGACATGCCGACCTTGGCGGTGACCTCGGTGCTCTTGGCGGTGTCGAAGGTGAGGTAGGCGCCGGAGCCGGAGCCGTCGGCGCTCGACGCGCCGGGCGTCACGGTGCCGCCCTGCCAGGTGCCGTGGGCGGTGAACGGCCGGTTGAAGACGATGTCGAAGTACATCGTGTACTGGCTGTTGTTGCACAGCCCGTGCGGGGTGGAGGTGCCGACCAGCTCGTGGTCGTTGACCAACTGGACGTGCGAGGAGAGGTCGCCGCCGAGGCTGGTCCCCGACTTCACCAGCACCTGGGCCTGGCTGCCGGCCGGGTAGCGGAAGTCGGCGATGCCGGTGCGGGTGGTGGCGCCGAGCCGCACCTGGACGCCGGAGTCCGCCAGCTTCACGTCGTAGGAGCCGGGGGACGCCTGCTCGTCGGCGTGCGAGAAGTGCTCGGTCCGCGCGGCCGGGTTGGCGCCGACGTCACCGGTGACGGGGAGCAGCGGGATGTCGCCGAAGGAGGAGCAGCCGCCCGAGAAGTGGTCCAAGCTGAAGCCGCGGATCTGGTCGGAGGCGTAGTCGTACCCGGTGGGGCCGCTGGCGGTGTCCGGGCTGAACTGCATCATCCCGAAGGGCGCGGTGACCCCGGGGAAGGTGTTCTCCCAGTCGGTGCCCTTCTGGGTGCCGATGAACGGGTTGACGTAGCCGGTCGGATCGGCCACCAGCCCGGAGCGCCCGGAGCCGGCGGCCTGCGCGGCGACCGGGGCGGTGCCGGCGCAGGCCGCGAGAACGGCGGCGACCACGCCGATTCTGGCCCATCTGCCGCGTGTCCGGCTGTGGTTGCGGGCGCGGCGGAGCGGCTCGCCGGCCTGCGGTTGAGTCCGTGTCACGGTTCCCTGACCCTTCGTACGGAGCATGATGTCAAATAACTTGCTTGACATCGTTGTCAAAAGCGCGTAGGCAGTCTTGTCCGGAACGGCGAACCCCGTCAAGGAGTTTGCTGTCAGGACCCTTTGCGGACGACCGGAGCCGGCGGAGGACCAGGGGCGGCCATCACCCGGTCACGACCACGGGAGATGACAAACCATCAGTTCGACAGGTCGACGGTGGGAGCCGAGGACCTGGCGCGACGGCACGAATCGGCGGAGCGGTGATCTGGCCACCCCGCATGCCAACGGCCTTCCGTACATGCCGCATTCGGCGCGCGGTACCTGTCGGCGCATGCCGCCTTCGGCCGCGCGGTGCCCGTCAGCGCAGGGTGGCCGTGAGGGTGGCGCCGTAGGTGTGGCGGGTGGCCGCCTGGACGCGGGTGCCGCCGGGGACGGGGGTGACGGTCATCCCGGCGTCGGCGGCGCCCGCCCGGCGCGGCCGGCCGTGCACGCTCAGGCCCACGGTGTCGCGCCCGGTGGTGGGGTCGCTGACGGCCACCTCCAGCGTGCCGTCGCGGTGCTCGCGCAGCAGCACGCACGCGGGGCCGTCGACCTCCAGCGGGCCGACCCGGTGGATGCCGGGCGTGAACGTGTTGACGGCGGTGATGCCGAGCCGCTCGTGCCGCAGCGCCTGCGCCGAAGGGGAGTTGGCCAGCACCGTCAGGGGCCGGTCGCGGTGGTGCGCGGCCGGGGCGTCCGGCGCGGCCTGCGGGAGGATCGCGTAGGCCAGCGCGGTGTGCGCGGCGCCGGCCGGCTGGTCGTGGCCGAGGGAGAACACCTGCTTGGTGACGGCGGTGTCCGGGTTGGAGGTGCGGACCAGCCGGCGGCTGCGGGTCACCGTCTCCAGCGTGACGCGGTGGCGGGCGCGCGGGTCGGCGCCGGGCGAGTCGAGCAGGACGTACCCGACGGCGACCCCCTGCGCCGGGTCGGCGTAGTGCAGCCAGGCCAGTGGCGCGGTGCCGGGGCCGGCCAGCGGGCTGCCGTCGCGCAGCCGCCCGGTCAGGGCGACCGGGTCGGCGGCCGCCGCGATCCGGGTGTCGAAGGTGGTGGTGACGGCCCGGCCGGCCGCGTCGCCGACGCCCGCCGCCAGGACGGCGATCTCGTCGTCGAACATGTACCAGGACTTCACGGCCTGGGCGTTGCGGTAGGCGGTGAAGTCGGCGGGCAGCAGCCCGGCCTGCTCGGCGGCCCAGGCGGCGTCGTCGGAGAGGACCAGCGCTGCGGTGCCGTAGGTGCCCAGCCGGGCGCCGCCGGAGTGGGCGCCGGTGGACAGCGGGAAGTAGACGTAGGCGTTCTGCGCGTCCGAGGAGGAGGTGAACCCGGCGGCGGGGTTGTCGTACCAGGCGGTGCCGTACAGCTCGGGCACGGTCTCGCGTTCCTCGACGGGTGCGGTGGTCCCGCCGAGCGCGTACGGGGAGACGGCGGTGAAGTGGTCGACGCCGAACGCCTGGGTCTGGTCCTGCCCGGACAGGTAGAGGTAGTGCGCGCCGGCCCCCTGGAACCAGGGCGTGAGGTTCTCGCCGCTCATGTACTCGTAGCCGCTGATCCGGGTGGAGCTGCGGGCGAGGGTGAAGGTCCAGCCGGGGCGGCGATGGACGGTGCGGTCCATGGCGTTGAACGCGCTGTGCTGGGCGGGGGCGTTGAGGTCGGCGGCGGGCACGGAGGCGTCGGCGAGGATGTCGGCGAAGCGGGCGGCGCTGACCGGCGAGGTGAAGGAGGTCGGGGAGGGCGCCGAACGGGACACCGTGTGCACGTACTTGGCGAAGCCGGCCAGTGCCCTCGCCTCGTCGCCGGTGTAGTACTCGGCGAGGTCCACCGCCGACTCGACCACGGTGGCGGCGTCGGCGTAGCCGGTGGTGGTGCGGGAGACCGCGCGGCCCTTCACCGCCTCCATCATCCAGCCCTCGAAGAGCAGCGGGGCGAAGCTGCCGGCCACCCAGCCGCGCGCGGCGCCGGCCAGGTCCGCGCCGGCCGGATAGCCGGTGCCGTCGAGCAGCTTGACGGTCTGCACCACCCGTGTGAGCAGGCCGGTGCCGTAGGAGCCGGTGTAGGCGACGGAGCCGTGCTGGACGAAGGAGCCGTCGGCGTAGAAGCCGTCGGTGACGCCGTGCCGGAGGGCGTAGGGGTCGATGGCGGCGAGCACCGTCGACTGGTCGGAGACGGCCTTGGTGATGCGGGCGTCGTCGTCGAGGAGCGCGCCCTGCAGGATGCGGTCGGTGGTGATGTCGGCGAGGTTGGCTCCGGTGTGGAAACGGGAGTCGAGGTCGACGTCCCCGTCCTTGCCGTTGCGCAGGTAGCCGTCCATCGCGGCGACGTAGTCGGCGGCGAGGCCGGGGCGTTGGACGGCTGCCGTGTCCTTGAGCAGGATGAGCGCCTTGGTGGCGTACTGGGGCATGCCGATCTCCCAGTTGAACCAGTTGCCGTAGTAGCCGGCCGCCTGGTCGCCGAAGTACCCGTCGTACAGCGCCGCCAGGCCGTCGGCCACGCGCTGCTGCACGCCCGTGTTCCCCGACAGGTCGGGGGCGGCGGCGCCGGGGGCGCGGGTGGCCAGGACGATCTCGTAGAGGTACTGGTAGGACGAGGTGAGGTGCGCGTCGTCCGTGCCCAGCGGCAGGCCGGAGAAGAGCTCGCCGCTGCCGGCGGCGTCCATCGCGGCCAGCCGGGTCCGGGCGGTGGCCGCCATCGCGGTGAGCTTGCCGGCGATGTCGGCACGGGCGTTGGACTCGGCCGTCCCGGCGAAGACGGCCACGGTGTTGGCCAGGACGGTGGCCCGGTCCGCCGCTCCCCCGGCCGCTCCGGCCGCGCCCGGCGCGCCTCCCGTCCCGTCCGCCCACGCGCGCAGGGGCCCGGCTGCGGCCAGCAGCGCGGCGCCGGGGACGGTGGCCAGTAGAGCACGGCGGGAAAGCTGCACGGCGGACGCTCCCGGGGGTGGACGGGCGGGGCGGAGCAGTAAGCGCTTTCGGCATTGAAGCAACACCGGCCCCGGCTGTCACTAGGGCCGCTGCGGGTTTTCGGTCCGCCCGCGTCCGCCGGGCCCGCGGTGGAGGCGCCGGACGCGGCGGAACCCTCAAGGGCCCACGGCGCCGTCAGAGGCGGCGCCCTCAGGCACGCGGCCCTCAGGCACGCGGGCCCTCAGGGACGGGACGGAGCCGGGCGGGGGGCGCCGCCGGGGGCGGCGGAGTCGCGGTCGGTGGGGACCTTCAGCGGACGGGCCAGGGCGGCGACGCTCTCGTCGAGCCGTTGGAGGTGGCGCAGCACCCGGTAGGTGACCGTGCCCGAGCGGAGTCCGGGCGGCGCTCCGGAGCCCTCGAACATCGAGGCGATGCTGGGACCGGTCCGCACCCGCTGCCCGGCGTCCTCGCCCCGGAGGTGGGCGATGAGCGCGTCGATGTTGTGCGCCAGCCGCGGCCCGGTGGCGGCCAGCCTGGGGTCGGCGGCGACGCTGTTGCTGTGCGGGACGAGTTCGGAGGTCGCCGCCAGGGAGCGGGCGTGGTACGCGCAGGTCTCCAGGAGGGCGACGAGGTAGCGGGCGGTCTGGCGGCGCACCCGCAGCGGCGTGATCGGGTAGACCAGCGGGGCGGTGGAGCGGCGCAGCGCGTCGAGTGCGGAGTCCAGGTCGCGGGCCATGTCCACCAGGTCGGTGGCGGGGCCGCCGCTGAGCTGGTCGACGGCGGCGGTGGACACGTCCCGCAGCCTGCCCAGGACGGTGATCAGCTGCTCGTCGGTGTGCTCGTCGGTGTGCACCGGCAGGACCAGCACGGCGGCGATGAACCCGCAGGCTGCGCCGAGCGCGGTCTCCTCGATCCGCAGCACCAGCACCGCGAGGCTGTAGGTGTGCAGGAGCGTGTAGAGCAGGCCCAGCATCGCGGTGACGAAGAACGACATCAGGGCGTACGACAGCGGCGCCGTGAAGAACATCGCGAAGATCAGCACGAGGACCAGCGAGAAGGCCGTCCAGGTGTGGTGGCCGACCGCGCCGGCGAGCAGCACGCCCGCGACCACGCCGGCGATCGTGCCGATCAGCCGCCGGTAGCCCTTGACCAGGATCTCGGCCGTGGAGGTGGTGTTGAGGAAGACGACCCAGCAGGTCAGGACTGCCCAGTACCAGCGCTGCGAGGACAGGAACTCGCCGCCGACCACGGCCAGCGCGGAGCCGGTGGCGACCTGGAAGGCCGCGCGGGTGGTCCGGCGGTCCAGGCCGGTGCGGGCGGCGACGGGGGCGTCCTGGTCGGCGAGGGCCAGGTCCTCGGCCTCGAACTCCTCGCGGGAGCGGGTCGTCTCGGGCGCGTCGTCGCTGTCGGGCTCGGCGTCGGCCACGCCGGTGCCCTCAAGGGCCAGCCGCAGGCCGAGGACGGCGCGGGCGGCCTCGCCGACCCCGCGGAAGGCGTCCTGGACGGCCGGGGTGGCCTGCGGCACGTTCTTCTCGTCCCGGTAGGCGAGCAGCCGGTTGCGCAGCATGGTGACGGCGGTGCCGGACCGGTTCTCGGAGAGCCGGGTGACGAGCAGGTGGAGCGCGGCCATCTCGCGGCCGAGCCTGGCCACCGCCTCGTCCTCCTGGGAGAGCGGCAGGGCGGCAGCGGACAGTGTGGCGCCGGGCAGGTGCAGGGTGAGGGTGTCGGTGCGGCCGGTGCTGCGGGTGTTGAGCAGCAGGATGCCCAGCCGCTCGGCGGCGATCTCGGCGTCGACGACGCGGCGCTGGACGAGGTTGGCGGTGGCCTCGTCGCGGGTGCCGTCCTCCAGCCGGTCCTGGATCATCAGGGCCGTCTCGTGCAGCCGCGCGGTGGCCTTGCGCAGGTGGGCCACGACGTCTTCGAGGTCCTCGGCGTCGGCGGTCAGCACCTCGCGCTGGGTGTCGACGAGCTGCGCGGTGCGGGCCCGGAACGCCTGCCGCAGCCGGCGCAGGGTCCGCTCGGGGGTCTCGGTCACGAAGGCGAAACGGGCCAGCGCGCTGCAGGCGAAGGCGATGGCCAGCGTCAGCCAGAGCCGGGGCAGGGCGGAGGGCGTGGCGTGGACGAACAGCGAGACGAAGTAGACCTGGAACCCGATCAGGCCCAGTGCCGTCCAGCGCTCACCGAACCGGCGCACGTACGCGGCGCCGAAGATCAGCAGGACGAAGAAGATGTCGCCGATGACGACGTACTGGTTGAGTACGGCCCCCAGCGAGACCGACGCGAGGGCGGTGGGCAGGCCCAGTGCGAGGGTCACGGCCTGGCGGCCGCGCCGCTTCTCGCGGATGGCGAAGGTGGAGACCATCGCCACTATCGCCCCGGCGACCATCTGGGGGATGGCGCTGCCGAGCAGGGACAGCGCGACCAGCGCCAGACCGATGGAGCCGACCGTGCGCAGCCCGGCCATGAGCCTCAGGAGCCCGGGGTCGGACGCCGCGTAGCGGTCCCAGAGGTCGGCCAGTGCCCTGCGTGTGCGTGTCATCCGAACGTGCGCGCTCCCTACGGCGGCGTCGATGGGCCCAGCATCGCACGTCACAGCGCCGGAGGAGGTACAGGGGGCCCCGCGTCGCCGACGGCGCGCCGCCGCGAGCCGTCCGTCCCGCGGCTGGGGCGCGGGCCGGGCCGGTGCCGCGGGTGCCGTGGTGGCGCGGGGACGTCAGCGGGCCGGCGGAGCGCCGGAGCGGAGGCTGCCGGACGGGAGCCGGGGGCCGGACGGACCGGCGGCGTGGGCCGTCGCGGACAGGAGGATGAGCACCGTCGCCGCCAGCAGGCCGGCCGCGGCGGCCGCCAGGAGCCGATGGGCGCGCGAGTGGCGCCATGGTGGAGCCGCGCCGCGGGTGCGGGGGGATGCGCCGGTCATGTCGTTCCTCTCCTCCGGGTCGGTCCGGCCGGCCGACGGCGTACGGGTCCACGGCGGGCGGCGGGGCGCCGCAGGCAGATCTGGGGGCGCTTGCACAGGTGGCCGGGGCGTGGCTGCGGAGTGCTTCCGGGGCCGGGGGACGGGAGCGGTGACGAGTGTGGCCCTGCCGGGCGCCCCCGGTCAACGGAGGTTTCCGAAAGGGCACCGAAATTCCCGGTCGGCCGCCCCGGCAGGGCCCCGCACCAGGCAGGATCGGCGTTTCCGCACGTGAGTTCGGCTTTTCACCACCCCGTGAGCGCGGGGTGGTGAAGGGCATCGGAACGGACGGCGCCGCCCCGAGGATGCGCGGGGGGCCGTTCCGGCAAGCCGGCCTACGCGTGCCCGGCGAAATTTTCGACCACGCGCGGGAGGCCGGGCCGGTACGGCGTGGGGCGGACCGCCGAGCCACCGACCCACCGACCCACCACATCGTCCGGGAGCGTCCGGGCCCACCTGACCGGCACCGTCAGCGGCGGTTCGCCGTCAGCTCCCGGGTCAGCGTGACGGCCTTGGAGAGGTAAAACGTGCCGGCGACCACGAGGGCGACGCCGATCAGCTGGGGCAGCAGCCACCAGCCGGTACGGACGGTCTCGCCGTAGACGGTGAGGCCGAGCGCCAGGCTGATCGTGGCGTCCCCGAGGGTCAGGGCCGGCTGCGAGGCGGCGATGGTGCCGGCCTGGAGCGAGTTCTCCAGCAGGAAGACGGCCGTGATCCCGAACACCGCGAAGCCGTAGGTCTGCCAGGAGGTGATGAAGGCGCCGAAGCCGTGGTCGGAGAACGTGTCGGCGGCCGACTTCATCATCGCGGCGGTGAGCGCGTTGGAGGCGGCGGCACCCACCCCCAGCAGCGCCGCGCGCACGGCGCCGTTCCGCCGCCGCCGGGACAGCGCGACCATGACCACGACCAGGCCGCCGACGACCACGATGGCGGGAATCCACCGGTCCAGCGGCGCCTGCACGCTGCCGCCGCCGGGTGCCGCGCAGGCGAGCGCCACCGCCAGCCCGACCACCATCGCGCCGACGGCCACCCAGCCCCTGCCCGGCAGGGTGCGGTGCAGCAGCGGGATCGCGATCAGCAGCGCGAACGGCAGCTCCAGGACGAACACCGGCTGGGCCAGCGCCAGCGGGCCGGTGACGAGGGCCAGCGCCTGGAAGAGCGCGGCCCCGGCGACGGCGCCGATGCCCAGCAGCCACACCGACTGGTGGACCATGTCCAACAGCAGCCGGAAGCGCATGGCGTCCTCGGCCGGTACCCGCAGCGCCGCCTTGCGCTGGAGCACGGTCCCGGCGGCGTTACTCGCCGCGCCGAAGAGCGCGAAGACCACGCACAACGCCAGCAGGGCGGACCTCCCGTAGCCAGAAGCGACGCCCCCTGCTGCCAACCTACCCGCCTGTTCCGGGGGCCGCCCCCGCTCCGCGCCCCGTGCCGGGCGCGGTTCGCGGGGCCGGCCCTCGCGGACGGCCCTCGGATGACGGCAGCGGGCCGGCCTGTTCCGCCGGCGGAGGCCAGGAGCGGGGGCCGCCATTGCCATCGGCGAATAGCACACGTTCCACCATTCCCGCCCGAAGATCGGAAATCGGGGGGCCGTCCGACCGTATTACTCCGGAGCCCGGGAACGAACCAGTACGCTCTGCGTGGGATCGGGTGCTCTCAAGCGCCCTCTCAAGGCTGCGCCGGGCCCTGGTTTGCCTCCGGATGGCCCGGCGCGGTCCGTACCGGCGACCTTTCCCGTGACCGTGGCGGATTGCTCCGGCCGCGTTCGGCGGCGCCAAGCGGAATCACGTGGAATCACGTGGAATCACGTGGAATCACGTGGAATCACGTGCGACGGCGCGCCGCTCGGCGGGTCGCCGGGTCCACAGGGCGGCGACGGCGCCTGATCCGCGACATCGCTTTCACCGTCCCGCCTTTCTTAGCACTTGATCGGCCACCACCGCCATAGTTGGGGGCATATATGCACCCTCGCGAGATCGTGAAAGGAAAGCGCGTTCGAGAGATCACCGGGCCGACGGTCCCTCCCCGGGACCGGAGCCCGGACCTGAGTCGGGGCCGAGGCCGGGGCCGGGGCCGGGGCCGCCCATCAGCTCGTCGGCGATCTCCCTCAGGTACAGGCCGAGCGTGCGCTCGTCGACCGCACGGCTGATCCGCACCACGCCCTGACGGTCCATCCCGACCAGGAACATCTCTCCGGCGGCGGAAGCGGCGGCGCGCCGCGGCCCTCCCACCCCCGTTCTCCTCGGTTTGCGGTGAGCATGCATCCGGGCTCCTCGCCCGTCCGCCCGCCGCGGGCACGGCGGTGGGCGCCTGATGACCCGGCGGGCCGGACACGAAGGGACCCGCGACGGCGCGGGCCCATGGGAAACGTTCACGAAGACGACGACGGCCCACGGCCGCCCCCAAGGGCCGGCGGCAGCCCACGGCGACCTACGACGGCCGCGACGAGCGCGCCGCGCAACCCGCCCGGGGACGGCGCGGCTCCCCGCCACACACCGTCCCCGGGCCGACCGCGACGGGAACCCGACGCCCGGCGCGGCCGGAACGCGGCCACCCGGGCGGAAGGGTCCCGAGCCTGGGCAGGGCCGGGCGGGTGCCCGGACTCCGCCGGCCGGAGATCCCCACGGGGGCCGCCGGAGCGCTCAGCGGGTGACGGTCGGCTGGAGCGCGCCCTGCATGATGAGTCCCCGTTCGATCTGGATCGCCGAACGGCACAGCGCCCGGTCCTCGACCAGGAACGTCGGCTCGACGTCCGCACCGGTGCCCGGGCCGCGCACGATCAGCGAGTAGCCGACGAACGGGTAGACCACGGTGATGTCGCCCGAGCCGCTGGCGAACCTCCCGCTGCGGAAGCGGGAGTCGGCGACGAACCCGACCACCATGGGCTGCACGTCGGGGGCGGGGACGTCCTCGCTGAGCATGGCGAGCACGTCCACCGCCGCCATGGTGCCGTCCAGCGACTGCTGCGCCGCCGACCGCAGCCGGGCGAGCAGGGTGGCCTGGTGTGCGACGGTGGCGGCCATCGCGGCACCGGCGGCCAGTTCGCGGCTGGCGACGTTGGCGGCGTGGCCCAGCATCTCGACGCGGCGGCGCAGGTCGGCGGACATCTGCGACGCCTCGGCCTGCACGCCGCGCCAGCGCGCGTCCCACGCGGCGCGCTCGCTCTCGTGCGCCTCGGCGATCCGCCGCGCCGCCGCCTCGGCGTCCTCCTCACTGGTGATGGCCCCCACGGCCAGTCTGTAGAACGCGTCGGCGCGCGGCCTCGGCAGCGTCTGCGCGGCATCTGCAGCAGTCATCGGTTTGCCTCCGGATTCTGACTTGCGCGCGACGATAGCCCACATTTCATGATCGTTCATCGGGTTCTCACGGAATAATCAATTCAGGAGGACGGAAAAACCGCCCGCCACCTCCTGGATCGCTCTCCACCTCGGCCGCGACCTGCGAACTCTCGCGATTCAGCTCTCTCGTATCGCAAGCGTGCACGATTCTCCGAGCGCGCTCTCACGGTGCAACCAGTGGGACGCGAGATGAATACCGATGGTATCGGTGGATAATCAGTCGAACGAGTTCCATGAAAGAACACCGGCCAGCCAGGGGCCGCGCGGGAAATACATAAAAGGATCACCCGGAAATCCGCCGAGACCGGGCGGCGATCAGGTCGGTCCCGGGGGTTCGGGCCGCCGCTTCGGCAGCCGGATAGCCCGACACCCGACACCCGGCGCCCCCGCACCCCGACACCCGGTGCCCCCGCGCCCCGCACCCCGGCACCCCGGCACCCCGGCACCCGGACACTCAGCGCGGCATCAGCCGTCCCTTGCGTCCGAGCAGGAAGCTCTTGAACGCCGCCACCGGCGGCGTGTCGCGTTGGCCGTCCAGCCAGGCCACCCCGATCTCCCGCACCGCCCGCTGCCCCATGAGGTCGAGCTCGGCCACACCCGGCCGGGGCGCGGCGGGCGGCGGCAGCAGGGCCACGCCCAGCCCGGCGGCGACCAGGCCGCGCAGCGTCTCCGCCTCCTCGCCCTCGAACGCCACCCTGGGGGTGAACCCGGCCTCGGCGCACAGCGCGTCGGTGATGCGCCGCAGCCCGTACCCGGACTCCAGGGTGACGAAGGGGTCGGCGGCGAACTCGGCGAGGCGCACCCGGCTGCGCCCGGCCAGGCGGTGCCCGGCGGGGACCACCAGCCGCAGACGCTGCTCGTCCAGGCGGCGCACCACGACTCCGGGCGCGTCCGGGAGCGGCGAGATCAGGCACAGGTCGAGCGCACCGGCGCGCAGCCGGGCGAGCAGCTCCTCGCCGTAGGTCTGCGCCAGCTGGAACCGCACCCGGGGGTGGTCGGCGCGGAAGGCGCTCAGCAGGGCCGGCACGGTCTCGTGGCCGAGGGCGTGCAGGAAGCCGAAGGCGACCCGGCCGGCGTCCGGGTCGGCGTCCGCCCGCACGGACTCCGCGGCCCGCTCGACCTCGGCCAGCGCGCGCTCCACGGCGCCCTGGAAGGTCAGCCCGGCCCGGGTCAGCCGCAGGGCGCGCCCCTGCCGCGCGAACAGGGTCACCCCGAGCTCCGCCTCCAGTCGGGCCACCGAACGGCTGAGCGTGGACTGCGGGACGCCCATCTGCTGGGCCGCGCGGGTCATGTGCTGGAGCCGGGCGACTGCCGCGAACCGCGCCAGCCGCGGGGCGAGGGCGGCCGCCCAGGCGTCACCGTCCAGTCCGGCGCGGGCCACGGGCCCGTCCCGGAGCCCGTCGCCGGCCGGCCGCGCCGCAGCCGCCCCTGACGACTGCTCCGGGGTCCGCGCCAGCAGCCCTTCGGCCTCCCCGTGGGCGCATCCGGCGTCCGGGCCGACCGCCCCCGGGCCTCGCGCGAGCCCGCCGACCCCGGTCTCCCCTCCCCTTCCGGACGCGGGTCGTCCGGTTTCGCGGTGTCCTCGCCGGCCAAGAAAGCCCCCTGTGACGTGCGGTCATGCGTGAAGGGATCGACGTACCATCTTCCATGCATTGGACGCATGAAACGCGACCGCCCTAGCGTCACACGCATGGAGCCATCCGCCGACAGTCCAGCCGCCAACCGGACGGCGGAGCGTGCCCGCACCGGACCGGATACCGTCCCTTCCCCCGCGACCCCCGCAACCGCCGCCCCCGGCCCCGTGACCACGGCCCCGGCCGCCGCTGCTCGGGCCCGGACGGCCGAGCACCCCGACGAACGCCTGCGGGCGGGCACCCCGGAGTACCGGCGGGCCATCCTCGCGCTCTTCGCGGCCGGTCTGGCCACCTTCGCGCTGCTGTACTCCACCCAGGCGCTGCTGCCCGCGCTCTCCTCCGGCCTGCACCTGTCCCCCGCTCGGGCGAGCCTGACCGTGTCGGCCGCCACGGGCGCGCTGGCGGTGGCGCTGCTGCCGGTGAGCGCGCTGAGCGAGCGGTACGGCCGCATGCCGGTGATGACCGCCTCCGTCTTCGCGGCCTCGCTGCTGGCCCTCGCGGTGCCGTTCGCACCGGACCTCACCGTGCTGGTGGTCCTGCGAGCGCTGCAGGGGGTCGCGCTGGCGGGTCTGCCGGCCACCGCGATGGCCTACCTGTCGGAGGAGGTGCACCCGTCGGCCGTGCCCTCGGCGATGGGCCTGTACGTGGCGGGCAACTCCGTCGGCGGCATGAGCAGCCGGGTGGCCGGCGGTGCCATCGCCCAGGCGCACGGCTGGCGCACCGCGCTGCTGGTGGTCGGGGTGGCCGCGCTGGCCTGCGCGGCCGCCTTCCGGCTGCTGGCGCCGAAGGCCCGGCACTTCACCCCGGGCCCGGTCCACCCGGCTGCCGTGGCCCGCGTCGTGGCAGGGCACCTGCGCGACGGCCGGCTGCGCCGGCTGTACGCGCTGGGGCTGCTGTTCATGGCGGTCTTCGGCGCGCTGTACACGGTGCTCGGCTACCGGCTCACCGGCGCGCCCTACCACCTGTCGCAGTCCGCGGTGGGCGCGGTGTTCCTGGTCTACCTGGTGGGCACCGGCACCTCGGCCGGGTCGGGCACCCTGGTGGCCCGGATCGGGCGGCGCGGCGCGTTCCTGGTGGCGCTGTTGCTGTGCGCGGGCGGACTGCTGCTGACGCTGGCCGGACCGCTGACGGCGGTGCTGGGCGGCCTCGTACTGGTCACCGGCGGGTTCTTCATCGGGCACTCGGTCGCGTCGGGGACGGTGGGCCGCACCGCCACCACCGGTCGCGCCCAGGCGTCGGCGCTCTACCTGACGGCGTACTACGTCGGCAACAGCCTCGGCGGCACCCTGGGTGCCGCGGCCTACCACGCGGCCGGATGGGGTGCCGCTGTCGCCGTCGCCCTGGCGGCGATGGCCGTGGCGGCGCCGGTCGCACTGCGGCGCCCGCCCGCGGCTCCGGCGGCGGGCTGACGGTCGCCCAGCCCGTCGGTGTCGGTGGTCGGCGCTAGGGTCCGGATCATGGAGACGGAAGCGGACGCCCAGGCATGGGGCGCGGCGGCGGGTGGGGACGGCGGCGTCCGGCTGAAGCCGTGGGGGGAGGGCGACTTCTGGCTGCTGGAGCGCACCAACAGCCCGGAGATGACCGAGCACCTCGGCGGCCCGGAGAGCGCGGAGCGGCTGGCCGAGCGCCACCGGCGCTACCTGGGGCTGTCCGTGCCCGGGCAGATGTTCCGGGTGGTGGCGGGCGGCCGGACGGTCGGCTCGATCGGCTTCTGGCAGCGGGAGTGGGAGGGCTCCACGGTCTACGAGACGGGGTGGGGCGTCCTTCCGGAGTTCCAGGGCCGCGGCCTGGCCGCCCGGGCGGCCCGCGCGGTGGCGGCCGCCGCCCGAGACGACGGCCGCAACAGGTACCTGCACGCCTTCCCCTCCACCGACCACCCGGCGTCCAACGCCGTGTGCCGCCGCGCCGGCTTCACCCTCCTCGGCCCGGTCCGCTTCGAGTACCCCAAGGGCACCTGGATCGCGTCCAACGACTGGCGCCTCGACCTGCGTACGCAGGAGCAGCCGGAGCCCTAGCTGAACTGCCCCGCGGGCGGGGCCGCGGCCGGCTCCCCCTGGACTCGGGACGGCCAGGACGGGAGACCGCACGCCAGGGCCGCGCCTCCGTTGGGCGGCACCCGCTCGCCGGAGGCGCGGCGTGGTCGGCGGAAGCGGTTGTTCGCGGACGAGGCTCTTCGCCGAGCGGGCAGGCGTCGTCCCGGCGACGGCGAGTCGATTGCCTGTTCGCACCCCGGCGGCAGTAAGGTCCGAGGCAGTCATCTTGATCACCGTCCGTGAGGACGTCGCGACAGATCGGGGGTACGCCGTGGCCACCGACCCACTGAACGGCCCGGAAGAACCGGAACCGCAGGCGGTCGTCGGCCCGCTGTCGGCGGCCGCCGTCTTCACTGTCGCCACGGTCGACCCCGGTGGCGAGGAGAAGGTGCGCGCGCTGCTGCCGGAGTTGGCCGGGCTGGTCCGCGCCTACGGGTTCGGCTCGCCCGACGCGGCGCTGTCCTGCGTGACCGGGATCGGCTCGGACGCCTGGGACCGCCTCTTCGACGCGCCCCGACCCGCCTCCCTGCACCCCTTCCCGGAGCTGAAGGGCCCCCGGCACACCGCCCCCGCGACCCCCGGCGACCTGCTGTTCCACCTGCGGGCGGAGCGGCTGGACCTCTGCTTCGCGCTGGTCTCGGAGATCCTGGAGCGGCTGCGCGGCGCGGTCACCGTCCAGGACGAGGTGCAGGGTTTCCGCTTCCTGGACCGGCGTGACCTGCTGGGGTTCGTCGACGGCACCGAGAACCCGGTGGGCGCCGGCGCCCGGGCGGCCGTCCTGGTCGGCGCGGAGGACCCGGAGCACGCGGGCGGCTCGTACGTCCACGTGCAGAAGTACCTGCACGCCGTGGCGGACTGGAACACGCTGCCGGTGGAGGCCCAGGAGCGGATCATCGGCCGGACGAAGGCGGCCAACGTCGAACTGGACGCGGGTGCCTCCCACGTGGCGCTCACGACGGTGACCGGGCCGGACGGCGGGGAGCGAGACATCCTGCGGGACAACATGCCCTTCGGCAGCCCCGGCCGCGGCGAGTTCGGGACGTACTTCATCGGGTACTCCCGCGACCCCGGGGTGACCGAGCAGATGCTGCGGAACATGTTCCTCGGCACCCCGGACGCCACGCACGACCGGATCCTGGACTTCTCCACGGCGGTCACCGGCGCGCTGTTCTTCGTCCCGTCGGCGGACTTCCTCGACGACCCGCCGCCCGCCGCCTCGGCCGGCGCCCCGGCCGAGGCACTCACCGGCGCCGCCGCGTCCCCCGCTCCCGCGCCCACCGTGCCCGGTTCGCTCCCGGCCGGCCCCACCGTCCCCGGGCCCGCGCCCGAACCGCCGGCACCCGCACGGCGGGCACCCGCACCGCCCGCCGCGCCAGGCCCCGCCCGGTGCGCGGACGGCAGTCTCGGCATCGGCAGTCTGAACAGGAGGAGGCACTCGTGAACAACCTGCACCGCGAACTCGCCCCGATCTCCGACGCGGCCTGGGCGGACCTGGAGGCCGAGGCCCGCCGCACCTTCAAGCGGAACGTCGCGGCCCGCCGCATCGTGGACGTGCCCGAGCCGGCCGGCCCGCGGCTGGCGGCCGTCCCGCTCGGCCACCTCACCGACACCGCCGCCCCCGCCGAAGGCGTGATCGCCCGCACCCGGAGGGCGCAGCCGGTGGTGGAGCTGCGGGTGCCGTTCACCGTCGACCGCGGGCAGGTGGACGACGTGGAGCGCGGTGCGAAGGACACCGACTGGCAGCCGGTGAAGGACGCCGCCCGGCAGCTGGCACGGGCGGAGGACCGGGCGGTCTTCGAGGGCTATCCGGCGGCCGGGATCACCGGCATCCGCGCGGCCTCGTCCAACCCCCAGCTGACCCTGCCGTCCGACGTGCGGGACTACCCGGACGCGATCAGCCACGCCGTCACCACCCTGCGGCTGGCGGGCGTGGACGGCGCGTACACGCTGGCGCTCAGCCCCGAGGCGTACACGGCGGTCAACGAGACCTCGGACCACGGATACCCGATCGTGCAGCACCTGGCGCGGCTGCTCAGCGGTGACATCGTGTGGGCGCCGGCCATCGAGGGAGCGTTCCTGCTGGCCACCCGCGGCGGCGACTTCGAGCTGGTCCTCGGCCAGGACGTCTCCATCGGCTACCTGGGGCACGACGCGCGCAGCGTCGAGCTGTACTTCCAGGAGTCGCTGACCTTCCTGGTGCACACCTCGGAGGCGAGCGTCGCCCTCAGGCCCGCGGGCACCTGACCGTCCGCCCTCCCCCGGCGCCGAACGTCCCCCCGGCGCCGCGCGTCCCCCGGCGGCGTCCGCGCCCTCCGTCCGGGACGAGTCCCCTTCCCGTCCGGCGTCCGAGGCCCGTTTGCCGCGAGCCGTGGGACGCCCCGCCCCTGTGCGAGGACCGGATCTCACGTTCCGTGCCCCGCGCGCGTCTACCTGGTGTGAGCAAGCCGCCGTTCGAAGAGGTCGTCCGCCGCCACGGGCCGATGGTGCTGCGCGTGGTGCGGGCCGTGCTGGGCCCGCACGAGGCGGAGGACGCCTGGTCCGAGGCGTTCGTCGCGGCGCTGCGCGCCTACCCGGCGCTGCCGGAGGACGCGGACGTCGAGGCGTGGCTGGTGACCATCGCCCACCGCAAGGCGATCGACTCCGTCCGCGCCGCCGGGCGCCGCGCGGTCCCCGTGGCCGAGCCGCCCGACCGGCCCGCTTCCACGGGCCGCCCCGAGGAGTACGACCCGGATCTGTGGCGCGCCCTGCGGGCGCTGCCCGACCGCCAGCGGCACGCCGTGGCCTACCACTACCTGGCCGGGCTGCCGTACCAGGCGATCGCCGAGCTGCTCGGCGGCACCGCGGACGCTGCCCGGCGAGCGGCAGCCGACGGCATGAAGACGCTGCGCCGCGCCTACGCGGACCCGGCGGGCGCTGGGCGGGCCGGCACCGGCGCCGGTGGCGCCCGGCAGCGGACAGGGCCGGCGGCGGCCGGTGACAGCACACTCGCGAGGGCCCGTCCGGCCGGCGGCGCCCGACGCGGCACGGCACGGCACCGTGACGAGCGGCGGAGATGAGCCGCGTCCGATGATGACGGAGGTGCGACAGGGATGACGACGGGGACCACGACGGGGATGACGACGGTGACGACGACGGGCACGACGACGGAGACCGAGGAGCGGATCACGATGACCGGGTCGGCGAACGGTGACGGCCTCGGCCGGGCACCGCTCGAACAGAAGGACGCCGCGGAGCTGTTCGCGGCCCTGCCGGAGCAGGACCCGCCCGCCATGGAGCGGCTGCGGGACCGGCTGGCCCGGCGGGCGGAGGCCGAGGGTGTGCTCGACGTCGCGTACCGCACGCTGGACAGCCCGGTGGGCCCGCTGCTGCTGGCGGCCACCGAACAGGGCCTGGTCCGGGTGGCGTTCGGAGTGCAGGACCACGAGGCGGTGCTGCGGCAGCTCGCCGACCGGATCAGCCCGCGGGTGCTGTACGCGCCGGCCCGGCTGGACGAGGCGAGCCGGCAGCTCGACGGGTACTTCACCGGTCGGCTGCGCCGCTTCGAACTGCCACTCGACCAGCGGCTGTCGACGGGCTTCCGGCGCTCGGTGCTGGACCGCCTCCGGGACATCGGCTATGGCCGTACGCTCAGCTACGCACAGGTGGCGGCGGCGGCCGGCAGCCCGCGGGCGGTACGGGCGGCGGGGACGGCCTGCGCCACCAACCCGCTGCCGCTGGTGGTGCCGTGCCACCGGGTGGTGCGCTCCGACGGCACACCCGGCCGGTACGCGGGCGGGGAGGCGGCCAAACGAGCCCTCCTCGCACTGGAGTCCGGCGCGTGAGCTGGCCGGGCCCGGGGGCCGGGTGCGCTCCCGGGCTCCGACGGGGGCTGGCGCGCACCGGGCGGGATAGGGAAGGGTGCCGGAGGGTAACCACTGGGCACAGCGTGGTGGAGGGGGTAGGTGTGCGTGGCCGAAGGGGAAGGGCGCCCGCCCGGACACGGGCCGGGGTCGACCGACAGCCCGGAGCGTGCCGGAAGCGCTGGACGGCCTGACATGGCGGAGGGGACCGACGAGGCAGGAGGGTCCATCCGGAGCGAAGGGGTTGAGGTGATCGACGGGGTCCGGCGCGTCGACGGGACCGAGCCGGCCGGCGCCGCCGTGGCCGACCCGGTGGCGGCCGACCGGCTGCGTCAGCACCGTCCGCACAGCGGGCGGATGTACGACTACTACCTGGGCGGAAGGACCAACTACGCGGTGGACCGGGAGGCCGCCGAGACGGTCATGCGGCGCTTCCCCGCCATCAGGGTCACGGCGCGCGTCAACCGTGCCTTCACGCACCGCGCGGCACGCTTCCTGGCCCGGGACCGGGGCCTGCGCCAGTTCCTGGACATCGGAACGGGGATACCGACCGCGCCCAACCTGCACGAGGTGGTGCAGGCGGAGGTGCCGGAGGCGCGGGTGGCGTACGCCGACAACGACCCGATCGTGCTGGTGTACGCCGACAGCCTGCTGGGCAGCACCCCCGAGGGCCGCACCGGCTACGTGGAGGCCGACCTCACCGAGCCGGCCGGGCTGCTGGCGGCGGTGGCCGCGGGCGGATGCCTCGACCTGTCCGAACCGGTGGCGCTCAGCCTGAACGCGGTGCTGCCCTTCGTACCGGACGACAAGGAGCCCTACGCGGTGGTGGCCACGCTCATGGACCGGCTGGCGCCGGGCTCCTACCTGACGCTGTCGCATGCCACGGGCGACTTCGCCCCGGAGGTGTGGGCGGAAGTGGTCGGCGTCTACGCCCAGGGGGGCACCCCGGCGCAGGTACGCAGCCACGCGGAGGTGGAACGCTTCTTCTCCGGCCTGGTCCTGGAGGACCCCGGCGTGGTGCTGGCGCACCGGTGGCGGCCCGACCCGGCCGACGGCCCGGCCGTCCAGCTCGGCGACAACGTGGTGTCGCTGTACGTCGGGATGGCCCGCAAGGAGTAGCCGCGGGGCCCCGGCCCCGGCCGGGGCCGACGGCGTACCGGGCCGGCCGGCGCCCGGTACGCGCCCGGTCAACGCCCCGTCAGCGCAGTTTCTTGAGGTGGTCCTGGATGCGGCGCACCGTCGCGTGGTGCCCGAGAGAGGCGTACAGCAGCCGGTCGAAGCCCTTGACGTGCTCGTCGACCTCGCTCTCGTCGTGCAGGTACAGGCCCCCGTTGGGCCGCTCGATGTACACGATGTCGGGCAGTCTGCCGTCCGCGAAGTCGAAGATGGTGGTGGTGCCGATCTGGACCGGCAGGTTGAGCCGGGTCAGCTCGACGAGCCGCAGGCTGATGTCGGGGCGCTCGGACAGCGCCACGAGGTGTTCGAGTTGACGGCGCATCACCTGCCGGGTGCCGTAGCCGCGCACCAGCGTCACCTCGTCCAGGACGCACAGCAGCTTCCTGTCGCCCGCCTCCGCGAACCTCAACTGCCGCATGGCCCGCAGCTCCACGGCCCGCTCCGCCTCCTGGGCCTCCCTGGCGGGCGAGTTGGCGCGGATCAGCTCCCGGGTGTAGTCGGTGGTCTGCACCAGGCCCGGCAGCTGCCCTATCTCGTAGCAGCGGATGCGCTGCGCCATGTCCTCCAGACTGACCAGCGTCTGGAGGGTCTTGGTGGACACGTCGCTCCACGCGTCCCACCAGCCGCGCTCGTTGGCCTTGCGGGCCAGATGGAGGAGGCGCTCCCGCTCGGCCTGCTCGGTGATGCCGTAGATGCCGAACAGCCGGTGGAGGTCCTCCTCCTTGAAGTCGTGGCGGCCGTTCTCCATACGGCTGACCTTGGACGCCGACTGCCCGATGTGGCGGCCGACGTCCTCGGTGGTCAGACCTCGCGCCTCCCTGCGCTGCCGCAGGGTGGCGCCGAAAATCATGCGCTGCGCCGTGGGCGGCCGACCCGAGAGGTCGTGTACATTACGGGCTCCTCGCGGGGCTCGCGACGGCTGAGCTGGCACGGACGGACTCCTTCGCGGGGCCACAGCCCCTCTTGCGCGGCCCGTCTATCGTGCCGCAGGTGCCACATCCAGGCCCACTCTCCGCCGTATCTGGCCGGATCTCGTCACAGGCAGGGGAACTCGCCCCGCGCGGCCGCGCCCACGAAGGCGCGTACCGCGGCGGACGGGAAGGCGAGGACCGGGCCCAGCGGATCTTTCGAGTCCCGGAAACCCACCGTTTCCGGGCCGAGTTCGGCGATTTCCACACAGTTGCTCTGGTGGTTGCTGTGAGAGCTCTTCCGCCAGCAGGCGCGGAATCCGGCCATCCCGGCTCCGTACGGCGGTTCGCGGCGCCGAAGGCCGTGCTCCGGACTGGTCATGCGCTGATCCTCCTCGGACGTCGACAGCAGACGGTGCGGCCGTGATGTGCAATTGCATATCGCGGCCACCAGTAATCATGGCCGCACCGCACCCGTTCCATGCGCCCCGGCGGCCAGAGTGGCCACATGGCCACCGGTTTCGCCGCGCCGCCCCGTCAAATCCGGCCAGTCGACCCGTCGTTCAGCCGCGGCCGGGGGTGTGCGAAGGAGTTCCGGCGGGCCTGCGGACCTCCAGTCCGGTGCAGCGCCAGCTGAGTTCGCGGGTCCCGGGCAGCGGCGGGAGGTGGCCGTAGGCGCCGGCCGCCACGCTGATGTTGACCACCAGCCACGCGCGCCAGCCGGCGCCGACCCCGCGCTGGTCGTCGAAGACGGTCGTGCCGTCGACCTGCCACAGCACGGAGTCCGCGCCCAGCACCACCCGCAGCTGGAACGGCCGGCCGGGCTCCACCAAGCCGTCGACGTCGCGCCCGGCCCCGCCGACGTGGTTGGACAGCTCCAGCAACGTCGGGTTGCTGTCGTGGTACTCGAAGGCGTCCACCTCTCCGTGGCCGGGCTGCGGCCGGCCGCCCGGCGTGTCGCGGCCCCAGGTCCACAGGGCGGGCCAGATGCCGCGTACGGCCTCGACCGTGCAGGTCGCCGACAGTTCGTCGCCGGGCAGCAGCTCGAAGCCGCCGGGGGCGTACTCGGTGGAGACGAGGTCGGTGTGCCACAGGCCGCCCGTGGCCCGGCGGGCCCGGAAGACGCCGTCGTCGGTGGGACCGTAGAGCGGGCCGATCCAGTCGAGCTTGTTGTCGCCGGGGTTGCGCCCGCCGGGCGGGTAGGCGGAGGTCCGGCCCACCGCCCAGGCGTTCCGGTCGGAGAAGGGGGCGTCGAAGACGACGGGGGCCACGGGCGGGTCGGCGGGCCGTGCGGTCATGGCGTGCTCCTGTGGGGTGAGCCGGCCTCTGTGTCCCCTCAGTCAAGGACGCCCCCGCGGCCCTGGGGAAGGAGCGTGCGGAGGCACGACCCCAGCGCGCGGACCTGGCCGCACGCCGGGTCGGGGCGGGTGCGCCGCCGCCGAGAGGGACCCGGGGGCCTGCGGCAGGCCGCCGGGGAGTGCGGAAGGCACGGATGCGGCGGATCATCGGACGCAAGTGTGCCATCGTGGAGAACAGCGACATATCACCCGAATACGGCACGTGGCCGCCGCGAGGCGGCACGGACGCGGACGAGAGGGCACGGATGGGTGGTGGACAGCAGGCGCGGCGCACGGCGCGATCGCCCGGCGGGGAGCAGCGCGGCCACCCGGCCGAGGCCGAGCACGGGGAGCGGCGCGAGCCGGAGCAGCGGCAGGAACGGCGGCAGGGGCAGCAGGGGCCGGAGGCGGACGAGGCCGAGCTCCGCCAGATCGACGCCCTGAACCGGCTGGAGGGTCCGCTGCCCCCCGAAGCCGGCAGGTCCGTGCCGACCCGCGGCGACAGGGCCGTGCCAGAGGCCGAGCCGGCCGGTCCCGGAGGCGGCGGTCCGGAGGGCTCCCCGGCGCCGGCCGGCGGACGGGCCTCCGCGCGGGGCGGCGGGGACCGCGCTCGCGACGCGGCGCTGCTGGACACCGGCCACACCGTGGCGGACGCCGGTTCCATGGAGGAGGCCCTCAAGGCGCTCAGCGCCCTCGCGGCGCCGGATTTCCGCCTGGACGGACAGGCGGTCTTCGGCGTCCAGGGCCACTTCCTGACCTCGGAGGCGATCGAGGGGTTCCGTCCCGGCGGCACCGACCGCAGCTTCCGGATGCCGCTGTCGACGAACTACCCGGCGGTGGAGGTGGTGCGCACCGGCCGCCCGGTGTTCCTCGCCACGGCCGAGGAGTACCGCAGCCGCTTCCCCGGCACGTACCCGCTGACGGCTCGCAAGGGCCGCCGGTCGTGGGCGTACGTCCCGCTGGTGAGCGGGGGCCGGCTGAGCGGGGTCTGGCTGGCGGCGTTCCGCGAGCCGGTGGCCTTCACCGCCGAGGAGCGGGCGCTGCTCACGGTGGCGTCCCGGCTGGTGGCCCGGGCGCTGGAGCGCACCCGTACCGGCGAGGCGGAGCTGGCCCTGTCCCGTGGGCTGCGCGGCAGCATGGGCCGGGCCGGGACGTCGGTGGCCGGCCCGTCGGTGACCGGGCTGAGCGTGGCCACCCGGTACGTGCCGACCGGCGGCGGGCTGGTGGTCGGCGGGGACTGGGTGGACAGCATCGCGCTGCCCAACGGCCGGCTGGCCCTGGTCATCGGCGACGTCCAGGGCCATGACGTGCACGCGGCCGGCATCATGACGCAGCTGCGCACGGCGGTGCACGCCTACGCGGCCGAGGGGCACGGACCGGACGCGGTGCTGGCGCGCGCGTCCCGGTTCCTGGCCGCCCTCGACGAGGAGCGCTTCGCCACCTGCATCTACATGGAGGCCGATCCGGCGACGGGGATGCTCCAGGTGGCCCGGGCCGGCCACCCGCACCCCGTGCTGCGGCTGCCCGACGGCACCTGCATGATCAAGCACGTGCGCGGCGGCCTGCCGTTGGGCCTGATCCCGGGGGCGGGCGCGTACGAGGACTACCCGGTGAGCGTGGTCGAGCTGCGGGACGGCGAGGTGCTGATGCTGTGCACCGACGGCCTGATCGAGACCGGTGGCCATGACATGTACAGCGGGTGGGTGCGGGTGCGCGACGCGATGTCGCCGGCCCCGGCGCGGGAGCTGGAGGGCATGGCGGACCGGCTGGTGCGGGCTGTCACCGGACCGTCGCCCGATGAGGCGGAGCGCGGCCCGGAGCCTGATCTGCGGCGCGACTACCGGCCGCGCAACGAGGACGACATCGCGCTGCTGCTGGTGCGGCGGGACGGCGGCGCCGGCCGGGCGAACCGGCGGGAGCGGCGGCTGGTGCTCACCATCGCGCAGGACCGGGCGGAGGCGCTGTCCGGGGCCCGCACCGAGCTGCGGGCGCTGCTGCACGACTGGGCGCGCCCCGACCAGGTCGACACCGCGGTGCTGCTCGCCTCCGAGCTGCTGGGCAACGTGCTGGTGCACACCGACCAGACCGCCACGTTCAACGCCCTGGTCAGCGGCGACGCGGGCCGCCGCACGCTGCGGGTGGAGGTCACCGACCGGGGTGACGAGCTGCCGCACCAGCGGGCGCCGGGCGAGATGGCCTCCTCGGGCCGCGGCCTCGTCCTGCTCGACCTGCTCTCCGACCAGTGGGGGGTGCGTCCCGAGGCCGAGGGCAAGACGGTCTGGTACGCGCTCCACGAGGACCAGACGCCCGCGTGAGGCGCGTGGTACGACCTCCGCGTGCCGACCCGCGGCAAGGGTCGGCCCGGTACGGCGTGCGGCGGCCGGCCGGGAGCGGGCGGGTGCCGCGCTCCCGGCCGGCCGCCGGGGGTCAGACCGCGGAGCCGCGGCTACCCGGGCTGCCGCCGGTCAGGAGCAGGTGACCTGGGCGTTCGCCCAGTCGGCGTGGTCGCTGTCGTTGCCGTCGCCGCCGTCGGTCACCACCAGCTGGACGTCCTGGGCGCCGGTGACGTCGGCGGCCAGCGGCTTGGGGCCGTCGGAGTTCTTCAGCACCCCGCTGTCGGCGACCTGCTTGCCGTCGGCGTCGACCTCGAACTCGACGGTGCCCTTGCCGTTCTTCTCGTCGTCCACCCCGACGGTGGCCGTGAGCTGGGAGCAGGACCCGCCGAGGTAGTAGGTGATGGTGGCCGGCGCGTTCACACCCAGCCCCTTGGCGTAGACGGTGCCGCCGATGGTGATCGGGTTGCCGTCGCCGGCCGCGGTCTCACCGTTGCTGGTGTCCTTCTCGACCGGGCCCCAGCCGTTGCTGGAGGAGGTCCAGGCGAGGTCGCTCAGGTAGCTGGTGCCGGCGGGCGGCGGGACCTTGACGGTCAGGCCGCCGGTGAGCGGGACCGTCGCGGTGCCGCCGCCGGGCTTGTCGTAACTGACGGTGCCGGTGAGGGGGTACGTGCCGGGGGCGGTGCCGTCCGGGACGGTGACCTTCCACGGGGTGGTCAGCCTGCGGCCCGGGGCGAGCAGCGCGGCGCGGGTGCTGCCGGCGGCCTTGGCGGTCCAGCCGTCGGGGGCGGTGAGCCGCACCGTGACCTGAGCGGCGGGCAGGGCGCCCAGGTTGGTCGCGTAGGTGTCCAGCGTGGCGCTCTGGCCGGGCTCGACGTGGTCGGGACCGCCGGTGGTGCCGGTGTCGGCCAGCACCGGGTCGAGCAGCGAGCCGACGCCCGCCAGCACGCTCGCGTCGACCCGCAGCAGCACGGTGCCGTGCGCGGGCACGGTGGCCGAGAGGGTGCCGGCCGAGTTGTAGTCCTTGTGGGCCCACAGGTCGCGCACGGCGTAGGCGGCGCGCTTCGGCAGGCCGGCGGCGGTGGCCGTGGTGGAGATGTGCTGCGGCTGGTCGGTGGAGTTGAACAGGGCGACGGCCCGGTCACCGCCGGCGAGCTGCTTGGTGATCACGTACGTGCCGCCGTCGGAGGAGGCCACGGTGGCCTGCGCGCCCAGCGGGTCCTGGTCGAGCGCGATGACGTCCTTGTTGCCGAGGATGGCCAGGGTGGCCGGGGTGGCCTTGCGCAGGTCGGTGCCGATGAGCAGCGGCGAGTCCATCATCGACCACAGCGAGAAGTGGCTGCGGTACTCGGTGTCGGTCATGCCGCCGTTGCCGACCTCCAGCATGTCCGGGTCGTTCCAGTGGCCCGGGCCCGCGGCGCCGGCCAGCGGCAGGTTGGCCTGGGTGATGGAGAGCATGCTCGACCAGTTGTCGCTGATGTCGCCGGTGGTGCGCCAGGAGTTGCCGATGTCGCCGGCCCACTCCGCGGGGTCCTGGTCGCCCCACTCGCACAGCGAGTAGACGATGGGGCGGCCGGTGGCGGCGAGCGCGTCGCGCATGGCGGTGTACCGCTTGAGGTAGTCGGCGCGGGTGCCGTCGCTCTGGTTGTTGCAGTTGTCGTACTTGAGGTAGTCGACGCCCCAGTCGGCGAAGCTCTGCGCGTCGGTGGTCTCATGGCCGAGGCTGCCGGGGTAGCCCGCGCAGGTGGCGGTGCCCGCGTCCTCGTAGATGCCGAGCTTGAGGCCCTTGGCGTGGACGTAGTCGGCGGTGCCCTTGATGCCGTCGGGGAACTTCGCGGGGTCGGGCACGAGGCGGCCCTGGGCGTCGCGGGTGTGCGTCATCCAGCAGTCGTCGATGTTGACGTACGTGTAGCCGTCGCTCTTGAGGCCGGAGGAGACCAGGTAGTCGGCGGTCTGCTCGATCAGCTGCTCGCTGACGTCGCAGCCGAAGGCGTTCCAGTCGTTGAAGCCCATCGGGGGCGTGCGGGCCAGCCCGTTGTCGAGGGCCGCGGCGGGGGTGGCGGTGGCGGCGACGTTCGCCGTCACGGCCACCGCGCCCAGGGCGCCGGTCCACAGCAGGCCGGCGGTCGCGCAGGCGAGCAGCCTGCGGACGGATCGTGGCATGAGCAGTCGTCCTCTGCGTGCGGGTGATGGAGGAAGTACGAGTGGTGCGGCTGCCCGCCCGGGGACGGCGTCCAACTGTCCGCGGGCGTGGGTAATTGTGCCGACCAGCGGGGTGGTACACCCCTTCGGCGACACCGATCAAACGCAATGCAACAGAGTCGAGCATTTTCCGAACACGCCTCACCGTAGGAGCGGTGACGTGACTTTGACAAGACACGTGCATGCACCCACCACCCGACCCACCCGGGGCGCCACCAGGGAGCGGTTGTCCGATGGACGGGTCGCGTCACATTCGAACTAGAATCGAACAATGAGCGAGAGCGAGGAGCTGCCGGCGGCCGACGGCCCGCTGGTGCGCCTGGCACTGCCGGACGGGCAGCGGCTGTACGCGGTGGTGCGCCGGCGCCGCCGCGAGCGCGACGGCTCCTGGTGGTACGACCTCCAGGTCCAGCTGGCCAGCCAGGCCGAGGAGCGCGGGCGGCTGGTCGCGCAGCCCTCCTCGGTGGACCTCCGGGTACCCGCCGGGCACTGCACGCCGGTCCCCGGCCAGGACTACGCGGACGTGCCCACCGAGCGCCACGGCGTGGTGCCGCGCTGGCGGATCGAGGAACCGGTGTACTTCGGGGCGGAGCGCGGCCCGTCGCGCCTGGTGCACCGCGGCGACTGCCGGGCGGTCCGCGACGTCTCCCGGCCGGTGTCCACCGACCAGGCCCGCGAGGCCCTCGGCGACGCGGCGGCCGCGCCCTGCCCGGTCTGCCGCCCCGACCGCCCCCTCATGGCCCGCTGACGCCCGGCCTCCCCCAGCCCTGCCCCCGGCCACCCCCGGCCCGACTGGCAGGTCGCGCACGGCCGGCGGCGCCTCGCGCTCCCCTCCGCCGCGCACGGGGGTGCCCCCACAGCCCTGCCCGAGCGCGGACGACGATCTTCTGCCGGACCGGATCCGGCCAGCCGACGGGCGCACCGGGAGGTCTGCCTCGCGGTGCGCCCGTCGGCGGTCGGCGGCGGCTCAGGAACGGACGGGTGGCGGGGGCCCCTGGCGGCGTCGCGGGCCGGCGTCCGGGGCCGCCGCCGCGCGGCCGGCGGCACCGGGTCGGCCGCTCCCGCGCGCCGGTTCCGCTTCGCCGCGGTCGCGGCCGTAGGGGATGGGGAGCGGCGCGCTGCGACCGATGCGGCTCTCCTCGGGGTGCGGATGCACCTCGCCGCGCAGGGGCGGCGCTTCGGTGCCCGGCGGAAGGTCGGGGGTCAGATGCGGTCCGTCGTCTGGGCTCATGCGGCCCGAGTACCCGTTCGGGTCGTTTCCACCGGGCTCCCACCGGGCTCCCGGCGGGCCTGCACCGGGAACGTCCCGAGTACGGTGCCCGACCGGCGCGCGACCGGTTCGAAAACCGCTGTCCGTCGGGGGTCCGGAGCGTTGTCCACAGGGGCCTCGACGCCGGTCGCGCGCCACGGGTTAGCCTCAGGAGGTCGAGATCCGGGCAGGCCCGGAGGCCGGGAAGTACGAGGAGGAACGTGATGGCAAAGGTGATCGCGACCGCCGCCGCGGCGGGCGGACTGATCGGCGGCTACGCCGTGGCCCGTTGGACGGGGCGGCGCGAGCTGGGCGGTGCGGCACTGGCGGCGGCGGGCGTGCTCGCGGCCAGCCAGTGGCGGCGCGCCGCCGGGCCGGTGCCGGCCGCCGCGCTCACCGGCGCGTACGTGGCCGCGTTCGCGGGCTCCCACCCGCTGGCCAAGAAGGTCGGCGCGTGGCCGGCCGTCTTCACCGTGGCGGGCGGCGTAGCCGCGGCGTCGTGGGTGGTCGCCGCCAGAGCGTCGCGCTAACGCCTCTCCCGGCGAGGTCTGCCCCGCTCGCGCCCTGGTACGGGCACGCGCCGCGTCGGCGGAAAACCCGAACAGCCTGCCATGAGGGCTTCGGGCCGCCTGGCGATCGCCCACACCAGGACCCCCGCCACCGGACCGACCTCGCCGGTCACGGCACTGGCCGGGCCCGTTCCGGCGCTCGCTCCGCCCCGGTCTCCGCCCACCGCCGGCGCCCGGAGAGGAGACGGACGACGAAGGCTCGGATCTCCGGGGACTCCTCGGAACGGGCGGCCGGAGGCCGGACCCGCCGCCGCGGCGGAGGCTCAGCAGGCCATCATCTTCTGGATGGCCTGCCGGGTCACGCCCAGTTCGCGGGCGATGTCGGCCTGGGTGACGCCCTGGTCGAGGAGGCCCTGCATCAGTTCACGCCGTTCGACGGCGTACTGCCGGGCGAGCCGGGTGTGGTGGATCGCCTTCTCCCGCACCTCCTTGATGTGGGCGAAGGTCGACGCGAACGCTGCGAGGTCCTGGGGATCAGCCATGCCCCCAGAATGACAACCCCTGGTTGTCACGTCAACCCCTCGTTGACATGGCGGCGTTCGCCCGCGGGCGGGCCGGCGGTTCGCGCCGGGCCTCGCGGGTGCCGGCCGGGCATCCCGTCGGCCCGGGCGGATCAGCCCCGCGCGGCCCGACACCAGGGGGTGCAGGCTGGAGGGGAGGGCGAGGAGCGTGCACCGGCCCTCCGCGCCGGCCCGCGCGCGGCCCCGCCGACCGTCGACGGAGGGGCAGGTTCCCATGAAGGCGCTCGTTTACCAGGGCCCAGGCGAGATCGGTTGGCGGGACGTGGCCGACCCGGAGCCCCGCGACGCCGCCGATGCGATCGTCCGCGTCGAGACCGCCGCCATCTGCGGCACCGACCTGCGCGTCCGCCGCGGCGAGGTGCCCGAGGTGCGGCCCGGCACGGTGCTGGGCCACGAGGCCGTGGGCGAGGTGGTGGAGGTGGGCGCGGCCGTCCGCGGGGCGGTGCCGGGCGAGCGGGTGCTGGTCTCGTGCGTCAGCGGGTGCGGCCGCTGCGCGTACTGCCGCCGTGGCGTCTACGGCCAGTGCCGGGAGGGCGGCGGCCGGGTGCTCGGCCGTACCGCGGACGGCACCCAGGCCGAGTACGTCCGCGTCCCCTACGCCGATCTGGCGCTCCACCCGCTGCCCGAGGCGGTGTCGGGCCGGGACGCCGTGCTGCTCGCCGACGTGTTCCCCGCCGCCTACGAGCTGGGCGTCCTGGGCGGCGGGGTCCGGCCCGGCGACACCGTGGCGGTGGTGGGCGTGGGTCCGGTCGGGCTGGCGGTGGTCGCGACCGCCCGACTGCTCTCGCCCGCCCGTACCGTCGCCGTCGACGTCGACACCTCCCGACTGGACACCGCGAAGCGGCTCGGCGCCGACGCGGTCGCGGGTCCGGAGGAGGCCGAGGCACTGGTGGAGGACCTCACCGGAGGTCTCGGCGCCGACGTCGTGGTCGAGGCGGTGGGCGCCCCGGAGGCGTTCGAGCAGTGCGTGCGGATGGCGCGCCCCGGCGGCACCGTCGCCAACATCGGCGCGCACGGCGGACCTGCCGCGCTGCACCTGGAGGAGGTGTGGAGCAGGGATCTCACCATCCGCACCGGCCTGGTCGACACCTCCTCCATCCCGACGCTGCTGCGGATGCTGGCCGACGGCCGGCTGCCCGCCTCCGAGTTCGTCACCCATGTCTTCGCGTGGGACGCCGCGGCGGAGGCCTACGGGGTCCTTGAGCGCGCCGCCGACACCGGCGCCCTCAAGGTCGTCCTGGGCGGGCCCACCCACGACGCGGTCGGCCTCCGCTCCCGGTCGGACCTGGGCGCGGACACCCGCCAGGAGGCGGCCCGCTGACCGGCGGCCTCGTCGAACGCCGGAGGTCGCACCCCCATGCCAGGCGCCGCCCTCGCCGTCCGGGTGCGCGGTAGTCTGCCACACCCCCGCGGCGTGGCGGACCGGGGCTCCGCCGAACCCGCTCCCCCTCGCCCAGCGCGGCCCCGGGCCCCCGGGCGGTCCCGGGCGGCCACGCGCATGGCCCCGCGAGGCCCCCGCGGCTCCGGGTCGAGGCCGTACGGAGGTCGCCTCCGCCGGGTGCGCCGGCAGCCGTCGGCGCCTGGCCGCGAGCCCTCGGGCCCGGCCGCGAGGACCGCGCCCGAGGGCCGGTTCAGAGGGTGCCCGGGGGCGGCGCGGTGCTCTTGCGGACGACGAGGCTGATGGCCAGCTCCATGCGCGTCGTGGTGGCCTCGCCCGCCCGCAGCCGGAGCAGCATCTCCGCGCCGGCCTCGGCCATCTTGCGCAGCGGCTGGTGGACGGTGGTCAGCGCGGGCCGGGACCACTGGGCGACCGCCACGTCGTCGTAGCCGACCACGGACAGGTCCTCGGGGGTGCGCAGCCCGAGGGCGCTGGCCGCCTCCAGAACCCCTATGGCCTGGAGGTCGCTGCCGGCGAAGATCGCGGTGGGCCGGTCGGGCCGGGCGAGCATCTCGGCCGCGTAGGAGTAGCCGCCCTCGACGTGGAAGTCGCCGAACGCGACCAGCGAGGGGTCGACGGTCAGTCCGGCGGTGGTCATCGCGGAACGGTAGCCGTCGAGCCGGGCGAGGGAGCACATCATGTCCTCGGGTCCGGTGATGATGCCGATCCTGCGGTGGCCGCACTCTATGAGGTGGCGGGTGGCGGCGAGACCGCCGGACCAGTTCGCGGAGCCCACGGAGGGCACGTCCGGGTCGGGGTCGCCGGCCGGGTCGATGATCACGAACGGGATGGAACGGGACCGCAGTTGGTGCTTGAACTCCTCCGGGAGCGCCGAGAAGACGAGGATGACGCCGAGCGGCCTGCGGCGCATGACACCCTCGATCCAGTCCGGCCCGGGTGAGTGGCGGGTTCCGGACTGGGTGAGGACCACGCTGCCTCCGTGGTCCTTGGCGATGTGCTCCACCCCGAGGATGAGCTCCATGGCCCAGATCGCGTCGAGTTCGTGGAAGACGATCTCGATCAGCGGGGCCTCGGCCGCCGACCTGGCCCCTCTCCGGTAGCCGTGAGTTTCGAGGAGAGTTTCGATACGTTGTCGAGTCGGCGCTGACACGTCCTGTCTGCCGTTGAGTACTTTCGAAACAGTCGACACCGATACGCCGGCAGTTTCGGCGATTCGCGCCAGGGTCACCCGCTCGCCCGCCACCTGATCCTCCATGCCCGCAGCGTAACGGCACACGGCTGTAACGCTTTGATAACCCGTCTCTTGAGGGTTGACCCCCCAGAGTCCACACCTTAGCGTCACAGCGCGCAGCAAATTTCGGCGAGGATGCCGAAACTTTTCGAAAGGCTACCCGATGAAGAAGCGCGCTTGGCTCCCTCGCGCCGTCGCCGGCGGTGTGACTCTGACGCTCGGTCTGACGCTCGCCGCCTGTGGTGGTGGCAGTAGCTCGTCCAACGGCTCCGGCACCTTCCACGTGCTCGTCTACGGCGACGCGTCGAACAAGGTGGAGAAGCAGATCGTCGACACCTTCAACAAGACCTCCAAGGTCAAGGCGGTCCTGGACACCATCCCCGGTGCCGACTACCAGCAGAAGCTGCAGACGATCATCAACACCAAGCAGGCCCCCGACGTCTTCTACAACTGGGGTGGCGGTAGCATCCAGCCCTTCGTGAAGGCCGGCCTGCTCATGCCGCTGGACAGCATGATCGCCAAGGACCCGGGCCTGAAGTCGAACTTCCTGCCGTCGGTGTTCAACGGCGCCGTGGTGGACGGCAAGTCCTACGGCGTCCCGATGCGCGGCACCCAGCCCGTGCTGCTCTTCAACAACCAGAAGGTCCTCAAGGACGCCGGCATCAGCTCCCCGCCGGCCACCTGGGACGACCTGCTGAACGACGTCAAGATACTCAAGTCCAAGGGCAAGACGCCGATCGCGCTCGGCGGCGGCGACCAGTGGCCGACGCAGATGTGGTACGAGTACCTCTACGACCGCGTCGCGGGCCCGGGCCTGTTCGAGAAGGCGCTGTCCGGCGACAAGAGCGCCTGGAACACGGCGGACAGCAAGACGGCCCTGTCGATGCTCAAGCAGCTCATCGACGCCGGCGCCTTCGGTAGCAACTACGACTCCGTGAAGTACACCGACGGCGGTTCCGTGGCCCTGGTGGCCACCGGCAAGGCCGGCTTCGAGCTCATGGGCTCCTGGTACTACTCGCAGCAGCAGTCCGACCACCCGGACTTCGCCAAGGACGGCCTGGGCTACAGCAACTTCCCGACCGTCACGGGCGGCAAGGGCGCGGCCGACGACATCGTGGGCAACACGAACAACTACTACTCGGTCCTGAAGAAGACCAAGTACCCGGACGCGGTCGCGAGCTTCCTCAAGCTCATGTACTCCGACGAGTTCGTGAAGGCGCAGCTGGCCATCGGCAACCTGCCCACCACCACCAACACGCCGCAGTTCCTGAGCCAGGCCGCCGACCCGGCCTACGCGCAGTACCAGTACGACCTGGTCAAGAAGGCGCCGTCGTTCCAGCTCTCGTGGGACCAGGCGTACCCGCCGTCGGACAACACCCCGATCCACACCGCCGTGCAGGAGTTCGCCGACGGCAAGATCAACGCCGACGGCTTCATCAAGGCCATGCAGGCCCTGCAGCTGCCCTGACCCAGGAATCCTGATGACCACCACCTCACCCACGGTGGCTAGGCGCCGGACCGCTGCCCGCGGCCGGGCCGGCGCCGCGGTGACCCGCCCAGGCTTTGCCTGGGCGGTCCCCGCCACCTTGTTCTTCGTCCTCTTCGCCGTCCTCCCGCTCGTGCTGGTCGCGGTCCTGTCGTTCACCAACTGGAACGGCCTCGGCTCCCCCGAGTGGGCCGGTACGGCCAACTGGCGCGCGCTCATCCACGACCACACGATGATCCAGAGCCTCTGGCTGAGCGTCCTGATCACCGTGCTGGGCGTCGTCGTCCAGACTCCGCTGAGCATCCTGCTCGGCGTGTGGGCGGCCGGCAAGCAGCGCAACCGCGCCATCCTGTCGGCGGTCTACTTCATCCCGCTGCTGCTGTCGGCCACCGCGGTCTCCGTGCTGTGGCGCGCGCTGCTCGACCCGAACTTCGGTGTGCCCGCGCAGGCCAAGTGGCTGTTCGGCAACGGCAACCTGCTCGGCGAGCAGAAGGGCGCCATCGGCGTCCTGATCTTCGTCGGCGCCTGGCAGTACACGCCCTTCCACACCCTGATCTACCAGGGCGCCACCCGGGCCATCCCGCCGGTGCTCTACCAGGCGGCGGCGCTCGACGGCGCCGGCCGGGTGCGGCAGTTCTTCTACATCACGCTGCCGCAGCTGCGCAACACCATGATCACCTCGATGATCCTGATGATCGTCGGCGGTCTGACCACCTTCGACACGGTGCTCATCCTGACCCAGGGCGGACCGGGTACCGACACCACGATCAGCGCGTACTACATGTACCAACAGGCCTTCAAGTCGTTCAACTTCGGCGGCGGTTCGGCGATCGCTCTGGTCCTGGTCGTCATCGCCACGGTCATCTCGCTCGTCGTCGTGCGCGTGTCGGGCTACGACAAGATGCGCAGCACCTCGGAGGGCGTGTGATGAAGAGGCGTCCCAACTTCCTCGCCGGCTTCGGCTCGCTGGTCTGGCTCTTCGTGGTCGGCTTCCCGCTGTACGTCATGCTCGCGGCGACCCTGCAGAGCCAGAGCGACTACAGCGAGAACGGCCCGCTGTCCTTCCCCAAGCACTTCACGCTGCACAACTACACGCAGGACTTCAGCAACGGCTTCGGGCAGTACTTCCTCAACACGGTGCTGGTGACCGTCGCGGTCGTCGCCCTCGTACTGCTCCTGATACCGCCGCTGTCCTACGCGATCGTGCGCAGCAACGGCAAGCTGAGCACCGGCGCCTTCCGGCTGTTCCTGCTCGGTCTGGCGATCCCCGCCCAGGCGGTGATCGTGCCGATGTTCTACGTCATCAACAAGGCCGGTCTGTACGACAACCTGATCGGCGTCATCCTGCCGACCGCGGCGTTCTCCATGCCGGTCTGCGCCCTCGTGCTCACCGGCGTGATGCGTGACATCAGCCCCGAGCTGTACGAGGCCATGGCCATGGACGGCGCCCCGCCGTGGCGGGTGTTCTGCCAGCTGGTGCTGCCGCTGTCCAAGGGCGGCCTGTCCACGATCATCGTGTTCTCGGCGCTCCAGGCGTGGAACGGATTCCTGTTCCCGCTGGTGCTGACGCAGTCCGACTCGTCCAAGGTCGTCACCCTGGGCCTGTACGACTTCCAGACCGAGCACGGCGTGGACATCCCCAGCCTGCTGGCGGCAGTGGTGCTCTCGATGCTGCCGATCTTCATCGTCTACCTGTTCGCCCGCCGGGCCCTGGTCCAGGGACTCATGGGCGTCGGAGGAAAGTGACCGACACCGTGGTCGAAGAAACACAACGCGAAACCCCGCCCTGGGCGGACTCCGCGCTGTCCCCCCTGGAACGCGCCGACGCCCTGATAGCGGCGATGACGCTGCCCGAGAAGGTGGCCCAGCTCTACGGCGTGTGGGTCGGTGCCTCGAACGAGGGCGGCGAGGTCGCCCCGTTCCAGCACGAGATGGAGGAGCCGGTTCCCCTTGAGGAGCTGCTCCCCCAGGGGCTGGGCCAGCTCACCAGGTCGTTCGGCACCGTGCCGGTCGACCCGGCGGTCGGTGCCCTGTCCCTGCTGCGCACCCAGCGCAACATCACCGCGGCGAATCGTTTCGGCATCCCCGCGATCGCCCACGAGGAGTGCCTCGCCGGGTTCGCCGCCTGGGGCGCCACCGCGTACCCGGTGCCCCTCGCCTGGGGTGCCACCTTCGACCGCGACCTGGTGCGCACCATGGCCGAGGGCATCGGCCGCGACATGCGCTCCGTCGGCGTGCACCAGGGCCTGGCCCCGGTGCTCGACGTGGTGCGCGACGCCCGCTGGGGCCGGGTCGAGGAGACCATCGGCGAGGACCCGTACCTGGTGGGCACCATCGCCACCGCCTACGTGCGCGGTCTGGAGTCGGCGGGCGTCATCGCCACCCTCAAGCACTTCGCGGGCTACTCCGCCTCCCGGGCCGGGCGCAACCACGCCCCGATCGGGATGGGCCCCCGCGAACGCGCCGACGTGATCCTGCCGCCGTTCGAGATGGCGGTGCGCGAAGGCGGTGTGCGCTCGGTGATGGCGGCGTACACCGACACCGACGGCATCGCCTCGCACGCCGACAAGGACCTGCTCACCGGCCTGCTCCGGGACACCTGGGGCTTCACCGGCACCATCGTCGCCGACTACTTCGGCGTCGCCTTCCTGCACACGCAGCACCGCGTCACCGCCACCCTCGGCGAGGCGGCCGGAGCCGCGCTGGCCGCGGGCGTCGACGTCGAACTGCCCACCGTGAACGCCTTCGGCGAGCCGCTGTTGAAGGCCATCGCCGACGGCGTGGTCCCCGAGGAGCTCGTGGACCAGGCGCTGCGCCGGGTGCTGGCCCAGAAGGCCGAGATCGGCCTGCTCGACCCCGACTGGGACCCGGTTCCGCCGGTCCTGGCCGGCGTCGACACCAGCGACCTTGAGGTGCTGCGCGGCACCGTCGACCTCGACAGCCCCGCCAACCGCGAGGTGGCCCGGGCAGTCGCCGAGGAGAGTGTGGTGCTGCTGCGCAACGACGGCGCCCTGCCGCTGGACCGCCCGGCCCGCATCGCGCTGATCGGCCCCAACGCCGAGACCGCGACGTCCGTCCTGGGCTGCTACGCCTTCCCCATGCACGTCGGGGTGCACCACCCGGACGTGCCGGTCGGCGTCGAACTGCCCACCGTGCGCGAGGCGCTGACCGCGGAGTTCCCGGACAGCGAGATCATCGTGGCGGCCGGCTGCACCGTCGACACGCCGGAGACCGACGGCTTCGCCGAGGCCGTGGCGCTCGCCCGGCAGAGCGATGTCGTGGTGCTGGCGCTGGGCGACCGGGCCGGCCTGTTCGGCCGCGGCACCAGCGGCGAGGGCTGCGACGCGGAGTCCCTGGCCCTGCCGGGCGTGCAGCAGCAGCTGCTCGACGCCCTGCTGGACGCCGGCACGCCGGTGGTGGTCACGCTGCTGGCGGGCCGCCCCTACGCGCTGGGCCGGGCCGTCACGGAGTCGGCGGCGATCGTCCAGACGTTCTTCCCGGGCGAGGCCGGCACCCAGGCGCTGGCCGGGATCCTCTCCGGCAGGGTGTCCCCCAGCGGCCGCCTGCCGGTCAGCGTCCCGAGCGGTCCCGGCAGCCAGCCGGCGACCTACCTGACGGCGAAGCTCGGCCAGCGCAGCGACGCGTCGAACATCGACCCGACGGCCGCCTTCGCCTTCGGGCACGGCCTGACGTACACCTCCTTCCAGTGGACGGACCTCCAGGTCGAGGAGCTCCAGGCGGGCACCGACGGAGAGCTGCGGTTCTCCTTCACGGTCCGCAACACCGGTGACCGCGAGGGCACCGAGGTGGTGCAGATGTACCTGCACGACCCGGTGGCCTCGGTGGTGCAGCCGGTGCAGCGGCTGGTCGGCTACCAGCGGCTGCCGCTGGCGCCCGGGCAGTCCGCCCGGGTGAGCGTCGAGGTCCCGGCCGACCTCGCGTCCTTCACCGGACGCGACGGGCGGCGCGTGGTCGAGCCGGGCGCGCTGGAGCTGCGGCTCGGCGCGTCCAGCACGGACCTGCGGCTGACCGTGGCCGCCACGCTGACCGGCCAGGCCCGGTACGTCGACCACACGCGGCGCCTGCACGCGGAGTTCGGCGTCGACCTCGGCGGTGACGGCGCCGAGCGGTCCTGACCCGGGACCGCCTCGGGCCGATCCGCTGACGGCACGGCCCGGTCGCACTCGGCGCGGCGGGCCGACCGGAGCGGAATGGCTCCGGACGGCCCGCCGCGCACAGGAACGCCCCTTCGGGTTCGGGTGAGGGCCCGAGGGAGCGAGGAGGCCGCGCCCCACGCGGGGCGCGGCACGAACGGCGGCCCCGGTCGCCCGCAGCCTCCCGGCGGGGGAGGTCGCGGGGGCCGGGGCCGCCGCGTACCCGGCGGGGACCGGGTGCGGGCGCCGGCGTTTCAACGGTCCGGCTTCCGGGACGCGTTCGTTCGGATACCGGTCCGGCTTCCGTCCGGCTTCCGCTCTGACTTCCGTCCGGCTTCCGTCCGGCTACCCCGCGTGCCGAGCCGGCGGCCCGTTGGGGCGCTGACGCAGAAAACGGGAACAGGTGTCCCCTACAAGGCCGGGGGGCCGAATCCGCGCCGCGGGTAACGAAAGCCGATATCCTCCTCATCCTATGACCCATTCACATGGGCCATGCTCATGCGCACACCAGTGCCCTCGTTCATTCGTCAGGGGCGATTATTACCGCCCAAACCGCTTGTAAGCAGACAGACCCACCCGAGCGAATTTGATGGGCCGGTTAAGCTTCGTTGCGGGAACAGGCCGTATGCCGCACGCCGCATGCCGGACACCGCCTGCGTCTCCCCCTTCAGAGAAAAGCCAGGGCAGAGAAGAGCCAGGGCAGAGCAACGAAGACCGAAGAGGATCAGGTGGATCCGCAAGCGCTGTTGTTCTCGATTTTCACCCCGGAGGGCGGGGAAAACCCCTACCCGGCACTCGCGGAGCTCCGGCGGACCGAACCCGTCTACTACAACGCAGAATTCGACACGTACTTCCTGACCCGGTTCGCGGACTGCCAGGCCGTCCTCACCCATCCCGAATTCCTCGTTCCCGACCTCGACTGGTGCGCACGCGAGGTGCCCGACTGGCGCGACCACCCGAGCGCCGAATTCTTCTACTCCTCGATGCTGCGCAGCAACGGAACCGATCACGCACGGCTGCGGCGCCTCGTCGGCGGCGGCTTCAGTTCGCGCCGCGTCGGCGCGCTGCGGCACACCGTCCGGGATATCACCGCGCGCCTTCTCGACGGTTTCGCCGACGCCACCTCGGACGGCGGCAGCGCCGATTTCCAGGAACTCGTGGGCTATCCCCTGCCCGTGGCCGTCATCGGCCATCTCATCGGGGTCCCGGTCGAGGAGCAGGGGCAGTTCCACCGGCTCGGCCAGGACGCGGGCCGGATCCTCGAACCCGTCCGCTCCCCGGAGGACTGGCAGCGCGCCGACCAGGCCGTGGTGGCACTGCGCGCGTACTTCACCGACCTCATCGCCCTCCGCAGAAGGCAGCCGGCCGACGACCTCACCTCGGTCCTGCTGGCGGTACGCGACACCGACGACGGACGCCTCTCGGAGGCCGAACTCGTCGACACGCTCCTGCTCGTCCTGGTCGCCGGCTTCGAGACCACCGCCAGCCTGCTCGGCCTGGCGGTGCACGCCCTGCTCACCCACCGCGACCAGTGGGACCTGCTCGCGAGGAAACCCGAGCTGGCCCCGCAGGCCGTGGAGGAGGCCCTCCGCTGGGACACCCCGGTGCGGATGACCGAGCGTGTCGCCGCCGAGCCGATCGACGTGGCCGGGGTGACCGTCCCCGAGGGCGCCAACGTGACCACCGTGCTCGCCGCCGCCAACCGCGACCCCGAACGCCACCCGGACCCCGACACGTTCGACATCCGGCGCGACAACATCAAGGTGCTCGGCTTCAGCGCGGGACTCCACTACTGCCTGGGCGCGGCGCTCGCCCGCGTGGAGGGCGGGGAGCTCCTCGAACAGCTCCCGCAGCGCCTGCCGTCCCTGATCGCGGCCGGCCCGCCCCTGCGTCGCGCGTCCATCAGCCTGCGGGCCTTCGAGAACCTGCCGCTGACCGCGCGAGGCTGACGCCGCCCCCACCGAACCGGCCCCCACCGCCGCCGGACGAGAGGCACCACCCGTGACGTTCCTGCACCGTGAACGCGCCACCGTCGAAGCCCTGCTGCCGGGGCTGGACGCGGCCCTTGCCCGCCATCCGCTGACCGAACTGGAAAGCGCGCCGAGCCCCGCCATCGCCGAGTTCCGCGCCGCGGGCGGCCCCGCCCTGCTGGTCCCCACCCAGAACGCCGGCATCGGGGCCACCCCCCTGCAGGCCGTACGGGTACAACGGGCCGTCGGCTCCCGCTGCCCCTCACTCGCGGTGGCGACCACCATGCACCACTTCTCGATCGCGGGGCTCGTCCGGGCCGCCGCGTACGGCAACGGCACGGAGGGGCTGCTGCTCGAAGCCATCGCCAAGGACCGGCTCCTGCTCGCCTCCGCGTTCGCGGAGGGCAACACCGGGCAGAACATCCTGGGGCCGCACCTCACCGCCCGCCGCACGGCCGGCGGACAGGTCCTGCTGAACGGCAGCAAGATGCCGTGCAGCCTGTCCCGTTCGATGGACCTGCTGACCGCCTCCGTCGTGATGGCGGACGAGGACGGCGTCGACCGGCTCGCCGTCGCCCTCGTCCCCGCGGGCTCACCCGGTATCGAGGTGCGCCCCTTCTGGTCCTCTCCCGTGCTCGCCGGCGCCGAGAGCGACCAGGTCGTGCTCACCGACGTCGAACTCGACCCCGCGATGGTGGTCGTCACCCGGGTCACCGCCGACGCCGTCCCCGACGAGCTGAACCTCGCCGGCTTCCTCTGGTTCGAACTCCTGCTGACCGCCGGCTACATCGGAGTCGCCAGCGCCCTCGTCGAGCGCGTCCTCGGCAAGGGGGGCGGCCCGCAGGACCCGACGCCCTTCCTGGTCGACATCGAGGCCGCGATGCTCTCCGTCGAATCGGTCGCCAGAGCCATGGACACGGAGGAGTGGGGCGAGGGACTGCTCGCCGACGCGCTGTCGGCCAGATACGCGGCGCAGGACGCCATCGCCCGCACCACCACGGCCTGCCAGGCGGCGCTCGGCGGCATGGCGTTCATCAGAGCGCCCGACACCGCCTACCTCGCCTCCGCCGCCACCTGCCTCACCTTCCACCCGCCGTCCCGGGCCCGTATGGGCGGCCCCCTGCGGGACTTCCTGAACGGCGCCCCCCTGCGTATCGGCTGAAGGCGCGGCCCCCGGGGCGGCCCCGGGACAGCCCCGGACGCCCCGCGCCTCCGCGCCTCCGCCCGCCGGACGCGCACGGCGGGCCCCTCGCCCCCAGCCCCTCGCCCCGCGCGTCCGGCCGCGGCGGCCCCGACCCGCCGTACCCCGCCCGGATCGACCCGACACCGACAGGGAGCAGGAGCTGGTGGCGCATGGAGCATGAAGGTGACGACGGTGCCGCCTGCCGCGTCGAGGTGCTGCGTTCGATCGACGCGCTGCCGCCGTCGGTCTGGCGTGAACTGGCCCCGCCCGACGACCCCATGTGGTCCCCCGCCGTCTTCCGGGCCATGGAGTGCGGCGGCATCGGGCCCGACGGCTACGCCTATCTGGTGGTGCGCAGAGGCAGCCGGGCCGAGGCGGTCCTGCCCCTGTGCCTCTTCAGGAACCTCCGGCTCGACGACGTCGTCGGCCCGCGTGAGCGCGGACTCCTCGCCCCCGTGCGGAAGGTGGCGCCCGGCCTGCTGCGGGTGCCGATGCTCTTCTGCGGCAACCTCCTGGGCCAGGGCCACGTCCTCACCGCCGGGCCGCTCACCGACGAGGTCGGCGGGGTGCTGGTCGACGCCGTGCTCCGCTTCGCGCGGACCGAGCGCCTCGGCACCGTGGTCCTCAAGGACTTCGCCGAGGCCGGCCTCGCCCCGCTGCGCGCCGCCCTCGGCGCCGCCGGCTTCTTCTCGGTGCCGAGCCTGCCCGACACCGAACTCCCCCTTTCCGCAGCCACGTTCGACCAGTACGTCGAGCGGCTCCCGGCCAAACCGCGGCGCAACGCCCGCAGCAACATCCGCAAGTTCGCCGCCCACCCCGGGCTGCGGATGGAGACCGTCGAGGACTTCCGCCACCTCGTACCGGACATGCTCGACCTCTACCGGCAGGTCATGGAGCGCGCCGACCAACGGCTCGACGTCCTCGACGCCCGCTTCCTCACCGCCCTCGCGGCCGGCCCCGGGCCGGACCGGCGCCTCGTGGCCTGCTTCGACGGTGAACGGCTCGTCGCCTTCCTGCTCTGCCTCTTCAGCGGCCGCGGCGCCACCGGGGCGAGAATCGGCCTCGACTACGCGCTGGCGCACGACGCCCGCCTCTACCACAACGTCCACTACGCGGCGATCCGCCTGGCACTCGACGCGGGATGCCGCCACATCCGCTTCGCGCAGACCGCGTACACCCCCAAGGTCGAGTTCGGCTGCCGGCTGATCGAGCAGTCGTACGCGATCACCCACCTGCGTCCGCTGCCCCGCGCCGTGCTGCGCCGGCTGCTGCCGCCGGCCCTCGCGGCCGCCCGGACGCAGGCACTCGGCCCGCACCCACCCGCGCGGGCCGCGGAGCCCCCGAGCAACGCCGACCAGGAAGGTGCCCCCTCTCCATGCCCCGAGTAGAGGTCGATCTCCCCATCGCCGTACCGCCGGAGGCCGCGTGGGCCGCCGTCGTGGACGTCGAGTCCTTCGCCGCGTGCATGGACAGCGTCGACTCCGTCACGATCATCCGGCAGGCCGACGAACACCGCCGTACGAGCGCCTGGTCGGTGCGGCTCAAGGGGTCCGTGCTCCAGTGGACCGAGGACGAGGTGATCGACCCGGTCGCCCGCCGCTTCGACTTCCGCCAGGTCACCGGCGACCTCGGCGAGTTCGCCGGCCACTGGGGGGTGCGGCCCGCGCCCGGCGGACACAGCAGGGTCTGCCTGCACGTCACGTTCGACATCGGCATTCCGCTCCTGGCCGACCTGCTCAACCCCGTCGCGGCGGACGCCCTGCGGGAGAACGCCGCCCAGATGCTGACGGCGCTGGAGCGCCGGCTGCTGGCCGGCGGGGCGGCCGCCGGGGGGTGCGGTCCGGGAGCCGCGGGGAGCCCGGCCGGCGACGGGGCGGCGGCTCCGGCGAGTGTGCCCCCTCCCGCCCGCGAAGCCCAAGAGGAGCGCGACCGCGTATGACCGCAGCTCTCGGCGCGTCCGGCGGACCTCCCGCCCCCCGCGCCGTCCCCGTCCCGTCCGGCGACACCTTCGACCTGATCCGCCGCCACCTGTCGCCCCGGCTCGCCCTGACCGGCTCGTTCGCGGGCCGGGGCGCCACCGAGACGGCGGCCGACGGCTGCCGGGTGACGCTGTCCGACGGGCGTACGGCCCTCGACTTCGGTTCGTACGCCGTCACCCTGCTGGGCCACCGGCACCCGGACGTCCTAGCGGCCGTACGCGGCCAGCTCGACGCGATGCCCACCTCGACCCGCAGCCTCGCCAACCCCACGGCCGCGCGCGCCGCGGCCCACCTCGCGGAGTACTTCCAGCAGGCCCTCCCGAAGGTGTACTTCGGGCTCAACGGCGCCGACGCCGTCGAGGTCGCCGTCAAGCTCGCGCGCCTCGTCACCGGACGCGGCCGGGTCCTGGCGGTGCGGGGCGGCTTCCACGGCAAGTCCCTCGGCGCCCTGGCCCTCACCCACAGCCCCCTCTACCGGCGGGGGCTGCTGGGCGCGGCCGTGGACGTCGTCCACGTCCCGCCCGACGACCCCGGCGCCGTGCTGCGGGAGGTGCGCGGCGGGGAGGTCGCCGCGGTCGTCTTCGAACCCGTGCAGGGCGAGAACGGAGCGGCCGTCCTTCCCGTCGACGTGCTGCGCCAGTGGTGCGCCGACGCCGCGCGGCACGGCACGTTCACCATCGCCGACGAGATCCAGTGCGGACTGCGCAGATGCGGGGAGCGCTCCCTCGCCCTCGCCGCCGGTCTGCCCGTCGACGCGGTACTGGTCGGCAAGCCGCTGGGCGGAGGCGTCGTACCGCTGTCGGCCCTGGTCTGCTCGGAGGAGCTGTACGCCCCGCTGAGCACCGACCCCTTCCTGCACTCGGCGACCTTCGGGGGCCACCCGCTCAGCTGCGCGGCGCTGCCCGCCGCGCTCACCGCGATCGAGGCAGCGGCCGCACACGGCAGGGTCCTCGCCGCCGCGCTGGACACCGCGCTGGACGAACTCGCCGGCCGGCACGGCGAGGTGATCGCCGCGATCCGCGGCAGGGGCCTGCTGCGCGGGATCGACTTCGCCACGCCCGCGGTGGCCGGATCGGTGGTGGTCGAACTCGCCGGCGCGGGGCTGCTGGTGTCGCCGTGCCTGGGGCGCCCCGGCACCGTACGGCTGCTCCCGCCCCTGGTCAGCACGGAGTCGGACATCGCGGAGGCGGCCGAGATCCTCGACGCGGCGATCACGGTGGCGGCGCGCTCGGCCGCCGGGGCGGCGCAGCGGTGAGCGGCCGCCCGGCGGCCCGGCGGCCCGGCCGTCCGCCCGAGCGACCCCCGTCCCGGCCCCGTTCCCAGACCCGTTCCCAGCCCCGAGAGGGCTCCGCACCTCCACGGCACCCGGCAACCCGGCACGCGGCACGCACCGCCCCTCGTGCCGGCGACGCCCCCACACCGCACACGGAAGAGACAGGTATGGACCGCATGGAGCGGCAGGGCGAGCGCTCGCCGACGGACCCGGCCGGACCGGTGAGCGGGGCGGAACCGGCTGACCCCGGTGGCCGCCCCGGCGGGCCGGCCACCGGCACCGCGCCCGCCCCCGCCCTCACCCGGGCGGAACTCTCCCGCACCGTCAGGACGGCCGTCTCGGACGTCCTCGGCACGGAGCTGGACGACATCGGCGAGAGCACCGACCTCGGAGCCGACTTCGGCATCGACAGCCTGGAGCTGATGGACGTCGGCGCCCGGCTGGAGAACGTCCTGCGGGTGAAGATCCCGGTCTCCGACCTCCTGGAGGCCAGGACCGTCGGCGACGCCGTCGACCTGCTCGAGAAGCGCCTGGCACGGCCCGCATGAGCGGCGGCCCCCCGCCCGGGCGGGTCCGGGTCGTCGTCACCGGCCTCGGCGTCAAGTCGTCCGCGGGCAACGACGCCGAGGCGGCCTACGCGCGGCTGCTCTCCGCCGAGTCGACCGCCGCCGTCGCGCGGCACCTGGCGGAGGCGCGGGCCGAGGTCGCCGTCACCATCGCCTGCCTGGTGCCGGAGTTCGACGTCGACCCGTACATCACGCGGCGCGAGCGCCGCCAGCTGGACCGGCCGACGACGCTGCTGCTCTGCGCCGCCGTGGACGCGGTCTCCGACGCGGGCGAGCAGGCCCTCGCCGACCTGCCGCCCTCGCGCGTGGGCGTCCAGGTCGGTACGGGGATCGGCGGGCTCGTGACGATGGAGGCCACCACCTTCGACTACGGGGCGCGGCCGATGACGATGCCGGTGCACACCGTCCCCAGGGCCATGACGAACTCGCCGGCCTGCCGGGTGGCGATGCGCTACGGCTTCCGCGGCAACTGCACGACGTACTCCACCTCGTGCGCGAGCGGCACCACCGCCATCGGCGAGGCCGCCCGCCGCATCCAGTACGGCGAGCTGGACGCCGCGGTGGCGGGCGGCGTCGACGCGCCCGTCACGACCACCGTCGTGGGCGGCTTCGCGAAGATGCGGGCGCTGTCCTCGCGCAGCGGCGAACCCGGCCTGGCCAGCCGCCCCTTCGACGCCGACCGGGACGGCTTCGTCATCGGCGAGGGAGCCGCCGTGCTCGTGCTGGAGAGACGGGACCTGGCCCTCGCCCGGGGGGCGAGGATCTACGGCGAGGTCACGGGCTACGCCGCCAACTGCGACGCCTTCCACATCGCCGCGCCGGACCCCGAGGCGGCGACGGCGGCCGAGTGCATGCGGCTCGCCATCGCGGACGCCGGCCTCGCGCCGGCCGACATCGGCCACATCAGCGCGCACGGCACCTCGACGCTGCTGAACGACAGGGCGGAGGCGACCGCCGTCGAACGGTCCTTCGCGGGACGGCCGCCGCCCCTGACGGCCGTCAAGGGCGTGAGCGGCCACCTCATCGGCGGATCGGGCGCGTTGGAGGCGCTGCTGGCGCTGCTCTGCGCCGCCCGGGGGGTGGTCCCGCCGATCGCGAACACGCTCGGCAGCCCGGAGTCCGGCCTGGTGGACGTGGTGATCGGCGCGCCCCGCACGATCGCCCCCGGGCCCGTGCTCTCCAACTCCTTCGGGTTCGGCGGGCAGAACGCGTGCCTGGTGCTGGCGCCGCCGGCCTGACGGGCCCGGCCCGCCGCAGCCGCCCGTACCCGTGCGCGCTCCCACCGCCGACACCCCTGCTCCTACCCCTGCTCCTGCCCCTGCCCCTGCCCCTGCTCCGACTCACGGAACGGCCAACACATGCGAACCCTTGTCACCGGCGCCACCGGGGTGGTGGGCACCGAAGTCGTCGACCGGCTGCGCGCGGACCCCTCCTGTCCCGGGCCGCTCACCCGGGTGGCCAGAAGGGCCTCGGACGCGGAACTGACGGCCTGGGACATCGGGAGCGAGCCGCCGCCACGGGAGCTGTCGGGGCACTGGGACGTCATCGTGCACACCGCCGCCTCCACCCGCTGGACCATGAGCAGGGCCGAGGCGCTGGCGGCCAACGTGGAACCGCTGCGGGCGGTGCTGGCCCTGGCCGACGGGGACACCCACGTCGTCCACGTCTCGACGGCGTACGTGGGCGGGTCGCGGGCCTCCGCCGACCTGCGCGGCGCGGACTTCGACGGGTACCGCAACGGCTACGAGTGGTCGAAGGCCGCCTGCGAGTCCCTGGTGCGCGAGGAGCACGGCGGGCCGCTGACGATCGTCCGGCCGCCGTTGATCGTGGGCCGGCGCGACAACGGACGGATCGCCCGTTTCTCCGGTCCGTACACGATCATCCACGCGCTGGTCTCCGGCCTCGCCGCCGTCGTCGTCGGCGACCCGGACGGTTACGCGGAGATCAGCCCCGTCGACGACGTCGCGGAGGCGGTCGCCGCGGCCGCGCTCGCCCCGCCCCCGGCGTCCCCGCGGGTCGAGGTGGTCGCGGGCGGCGGAGGCAGCCTGCGCCTGTCCGCCATGATCGGCATCACCTGCCGGACGCTGAACGAGGTCCGGGCCCGCCACGGTGTCGCCCCCGTCGACCAGCCGCCGTTCGTCCCGACGGAGACGTGGAACCGGTTCTACCTGCCGCTGGCGGAGCGGTACCTGTCGCCGTTCCAGCACCACGCGGTCCGGCTCCTGGCCATGTTCCAGAGCTACACCAGCATGTCGTCGCCCTTCGAGCCCACGAGGACGGTCCGCGACCCGGCCGCGGTCATGGAGACCGCGGTACGCCACTGGGCCTCGCGCAGACCCCGCCTCGCCCTCGCCGCCCCGAACCCCTGGACGCTCCTCACCTCGTGACGCGGAAACGCCGCCGAACGGGCCGCCGTCCGGGCAGGGCCTGACACCGGGCAGGGCGTGCCCACCACCCACGGCGGTCCGCGCCCCCCGCGCGGCGGGCTGGACCGAGCACGGCGACGGGCCGTCGAGCCGGACGGAGAGCCGGACGGAGCCCCTCCGGGCCCTACGTGAGAGCGGTCCGCCGTGGTACCGGCGTGCAGGAGTCTTCACCGAGCGTTCATGTCCGACGGGAGGATACGCGGCAGATGCGTGTACGACGCCAACATATCCGGCCCTGGAGCGGAGTCGGGGGGCCGTGTACGGTTGCCGCCATGAGCGTCGACCCCCGCTCGGCCGCCGAGCCGCTCGTCACCGGTGCGGAGATCGCCCGGTTGGCCGGGGTGACCCGGGCGGCGGTGTCCAACTGGCGTCGGCGGCACGAGGATTTCCCCGCCCCGGCCGGCGGCCGCGCGAACAGCCCGCTGTTCCGGCTGGCGGAGGTGCGCGCGTGGCTGGCCCGGCAGGAGAAGGGCCAGGAGGCCGGCGGCGCCGAGCGCGTATGGCGGTTGCTGCGCGGGGAGTTCGGCGACGACCTGGTGCGCGGGCTGGCCTCGGTGGCGCGGCTGCTGGTGGACTCCTCGGTGCCCGCGGAGCTGGACAAGGAGCTGGTGGAGCAGATCGGGCGGACGGTTCAGGAGGTCGCCCCGGCCGAGCTGTTGGAGGCGCTGACCGGGCGGTTCCTCCAGTCGTCGCGGCGGGCGGGGGCGGAGCCGGTCACGTCCTCGCGACTGCTGGCGGCGGTGCGCTGGTTCACCGAACCGGTGGCGGACGGAGCGACGGTCTTCGACCCGGCGTGCGGTGTCGGGTCGCTGCTGCTTGGGGTGGGCCGGGAGTCGGCCGCGGTCCGGCTCGGCCAGGAACTCGACCCGGACATGGCGGAGTTCGCCCGGCTCCGGGCGGTACTGGCCGGCGGCGGGCGGACCCGGATACGGTCGGGCGACTCGCTGCGGGCGGACCGGTGGGCGGGGGCGCGGGCGGATCTGGTGGTGTGCGATCCCCCGTCGGGCTGGGTGGACTGGGGCCGGGAGGACCTGCTCCTGGACCCGCGCTGGGAGTTGGGGGTGCCGTCCCGGGCGGAGAGCGAACTCGCCTGGCTCCAGCACGCGTACGCGCACACGGCGCCCGGCGGCCGCGCGGTGCTGGTGATGCCGGCGTCGGTGGCGTACCGCAAGGCGGGGCGGCGCATCCGCGCGGAGCTGGTGCGGCGGGGGGTGCTGCGGCAGGTGGTGGGGCTGCCTCCGGGGGTGGCCTCCGGCCACACGCTGCCGGTCCACCTGTGGTTCCTCACCCGCCCGGTGGACGGGGGCACGGGATCGGTGCGGATGGTCGACGTGTCGGGGAACCCGCCGGGCGGCCCGTTCGCGCCGCGCCCGGAGCAGGTCGCCGAGGTGCCGCTGATCGACCTGCTGGACGAGGTGGTGGACCTGACGCCGGCGGCGCACGTGGCCGGTGTGCGCCGGGACACCGCGGCGGAGTACCGGCGGCTGTGCGACCGGCTGGACGAGCTGCTGGCCGCGCTGCGGGGGGCGCTGCCCGAGCTCGCGGCGGGCCCCGGCGCCGGGTCGGGCTCGGACGGAGTGCTGCCGGGGGTGGCGGAGCTGGCACGGGCCGGGCTGGTGGAGTTCGCCGACGGCGAACCGGTGTCGGTGAGCGAGCAGTTGGACACCGACTTCCTCCAGGGGTTCCTGTCCGGCCCGCTCGGGGGCGGCGCGCGGCGGCGGGCGGGCGGGACGATCGGCTCCTCGCGCCCGGACGTGCGCGGAACCCGGGTACCGCAGCTGGGCCTGGCCGACCAGCGGCGGTACGGCGCGGCGTTCCGGGCGCTGCGCGACCTGGAGCAGCAGGCGCGGGACGCTGCCGAGCTGTGCGGCGAGCTGGTGTCCCTCGGGCGGACGGGGCTGGTCAGCGGCGCGCTGGCGCCGGCAGCCGAGGACGGCGCGCCGGCCCGGTGGGACGGCCCGGCCGCGGACCTGGGTCCCGGCGATCCGGACTACCCGGACCGGGCGGACCGGGCGGACCGGGCGGACCGGGCGGACCGGGCGGACCGGGCGGACCATCCTGCCGGGCGCCCGCATCCGGCCGCGGAGGGGCCGGAGGGTCCGCCGGAGCTGGTTGACCTGGAACAGAGCCTGGAGGACAGCCTGGCGGACGGCCTTGAGGACGGATTGGCCGACCGCGGCGGTCCGATCGGCGGGCTTGGCGCGCTGGACTCCGACCCGGTGGTGGACACGCCCGGGTGACGGCGCGCCGCCTCGCCCGCCGGACCGGTCGGCCGACGGGTCGTCACATCCCGTTCCCTGGGCGGGCGTACTCGATCCGGCCCGAGGGGCGGAGGCCGGCGGGTGGGGTGGGGCGGGGTGGTCGGGCGGGTGGTTGGGAGGGGCCGGGTCAGGAGGAGGCGGGCCGGGCGCGGACGTGGAGCCGCTCGCCCTGGGGGCCGAAGAGGCTCAGGAACTCGACGGCCCGCTCGTCGGCCGCGGTGAAGGCGTGTGGCACGCGGGTGTCGAACTCGGCGGCCTCGCCGGGACCGAGGACGAGTTCCCGCTCCCCCAGGCCGAGCCACAGTCGGCCGGACAGGACGTAGATCCACTCGTAGCCGTCGTGGGTGCGCAGCTCCGGACGGTCGGTGCGGCCGGGCCGGACCCCGGGGACGACCAGCTTGTAGGCGTGCAGCCCGCCGAGGTGGCGGGTGAGGGGCACGTAGGTCCTGCCGTCGCGGGTGAAGGGGCGGGGGTGGATGCGGGGGTCGCCGGTGGCGGGGGCGCCGACGAGTTCGTCGAGCGGGACGCCGTACTCCCGGGCCAGGGGCAGCAGGAGTTCCAGGGTGGGCCTGCGGTGGCCGGACTCCAGCCGGGACAGCGTGCTCACCGAGATCCCGGTGCGTTCGGACACGGCGGCCAGGGTGGTCTGACGGGCGGTGCGCAGGGCGCGCAGCCGCGCTCCCACACCGGCCAGGACGGCGTCGGTTTCCTCCATGCCACCATGTGCCGATACGGCAAGGTGGTTTGTCAAACCGGCACGGCGGCTCTCCGGCCGCCACCACCGCCGGGGCGGCGGCCCGGGGCGCGCGCCCGGCGGGAAGGGGTACTGGTGCCGTGACCGGCACGATGTGCCCGGTGGCGAGGTGTCCTGGCGCGGGCGATCGCACGGCGGCCGGAAGCCCTCGTAGCGGGCTGGTCGCGTTTTCGGCCGACACGGCGAGTGCCTGTGCCCGTGCCGGGGCGGCGAGCGGGGCACACCCGGCCGGGAGAGGCGAGCGCCGTGACCGGCAGGGTGTGCCCGGTAGCGAGGTGCGCTGGCGCGGTCAGCCGCAAGGCGCCGAACCGGCCTCGTAGCGGGCCTACTCGGCCGGTACGGCAACGCGGCGGACGGCCGTGCCAGGGCGGCGAGCGGGGCACACCCGGCCGGGAGAGGCGCTAGCATGCGCGGGTGGACGGGGGAAGGTGACGCGTGGCTGGGGCCGGGGCGGGACGGGGCGGCGGGCGGGCCACGGTGCGGGCGATAGCGGCAGAGGCGGGGGTGTCGATCGCCACGGTGTCGCGGGTGATGAACGGCCACGCGCACGTGGCGCCGGAGACCCGGGAGCTGGTGCGGCGGGCGGTGGCCCGGCTGGGTGCGCCCGCGCCGGCCCGGCCGGGGGCGGCCGCGGGGTCGGCCGCGGGCGCGATCTACGTACGCTGCCCGTATGTGCTGACCGACTACTTCGGGGTGATCGTCTCCTCCATCGCCGAGGCCCTGGACCTGCACGGGCGGCGGCTGGTGCTCAGCGCGGGGGACGCGGCGCGCGACGCGCACGTGTTGGACGGCCTGCCGCGTGACCCGGGCATCGCCGGGGCGGTGCTGATCGTTCCGCCGGAGCCGGTGCGGGAGCTGGAGGCGCTGCGGGCGGTGGACTTTCCGCTGGTCGTGGTGGACCCGCGCACGCCGCTGCCGGGCGACATCGCGTCGGTGTCGGCGGCGAACCTCGCCGGTGCCCGCAGCGTGAGCGCGCACCTGGTGGAGCTGGGGCACCGCAGGATCGGCGTGATCGGCGGCCCGGCCGGCTGGCTGGCCGGGCAGTCCAGGCTGGCCGGCCACACCGCCGCGCTCGCCGAGGCCGGGGTGCTCCCGGCACCGGAGCTGGTCCGCAGCATCGAGCCGACCGCCGACCACGGGTACGCGGCGGCGTGCGAGCTGCTGGACCTGCCCCGGCGACCGACCGCCCTGGTCGCGTTCAACGACAAGGCGGCCGTCGGGGCGCTGCGGGCCGCGTACGAGCGGGGGCTGCGGGTGCCCCGTGACGTGTCCGTGGCCGGCTTCGACGACATCGACCTCAGCCGCAGTACGGTGCCGCGGCTGACGACGGTGCGGCAGCCGCTGGGGGAGATGGGGCGGATAGCGGTGTCCCTGCTGGTCAGGCTGCTGGACGGGCACACCGTGGACACCCTGCACGTCGAGCTGGCGACGCAGCTGGTCGTACGCGGCTCCACCGGCCCCGTCCCGGAGGGGGCGGCGCCGGTCGTCTGAGCGCCGCCCCCTCCGGGTCGGGGCCCGGCTCCCGGTGGCCGAAGCCCGCGGTCCGGGGACCGACGCCGGCGTCCGAGGGCGTGGTCCGATGCCGGAGCCCGCAAGCCCGCAAGCCCGCAAGCCCGCAAGCCCGTAAGCCCGCAAGCGAGCGGACGCGCCCGGCTCCCGCGCGGCTCAGAGCGGGTGACGCCCTGATCAGGCGCGGTTGCGCTCGATGAAGGCCTCGACCTCGTCCCGCGTCGCCAGGGAGGACTGGGCTCCCGCGCGGGTCGTGCTCAGCGCCGCCGCCGCCGAGGCCCAGCGGGCGGCCTCCTCCAGGGAGCGGCCCTCGGAGAGCCCGACCGCGAGGGCGCCGCAGAAGCAGTCACCGGCGGCGGTGGTGTCCTTCGGCTCGACGCGGTAGGCCGGGAGGTGCAGGTGCGCCGTGCCCTCCAGCAGCAGGACGCCGTCGCCGCCGAGGGTGACGACGACCGCGCCCGCGCCGCGCAGCCGGCGGGCGGCCGTGACGACCTCGTCGATCGTCCGGGGCACGTCCGTGCCGGTGAGCGCGGCCAGCTCGGTGCGGTTCGGCACCAGCAGGTCGACGTGCGGCGGCGGGACGGACTCCTGCGTCACCGGCGCCGGGTTGTACAGCACCGTCCCGCCGGCGAGCCGGGCCGCGGCGTGGTTGGCCTCGTCCGGCACCTCCTGCTGGAGCACGGTGACGGCCGACCGGGCCAGCACGTCGGCGGCGGCCTCGCAGTCGGCGGCCGTGAGGCGGGAGTTGGCGCCCGGGCTGACGATGATGCTGTTCTCGCCCACCGGGCTGACGGCGATCATCGCCCGGCCGGTCGGGGTGTCCGCGGTGGTGCGCACGTACGTGGTGTCGACACCCTGGCCGCGCACCGCTTCGGCCATCACGTGGCCCGCGTCGTCGTCGCCGACCCGGCCGACGAAGGCGACCTGCCCGCCGAGGCGTGCCGCGGCGACGGCCTGGTTGGCGCCCTTGCCGCCGGGGTGCTGGGCGATGTCCCCGCCCAGCACGGTCTCTCCGGGCACGGGGTGGCGCGGCACCGGCGCCACGAGGTCGAGGTTCAGGCTTCCGACGACGGTGATCACTGCTGGTTCCTCACGCTGTTCGGGTCGTTGCGGTCATGGGGGCGGGGGCGGGGTACGGCGTCCTTCCGGCGCAGGCCGGGCCTGCCGGACCCCGTTCGGGGTGGCGGGGCGGCGGCGGTCTCGGCTCCGGGGCCGGGCGGGGCCCGGCGACCGGCGGAACGCTGGAGGCGCGGACGGCCAGCTCCGGTGTGAGCCGTACCGTACGGACCCGCCGGCTGCCGGCCGTTCCGTCGGCCCCTCGGCCCCCGGACCGCCGGAGTCGATCCCCCTCTCCAGCAACGCGGCCGCCTCGGAGGCGAGTTCGTGCACCGGCTGGCGGACGGTGGTGAGCGCCGGGGCGGTGAGCGACGCCATCGGCACGTCGTCGAAGCCGGTCACGGCGACGTCGCCGGGCACGTCGACGCCCAGCTCGCGGAGGCGTTGCAGGGCCCCGATGGCAATGAGGTCGTTGGCGCACACCACGGCGTCGGGGCGGGACGGCCACAGCCGGTCGACGGCGGCCCGGCCCCACGCGACGGAGAAGTCGCCGAGTTCGACCAGGGCCCGCTCCCCCTCGGGGAGGAACGCGGCGGCGCCGGCGTCGAAGGCGGCCCGGCGCTCCGCCGCCGCCGAGTCCGTGCCGGCGGCGCCGACGAAGCAGGGGCGGCGGCGGCCGGTGGCGGCCAGGTGGTCCAGGATCTGGACGATGCCGGCGGCGTTGTCGACGGCCACCAGGTCCGCGACGCCCGGCCCGCAGCCGCGGTCGAGCAGCACCAGCGGCACCCGCCCGGCCGCCTCGGCGACCGCGGGGCGGCTGAGCCGCTCGTCCACCGGGACCACCAGCAGGGCGTCGACCCTGCGGCCGAGCAGGTCGGCGATCCGTCCGGCCTCCACCTCGGGATCGTCGTCGCTGTCGGCGAGCAGTGCCGCCCGCCCGTACCAGTGCAGGACGTGCGTCAACTCGCGCACCAGCGAGGGGTAGAACGGGTTGGTGATCTGCGGCAGGACGAGGCCGACGGTGCCCGTGGAACGGCTGCGCAGCGAACGGGCCACCTGGTTGGGCACGTAGCCGAGGGTCTCGGCGGCGGCGCGGACCCGGACGGCGATCTCCTCGCCGACCGGCCGGGTGCCGGCGAGCACGCGGGAGACCGTCGATACCGAGCAGCCGGACAGCGACGCAACGTCCCTGAGGGTCACCTCGCTCACCGGGCAGCCTCCTCGCTCACCGCGGACCGCCGCACTGCGGACCACGTCACCCTTGATGCCGGCAAACGTTATCACCCCGAGGTGGGGCCAGTTGGTCGACACGGTGATGACTCGGTCACGGCTCCACTCACCGGACGGACGGCATGAAACGTGATGTGCGCCTCATCCATTGACAACTCGGGGGGCGCGTCCGCACTCTTCCTTCGGAGAACGATTTCCTGATGTCGTGACCGCAGGCACCGCAAGGCCCTCTCGCAGGGCATGCAGAACCGGACGATCAGACTCCGGTAACGTGTCGCGCCGACAGCGTCCATCCCCCGGGACGTGCCCGTGATCCGCCCTGAGCGGTGGAAACACTGAGGGCACCGGCCATGGGATACGTCACATCGGCCGCCCGTGCGGCCGAGGCCGGAGCCATCACCGGGGTGTCTTCGGCAGCGGCATGCGCTGGCAATCGTTTCCACGGATTCCCCGCCGGTATCCCCGGCGGGCACTACCTACCGCCCGGCAGAGCAAAGGGGCTCACGTTGACCAGGAAGATCATCCTCGACTGCGATCCCGGACACGACGACGCGATCGCCATGCTGCTGGCTCACGGCAGCCCCAGCGTTGAGCTGGTCGCCGTCACCACCGTGGTCGGCAACCAGACGCTGGAGAAGGTGACCCGCAACGCCCTGTCGGTCGCCCGGATCGCCGGCATCACCGGCGTGCCGTTCGCCGCCGGCAGCCCGCGTCCCCTGGTCCGCGAGATCGAGACCGCCCCCGACATCCACGGCGAGTCCGGTCTGGACGGCCCGGTGCTGCCCGAGCCGCAGATCGAGCTGGACCGCAGGCACGCGGTCGACCTGATCATCGACACCGTGATGTCCCACGAGCCGGGCGAGATCACCATCGTCCCGACGGCGGGCCTGACCAACATCGCCCTGGCCGTGCGCAAGGAGCCGCGCATCGCCGAGCGTGTCCGCGAGGTCGTCCTGATGGGCGGCGGCTACCACGAGGGCAACTGGAGCGCGGTCGCCGAGTTCAACATCATCATCGACCCCGAGGCCGCGCACATCGTCTTCAACGCCGGCTGGCCGGTCACCATGGTGGGTCTGGACCTGACCCACCAGGCGCTGGCCACGCCCGAGGTGCGCGAGAAGATCGCCGCCGTGGGCACCCGCCCGGCCCGCTTCGTCGGTGAGCTGCTGGACTTCTTCGGCACCATGTACCTGGAGGCCCAGGGCTTCGAGCACCCGCCGGTGCACGACCCGTGCGCCGTCGCCTACGTCATCGACCCCGACGTGATGACGGTCCGCCGCGCCCCCGTCGACATCGAGCTGCACGGCTCGCTGACGGTCGGCATGACCGTCGCCGACTTCCGCCGCCCGGCCCCCGAGGACTGCCGCACCCAGGTCGCCGTCAAGCTCGACCGCGACCGCTTCTGGGACATGGTCGTCGACGCCCTGGAGCGGATCGGCGAGGGCGGCGACGCCGACGGCGCCGACGCCACGAAGGGTGAGCAGGCGTGAACTTCTCTCCCGCACCCGCGCCGGCCGGGGAGGCCGCCGGAGCCCTGGGCGGGCTCGACGAGCGGTCCGGCCGCCCGGCCAGGATCGGCGCCCTCATGGCGGCCCTGCTGGTCGCCTGCTTCGCCTTCCAGCTCAACGCGAGCATGCTCAGCCCGGCGCTGTCGGACATGGCGACGTCGCTGCACACCTCGTCGGTGTCCATCGGCAACACCCAGACCGCGTTCTTCACCTCCGCGGCCGTCTTCTCCCTCTTCCTGCCGCGCCTGGGCGACCTGATCGGCCGCCGCCGCGTCCTGGTCGGGATGCTCGCCCTGATGGTCATCGGGTGCGTCATCTCCGCGCTGGCCGGCAACGTGCCGGTGCTGTTCGTCGGCCGCGTGCTCCAGGGCATCAGCGGACCGACCGTGCCGCTGTGCCTCATCATGCTGCGCAACGAGGTCCGCGAGCCGAAGCTCTACGGCACCCTGCTCGGCGTGATCACCGCCGTCAACGGCGGCATCGCCGGTATCGACTCGGTGGCTGGCGGCTCGCTCACCGACAACTTCGGCTTCGGCGCCGTCTTCTGGACCATGGCCGCCGTCGCCGCGATCGGCGCGGTGCTCGTCGCGACCCTCACCCGTGAGTCGCGTGCCGCCGCCGGCACCACCCGCATGGACTGGCTCGGCACGCTCTTCCTCGCCGTGTCGGTGGGCACCCTGCTGCTCGCCTTCGACGAGGCGGGCAAGCTCGGCTCGGCGAACTGGGCGTACGTCGCGGTCATGGCCGTCATCGCGGTCGTCTCCTTCGCCCTCTTCTGGCGCAACGAGGGCCGGGCGGCCCACCCGCTGGCCGCTCTGCACCACCTGAAGCGCCGCGCCACGTGGTCGCTGCTGACCTGCACCCTGCTCACCATGACCGGCGTCTTCGCGATCATGAACGGCCTCGTGCCCGCCTTCGCCCAGGACGCCCACGCGGGCCTCGGCATGTCGGCCACCGGCTCGGCCTGGTGGACGCTCACCCCGTACGCCCTCGCCGGCTTCGCCATGGGCCCGCTGGCCGGCCGCGCCGCCGCCACCTGGGGCTACGGCCGCGTGCTGCGGGTCGGGCTGATCGGCTCCGTGGTGTCCGTCGCGATCCTCGCCGCCACCATCCACCTCGACTCGCGGGCGTGGCTGCTGATCGGCTCGCTGCTCGTCGGCATCACCTACGCGGGCATCGGCAACATCATCCTCAACGGCCTGGGCATCGTCCTGTCCCCCGACGACAACCCCGGCTTCCTGCCCGGCCTGAACGCGGGCGCGTTCAACCTGGGCGCCGGCATCAGCTTCGTCATCCTCGACGCGGTCCAGAACGCCACGAAGCCGTCCTCGGCCTCGTCGACCACCGGCTACTCCTCCGCGATGATCGCCGGTCTGGTGCTGATCCTGCTGGCACTCGCGGTGTCGTTCCTGATACCGAAGCCGGTCAAGGCGGAGGCCAAGGCGTAGCCCTCCGGCACCTGCCCTGCGACCGCTCGCCCCTCCCGGCACCACGGGCCGCCGTCCCACTTCGGGGCGGCGGCCCGTTCGCGTGCCGGGGCGCCCGGGAAGCCGCCGGGGCCGGCTCGGGGCCGGCTGTCAGCGGTGGTCGGGCGCGCCGGACTCCGCCGTCCGGTCCAGGCCGCGCACCACCCGGGCCGGGCTGCCGACGGCCAGGACGCCCGCGGGCAGGTCGCGGGTGACGACCGAGCCGGCGCCGACGACCGTGTCCGGGCCGATGGTGACGCCGGGGCAGACGATGGCGCCGCCGCCGAGCCAGACGTTGTCGCCGATGGTGACCGGCAGCGCCCTCTCCCAGCCGGCGCGGCGCCGTTCGGCGTCCATCTCGTGGGTGGGGTTGAGGAGTTGGACGTTCGGCCCGATCTGCACGTCGGCGCCCACCGTGATCGGGGCGGCGTCCAGGAAGACGGCGCCGAAGTTGACGAAGGTGCGCGGTCCGATGCTGATGTGGGTGCCGTAGTCGCACTGGAACGGCGCGCGGACGGCGGCCCCTTCGCCCAGCGAGCCGAGCAACTCGGCCAGTGCCGAACGGCATTCGGCGCGGTCCTCGGCGGTGTTGAAGGCCCGGCACAGCCGTTCGCGCCGCTCGGTGTCCGCGGCCAGCTCCTCGTCGTCGGCGATGTACCAGTCGCCCGCCAGCATCCGCCTCTTGTTCTCGCCCATGGACCCAGTGTGCGGGTCCCCGGGCGGCGTCGGTGCCGCCAACGCGCGGTACCCCGCCGGCCGGGGCGGCCGACGGGGTACCGGGCGGGGACGTCAGGCGGCTTCCTCCACCAGGATGTCCACGTGCTGCGGGTAGAACGCCACGTGCCCGGCGATCTCCGCGACCGCGTCGTACGGCGACGGGTACGTCCACACCGCGTCGGCGGCCTCCCCGGCGGCGCCCACCAGCGTGTAGTAGGACGCCTCGCCCTTGTACGGGCAGTACGTGTGGCTGTCGGTCGGGCGCAGCGCGTCGGGGGCGACGTCGTCGAGCGGGAGGTAGTAGACGGGCGGGTAGTCGGCCTCGCACAGGGTCACCGCGGCGGTGGTGTCGGCGACCACGCGGCCGCCTGCCCGCACCACGACGCGGGCGCCGGTGGGTTCGACGGTGATCGGGTGGTCGGGACCCGGCGTCTTGACGGTGCGTGCCATGGCGTTGCCTCCATTGGGTTGACCGGTCGGTTCCAGGCTAACTCCGCTCCCCCGCCCCGGGAGCCGCCGCTGGACCGTTCCGGCGTCGCTGCCTAGGCTGACGGGCCATGGACGAGCGCGCGGCCGCCCGCGCGAACGCGCGGCGGCGGACGGGATCGGGCACGGCGGGATCGGGTACGGACGCCGCGGGGGCGGCGGGCGCGGCGGAGGTGCTGGACGCCTCCTACCGGGCACTGCTCGACGTCCTCGCGGGGCTGGACGAGGACGCGTCGTGGCGGCCGACGGCCTGCACCGGCTGGGCGGTGCGCGATCTGGTGTTCCACCTGGTGATGGACGCGCAGCGCGGTCTCGTCGCGCTGCACACCCCGGCTGCGGGGCCGCCGGACCGGGACGCGACCGGTTACTGGGCGGACTGGCGGCCGGGCACCCGGGGCGCGGCCGACGGGCGGCGCTTCGTGCGGGTGGGCGCGAGCATGTTCCTGCTCTTCGACCAGTTGCGCGGCCTGTACGCGGAGACGGCGTCGGCCGCGGCGCGCGCGGGGCGGCGGCGGACCCGGCGGCGCGGGTGGGTACGCAGGGGCATGTGCTGACCGCCGCGGACCTGCTGACGACGCTGGCGGTGGAGGCGACGATCCACCACTTGGACCTGGTGGCCCGCCTTCCGTCGGCGCCCGGCCCGTCGGCTCCCGGCCTGGCCGCGGTCCGGGCCACCCTGGACGGGCTGCTCGGCCGCCCGGTGCCGCTGGACTGGGACGACGCGTACTACGCCCGCGCGGCCACCGGCCGGGCCCGGCTCACCTCCGCCGAGCGGCGCGCCCTCGGCCCGGACGCGGACCGGCTGCCGCTGCTGGGCTGAGGGCGGGGAGGGGCCGGGCCGTGCGTGTCACCAGCCCGTCAGCCCGCCTGCTCAGCGCCGGGTGGCCTTGCGGTTGGCGCGCAGCCACTCGCGGTTCATCGAGGTGATGGACATCAGCGGGATGCCCTTCGGGCAGGCGGTCGCGCACTCCCCGGTGAGGGTGCAGCCGCCGAAGCCCTCGGCGTCCATCTGGGCGACCATGTCCAGCACCCGCGTCTCCCGCTCCGGCGCGCCCTGCGGGAGGGAGCCGAGGTGGTTGATCTTCGCGGAGGTGAAGAGCATCGCGGAGCCGTTGGGGCAGGCGGCCACGCAGGCTCCGCAGCCGATGCACTCGGCGTGCTCGAAGGCGCGGTCCGCGTCGGCCTTGGGCACGGGGGTGGCGTGCGCCTCGGGCGCGGAGCCGGTGGCCACGCTGACGTAGCCGCCGGCCTGGATGATGCGGTCGAACGCGCCGCGGTCGACGACGAGGTCGCGCACCACGGGGAAGGCAGCCGCCCGCCAGGGCTCGACGTCGATGGTGTCGCCGTCGCGGAAGGAGCGCATGTGCAGTTGGCAGGAGGTGGTGCGCTCGGGGCCGTGCGCCTGGCCGTCGATGACGAGGCTGCACGCGCCGCAGATGCCCTCGCGGCAGTCGTGGTCGAACGCGACCGGGTCCCCGCCCTCCAGGGTGAGCCGTTCGTTGAGCGTGTCGAGGACTTCGAGGAACGACATGTCGGGCGAGATGCCGTCGACGTCGTAGGTCTTCATGGCGCCGGGGGCGTCGGCGCCGGGCTGGCGCCAGATGCGCAGGGTGACCCTCATGCGTAGCTCCGCTGGGTGGGGTGGACGTGTTCGAAGACGAGGTCTTCCTTGTGCAGGACCGGTGCCTCGCCGGTGCCGGTGAACTCCCATGCGGCCGCGTAGGAGAACGCGTCGTCCTGGCGGGCGGCCTCGCCGTCGGGGGTCTGGGACTCCTCGCGGAAGTGGCCGCCGCAGGACTCGCGGCGGTGCAGGGCGTCCAGGCACATGAGTTCGGCGAGCTCGAAGTAGTCCACGACGCGGTTGGCGCGCTCCAGGGACTGGTTGAACTCGTCCTCCCTGCCGGGTACCCTGACGCGCCGCCAGAACTCCTCGCGCAGCCGCGGGATGAGGTCCAGGGCCTTGCGCAGGCCCTCCTCGGTGCGGGCCATGCCGCAGTACTCCCACATGATCTCGCCGAGTTCGCGGTGGAAGGAGTCGGCGGTGCGGTCGCCGTCCGCGGTGGTGAGGCGGTGCAGCCGGGTCGTGACGTCCTCGACCGCGGCGGTGACGGCGGGGTGGTCGGGGGCCACCGGTTCGGCGCCGGCGTGCCGCGCGAGGTAGTCGTTGAGGGTGGCCGGCAGGACGAAGTAGCCGTCGGCCAGGCCCTGCATGAGGGCGGACGCGCCGAGCCGGTTGGCGCCGTGGTCGGAGAAGTTGGCCTCGCCGACGGCGAACAGGCCGGGGATCGTCGTCTGGAGGTCGTAGTCGACCCACAGGCCGCCCATCGTGTAGTGCACCGCCGGGTAGATCCGCATCGGCACCTCGTAGGGGTCCTCGGCGGTGATCCGCTGGTACATGTCGAAGAGGTTGCCGTACTTCTCGGCGACCTTGTCGCGGCCCATGCGGGCGATGGCGTCGGCGAAGTCGAGGTAGACGCCCTGGCCGCCGGGGCCGACGCCGCGGCCCTCGTCGCAGACGTTCTTCGCGGCGCGGGAGGCGATGTCGCGCGGCACGAGGTTGCCGAAGGAGGGGTAGATCCGCTCCAGGTAGTAGTCGCGCTCCTCCTCGGGGATCCGCGCCGGCGGGCGGGTGTCGCCCTTGGCCCGGGGCACCCAGATGCGGCCGTCGTTGCGCAGCGACTCGCTCATCAGCGTCAGCTTGGACTGGTGGTCGCCGGTGCGCGGGATGCAGGTGGGGTGGATCTGGGTGAAGCAGGGGTTGGCGAACAGGGCGCCTCGGCGGTGGGCGCGCCAGACCGCGGTGGCGTTGGAGTTCATGGCGTTGGTCGACAGGTAGAAGACGTTGCCGTAGCCGCCGCTGGCCAGCACGACCGCGTCCGCGGTGTGGGTGCTGACCTCGCCGGTGACCAGGTCGCGGGCGACGATGCCGCGGGCCCGGCCGTCGACGACGAGCAGGTCGAGCATCTCGGTGCGCGGGTGGATCTCGACGTTCCCGGCGGCGATCTGCCGGGACAGCGCCTGGTAGGCGCCGAGCAGCAGTTGCTGGCCGGTCTGGCCGCGGGCGTAGAAGGTGCGGGAGACCTGGACGCCGCCGAAGGAGCGGGTGTCGAGCAGCCCGCCGTACTCGCGGGCGAAGGGCACGCCCTGCGCGACGCACTGGTCGATGATCTCCACCGAGATCTGGGCCAGGCGGTGGACGTTGGACTCGCGGGCGCGGAAGTCGCCGCCCTTGACGGTGTCGTAGAACAGGCGGTGGATCGAGTCGCCGTCGTTGCGGTAGTTCTTGGCCGCGTTGATGCCGCCCTGGGCGGCGATGGAGTGGGCCCGGCGCGGGGAGTCCTGGTAGCAGAACTGGACGACGTGGTAGCCCTGTTCGGCGAGGGTGGCGCCGGCCGAGCCGCCGGCCAGGCCGGTGCCCACCACGATCACCGTGTGCTTGCGGCGGTTGGCGGGGTTCACCAGCTTCGCGGAGAATCTGCGGTCGTCCCAGCGCTGGGCGATGGGGCCCTTCGGGGCCTTGGTGTCGGCGATCGGCTCGCCGGTGCCGTAGTGCGTGTAGGCGGTCAACTCGGCTCCCTCAGTTGATGGTTCCGGTCATGACGCCGACCGGTACGGCGATGAACCCGGCGGCCAGGACGAACCCGACGGTGGTGGCGGCGGCCCTGAGCGCGCGGTCGCGGCTGCGGCTGCCGAGGCCGAGCGTCTGGGCGGCGGACCACAGTCCGTGCCGGACGTGCAGACCGAGGGCGAGCATCGCCACGATGTAGATGACGTCGCCGTACCAGGTGTGGAAGGTGGCCTCGACGTTCTGGTAGGGGTGGCCCGGCTCCGCGTTGCGGTTGACGGTGAGCGTGGTGAGGTCCAGCAGGTGCCAGACGATGAACAGGGCCAGGATCACCCCGCCCCACCGCATGGTGCGGGTGGCGTAGCTGGAGCGGGCCCGGCGGTGGACGTAGCCGACGGGTCGGGCCCTGGCGTCGCGGCGGCTGAGCTGGTAGGCGCTCACCCCGTGGGCGACGACGCTGGCGACCAGCACCACCCGGATGATCCACAGCGCCCACTGGTAGTGCAGGGCCGGCTCGCCCAGGGTGCGCAGCCAGTGCGCGTAGCCGTTGTAGTCGTTCGCGCCGAAGAAGATCTTCAGGTTCCCGAGCATGTGGACGAGCAGGTACAGGAGCATCACCAGACCGCTCACCGCCATGACGGCCTTCTTGCCGACGGTGGAGTCCCACAGGGTGCGGGCGGTGGAGTGCGGGCGGTTCGCACGCGTTGCCAGTGCCATGGACGCGACAGTAGGACGAGACCCCGCCAGTGGTCCAAGACATGATCGGGCTTGTCTTGATAGGCAATGCCTATCAAGGCGTAGGGTGGGGCTGTGCAGCTCCAGCAACTGGCGTACTTCGTGGCGGTGGCGGACACCCGGCACTTCACCCGGGCCGCGCAGGACCTGCACGTCTCGCAGCCCTCGCTGTCGCAGCAGGTCAAGGCGCTGGAGCAGGAGCTGGGCTCGCCGTTGTTCAGCCGGGCGCGCGGCAACATCGCGCTGACCGACGCCGGCCAGGCACTGCTGCCGCTGGCCCGCCGCATCCTGGCCGACGCGGACACCGCCCGGCAGGAGGTGCTGGAGCTGGCGCAGCTGCGCCGGGGCCGGGTGCGGCTGGGCGCCACGCCGAGCCTGTGCACGGGGCTGCTCCCCGACGTGCTGCGCGCCTTCCACGACCGGCACCCGGGCATCCGGCTGCTGGTGGAGGAGGGCGGCTCGCACGACCTCGTGCGCGAGCTGGCACGCGGGCAGTTGGACCTCGCGCTGGTGGTGCTGCCGCTGCCGAGCCCCTCGCCGGCGCTGACCACGGTGGAGCTCTTCCAGGAGGACCTGGTGGTGGTCTCCGCGGACCCGGTCCCGGCCCGCGCGGACGGGGAGCCCCCACCGGAGAGCCGGGGCGACGCGCTGCCGTCGCCGCTGCGGGTGGCGGATCTGGCGGGGCGGCCGATGGTGATGTTCCGCCACGGCTACGACCTGCGCGACCTGACGCTCTCGGCATGCCGGGCGGCCGGCTTCGAGCCGTACCTGACGGTGGAGGGCGGCGAGATGGACGCGGTGCTCGGCTTCGTCCGGGCGGGGCTCGGCATCGGCGTGGTGCCGACGACGGTGGCCGCGCGGGCCGCGGGGCTGCGGATGACGCCGATCGCGCCGCCGGGCCTGCGCCGCACCGTGGCGCTGGCCCACCGCAGCGACGTGGCCCCGCCCCGGGCGGCCCGGGTGCTCCAGGAGGTGCTCCAGGCCGCGGCCCGCCAGGCCGTCCGGGCGCCCGGCCTCAACCCGCCGCCCGGCGCCGCGCCGGCCCCCGGACGCTGAGCCCCGCGTCAACGGTGCGGGGCCGCTGCCCGTCGAAGTCCCCCCGGCCGGTGGCCGGGGGGGCACGGTTCACCCCTCGGCGTAGGCGCCGGCCGCGATGTCCTCCACCAGGGACGGCCCCGTCGGCGTCCAGGACAGCGCCTCGCGGGTGACGTCGCTCGACGCGGTCATCGTCCGGGCGAAGAAGCCGCCGACGAAGCCGAAGTGCGCGTCGGCCTCCGCGGGGGCGACGGAGACGACGGGGATCTCCAGGTACCGGCCGATGGCCTCGGCGATCGTCCGGGTGGTGACGGCCTCCTCGGCGATCGCGTGCAGCCGCGTCCCGGCCGGGGCGTGCTCCAGGCCGAGGCGGACGAGGCGGGCCGCGTCCGAGCGGTGCACCGCCGACCAGGACGCCGAGCCGTCGCCGACGTAGCCGGAGACCCCGTGCTTGCGGGCGGCCCCGACGAGGAAGTTCACGAACCCCCAGTCCCCGGCGCCGTGGACGCTCGGGGCGAAGCGGCTGACGACGGTCCGCACGCCCCGGTCGACGTAGTCCAGCGCGAGGTTCTCGCTGCCGCCCCTGGCCGAACCCGGGCCCACCGCCGGTGAGGCGTCGGACTCCACCGCGGGCCGGCCCTGGACGATGCCCGAGACGGCGGCGGCGACGACGAGCGGCCGGCCGGTGCCGGCCAGGGCCTCGGCGCGGGTCCCGACCGCAGCCCGCTCGGCACGGTCGGACTCCGCCGGGTCGCCCCAGTCGTGCTTGTTGGCCAGGTGGACCACCCCGTCCGCGGCGGTGGCCCGCGGCGCAGGGAGTCCGTGTCGTCCAGGTCGCCGCGCAGCACGGCCGCCCCCTTCCCGGCCAGGGTCTCGGCGGACTTCTCCGACCTGGCGAGGCCGACGACCTCGTGCCGGACGTGGACGTGGTCTTCGTACCCGAGGCGATGGAGGGCGGGCCCGCGCTGCGACAGGGGTGGGTGGACGTCGAGTTGGGCGTGCTCGGAGCCCTGGACCCGGAGATCCGGACCCGTCGGCTCCGGCAGCTGACGCTGGTCGGCGTGGCGCGCGGCGACCACCCGCTCTTCAGCGGGCGGATCGACGCCCGCCGGTTCGCCGCCGTCGACCACATCGGCATCTCCCGGCTCGGCAAGCGCCTCGGCCCCGTCGACAGCGCGCTCGCCGACCGCGGCCTGCGGCGCCGTACCCCGGTCGTGGTGCCCAGCCACACCAGCGCCATGATCCTCGCCAGGAACAGCGACCTGGTCGCCCTCACCGTGGCGGACTGGCTCCCCGACACCGTCGCGGCGATGGGCCTGCGTACCTTCCCCATCCCCCTCGGCCTGGCCCCGCTCGACCTCGGCATGGCCTGGCACCCGCGCAACTCCGCCGACCCGGCCCACCGCTGGTTCCGCGACCACCTGGCCGCGGCGGTGGCCCCGCCGACGGGAACGACCGGCACCGGCCGGCAGGTCCCCGCGCTCTAGCGCCGCTCAGCGCGGGGACCGGGTGGGGGGCTCGGCAGCGGCGGGAGTCAGCTCACTCGGCGAACTCGAAGCGCGCGGCGATCTGCTCGATGAGCGGCAGGTGCTCCTCCCAGGTCGTGCTCCCCATGCCGAGGACGAAGGCCGCGTGTCCGCGCACCGCGAAGTACTCCCGGGTCCGGTAGACGACCGTTCCCCCGCTGTTGCGGGTGACGAAGTCCAGCATCACCCCGGGCTGTCCGGCGAACCGGGTCTCGGCGCGCGTGAAGTCGCCGTAGCCGTGGGCCGCGAGCTTCTCCTGGGCCACGTCCGCCACCCGCGCGGCGGTCATCGCCCTGGCGGGGATCTTGAAGACGATCAGGTTCCGGCCCGGGCCCCCGGTGGCTCGCAGGATCTCCGGCCCGTTCGCCGGAACGGGAGGCAGCGCCTCCCAGCCCGCGGGCACGTGCAGGACCACCCCGTACGGGACGATCTCCAGTGGTCGCCAGACGGCATCGCTGACCTCGGACATGCGGCGGCCTTTCAGAGCAGGACGTTGTTCGGTCGGCAGGGGGATACCGGCGATCGGCCGCGATGCGAACCTCGCGTTCCGTGCTCGGCCCGGTATCCCCGGGAACAGCGACCAGACGGACACCGAACCCCAGGGAGACCACCGCTGTGAGCAGTCACCAGGCCGGACCCGACGCCCGCGAGCGGGAACGCCTCGTGACCGCGCACGGGCACCTGGTCGAGCGCGAGGCGGCGCGTTACCGCACCTGGCACATCGACCGGGCAGACCTGCGGCAGGCCGGCATCCTGGGACTGCTGATCGCCGCGAGCCGCTTCGATCCCGAACGCGCCGTGCCCTTCGGGGCGTACGCGCACACCTGGGTGCGCAAGGAGATCCAGCGAGCCGTCGCCCAGCAGGAGTTCCCCGCCGTCCTGCCGGCGGACCTCATCGGCCGCGCCGTCGTCCTGCGCCGCGCCCTCGACGAGCACGCCGGCGACCTGAACCTGGCGGCTGCCGCGCTGGGCATCTCGCCGACGACCGTCGCAGCGCTCCACCGGCAGCTCCGCACCACGGCCGCCGAGGACGACGAGGAGCTGCCCGCGCCCGGCTACGCCCTGACCGACCCCGAACACGCGGCTGTCGGCCGGGACTTCGCCAGCGCGGCCCGGATCGCCTGGGCCCGCCTCGACCCACGCGAGGCCGAGGCGCTGACCCTGCGCTACGGCCTGGACGACCAGCCGGAACGGTCATACCGCCGGATCGGCCGTCTCCTCGGGGTCTCCGACCACACCGCCAGAAAGCTCGTCGAACGCGCCCAGGCCGAACTCCGCCGCCTCATTGCCTGACGTGTCCACGCCGCCGGCCCAACGGGACAGCGCGGCCGTCAGGCCGTGTGTCGTCGCGACGAGAGCCGGCTCAAGGCCCCTCGGCGGCGGCGCCTGCCGCGGGTAGCCGGGCCGTTGGAGGACGGGAACGGCGCTCCCCCCGGGCGGTGCTGCCCGGGGGGAGCGGTACGCGCGGGCGGCGGTCGCGGGTCAGGCCGTCGCGATCGCGGGGTCGCTGACGCTGGGGCGGCCGGTCTCCACGTGGCCGGCGAACCGGCGGGCGAAGGCCGGGTCGTGGTCGGTGACGACGGTGACGTCGTACCAGTGCCCGCTCGCCGAGGTCTCCACCGGGTAGCCGGTGCGGCGGCCGGCCCGGACCACGACGGTGCGCTGATGGCCCGCGTAGCCGTCGCGGACGGTGAAACGGACGTCCGTGGCACCGTCGTTGACCAGGGTGAGGTCCACCCGGCCGGTGGCACCCTCGTGGCGGGCGATCACCTCGGGACCGGAGCGGTGCACGGTCCCGGCGAAGGCGCACAGGTAGCCGTTGGGGCCGTGCACGGTCAGGTCGTAGCCGCCCTGGGTGCCGGCCGTGTCCCAACTGCCGGACAGGGTACGGCCGGCCGCGGCCGTGTACGTCCAGGGTCCGTCGGTGCGGTCGGCGGCGGTGACGGTGAAGGCGGCGCCGGCCTCCGGGCCGCCGCCGAAGGTGAGGGTGACGTGCCCGCGGGCCGGGTCCGCGGCGGCGTCGGTCTGCGGCACGTAGCGCAGCGGCCGGGCCGGCCGGTGGCCCTTCTCCTGCCGGGGCAGGGCCTGCTGGGCGGGCGGCACGGGCACGTAGGAGTCGTGCCGGTCGGAGTCCTGCGGCTGGAAGCCCTCGGTGTCCGGCAGCCGCACCGGACGGTCCTGGCGGAGGGAGAAGTCGAACGCGGAGGTGAGGTCACCGCACACGGCGCGGCGCCACGGCGAGATCTGCGGCTCGTGCACCCCGAAGCGGCGCTCCAGAAACCGGATGATCGAGGTGTGGTCGAACGTCTCGGAGCAGACGTAGCCGCCGGTGCTCCACGGCGAGACCACCAGCATCGGCACCCGCTGGCCGAGCCCGTAGGGGCCGGGCGCGTAGGTGGAGTCGCCGGCGAAGTGCTCCAGGGCGGTGTCGACGGTGGAGCCGCCCTGGCCCTCGGCGGCGGCGAACGGCGGCACCACGTGGTCGAAGTAGCCGTCGTTCTCGTCGTAGGTGATCAGCAGGACCGTCCTGGCCCACACCTCGGGGTCGGCGGTGAGCGCGTCCAGCACCTGGGAGACGTACCAGGCGCCGTAGTTCGCGGGCCAGTTGGGGTGCTCGGAGAACGCCTCGGGCGCGGCGATCCACGAGACCTGCGGCAGCCGGCCGGCGGTGACGTCGGCGCGCAGCTGGTCGAAGTAGCCGTCCCCGCCCTTGACGTTCGTGCCGGTGCGGGCCTTGTCGTAGAGCGGGTCGCCGGGCCTGGCGTTGCGGTACTGGTCGAAGTACAGAAGGGAGTTGTCGCCGTAGTTGCCGCGGTAGGCGTCCTCGATCCAGCCCCAGCCGCCGGCGGCGTCCAGGCCGTCGCCGGCGTCCTGGTAGATCTTCCAGGAGATCCCGGCCTGCTCCAGCCGCTCGGGGTAGGTGGTCCAGGCGTAGCCGAGTTCGGAGTTGTCGACGACCGGGCCGCCGCCCTTGCCGTCGTTGCCGGTCCAACCGGTCCACATGTAGTAGCGGTTGGGGTCGGTGCCGCCGATCAGCGAGCAGTGGTAGGCGTCGCAGACCGTGAAGGCGTCGGCGAGCGCGTAGTGGAAGGGGATGTCCTGCCGGGTCAGGTAGGCCATGGTGGCCGGGGACTTGGCGGCGATCCACTGGTCGTAGCGGCCGCCGTTGACGGCGGCGTGGCTGCCGGTCCACTCGTGGTTGAGGCCCTCGATGAACTGCAGGCCCAGGTCCTTGGCCTCGGGGTGGTAGGGCAGCACCTCGCCGCCGGTGCCGTTCGGCTGGTGCCACACGCTCTTGCCGCCGGGCAGCGTCGCCGGGCGGGGGTCGCCGAAGCCGCGCACCCCGCGCAGCGAGCCGAAGTAGTGGTCGAAGGAGCGGTTCTCCTGCATCAGGACGACGACGTGCTCGACGTCCCGCAGGGTCCCGGTGCGCCGCGCGGCGGGGATGGCGGCGGCGCGGGTGATGCTCCCGGACAGCGCGGCGAAGCCGAGGGTGGCTCCGGCGGTCTGCAGGAAACGGCGCCGGTTGGGTTCGTTCATGCTCGCGAGACCCCTTTGGCTCGGGTGTGCGGTGGCTCGGTACGGGCCCGGGTCGGGCCCGGTCCAGCGGTGGGGCGGGGCGGTCCAAGGTCAGCGATCGCGGGCGAAGGACCCGTTGCCGCGAGGTGGCATCCGGCGGTACGCGTGGCGAACAGCCCCCGCCGGCGGACCCGGGACGGCGCGGACCGGACGGGTGGCCGGCCGCGCGGCGGGCGGTCCGGCGCCGGACGGCGCCGCTCGTCCCGGTCGCGGCGCCTCCGGAGGGAGCAGCCGCCGTCCGGCGGCCATCCCTTGTTCAACCGGATGTCGCCGGGGGGCGGAAGCCTGCACGACGGTCGGTGGCCCGAAAGCAGCGCCGCGCCGCACCGGCGGCGGGGCCCGCGGAGGGCCCCCGCCACCCGTACCGCCCGTACCGCCCGCAGTGCCCGTACCGCCCGTACCGCGCCCGTGCCCGTCCCCGCACGACGAACCGCGCCTTCGCACCGAGGAGCACAGATGGTCGCAAACAACACGAACGCGACGCCGCAGGAGCCGTCCGGGCAGCGCATCGGCCGGCGCACCGCCGTCGGCATGCTCGGCACCGCGGGGGCCGCCGCGGTGGCCGCGCCGCTGCTGGGCGCGACGCCGGCCGCCGCCGCCCCGTCCGGGTCCACCGCCGCGTTCCTCCCCTCCCCCGACGCCGGGGGCGCGCCCCCGATCCAGGGCCTGCACCTGGAGTTCGGCGCCGATCCGGCGAGCCAGATGGTGGTGTCCTGGCTGACCGACGGGCCGGTCAAGCGCCCCCGGGTGCTGTACGGCACGCTGGAGCACGGGCTCGGGCAGGGCGCCCAGGCGCGCACCCGCAGCTACACCGACGGCAAGTCCGGCCGGGTCGTGTACGTCCACCACGCGCTGCTGGACGGGCTCGCCCCCGGCACCGAGTACCTGTACGTGGCCTCGCACGACGGCTCCACCCCGGGCACCGGCACGTTCACCACCGCGCCGCGCGGACGGAGGCCGCTGACGTTCACCAGCTTCGGCGACCAGTCCGCGCCGCAGGTGACGTGGAACGCCGACGGCACGGTGGGCCTGGACGCCAACTCCACCCCGGCCACCAAGGACGTGGTCACCGGCATCGAGCAGGTCGCGCCCCTGTTCCACCTGCTCAACGGCGACCTGTGCTACGCCAACCTGGACGTGGACCGGGTCCGCACCTGGAACAACTTCTTCGCCAACAACGAGCGTTCGGCCCGCTTCCGGCCCTGGATGCCGGCCGCCGGCAACCACGAGATCGAGTCGGGCAACGGTCCGGTGGGCTTCGGCGCGTTCCAGACGTACTTCCAGCTCCCGTCCACCGAGACCGACGCCGAACTCGCCGGGCTCTGGTATGCGTTCACCGCCGGCTCGGTGCGGGTGATCGTGCTGCAGAACGACGACAACTGCCTCCAGGACGGCGGCGACATCTACGTCAACGGCTACTCCGGAGGGCGCCAGCTCGCCTTCCTGGAGAAGGAGTTGAAGGCCGCCCGGGCGAGCCGCGACATCGACTGGGTGGTCGTGGCGATGCACCAGGTGATGATCAGCTCCGCCGACTTCAACGGCGCCGACCTCGGCCTGCGCGCCACGTACGGGCCGCTCTTCGACCGCTACCAGGTCGATCTGGTGGTGTGCGGGCACGAGCACGACTACGAGCGCTCCCTCGCGGTGCGCGGCGTGGTCTCCGGCAGTGAGACGCTCACCCCGGCCCCGGCCTCCACCCGGACCGACGACATCGACACCAACCTGGGCACCGTCCACATGGTGCTCGGCGGAGGCGGGGTCTCCGGCACCAGCAACCAGACCTTCTTCAAGGACGGTTCGGCCAAGGTGATCACCTCCGTGGCCCCGGTGGGGTCCAACGGCAAGCGCGCCTCCGTCTTCACCAAGGAGGAGGCCGTGTGGAGCGCGGTGCGCGACGTGGACCACCCCTACGGCTTCGCCGCCTTCACCGTCGACCCCGGCCGCTTCCCGGGCGACACCACCCGCATGCACGTCACGTACTACAACGTCGACAAGCCCGAGGGCCGGCTGTCCGTCTTCGAGCAGTTCACGCTCCACCGCAAGCGCTCCGACGGCCCCCGCTGAGCCACGGAGCCGCTGAGCCACCGGTAGCCGCCGAGAACCGCCGAGCCCGCTGGCGCGCTCCGCGGGGCGGCCCGGTCCCGGCGTCCCGGCTTCGCCTGGTGGTCCGCTGACGTGACGTCAGCGGATCACCGGGCCAGCGGGGTTCGCGTAGTCCCGCGCGGGGGCTCAGCCGGCCGCGTTGAGCAGGTCCAGGACGCTCTGCTGGCAGCCGTAGTCGCTGCTGCCGGCGCCGCCGGCCCAGTGCGGGCCGTACTGGTCGAGCGCGTCGCGGTCGTTGGCGTACGCCGAGGCGGCCCAGGCGCTCAGAGTGGAGGAGTACGGGTGGTCGGAGAGCTGGGAGTTGAGCCGGCCGAGCCCGCGCACGTAGGCGCCCTTGAAGGACGGGCCGTCGCCGGTGCAGGAGTCGCCCTCACCGGGCTCGCGCAGCACGCCGTTCGACTCCAGGCCCACGGTGGAGGCGCCGGCCAGCGTGCGGGCGGTGGTCAGCAGGCTGCTGTCGCCGGTCGCCTTGTACAGCTCGGTCAACCCGCCAAGGATCACACCCTGGTTGTACGTCCAGGTGGTCTGGCCGTTGTTGACGCAGGCGTCGCTGAGGCCGTCGTTGATCATGTGGCTGCTGTTGATCATGCCGCTGGCGCTGAACCAGGACCACTCCTGCTGGGCCCGGTTCAGGTAGGTGGTGTCGCCGGAGATCCGGTTGTGCAGCGCCGCGTCCAGTTCGAGGAACAGCTCGTTGGTGACGGCGTTCTTGTACTCGCCGCCGGTGTTCCACCGCACGCCGCCGCCGCAGGTGCTGTTCCAGTTGGCCCACATGTGGTCGGCGTCGGTGCGGGCGGTGGCGAGGTACCGGCTGTCGCCGGTCAGGTCGTAGGCGTCCACCCACGCCAGTCCCCACCACCCCGTGTCGTCGAGGTACTCGTTGGTGAAGTTGCCGTCCTGGGCGCCGAGGTTGGCGTTGTAGGTGTCGGCGATGGCGTACTCGTAGCTGCCCATGCCGGTGTCCCGGATGTTGTCGATGATCGCGGTGAGCGCGTTGGCGCTGGTCCACCAGCCGTTGCCGCCGAAGAGCTTGGAACCGCGGTCGTACGACATCATCAGCGCGGTGGCGGCCGCGGTGCGGCGCTCGCCGGCGTTCCATGTGGTGCGCGCCCACGGGGTGCAGGCGATGTCGGAGCTGCCGGCCGGCTCGCCGCAGGCGCGCAGGGCGCCGACGCCCTCGGTGTTCCAGTCGTCCACGTTGTACATCAGGGTGCGCCAGCCGGTCTGGCCGGAGGGCACCTTGGTGTCGCCGAGCTTGCTGCCGTCGCTCCACGTGCGGCCGCCGTCCATGGACCGGTCCAGCCACACCTCGTCGCCCGCGCCGCCGCCCCCGATCGACGCCCAGCCCATCGCGTCGGTGTCGTCGAAGTGGAGCACGAGCGTGCGGGAGTCGACCGCGGCGGTCACCGGCTGGCGGTCCGTCGGGCTGAGCGCCGGGTCGCGCGTGTCGCAGTAGCGGTTGCAGATGCTCGCGTTGGCCGCGGCAGCCGTGGTGGCCGGCGTGGCGAGCAGTACCGCCAGTAGGGTTGACATCGTTGTCAGCACGACCGTGAGTACGGTCGTCCCACGTGGTCTTGCACTCATGGGGGGCTCCTGAGCCTGGTCCGCGTCGACGGTGGCGCCCGGGATCACACGCCACCAAGGAGGAGAGAGCGCTCTCCTGGGACCGTAGCCACAGCGCCGCGCCGCGTCAACGGAACGCGCACGCACGGAAGTCGGGAAGCGAACGGCCGGTGACGGGCCCGCCGACCGAGGAGCCTCGCGGGACGGCCGCGGAACCTCGCGGGACGGCCGCGGAACCTCGCGGGACGGCAGACGGAACCTCGCGGGACCGTCGCGGGACCCTTTCCGGCGGCCGCGCCCAGCCCGGACGCGCAGCCGCGCGCGCCGCGCCTCAGCCGTCGTCGCGTCCGCCGCCGAGCGCGTCCTCGTCGAGCACCGCCGGAATCGCGGGGCGCAGCCGGCGGACGGCCAGGATCGCCGTGTCGTCGTGGAGGGCGCCGACGCTGTGCGCGCGGACAGCCGCCTCCACCAGGGCCACGAGCGAACGCGGGGTCGTCGCGCCGGCGGGGTCGGCGGCCAGCGCCCGCTCCAGGACGGCGCGCAGCGGCAGGAACTCCCCGTGCCGGTCGCGCGCCTCGGTGACGCCGTCGGTGAAGAGCAGCAGCGTCTCGTCCGGACCGAAGGGGACGCGCAGCGTGCGCGGCGCGAGTCCGGTCAGCCGGGCCAGGCCCAGCGGGGCCCCGGTGCCGCTGGGCAGCGCGCGCACCTCGCGCCGGGACAGCGCCAGCGGCGCCTCGTGGCCGCAGTTGACCAGCTCGATCCAGCCCGGCACGGTGCCGCCCGGCCCGGGCGGCGGGAAGCTGATGAGCACCGCGGTGGCGAACCGGTCGGCGGGCGTGCCCAGGTCCTTCATGTAGGCGTTGTTGCGGAGCATGCGCTGCTCCAGGCGGCCGGCCACCACCGCCAGGTCCGGCTCGTGCCAGCCGGCCTCGCGGAAGGTGCCGGCCAGCGCGCCGGCCGCCGAGACCGCGCCGATGCCCTTGCCCTGGACGTCCCCCAGGATCACGCGGGCGCCGTGCGGACTGGGCACCACGTCGTAGAAGTCGCCGCCGATACGGGCCTGGGAGTCGGCTGCGAGGTAGACGTCGGCCAGGTCGAGGCCGCCGATGCCCTGCGGGATGGGCCGCAGGACGACATTGCGGGTGGCCTCGGCGGCGTCCTGCATCCTCAGGGTCCGGCGGCCGGCCCGCAGGCGCAGCCAGGAGGCCACGACGGCGCCGACCCCGCAGGCCACCACCAGCAGGAAGTCGCCGGCGCCCATCCGCTCCCGGCTCGGCCAGGCCCGGTCCAGCCCGAGGTAGACCAGCGGCGCGAGGACGGCGAACACCAGGGTGGGCAGCGGCCCGGACAGCGCGGAGGCGGTCAGCGGGACCAGGACGATCCAGGTGACGACGCGGAACTCGCCGGAGCTGTTCCAGTCGAGGAAGGCGATCGCCACCAGCAGCAGCAGCGGCAGCAGCCAGGTGACGTCGACGTCGCGGACGCGCAGCGACGGCTCGGCGGTCGGGAAGGGCCGGCGCCAGCGCACCACCCGCCGTCGGCCGGTGCCCGCACCGCCCTCGCCCCGCGCCATCCGGCCCTCCCTCGTCCGCCGTTCCCCGTGGCTGCTCCGCGCCGGTTCCGGGCACTGGTCCCATACGGTACATATCGCCACGGGATCGGCCACCTGTGTCACCCGGGTGGCGGAGGGGCAGGGTGTCAGGCGACGGCCGCTCGGCTCTGGGCCGCCCCCACCACCGTCCGCCGGCCGCCCGGTCCGCGCGCGACCGGCCTCGGTACTGGCGGGCTCGCGCGCTCACCTGTCGCCAGGTGATCAATCCGGCTCCCGGCCCTGCTACTGGGCGTGAACGGCCTGCCCGTGGCGGGAGGCAGCGGATGGTCGGTGGCGGCACGGCGTTGTCGACTTCCCCGCCGGGTGTTCCGACCCCGACGGGGCAACGGGCTTGTTCGGACTCCTGGTCGACCGCTCGCCGGAAGCGTTCCGGCGCTTCGCCGAGGACTGCCACGAGGTTCCCGTGGCCCTGGAAGCGGTGCGCGACACGGCCGGCGACGGACCGCGCCACGCCGCCGCCGGCCCTCCCCGCCACCCGGTTGGCGCCGCTCGGCGCCGGGCCCGGGTCCGGGTGGTCAGCGGCGCAGCCCCAGGGCCTCGCCGCCGGCGTAGCGGGCCCGGCTGCCGAGCTCCTCCTCGATGCGGACGAGCTGGTTGTACTTGGCGGTGCGGTCGGCGCGGGACAGCGAGCCGGTCTTGATCTGGCCGCAGCCGGTGGCCACGGCGAGGTCGGCGATGGTGGTGTCCTCCGTCTCCCCGGAGCGGTGGGACATCACGGCGGTCCACCCGGCGCGGTGGGCGGTGGCGATGGTGGCCAGGGTCTCGGTGAGGGTGCCGATCTGGTTCACCTTGATCAGCACCGAGTTGCCGATGCCGTCGCGGATACCGGCGCGCACCAGCGCCTCGTTGGTGCAGAAGACGTCGTCGCCGGTGAGCTGGCAGCGGTCGCCGAGGCGTTCGGTCAGCAGCCGCCACCCGTCGTGGTCGTCCTCGGCCATGGGGTCCTCGATCGACGCGACCGGGTAGCGCTCGACCAGTCCGGCCAGGTACTCGGCGTGCTCCTCGGGGGTGCGCCGAACGCCCTCGCCGGCGTAGTCGTAGACCCCGTCGTGGAAGAACTCCGAGCTCGCCGGGTCCATGACGAGGGTGATGTCGGTGCCGGGGCGGTAGCCGGTCCGCTCGATGGCGCCGACGACGAACTCCAGCGCCTCCTCGGCGGTGCGCAGGTCGGGGGCGAAGCCGCCCTCGTCGCCGACGTTGACGCTGTGGCCGGCGGCGGCGAGGTCGCGGCGGAGGGTGTGGAAGACCTCGGAGCCCATCCGGACGGCCTCGGCGAAGGAGGCCGCGCCGACCGGGGCGATCATGAACTCCTGGAAGTCCAGCGGGTTGTCGGCGTGCGCGCCGCCGTTGACGATGTTCATCATCGGCACCGGCAGCAGGCGGGCGTCCACGCCGCCGACGTACCGGTACAGCGGCATCCGGTGGCCGGCGGCGGCGGCCTTGGCGGCGGCCAGCGACACGCCCAGGAGCGCGTTCGCGCCCAGCCGGCCCTTGTCCGGGGTGCCGTCGAGGTCGATGAGGACGGTGTCGACGGCCGCCTGGTCGTCGGCGTCGAGGCCGACGACCGCGTCGCGGATGGCGTCGTTGACGGCGTCCACGGCCCGCCGCACGCCCTTGCCGTGGAACCGGGCGGGGTCGCCGTCGCGCAGTTCCACCGCCTCCCGGGTCCCGGTGGAGGCGCCGGAGGGGACGGCCGCGCGGCCGAGCGACCCGTCCGACAGCTCCACGTCCACTTCGACGGTCGGGTTGCCCCGGCTGTCGATGATCTCGCGTCCCACGACCCGGCTGATGACGGTCACGGTGCTGCTCCTCGCGTTCGGCCCGCGCGGCGGCGGGGCGTTAGTTCCGCACAGAAACATAGTCAGTTCCGAAAAGGAACCTACTATGGCTCCATGAGGATGCACAACGCCGACGAGAACTGCGGGATCGCCCAGGCCGCCGTCGTCATGGGCGACTGGTGGAACGTGCTGGTGCTGCGCGAAGTCGCACGCGGGCACGTCCGCTTCGACGCGCTCGCCGCCGAACTCGGCCTGTCCCGGAAGGTGCTGACCGAGCGGTTGGGGGGCCTGGTCGCGCTCGGCGTGCTGCGCCGCGACCTCTACCAGCGACGCCCGGTGCGCTACGAGTACCTGCTGACGGACTCCGGGCTCGCCCTGCTGCCGGTGCTGGTCGCCCTCCAGGACTGGGGCGACCAGTGGGTGCTCGGCGACGGCACCGCCACGGCCACAGCGGCAGTGGACGGCGCCCAGCACTCCCGGGTGCACGCGCTGGCAGGGCAGCGGCTGCCGGCCGGTCTCGCCCTCCCGGCCACGTTGCCGGCCACCGTGACGGCCGCCGCGACCGGGGACGGCGGTACGGAGCAGGCCGGGTGCGTCCCGGACGCTCCGGCGGAGGGGCCGGGCACCGGGGAACTGCCCGTGGTGGCGCCGGACGCGGCGGCTACCGTCGTGTTCTGCTACCCGGGCACCGGCGTGGCCTGGGACGGGGCGATCCCGGGGGCGGCGGGCTGCACCCTGGAGAACCGGCTGTTCCGCGACGCCTGGCCCGACTTCCGCCGGGCGGGCGTGGCCGTCCACGGGGTGAGCACGCAACTCCCCTCCGAGCAGGCGGCGTTCGCGCGGGCCGAAGGTGTGCCGTTCCCGCTGCTGTCGGACGCCCGGCAGCGGCTGGCGGCGGCGCTGCGGCTGCCGGTCTTCCGCGGCGCCGGCCGGCTGCGGCTGAGGCGGCTGGTCCTCGTCGCCGACCGGGAGCGGACGGTGCGGCACGTGCTGTTCCCGGTCGAGGACATCCCGGGCGCGGTCCGCGCGGCACTGGACCTGTCCTCGGCGGTCGCCGCCGGGTGAGGGGGAGCCGCCGGGTGAGGCGGCCGGGGACCACGGCACGAGGGCTCCCTGGGCGCGGTGGCGGGGCACCGGGTGGGGCGAAATGCTGGAGGTGGGGCCGTGACCCGGGACGGGCCGGACGGACAGGCAGGCAGGCAGGCAGGCAGGCAGGTGGACCATGGCCACGCTGGTGTCGGTGAACGTCGGTATGCCGAAGGACGTGCCCTGGCGCGGCCGCACGGTCCACACCGGCGTGTGGAAGCACCCGGTGGAGGGCCCGCGCCGGGTGCGGCGGCTGAACATCGACGGCGACGGCCAGGGCGACCTGGCCGGCCACGGCGGGGAGATGCGGGCGGTGCTGGTCTACCAGCTGGACTCGCTGCGCCACTGGGCGCGGGAGCTGGACCGCGACGACCTGAACCCGGGGTGCTTCGGGGAGAACTTCACCGTCGACGGGCTGCCCGACGACGAGGTGTGCGTCGGCGACCGCTACCGCGTCGGCGGGGCCGTCTTCGAGGTCACCCAGCCCAGGGTGACGTGCTACCGGGTGGGCCTGCGGCTGGACGAGCCGCGGATGGCGGCGCTGCTGGTGGCGCACCGCCGGCCCGGCTTCTACCTCAGGGTGGTCCAGGAGGGCGAGGTGGCCGCCGGGCAGGAGATCACCAAGGTCGCCGACGGTCCGGAGGGCATGACGGTGGCGGAGATCGACGGCCTGCTCTACCTGCCCGGCCACCGCCGCGAGCAGGTGGAGCGGGCGCTGCGCATCCCCGCGCTCAGCCCCGGCTGGCAGGCCTCGATGCGGGCGCTGCGCGACGCGGACGAGCGGGGCGGCGCCGGCGGCGGCAACGCGGGCCTGACCGAGCCGGCCGCCGCGCCCCCGGCCTGGCCGGGGTTCCGGCCGCTGAGGGTCACCGAGGTGCGCGCGGAGAGCGCCACCGTGCTGTCGCTGGGGCTGGCCGACCCGGAGGGCCGCCCGCTGCCGCGGGCGCTGCCCGGGCAGTTCCTCACCGTACGGCTCCGGCCGGGCCCGGAGGCGCCGCCGCTGGTGCGCAGCTACTCGCTGTCCGGCGATCCGGGCGCGGGCGGCTACCGGATCAGCGTCAAGCGGGAGCCGGACGGCCGGGCCAGCCGCTATCTGCACGCCCACGCGGCGGTCGGCGGGGAACTGGAGTCCGCAGCGCCGCGCGGTACCTTCCGGCTCGCGGAGGGGGACGATCCGGTGGTGCTGGCCTCCGTCGGCGTGGGCGCCACGCCGGTGCTGGCGATGCTGCACGCGCTCGCCGGCTCCGGGTCCGGCCGTCCGGTGTGGTGGCTGTACGGGGCGCGCGACGGCGGCGAGCACCCGTTCGCCGCGGAGAGCCGCCGGCTGCTGGCCGCGCTGCCCGCCGCCACCACCCGGATCTGCTACAGCCGCCCCCGGCCGGCCGACCGCCTCGGCACCGACTACACCGACGCCGGCCGGCTCACCCCCGCGCTGGTGGGCGGCCTCGGCCTGCCGGCCGCGGCGCACGCGTACGTGTGCGGGCCGGCCGGGTTCATGGACGACCTGACGGCCGCGCTGGCGGCGGCCGGGCTCGATCCGTCGCGGGTGCACACCGAGCCGTTCGGGTCGGCCGCCGCGATCACCCCCGGCATCGGCGCGCCGGCCGCCGCCCGGGCCCCGCACCAGCCGCCCGGCGAGCCCGGCACCGGCCCCGCCGTCACCTTCGCCCGCAGCGGCCTGACCGTACCGTGGCGGCCGGAGCGGGAGGCCACGCTGCTGGAGCTGGCGGAGGCGTGCGACGTGCCCGTGCGCTGGTCGTGCCGCACGGGCGTGTGCCACACCTGCGAGCTGTCGCTGCTCGCGGGCTCGGTGGCGTACTCCCCCGAGCCGGTCGAGCCGCCGGCCGAGGGGAACGCGCTGATCTGCTGCTCCACCCCCGCCCAGGGGCCGGAGGGCGTGGTCCTGGACCTCTAGTGCCGCTCCCGGCAAGGTGTGCCCTGGCTGTACGGTCAGGACATGGATGCAGGGGGGCAGCCGACGCTTGACGAGGTTGAGGGTTGCCTCGCGTCGCTCGTCGAGGGGCGGCTGACGAGGGATGAGGCTGATCGCTGGGCTTCGCGGTGGGTGGCCGACGACCGGCTTGCTTGGGACGACATCTCGTGGTGGGCGCTGAACCTCCTGTGGGGGATCGACCTGCCCGCGGATGAGGGCGGCGGCTACCTGCACGACGACGAGCAAGTGGGGGGTTGGCTCGCCGAGCTGAGGAACCGCCGAATGGTGTGACACGGCCGGGATTCCGGCGGCCAGGGTCCAGGGCGCTGGCAGGCTGTGCGTATGGCCGAGCGGGTACGAATTCGTGAGATGGATGACGACGAGGGCCGGCGGTTGCCGCGGATCATCCGCCGCGGCACTGTGGCGGTGGTGACCTGGCGCCGGGCCCAGACGGTGCTGCTGTCCGCGCAGGGCATGGCCGTGGCGAAGACCGCCGAGGTCACGTTCACCAGTGCGGACCGGGTTCGGGGTGTGATCCGCAACTTCGACGCCGGCGGCTTCGCAACGCTTCACCCGAAGGGCAAGGGCGGACGGCCGAAGACCTTCACCCTGCCCGAGCGCCGGGAGATCAAGGAGACCGCCACGTCCGAGCCGACCGAGCACAACCTGCCGTTTTCGACGTGGAGCCTGGTCAGGCCGGCCGACTTCCTGGTCGCCGAGGGGGGTGGTCGAGGACATCAGCCACAAGGGCCTGCGCATCCTGCTCCGCGAGGAAGGCGAGCCGGAGGTCATCCACCGCATGGACGAGTTCGGCCCGCTCAACCTCCAGCCGCACCCCTGACGCCAGTGGGCCGAACGCAGCGGCCGGCATTAGGACCCCGACCGGGACCCCCGGCCCAGACGGCGGGCCACCGGCCCGGGTCCCCGGCGGAACCGGGGTCGGCGGGTCCGGGTCGGCCGCCCGGGTCCGCCGGCCCTGGCGACCTGGCGACCTGGCGACCTGGCGACCTGGCGACCTGGTCGTCAGATCATCAGGTCCTCGGCTCGTCAGGTCCTCGGCTCGTTAGGTCCTCGGCTCGTCAGGTCATCAGGGAGATGGCGCGCGCCAGGGTCCCTGCGATGAACAGCGCGACGACGAAGATGATCAGGGCGAGCGGTGTCCAGACCCAGCCCTTGGTGAGCCGGTTGGGTTCGCGCGCGTCCAGCGCGGAGACCCCGGACTCCGCGGGCGGTGCCTGCCCGGCACGCTGGACGGCGTCCTCGGGTACGCCCATGCCCTCGTCCGCGAGGTGGCGGCCAGGTTGCACGGTGGTGACGGCCATGGTGGTCCTTCCCGTCGGGTACTGCCGGTGCCGCCCGCGCGGATGGCCGACGGCCCTCCCCCGGCCCTCACGGGTACCCACCCCGAGCGCGTCGAAGCCCGGCACGGCGGACCTGTCGGCCATCCCCCGTGGCGGACGGAAGCGGAAGGGTCGGCGGGTCAGCGCCCGACGGGCGGCAGCAGCCGCGGCGTGAGCCGTTCCTCCACCGCGGCGTCCCCGTCGCGCAGCACCCGGTAGGCGCCCTTGCCGCGCTGTTCGGCGACGGCCTCGACCAGGGTGGTACCCCGGTAGACGAGGCCGACCCCGTCGTCGGTGCAGTGCGACTCCGGCAGCGTCCCGTCGGCGACCAGGCGGTGCAGCAGCGGGCGGCGGCCGGGGTCGGTGTCGTAGTGGACGCCGTTGCCGTAGGGCAGCAGGCCGAGTGCGTCGGTGACCGGGCGCAGCCGCGGGCCGTAGGAGTCGGTGGTGCCGCCCCGGAACCAGCAGATGGAGCCGGCGCTCACCCCGGCGAGTACCACCCCGGCCTGCCAGGCCCGGCGCATCACCTGGTCCAGGCCGTGCACCCGCCACACCGCCAGCAGGTTGGCCACCGAACCGCCCATCACCCACACGACGTCCTGGTCGAGCACGGCCCCCTCGACGTCCTCCACGTTCGGCATCGGGAAGAGGGCCAGCGGGGTGAGGTCGAAGCCGGACACCCGGGCGGCCTCGGCCATGCGGGCGGCCATGTGCTCGTTGTCGCCGATCGCGGTGCCCACGTACATCACGCGGGGCCGCCGCCCGTGCACACCGGACAGCTCCACCGCGTGGTGCACCAGGGCGTCGAACTCCACCCGGGTGCGCGCGGCCGCTCGGTGGCCGCCGGAGGTGGCGAGGATGGTGGGTTCGGGTGCCGTCATGGCCGCGATCCTACGGGCAGCGGCTGGGCCGTCCGAGGGGCGCCCCCGTCTCCGTTCGCCCGCCCCGCACCGGGGCCGACCAGCGGGGGCGCCTCAGAGGGAGGGGCCGCTGAGCGGCTGTTCCGTCCAGATCGTCTTGCCCTGGGCACCGTAGCGGCAGCCCCAGCGGGTGGTGCACTGGGCGACGATGAACAGGCCGCGGCCGCCCTCGTCGGTCTCGGCGGCGCGGCGCAGCCGGGGCTGGGTGTTGCTGGCGTCCGACACCTCGCAGACCAGCACCTGGTCGAGGATCAGCCGCAGGCCGACGCGCCCGGAGCCGTGCCGTACGGCGTTGGTGACGAGTTCGCTGACGACCAGCTCGGTGGTGAACGCCAGCTCCTCGTAACCCCACTCGCTCAGCTGCCGTACCGCCTTGGCGCGGGCCTCGGCCACGGAGTCCAGGCGCGGCGGCAGGCTCCAGGCGGCGATCCGGCCGGGGTCGACGGCCTTGGTGCGGGCCAGCAGCAGCGCGATGTCGTCGCGCGGGGGACGGCTGCGCGGGCGGTCGACCAGGGTGCGGCCGACCTCCCGCAGCGGCCCGCCGGAGGAGCGCCTGGCGGCCAGCTCCGCGCCGAGGGCGGCCGGGCCGTCGGGGCCGTCGTAGCGGTCGAGCTGAAAGAGCCCGTCGGTGTAGAGGGCGATGACGCTGCCGGGCTCCACGGGGAACGTGACGGTCTGGAAGGGCACCCCGCCCACTCCGAGCGGAGGGCCGGGCCGGACGTCGGGGACGTGGACGGTGCCGTCGGGCGCGCACACCACCGGCGGCGGGTGGCCGGCACTGGCCACGGCGCACTCGCCCGTGGTGGCGTCGTAGAGCGCGAACAGGCAGCTGGCACCCACCGCGTCGCGCTGGTCCGCGGGGGCCTCGGCGACCAGCCGGTGCACCAATGCCTCCAACTGGGACAGCACCTCCCCGGGGTCCAGCTCCAGGTCGGCGTAGGTCTGCACGGCGGTACGCAGCCGGCCCATGGTGGCGGCCGCGGACAGGCCGTGGCCGATCACGTCGCCGACGACGAGGGCGGTGCGCAGCGAGGGCAGGGGGAGGGTGTCGAACCAGTCGCCGCTGACGCCGGTGCCGCCGCCGGCCGGCAGGTAGGTGCCGGAGACCTCGGCCGCGGGCGTGTCCACGTCGGCCCGGGGCAGCAGCCGCTGCTGGAGGGCGACCGCGGCGGCGTGCTCGCGGGTGTAGCGGCGGCCGTTGTCGATGCCGAGCGCGGCGCGGGAGGCGATCTCGGCGAGGAGCTGGGTGTCGGCGCCGTCGAAGGCCGGGGAGCGGGCGGTGCGCCATGCCGTCACGGTGCCCAGCATCAGGCCGCGGGCCGTCAGCGGCGCCACGATGAGCGAGTGGGCGCCGGCCGGCACCATGAGCCGTACCAGCCGCTCCGAGCCGAGCGCGCCCACGACGTCCTCCCGGGGGAGGCGCAGCACGCGGCCGCCCTGGAGCGTCGACATCCGCGGTCCCTCGGGCAGCGGCGGGTAGGAGTCGCCGGCCCCCAGCAGCCCGTCGGGCCAGCCGCCGCCCACGGCCGCCGTCGCGACCCGGACCAGCGCCGGCCCGCTGCCGAGCGCCGCCGCGGGCTCCTCACCGTCGAGCACCGGCAGCGCGAGGTCGACGGCCGCCAGATCGGACAGCCCGCCCCCGACGACCACGTCGGCCAGCTCCTGAGCGGTGCGCCGCAGGTCCAGGGAGAGGCCGATGGCGGAGGCGGCGTGCTGCATCAGGTCGCGGTGGCGCCTGGTCTGCGCCTCCTGGGTGACGTCCTCGATGACGGCGGCGACACCGGCCGGCCGGCCCCGGGCGTCGGCGAGCTGGAGCGCGGACCAGGTGAGCGTCCACTCCCGGCCCGGGCGGCTCGGGGAGGTCAGGCGCTGCTCGTCGATCCGGGTCGTCTGCCCGGAGTCCAGCACCTTCCGCAGCACCTCCTCCACGTCCCTGGCCTCGTGGTCGTAGGCGACGTCGGCGAGCCCCTCGCCGGGGGACGGGCTGTGTCCGCCGAACATGTCCGGGTACATGTTGCTGAACGCCACCCGCAGGTCAGGGCCGTGTACGACGACGCCGAACTCGCGCTGGCGCAGCAGCGCGTGCATCAGGGAGACGCCGTACCCCCACTCGTCGGTGCGGCGGACGGGGGCGAAGAGCAGCAGGCTGGACCCGGCGGCGGCCGCGAACGCCTCGTCGGTGCCGCTGGGAGGCTCGTCACCGCGATCGGTACCGCGTTCACCGCCGGGGGGTTCGGCGGCGGGGAGGAGCGGCAGCGCGCGGAGGTCGACGGCCACGGTGCCCGCGCCGGCGCCGCGATCGGCCGTACGGAGCAGCCGGCGGCCCTCCAGGGTGCCGGGCCAGGCGGGCGACGTGGGCGCGGCGGGCGCGGCGGGGGGCGGCTGCCCGGGACCGGCGGAAGGGCCGACGGAGGGGTCGGCGTCGGCGAGGAGGCCGGCGAACGGGCGGCCGCACACGGCCTGCGGGGAGAACCCGAGGAGGCGGGCGGCGGCCTCGGACCAGCCGCTGATCCGGCCCTCGCGGTCCACGACGGCGGCGGCCAGCGCAGGGAAGACGAACCCCTGGTCACCGCGACCACCCTGCGCTACGCCCATCGGCGGGCTCCCGGTGCGAGCGGAGGAATCCATTCCGCAACGAGTATACCGGCGGGTATACCGGATGACCCGGCATGGTTACGCTTCGCAGCCACGGGGGATGCGTCCCCGTGGGGAACGACCGACCCCTCCCCGTCCCGGACCACCCGAGAGAGGCGCGCCATGTCCAAACCGCCGCTGCCCGCCGACGCCGTCGCCATGCTGGCCAAGCCCAACCCGTGCGTGATGAGCACGCTGCGCTCCGACGGCCGGCCGGTGACCACCGCCACCTGGTACCTGTGGGACGACGGCCGGGTGCTGATCAACCTGGACGAGGGCCGGGTGCGGCTGAAGCACCTGCGCAACGACCCGCGGGTGTCGCTGACCGTCCTGGACGGGGACGCCTGGTACACGCACATCAGCATCGTCGGGCACATCACCGGGATCACCGAGGACAGCGACCTGGCCGACATCGACCGGCTCTCGCGCCAGTACACCGGCAAGGCCTACCCCGTCCGCGACCGGAAGCGCTACAGCGCGTGGATCGAGGTCGACCGCTGGCACGGCTGGGGCGCGCACAAGGACAACGAGCAGGTCGGCTGACAGCCCCCGGACCGCGCGGCCTCGGCCCCGCCTACGCCCCGGGCTCCGCCTCCTCCTCGGCAGGCGGCAGCAGGCCCGGCCCGGGCGCGTCGGGTCCGGGCTCGTCGGGTCGGCGCGGGCCGGACGCGGGGGTGCCGGGCTCGCGCTCCTCGTCGTCCAGCTCGCGCAGCCGTTCCAACGCCGGCACGGCCTCGGCCAGCGCCGCGCCCTGCTCGGGGGTGAGCCGGGCGATGAGCCGGGCGTAGGTCTCGGCGCTGGTCCGGCGCCGGCTGTGCAGGTACTCCGCGCCCTCGGGGGTCAGGGCCACCAGGACGACCCGGCGGTCGGCGGGGTCGGCACGGCGCTCGGCGTATCCGGCCCGCTCCAGACTGTTGACGAGCGTGGTGACGGACGGCTGGGTGACCCCTTCGAGCGCGGCCAGCTCGGTCACCCGGCGGGGACCGCAGCGGTCGAGCGTCGACAGGACGCCCAGCGAGGTGAGGCTGAGGTCGCGCGGGGCGTGCCGCAGCAGCGAGGCCAGGAGGCCGTGCACGGCGACCGCCGACCGCAGCCCGTGCCCGTCGGAGTCGGAGTCGGAGTCGGAGTCGGAGTCAGCGCTCTCGGCGTCCGTGCCCTCTGCGCCCTCTGCGGCCTCTGCGCCCTCCACATCCTCCGCGTCCTCAGGACCCGTTGCGGCATACGGAGCGTCCGGCGGGGTAGGGGCCCCTGCACCGCTGGAGGTCGCGGTGGCGCCCGGCGGCGGTGCGGGTGGTCGGCTCATGTCGGCAGCATAGCCAGCAGCCGGGACACCTCAGGGAACGCATTGACGCTGTATATAGATGATCAATACGATCATCGCGTCAAGGCAGACCCTCCCGCGTCCACCGCGGGCCTGGTACCGGAAAGACCGCGCGTCCACGGACCGCCCCCCCGCTCGGGCGGTCGGACGCGCGAGGATCGGAGGCGCCGCCATGAGCCGCTCGTCCACCCCGTCCACCCCGTCCTCTCCGGCGTGCGACCCGTCGTCCGCCAGGCCGGGCACGGCTGGCGCGTCGGAGCGCCCGAGTCCGTTCCGCCGGCCCCGGGCGCACTGGGCGCGGGGCCGGGGCCGGTCCCTCGGGGGCGGCGCCGGCCGTGCCCCGCGGCGGCCCTGAGCCGGGGCCGGCATGGATGTGGAGGGCGTGGAGGGTTTCGAACTCGGCTGCGACGGGCCGTCGGTGGTCGTCGTCGGCGTTGACGGCTCCGACGGCTCGTGGCGGGCGCTGCACTACGCCGTCGGCTTGGCGCGCCGCCAACGCAGCACGGTGCTGGCGGTCTTCGCGGTGACCGTCGCGCTCGCCCCGGACGGCACGCCGCTGGGCCAGGGCGGGTGGGAAGCCGAGGCGGCGCCGGGCCTGCGGGACGAGGTGGCCGAACTGGCCCGCGAGTACGGGGTGTCCACCGAGTTCGTCTGCTGCTCGGGGGAGCCCGTGCTGGTGCTCGCCGCGCTGGCGGCGGAACGGCGGGCCGACGCGGTCGTGGTCGGCGCCAGCCGTGCCTTCGGCCGCCGCCTGTTCGGCTCCAAGGCGGTACGGGCGGTGCGCCGGGTCACCTGCCCCATCACGGTGGTGCCGTGACCGGGTCGGCTCCCGTCCGCCCGGGTCGGAACGCGCGCGGGAACCGTGCGCCAGGCAGGGCTCGTTGCGCGCGGGCCCCGGGGGGCATCGCGTCAGTGGCCGGAGCGGTGCGGGGCGCGCTCGGTGAGGCGGATCGCGAGCGCCACGAGGGTGAACAGCAGGGCCATGACGGTCACCCCGGTCCAGCCCCACGCCGTGTGGACCGCGCCGGTGGCGGCCGAGGACACGGCGCCGCCGAGGAAGACGCTGGTCATGTAGACGGAGTTGACGCGGGCCCGGGCGGTCGGGGCGAGCGCGTAGATGTCGCGCTGGCTGAGCACCTGGTGCCCCTGCACGGCGAAGTCCAGCAGGACGGCGGCCACCGCCAGCAGCACCACGCTGCCCGCGCCGAGACCGGCCAGCACCATCGCCCCGGCGCCGAGCGCTGTCGCGCCGGCCCGGGCGACCGGACCGTGGCCGGCGTCGCCGAGCCGGCCGGCCACCGGCGCGGCTATCGCGCCGGCCGCCCCGACCAGGGCGAAGACCGCGATGCCGTTCTGCGACATGTGGTGGCGGTCGGCGAGTTCGTAGGAGATCGCCGTCCAGTACGCGGTGAACGCGGCGAACATCGACGCCTGGGAGAGGGCACGGCGGATCAGCACCGGCTGGGTGCGGGCGAGCACCACCACCGACGCCAGCAGCGAGCCGTAGCCGGCCGAGTGCTCGGGCTGCCTGCGCGGCAGCATCCGGGCCAGCACCAGCGCGGTGAAGAGCATCACGCCGGCGGAGATCGCGTAGATGCTGCGCCAGCCCCAGGCCGCGGCGGCGAAGCTGGACACGGAACGGGCCAGCATGATGCCCAGCAGCAGGCCGCTCATCACCTGGCCGACCAGGCGGCCGCGCATGTGCGGCGGCGACAGGTGCGCGGCCAGCGGCACCAGCACCTGCGCGACCACGGAGGAGACGCCGACCAGCGCGGACATCGCCAGGAACACCCAGAAGTCCGGGGCGGCCGCGGCGACCGCGAGCGCGACGGCGGTCACCAGCAGGGTGCGCCACGCCAGCCGCCGGTTCTCCAGCAGGTCGCCCAGCGGCAGGAAGAAGGCCAGGCCGATCGCGTACCCGACCTGGGTGACGGTGACGATGACGGTGGCGGCGCCCTGGCTGACCGAGAAGGCGCGGCCCAGCTCGCCCAGCAGCGGCTGGGCGTAGTAGAGGTTCGCCACGCTGGCACCGCAGGCGAAGGCCAGGACGAGGATCGTCCAGCGCAGCGAGCGCGGCAGCCCGGCGGGCTCGGCGGGCTGCCGACCGGCCGCGAGGGCCTCGGTGGTCGTGCCGGGCGGGGTGGGGCTGCTCATCAGGGCTGCTCCGGATCTTGTTCCTGAACGTGGCGTTCAGGAAGCGTCCGACCGGAGCGCCGTATTCCCCGATCCGCTCCGTGTCCACCTGGTGGGACAGCAGGGGCACGGCGGGCACCGCGGGTACCGCGGGCACCACAGGCACCGTTTGACGCCGGGCACCGCCGGTGCCGGACACGGCGGGCGCACGGGGTCGAGCCCGGGTCCGTCGGCCCCGAAGGGCCGGGCCGCCCGCGTCCGCACGCGCCGGGGGACGGACGGCCGCCCCTCCGGGGGCGGATCGCGGTGCGGCCTGGAGGCGGCCGCCTACGGGCGGGCCTCTCCCCCGGTCTCAGCGGGGACGGCGCGGACGCCCGCCATCAGCTGGTCCACGCAGGCCGCCGCGAACTCCTCGGTCAGCGGGGCGTGGCCGAGCAGCAGCCGGTAGTAGACGGGGGCGAAGAGCAGGTCCAGGGTGGCCTCCACGTCGAGGCCGGCCCGCAGTTCGCCCTCGCGCATCCCGCGCCGGATCACCTCGGCGGCCACCGCCCGGCGCGGCCCCAGCCACTGTTCGCGCAGCGCCCGCGCGATCTCCGGGTCGGACTGCGCGTCGGCGGCCAGCGAGCGCATCAGCGGCCCCGCCGGCGTGGTGGTGAACAGCCGGACCGCGGCGACCACCAGGAACCGCAGCGACTGCACGGCACCGGCGCCCGCCGGCGGCGTCCAGCAGCCGGCGGCCCGCCGCACGAACCCCTCAAGGGCCACCGCGCCGCGGGAGGGCCACCACTTGTAGACGGTCGCCTTGCTCACTCCGGCGCGGGCCGCGATGGCCTCCATGGTGGCGGCACGCAGGCCGCCCTCCATCATGAGGTCCCCGGCCGCGGAGAGGATGGCCGCCCGCCGCGACTCGCTGCGCGGCCGTCCCGGCCTCCCGGCCCTGCTCCCGCCGCCCTCGTCCGCGGTCGCCACGGCCGGAACCTCCCCACCACGCGCTTCTCTGGCACTGCACCAGGCGGCTCATGATAGGCGCGCGGCCGCTCCGGCACCGCGAAGCACCGCGGGCGGACCGCACGGGCCGCCCGGGCAGCCCGCCCGGGGGGGTGGCGCGCTTCGGCAGGTCAGAGGCCGGAAGGCCGGAACATCAGAGGGCCCGGTAGACCGGAAGATCAGAAGGTGACGACGGTGGCCCCTTCCAGGGTCCAGCGGAGGAACTCGTCCCGCGCGACCCGGAGCGTGAGGCCGCGGCTCGCCAGTTCGGCCTCCACCCCGTCGGCCCGGGCCGCGTTCACACAGGCCAGAACGGTGACCCCGCCCGCGACGAGTTCGTCGACCTGGCGGTTGAAGACGATGTCGGCGGACGTCGTGCCGCCCCCGGTGAGACGGCGCTGCGCGGGACCGAAGCAGAAGACCTCGACCTCGCTCCCGTGCTCCGGGGCGATCTCCTGGATGCGCTGCGCGACGCGGCTTCCCGTGACAAGGGAGTCGTCGTCGTCATGGAAGACGTGGATGACTGTCTTGGACATGGGCGGCCCCACCTTCTGCTCAGCTGCACGTGTGAACGGCCATACCGTAAGCGCGTCTCGGCATAGAAGATCAACCGTCTCACTATTTGGTCGATGCGGGCATCAGGCCCGGCGGGACCGGACCCGGCGCGGCGGGCCGGTCGACTCAGCGCACGGCTTCGACGCGGCGCACGGCTTCACCGCGCTCTCCGCTCTCCGCTCTCCGCACTCTCCGCGCTCCCCGCGCCTTCCTGCGCGGGTCACGGCGGTCAGGTCCGGCGGGCCAGGACGAGGCGGCAGCGCGGACTGCCGTCCGGCCGCCGCCCGAACTCCTCCAGCGCGGCCGTCCGCACCGAGAACCCGGCCGCGGTGAGGTCGGCGCGGACCGCCGCGAGCGGGAAGGTGCGGTAGTACATCACGAACGTCGGCCGCCGCACCGCGTTGCGCACCCGCATGGCCGCGTCGAAGCCGGCCGCCGCCCACCACCACGCGGAGCCGGGCCGCGGCGGGGCGCCCACGGGGAAGGCGAAGAGGCCGCCGGGGACGAGCGCCCGGCGCACCCCGGCGAAGAGGGCCGGCCGCTCGGCGGGCAGGAAGTGGCCGAACGCGCCGAAGCTGACGGCCAGGTCGAAGCCTCCGGCGAACGGGAGCGCGCGGGCGTCCGCCCGTACCCAGCGGGCCCCGGGGTGGGCCGCGCGGGCCTGCGCGAGCATCCCGGCGCTGAAGTCCACGCCGGTGACCTCCCCCACGCACGCCCGGCGCAGCACCCCGGTCCCGGCTCCCGTCCCGCAGCACAGGTCGAGCCCGGCACCGAACGGTCCGAGCCGGGCCAGCGCCCGCCCGGTGGCGTCCAGCACGCGGTCCGGGGTGCGGAAGGGGGTGTGGTCGAACGAGGGCGCCAGCAGGTCGTACCCGTGCTCGACGGACGACAGCGCCTGGACGGCCAACTCGCGGGCGGTTGGCCCCTGCGGGGAGAACACCCGGCCAGCGTAGTGCCCTCGGCGGGAGGGCCGTCCGGCCACCTCGCCGGGGCGCGGTGGCCGGACGGCCCACGGTGCGGGCGGGCGGCCGGGGGCGGGTACGGGGTGGTGCGGCGGCGGCGCCGGGGCACCGGTACTCCGCCGCACCTGACCGCCGCCGTCCCGTCACGGCCGCGCGGTGGTGCTCAGCCGGGCTGGCAGGAGAACGCCGGCGCGGGGGACGGCGCGCTCCCGTTGACCACGTACCCGAAGGTGGTCGAGGCCCCGACTGCCAGTGACCCGTTCCAGTCGAGGTTCTCGGCCATCTGCTGGCCGTCCATGGTGCTGAAGTTCGCACTCCACGAGCTGGCGAAGGTGTTGCCGGCCGGTTCCGACCACATCACCATCCAGCCCAGCAGCGGCACGGTGCCGGAGTTGGCCACCGTGACCTGCCCCTGGTAGCCGCCGTTCCACGAGTTCGTCACCGAGAACCTGGCCGAGCAGGACGTCCCGACCGGCGGAGTGGTGCCGCCGCTGCTCCCGGACGTCGAACCGGACGTGGTCCCCGCCGAAGTGCCCGAGGTCGTCCCCGCCGTCGTACCGGACGACGAACCAGCGGTCGTACCGGACGTGGCCCCCGCCGAAGTGCCCGAGGTGGTCCCCGCCGTCGTACCGGACGACGAACCGGCGGTCGTACCGGACGTGCTCCCCGCCGTCGTGCCAGTGGTCGTACCGGACGTGGTCCCCGAGGTGGTCCCCGCCGTGGTGCCCGACGACGTGCCGCCGTTGAGGCCGGTCACCTGGCCGTTGCCGCCGTCGAAGACGACGTCGGAGCAGCTGTAGAACGTCTCGGTGCTGTCCGAGCGCGCCCACACGGTGTAGATGACCGCCGGGCCGGTCTTGCCGGACGGCAGTTGCGCCGTCCAGTCGTAGTGGCCGTCGAGCGTGCCGACCGGGCCGGTCTCCGGCGGGTGGTCGGCGGTGGAGAACGGTGTGGCCTCCAGGTCGCTCCAGGCGAGCGGCTTGGTGGGGTCGTAGCCGTTCTTGGTCACGTACATGTAGAACGTGCCCGGGTGCGCGGCCCAGGCGTTGTAGCGGACGGCGTAGCTGGAGCCGGAGGTCAGGTGCGTGACCGGCCAGTCGTTGCGCGGCAGGTCGAAGCCGGCGAACGTCGCGTTGCCGCCGCTGCACAGCGACCCGTCCGGGATGAACCCGGAGGTGCGGCCGGCGCCGTCCGAGCGCAGCACGCTGAACCAGTTGTAGAACGGCGTGGTGCCGCTCACCTGCGCGGCCGCCGCGCAGGCCGGGTTCTGCGGGATGATCTGGCCGGTGCTGGAGAGGCCGTCCTCGTAGCAGAGGAAGGTACGGCTGCCGGGGTTCATGGGCGCCCCGTGCGCGGTCGCCGAGCCGCCGGTGAGCAGCACGGTGGTGAACGCGGCCAGGGTCGCCACGACGGTGAGCAGAGCCAGCTTCAGCGGGCGTCCGCCTGGCACCGCCAGTCGTCTGAGCGTCATCACATGCGGGTCCCTTCGTGTGGGGGGATGCGTGGGGGGATCTCTCGGGGGAGCCGCGTGGGATCCACCGGGAGCGGGAGGCTTCCGCGGGGTGGCGCGAGCGATTGCGACTGGAGCGAGTGGTGCGGGTGGTGGATCGGGGTGGGGCGAGTGGGAGCGCTCCCATCAACGGAACGTAGCGCGCGGGGCCGGACCTGTAAACGCTTAAGCCGGATTTCCCGGACATCCGGAGAGGCGTTTTCAGGGCATGCCTGAACCGGTTAACCGACCCCTTCGGACAGGCTCCCCGCCCACGGGCGGGGCCCGGCGCAGGCGGCAGGGCGCTCCCGAAGGGCAACGGGAGAGGGGCGCGGGGGGCGCCTGCCGCCTTACGGTCGGACCACCGCGCGCCGGGGGGTGTGCGCCACATCTCACCCACCGGAAACGGAGCTGCCATCCGGATACGGCTATCCTGTGAGCGGGACGCGGAATGCCTATTCCGGATCGCGCGTTCCCCTCACTGCTCGCATCCACACGGCTGCCGTACGGGTACCCCACGCCCGACCGGCGCAGCCGTTCCACCGCTCTGCCCCTTGCTTAAGGAGATCCATGGCGTCCGAGACCCGGCGCGCGCCCCACCAGGTGACGTTCGCGGTCCTGGCGGCAAGCGTCACCGCGTACGCGCTGCTCCAGTCACTGGTCACCCCCGTCCTTCCGACGATCCAGAACGCTCTGCACACCTCGCAGAACACCGTGACCTGGGTGCTGACCGCCTACCTGCTGTCGGCCTCGATATTCACCCCGATCATGGGCCGGATCGGCGACGTGGTCGGCAAGAAGCCGGTCTTCGTGGCCACCCTGGTGGCGCTGGCCGCGGGCTCCCTGCTGGCCGCGCTGGCCACCAACGTGACGGTGATGATCATCGCCCGCGTGATCCAGGGCGTCGGCGGCGGTGTGCTGCCGCTGGCCTTCGGTATCGTCCGCGACGAGTTCCCGCGCGAGAAGCTCAGCGGCGCGGTCGGTGCCATCGCCTCCCTGGTCGCGGTCGGCGGCGGTCTGGGCATCGTGCTCGCCGGCCCGATCGTCAACGCGCTCAACTACCACTGGCTGTTCTGGCTGCCGATGATCGTCACGATCCTCGCCGCCGTGGCCACCTTCATGTTCGTGCCGCAGTCGAAGGAGCGGACGCCGGGCCGGATCAGCTGGCTGCCGGCGATCCTGCTGTCCGCGTGGCTGGTGGCGCTGCTGGTCGCGCTGAGCCAGGCACCGGTGTGGGGCTGGGGCTCGGGCCGGGTGATCGGCCTGTTCGTCGCGGCCGTGGTGCTCGCGGTGGCGTGGGTCGAGATGGAGCGCCGCGCGCAGGCCCCGCTGATCGACATGCGGATGATGGCCCGTAAGGCGGTCTGGACCAACAACGCGGTGGCGCTGCTGTTCGGCGTGGGCATGTACGCCGTGTTCGCGTTCCTGCCGGAGTTCGTGCAGACCCCGAAGGCCACCGGCTACGGCTTCGGCGCGTCCGTCACCGAGTCCGGTCTGATCCTGCTGCCGATGGCCGTGATGATGTTCCTGGTCGGCATGGGTGCCAACGGCCTGGCCGCCAAGATCGGCGGCAAGACCGTGGTCCTGGTGGGCTCCCTCATCGGCGCCGCGTCCATGGCGCTGCTGGCCTTCGCGCACAGCCACACCTGGGAGCTGTACGTCGCCACCGCCGTGATGGGTGTCGGCTTCGGCCTGGCCTTCGCGGCCATGTCCAGCCTGATCGTGGCGGCGGTGCCGCCGGCCCAGACCGGTGTGGCCAGCGGCATGAACGCCAACATCCGCACCATCGGCGGTTCCATCGGCGCCGCGCTGATGACCTCGGTGGTCACCGCCTCCCCCGCCGCCGACGGCCTGCCGCGCGAGAGCGGCTACACCAACGGCTTCGCGATGCTCGCCGGCGCTCTGCTGCTGGGTGCGCTGATGGCCCTGCTGATCCCGATCAGCCGCCGGGCCAGCGTGGTCGCGGTCTCCGAGGACGAGCACGGTGCGGTCCAGCTCGCCGCGGTCGGGGACGACTCCTCCGCATGAGGCCGGCGTCCTCCGGTGCCGTGGGAGGGGAGCGGGCGGCGGCCGCCGCGGCGGGGTCCGACCGGACCGAGCCGCAGCGGCGGCCGCTGCGGCGGGACGCCGCCCGCAACCACGGGCTGGTGGTCGCCGCCGCCCGTGAGGTGCTGGTCCAGCACGGCACCGACGCCAGCATGGAGCTGATCGCCTCCCGGGCCGGCGTCGGCGTGGGCACCCTCTACCGGTGCTTCCCCAACAAGGAGGCGCTGGTGGAGGAGGTCGCCGGGCAGCTGCTCGGCGACCTCGTCGAGGAGGCCCGCTCGGCCATCGGCCTGCCGGACGGCGGCGGCCTGGAGGCGTTCGTCCTCAGCCTGGGCCGGTGGCTGTCGGAGCACCGCGGCTACGCCGACAAGGTGCTCGGGCCGACCAAGGCGTCCCACGTCGAGCAGTTGCGGGACATCATCGGCCAACTGCTCCAGCAGGCGCGGCAGGCCGGCCGGGTCGCACCCGAGGTGGCCCTGGGCGACGTGATGGCGCTGGTGTGGGCCCTGCGCGGGGTGGTCGAGACGTCCGGGGCGGTCGCGCCGGACGCGTGGCGGCGCTTCGCCGCGCTCCACCTCGCCGGGCTGCGGGCCCCCGGCCCGCTCGACTCCCTGCCGCCGGTGGACCGCGACCAGTTGGTCCGCATCTCCGAGAAGGCGCACGGTACGGGATCGGGCGCGACTCGGGCCCAGGACGGCCCTCAGGACCTCGCGAACCCCGGGGGCCAGCGAACCTCGAAGGCCCCCACGGCGCCCGCGACCGGGACCGGGACCGGACGGCAGGCGCGGAACGGGCGGCGGGCCATCCGCACGGCGGACGGCCGCACCGGCCGGTCTGACCGGCGGGTGCCGACGAGTGCCGGTTGGCCGGTCGGCCGGCCAACCGGCCAACCAGCCGGCTCCCCGCGACGGAGTCGGACTTTCGCGGCACCAGCCTCGGCCGGACGGAGACCGCGCCCGGTACGGCGGACCCAGCGGTGCCGGCGGTCGTCTCCGAACGCGTCACCGATGCCCACCGCCACACGCACGGCAACGCCCCACTACACGCCGGGGTCCGCGTCCTCGGCCGCCTGTTCCAGCCGCCTTCGATACCCCTCCCACCAGGCAGGATCGCCGGGCGCCAGGTTGCGGCTCCCGGGCCGCTGGCCCGCGGCGCCGTCGATGAGTTCACGGACGATGTCGGCGTGGCCGGCATGCCGCTGGGTCTCGGCGATCATGTGCACGAGAATCCGGCGCAGGGGCAGTTCCGGCCGCGGATGCCACGGCACCCGGCCGACCGTGTCGAGGGGAAGCGACTCGATCGTCACGTCGGAGTGAGCGCACACCCGGCGGTAGTCGTCGACGATCTGCTCGCGCGTCTCGTCGGCGGTCGCCCACAGGTCGGCGTTCGGCTCGGCGCCCCCCGCGATCCAGAGCGGCGGCGCCTGGACCGGCCGGCCGAACATCTCGCCGAAGTACGCCGCTTCGGCGCCGGTCAGGTGCTTCACCAGCCCGAGCAGGTTGGTTCCCGTCGGCGTCATGGGCCGGCGCACGCCGTACTCCGACAGGCCGTCCAGCTTCCACAGCAGCGCCTCGCGGGCGTCCCGCAGGTACAGGCGGAGATCCGCCTTCACATCCGATCCGGTCATCGGACCAGTGTGCCGCTCCTGTCGTCACCGTCCACGGCATGTCGGCGCCAGGACGGGACCGGGCGGGGATCTCAGCGGTCTTCGGCGGTGTTCAGCGGTACCCCGGCGGCGTCCCGCGACGCTCGACGGCGGCTGCCGCGGCCGGGTACGGAACGGCGCGCCCGCCCGCGAGCCGCGGGATGGCGCGCCTGGGTCACCGGGGCGGTCTTGGGGACCGCCGCCGTCGGACGGGTTCAGCCCTGACGGGACTTGCCGCGCGGGTCCTTGCGGTTGATGACGTAGACCCTGCCGCGGCGCCGGACGATCTGGGCGCCCGGGCGGTTCTTCAGGGAGCGAAGGGAGTTGCGGACCTTCATCGGCGCGCCTTTCTGCTCGACGTCCTTGCTGGACGGTGCTCGACGTCCTTGCTGGACGTCCTCCTCAGCCGGCACGCAGTCCGCCACCGAGTCGGCCGACCGCCTCCGCGGTCTCGCGGTCTTCTCGTAGCCTGTGTGCCACGGCCTTGCCAACGTCGGCGGGACCGGGTTCATTCCGCTTCCGTCCCGAGGCCGGCCGGGTCCCGGCCGGCCTCGGGACGGCGGGCGCGAAGCGGGCGGCGACGGGTGGAGGGGAAGGCCATGGGAAGCTCGGGCCAGGACCGGGAGCACGACGGGCGCGGGGCCGGCGGGAAGGACGGGGAGCGGTTCGACCCGGGCTTCTCTGAGCCGGACTACTCGCCGCCCGGGTTCAGCAGTCCGGACTTCAGCAGCCCCGACTTCAGCGGCCCGGACGAGCCGCTGCCGGGGTACGAGGTCCCGCCGTACGAGGTGCCGCCGTTCACGGGCCCCGACTACGAGGCGGAGGACGCGGACGACCTGGTACCGGAGGAGGCCGGGTACAGCGCGCCCGGCTTCACCAGCCCGGACTTCACCAGCCCCGGTTCGCTGGACGAGCCGTTCGACCCGGACGCCGACGCCGGCGACGAGCGCCGCGGGGACGGTACGGCGCGGTAGCCGGAGCACCCCGGCCGCCCCAACCTCCCCGCTCCGCACGGCTGTTGCACCGTACCCGAACACCAGCCGGGCCCGGGCCGGGGCCGACGCCGGGGCGTTCGTACCGCTACGGTGGGACCGTGGCGTTGATGTTGACGTGGCGGATCCCGGAGAGCGACGGCTTCGAGACCGCGTGGGCGCAGTGGAACGGGGGCGGCCTGCGGGCCCGCGGCCGGGTTGTCGGCACCCGTCCTGAGCCCTACTGGCTCGACTACGAGCTGGTCACGGCGGCCGACTGGACGACCCGCCGGCTGCGGGTGAGCGCCGAGACCGCCGGCGGCGTGCGGGCGCTGGACCTGCGGCGCCACGACGACGGCGACTGGTCCGTGGACGGGGTGCCGGCGCCGGAGCTGGCCGGCGCCCTCGACTGCGACCTGGGGCTGTCGGCGCTGACCAACACGCTGCCGGTGCGCCGCCGCGGCCTGCACCGGGTCCCCGGCGAGCGGAGCTTCACCATGGCGATGGTGCGGGTGCCGGACCTGGCCGTCGTCCCGTCGGTCCAGACCTACACCCACCTCGGGCCCGGCCGCGTCCGGTACGCCTCGGGCTCCTTCCACGCCGACCTGACGGTGGACGCCGACGCGCTGGTGCTGGAGTACCCGGGCATGGCCCGCCGCCTGGAGCGGCGCGAGGTGCCGCCCACCCCCGCCTGACCTCGCCGGCCGGCCGGTTCCGACCGCCGCCCTCCGCCCGGCGCGCGGCCGCGCCTCCGGTCTCCCGCGTCACCGTTCCAGTGCGGCGGCCGCGGCCCGTTCCACCGCCGTGGCCACGTCGCCCAGCGCCGGGGAGTCCAGCCGCCACTGCTGCCAGTACAGCGGCACGTCCACGGGGTGCCGCGGGGCGAGCTCGACCAGCCCCGCGGCGGCGGGGTGGGTGCCGGCCTGGAGCTGCGGGATCATGCCCCAGCCCAGCCCGTACGCCACCGCTTCGAGGTAGGCCTCCGTCGACGGCATGGCGTGCCGGGCCGAGGTGGGCTCCCGGTCCGGCGCGACGGAGCGCAGGAAGGTGTCCTGGAGGCCGTCCTTGCGGTCGAAGACCACCGCCGGCGCGCCGGGCAGCGCCTCCGGCAGCGGACCGCCGCCGAGCCAGCGGGCCGCGAAGGCGGGGGTGGCCATGGCCCGGTAGCGCATCCGCCCCAGCGGGCGCACCGAGCAGCCCTGCACCGCCCGGGGCGAGGAGGTGACCGCCGCCATCACCCGGCCCTCGCGCAGCAGGGCGGCCGTGTGGTCCTCGTCCTCGCGGTGCAGGTCGAACGCCAGCCCTTCGCGCCCGGCGGCGGCCTCGGCCAGCGCGGGCAGGAACCAGGTGGCCAGCGAGTCGGCGTTGACGGCGATCGGCAGGATGGTCGGGCCCGCCGCGCCCGCCATGCCGAGTTCGGCGGCGGCGTCCCGCTCCAGCCGCGCGACCTGCCGCCCGAAGCGCTCCACCGCCTCCCCGGAGGGGGTGAGCCGGACCGGCTTCGTGCGGAGCAGCAGCACCCGCCCGGTGCGCTGCTCCAGTGCCTTCACCCGCTGGCTCACCGCCGAGGGCGTCACGTGCAGGACCGCCGCCGCGGCGTCGAAGGTGCCTTCGTCGACGACCGCCAGCAGGGTGCGCACGAGTTCGAGCGGCAGGTCGGCCACGCCTCCGGAAGGCGACGGCGCCCGGGCGGCGCTCGGGGGGCGGGCGGCGGGAGCGGGGTCCGGTGCGGGGTCCGGGTGCGGCATGAGGCGTCCAGGGGGCGAGAGGCGGGCGGGTGCTGTGTCGGGCGTCACCGATGCGCGGCGCGCACACCCGCAAATGAAGCCAGGCTAATGCGGCATAAGAATCCTGAGCTGGTGTGATGGTCGATCGGAAGCCTAGCCTGCCGCCATGCACACGTCTCTTGTCGCTGCCTTGGCGGGTCTTGGCACAGGTTTGTCGCTCATCGTGGCCATCGGCGCGCAGAACGCCTTCGTCCTGCGCCAGGGCCTGCGCCGTGAGCACGTGCTGATCGTGGTGGCGGTGTGCGCCGTCTCCGACCTGGCGCTGATCGGCGCGGGGGTCGGCGGCGTCGGCGCGTTGATCGGGCGGCGGCCGGCGGCGGTGGAGGCCGTCGCGTGGCTCGGCGGCGCGTTCCTCTGCGGGTACGGGGTGCTGGCCGCGCGGCGCGCCCTGCGGCCGGACCGGCTCACCGCGGAGGCCGGCCGGCGCCTGTCGCCGCGCGCCGCCGCCGTCACGTGTGTCGCGCTGACCTGGCTCAACCCGCACGTGTACGTGGACACCGTGCTGCTGCTGGGCTCGGTCGCCAACAGCTACGGCGCCGATCGGTGGCCGTTCGGCGCGGGGGCCTGCGCGGCCAGCGTGCTGTGGTTCAGCGGGCTGGGGTTCGGCGCGCGGCTGCTGAGCGGGCCGTTCTCCCGCCCGTCGTCGTGGCGGGTGCTCGACGGGGTGATCGCCTGCACGATGGTCGCCCTCGGTGTGCGGATGGCTCTGAACGGCTAGGGCCGCGACCGGCACGGTTCGCCCGGTGGCGAGGTGTCCTGGTGCGGTCGGCCGCAAGGCGCCGAACCGGCCTCGTCGTGGGCCTGCTCGGCCGGTACGGCAACGCGGCGGACGGCCGTGCCAGGACGGCGAGCGGGGCAAACCTTGCCGGTCACGGCTCCGGGTTCCGTCCGGCCCGGACCGGCTCGCCGCACGCCGCCGGCAGCCCGGTGCGGTGTCCGGCCCGAGGGGCCTCGCCGGGTGGTCGACGCTACGGTGGAGGTTGGGCCGCGCGGCGGGTCCGCGCGGGTCGCGGGCCGCGGGTCCCGCCGTACGACGGAGGTACGGGGCCGCCCGGCAGGCCCGGGTGGAGCGGTGTACGCCGCGCGCTCCGGGCGCCGGGCAGAACCCGGCCAGGCCCGGGACACCCACAACGAGCACACACAGCCGACCACGCAAGGAAGTCGCGCACGATGCCCTCAGCGTCCGAGATCCCGAACATCACGCTCAACAACGGCACCTCGATCCCGCAGCTCGGCTTCGGGACGTACCAGATCGAGCCGAAGGACACCAAGGCCGCGGTGCTGGCCGCGCTGGAGACCGGCTACCGGCACATCGACACCGCGCAGATGTACGGAAACGAGAAGGAGGTCGGCCAGGCCGTCGCGGCGTCCGGGCTGCCCCGCTCGGAGGTGTTCGTCACCAGCAAGCTCAACAACGACGCGCACGCCTACGACGCCGCGCTGGCGGCCTTCGACCGCACCCTGGAGAAGCTGGGCTCCGACTACGTCGACCTCTTCCTGGTCCACTGGCCGCTGCCCGGGGTCGGGAGCTACGTGGAGACGTGGACGGCGATGGAGGAGATCAGCCGCTCGGGCCGCGCCAGGGCGGTGGGCGTGTCCAACTTCCAGATCGCGCACCTGGACCGGCTCTTCCAGGAGACGCGGGTGGTGCCGGCGGTGAACCAGATCGAGGTCCACCCGTACCTGGCGCAGGACGAGTTGCGCGCCTTCGACGCCGACCACGGCATCGCCACCGAGGCGTGGTCGCCGATCGCGCAGGGCAAGGTGCTGGGCGACCCGGTGGTCGGGGCCGTCGCCCGGCGGGTGGAGCGCACGCCGGCGCAGGTGGTGCTGCGCTGGCACATCCAGCGCGGGGACATCGTCTTCCCCAAGTCGGTGACGCCGGCGCGGGTCGCGGAGAACTTCCGGCTGTTCGACTTCGAGCTGAGCTCGCAGGACATGGCCGAACTCACCGCCCTGGACCGGGGCGAGCGCACCGGACCCGATCCGGACACCTTCAACTGGGTTCCCTGACCGACGGGTTCGCGGGAACGACGCGGCGGGGGCGGCCTCCTGCGGGGAGGCCGCCCCGCCGCCCGCCGACGGTGCCCCCGCGCCCGGCGGTCAGCGGACGCGCTGGTTCTTGCCGAGGGCGATGACGCCGGCCGGGGAGACGGCGTAGAGCTCGCGGTCGCGGTCGGGGTTGACGCCGATGGTCGCTCCTGGCGGCACGTCGACGTTCTTGTCCAGCACCGCGCCGCGCACCACCGCGCCGCGCCCGACGCGGACGTTGTCGTGCAGGATCGAGCCCTGCACGACGGCCCCGGCGTCCACGATCGTGCCGGGCGACAGCACCGAGCGGGTGACCTGGCCCCGGATGACGCAGCCGGGGCTGAGCACGGACTCGCCGACGATCCCGCCGGCGGCGATCTTCGCGGGCGGCAGCGAGCCGGGGTTGGTGTGGATGGGCCAGGCCCGGTTGTAGAGGCTGAACGCGGGCGTGTCCGAGACCAGGTCCATATGGGCCTCGTAGTAGGTGTCCAGGGTGCCGACGTCGCGCCAGTAGCCGTGGTCCCGGGCGGTCTCGCCGGGAACGTGGTTGTCGTCGAAGTCGTACAGCCGCGCCTCGCCGCGGGCGGTGAGCCGGGGCAGGATGCTGCCGCCCATGTCGTGGACGGACTCGGGGTCGGCGGCGTCGTCACGGAGGGCTTCCAGGAGCGCCTTGGTGGTGAAGAGGTAGTTGCCCATGGACGCGTACACGTGCTCGGGGTCGGCGGGCAGGGCGGGCGGGTCGGCGGGCTTCTCCAGGAAGCGGCCGATCGCGGTGCCGTCGGCGGCCGGGGTGATGATCCCGAAGCCGGCGGCCTGGGTACGCGGCACCTTCAGCGCGGCGACGGTGGCTCCGGCGCCGCTGTCGAGGTGCGCTTCGAGCATCTGCCGCGGGTCCATGCGGTAGACGTGGTCGGCGCCGAAGACCGCGATGTAGTCGGGCTGTTCGTCGTGGACGAGGTTGAGGGACTGGAGGATGGCGTCGGCGCTGCCGAGGAACCAGCGCGGCCCGAGCCGCTGCTGGGCGGGCACCGGCGTGACGTAGTTGCCCAGCAGGCTGGACATCCGCCAGGTGGTGGTGATGTGGCGGTCGAGGCTGTGCGACTTGTACTGGGTGAGCACGCAGACGCGCAGGATGCCGCCGTTGACGAGGTTGGACAGGACGAAGTCGACCAGCCGGTAGGTGCCGCCGAAGGTCACAGCGGGTTTGGCGCGGTCCGCGGTGAGCGGCATCAGCCGCTTGCCCGCGCCGCCGGCCAGCACTATGCCCAGGACCGATGGTCCGCCACCGCGCATATGGCTCCCCCTTGTTGGTTGTCCGGCCCGCACCGGGCGGACCCGCTGGACGGGTGGTGTGTGTGCTGTGGAACGGCGAGCGACCAGGTGGGTCGGATACGGAGCGGACACTGAGCGGGTACAGGTACAGGTACAGGGACGGGCACGGACCCGGATGCGGGTACGGGCCGGGCGCGCCCGGGCTGTTCAGCTCGCGCCGCCGGGGGCGAGCAGGCTCTCGTAGAGCGCGGCGGTGCGGCGCGCGGCGGCGTCCCAGCCGAACTCGGCCGCCGCCCGCAGCCGTCCGGCCTCGCCCATCCGCCCGGCCGCCCGCGGGTCGCCCAGCACCCGGTCCAGGGCCTCGGCCAGCCCGGCCTCGAACTCCTCCTCCGCGCCCTCGCGGTAGGGGACGAGCAGGCCCGTGACGCCGTCCTCGACGACCTCGGGGATACCGCCGACCGAGGAGGCGACGACGGCCGTCCCGCACGCCATCGCCTCCAGGTTGACGATGCCCAGCGGCTCGTAGACCGACGGGCACACGAACACGGCGGCGTGGGTGAGGAGTTGGATGACCGCCGGGCGCGGCAGCATCGCCGGTATCCAGTGCACCCCGTCCCGTACGGCGCTGAGTTCGTCGAACAGCGCGCGGAACTCCCGGTCCAGGGCGGGCGTGTCGGGGGCGCCGGCGCAGAGCACCAGCTGCGCGTCGGGGTCCACGAAGCGCGCGGCGCGCAGCAGGTGCGGGACGCCCTTCTGGCGGGTGATCCGGCCGACGAACAGCACGTAGGGGCGGCCCGGGTCGATCCCGACGCGGGCGAGGGCGTCGGTGCGCGGGTCGGGGCGGTAGGTGCCGGTGTCGATGCCGTTCCGGATGACGTGCACCCGGTCCGGGTCGAGGGCGGGGTAGCAGCCCAGGATGTCCTCGCGCATGCCGTCGGAGACGGCCACGACCGCGTCGGCGGACTCCATGGCGGTGCGCTCGGCCCAGCCGGACAGCGCGTAGCCGCCGCCGAGCTGCTCGGCCTTCCACGGCCGCAGCGGCTCCAGGGAGTGGGCGGTCAGCACGTGCGGCACGCCGTAGAGCAGCTTGCCCAGGTGCCCGGCGAGGTTGGCGTACCAGGTGTGGGAGTGCAGCAGGTCGCGGCCCTGGAGGGCGGCGGCCATCCGCAGGTCGACGCCGAAGGTGCGCAGCGCGTCGTTGGCGGTGCCGAGGTCGGGCGGCGGGCCGTGCCGCACCACGCCGGGGCCGTCGCCCTCGCCCCAGCAGTGCACTTCGACGTCGAGCAGGCCGCGCAGCTCCCGGGCGAGGAACTCGACGTGGACGCCCGCGCCCCCGTAGACCTCCGGCGGGTACTCCCGGGTCAGCAGCCCGACCTTCATCCAGACCTCCAGCGGTGGCAAGGCAACCGTGCTCCTTTGCCTTCCCCGGCCGGGCCCCGCCTACCCCGCCGGAGCGCCCCGGTTTCGCCGCGCGCCGCCGGGGCGCAGGATGGGGGCGGACGCCGTGGACGCCTTCCCGGTTGACGCCGATCCGGCCAGAAGCGGCGGGTGACCGCCGGTCGGCGCGGCGCGACGGCCCCTGCCACGGCACCGCCGGATTGGGGCGGACGCGGCGGGCGTGGCGGATGGGGTATCGGGTCTGTCAACCCCTCACCACCCGGTACGGGCCAATACGGCCGTTCCGGTGCGGGGCGGCCGGCGGCGGAATGACGATTTATAGACGGCTGCCCCTGCCCGGTTCCGGGCACACCTAGGAGAGACCGACCGTGACGACCATCCCGCACTCCCCCGCCCCGGTGCCATTGCACGCCGGCGAGCGGTTGGCCCTGGCGCTGGCGAGGGAAGAGATGATGCAGGACTACCACCGGTGGGAGACCGACCCGGCGACCGTGGTCGGGTTCGGTGCCCGCTGGCCGGTGTCCTGGGAGGTGTTCCAGGCCCGCTTCCTCAGTTCCCACACGACCGACCACTACCAGCTGTTCGAGCTGGTCACCGCCGACGGGGTGCCGGTGGGCACCACCGCCCTCAACGTCGACCAGTCCGTCAACAGCGCCGAGTTCACGCTGGTGATCGCGCCGGAGCACCGCGGCCGCGGCTACGCGGCCGAGGCCACGGCCCTGACCCTGGAGTGGGCCTTCGGTATCGCCTCGCTCAGCGCGGTGTGGCTGGAGGTCCTGGCCCCGCACACCGCCGCCGTCAACGCCTACCTGAAGGCGGGCTTCCGCACCGCGGGACGGCTGCGGCAGGCCGCGCTGTGGCGCGGCCGGCGGGTCGACAAGCTGCTGCTGGACTGCCTGCCCGGCGACCTGGCCGACAAGGCCCCCTGACCCGGCCGACCCCGTGCCCGACGACATCCCGCACCCGACGACACCCCACGCGACGGCACCGCGCCGCGCGACGCCCGACGACCTCGGCCCAGAGGAGGTGATCCGCGATGTCCTGCCCCGACGTGAACTGCCGCAAAGGCGGCTGCACGACCGACCCGGGCCCGCAGCGCCCTGCCCCGTCCCGGGGGTGAGCACTCTCGGCCGCGCCCGCCCGGCCGGTGCGCCGGGCGGTGCGCCGGCCGGTCAGGCGGCCGGCCGGTCAGGCGGCCGGCGGGTCAGGCCGGCGGCTCCGGGGCGGCGTGGCGCGCCCGGCCCTCGGCGGCGCCGGCCGCGCTCGGGTCCGCCGGGCCGTCGGCACCGCCCTCGCCGCCGGCCGGGCCGGTCGCGGTGGCGGCGTACAGCGCGTCCGCGCGCTGCCGTACGGCCAGCAGGCCGACCACCCCGGCGATGGCGAGGATCAGCACCAGGCTGACCGGTCCGGTGCCCCAGCCCAGGCCGTGGTGGTGGGTGGACGCGCCCGCCCAGTCGGCGAACGACGCCCCGAGCGGCCGGGTGAGCACGTAGGCGGTCCAGAACGCGGCCACCCGGTTGAGCCCCAGCAGCGCGCCCACGGCCGGCACCGCGATGAGGACGGCGAACATCACCCCGGAGGGCAGGTAGCCGAGCCCGAACGTGCCCGCCGTCAGGTCGCCGACCGCCGTGCCCAGCGCGAAGGTCACCAGGACCGTCGTCCAGTAGTAGCGCTCCCGGCGGGGCGTGCGGATGCTGTGGATCGACAGCGTGCCCTCCGAGCGGTACCAGGCTGTCAGGACCCACACCAGGCCGGCCGCGAAGACGGAGGCGGAGACCAGGTACGGCACCCCCGCGACCACGTGCACGACGTCGGCGGCCATGGTGCCGAAGACGCTGACCATGGCCACGGTGCCCCAGTAGAGCCACGCGTTGTAGCGCGGCGCGCGCACCTGCGCCCTGAGCAGCAGCACCAGGCCGCCCAGCCCGATCACGCCGGCCCCGACGGGGCTGAGCACCCGGGCGAGGAAGTCGGACAGGGTCTCGCCCATGCCGGTGGTGAGCACCTTGGCGATCCAGAACAGGACCGTGGCCTCGGGTACCTTGGACAGGGCCGGCGCGGCGCGGCGGCCGCGCCCCGCCTGCCGGCGGGACCGCCCGGCCGCGCGGCCGCCGGGGTCCGCCAGGCCCTCCCGGCCCGCCGGCCCCGCAGCGTCGTAACCCGTGTGCTCCACCGCACCGCCACCCTTCCGGCGCCCCACGGCGCCGCCACCGGGCCCGCGCGGCCGTCCGGGGGCGGCGCGGGCCTGCCATTGTCTACATGACTGTAGACGGTCCATGGCGGCCGTACGTTCCCCGGGGCGGGACGGCGTCGTCCGCACGGCGGTCCCCGGCGGCGTCCAGGGCTCCCCCGGGCCGGTGTTCACCGCGTTCCGGACCACCGGACGGGCCGGCGGACGGACCGGCGGACAGACCGGCGGACAGACCGCGGACGGACCGGCGAACGGGCCGGTGTTCACCGCGTTCAGGCCGGCGTTCACCCGTTCCCCGAGCCGGCGGACGGGGGGTCAGCCGCGTTCCGTGGCAGCCGAGGGCGGCTCGGCGGAGGCCCCGTCGGGCGCGTCCGCCTGCGACAGCGGCCTGGCGATGTCCTCCAGCGACCTCTGCTCCGCGTCGACGGCCAGGAAGGCGGCCACGATACCGCCCGCACACATCAGCGCGGCGCCGATGCAGAAGGCCAGCACGGTGTCGCCGACCTTCCCCGAGGAGGTGAGGTCGGAGAAGACCAGCGGGCCGGTGATACCGCCGGCCGCCGTACCGACGGCGTAGAAGAAGGCGATCGCCATCGCCCGGGTCTCCATCGGGAAGATCTCCGACACCGTCAGGTAGGCGCTGCTGGCGCCCGCCGAGGCGAAGAAGAGCGCCACGCACCACCAGGCGGTCAGCGTGGTGGCCGAAAGCGAACCGCGGTCGAAGAGCCAGGCGGTGACGAACAGCAGGATGCCGGAGAGCAGGTAGGTGGAGGTGATCATCACCCGGCGGCCGACGGTGTCGAAGAGGCGGCCGAGCACCAGCGGGCCGAGGAGGTTGCCGGCGGCGATGACGGCGAAGTAGTAGCCGGTGCTGCCCGTGCCGACGTGGAAGAACGTGATCAGGATGGTGCCGAAGCCGAAGGTAATCGCGTTGTAAAGGAACGCCTGCCCGATGAACAGCGACAGGCCCAGCGTCGCACGGCGCGGGTAGACCAGGAGGACCGTCCTGGCGATGGTGCCGAAGCCGACGCTCTTTCGCTGGTGGATGGTGATCTCGCGCTCCGCGCGCGGCAGGCGGGTGCCCTTCTCCGCCTCCACCCGGCGTTCGACGTCGTCGACCAGCCTGCTCGCCTCGTCGCCCTGGCCGTGGATGAACTGCCAGCGGGGGCTCTCCGGGACGTGCCGGCGCACCAGGAGGATGACCAGGCCGAGGACGACGCCGAGCGCGAAGGTCAGCCGCCAGCCGAGGTCCTTGGGGAAGATCCCGGTGTTCAGGGCGACGATGGACAGCAGCGAGCCGCCGACGGCGCCCAGCCAGTAGGTGCCGTTGATGATGAGGTCGACCCGGCCCCGGTACTTCGACGGGATGAGCTCGTCGATGGCGGAGTTGATGGCCGCGTACTCGCCGCCGATGCCGAAGCCGGTGAGGAAGCGAAAGGTGAAGAACCACCAGGGCGCGAAGGACAGCGCGGTCATGGCGGTGGCGCTGAGGTAGACGGCCAGGGTGACCATGAAGAGCTTCTTGCGGCCGAAGCGGTCGGTGAGCCAGCCGAAGAAGAGCGCGCCGACGCACGCGCCGGTGACGTACAGGGCCGCGGCCAGGCCGGTGATCTGCGAGGAGCTGATGGACAGTCCGGAGCCGGGCTCGGACAGCCGGCCGGCGATGTTGCCGACGATGGTGACTTCGAGGCCGTCCAGGATCCAGACGGTGCCCAGTCCGATCACGATCATCCAGTGCCAGCGCGACCAGGGCAGCCGGTCGAGGCGGGCGGGCACGTCCGTGGTGACGGTCGGTCCGTCGTCGGGCGGGCCGGGTCGGGGATGCGGGGTGGGGGCGGAGTCCGGGGCGGACGTCGCCATGGAAGATCACCTCCTGCCGGTCAGTGAAGCATCGGGCGCGAGGACACGCGCGGCGGCCGGTTCCGGCTGAGCGGCCCGGCCACCGCTGTGGGTTAACCTCGCTGTCTCCGCGCGAACCGCCTTTCCCGGGCGGCGCCGGGGTACGCCTGCCAGTGGCCGGTCCGGCGCCGCGCCACGGTCCGCACGGCTACGGAAAAGGGGCCGCCGTGACAGGGTCGCCGCACCGGCCCGGTGTGGGCGCGCTGCTCGGGGTGCGCGGGCGGCACGGCCCGCTGCCCCCGCTGCTGCTGGTGCTGACGCTGGTGGCGGGGCTGGTGGACGCGTTCAGCTATCTGGCGCTCGGCCACGTCTTCGTCTCGAACATGACAGGCAACGTCATCTTCCTGGCGTTCTCGCTGGCCGGCGCGAAGGGGTTCTCGGTGGCGGCCTCGCTGCTGGCGCTCGGCGGCTTCGGGCTGGGTGCGGTGCTCGGCGGGCGGCTGGGGGTGCTGGTGGCGCGGCACCGGGCACGGTTGCTGCTGTGGGGTCAGGTGGCGCAGGCCGTCCTCGCGGTGGCGGCGCTGGGCGTGGCCGAGGCGGTGCGGCTGCCCCCGTCGGGCGGTGCGCGGGCGGCCCTGGTGGTGCTGCTGGCGGTGGCGATGGGGCTGCAGAACGCGGTGGTGGCCGGGCTGGCCGTGCCGGACCTGCGCACCACGGTGCTGACGTCCACGCTGACCGGCCTGGCGGCGGACTCGCGGCTGGCCGGGGGACGGGACCCGCGCCTGGCGCGGCGGCTGGCCGGACCGGTGGCCCTCTTCGCCGGGGCCCTGCTGGGGACGGTCCTGATCCGCCACGGCGTGGCGGACGTGCCGCTGCGGGTGGCGGCCGGGCTGATGGCGGCCGTGGCGGCGGTGCTGGTCCCGCTGCGCGGTTCCTCGGCCCCTTGGACGCGGCGCCCCGGGTGACGGGAGCGGCGTCCCGGGCGCCGTGGCCGCGGCCTGATCGCGCGAGTCCCCGGACCGGGCGGGGCCGGGTGTGGGAACCCCACCGCCCGGACGATGCCCCGGAACGGCCGGCGGCCGCGGCCTGATCGCGCGAGTCCCCGGAACGGGCGGGGGCCAGGTGTGGGAACCCCACCGCCCGGACGATGCCCCGGAACGGCCGGCGGCCGCGGCCTGATCGCGCGAGTCCCCGGAACGGGCGGGGGCCGGCGGGCCCGTCCCGTGGTTGCATGCTCCCACCCGCCCGCACCGCCTGTGCGCGTCGCCCGGTCCGAGGAAGCAGGTACGCCGTATGTCGCTGGTGCTCCCCGACTTCACCGAGTCCGTGATCGTCCGCTCCGCCGACGCCGAGGTCGTCGGCCGTGCCCCGACGACGGTCCGGCTGCTCGCCGACAGCAGCGCCACCGGCGGCGCGCTCTCCACCCAGCGGGTCACCCTCCTGGACGGCGCGGACGGCGCCGAACCGCACCACCACGCCGGCTCGGCCGAGTTGTTCTACCTGATCGACGGCACCGCCCAACTCCTGTCGGGCGAGCAGGTCGTCACCGCCGAACGCGGCGACCTGGTCGTCGTCCCGCCCGGCCTGGCCCATGCCTTCGCGGCGGCACCCGGCCACGACGCCGACATCCTCATCGTCATCACACCGGGCGTGGAGCGCTTCGCGTACTTCCGCCACCTGGAGCGCGTCGCCTACGGCAGGCAGCCGCCGCAGTCCCTGCTGGACGTCCAGGAGCTGTACGACACGTACTTCCGCGGCAGCGAGGTCTGGGACCGGGCCCGCCCCGCCCCCGGCGGCGCGGCGCGCTGACAGCAACCGCCCTGCCCTCGCGAGGACATGTCGGCCCATCTGCCGCCCTCGCGGCAGGCGCCGACGACGGCTCGCACGCCGCACGGGGGCGCACGGCCACCGCCCTCGCGGGGCGCGGCAGGTGTGGCCGGTGGGCGCATTGACACGGCACGGGCCCGCTTCTATATGTGGGAGCGCTCCCACACTTCCCCCCACGAACGGAGGAGCACCCGTGCGCACCTTCCTGCGACGCGCCGTCCGGCACCGGTGGCTGAGGCCGCTGGTCGCGGCCGCGCTGGTGGCCGCCGGGGCGGTCCCGGCACTGACCGCCCTGCCCGCGAGCGGCGCCACCGCCGGCTGCCAGGCCGCCTACACCGCCAACGAGTGGACCGGCGGCTTCACCGCCAGCATCCACGTGACCAACCTCGGCGATCCGCTCGGGAGTTGGACCATCGGATGGACGTACGGCGGCGACCAGCACGTGACGTCGGCCTGGAACGCCCAGGTCACCCAGAGCGGCACGGCCGTCACGGCGGTCAACGAGAGCTACAACGCGAGCCTGGCGACCGGCGGTTCGGTGGACTTCGGCGTGCAGGGCACCTGGTCCGCCGCCGACCCGGCGCCGACGGCCTTCACCCTCAACGGCGCCGCCTGCACCGGCCAGACGTCCACCACCCCGCCCACCACACCCCCACCACGCCGCCGACCACTCCCCCCACGACCCCGCCGACCACGCCACCGACGACTCCTCCGACGACGCCGCCCGCCGGCTGCTCCGGGGCGGTGGTCTGCTCGGGCTTCGAGGACCAGACGGGCACGACCCCCTCGGGCGGCTGGACGGTGGCCGCGCCGGACTGCTCGGGCACCGGGACCGTCTCCGTCGACACCTCCGTGGCGCACAGCGGCACCCGTTCCGTCCGGGTGGACGGCAAGGCCGGCTACTGCAACCACGCGTTCCTGGCCAGTACGGCGAACCTGTCGGCCGTCGGCCCGGTGATGTACGTGCGGCTGTGGGTGCGGCACACCACCGCCCTGCCGTCGGGGCACGTCGCCTTCGTGTCGATGCCGGACTCCTCGCAGGGCGGCAAGGCGCTGCGGATCGGCGGCCAGAACGGCGCCCTCCAGTGGAACCGGGAGAGCGACGACGCCACCTTGCCCGCCCAGAGCCCCGCCGGTGTGGCGCTCAGCACGCCGCTGCCGACGGGTAGTTGGCAGTGCCTGCGGTTCGCCGTCGACACCACCAAGCCCGCCCTGGACACCTGGCTGGGCGACACGCAGGTCCCCGGCCTGCACGTGGACGGCGTGCCGACGCAGGACGTCGACCAGCAGTGGCTGAGCTCCACCACGCCGCCGCGCCCGACCGCACTGCGGCTGGGCTGGGAGAGCTACAGCACCGGCGACGACACCCTGTGGTTCGACGACGTGGCCGTCGGCTCCTCCCCCATCGGCTGCTGAACCGCGGCCCGCGCACCCGCCGGAGGCTTCCGGCGGGTGCGCGGCACCCGGCACGGCAGGCCGTCCGGGCCGCAGGGGTTCACCTCCGGCCCGGACGGCCAAGGGCCTTACGTGGCACGGCAGGTGAGGGCGCCGAGGCTCGTGGCGGAACCGTTGAGCGTCAGCCCGAACGTCGTGGTGGCGCCGGGCGACAGCACGCCGTTCCAGGCCGCGTTGGCGAAGGTCGCGGGCGAGGCCGAGGTGCTCGCCACGGCGTTCCACGCCGTGGCCAGGGAGGTGCCGCCGGGCAGCACCGTCGCCGCGGTCCAGCCGGCGGTGGCGGCGGTACCGGTGTTGGTGACGGTGACGGTCGCCTGGAGGCCGCCCGGCCAGGAGTTGGTCACCTGCGCCGACGCGGCGCAGCTCTTGCCGGCGGACGGCGGCGTGGTCGGCGGGGTCGTCGGAGGCGTGGTGGGCGGGGCCGTCGTGGGAGGCGTCGTCGGAGGCGTGGTGGGCGGAGTGGTGGGCGGAGTGGTCGGAGGCGTGGTGGGCGAGCCCGTGCCGCCCTCCGTGGTGTAGTCGACGCCCGTGTAGGCGGCCGAGCAGGTGCTCGAACAGGCCGCCGGCAGTGAGAAGTCGTAGACGCGCCCGCCGAACACGTAGGCGTCGGAGGCGTCCTTGACGCGGATGCTGAAGTCGGTGCCGCCGTCGGTGGTGGGTTTGAGGATGTAGGACTCGCCCATGTCGCTGTTCATCACGGCGTCCTGCCAGGTGCCCCCGGAAAGGTACTGCACCCCGTGGACGCCGTTGGGCAGGTGCGAGAGGGAGACCGCGGCCCAGTAGCGCTGGGCGCCCTGGAGGAAGCCGATCCTGATGTCGCCGGTGTAGGAGGGCGCGGCCACGTAGTGCCAGGAGATGTGGCGGTTGTTCCAGTGGTCGGCCAGCCCCTGGACGGTCGTGCCGCTCTTGGCGAAGCGGCCCAGGGACGCGGTGTCGAGGTCGAGGTGGTTCGGGTCGTCGCGGCACCACGCGTTGGCGTCCGCGCAGCTGTCGGCGACGACCATGGTCAGCGTGGCGCCGTCGTAGTCGTCGGAGACCCACTGGCCGCCGCGGCAGAACGGCTGTCCGGGGGCGCCGTCGTTGGTGCCGGTGCAGTAGTCGCCGATGGTGACCTGTACGTAGCGGCCGCAGTTGAGGCCGTTGTCCCAGGCACCGATGATGCCGCTCTGCGCGGCCGGTACGGGCCTGGGGTACGCCGTGTAGTCGCCGGGGGTGTTGAAGACGTTCAGGGCGACGAAGTCCTGGCTGTCGAGCTGGGCCTGCGGCAGCCCGCAGCCGCCGTAGGGCTGGCCGAGACCGTCGAAGTGGGTGGCGTTGCCGGTCACGTCGGCGGCGGCCGCGGCCGCTTGGGCGCCGGCTCCCGCGGTCGGGGAGCCGGCGGTGGCCGCGGGGCGGGCAGCAGGGTGAGCGCGCAGGCGAGGGCGGCGCCCGCGGTGGCGGCGAGCAGGGCGGTCAGCCGCCTGCGGCGGTGTGGCAGGAAGCGCGGAGGTCTCATCGGTTCTCGTCTCCGTGGTGGGGGGACTCCCCGGCCCCGACGACCGTGGGAGCGCTCCCATACTCCGCCCGGCGCTTCCCCGCGTCAACGCCGCGGACGGACGGCTCGGCGCGCCCTCCAGGACGCCTCCGCCGCCGGCGGAGAAGCCGTCCACGGCGCGCGCCCCGCCGGCGTTCGACGTCGGGCGCGCACCGGCGCACCACGCGGTCAGAGCCAGGTCGTGGAGAGCCAGATGGCCGCAGCCGCCGCGGCGAGGAGTGCCACGTTCATGGCGACCTGGCGGTCGCCGCGCCGCAGGTGGACGGGGATCGCGCCGACCTGGACCACCAGGAGGCCGACGGCGGCGGCGAGGGCGAGTCCGGGGGCGACGCCGGTCAGAGGGGGCAGGACCAGGCCGATCGCGCCCAGCACCTCGGCCGCCCCGATGGCCCTGACGGCCGGCATCGGAGTGGTGTCCACCCAGGCCATCATCGGCAGCAGCTGCTCCTGGCTGCGGACGATCTTCAGCGCGCCCCCGTAGAGGTAGAAGAGGGCGAGCAGTGCGGCGACGATCCAGTACGCGACGGTCACGGCCGACCTCCCCGGCCCAGGACCGAAGTGTCGGCGGCGGCCGCCGATCCGCTGCCGCCGGCGATCGTCCGGCCCGAGGGGGCCGGGACTCTTGGTACGCAGGTCATACGACGATCCCACCGCAGGAGCGAGGCGCGTGTCCAAGACCTGTTCCGCACAGCCGATACCCTGCGGGTATCGTTGCAGTATGGAGCTGCGTACGCTGCGCTATTTCATGGCGGTCGCCGAAGAACGCCACTTCGGCCGGGCCGCCGCCCGGCTCCACATGAGCCAGCCGCCGCTGAGCCGGGCGATCAAGGCGCTGGAGGCCGGGGTGGGGGCCGCGCTGTTCGACCGCTCGCCCGCCGGGGTCCGCCTCACCCCGGTCGGCGAGGTGCTGGCCGGCGAGGCCCGCGCCCTGCTCGACCACGCCGAGCGGGTACGGGAGCGCGTCGCCGACGCGGCCGGCAGCGCGGCGCTCACCGTGGGCGTCCTGGGCGGCGGTACCGATCCGGCCGCGCACCGGCTCGCCGCCGCCTTCCGCGACCGGCACCCCCGCGTCGAGGTCCGGGTACGCGAGACGGAGCTCCCCGACCCCACCTGCGGCCTGCTCACCGGGGCCGTCGACATCGCGCTCACCCGCGGGCCGTTCGACGAGAGCGGCCTGGCCGTGCGGGAGTTGCGCACCGACCCGGTGGGGGCCCTGTTGCGCGCCGACGACCCCCTGGCCGGCCGCGGCAGCCTCCGGCTGGCCGACCTCGCCGACCGCCGCTGGTTCCGCTTCCCCGACGGTACCGACCCCGTCTGGCAGAGGTACTGGAACGGCGGCGCGCCCCGGCGGGGCCCGGTGGTGACGGCCGTCGAGGAGTGCCGGCAGGCCGTGCTGTGGAACGGGACGGTCGGGATGACACTCGTCGGCCACGAGCCGGGCGCGGGGCTGGTGGTCGTACCGCTCGCCGACATGCCGCCGAGCCGCGCGGTCGCGGCCTGGAACAAGGGCGACACCAACCCCTTGATCCGCTCGTTCGTCGACCTCGCGGCCTCCACCTACGGCGGCTGAGCGCGGGCCCGCGCGAAACCGCCGCCCGGCCCCGGGGAGGAGAGGCCGCTCCACGCGGACCGGGCACCTCCCGGCGCCTGACCGCGGGCAGCGGCCCGCGAGGCACACGCCCCCTGCCCGGTCGGCCCGGACGTGCCCGCCGCGGCGTGCGCCCGACTCACTGGAGCCGGGCGCGTCACAGCACTGCGAGCGCTGCCGCCGTACGTTCGGCCTCACGCGGGCGGGGCGGACTCCCCGGGGATCGGCGGGCCGCGCCGCCTACGCCTCCTCGGCCGGGCCGTACTCGAACCAGTCGACGTCGCACACGCCGCCCGGCTCCGGCGCGGTGGCGTACACGCCGAGGTGGGTGCCGGTGAAGCCGCCGGCGTGGGCGCTGCTCAGGAGGCGGCCGTCGACGGCGGGCAGCCGGACGGGCTCGGCGGCGCCGGCCGGGGTGAAGGCGAAGGTGTACTCCTGGCCCCGGGTGGTGAGCGCCAGCTCCACCGGACCGGGCACCAGCGGGAGTTCGGCCCGTACCGTCTCGACGCCGGCGTCGCACACCGTCAACCGGAGCGCCCGGCCGTGCTGTTCGTCGTGGACGACGAGCAGCGCGGCGTGGTGGCGGTGGTCGTAGAAGGCGACCAGCCCCGCCGCCTCGCCCTCGCCGGACGGGGTGAAGTCGAGCAACGTGCGCGCGGCGGCGTCGGCGTGCTGCTGGCGGCGGCCGACGAAGGCGGGGGACGCGGTGTCGGCGAGCGTGGCCGGCTGCGGGCGCAGCCGCAGGTGGCCGGGGCGCTCGGTCAGGGTGAGCAGCTCGGTGCGCGGGGTGCGCAGCAGGTTCCATTCCGGCCCGAGTGCGGGCGCGTCGAAGTCGTCGCGGGCCGGCCGCGCGGGCCACGGGTGCGGCGGGAGGGCGACGGTGGTGCGCTCCTCCAGCCGTCCGACGCCGGGGTTGGCCACCGGCCAGCCGTCCTGCCACTCGACCCGGGCGAGGAACGTCTCGCGGCCGAGGTTGGCGTGCGGGCCGCCACCGTAGGGGCGGGAGGCGAGCAGCAGCGCGTACCAGTCGCCGGCCGGGGTGGCGACGAGGTCGGCGTGGCCGACGCCGGTCACCGGCTGGCCGCTTCCCAGGTGGCGGTGGGTCAGGACGGGGTTGCGCGGGTTGTTCCGGTAGGGGCCGGTGAGGCTGGTGCTGCGGGCGGAGGTCACGGCGTGGCCGTCCTCGGTGCCGCCCTCGGCGAGCAGCAGGTGGTAGTAGCCGCCGTGCCGGTACAGGTGCGGCCCCTCGGCCCAGGTGGCGTCGACGAGGGCGCCGCGGAAGAGGACGTGCTCCTCGCCGAGAGCGCCGGTGGCCAGGTCGAGGGAGCGCAGCCAGATGGCGGTGTGGCCCTCCTCGTCGGTCTGCCGGGTGCCGAGGAGATGGGCGCTGCCGTCCTCGTCGAAGAAGAGGGAGGGGTCGAAGCCGGGGGCGTCGGGCAGCCACAGCGGATCGGACCAGTCGCCCGCCGGGTCCTCGGTGGTGAGCAGGAAGTTGCCCGAGCGCTGGTGGCCGTCGACCAGGGTGCACACCAGGTGGAAGCGGCCGTCATGGTGGGTGAGGGAGGCCGCGTACAGGCCGCCCGAGGGGCGGACGCCGTCGAGCGCGAGCTGTCCGGGGCGGTCGACGGCGTGGCCGACGGGCCGCCAGTGGACCAGGTCGCGGCTGTGGAAGAGCGGCAGGCCGGGCCAGAACTCGAAGGTGGAGGTGACCAGGTAGTAGTCGTCGCCGACCCGGCACACCGACGGGTCGGGGTGGAAGCCGGGCAGTACGGGGTTCACCGCGGTCACGGACGGCTGGAGCTGGGACCGGGCGGGCGGTTCGGTGGCCATAAGAGGAGGCGAAACTTTCGTGCGTCGGTACGAATCATTGCGGGCTCAGGCTGCCATACGCCCGATCGGAGGGCCAGTGCCGGTCCAGGGCCGTGCCACGAGGGGCCCGGGACTGCCGGACCAGGGCGGATGCCGATAATGGGCTGTCCGTCCGGCACCGGAAGCGGGGCCGGGTCCAGCCCAGCGCCACCCGATGGAACGGAGCGGTCCGCATGTCCACACCCTCACCGGCCCCCCTGTACGACCTCAACGACGGCACGAGGCTGCCCGGGGTCGGCCTCGGCACCTACCCGATGGACGACGCGGCGGCCGAGCGCGCGGTAGCGGAGGCGCTGAACGCCGGCTACCGGCTGGTCGACACGGCCGTGCGGTACGGCAACGAGGCCGGCACCGGGCGCGGAGTGCGGGCCTCCGGCGTTCCGCGCGAGGAGGTCGTGGTCGCCACGAAGCTCCCGGGCCGGGAGCACGGCTACGAGCAGACGCTGGCGTCGTTCGAGGAGTCGCGGCAGCGGCTGGGCCTGGAGTACGTCGACCTGTACCTGATCCACTGGCCGCTGCCGCGGGTCGACAAGTACGTGGACTCGTGGCGCGCGATGGTCAAGCTGCGCGAGGAGGGCGTCGTCCGGTCCATCGGCGTCTCCAACTTCACCGCGGCGCACGTCGACCGGCTGGAGCGGGAGACCGGCGTACTGCCGTCGGTGAACCAGGTCGAACTCCACCCGCTGCTGCCGCAGGCGGAGTTGCGCGCGCAGATGGCCGCCAAGGGCGTGGCGGTGGAGAGTTGGAGCCCCCTGGGGCGCAAGAGCGACCTGCTCACCTCCTCCGCGGTGGCGGCCGTCGCCGAGGCCCACGGGCGCACTCCCGCGCAGGTGGTGCTGCGCTGGCACGTCCAGCTGGGGGCGGTGCCGATCCCGAAGTCGGGCGACCCGCGCCGGCAGCGGGAGAACCTGGACGTCTTCGGCTTCGAGCTGACCGAGCAGGAGATGGCGGCGATCGCGAGCGGCGAGCAGCGCCGGCTGGGCGGCGACCCGGACACGCACGAGGAGTTCTGACCTCGCACCGGGGACCCGGGTGGTCGCGGCGGCCGGCGGAGCCGCGGCCGCCCGGGCCCTCGCCTTCCGCGCCGCGGGGTGCGGGCGGGCGCTCCCACCGTGCCCACCGCGCCCACCGCGCCCACCGCACCCCAGGGCGATCGCTCCCGAGCCGCCGGCGGCTCTCCACCGCGCGGACGGAGCACGGCTGGTCCCCGCCGGAGGAATCCTCGCGCGGGCTCCGCTCGCCGGGGAGGTCTCCATGGCCGTGGTTCTGGATTCCCGCGCGTACGGCTGCCGGCTTGCGTAGGCCGACGGTCCTCGGCGAAGTCAGCGAATCCAGCGACCGGCTTCCAGGCGGGCCGACCGTGCTGGTCGGCCCCCACGGAGCCGCCAAGTCGGCCCGCTCCGGCTCGCGGCGCCGGCGGTCCGCCCCCGCCCGGCCTCGGTGCGCCGCCACCCGGCCTCGGTGCGCATCGGTGACCTCGGCGCCGGGAGCAGGGCCCTCCGCACGGCGGTCGCCTGGATGCCGCAGACCATCGCCCCCATGCCCTCCCCGTCCTCGCGCGAGTACGTCGGCTGCGTCGGCCGGCTCAAGGAGCCGAGCCGCGCGGACGACTGGACCGGAGCCATGGAAGCCCGGCGCCGCGCGTTGCCCGCGGACGGGACGGTCTCCGGCCGCGCGGCGGAAGGCGCCTGCACGGCCCTTCCCACACGCCACGGCGCGGACCTGCTTCTGAGTTCCCGGGCTCCAGAGCTCTACGTGCCCGCCCGCGTCCCGCGGGGGGCGGGACTCCGGGGCGGACACGGGGCGGACATGCGGCGCGGCCAAGGGGGGTGCACCATTGCTACAGTTGTCCGATTTGCGGGGTTATGTACCCGATGCCAATCTGGAGATCCCCCGAACAAAGGAGATGGTCTCATGGCTTCGGAGCTCACTGCCCCCATCGAGACGGCTGCTCTCGCCGCCGAGGTCGAAGGCCTGGTGGATTCCGCCGAACCCGAAGGCATCTACCGTGACACCCGCGAGTGCTTCGGAGGTCTGCTACTTCTCGGCCTCCTGCTGATCTCGCCCCCGACCCCGCGCCCGACCAAGACGGACAACAGCTGACGGTTAGGGGAGAGCGTTGGCAGAGCAGGCGCAGGAGAACACCTCGCTGAGCACTGCGGTTGCCGACGTCGCATCGGGAGTCGTGCTCGCCCTTGAGGGTGAGCACGGCTCCTATGCGCTGTCGGAACTGCTGGTGCACGACGAGGCGGTGGCGCTCGCCGTGATCCGGGTCCTGGGCGCGGACGTGCTCGCCCCCTACGCGGGCGGCGGCGCGAACAGCGGCGCGTCGGCGGGCGGCCGGGCCGGCGGTGCCGCGTCCGTTGCGGGCGGCGGTGCCGACGAGCGGCTGGTGCGGGCCGCGCTGGCCGCCTACCCGCCGGGCGCGGACGCCTCCGAGGTGTCCGTGTGGACCTACGGCGGCCTGGCGGAGGCGGCCCGTGCGTACCTGCCGGGCGGCTCCGACGGCTGGCCGGGGCTGCCCGACGGGGGCTCGCGGTGGCTGGCGGAAGCCCCGTGGCCGAAGCTCGCGCACCGCGCCTCCCAGCTCGCGGCGCTCTCGCTGCCCGGGCTGGCACCCGCGCTGACGGCCGGCCTCGCGGCGCGGACGGAGGACCTGGCGCGCGGATTCGTCCGGGCGGTACGGCGCCGCGACTGGCTCCAGTCGGCCGGGGTGGGCCGCTGGCTGGCCGGGCTGCCCGGGGTCCCGGACACGCTGGGGCTGGACGCCGGAATGGTCTACGTACGGCGGATGAGCGGCGGCGACCCCCGGGTGGCACTCCACACCGCCGCGGCCCGCCGCTTCCACGGCCGCGGGCCGCGGTGACCGGCCCCGCGCCGAGGGCCGGAGCCGCCCCGGACGACGAGCGCCCGTCCCCGGAGTGCGCCGCCTACCCGGCGCACCCGGACGCCGAACTGCTGGACGACGTGGCGGCCGGGAGCCTGCGGCAACTCGCCGCGATGCGCCCGTCGTTCCGGCTGCCCGACGACGTGGCCACCGACGCCGACCCCAACCTCACCCTCAAACCGCTGGGTGAGCTCGCGGAGTTGACGCATGTCGTCATCAGTCTGCATCCGGTGCCCGAGATCCGGGACGCCGCGGCGGACCTCTTCGCCTTCGCGTGGAAGGAGACCCGCGGCGGCGAGCTCTTCGCCGACCTGGTGCGCGGTGAACCGCTGGCCGTCTACCCGGTGGAGCTCTACGGGGTGTTCGCGCGGGCCGGACTGCGCCACCCGGGTACCGAGGAGCTGATCGCGGCCACCACCTCGCTGCGCCGCTGGCGGGTGCCGCGCGAGGACCACACCCGCACCCTGAACGTGCTCAACGCCGAACGGCGGATCGGGCTGCCGCCGCACGCCGACTTCGCGGCGGTGCTGGCCCGCACCGGCCTGGGCCAGCTGGCCGAGCCCTGGGCACTGGACCGCAAGGCCGCCTACGGCATCACGCACGATGCCTTCCACGCCACCGACTGGGGCCGCACCCCCGGAGGGCTGCCCGCGCCGCAGGCCGAGTACCTGCGGCTGTGGCTGCCGGCCTGGACCGACCTCTGGCTCGACGAGCGCCTGTGGGACCTGGCCGGGGAATTCCTGGCCGTCTCCGCCGTCCTGCCCGGCGCCCCCTACGACCCGGTGGCCTGGCGGCGGCTCGCCGCGGCCCGCGCCGCCGGCGGGGAGCTGCCGGAGGTGGACGGCCCCCCGCCGCCGGACACGCCGCCCGGCGAGGTCTTCACCGCCTGCTACCACTCCACGCTGGTGGCCGCGTTCGCAGCGACCCTGGCCCGGACCCGTCCCCCCACCCTTGTGCCGCGAGCCGTCCTTGTGCCGCGAGAAAGCGAGGCGAGGTAAGTGACCGCCGCTCCCCCCGCACTGCTGCACCGCGTCGGCGACCAGGCGCTGGGCTGGCTCGACGCCCACCGCGACTTCTTCCGCCTCACGGACGAGGACCTGGCCACCGGCAGCGGCATCGTCGAGCGGCTCAAGCCGGTCGGCGAACTGGCCGTCAACATGCGGGTGCTGGCCCGCGAGGGGGTGGCCGGTTCGCGGATGCACGACATCTCGGTGCGGCTGCTCGACCACGTCTGGCGCGACCTGCTCGACGGCGGCAACCTGCTGGCCGCCCTCCAGCGCGACGAGCCCCACTCCCCCGTCCCGCTGGAGGTGTACGCGAGCCTGCACGAACTCGGCTACCGGCACCCGGGGTTGGAGGACGCCATCGACCTGGCCCGCAGCACGGCGAGTTGGCGCGCCCTGGAGACGGTGCCCAACCGGCGCCTCGGCATCCTCAACTCCGAGCGCAAGCTCGGCCTGGTGCCCAGCGGCGACCCGGAACAGGCCCTGGCCGCCACCTGGCTGGGCAAGCTGCCGGAGCCGTGGACGGTGCAGCTCCACATCGCCTACGACATCACCCACACCGTCTTCCACCTGACCGACTGGGGCGCCGCCCCCGAGCGGATCCCCCCGCACATCGCGGAGTACCTGGAGCTGTACCTGCCCGCGTGGATCGCCGACTGGGCCGACCTGGAGCACTGGGACCTGCTCGGCGAGCTCCTGGTGATCGACGCCTGCCTGCCGCGCCCGACCCTCGACGCCCAGGCGTGGGAGCGGTACGCGGCGGCGCAGGACCCGCAGGGCGCGATGCCGGTGCAGCGGGCGATGCCCACGGGCAGCCGGCAGGACGTCTTCGACCAGGTCCACCACCCCACGCTGGTGGCGGCGTTCGCGTCGGCGATGGCCACCTCGCGGGCCCTTTCGGCGGACGTGGCCGCGTGACCGGCGCCCTCCCGCCCACCGGGGTGACCGCCACCGGCCGGGCCGTCGAGCCGGCCGGTGGGGTCCGGGCCGGCCGCGGGGACGTCGGGCAGCCCGACGACGGCACCGCCGAACTGCTCGCCGCCGCCGTCGCCCGGGTGCGGGCGCCGGACGTGGCGATGGCCGCCGCCCGGCGCGGGCGCCGGTTCGTCGCCTCGGACGGCACCGGGCCCGCCCCGGCGGCGCCCCGGGAAGACCTGGTGTACGAACTCGGCTCGCTCACCAAGACGTTCACCGTGCTGCTCCTGGCCGACCTGGCCGACCGCGGGGTGCTCGGCCTCGACGACCCGCTCACCGCCCACCTCCCCGGCCTGCCCGTCCGGTACGACGCCACCCGCCGGATCACGCTGCGGCACCTGGCCACCCACACCTCGGGGCTGCCCCGCGTCCCGCGCGACCTGGTGCCAGGAGCGCTCCTGCACCCCTACGCCAACGGGTACGCCGGCTACCCCCGCGAACGCCTCCTCGACGCCCTCACCCGCGCCCGGCCCCGTCACGAGCCCGGCACCCGCTGGAACTACTCCAACCTCGGCGTGGCGCTGCTCGGCCCGGCGCTGGAGACGGCCGCGGGCGCGCCGTACCCGGACCTTCTCGCCCGGCACGTCCTCGCTCCCCTGGGCCTCACCTCCGGTACGACCCGGCCGCCCGCCGACCTGTCCGCATCCGGCGCCGCCGAGGACGGCCGCACACCCGCCGTCGGCCGCAGGGGCGACGGGTACACCCTGCTGCCGCCCACGGACATGGGCGCGTTCGCGGCGGCGGGCGCGCTGCGCATGTCCGCCACCGACCTCCTCACCTACGCCCAGTCCCACCTCGGACCGGAGGCCACGCCCATCGCGGCGGCGCTGCGCGCGGTCCAGGTACCGCAGCTTCGGCGCGGGTTCGGCCGCCGACACACCCACACGCTGACCTGGCTCCTCCACCCGGCGGCCCGCGGGCCGCTGCTCTTCCACGCGGGGTCGACGTTCGGCCAGCAGTCCTTCGCCGGCTTCCACCCCGCGACGGGTACGGCCGTCGCCGGCGTCGCCACCCGCCACGACCGCGGTTGCGCGGTGGTCCACGCCTGCTACGGGCTCCTCCAGGAACTGGCGAGGCTCGGATAGCCGGAGCCGTCACCCGGCGCGCCGCCGGGAGGAGCGGGCGCCGTCTGGACGCGCCGTCGGGAGGAGCGGCCGGCCGCCGGAGCAAACGGCCGTATGTACGGGAAAGGCCGCCAATCCGCCTCCCGGGGTAATGCGGTGCCGCCTCGGCCGGGGGCGGGATTCGGAATGCGGGCCCCTGGGCCGGGCCGGCATCGGAGAGCTCCAACAGCGGTAGCGGGAACGGGGATTGGCCGGGCGTACCGGGCGGTTCCGCGCCGACGGGATTGCCGCCGGCCGCCGTTCGCACCGGGAGCGTCATCCGGCGTCACCCGGCCAAGCCGTCGTATACCGGTTCGATACCCGCGAGTAGTCCCAGCCGGGCCCGACCGCTCCCGACCCTGGCGCGCGCGTGGACCGGCAGCCGGCCGGCCGACCCGGGAAAGCCGCTGGCCACAGCGTCACACGCGGCACCGACGGCCGTCACCCCGACGCACGGCACCGGCCGGAGGCCGATTCACCGGATTCACCGGATTCACCAATGCGACCGAGCTCCACCGGCCTCACCGCGGAACGCATTCCGCAACGCCACCCCGTCGGCCCCTTTACCGCACCGCCACATCACCGGCCCGGGCCGACGAGCATCGGATATCACTCTCCGTCGAATCGGTATTCCGCGAACGGACGCCACCACTCCACCTCTCGAATTCACCCGGGAAAACCACTGGTTTTCCCGGCATCCGCTGCACACAGCCGGGCGATTCCCTTTCGCCGGGCCACCGTCTTCCTTTTCCGGACGCCGAGTGGAGCCGCCGGCACCGATCCGCCCCCCGTTGACGCGCCGCCCCGGCCGCCCGGGAGCGTCAGCACGCCGCATCCGCCGCCGGCCGGCGGCGGATGACCCGAGGACCGCTCGACGGCCGTTCGGGAGCGGTTCGGCGGCGGCGCGGCGGCGGCGCCAGGCGGATGTCCGGCACGGTGCATAAGTGCAAGGAACGCCACCTCGGAGCGCCGGTCCGAGGCTCGCACCGAACGGTCCGGGGGCCCCAGGGGCCCCGCCGTGCCACCCCCGGGAGGCTCGTCGGCTCCGGCCGCCGACACCCGCCTCGGGCACCCGCGCCAGGGGGCGGGCAATCCGGCCGCCGTCGCGGCTGGGCCGCTCCGCGCACCGCTCCCACCAGCGATGACTCCCGCCCCGCCGGTGCGGCCGAGGTCCGTCGGGGACCGTCGAGGAGCACTGGAGAGGATCGGAGAGGACCGGGGAGGGGTCTCGGGTACGGCCCCGGCGGTGAGCACTCGGCCCGGGAAAGGCCGCAATGGTGCCCCGGTTTCTTTGCCGCCGCGTTACGGTGCCCGCGTTCGCCGGGCCGGAAATGCCGGGCGGGGGACGGCCTCTTTCCGGGATATCCGGAGCCGCACGGACCGGTACGCCGTTCGGCGCTTCCGGGCGCCGGGGGCACTCCGGGGGCCGGACTAAGAGCCGGCGGAGGTACCGACGGCATCGGCACGCATTACCGGGGATGATATGTTCACGCGTGACGGTCAATACTTTCGCACGGGGGCGATTGGGTATGGCGTTTATCGAACGCTGCTCGGAGGCCGCGCGGCTGAGAGAGCTGTACGCCAGCAGCGGACGGGGCGGGCCGCACGTCCTCCTGGTGGACGGGCCGGTCGCCAGCGGCAAGACCGAACTCCTCCAGGACCTGGAGGGACACGTCTCCCGGCGCGGCGGCCTGGTCCTGGCGGCCGCGGCCCCCGGATCGCAGCCGCCCACCCCGTTCGACGTCGCCGACCTGCTCATACGCGCCGCCCGGCTGGCCCCGCCCACCGATCCGCCCGCCGGCTCCCCGCGGCCCCCGGCACCGGGCCCGGCCGCGCGAACGTCCACGAAGGCCCCTCCTCCGCCGGCCCCTCCCCCACCGGCGCCGCCGCAGCCCTGGCCGCCGTGCTGCGCCGACGCGGCGCGGAGCAAACGGTGTTGGTCACCGTCGACGACCTCCAGCTGGCCGAGCCGCGCTCGGTGGAGGCGCTGGCCTCGGCGATGGCGCGACTGCCGGGGGCGCGGCTGCTGGTCGTGCTCGCCGAGCGCGACGCACCGCCGCCGGAGCTGGCCACCGCCCGCGCCGCGCTGCTCGCGCTGCCCGGCTGCCAGCGCATGACGCTGCCGCTGCTGCCGCCGTCGGGGGTGCGCACCGCGCTCACCACGGCGGTGGGCGGCACCGGCGCCGCGCGCCTGGCGCCCGCCTACCACGCGGCCAGCGGCGGACATCCGCTGCTCCTCCAGGGACTGGTGGAGGACGGCGCCGCCGCGCCGCCCGACGGGCCCGGCAGCCTGCCGGCCCGCCCGGTCACCGGGGGCTTCTTCCGCCAGGCCGTCCTGGGCTGCCTGTACCGCTGGGACCGGGCCACGGTGGACACCGCACGGGGCCTGGCCGTCCTCGGCCGGGGCGCGCCGCCCGAGGACGTGGCGCGGCTGACCGGCCTGCCGGGTGGACGGGTCCGGCGGGCACTGGCCGCCCTCGCGGAGTCGGCGCTGCTGGAGCGCGGCTGGTTCCGCGCACCGGCCGTGCACTCCGCGGTGCTGGACTCGCTGGTCGAGGCGCAGCGCGCCCGGCTGCACCTGGCGGCGGCGCGGATGCTGAGGGCGGACGGACGCCCGCCCGCCCGGGTGGCGCGGCACCTGCTGGCGGCCGGCCCGGTGCGGGAGCGGTGGGCGGTGGACGTGCTGCGGCGCGCCGCGGACGGGGCGGCCCGCGAGAAGCCTGCGGCGCGGCTGGAGCTCCTGGAGGCGGCGTACCGCTGCTGCGAGGACGCGTCGGTGCGGGCCGGGCTCGCGGTGGAGCTGATACGGCTGCTGTGGCCCACCCGGCTGTCGGCGGCGGCCCGCTATCTGGAGCCGTTGCGGCAGGACCTGGCGGCGGGGCGGCTGGAACCGGAACTGGCTCCGTTCCTGGCGCGCGGCCTGCTGTGGCTCGGCCGCGACGAGGAGGCACTGGAGACGTACCGGTGGCTGCTGACCGCAGGCGGCCGCGGGCCGGGCCGCCCCGGACCGGCCCGGCTGCGCCTGCCGTCACCGTGGACGGAGCCGCCGGCCGGCGGGGAGGGGCCGGCCGGGGCGCGCCGGCCGGGGCGCGGCCGACGGCGCGGCTCGCGCCCGTCGTGGCGTCCCCGGCGGAGCCCGGTCCGGGCTCCGGCCCGGACACCGGCACGACGGCCCGTGGCGGCCTGTCGGCGGCGGACGCGCTGGCGTCCGTGGTGTACGAGCGGGCCGGGCGCGCGGCGGTGCCGCAGGCCGAACGGGTGCTGGCCGAACTGCCGCCTTCAGCAGGAACGTTCGCCACACTGCTGACGGCGTTGCAGGTGCTGCTGCACGCCGGGCGCGGCGACCGGGTCGAGCGCTGGTGCGGGGTGCTGCTGGAGCGGGACGAGGCGCCGAGGGTACCGCTGTGGCGGGCTCGGCTGGCGGCGGTGCGGGCGGAGGCGGCGCTGCTGGACGGCCGGGAGGCCGGTGCGCGGCAGTGGGCCGCCGAGGCGCTGGGGGCGCTCGAAGCGGCGGACTGGGGTGTGCTGGTGGGGGTGCCGCTGTCGGTGCTGCTGCGAGCGAGGCTCGCGCTCGGGCACCAGTCGGCGGCCGGGCTTCTGGAGCGGCTGGAGCAGCCGGAGGGCGTGGTGCGGCGCGGCCTGCGGGCGGCGCTGTTCCTGCGGGCACGCGGGCACTGGCTGCTGGAGGCGGGCCAACCCCGGCTGGCGCTGGCGGACTTCAGGGCGTGCGGGGAGCTGGCGACGTCCTGGACGGTGGAGTTGCCGGCGCTGGTGCCGTGGCGCGGCGACTGCGCGCTGGCCCTGGCCCGGCTCGGCGACCGCGCCGGAGCGCGGGCGCTGGCCGAGGAGCAGCTGCGGATGCGCGGTGGGGCGGGGCCCCGGGTGCGGGCCGTGGGCCTGCGGGCGCTGGCGGCGACGGCCCGGCCGCAGGAGCGGGTCGCGCTGCTGCGGGAGGCGGCCGGGCTGCTGCGGGAGCCGGCGGACGCGGTGGAGCTGATGCCGGTGCTGGCCGACCTGTCGGCGGCGTACGGCGCGGTGGGCGACGCCGAGGGGGTCCGGGTCTGCGAGCGGCAGCTGCTGCGGGCGGTGGCGGAGTGCGGGTACGAGGGCGGGACGGTGTGGGAGCCCGGCGGGATGCCGCCGGGGGCGGTCCTGGCCGACGGCTGGTTCGGCCCGGCGGGGGACGCCGCCGAGCTGTCCGAGCAGGAGGCTTCCCTGGACGAGCAGTTGAGCGCCGCCGAGCGGAGGGTGGCCCAACTCGCCGCCCGGGGGCAGAGCAACCGGCAGATCAGCCACCTGCTGAACATCACGGTGAGCACGGTGGAGCAGCATCTCACCAGGGTCTACCGGAAGTTGAGCGTGACCCGGCGGTCGGATCTGCCGGCCTGGCTGGTCCAGGGGGTGTCGATGGGGCGCCCGGCGGCTGTTCCGGCCCAGTGGAGCGACCGGCGCTTCCCGCACCCCCGCCGGCCGCACCCGGCCGGCGCGACGGTTCCGACCCCGAACGCCTGACGGACGGCCCACCGCGCGCCGCCGCGCACCGTCGGTCGACGGCGGTGGGGTGCCGGGCCGGGGCTACGGGCGGTCGATGTGCACGTTCGTGGACTTGACGCGGGCGACGGCCTCCGCGCCGACCTCCAGGCCGAGCTCCTCCACGGCTTCGCGGGTCACGAGGGAGACCAGGCGGTGCGGGCCGGCCTGGATCTCGACCTGCGCGGCCACGTCGCCGAGCTTGACGGCGGTGACGATGCCCGGGAAGGCGTTGCGGACGGAGGTGCGGGCCGGCTCCTGGCCGCCGTCGGCCTGCTGGGCGAGCTCGACGGAGAAGGCGGCCAGGTCCCGGCCGTCGATGAGGCGCCGCCCCGCGTCGTCGCGGTGGGTGGCGACCCGCCCGGCGTCGGCCCAGCGGCGGGCGGTGTCCGGGCTGACGCCCAGCAGGCGCGCGGCCTGCCCGATCGTGTACGACTGCATGCGGCCACCCTAAGCGCGGGGCTCCCGCCCACGGCCCGCCGAGCGCACCGGCGCGGAGGTTCCGGGAGCGGTCGGACGGGGCCGGCCGGACACCGCCCCCAGGACCCCCGAGCACGCCGGGCGGCACATCAGCGACGGCCACGCGGATGGCGGCGGCCCGGCGCCCGGCGGGCGGTGACGGCCGCGGCGGCCGGGAGCGGCGTCTGCTCGCCGCGCCCCGGCAGGGTGCAGCGGCTAGGCTGAACCGAAGGCAGCCGAACACGTGGACGACGGGGACGGGGATGCCCATGACCGAGCCGGACGGCACGCGCCGCGCCGCGCTCCTCACCGTCGACGACGACCCGGGAGTCTCCCGCGCCGTCGCCCGCGACCTGCGGCGCCGCTACGGCGAGCGGTACCGGGTGGTGCGCGCGGAGTCCGGCCAGGCCGCGCTGGACGCGCTGCGCGAGATGAAGCTGCGCGGCGACCTGGTCGCGGTGATCCTGGCCGACTACCGGATGCCGAACATGACGGGCGTCGAGTTCCTCGAACTGGCCATGGACGTCTACCCGGGCGCACGCCGGGTGCTGCTGACCGCCTACGCCGACACCGGCGCCGCCATCGACGCGATCAACGTCGTCGACCTGGACCACTACCTGCTCAAACCGTGGGACCCGCCGGAGGAGAAGCTGTACCCGGTGGTCGACGAGATGCTGGAGGCGTGGCTGGCCTCGGACCACCGGCCGGTGCCGGAGACGAAGGTGATCGGCCACCGCTGGTCGGCCCGGTCGTCGAAGGTCCGGGAGTTCCTGGCCCGCAACCAGGTGCCGTACCGGTGGTACCTGTCGGACCAGGCGGAGGGCCGGCGGCTGCTGACCGCGGCCGACTGCGACGAGCGGCGGCTGCCGGTGGTGATCACCGCGGACGGCGAGGTGCTGCTGGAGCCCTCGGACCACGACCTGGCGGCGCGGGTGGGCCTGTCCACCGCGCCGGCCGAGGAGTTCTACGACCTGGTGGTGGTCGGCGCCGGCCCGGCGGGGCTGGGCGCGGCGGTGTACGGGGCCTCGGAGGGGCTGCGCACGGTGCTGGTGGAGCGCACCGCGACCGGCGGCCAGGCAGGCCAGAGCGCCCGGATCGAGAACTACCTGGGCTTCCCCGACGGGATCTCCGGCGCGCAGCTCACCGACCGGGCGCGGCGCCAGGCGAGCCGGTTCGGCGCCGAGCTGCTGACGGCGTGCGAGGTGACGGCGCTGGACGTGGAGGGGCCGACACGCACCGTGCGGTTCTCCGACGGGCTGGCGGTCTCCGCGCAGAGCGTCATCCTCACCACCGGTGTCACGTACCGCCAGTTGGACGTGCCGGGCGTCGAGGAGCTGACCGGCCGCGGGGTGTACTACGGCTCCTCGCTGACCGAGGCGGCCGGCTGCGAGGGCCAGGACGTCTACATCGTCGGCGGCGCCAACTCCGCCGGCCAGGCGGCGGTCTACCTGTCGCAACACGCGAAGTCGGTGACGCTGCTGGTGCGCGGGGCGGCACTGGAGGCGTCGATGTCGTACTACCTGGTGCAGCAGATCGCGGACATCCCGACGATCCGGGTGCGTACCTCCACGCAGGTGGAGGGGGTGCACGGCGAGGACCACCTGGAGGGGCTGACGCTGCGCGACACCGCCTCGGGCTCGACGGAACTGGTCGACGCGCAGCGGATGTTCGTGTTCATCGGGGCGGCGCCGCGCACCGGCTGGCTGGACGGGGTGGTGCGGCGCGACGACCACGGGTTCGTGCTGACCGGCCCGGACCTGCTGGACGACGGGCGGCCGCCGGCCGGCTGGTCGCAGGACCGGCTGCCGTACCACCTGGAGACCAGCGTGCCCGGGGTGTTCGCGGCCGGGGACGTGCGCTCGGAGTCCGCCAAGCGCGTGGCCTCGGCGGTGGGCGAGGGCGCGATGGCCGTGATGCTGGCGCACCGCTACCTGGAGGGCCTGTGAGCGGCGAGAATCCCTGTCCCTGCGACCCGCACGAGCTGCGGTCGCTCTTCCTGTTCGAGCGCCTGACGCCGGACCAGCTGGCCGAGCTGTGCCGGACCGGCCGGGTGGAGCGGATGGAGCCGGGTCCGGTGTTCGCCGAGGGCGAGCTGGCGACGTGCTTCTACGTGCTGCTGGAGGGCGAGGTGGTGACCAGCCGCCGGGTCGGCACGGACGAGGTGGAGGTGAACCGCACCTCCCAACCGGGCGTGTACAGCGGCGCGTTCCAGGCATACCTGGGCGACCGGGTGCCGCAGCACTACACCAACTCGCTGCGGGTGACGGTTCCCTCGCGGTTCTTCGTGCTGCCCGCGGACGACTTCGCCCGGATCGTCGCCGACTGGTTCCCGATGGCGGTGCACCTGCTGGAGGGGCTGTTCTTCGGCAACAAGGCGGTACAGCAGGCGATCAGCCAGCGCGAGCGGCTGCTGGCGCTGGGCTCGCTGTCGGCGGGGCTGACGCACGAGTTGAACAACCCGGCCGCGGCCGCGCTGCGGGCCACCGCCAGCCTGCGGGACCGGGTGGCGGGGATGCGCCACAAGCTGCGCGTCCTGGCCGGCGGGCCCTACCGGCAGGCGGACCTCGACACGCTGGTCGGCGTGCAGGAACGGGCCGCGGAGAAGGTCGCGAAGGCCGAACAGCTCGGCCCGATGGAGGAGTCCGACCGCGAGGACGCCGTCGCCGACTGGATGGACGCGCACGGCATCTCGGGCGGCTGGGACCTGGCGCCGGTCTTCGTCCAGGCCGGCCTGGACGCGGAGTGGCTGGACCAGGTCGCGGCGGCGGTGGACGGCGGCCTGCTGGAGAGCGCGGTGCGGTGGCTCAACTACACCGTGGAGACCGAGCTGCTGATGAACGAGATCGAGGACGCCACCTCCCGCATCTCCGGCCTGGTCGGCGCGGCACGGCAGTACGCCCAGGTCGACCGGGCGCCGTACCAGGTGGTGGACGTCCACGAACTCCTGGACAGCACGCTGCAGATGCTGACCGGCAAGATCGGCCCGAAGATCCGGGTGGTGCGGGAGTTCGGCCCCGGCCTGCCGCGGATTCCGGCGTACCCGGGCGAACTGAACCAGGTGTGGACGAACCTGGTGGACAACGCGGTCTCGGCGATGGCCGGCGAGGGCACGCTCACCGTGCGGACGTGGCAGGAGCCCGACCGGCTGGTGGTCGAGTTCCAGGACACCGGGCCCGGGGTTCCGCCGGAGATCCGGCAGCGGATCTTCGAACCGTTCTTCACCACCAAGCCGGTCGGGCAGGGCACCGGCCTGGGCCTGGACATCTCCTGGCGGATCGTGGTGAACAAGCACCACGGCGACCTGGAGGTGCGCTCCGAGCCGGGCGACACCCGCTTCCGGGTGCGGCTGCCGCTGGACGCGCCGGAGAGCGAGGCCGCGGCGGCGGACCGCGCGGCGGACGCCGCCGACGCCGCCCGGCGCGAGGCGCGGGCCCGCGAGCCGCACCCGCCACCGGGGCCGCCCGGGAGCAGGGCCGGACCCGGACCGGGAGCCCGACCCGGCGGGGCCGAAGCCGGAACCGGACCGAGCCGAGCAGTAGGGAGCCGTCGGCATGACCACACCGGACCGTCAGGGAAGCACGAACATCGATCCGTCGGTGCCGCCGAGCGGCACCGGCTGCGCGGACTGCGAGGCGAGCGGCGGCTGGTGGTTCCACCTGCGCCGCTGCGCGGCCTGCGGCCACGTCGGCTGCTGCGACTCCTCCCCGGCGCAGCACGCCAGCACCCACGCCGCGGGCAGCGGCCACGCCGTGGTGCAGAGCTTCGAACCCGGCGAGGAGTGGTTCTGGGACTACGCGCGGGCGCAGTACGTCGAGGACGGCCCGCGGCTGGCACCCCCGGAGAGCCACCCGGGCGACCAGTCCGTGCCGGGCCCGGCCGACCGGCTCCCGGCGGACTGGCGCACGAGGCTGCGCTGACGGCCGCGCCGGACCGACCCGCGGGCCGCACCGAACCGCCGCCGGAGGCCCCGGCCGGCCCGGCTGACGTGCCGCCGGTCCGGCCGGGGGCGCCTCAGCCGCCGAGCACCGGCAGCAGGCGCGGCAGGTGGCCGTCGGAGGCGAGCGCGGCCCGCACCCGCTCCTCGGGCACCGGGCCGTAGGTGGTGGTGCGCGGCCGGGCGGGCCGGCCGGCCGCCTCGGCGATGGCGGCGAGGTCGCGGACGGAGCGGTAGGAGCCGTAGGAGGAGCCGGCCATCCGCGAGATGGTCTCCTCCATCAGCGTGCCGCCCAGGTCGTTGGCGCCGCCGCGCAGCATCTCGGCGGCGCCTTCGGTGCCGAGCTTGACCCAGCTGGTCTGGATGTTGGGGATGTGCGGGTGCAGCAGCAGCCGCGCCATGGCGGTGACCGCGCGGTTGTCGCGGGTGGTCGGCCCGGGGCGGGCGATGCCGGCCAGGTAGACCGGCGCGTTGGTGTGGATGAACGGCAGCGTGACGAACTCGGTGAAGCCGCCGGTGCGCTGCTGGATCTCGGCCAGCAGCCGCAGGTGCCCCAGCCAGTGGTGGGGCTGGTCCACGTGCCCGTACATCATCGTGGACGAGGAGCGGATGCCGAGCTCGTGGGCGGTGGTGACCACCTCCACCCAGGTGGCGGTGGGGAGTTTGCCCTTGGTGAGCACCCACCGCACCTCGTCGTCGAGGATCTCGGCGGCGGTGCCCGGGATGGTGTCCAGGCCCGCCTCCTTCGCGGCGGTGAGCCATTCGCGGATCGACATGCCGGTACGGGAGGCGCCGTTGACGACCTCCATCGGCGAGAAGGCGTGGACGTGCATGCCGGGCACCCGGGCCTTCACGGCGCGGGCGATGTCGAAGTAGGCCGTGCCGGGCAGGTCCGGGTGGATGCCGCCCTGCATGCACACCTCCACCGCGCCGACCTCCCACGCCTGTTCGGCGCGGTCGGCGACCTGGTCGAGGGAGAGGGTGTAGGCGTCGGCGTCGGTGCGGCGCTGCGCGAAGGCGCAGAACCGGCAGCCGGTGTAGCAGACGTTGGTGAAGTTGATGTTGCGGGTGACGATGTAGGTGACGTCGTCGCCGACGGTGTCGCGGCGCACGTCGTCGGCGATCCGGCACAGCGTGTCCAGGGCGGGGCCGTCGGCGTGCAGGAGGGCGAGGGCCTGGTCGTCGGTGAGGCGCGTCGGGTCGTCGGCGGCGGTGCTCAGAGCCTGCCTGACGTCGGCGTCGACCCGGTCGGGCACCATGCCGGGGGCGGCCTGCTCGCGCAGTTCGGCCCAGTCGCCGTAGACCTCGTCGAAGTCGTCGCGGCGGTCGGCGGTGCGGCCGGTGGTGTCGATGGTGGCGTGCAGGTCGGTGCGGCCGGCCGCGCTGAAGGTGTCCTCGGGCTCCTGCCAGGGCAGGCCGGCGGGCCGGACGTCCTCCCGGGCGAGGCCCGTCTCCGGGTCGGCCAGGGCGGTGACGTGGGGCAGCAGCCTCGGGTCCAGCCAGGGTTCGCCGCGGCGGACGAACTCCGGGTAGATGGTGAGACGTTCCCGCAGGGTGAAGCCGGATTCGGCGGTGCGGGCGGCCAGTTCGTCGATCTGCGGCCAGGGCCGCTCGGGGTTGACGTGGTCGGGGGTGAGCGGGGAGACCCCGCCCCAGTCGTCGATGCCGGCGGCGAGGAAGCGGCCGTACTCGCCGTCGACGAGGTTGGGCGGGGCCTGGATGCGGGCGGCCGGGCCGAGTACGAGGCGGGCGACGGCGATGGCGGCTGCCAGTTCGTCCAGTTCGGCGTCGGGCATGCCGCGCATGGCGGTGTCCGGCTTGGCGCGGAAGTTCTGCACGATCACCTCCTGGACGCCGTGGTAGCGGCGTTGGGCGCGGCGGATCGCGAAGAGGGAGTCGGCGCGCTCCTCGTGCGTCTCGCCGATGCCGATGAGGATGCCGGTGGTGAAGGGCACGTTGGAGCGTCCCGCGTCCTCCAGCACGCGCAGCCGTACGGCGGGCTCCTTGTCCGGCGAGCCGTGGTGCGGGCCGCCGGGCTCGGACCACAGCCGGGTGGCGGTGGTCTCCAGCATCATCCCCATGGAGGGCGCGACCGGCTTGAGCCGCTGGAAGTCGGTCCAGGTGAGCACCCCGGGGTTGAGGTGCGGCAGCAGGCCGGTCTCCTCCAGTACCCGCACGGACATGGCCCGCACGTAGGCGAGGGTGTCGTCGTAGCCGTGCGCCTCCAGCCACTCGCGGGCCTCGGGCCACCGCTCCTCTGGGCGGTCGCCGAGGGTGAAAAGGGCTTCCTTGCAGCCGAGTTCCGCGCCCCGGCGGGCGATGTCGAGTACCTCGTCGGGCGACAGGAACATGCCGTGGCCCTCGCGGCGCAGTCTGCCGGGGACGGTGACGAAGGTGCAGTAGTGGCACCGGTCCCGGCACAGCCGGGTGAGGGGGATGAAGACCTTGCGGGAGTAGGTGATCACGCCGGGGCGGCCGGCGGCCTCCAGCCCCGCGTCGCGCACCCGCGCGGCGACCGCCGACAGCCGTTCCAGGTCGGCGCCCCGGGCCTGGAGCAGCACCGCGGCCTCGGCGGTGTCCAGCGCGACTCCCTCCTCGGCGCGGTGCAGCGCCCGGCGCATCGCGTTCGGGGAGGGAGCGGAGTGCGGGGCGCCCGCGGGCTCTTCGGAGGCAACGGGAGAAGGCGTCGTCATTGGTCGAGCATAAGCAGATGTGCCGGGGTGGTGGAGGCACGTCCCGACGCCCTCCGCCTCGTGCTCCGCGCGCCGGAGTGCCCGGACGGGCCAGACTGGACGGAATTCGTCCAGCAGTGTTCCCCGGCGGAATTGCGGGGTGCCGCGCGCTGTTCAGGTTGTGGAGGGGAGGTGGGCGGGGTGCTGGAGGTACTCGGGCTCGACCACGGTCAGGAGGCGGCCTACTTCGTGCTCCTGGAGGGCGTCCCGCTGGGGCGGGACGAGTTGGTCGCCCGGACCGCCCTGGAGCCGGAGACGGTCCGGGGTGCGCTGACCCGGCTGGAGGACCGGGGCTTGGTGTCGCGGCTGCCCGGGGAGCCGGCCCGGTGGACGGCGCTGCCTCCGGAACACGCCATCGAGGTGCTGCTGCTGGCCCGGGAGCGGGACATCCGCCGGGTTCGGGCGCTGTCCCAGTGGCTCGGTGAGAAGCACCGCAAGGGCCGGGTCGGGCAGGGCTCGGCCGGGCTGATCGAGGTGATCAACGGCCCGGAGGCGGTGGCCCGGTGCGGCCAGCAGCTGTTCACCAGCGTGGAGCGGGAGCTGCGCGGCGTCGACGCCCCGCCGTACGCGCTGGCCAGGGACGGCGCGGCGGTGAACTCCAGCAGGAACATGGCCTCACCGGGGGTGCGCAGCCGGTTCATCCACGGCCGGGAGAACCTGACCCGGCCGGGCACGATCCACCGGATCGAGCGGGACATGGCGCAGGGCGAGGAGATCCGGGTGCTGCCCCGGGCCCCGATGAAGCTCATCCTCGCGGACGGCCAGGCGGGCCTGATCCCCCTGGTGGCGACGCCTCAGGTGCTGGACTCCTGCATCCTGGTGCGCCCTTCGGCGCTGCTGGACGCCCTGTCGGAGCTGTTCGAGACGCTGTGGCAGCAGGCGCAGCCCTACGTGCCGGACGGCGGCGGGACGCAGGCCGAGGACGGGCCGACGCCCGACGAGCGGCGCATCCTGTCGCTGCTGGCGGTGGGGTTGTCGGACGAGGCGATAGCCCGGCAGCTGGGCATCGGCCTGCGCACGGTGCAGCGCCGGGTGCGGGCGCTGCTGCAGCGGCTGGGGGCGGCCAGCCGTTTCCAGGCCGGGGTGCTGGCCGCGGACCGGGGGTGGTGGCGCCCGCGGGACTGACCCCTCCGCGGCCGTCGGCGCCCTGCCCGGCGGGGTCGGACCCGCGCGAGTCGCCGACACCGGCCCCGCCGGTACGGGGCCGGCGTCCTCCGCGGCACCCCGGCGGCCGTCCCGGGCGGCACGCCACGACACACCGCCCGGTGCGCGCGCCGGGCGGCGGGGGCGGGGGCGGGGTGAGAATCCGGTCATGGACTCCCCGCAGAAGGTCGCCGTCATCACCGGAGCCTCACGAGGTATCGGCGCGGCCCTGGTCGCGGCCTACCGCTCGCTCGGCTACGCGGTCGCCGCGACCGCCCGGTCCCTCCAGGTGTCGGACGACCCCCAGGTGCTGGCCGTGCCCAGCGACGTGGCCGAGGCCGGCGCGGGCGCCCGGGTCGTCGGCGCGGCGGTGGAACGGTTCGGCCGCGTCGACACGCTGGTCAACGGCGCCGGGGTCTTCGTCGCCAAGCCGTTCACCGAGTACACCGACGCGGACTACGCGTCGGTGGTCGGGGTGAACCTGCGCGGCTTCTTCGCGTTCTCGCGCAGCGCGATCGCCGCGATGCTCTCCCGTGAGGGCGGCGGCCACGTCGTGAACATCTCGACCAGCCTGGTCGACAACGCGGACGCGCGGGTCACCGGCGGCCTCGCCTCCCTGACCAAGGGCGGTCTGAACGCGGTCACCCGATCGCTGGCGATCGAGTACGCCACCCGCGGCATCCGGGTGAACGCCGTCTCCCTCGGCGTGATCCGCGCCCCGACGCACCCGGCCGACCCCGGCGGCGCCCAGGCCGCCCTGCACCCGGTCCGGCGGATGGGCGAGGTCGACGACGTGGTCCGGGCCGTCCTCTACCTGGAGCAGGCCCCGTTCGTCACCGGCGAGATCTCCCACGTCGACGGCGGGCAGAGCGCGGGCCACTGAACAACCGGTCGGCCCTTGGCCGATCCCGTCCCGGGCACGGCGGTCCGCCCGCGCCCGCGTCCAGAACGACAGGAGAGCCCGATGACCGGCACGACGGACGACGAAGCGGTCCTGCGCGAGGTGCTCGACGCGTGGAAGGCGGGCGTCGACGCCCACGAACCGGAGCGGGTCGCCGCGCGCTTCACGGAGGACGCCATCTTCCAGGGGCTGCACCCCTACAGCGTCGGGCGGCAGGGCGTCGTCGCCTACTACGCCTCGCAGCCGCTGGGGATGACGGCCCGGTACGAGATCCTGGAGACGCGCCGGCTCGCCGACGACCTCCTGCTCGGATACCAGAGCGTGGTGTTCGCCTTCAGCGGGCGGCCGCCGCTGAACGTGAGCCTCGGGCTGCTGCTCAAGCGCCTCGCGGACGGCTGGTACATCGCCCACTACCAGGTGTCCAGCCTGCCCTGATCCGACCCCCGCGCCAGGCGGGAGCCGGACCGGCGGAGGCCGCTCGGGGCGTCCGTGACGAGGCGGTGTGCCCGGCACGGACGACCCTGGGGGGCCGGTGCCGGCGCGGGTCGCGCGCCGGCACCGGCAGGGCGGCACCGTGGGGGCTGCGCCTACGTCAGCGCGGCCAGCGTGAAGTCGGCGGTGACGGCACCTCCCCTGACGAGGGTGAGGGTGCGGGTGGCGGGCCGGTAGCCGTCGGCGGCGGTGATCACGGTGAGCTTGCCGTCCGAGACCGGACGCCACAGCCGGTAGCCGCCGTCCGCGCCGGTGGTGAGGGTGGTGTCGCCGTTCTTGCTGTCCACCTCGACGACGGCCCCGGGCAGCGGCGCCGTCCCGCCGTCCGGTGTCTGCCCGGTGACGGTGCCGGACAGCTCGCCCCAGCCGGCGGGGGCGGTCACCGACATCGTGAGCGGCACCGTCAGCGAGGCGTACGGGGTGTCGCTGTCGACGACGAGGGCGGCCCGGTGGTCCCCGTAGTCGGCGGCGCCCATCGCGGTGGCGTCGAAGGTGACCTTGACGGTGGTGGAGGCGCCGCCCTTGAGGGTGAACTTCTGCGCGCTCTCGGCGAGCCAGGGCACGTCCGCGTGCGGTGCGTCCCAACCGGGCAGTTGGAGGGCGCTGCCGAGGACCCCGCCCTCGGCGTTCTCGCCGCCGAGCACGTACCAGCCGGGCGCGGCCTGGCCGAGGATCTGCGGCTGCGGCAGGCCCGGCAGCGGGTTCCAGGCGTCGGCGGCCGGGTCGTAGGCGTACGTCTGCCCGGTCATCTCGCCGGTCGCCGAGCTGGCGCCGCCGGCGATCAGCAGGTCTCCGTCGGCGGCGGTGCCGGCCGCGCCCCAGAACGCGTCGGGGGCGTCGGCGACCTTGTGCCAGCTGCCGGTGGCGGTGTCGAGGCGGTAGGTGTGGCGGCTGTCCTGGACGCCGCCGTCGACGGGTTCGTAGGAGCCGCCGGCGCAGGTCAGCACGGAGTCGACGGTGCCGCAGGCGGCGTAGGAGACCGGTTCGGGGTAGGGCCGGCCGGTGCTCCAGGTGTCGGTGGCCGGGTCGTAGACCTGCACGTCGGTGGTGCCGCAGCCGACGGAGAAGTCGCAGCCGCCGATGACGTACAGCCTGCCGCCGGCGGTGCCGAAGGCCGAACCGCCGAAGCCCAGCGGCGCGTCGGCGATCTGCGCCCAGGTGTCGGTGGCCGGGTCGTAGACCTCGCCGCCGCGGATGCCGTGGCCGGACTCGTCGCGGCCGCCGACCACGTAGAGCTTGCCGCCGATGAAGCCGTAGGCGGGCGAGTCCCGCTTGGTGACCGGGGAGGCGAGCTGCCGCCAGGCCCCGGTGGCCTGGTCGTAGGCGCGGAAGTCGGTGGTCCAGCTGCCGTCGGAGCCGACGCCGAGGCCCTCGTAGAGGACGCCCTGGTCGGTGGCGGCGACACCGCCGAAGCTGGGTACGGCCAGATCGGTGAGGGTCTGCCAGCCCTGGGCCGGGGTGCCGGCGGCGGCGTGCGCGGTGAGGTCGGCGGTGGGTCCCTGCGGGGTGCTGTTCGCGGGGTCGCCGGACCGGGCGGCGGGCGCGTAGGCGGTGAGCGGGGTGAGCGTGGTGGGGGCGGTCACGGCCGGGGCGTTCCCGGTGCCGGCGGCCGAACCCGGCACGCTGGAGGGGAGGTTCTGCTCGCCGAGGGAGAAGGTGACCGGGGAGCCGCCGGTGTTGGTCAGGGTGAGGTTCGCGGTACGGCTGTCGCCCCAGGCCACGGAGGTGGACAGGGCGGTCTGCGCGGTGGCCAGCCGGCCCGGGTGGAGCGCGACGTCGGCCGTGACGGCCCGGTCGGCGGTCACGGTGGCCTTGGCGGTGGTGTCGGGGTAGCCGAAGGCGGGCAGCCCCGCGGTCAGGGTCTGCTTGCCGGTGCGGTCGGAGTACAGCCAGTACACGCCGTCGCCGACGGCCGGGTCGCCGGGGGAGGCGACGGCACGGGCGGTGGCGTCGGGTTCACCGCTGCCGCCGGGCACGGTCAGGACGGTGCCGGGGACGCCGGCGCCGGTGTTGGCGTCGGTGACCCGGCCGACGATCATGCCGCCGTGCAGGGCGGTGAGGGTCCGGGTGCCCACCGCGACGTCGTCGAGCTCCCAGATGCCGGTGAGGCTTCCGGTGAAGTGGAAGCGCAGCCGGACCGACGGGTCGCCGGCGTAGGCGTCCAGCGGCACGCTCTGGTACGAGGGGCCGGGCACGAGGTCCTCGTGGTGCCACACGGTGGTCCAGGAGGAGCCGCCGTCGGTGCTGACGTCGACGTCGGCGGTGGCGTCCAACAGCCGGTAGTCGGCGGGCAGGGCACTCGCGAAGTCCACTTCGGGGGTGCGTTCGGCGCTGAAGTCGTAGGCCGGGCTGATGAGTTCGGTGTCGACGGGGGACCAGCCGTCGGCAAAGTCGTCGACGATCGCGAACCGGCCGGTGCCGCCGGTCTGGTTGCCGCGGTTGAGCGGGTCGTCGAACTGCCAGCCGCCGGCCGGGGTGTTGTTCTTGACGGTCCAGCCCTGCGGGGTGGCGGCGGTGTCGAAGTGCTGCTGCCCGCCGCCGTGGTAGGTGATCTCGTAGCCGGCCGGCAGGGTGCCGGAGGTGTTCAGCTGCGGTACGAGGTCGACGCCGGTGAGCGCGGTGGCGCCGACCTGGACCTCGCGGGTGAGCGGCTGGTAGCCGGGCACCAGCGGGGTGACGTGCACGGTGTAGTCGCGGTTCATCGGGACGGTGAGCCGGTACGCGCCGGTGGCCGGGTCGCTGAAGGTCTGGCCGGGCACACCGTCGACGGTGACGCGGGCGTAGACGCCCCAGGCGTGGGCGCTGTCCTTGACGGTGCCCGAGACCGGTTCGGCCGGTATCGCGGTGAGGGTGATGTCCTCGGTGAGGTCGGTGCCGTCGGGCAGGTCCAGGGTGCCGAGGTCGTGGTCGGCGTAGCCGAAGGCCCCGGCGTGCGCCGGGTAGGAGCCGGCGGGCACGTCGATCCGGTAGGTGCCGTCGGAGCCGGTGGTGGTCTGGTGCCCGCCGATGTCGACGGCGGCCTGCGCCACGGGCTTGCCGGTGTCGGCGTCGGTGACGGTGCCGTGCACGGTGGCGTGCGGGCCGGGCCGGAAGGCGGCCAGGCCGTCGGGGGTGCCGAGACCGGTCGGGCCGTCGTAGCCGGCCTGGGCCGCGCACAGGTAGGACGGGTCGCAGCTCGGGGTCGTCCCGAAGCCGCACAGCGACGCGTCGGCGCAGCTGGCGTCGTCGCCGGTGGTCACGTCGTGCAGCGCCGAAGGGCTGTTGTACGGGTAGGAGTTGGGGTAGGTGCCGGAGACGGGCGCGCCGGCCAGCGCGTAGGTGCTGGTGATGATGGGGGCCGAGGCGCTGGTGCCGCCGTACACGTTCCAGCCGCCGTCGGAGAAGCTGTTGTAGACCGCGACGCCGGTGGCGGGGTCGGCCACGGCGCTGACGTCGGTGACGGTCCGACCGGGGCAGCCGGCGTCGGTCTGGAAGGCGGGCTTGGGCTCCGCGGAGGAGCAGCCCGAGGCGGGGGCGCCCCAGTGCGGTATGCCGGAGCCGTCGGTGACGGTGGAGTTCCACACCGACTCGGTCCAGCCGCGGGCGCTGGTGTCGCGGGTGAGGCTGGTGCCGCCCACGGAGGTCACGTAGGGGGACGCGGCGGGGTAGGTGGCGCCGTAGCCGTCGTCACCGGAGGAGAACACCAGCGCGGTGCCCGGGTGGTCGAAGTACGCCTCGTCGATGGCCGGTTCGGCCGGGTCGTCGACGTAGGCGCCGTAGGAGTTGGAGACGTAGCGGGCACCCAGGGCGACGGCGGTGTCCTCTGCGGTGCCGAGGTCGTCGGTGTTCGCGCTCGCGGCCTCGATCAGCAGGATGTGCGCCTCGGGGGCGACCGCGGAGACCATGTCCAGGTCCAGCGAGATCTCCCCGGCCCACCCCTCGTCGGCGGCGGGGTAGTCGGCGCCGCCGTGCTCGTCCACCTTGCGCAGGCAGCCGGACTCGGCGGTGCAGGCGGGCAGCCCGAACTGCTCGCGGTAGACGGCGAGATCGGCCTCGGCGGTGGGGTCGTCGAAGGCGTCGACGATCGCGATCGTGGCACCCTGGCCGCCGTCGGCGGGCAGGGCGTAGGCGGACAGCAGGTCGGCCGGGGACAGGCCGGCGGGCGCGGTGGCCTGGCCGGCGGTGTCGCGCTGCAGGCCGAGAGCGCGGCGGGTGTCGGTGCGGCGCAGCGCGAAGCAGGTGAAGGCGCCGGGCTTGGGGGTGCCGCACAGCGGTTCGGCGGCGGCGGCGGAACCGGCCTGGGAACCGGCCTTGGAACCGGCGGAGTTGGTGGCGGCGGTGGCACCGGTGGCAGCGGCCGTGGTGGGCGCCGGGGCCTGCGCGGGGCTGCCCACGCGTTGGCCGGCAGCAGCAGGGCGAAGCAGGCGAGCAGGGCGGTGACGGCGAAGGCGGCGAGAGAGGTCCTCGCACGCGGTCTGGGAACACCCCCGGAAGGACGCGGGGCGAGCGGGGATACGGCGGGCAAGGGTCATCTCCCGTGGGTGGTGAGGCTGACGACCTCAGGGCGGCCCGTGGTGTCGGGCGGACGCGATGTGACTCAAGATCCCCATGGGCCGCCCCGGGGTCAACGCGGCGCCCTGGCGGTTTACCGCCGTGTCGGGTTCACGCCCCGCTGCCGGATCGGCGCGGCGGCCGGGGTCGGGTTCGGGCCAGATTCCGGCACGGCCCGGATTCGGCCTTCCGTCGGCACGGAGGGTCAACTAACGTGATCAACTGGTTAGTTGCCTACAGCATCTACTGCTGGGAGCATCGACCCCAACCACCTCGGGTACCTCTTCGGCACCTTCCGTACTGCTTCGGAGGAGAGTCCGCCATGACCACAGCCGCGCACCCGTCCGCTCCCCTGACCGTCCCCGCCGCGCGCGGGGGCTGCCCCTTCGACCCCCCGCCCGCGTACGAACAGGCCCGCGACGAGCAGGCGTTGAGCCGCGTCCAGCTGTGGGACGGGTCCACGTGCTGGATGGTCACCCGGCACGCGGACATCCGCTCCGTGCTGCGCGACCAGCGGTTCAGCGCGGACGCGTCCCGGCCCGGCTTCCCGTTCCTGTCGGCCGGACGGCGGGCGCTGACCACCGACCTACCCACCTTCATCCGGATGGACGACCCGGCGCACGCCCGGCTCCGCCGCATGCTCACCGCCGACTTCATGATCCGCAAGGTGGCCGCGATGCGCCCGGCCGTGCAGGCGGTGGCCGACGACCTGCTGGACCGGATGACGGCCGGCCCCGGCCGAACCGCCGACCTGGTCGCCGAGTTCGCGCTGCCGCTGCCGTCGGTCGTCATCTGCCTGCTCCTCGGCGTCCCCTACGCCGAGCACGCGTTCTTCCAGGAGTGCAGCTCCACGATGCTCCGCACCGACGCGCCGCCCGAGGAGGTGAGCGGCGCCCAGAAGCGGCTGCTGGACTTCCTGACCGGACTCGCCCGCGCCAAGCGTTCCGCACCGGACGACGACATCATCAGCCGCCTGGTCGCGCAGGGCGAGCTGGACGACGAGGAGATCGCCTCGATGGGCCGGCTGCTGCTGGTCGCCGGGCACGAGACCACCGCGAACATGACCTCGCTGTCGGTGCTGGCGATGCTGCGCGAGCCCGCCCAGGCCGAGCGGCTGCGCCAGGCGGCCCGGCAGGACGCCGAGGGCGACGGCACCGCGCTGGACACCGCGGTGGAGGAGCTGCTGCGCTACCTGACCGTGGTGCACAGCGGCCTCTCGCGGGTCGCCGTGGAGGACGTCGAGGTCGGCGGCACGCTGGTGCGGGCCGGCGAGGGCGTGCTGTGCATGCTCGGCACCGGCAACCGCGACGAGGCGGCCTTCCCCGACGGCGACCAGCTGGACCTCGAACGGCCGGGCGCCCGGCGGCACCTGGCGTTCGGCTTCGGCGTCCACCAGTGCCTGGGCCAGCCGCTGGCCCGGCTCGAACTGCGGGTGGCGCTGCCCGCCGTCCTGGACCGGCTGCCGGGCCTGCGGCTGGCCGTCCCGTTCGAGGACCTCCGCTTCCGGCACGAGATGGCCGTCTACGGCCTGCACGAGCTGCCGGTCGCCTGGTGACGGCGAGCCGCCCGCCCCGCCCCCGTCCGTCCCGCCCCGCCCCGTCCCCACCCGGAAGGAACCAACCGTGCGAGTGAACGTCGACCAGGACCGGTGCTGCGGCTCGGGCATGTGCGTGCTGACCGCGCCCGGCGTCTTCGACCAGCGCGACACCGACGGGATCGTCGTGCTGCTCGCCGAGCGCCCGCCCGAGGACGCGTGGCGGGACGTCCGCGACGCGGAGTCCGGCTGCCCGTCGCAGGCGATCGAGGTCACGGAGGAGTAGCGCCCTCGCGGGGGGCGGTCCGCTCCGGGCCGCCCCCGCGAAGCCCCGCCCGCCGGGGAGGGCGCGGGGTTCCGCGCCGCTACGGCCGCCGCGCGGCGGTGACCCGGGCCAGCAGCGCCTGCTTGTCCGGCTTGCCACCGGGCGCGGTCGGCACCGCGTCGATCAGGGTGACGCTCGCCGGTACGGGGCCGTCCCCGAGCTCGGCGCGGACGGCGGCGCGCAGTTCGGCCGGGTCCGGGGTACGTCCGGGGACCGGCACGACGAAGGCGTGCGGGGCCTCGCCGGTGCGCTCGTCCGGGGCGGCGACGACGTACGCCTGGTCCACGTCCGGATGGGTGGCGAGCGCGGCCTCGATCGCTCCGGAGTAGTAGAGGATCGCGTTGACGAAGACCACCTCGCGGGCCCGTCCGAGCAGCCGCAGGAAGCCGTCGTCGCGCAGGGTCGCCAGGTCGCGGGTCCTGATCCAGCCGTCGCGCAGCACCTCGCGGGTCGGCTCGGGCTCCCGCCAGTACCCGGCCATCTGGCCGCCGGTGCGCACCCAGACCTCGCCGGGGGTCCCCGGCGGCACCGGACGCCCTTCGGGGTCCCGCAGGCTGAGCCCGGCGTCGGCCAGCGGGCGGCCCACCGCGTCGAGCACGCCGGCCCCGTGGGCGGCGATGTCGGCGGGGGTGAGCAGGGCGAGCATGCCGGTCTCGGTCTGGCCGTAGCCCTGGTACACCGCGGTGCCGAGGAGCTCCACGGCCTCGGCGAGCCGGTGCGGCGGCAGCGGGGAGCCGGCCACCAGCAGCGCCCGCAGCGAGGAGGTGTCGACGTCCCGCTCGCGGAGCGCGTCGAGCGCCTGGTAGAGGCGTGGCACCGTGCACAGGCAGCCGGTGATCCGGTGGCGCGCCCAGGTCTGCGGGAAGGAGACGGGCGCCTCGGGGATGACGGCGGTGCCGCCGCCGAGCAGGCACAGCGCGAGGTGTTCGAGCATCACGGCGCTGCTGAGGGTCCCGAAGAGCAGGAACCGGCGGTATCCGGAGGCCAGTTCGCGGGCCGTCGCGGACCACCGCTCGGCGGGCTGCCAGGACCAGTGGCGGCTGAGGGCCTCGTAGGTCTGCGCGCAGCCCTTGGGGCGGCCGGTGCTGCCGCTGGTCAGCGTGACGAGGCCGATGTCGTCCGGGCGGCCGTGCGGGAGGAGTTCGGGCGCGCAGGCCAGCTCCGCGAGGGCGTCCGGTGCCGGCTCCGCCGCGGCGCCGCCCGTGGCCCCTTCCGTGCCCAGCACGTCGCGCGCGAGGTCGAGCACGGTCGGGCCGGCGGCCTTGGCGGCGGCGGTCAGCGCTTCGTCCGAGGTGGAGGGGTCGGTGACGAGCACGTCCACTGCGTCGGCCAGTACGGCACGGAGTTGGTGGTACGTCAGGCCCGGACGCAGTCCGACGACACGGCAGCCGAGCAGGTGCGCCGCGATCTGGGCGGCGAAAGCCCCGGGCGTGACGGAGGTGGCGACAGCCACCGCGCCGCCCGGCCGGAGGCCGGCCGCACGCAGCCCCCGCACGGCGTCGCGCACCAGCCCGAGCACGGCCGCCCGGGTCACCGGGCGCGACCGGAACTCGAAGGCCGGTGCGTCCGGTTCGCACAGAAAGGCGTCGACCAGGGGGCGCGGGAACACCGGTCGGGTGGGAACGGCCACGTTTGTCCATCCATTCGCGACGGCCGCCGGAGTCGGTTTCCGGCCGCGTGAATCGCGCCGTCCGAGGGGGCGTTTTCACGGAGGAACGGCGCACGGCGAGGGGCCGCCGGTCGGCCCGAGCCGCCTGGGAAGTTATCCGGAGGCAGGGTTCGACAATCCACCGAAGAGCTGTGACATGGATCACTTTCCCACCCCTGGATACCTTTTTGAATCCTCAACTAGGGTGTCCGGCATCGTGTCCGAGTCCGGGAGGTCTGATGTCCGCGGAAGAACGGATCGACTACTTGGTGGTAGGCGCAGGACCAGCGGGAATCCAAGCCGGCTATTACCTGGAGCGGGCCGGCCGGAATTACCTGGTGGTGGAGGCCGGGGAATCCCCGGGAACCTTCTTCCGCACCTACCCCCGGCACCGGCAGCTGATCTCCATCAACAAGGTGCACACCGGTTGGGACGATCCGGAGCTCAACCTGCGGATGGACTGGAACTCGCTGCTCTCCGAGGAGGGCGCCCCGCTGTTCACCGCCGTCACCCCGCGGTACTTCCCGCCGGCCGACGCCATGCCGGAGTACCTGGGAGACTTCGCCGCCGCTCACGGAATCCGCATCAGGTTCAACACCCGCATCGACAGGATCAGCCGCGAGACCTCCGGGACGGCCTCCGGCGACCCCGCGGAGCGCGGCGACTTCCTGGCGCACACCGCCGACGGGACCGTGCTGCGGGCCCGCCGGATCATCGCGGCCACCGGCGTGACGCGGCCGTACATCCCGCCGTTCGAGGGCGCGGAGCTCGCCGAGCCCTACACCGAGGTGTCCGTCGACCCTGCGGAGTTCACCGGCAAGCGGGTCCTGGTGATCGGTCGCGGGAATTCCGCCTTCGAAACGGCGGACAACCTCGTGGAGAATGCGGCGGTCATCCACGTGGCCGGCCCGGGTTCACTGCGCCTCGCCTGGCAGACACATTTCGTGGGACACCTCCGAGCGGTCAACAACAACTTCCTCGACACCTACCAGTTGAAGTCGCAGAACGCGATACTGGACGGCGACATCCAGTACGTCAAAAGGGCCGCCGACGGAACCTACCGGGTCGCCGTCAAATTCTCACGGGTCGCCGAGGTGGTCAAGGAGATTCCTTACGACAGGGTTGTCCTTGCCACCGGTTTCCGTTTCGACGCCTCGATCTTCGACGACAGCTGCCGGCCCGAGCTGACGATCAAGGACCGCTTCCCGGCCCAGACCCCGGCGTGGGAGTCGGCGAACGTACCCGACCTGTACTTCGCGGGCACGATCACCCAGGTACGCGACTTCAAGAGGTCCACCAGCGGCTTCATCCACGGGTTCCGCTACGGCGTGCGCGCACTGCACCGCATTCTCGAACAGCGCTACCACGACCGGAGTTGGCCCCGGGATGAGGTGGCCCCGGGCCCCGAGGCGGTGGCGGACGCGGTGCTCGCCCGGGTCAACCGCACCTCGGCGCTGTGGCAGTTGTTCGGCTTCCTCGCCGACACCGTCGTCCTCGGCTCCGACGGTACGGTCGGCCACCACCCGGAGGTGCCGCTGGACCATCTCCACCAGGCCGTGCGGAAGGGGGAGTTCGGCCCTGTCGACCGCTACCTGACCGTCAGCCTGGAGTACGGGGCGGACCACGACAAGGTGAACCCGTTCGACGTGTCGGTGGTCCGGGTGTCGCAGCAGTCCACCGGCGGGCTCGACGGCCGCTACCTGCACCCGGTGGTACGGCTGTTCCGCGACGGCACGCTGCTCGCCGAGCACCACGTCACGGAGAACCTGGAGAACGAGTGGGACAGCGAACTCGTCCACCGGGCACCGCTGGTCCGCTTCCTCGCCGAGCACGGCTTCCCGGCGGCACCCGCGCCGGGGGCGGCGTGACGGAGCGGGCCGTCCCGGCGGCGACGCGCTCGCCGGAGCGGGGCTGCCCGGACCCCGCCGCGGCCGGACCGGCGCCGGACCCCGCGGCTGGAGCCCCTGGCCGGGGGCCCGCCGAGGGTCCCGGCCGCACCGCGGGCCCGGCGCCGGGGCCACTGGACGTGCTGCGGGAGGCGGCCGCGGCCCGGCTCGACCCGGTGTACCGGGACTTCTACGAGGGCGGCGCCGGCCGGGAGACGGCCCTGGCCGACAACGAGGCGGCCTTCCGCCGGCTGGCCCTGCTGCCCCGGGTGCTGCGCGGCTCGGGTCCGGCCACCACCGCCGTCGACCTGCCCGGGGCGCCGGGGGCGCTGCCGGTGGTGGTCGCCCCGACCGCCTTCCACCGGCTGGCCCACCCCGCCGGCGAGCCGGCCACCGCCCGGGCCGCGGCCGCGGCCGGCGCGGTCATGGTCACCTCGATGGCCTCGACCACGGCGGTCGGCGAGGTGGCCGCCGCCGCTCGCTCGGTGCGGCCGACGGCCCCCGTGTGGTTCCAGCTCTACCTCCAGCCGGAGGAACGGGTCATCCGGGAGCTGGTGCGGCGGGCGGAGGCGGCAGGCTGCACGGCGCTGGTGGTGACCGCCGACTCGCCCGTCTTCGGCCGCCGGCCGCGCGACGACCGCAACGGCTTCCACGACCTGCCGCCCGGCCACGCCGCCGAGAACATGCGCGGCCTGCCCGGCGGCCCGCCCGGCGGCACCCGGCCGATCGCGATGTCCCCCGCGCTGTCCTGGGCCGACCTGCGCGCGCTGCGGGCCATGACGGCGCTGCCGGTGCTGGTCAAGGGCGTGCTCCACCCGGCGGACGCCCGGATCGCGGTGGACGAGGGCGCCGCCGGGGTCATCGTCTCCAACCACGGCGGGCGCCAACTCGACGCGGCTCCCGCGTCGTTGGACGCGCTTCCGGCGGTCGCCGACGCGGTGGCGGGACGGGTGCCGGTACTCCTCGACGGCGGGGTGCGCTCCGGCGCCGACGTGGCCACCGCCCTGGCGCTGGGCGCCACCGCGGTCGGAGTGGGCCGACCGGTGCTGTGGGGCCTGGCCGCCGAGGGCGAACGGGGTGTGGCCCGGGTGCTGGAGGCGCTGCGCGACGAGACCGCGCACGTCCTCACCCTGTGCGGGGCACCGGACTGCGCGGGCCTGAGCCGCGACCAGGTGGTGGCCCGGGCGCCGCGGCCCGCCGCGGTGGACCCGCCTGGGACGTCGACGGCGTTGCCCCGTAAGGCCGTTGACGGTTGGACGTCCAGGGGAGGGGCGGCCTCGCCGGCCACTCCGAGCCGGACGAGGACGACCGGCACGAACCGATCGTGCGGGAGGCGAACGGAGGGGTGAGGTGCGCAACGGAGACCGGGAGAAGGCATGGTGACGAAGCGTCTGGCGGACGCCGCGCCGGGCGGACCGCGCGCCGCGGCGGGCGCCGCCGCGCTGGCGGCGGCGCTGTCCAGCCCGTACTGGCTCCCCCGGGCCCTGGTCGCCCTGCGCGGACGGGTGTTCGCGGCCGTCAACGGACCCGAGGGGGTGATCGTTCCCAACGACCGTGTGGGCCCCGAGGGGTTCGAGCGGCTGTACGCCCATCCCGCCGCGAACGGCCGCAGCCGGGGCGCCGGCCTGTCGGACCTGTTCTGGTACTGGCTCTCCCCCGGCCCGGAGGTCCACCAGGAGCATCTGGAACCCGGGCCGCGCTACGACGCCGTGGCCCGCACCACCCTGGCCGTACTCGGCGGCAGCAGCGCCGAGTTGTCCGCGCGGGCCGCCGCCTGTGCCGCGCGGGTCCTGGACGAGGAGGTGCCCGGGAGCCTGTCGGTGGTACGGCTGCGCGACCTGATGATGCCGGTGTGGGCGGAGTTCTTCCACGAGCTGGTCTTCCGCGAGCCGTGTCCCCGCGAGGTGCGGGACCTGATCACCGGCAACGCCAGGGACGTCGTCGACTCGCTGAAGAACACCCGGCTGCGCCACATGGGGCGGCGCACCCGGCTCACCCGCTACCTGCTGGGCCGGCTGGCCGCGGGCGAGGTGCCGCACGAGCTTCCGGCCGAGCTGTCCGACGACCTGGACAAGGCGCACTACCTCCAGGGCACCTTCTTCAACACCGCCGTGGTCCAGATGTCGGAGGCCATGGCGCACCTGCTGCTGGCGCTCGCCCAGCACCCGGACGTACAGCGGCGGGCGGCCGCCGAGGCTTGGGACGGCCGCTACCTCGGCCACGTGCTGAACGAGGCGCTGCGCCGCTACCCCCTCTTCGGCATCGCGCACCGGATCACCACCGCCGACATCGACCTCGGCGACGGAACGGCGTATCCGGCCGGCACCGTGCTCTGCTTCGACTACCCCGCCTTCCACGCCACCGGCGTCACCGACCCCGAGGTCTTCGACCCGGACCGGTGGGAGCACATCACGGCGAAGGACGCCCACCACATCCCCTTCGGGGTCGCCGCGAACCGCTCCTGCCCTGCCTGGCGGCTGGCGCCCCTGGTGATGCGGGCGGCCACCGGGGAGGTGCTGGGCCGCTTCGTCCTCCGCTCCCCCGTCTCCCACACACGGTCCCTTCCGAACCGGGCGCCCTGCGTCCTGATCCGTCGCGGAAGGCGCCGTCCGCGCACCCGGCCGGCCGCGCTGCTGGTCCTGCTGCGGGTGCGCGACCGCTGGGAGGACGTGGGCCGCAGCCTCCTCCAACTCGGCTTCGGCACCTGGATGGTGGCGGACGCCCGGCGGCAGCGGCTGGCCTCGTCCTACTTCGCCCGCCACGACAGCCAGGGCCGTCCGAGGGCGTCCACCGGGGGAGACGGCACCGCCGGCTCCCCCGCCCACTGCCCCCACCACCGCTGACCGGCCGCGCCGACCCGCCGGCCGCACCGACCGGCACCACCCGCGCAACCGGCCGGGGCCGCCGCACCCGCGGCACCTCCACGCGCCGTGAACCGGCCACGGCCCCACCGGCACCGGGCCGTAGCCCGGCACCGCGCCCACACCGCCGCGCCGCTCCCCTCCGAAGGGCTGTCGATCGTGTCCACGACCGAACTCGGTACCGCCTTCCTGCTCGCCACCGTCGCCATCCTGCTCGTCTGCCGCGCCGTCGCGCTGTTACTGCGTCCACTGGGACAGCCCCCGGTGGTCGCCGAGATGCTCGCCGGAGTGCTGCTCGGCCCGTCCGTCCTCGGACTGCTGCTGCCGTCGGCCGAACACCACCTCTTCCCGGCGCAGATGCGCCCGATGCTCTACGTCACGGGGCAGTTGGGCCTGACGCTGTTCATGTTCCAGACCGGCTACGAGTTCCGCCTCGACCGGTCCGGGAAGGTCGCCCGCTCGGCGGTGGTCGTCTCGGCGTTCGGCAGCGTGACGCCCCTGCTGCTGGGCTGCGCACTGGCATGGGCCGCGCACGGCTCGGTGAACGCCGCGCCGCCCGGCGTGCCGGTGCACGTGCTCGTCGCGTTCGTCGGCGTCACCCTGGCCATCACCGCCTTCCCGATGCTGGCCCGCATCATCACCGAGAACGGCCTGGGCGCCACCGCCTTCGGCCGCATCTCGCTGGCGGCCGGCGCCATCGACGACGTGGTCGCGTGGGTGCTGCTGGCGGCGGTGGTCAGCATGGCGCGGGGCACGTCGGGCACCATCGTGCTGGCGCTCGCCGGCGGGGTCGGGCTCGTGGCGGCCCTCACGCTGCTGTTCCGCCTGCGCGCGCCGCTGCTGGAGGCGGCGGACCGGCTCAGTCCCCCGCAGCTCCAGCTCGTCCTGCTGATCGCCCTCTGCCTGGCCGCCTGGTACACCGACCGGATCGGGCTGTACGCGGTCTTCGGCGCGTTCAGCCTGGGAGTGGCCATGCCGAAGGGGCCCAGGATCGACGAGGCGGTGGCGGCCACCGAACCGCTGTCCCGGACGCTGCTGCTGCCCCTGTTCTTCACCTACTCCGGTCTCAACACCGACACCGGGCTGCTCGGCGATCCGGCCCTGCTGCTCTTCGCGGCCGGCTGCACGGTGGTCGCGGTGGTGGGGAAGTTCGGCGCCTGCTGGGCGGCGTCACGGGCGGCCGGCCAGTCCCAGGCCGTGGCCCTGCGGATCGGCGTGCTGATGAACGCCCGCGGGCTCATGCAGCTCATCGCGATCAACGTCGGCCTGTCGGAGGGCATCGTCACCCGGTCGATGTTCACCGTCCTGGTGGTCGTCGCGGTGGTGACGACGGTCATGGCCACGCCCCTGCTGCGGCTGTTCGACCGGCTCGACGGCGGCATCCCCGACGCGCCGGAGGGCAGTCGGCCCGGCCTCCCGGAGGGCCAGCCGGCGGGCAGCGCTTCGTAGCACGGCTCGCTACCGGTCGGAGCGTGCCAGGAGCCGAACCCGGACAGGTCCCAGTGTCGCGACCGGCGCGGTTCGCCCGGTGGCGAGGTGTCCTGGTGCGGTCGGCCGCAAGGCGCCGACCCGGCCTCGTAGCGGGCCTGCTCGGCCGGTACGGCAACGCGGCGGACGGCCGTGCCAGGGCGGCGAGCGGGGCAAACCCTGCCGGGAGCGGCACTAGTGTTCGGTGCTCGGGGGAAGTTCGTCCGCGCGCGTCTCCTCCAGAACGGAGTAGCCGACCGCGGTGTAGAGGGACATCGCGACCTCATTGCCGCCGAAGACGTTGAACATCAGGGCCTCGTCGCCGACGGCTGCCGTGATCTGCTCGCCGACGGCCATGGCCGAGCGGCCGTGGCCCCGGCCGCGGAACTCCGGGTGCACCAGCAGCGAGTAGCCGAAGGTGACTCCGGGAAGGTAGCCGTGCCTGAGCCAGCCGTTGCCGATCGGCTCGCCGCCGGCCTGGAGCACCACGAGGGTGGTGTCGGGGGTGGCCACGCCCTCGGGAAGCAGCGTGCGGTAGTCCTCTCCGGCCTTCTGACGCGCCTGCTCGGGCGTCCAGGAGCCGGCCCGCACCATGTCGGCGGCGTAACGTTTCTCCCCGGCAGCCAGCCAGGCCGGGTACTCGTCCTCCGTCATCGGCCGGTACGTCACCCCGGCGGGCGGCTCGGCCGGGGCGGTGAGGACCTTGATCCGGTTCTGGGCGCGTACCGGGTAGTCGGCGAAGACCTCGTCCGGCGCGGCCAGCCGGACGACCAGCTGCCGCGTCCCGCGCTCCGCACACCAGCGGCGCGCCCAGGCGTGGGCCGCGCGGCGGTGGACGCCCTGTACGTCCCGGGCAGGGTCGGTCCACAGCTCGCCGATCCGGCCGGTGGAGGTGCCCTGGCGCTCGGACAAGCCGACGACGACCTGCCCGATCCGGTGGCCGTCGTCGTCGAGGATCGCCGCGGCCGTCCAGCTGCCGCTCTGCTTCACCGCCTCGGCGGCGAGTTCGGTGGCGGCCGGCCCCGGCAGGCCGCTCGCCCGGTAGGCGTCGACGAGGCGCTGCCGGTAGCCGGGCTGCCAGTCGGAGGGGGTGTCCAGGAAGGCGAAGTCAGTCACCCGGGCAGGGTAGGGAGGCCAACTCCCCTGCTGTCCAACGGTTTTCGCGCCACGGGCCGGTCCGGCCCCGGAGGGTTGAGGCGGTCGCGGTCCGGTCCCCCACGGGATCGCCACCCGGGACCATTTGCCTCTGGGGCAAACTTTTTGCCTCAGAGGCATCTCCGGGTGTTCCATGGACGCCATGGACCCCACACAGCCCGGCGGCCGGGGCACCGACCCCGCCGACGGCACAGCGCCCGCGGGCGGCGTCGAAGGCGGCGACAACCCCGTCCTCGCCCCGCGTCTGCGGGAGCGGCGGCGCTCCGCCGGCCTCACCCTGGAGGCCGCGGCGCGACGCGTCGGACTGTCCGCCGCGCACCTGTCGCGGCTGGAGTCCGGGCTGCGCCAGCCCTCGCTGCCCGTGCTGCTGGGCCTGGCCCGGCTGTACGGGACGACCGTCTCCGACCTGCTCGGGGAGACGACCGCCGAGTCGGACCCCATTGTACGCTCCGGGGCCATGCCGGCGGTGCCCGCCGGCGGCTGGACGTACTGGCGGGCGGGCGGCACCGGGCGCGCCATGCAGGCCCTGCGGGTGCACGTACCGGCACACGCGCAGGGCGGCCTGGTACGCGTCCACCCGGGCGAGGAGTGGCTGTACGTCACCGGCGGTGAGCTGGTGCTGACCCTGGGCGAGCAGACGCACACCCTGGCGGTCGGAGACTCCGCGCACTTCGACTCCCTCGTCCCGCACCAGCTGGCAGCCGGCGGGCCGGCCGGCGTCGACCTGCTCTTCGTCCACACCCTGATCCAGAGCGAGGTGTCGGCGCTGTGCGTTACCCCGCAGCCGCCGACCCGCCAAGGAGGCAGACCGTGACCACTGAGACCGCTCAGACCGTCGGGACTTCGCAGCCCACAGAGCCCACCCGGGCCGCTGAGCCCGCTCAGGCCGCAGGCGCGGGGGCCTCCGCCACCGCCCCGGCGGCGGGTGTGAAGCCCACCACCAACGGCACCGAGCACCGCAGGGAGCGCGGGGTCGTCCTGCGGGTCCTCGTCTACGTGGCGGTGGCCCACTTCATGGCGTTCTTCCTGTGGCTGATGTTCGCCGTGATCGGCAAGCGGTGATCGGCAGGCAGTGATGGGCAGGCGGTGAGCCCGGACGGGGCCCGGCCGAAGCCGCCGCCGCCCACCTGGCGCCCCGGCGGGCCCGCCCTCCCGAAGGGGCGGGCCCGCCGGGGCGCTCATCCGGCCGGGGCCGCGTGCCTCACCAGCGCAGTACCGTCTCGCGGCCGGGGGCCAGCCGCACGGCGCGGGTGGTGCCGTTGGCGACCACCTCGGTGGTCCGGCCGCCGGTGCTGCGCACGGTGGCCTCGGTCACCGCGCCGTCCCGCCAGGCCAGGTCGACGGTGAAGCCGCCGCGGGCGCCGACGCCGGTGATCCGCCCCTCCCCCGCCCAGGCGGCGGGCAGCGCGGGCAGCAGCTCGATCCGGCCGGGCCGGGAGTACAGCAGCATCTCCACCATCGCCGACGGGGTGCCGAAGTTGGCGTCGATCTGGAAGATGCTGCGGTCGTCCTCCACCTGGTAGATGTCCAGCAGGTTCATCGCCGAGCCGTTGCTGTTGGCGGTGGACGGGCGCAGGTTCGTGGTCACCAGCTGGTAGGCGCGGTCGGCGTCCTTCAGCCGGGCCCAGCACAGCGCGCGCCAGGCGTTGGCCCAGCCGTAGCTGTCCATGCCGCGCGCGACGAGCAGGGCGCGCACGCCGGAGAGCAGCTCGGCGGGTGAGCCGTCGAGGGTGATCCGGTCCCCGGGGAAGAAGCCGATCAGCGGCGAGAGGTGGCGGTGCTGGTCCTCGCCGAGGTTGTCGGGGGACATCCACTCCTCCAGCCACCCGCTGGTGGGGCTGACCTGGGGCAGGTAGAGGCGGGCGCGCAGCCCGTCGAGGGTGGCGCGCAGCGGCGCGTCGCGGCCGAGGGCCGCGCTGGCGGTGTGGAAGTTGCCGAACAGCGCCCACACCAGCTCCTGCGCGTAGGTGTTGCCCACGGCGTCCTGCGGGCCCTGCTCGGGTGACCAGTCCTTGTCGTCGACGAGGACCTCGCGGTCCTGGCCGGTGGCCGGATCGGTGACGGTCATGGACACCAGTCGGGCCTGCCAGAACTCGCAGGCGCCCTTGAGCAGCGGGTAGATCTCGGCCAGGACGGCGGTGTCCTGGGTGTACTCCCAGTGCGCGAAGAGGGAGTTGGCGATCCAGGCGTTGGCCGCCGGGTGCCACCACCAGCCCGATCCGCCGTAGAGGTTGGTGGAGAAGGCGACGGCCCATCCGGCCACCTTCCCGGAGGAGTTGCGGAAGCGGTTGCGCGGGTCGTTGTAGAGGCGGCGGGTGGTGTCGGTCCAGGAGGGGAGCTGGGCCAGGCAGTACCTGGTGAACGCGTCGAAGCAGCCGGGCAGGCCGGTGCGGTCGGCCATCCAGTAGTTCATCTGGACGTTGATGTCGGTGTGGTAGTCGCCCATCCAGTCCGGGTCGTTGCCGTCCAGCCAGGGCCCCTGCAACCCCATGGGCACGCTGTCGCGGGAGCCGCTGATCATCAGGTAGCGGCCGAACTGGAGGTAGGCGGCTTCCAGTTCGGGGTCCGGGGCGGCGCCGTCCCGGGCCCGGTCGGTGAGCCGGGTCCAGGTGTCGGCGGCGCGCTGGGCAGCACTCGACGGACCGAGGTCCACCGACATCGTCCCGAACAGCCGCTGGTAGTCCGCCACATGGGTGGAGCGCAGGGCGTCGGGGTCGGTCGCGGCGGCGGCCCGCGCCTTGCGGCGGGACAGCGCGAGCGGGTCGGCGCCCGGGTCGCGGTAGCCGCGTGCCGGGTCGGGGGCGTAGTCGGTGCCGCCGCTGAGCACCACCAGCAGGTCGGAGCAGCCGGTGAAGGCCAGTCCGTCTGCGGTGGCCCGCACCGTGCCGGTGCGGCTGACGGCGGTGACGGCGGCGGCGTAGCGCAGGCCGTTGTCGAGGGCCGCGGAGAAGGAGAGGGTGGCGCCGCCCGAGGGCCGGCCGGGGCCGCGGTCGCCGCGGCCTCGCCGTGGGTGCCGGCCAGCGCGATGGTGCCGGTCAGGCCGCCTCCGGGCTGGGTGAGGCGGAGCACGACGGCGTCGTCGGGGTGGCTGGCGTAGACCTCGCGGCGGTGGGCGGCGCCGCGCTGCCGGTACTCGACGGCGGCCAGGGCGTTGCTGAGGTCCAGGGTGCGCCGGTAGCCGGTGACGGTCTCCGGCGTGTGGTCCGGCAACTCCAGTGTCAGGTGTGCGAGTTGGGTGAGCGATCCGAACTCCACCCGCTCGTAGGGGAACTGGCCGTCGTCGTCGAGGACGTCGTTGAGGCCGCCGGTCCACAGGGTGCTGTCGGTGACGTAGAGCGTCTCGCGCGCGGGGTCGCCGCCGGTGAGGGCGCCGAGCCGACCGTTGCCGACCGGAACGGCCTGCTGGATCATCACGTCCTCGGCGGCGGGCGTGCTCCACCACAGCCGCAGCGCCTCGGCGTCCGGAGTGCGCGGATCGCCGGCCGGGCGCCGCGGTTCGGCAGCGGCCGCGGTGAAGGCCGGCAGGCCCATCGCGGCGATCGAGCCGGCGGCTCCGGCACCCGCGAGGGCGATAAAGCTCCGACGACTGGGCGACCGGCGGGGGCCTGGCTGAGAGGCAGTCATAAGGGTGGCGTCTCCTGGAGGATGACCTGCGAAGTCCGGTGAAGTCTTCTGGTTTCTGCCAGTTCCTGCTGTTTCTGCTGATCACTTGCCAGCGGTGCAGGAGCAACATAAAACTGTTAATTAATGGTTTCAAGACCTTGAGCGATCAGGGACAGCCAGGGACGGCCAAGTTGACAACCGTGTCGCCCAGCGCGACATCCGATGTCTGGAGGAGCATGTCCACATCCGAGCACGGTGACGCGTTCAGCAGGCGGGGATTTCTGCTCGCCGGAGGCGGCGCGGCGGCAGCGGCGGCGCTCGGCGCCGCGGCGCCCACCGCGGCGGCGGCCGACGGGGCGTCGGAGGCGGCAGCCGCCAGGGGTCCGGTCGCCGAGCCGGCCGGCGCCGCGACGGCCGCCGGCACGTCCGCCCGGCGCGCCGCGGTGGACTGGATCAACCCGCTGACAGGGGCCCTCACCACCTCCGCGGACACCGCCTGCGGCAAGACCTTCCCCGGCGCGGTGGTGCCCTTCGGCTTGGTCCAGCTCAGCCCGGACACCGTCAGCGGCGGCGACAACGGCAGCGGCTACTCCGCCGACATGACCACCATCGAGGGGTTCAGCTTCCTGCACCTGAGCGGCATCGGCTGCTACGGCGACCTCGGCGAGCTCCAGGTGATGCCGCAGACCGGCGACCTGGTGACCGGGCGCGACGCCGCCAAGAGCCCGTTCGACAAGGCCACCGAGACCGCCGAGGCCGGGTACTACGCGGTGGAACTCGACCGCTACGGCGTACGGGTCGAGCTGACCGCGGCCGAGCGCGCCGGCATCCTGCGCTGCACCTTCCACGACGCCGGCACCGGCCGGCTGAAGGTGGACCTGTCACGGCGCATCGGCTTCGACGGCACCCACACCGTCACCCAGGCGCTCACCCTGGTCGACGCGCACACCGTGGAGGGCACCTTGACGGCCGACCGCTCCGGCGGCGGCTGGATCTGCGGCAACGGCCCGGTGTACACGGTGTACTTCACGATGTGCTTCGAGCTGCCGATCACCCGGCTCGACACCTGGGACGGCGGCACCGTCACCCAGGGGGCGACGGGACTGGCCGGCGCGAGCGACGACGCCGGGTTCTTCGTCGAGTTCCCGGTCACCGCCGGCCAGCAGGTGCTCCTCAAGGCCGGGCTGTCGTACACCAGCATCGCCGGTGCCCGGGCGAACCTCGCGGCGGACATCCCGGGGTGGGACTTCGACGGCACGCGGAACGCGGCCCGGCGGACGTGGTCGACCGCCGTCGGCAAGGTGGCGGCCAGCGGCGGCACCGACGAGCAGCGGGAGATCTTCTACTCCGCGCTCTACCACACCATGATCGACCCGCGGATCTCCAGCGACTCCGACGGCTCCGGCCGCTTCGGCGACGGCCCCGTCCGCCACGACGACTTCACCCACCGCACCGTGTTCAGCGGCTGGGACGTCTTCCGGGCGCAGTTCCCGCTGTTGACGATCATCGACGAGCAGGTCGTCGCCGACCAGGTCAACACGCTGCTGGCGCTGACCGGTTCGGGTGCCGTCAAGGGCCTGGCCCGCTGGGAGCTGCTGGGCACCGACACCAACACGATGGTCGGCGACCCGGGGATCAACGTCATAGCGGAGGCCTACCTCAAGGGCGTGCGCGGCTTCGACGCGGAGACGGCGTACCAGTACTGCCGTGACGTGGCCCTGGGGCCGGCCGAGTCGTCCAACCGCAACGACTTCGGGAACTGGTCGAAGCTCGGGTACTGCGTCGACACCAGCCTGTCCACGACGCTGGAGAACTGCTACTCCGACTACGCCCTGGCCCGGTTCGCCCGGGCCCTCGGCAAGCACGCCGACGCCCGCACGCTGGAGGGCACCTCCCAGAACTACCGCAACCTGTTCGACGCGGACGCCGGCTGGTTCCGCGGCCGCAACGCCGACGGCAGCTGGATGGGCGACCAGGACGGCTGCGTGGAGTCCACCCCGGAGCAGCAGGGCTGGTTCGTCCCGCACGACATCGACGGCCTGGCCGGCCTGATCGGCGGGCGCGACGCCTTCAACACCCGGCTGAACGAGCTGTTCGAGCAGACGCCGCCGGAGGCGATGCGCACCTGGAACGACAAGTACAACCACTCCAACGAGCCGGTGCACCACCTGGCGTTCATGTTCGTGTACACCGGCGCGCCCTGGCTGACGCAGAAGTGGTCGCGGTACGTGTGCCAGTACGCCTACGGCACCGGGCCCTCGGGGCTGATCGGCAACGACGACTGCGGCCAGATGTCCGCCTGGTACGTGCTGGCCGCCTCCGGCCTCTACCCGGTCGCGCCGGCCAGCGGCGTGTACGTCATCGGCAGCCCGGTCTTCGACGAGGTCGCCTTCACCACCAGCCGCCGCACCCGGTTCACCGTCGAGGCCCGCGACAACTCCGCGGACAACCTCTACGTGCGCTCCGCCGAGCTCAACGGCCGCCCCCTGCACCGGGCGTGGCTGCGCCACGAGGAGGTGCTGGCCGGCGGACGGCTCACCCTGCGGATGGGGGCGGAGCCGAACACCGCCTGGGGCAGCGACCCGAAGTGGGCGCCGCCGTCCGCGGTGTGATCCCAGGCCGGCCGAGGCCGCACCTCCGCGCGTCGCCGGTCCGGCGCGGGAGGTGCGGCCCGGGTCCGGGAGGTCCGGGGTGCGGTCAGCCGCTGTAGACCTGGAGGCCGGAGAGCTGCCCGGCCGGCCAGCCGGTGTTGGCGGTGAAGGTCAGCCGCAGGTAGCGGGCGGTGGCCGTGGACGGCAGGGTGATCGTCGCGGTGTTCCCGGTCGCCGGGTCGAAGGTGTAGCCGGCCGAGGCGGCGAGCTGGCCGAGCTGCCCGGGGTCGGTGCCGCCCGTCACGCCGAGCGTCTGGGTGCGGGCGCCCCAGGCGGTGGACGGCGGGAGGGTCAGCACCAGCCGCCTGACCTGCGCCGCCGAGCCGAGGTCCACCTGGAACCACTGCGGGAAGGCGTTGTCCGTGGACTCCCAGTAGCTGTTCGGGTCGCCGTCCACCGCGTTGCCGGAGGCGTAGACCTGGGTGTGGCCGCTCTCGGAGGTGGACTTGTGCAGGGCCAGGTCGGTGTTGGGGCTGCCGCCGGTCCCCGAACCGCTCACCACCGGCTGGGTGGGCCGGGTGGCGGTGAGCGCGAGCTGGCCCTTGAGCATCCGGCCGCCGTCGCCGGTGAGCCGCAGGTAGTAGTCGGAGGAGCAGGCGGTGCCGTCCTCGTCGAGCGCCAGGAAGCCGGAGTTGGTGGGCACCCACGCCTGGGACTCGGCGGTCTTGCAGATCTGGTTGCCCTCGTTGAACTCGTCGAACATGGAAATGTAGACGCTTTTCACCCCGGCCCGCACGTGGTCGTAGAACTGCCGCCACATGAAGTCGCCGTGGGCGCGCTGGCGCCCCGTCACCGAGCCGGGCAGCACGCACGGCTGGTAGTCGATGCCGTAGGCGGCGCACTCGGCCAGGTCCGGCACGGTGGCGACGGTGTAGAAATTGTCGGCGTCCGCGACGCTGCCGATCCGGCCGACCATCCACGGCGAGAGCATGTGGAAGGCGTGGTAGACGTCCGAGAACCCGGCCCGGGAGTCGCGGTCTCCGGTGCGCCACCAGGTGGGCACCCCGCCGATCACGTAACATCCCTGCGCCTTGAACCAGTTGACCACGTCCAGGCAGGCGTCGGCGGCGAACGGCCGCTGGTTGTCGTTGAAGCCGAAGCCCCAGATGCACACCACCGGCTTGCCGTTCTGCACGGCGTAGGCCGAACTGGCGGTGTGGGCCTGCATCTTGTTCGTCCAGTCGGTCTTGATCTCGGACTGCATGTTGGTCCAGTCCGAGACGTCGTACATGATGTGGAACTTCCGCCCGTACTTCTCGGCGGAGCTGCGCACCTTCTGTGCCATCGCGTCGCGGGTGGGGCCCTCGGAGCCGTTGGGGTTGAAGCGCTGGAGGGCGGCGGTGTCGATGCCGTTCTGCTGGAGCCACAGGAAGTGCGTGTCGACCGTCTGCTGGTCGTAGGAGGAGAAGAGGGTGGCGGGCTGGCCGTTGCCGAGGGCGGCGTAGCCGGTCTGGTAGGTGTGGGTGTACTCGCGGACGTCCGGCCAGGCCACGATGGTGGTGTTGGACGGGGAGGGCGCCTGGCCGGAGTTGGCGCTCCAGTGCCACCAGGCGTTGATCGGCGCGCCGTCGCCGACGCAGGCGAACCAGCCCTGGTAGCCGACCGTCACCTTGCCGACGACGTCGCCGGCGGCGCTGGCCGCGCTCGCGGCCCCGGCCCCGGCGGTCTGGACTCCGGCGGTCGCCCCGACCGCGGTGGCGGCCACCGCCGCCTGCAGGAACACCCGACGCGTGACACCCATGCGGATTCTCCGATCGGTCGTCGTCTCCCGGCGCCGCGGGCCGTTCCGTGTGCCGGCACCCGTCCGGCGGCCTGCGCCGGATGGTAACGAGGTCGACACGACACCGCAATAGACGGCGCATCAGGCGAAATATTTGACAGAACTCACGCAAGAACGCGGAGTGTCAGGCCGACCCTCAACCGTGGCGAGGGCCACAGCGCCCCGACCGTGCCGCCGGGCCTCCCGGGTGCGAGACTGCCCGCGGCGGCCGGCGCCCGACGTACGCGCAGGTCGCGGCGAGTACGAGGAGGTACGACGTGGCGGAAGCGATCATCATCGGCAGCGAGCGCAGCGAGGCCGGGCTGCCCACCGGCATGGAGGTGCTGCGGCGCGGCGGCTCCGCGCTCGACGCGGTCGAGGCGGCCATGCGGCGCTGCGAGGACAACCCGGCCGACCACTACGTCGGCACCGCCGGCCTGCCCAACGCGCGGGGCGTGGTGGAGCTGGACGCCTCCCTCATGACCGGCAGCGACCGCCGCTTCGGCGCGGTGGCGGCGCTGAAGAACTACCCGAACCCCATCTCGGTGGCCCGCGCCGTGCTGGAGAAGCTGCCGCAGCACAGCCTGCTGGTGGGTGAGGGCGCCGCGCTCTTCGCCGAGGAGAACGGTTTCACCACCGCCGACCTGCTCACCGAGGAGTCGCGGGAGCTGTGGCGCAAGCAGGTCGCCGACTCGCGCGGGTCGGTCGAGGGCGAGAACACCGCGGCCACCGACGGCGACGCCCGCTACCGGGAGAGCGCGCTCGCCCTGATCCGCCGGCTGGCCCCGCACGACGGCCCGTGGGGCACCATCAACATCATCGCGCTGGACGCCACCGGCGAGATGTGCGTGGGCGTGTCCACCTCGGGCTACCCGTACAAGTACCCCGGCCGGGTGGGCGACTCGGCGCTGCCGGGCGCGGGCAACTGGTGCGACCTGCGGGCCGGCGGCGCGGCCTGCACCGGCCGCGGCGAGCTGAGCATGCGCGGCGGCACCGCCCGCACCATCGTGGACCTGCTCGCGGCCGGCCAGGACCCGGCCGACGCCTGCCGGGCCGCACTGGCCGACGCGGCCACCCTGCCCGACGACTTCCGCGCCGAGCTGCGCGCGCTGGCGCTGACCCCGGACGGGCGGCACGGCGGCGCGGCCGGCCAGCAGGGCAGCGTCTACGCGCTGATGACGGACGCCTCCACCGAGCCGGAGTTCCGGCCCAGGAGCGTGCTGTGAAGGTCTTCGTCTCCTCCGACATGGAGGGCACCGCCGGCGTCGTCGACTGGGCGCAGTGCCGCCCCGGGCAGCCCGAGTACGAGCACTACCGCGGCCTGCTCCAGGCCGAGGTGAACGCGGCCATCGAGGGCGCGCAGGCCGCCGGGGCGCGGGAGTTCCTGGTCAACGACTCGCACTCGACGATGGCGAACCTGCGGCCGGCGGAACTGGGCGGGCGGGCCCGCTACCTGTCGGGACGGCACAAGCCGCTGTACATGATGCAGGGGCTCGACCCGTCCTTCGACGCGGTCTTCTTCGTCTCCTACCACGGCTCCATGTCGGGCTCCCCCGCCACGCTGTCGCACACCTACAACCCGGCGGCGATCAGCGAGGTGCGGCTGAACGGCGTGGTGGCCGGGGAGAGCGGGATCAACGCGCTGGTGGCGCTCGGCCACGGGGTGCCGGTGGTGCTCGTCACCGGCGACGAGACGACCGCCCGCGAGCTGCGGCCGTTCTGCCCGGGAGCCGCCGCGGCGGTGGTGAAGACCTCGGTGTCCCGCTTCGCCGCCGACAGCCTGCACCCGCACGACGCCCGCGAGGTGATCCGGGGCGCCGCCCGCCGCGCGGTGCAGTCCCTGGCCGCGGGGGCTCCGCTGCCGGCGATCGAGCTGCCGGCGACGCTGACGGTGCGGATGCGCAACCCGGATCTGGCCGAGATGGCCACCTGGGTGCAGGGCGTCCGCCCGGACCCGGCCGACCCGGTGGCGGTGTCGATCACCGACGACGACCCGATCCGGCTGTACCGCACCTTCGTCACGGTGGTGCTGCTCACCCGGGGCATCGCCGAGTAGCCCCGGCGGACCGCCGACGCGGTTCGCCCGGTGTCGCCCCGGCCCCCTGCGGGCGTTCTCCCCGCCGCCCGCGTGGAGACCTGCCGAGCCGTGTCGGCCCGGCACCGGCCGGGGCGGGCGGGGCGGGCCGGGCGGGCGGGGCGGGCGGGGCGGGCGGGGCGGGCCGGGGGGGTGCCGCCCCTGGAGGGCGGCACCCCTTTGCTCCGGGTAGGGGTCGCGCGGCCGGGGTCAGGCCCAGGAGGCGGCAACCACCCAGCTGGTGTCGTCGCTCCAGGACGTGGCGCTGTCCCACGCGTTGGAGCCGCCGTCGCTGGCGATGTACACGGAGTAGTTGTAGTGGCGCAGGTACTTGTTGGTGTAGTTGACCGACTGGAACGAGTACCCCTGCCCGTTCTGGCCGGTCTGCGGGCAGAACGTGGCGTCCTGCGCGAACTGCGACGTACCGTCGTCGGCGTTGAGTTGGAGCGCGTAGTTGTAGTGGCGCAGGTACTGGCCCGAGTCGTTGGCCGACTCGAAGGAGACGCAGGAGCTGTTGGCCAGGCCCGCCCGGACGATCCAGCTGGCGTCGGCCTTGTCGGTGGCGGAACTGGACGAGGAGACGGCGGAGATGACGACGTTGCTGTCGGCGTCGTCGTGCCGGACGTAGTCGGTGGTGCAGCACGAGGTGGTGGCGCGCAGGGAGATCTTCGTGCCGGGCGTCAGCGCTCCGGAGCCGGTGGAGGAGGAGGTGGCGTAGCCGACGGAGGTGATGTTGGCCTGGACGGCGTTCTCGGTGGCGTCCGAGGGGTAGCCGGAGGTCATCACGCCCTCGTAGAAGGTGCCGGCCGAACTCTTGCTGTTGTCACCGCCGATGCCGAGGATGATCGCACCCTCCTTGTGCATCGGGTTGTACCCCGAGACGTTGGGCCGCGCGCCGCTGTAGTACGTCGACAGGCCGCCGGACTGGGCGTTGCCGCCCCGGATCGCCCACTGGTTCGGCTGGCCCTTGACCATCGCGGTCTGGTAGCGGTTGCTGACGCTCGGGTCGTTGGCGTTGTAGCCGGCGTTGACGCCGGAGAACAGGCCGTTCTCCAGGTCGGCCATCACCCACGGCCCGTTGCCGGAACCGTAGCCCCAGACCTTGATGTTGCCGAAGTAGATCGCCTCCATGTGGCCGTTGCCGGTGTCGTTGTTGCTGGTCTCGGCGTTGCCGTAGTCGAAGCAGCAGCCGCCGTTGTAGTGCGTGCCGTCCAGCACCGCGTACATGCCCTCGGCGGCGTCGCCGGTCGCGATGCCCGAGGTCCGGTCGTCGCGGTAGCCGGTGCCGGGGGCCACGAACACGCCGTACGCCTTGTGGCCGGCGACCGTGGTGGGGGCGGCCGTGGCGTTGGCGAGGGCGTCCGGGCCGCCGGCCGCGCCGCCCGCGGGGGCCTGGGTGAGGTTGTTGCCCTTGCCGGACTGGTCGTAGATGACGGTGATGACGCAGGTCGTGCCGGAGCAGAAGGAGTCCTGCGCGGCGGCGTTGGCGTAGCCGCCGGCGCTCAGCACCCCGATGTCCTTGGTGGTGTTGTCCGAGGCGCGCCGGACCTGGTAGAGCGAGCCGTTGTACGCCGAGTACAGCGCGCGCGTGGTGCTGTGCGCGGCCACGCAGGGGGTACCGCCGGAGGCGTACAGGTCGCAGGGCAGCGAGCCGGCCGCCTGCGACGCCTGGGTGCCGCCGACCAGGACGCCGGCGACGAGTGTCCCGGCGGCGGCGGCGGACAGCGCCCACTTTCTGAGCCGGCGCAGCAGTCGGGACGGTGCGGGTGCGGACACGGGTCCTCCTCTGTGTGTGGGGATGCCGAGCAGGTGCTCGGGCGTGTGGGGGGAGCGCTCCGGCCGCTGTCAGGACGGCCGGAGCGCACGGAGGGAGGGGCGGCATGTCGCGGGCACGCCGACGGCTGCCCCGCGCCGCCGGGAGGCGACGGCGCGGTCAGGCGCGTTCGGACGGTCGGGGGGCTCCCGTCGGGGTGGCGGCCCGTCCGGAAACGACGGTTCGGGTCGTGCGGGTCAGCCGCGCCGGGCGATGCTTCTGGCTCGCAGCCGGTCGGCGGTGATGGCCAGGCCGAGCACGCAACCGAGCACGATGTCGGTGTAGTTGGGGTTGATCTGAAGAGTCGTCAGACCGTTGTTGATGAGTTCGAGCAGGATCGTGCCGGCGACGATGCCCAGGATGCGGCCCTGCCCGCCGACCAGGCTGACGCCTCCGATCACCGCGGCGGCGATGGCCGAGAGCTCCCAGCCGACGCCCACCCCGCTCGCGGAGCCGACCCCCATCCGGCCGAGCACCAGGATTCCGGCGAACGCCGACAGCAGGGAGCTGGTGACGTACATGGACACCACCCGCCGGTCGCCGCGGATTCCGGCCAGCCGCGCCGCCTCGGGGTTGCCGCCGACGGCGTACACCTGCCGGCCGGCGTAGGTGCGCTCCAGGAAGAACCAGGCGACGACCGCGACGACGACGAACAGGATGAGCGGCAGCGGCACCTGGGCGACGTAGGTCTGCCCCAGGTCGCTGAACGTGCCGCCGATGCCGGTGATCGAGGTGCCGGAGGTGATGGCGAGCGTGACGCCCTGGGCGACGGTGTACGTCACCAGGGTCACCACGAAGGGGGCCATCTTCAGCCGGGTGACCGCCAGTCCGTGCACCAGCCCGACGGCGCCGGCGATCAGCAGCGTCAGCAGGATCGCGACGACCGGGGGCAGCCCGGCCCGGACGTTGAACCAGGACATCAGGATGACGCTGGTGCCCAGCAGCGCGCCGACCGACAGGTCGATGCCGCCGGTGAGGATCACCAGCGACTCGCCGATCGCGATCAGCCCGTACTGGGCCAGGTCGAAGCCCATGCCCTGGAGGTTGACGGCGCCGGCGAACGAGGACTTGTCCAGTGCCAGCGCGACGAACACGATCACGCAGGCGGCGACCACCCCCACCTCGGGCGTCTCCAGCAGCCGGCGGGCGAGCGGCCCGCGTCCGCCGCCGCCGGCCACCGCCTCGGCCGGCACCGCGGCCGTACTGGTCTTCATGCGCTCGCCTTCCCCTGCCTGGCCGCACCGGTCCGCGTGCCGGCCGCCGCCGTCATGATCACTTCCTTGCCGAACCGCTCCCGCGGCAGGTCCGCGACGATCTCGCCGTGCGACATGACCACGATCCGGTGGCAGATCCACAGCAGCTCCTCCAGTTCGGAGGAGGCCACCAGGACCGCCAGGCCGTCCTGCGCGGCGGCGTCGATCAGCGCGTAGATCTCCGCCTTGGCTCCGACGTCCACCCCGCGGGTGGGCTCGTCCAGGAGCAGCAGCCTGGGCTCCGCGGCCAGCCAGCGGCCGAAGACCGCCTTCTGCTGGTTGCCGCCGGACAGGTCCGCGATCGGCTGCTCCTGGCTGCGCAGCCGAACGCCGAGGTCCTTGACGATCCGCGCCGCGTGCTCCCTGTCCGCGCGCGGCCGGAGCACGCCGCGCCGGCTGATCCGGCGCAGGGTCGCCAGTGTGACGTTCCACCGCACGGAGTGCGACGGCAGCAGCGACTGCGCCTTGCGGTCCTCGGGCACCAGGCCGATGCCGGCCCGGACCGCGTCGGCCGGATGGCGCGGGTGGAACGCCGCCCCGTCGAAGAGGACCTCGCCGCCGGTCCGCGGCTGGGCGCCCATCACGGTGTGCAGCAGCCGGCTTCGGCCGGAGCCCATCAGCCCGGCCACGCCGACGATCTCGCCCGCCCTGACGTCGAGGTCCACCGGCCCCAGGCCGTCGGCCGTCAGGCCGCGCACGGACAGGGTGGTGGCCCGCTCGACGGAGGAGGGCGGGGCGAGGTCGGCACGGGCCAGCTCGCTGCCGACCATCTCGCGGATCATCCGCTCCTCGGATGCCTCCTCCGGAGCGAGGTCGGCCACGAGCCTGCCGCCGCGCAGGACGACGACCCGGTCGGCGACCGCCCGCACCTCGTCCAGGCGGTGCCCGATGAAGAGCACCGCTCCCCCGGCGGCGGCGTGCCGCCGGGCGAGCTCCAGCACCCGGCCGGCCTCGACCGGGCCGAGCGAGGAGGTCGGCTCGTCCAGGATGAGCACCACCGGGTGGTGGCCCCACGCCTTGGCGATCTCGATCATCTGCCGGACCGGCACCGGGAAGCGCTCCACCGGCCGGTCGACGTCCACCTGTCCGATGCCGACCTCGGCCAGCAGCGCCCGTGCCTCGGCCCGGGTGGCGGAGCGGTCGACGACGAACCGGCCGACCGGTCCGCCCGCGGCCCGTGCCGGGCGCCGGCCCAGCAGCAGGTTCTCCGCCACGCTCACCTTCCCCACCAGCGGGAACTCCTGGGCGACCAGCGCCACCCCGAGCTCCCGCGCGTGGTCGGGCCGGCCGGGGGTCAGCGCCCGCCCGGCGACCTCGACGGCGCCGGTGGTGGGGGTGACCGTCCCCGACAGCACGCCCATCAGCGTGGACTTTCCGGCCCCGTTCTCACCGACCACCGCGACGATCTGGCCACGTGTCAGGTCCAGGCGCGGGATGTCCAGCACCTTCACGGGGCCGTAGGACTTGGTGACCCCGCGCAGCGACGCGGCGATCTCGCTCCCGACGGCCGTCATCCGATGCCCAGTTGGGTGAGCTTGGCCTGGTAGTCCGCGAGGTTGCCCTGCGTGACCAGCCCCACCCCGGAGCTGAGCGTCGTCCCGTCGGACTCCAGGTAGGGCTGGACGATCCTCATCGTGGCGTCCTTGCCCAGCACCTTCAGCGCGGCCAGCAGGTACGCCCCGGTGTACCCCTGCTGGTAGGGCTGCTGCAGCACGGTGGCCTGGATCACCCCGGACTGGACGAACTTCAGCGTCTGCGGGTCGCTGTCGTCGGAGATGATCTTCACCTTGCCGGCCTTGCCGGCCGACTGCACCGCCTGGCCGGCCGACGGTCCGTCGTACGAGTACACCCCGTACAGGCCGTTGACGTTCGGGTTCGTCTGGATCACGGTCTGCGCGTTGGACAGCGCCTTCGACGCGTCCATCGCGTCGCTCAGCTTCTGCACCACCTTCACCCCCGAGCCCTTCAACGCGTCCTCGAACCCGGAGATCCGCTCCACCGCGTTGGAGGTGGTCAACGACCCGACGAGTACGGCCACCTGGCCCTTGCCGCCGAGCGCCTCCTTCATCGCCTCACCGGCCTTCTGCCCGGCCTCGTAGTTCGGCGTCCCCAGGTACAGCGCCGCGCCGTCCTCCTTGGGCAGCGGGGAGTCGATGGCCAGCACCGGGATGCCCGCCTTGTTCGCGGACGAGATGGGCGCCTTGATCGCCGTCGGGTCGATGGCCGACACGCTCATGCCGGTGATCCCCTGGCCGCGGAGCGTCTGGATGATGGACAGCTGCTGGTCCAGCCGCCCGTTCGCCGGCGCCTGGTAGGTGCCCTTCACGCCGAGGTCGGACACCCCCTTGTCGAAGCCGGTCTTGCCCGCGTTCCAGTAGTCGGTCGCGACGTTCACCACCATCGCGAGATCCTGCTTGGACAGGTCCTTGCCCGCCAGGGCCGCCTTGAGGGCGGCGTCGAGCTTGGCCAGGTTCGCGTCGTTGAAGGTGATGTCGCCCTTGATCGTCACCGCCGGCGCGGACGCGCTCGAACGGGAGCCGGAGCCCGCCCCGGAGCCCGAGGACGTGGACCCGCCGCCGGCGCCGCTCTTGCTGCACGCGCCGGCCGCCAAGACCGCCACCACCGCCACCCCGGCGACGCCCCACCGCACCGGCCGCACCCGCCGGCCCGCGCCCTGACCCGATCCCGACCGTCCGCCGGACCAACCGCTGGACCGAACACCACGCATGATCGACATCCTCTTCAGAAGGGCCTCGCGGCCTGTTAGCGCTCACATCAAGACGGAAGGACTGCCGCGCAAGCGCCCACCTGCGGCACCCGCGAGGGGACGCCGGCACGCGAGCGCCGTTGGCGCCCGCCCTTCCCGGCCGGCGGCCGATCCGGACGGCCGGACACCCGCACCGCCGCGCCGACGGGACCGGAACCGGGACACCGCGCCACTTATGTCATGGACCTGACACGCCTGAACGCGGCGACGGCACCGCTGCCGCGTCGGCGCTCCTTCGCATGGCAGAGAGTGTTAGCGTTCACCGGCATGGCGTCAAGGCGTCGGGGCGAAGAAAAGAGCCGTCCGCGATGGCGCCTCCACTACACCCGAACCGTCGCCGGTCCGCCCAAATCACCTCTCCGGTAGGCGCGTTCGGGTGGAAATGGCTGTATATGACGACGCGTCAGAGCATGCGAATGTCGCCCTGAATCTGACGGCTCATCAATGCCGTCGATCGCCGGACGCCCGCACCGCACAGGGGCTGTTCGCGCCGAAAGCGGCGCCCGGCCCGGGTCGAGACCGGGCGGAAGCACCGCTGCCGGCCCGGTCCGGCCCGCCGCGCCGGCCCAGCGGCCGGCCGTGCCCACGCGCCGCACGGCCCGGGCCGGAGCCGGTCCCGGAGCCCGGGGGCCAGGGCCCCGGCGGGCCCGGGACCCCGGGCGCGGGGCCGTCGGCTCAGAGGCCGCCGGCGAGCCGGTAGTACGCCTGGTTCCAGCGGATCTCCTTCGCGAACTGCCGTATGTCGGTGGTCTCGTCGATGAGCAGCAGCTCCGTGCGGAGCATGTCGGCGAAGTCGCCGAGCACCTCCGGGCCCACCGCCGAGGTGAGCACCGTGTGGTGCGGGCCGCCCGCGGTCAGCCACGCCTCCGTCGAGGTGCCGAGGTCGGGGCTGGGCCGCCAGACGGCGCGGGCGACGGGGAGGCTGGGCAGCTCCTCCAGCGGCGGGACGACGTCGATCCTGTTGGCGACCAGCCGGAACCGGTCGCCGATGTCGGCGAGGCCGACCACGACGGCCGGGCCGGGCGCGGCGTCGAAGACCAGCCGGACCGGGTCCTCGCGCCCGCCGATGCCCAGCGGGTGGATCTCGCACCTGGGCCGGTCCGCCGCGATGCTGGGGCACACCTCCAGCATGTGCGCGCCGAGGATGAGCTCCTCGCCGGGCACCAGGTGGTAGGTGTAGTCCTCCATGAAGGAGGTGCCGCCAGGCGCGCCCGCGCCGGCCGCCTTGAGGGCGGCCAGCAGCGCGGAGGTCTTCCAGTCGCCCTCGCCGCCGAAGCCGTAGCCGTCGGCCATCAGCCGCTGCACGGCGATGCCGGGGAGCTGCCGAAGGCCGCCGAGGTCCTCGAAGTTGGTGGTGAAGGCGCCGAAGCCGCCGTCGTCGAGGAAGGCCCGCAGGCCCAGTTCGATCCGGGCGGCGTAGCGCAGGGCCTCGTGCCGGCCGCCGTCGTGGAGCAGTTCGGGGGCCAGCCGGTAGGCGTCGGCGTACTCCTTGACGAGGGCGCCCACGGCCGCGTCCTCGACGGCGTCCACCACGGCCACCAGGTCGTTGACCCCGTAGGTGTTGACGGACACCCCGAACCGCAGTTGCGCCTCGACCTTGTCGCCCTCGGTGACGGCGACGTCGCGCATGTTGTCGCCGAAGCGGGCCAGCCGCAGCCGGCGCAGCGCGTCGTGGCCGAGGGCGGCGCGCATCCAGCCGTGGATGCGGGGCGCCGTCCGGGGGTCCGAGACGTGGCCGGCGACGGTCTTGCGGGCGACGCCGGTCCTGGACTGGATGTACCCGAACTCCCGGTCGCCGTGGGCGGCCTGGTTGAGGTTCATGAAGTCCATGTCGATGGTGGCCCAGGGCAGCGCGGTGTTGGCCTGCGTGTGCAGGTGCAGCAGCGGCTTGCGGAGCGCGTCGAGGCCGGCGATCCACATCTTGGCCGGGGAGAAGGTGTGCATCCACGCGATCAGCCCGACGCAGGCCGGGTCGGCGTTGGCCGCGAGGACGAGGGCGAGGATGGACGACGAGTCGGTGAGCACGGGTTTCCACACGACCCGGGCCGGGGCGTCCGGGGCGGCGGCGAGCTGGTCGCTGATGGCGCGGGACTGCTCGGCGACCTGGCGGAGGGTGTCCGCTCCGTAGAGTCCCTGGCTGCCGGTGAGGAACCAGACCTCGGGTGCGGCGGGCGGTGTCATGCTGGCAGGCTCCTCACTGGGCGGACGGCCCGGGCTGGCCGTAGACGTTCCGGTAGCGGTCGTGCAGCCGGTCGACCGCGTCGGGGTCGATCGGCAGCGGTCGGCCGAGCTGGCGGGAGATGTGCACGCTGCGGGCGACGTCCTCGCACATCACCGCGGCCTTCACGGCGGCGCGCGGGTCCTCGCCGATGGTGAACGGGCCGTGGTTCTGCATGAGCACGGCCGGCGAGCGGTGCCCGGCGAGGGTCTCCACGATGCCCCGGCCGATCGAGTCGTCGCCGATCACCGCGAACGGTCCGACGGGTATCTCGGCGCCGAACTCGTCGGCCATGGCGGTCAGTACGCACGGCACCGGCTCACCGCGGGCCGCCCAGGCGCAGGCGTAGGTGGAGTGGGTGTGGACGACACCGCCGACCTCGGGCATGTGCCGGTAGACGTAGGCGTGGGCGGCGGTGTCGGAGGACGGCGACAGGTCGCCGTCGACCACCTCGCCGTCCAGGTCGCAGACGATCATCGACGCGGCGGTCAGCCGGTCGTACGGCACGCCGCTGGGCTTGATGACGAACAGGTCGTGCCCGGGGACCCGCCCGGAGACGTTGCCGCCGGTCCACACGACCAGGTTGTAGCGGACCAGTTCCTGGTGCAGGGCGCTCACCTCCTCGCGGAGCGCGGCGACCGCGGCCGCCGTGCCCGGGGGGAGGGAACCTGCGTTCATGACCATTGCCGACCTCGAAGAAGGTGGGAGGAGGGTGGGGTGGGTGGATGTGAGCGCTCACAACACCAAGGGTGAGCGCTCACACCGCTAGCGGGAGAGTGCGGCCGAGCGCAGCTCTCGCAGCCGGTGCATGACATCGCTGCCGCCCCGACCGAAGTGGTCGTGCAGTGCGCGGTACTCGGCGTACAGGGGCTCGTACGCCGCCGCGCGGGCGGGGTCGGGGGTGTAGGCGCGCTCCTCGCGGCGGCCCATGGCGGCCGAGGCGGCGCGGATGTCGGGGTGGACCCCGGCGGCCACCGCGGCGTGGATCGCCGACCCGAGGGCCGGGCCCTGCTCGGAGGAGAGCAGGTGGATCGGGCGGTTCAGCACGTCGCTGTAGACCTGCATCAGGAAGCGGTTCCTCAGCAGCCCCCCGGCCGCGGTGAGGTCGGCCACCGGGACGCCGGCCGCCTCGAAGGCGTCGACGATGGTGCGGGTGCCGAACGCGGTGGCCTCCACCAGGGCCCGGTAGACGTCCTCGGGCCGCGTATCCAGCGTCAGCCCCACGACCAGCCCGGACAGGTGGTGGTCGACCAGCACCGAGCGGTTGCCGCTGTGCCAGTCCAACGCCAGCAGCCCGTGGCCGCCGACCGGTTGGGCCGCCGCCCGCTCCGTCAGCAGCTCGTGGACGCCGATCCCGCGGCGGCGCGCCTCCACCGCGTACTCCTCCGGCACGGCCGTACGGGCGGCCCACGCGAAGATGTCGCCCACGCCGCTCTGTCCCGCCTCGTACCCCCACAGTCCCGGCACCACGCCGTCACGGACCGCCCCGCACATGCCGGGGACCTCGGCGAGCACGTCGGAGTTCATGATGTGGCAGGTGGAGGTGCCCATGATGGCCAGCATCCGGCCGGGGTCGAGGGCCTGGGCGGCCGCGCTGGTCACGTGCGCGTCGACGTTCCCGGCGGCCACCACGGTGCCCGCGCGCAGCCCGGTCAGCTCGGCCGCCTGGGCGGTGACCTTGCCGGCGGGGGCGCCCAGCGGCGTCAGCGGGTGCTCCAGCTTGGCGGTGAAGCCGGCGAACCCCGGGTGCAGCGAGGCGAGGAAGCCCTCGTCCGGGTAGCGGCCGTTCTGGTGGATGCCCTTGTAGCCGGCGGTGCACGGGTTGCGGCTCTCGGCGCCGGTGAGCTGCCACACGATCCAGTCGGCGGCCTCGATCCAGCGGTCGGCGGCGGCGTAGACGGCCGGGTCCTCGCGCAGCACCTGGAGCGCCTTGGCGTACTGCCACTCGCTGGAGATCTTCCCGCCGTAGCGGGCCAGCCACGGCTGTCCGCTCTCCTCGGCCCGGGCGACGATGAGGTCGGCCTCGGGCTGCGCGGCATGGTGGCGCCACAGCTTGGGGTACGCGTGCGGGCGCCCCGAGAACTCGGGCAGCTCGCACAGCGGGGTGCCGTCCCAGGTGGTGGGGAGCACCGTGCAGGCGGTGAAGTCGGTGGCGACGCCGACCACCTGCTCGGGCCGCACCCCCGCGGCGGCCAGCGCCCGGGGCACGGCGACGCGGAGCACGTCGCGCCAGTCCTGGGGCACCTGGAGCGCCCAGTCCGGTGGCAGCGGCGTCCCGCCCGGCAGCCTGCGGTCCACCACCGCGTGGGTGTACTCGTGCACCGCGCTGCCCAGCTCCCGGCCGTCCTCGACGGCGACGACCAGGGCGCGCCCCGAGAGCGTGCCGAAGTCGATGCCGACGGTGACGGCGGGCGGATCGGTGGTCATGGTCTCCTCCAGTCGTGGGCGGCGCGCGCGGCGGCCCGCTGGGGCGCCGCCGCGTTCGCCTGCGGATGCGGTGCGTCCGTCGGGACGGGTGCGTCCGTCAGGAAGGGGTGCTGCTGCCTCGGACGATCAGCCGCGGCTCGATCACCACGCGCTCGTCGTCGCCCTCGGTGCCGCCGGACTCCAGGCGGCTGACCAGCAGGCGGATGCTCGCCTGGCCGACCGCGGCGAAGTCCTGCCGGACGGTGGTCAGCGGGGGCATGAAGAACTCGGCCTCGGGGATGTCGTCGAAGCCCGCGATGGCCACCTGGCCGGGGACGGACAGACCCGCCTCGCGGAAGGCGCGCAGCACCCCGAGGGCCATCTGGTCGTTGGCGACGAAGACGGCGGTCACCTCCGGGGCCCCGCGGCCCGCGGTGCCCGCCGCCACCCGGCCGGCCAGCTCCTGGCCGGCGCGGTAGCCCGACAGCGGTGTCCAGTCGCCCTGGAGCGGCGGCGGCACGACCGCGCCGGCCTCCTCCAGTACCGAGCGCCAGCCGCCGATCCGGGCCTCGGCCTCCAGCCAGCTCGGCGGCCCGGCGACGTGCCAGACCGTCTTGTGGCCGGCCGCCAGCAGATGGCTCGTGACCATCCGCGCGCCCAGTCGCTGGTCGACCGACACGCCGGGTATCGGCAGGCTGTGGCCGCCCTCCACGGTCACCACGGGGAAGGGCAGACGCAGTTCGGCCAGTGCGCTGACCGCCTCCCGGTGCGGGACGATCACCACGATGCCCTCCACCCCCCAGTCGCTGAGGTGGTCGATCGCCTCCTTCAGGGCGGCGGCCGAGTAGCTGCGCAGCGTGACCGCGGAGACCATGTACCCCTCGTCACGGGCCGCCTCCTCCAGGCCGAAGAGCGTGCTGGAGGGGCCGAACAGCGTGGGGTTGCAGGCCACCACGCCCAGGGTGAGGGTGCGCCGGGTGACCAGCGCCCGTGCCGAGGAGTTCCGCCGGTACCCCAGCTGCTCGATCGCCCGCAGGACCTCGGCCCGGGTCGATTCGCGCACGTTGGGGTGGTTGCTCAGCACCCGCGACACCGTCTGGTGCGACACGCCCGCGACCTGGGCGACGTCCGCCATGGTGGGCGCCTTCCGGGGGCCGCCGGTACGGTCAGCGGTCTGCGACATGGGGCTCCGATCCGTGATGGGCATCATTGTTAGCGTTCACAGGCAGGGGCGTCAAGGGAGCTGCGCCAAACCGGAAGGAAAGCCGCGGAGCCGTGCTCGGGGACGCTCTGCGGGGCCTGGCCACCGACGGAGGCGCGACCCGCCGGGCCTCGGCGGGGCCGACGCGGAGACGGCCGGCCCGCCGTTCGGCGAGGCGCCGTCGCGACGGTGCCGCACGCGCCCGGGTGCGCCGAACGGCGGCAGCCACGTCGTCCAACCCGTCGACCGGCGGCGTCCGGACGGAGTGGCGCACCGCGGACCGCGTCGCCACGCGCGGCGCGCCGCGTCGGACGATGGGCCGGCCGGCGCCCGTCCCCGGCGCCCGGCGCCCGGCAGGACGTACGGGCCGAACCGCACCGAGGCCCGACCGGGCCCGCCTGGCACCGCGAACCCGGCAGCGGTCGGCCCATCGTCCAACGCGGCGCGGCGCGGCGGACGTCCTCGGACGTCGGGCGCGGGACACCGGGCGCGCCGGCTGCGGACTCCGGCTCCCTCGGCAGGCGCGCGACCAGCACACGGCTCCGGCACGCTGGCGCAGCTCTGCCTGTGAGCGTTAACACGCCAGAAACAGTCCGCCGCCGAGGGCGGCGCCACGTTGATCCGGACCGCCGACAGCTCCGCCACCCGCCCGCGGGAGGGCACCGCACCGGAGGCCCGCGCCGTCCCCGCCCGTCCCGTCCCGGCGCGTCCCGTCCTGGCGTGCCGCGCCGACGTCCGGAGCAGCGCTAGGGTCGGAGGGTGCCTCAGCCGCCCGAGCAGACGCCCGCGCCCCTGGACGGTCCGGCCACCGCGGCGGTGGACCCGCGTGAACTCCTCCTGGGGTACCTGGACTGGTACCGCGAGACGCTGGAGCGGAAGCTCGCCGGGCTCCCCGACACGCTGCTGCGGGCTCCGGTCGAGCCGATGGGCTGGTCGCCGCTCGGCCTGGTGCAGCACCTCGGCTGGGTCGAACGCCGCTGGATGCGCTGGGGGTTCGCCGCCGAGGACGTCATCGCGTACCCGGCCGGGGGCGACGCCGAGGAGTGGGGCGTGCCGGCGGGCCGGAGCAGCCAGGAGGTGCTGGCCGGCTACCGAGCGGAGGTGGCGGCGGCGACCGCGGTCGCGGCCGCCGCCGCGCTGGACGACCGGGCCCGGCTCGGCGGACGCTTCCGGACCCCGGAGGACGCGCCCACTCTCGGGCGCATCCTCTTCCACCTGCTCCAGGAGTACGCCCGCCACGTCGGGCAGCTCGACATCGTCCGCGAGCTGCTCGACGGCACGACGGGCGAGTAGCCGGGCCGAGGCCCGGGCACGCCCGGCGCGCTCAGTCCTCGATCCAGCCGTGGCCCTTGCCGAAGCGGACGAACTGGCCCCGGATCTGCACGATCTGCTCACCCGTCAGCCAGGGCGCCGACTTGATCAGCAGCTCCGTGACGTCCCGGGTGTACTCGTCCTCGCTGAGCACGTCGCACATCGGGTCCTCCAGGTCGCCGCCGCCGACGGGACGCGGCGTCCGGCTGACGGGGTCGGCGTCGTGCGCCAACCGGACCGAGGAGGCCTTCAGCCCCCGCTCGCCGTCCTCGACCTCGAACTCGACCTGCACTCCGGAGCGGACGAACGACTCCGGGATCAGCAGATCGTTGACGTGCAGGAAGACGTCCTCCCCACCGGTCTCCGGTGCGATGAACCCGTAACCGCGCGCACCGTCGAACCGCACGACCCGACCGGCAACCATGCCAGACCCCCAACCGCAACCACGGGCCCCATGCCCGCACGACCTGACCCGATGATATCGGTCGGCCGTTCCGGGCGGGCAGGAGGCGCGCGGAACGCCCGGGGGAGCCCGGCTGCGGACCCGAGGACAGCCGGTCAGCGGCTGAGCCCCTCCGGCCGGACCCGGTCGGCACCGGCCCCGTCCGCGTGGTCCTCAAGGGGGGTGCGCAGCGGGAAGTGGCAGGCCGCGGTGTGGCCGGGGCCGAAGGCGCGCGGCAGCGGCTCCTCGCGGGCGCAGCGCTCCTGGGCGAGCGGGCAGCGGGTACGGAACCGGCACCCGCTCGGCGGCGCCGCCGGATCGGGGAGTTCCCCGCCGGGGGCCTGCCCGCGCTTGGCCCGCTCGGCGGCCGGGTCCGGGACGGGCACGGCGGCCAGCAGCCCGGCGGTGTACGGGTGCGCGGGCCGCACGCAGACGTCCTCCGCCGTGCCGGACTCGACCAGCCGGCCCAGGTACATCACGCCGATCCGGTCGGCCAGGTGCCGCACCACGGCCAGGTCGTGCGAGATGACCACGTACGACAGCCCGTGCGCGGCCTGCAGGCGCTTCATCAGGTTGAGCACCTGGGCCCGGACCGACACGTCCAGGGCGGAGACGGGCTCGTCGGCGACGATCACCTTGGGGGTGAGCGCCAGCGCCCGGGCCAGGCCGACGCGTTGGCGCTGGCCGCCGGAGAACTCGTGCGGGAAGAGGTCGAGGCCGCGCTTCGGCAGGCCCACCTCGGCCATGAGGTCGGCCACCCGGGCGTGCTGCTCGCGGGCGGTGCCGATGCCCTGGATGGCCAGCGGCTCGCGCAGGATCGCGCTGACCCGCATGCGCGGGTCGAGCGAGGAGAAGGGGTCCTGGAAGACCATCTGGAGGTCGCGGCGGCGCCGGCGCAGCTCGCGTCCGCGCAGGGAGCCGAGGTCGGTGCCGTCCAGGGCGACGGTGCCCGCGTCGGGCCGGTCCAGGCCGACCAGCAGCCGGCCGAGGGTGGTCTTGCCGCAGCCGGACTCGCCCACCAGGCCGAAGGTCTCGCCCGGCGCGAGCGTGAACGAGACGTCGGAGACCGCGTGCACGGCCCGTCGGGGCCGGCCGGGCAGCCGGGCGCCGCGCAGCGGGTACACGCGGACCAGACCGCGCGCTTCGAGCAGCGGCGGCACCCCTCCCCCGGCGCCCGGACCGCCGCCGACCGGGTCCGGGTGCTCCGGTTCCGGGTCTTCCCGCCCAGGACTCTCCACGTACGGGTGCTCCGGGTCCCCTGCTGCTCGCGGACGGGCCCTGACGCGAGGGCCGGGCGGGGACGGCGCAGGCGGCGGGACGTCCAGCGGCCCCGCGGCGTCCGGCGGTAGCGGGCTCTCCGTCGGCACCGGGCCCACCAGCGGCACCGGGCCGTCGACCGGGTGCCAGCAGGCGTGCAGGTGCCCGCCGGTGCCGGTGAGGACGGGCTCCTGCTCCCGGCAGCGCGCGGTGGCGTACGGGCAGCGGTCGGCGAAGCGGCACCCAGCGGGCGGGTCGACGAGGTCGGGGGCAGGCCGGGGATCGCGGGCAGTTCGCGGGCGGGGTCCTGGTCCAGCCGCGGCACCGAGGCGAGCAGCCGCTGGGTGTAGGGGTGGCGCATGCGGTCGAAGAGCCGGTCGGTGTCGGCGCTCTCCGCGATGCGGCCGGCGTACATGACGTGCACCCGGTCGGTGTTGCCGGCGGTGACGCCCATGTCGTGGGTGATGAGGATCATCGCCATGCCCAGGCGGGCGCGGACGTCGGCGAGGAGGGCGAGGATCTGCGCCTGGATGGTGACGTCCAGGGCCGTGGTCGGCTCGTCGGCGATGAGCACCCGGGGCTCGTTGGCCAGCGCCATGGCGATCAGCGCGCGCTGCCGCTGCCCGCCGGAGAGCTGGTGCGGGTAGTCGTCCAGGCGGCGCCGGGGCTGCGGCAGCCCGACCAGCCCGAGGACCTCGACGGCCCGCTCCCGCGCCTCGGCCCGGCCGCAGCCCTGGTGCAGCAGCACCGGCTCGGCGACCTGGTGGCCGATGGTCTTGGTGGGGTCCAGGGAGGTCATCGGGTCCTGGAAGACCATCGCGATGTCGTTGCCGCGCACCCGCCGCATCTCGCGGGCCGGCAGCCCGACGAGCTCCCGGCCGTCCAGGAGGACGGAGGAGCCCGCGGCGACGGCGCCGCCCGGCGGCAGCAGGCCCATGAGCGACAGGCCGGTCATGGACTTGCCGCAGCCGGACTCGCCCACCAGGCCCAGGGTCTCGCCGGCCTCCAGGGTGAACGACACGTCCTCGACCGCCCGCACGGTGCCGCGGCTGGTCGTGATGCGGGTGGTGAGGTGGCGGACGTCGAGCAGGGGTGGCATGCCGGTTCCTCGGGTTCGGCGCACGAAGGCGGCGGGGCGCTGGGCGCTGCCCGCCGGGGACGGCGGGCAGCGGGTGCGGGGGCGCGGGGCGGGAGGGGTGGGGTGCGGCTGAGACGGGACGGGCGGACCGTTCAGGGCCGTTCACGGCCCGGAGACGGCCCGGAGACGGCCCGGACCGTTCAGGGCCCGGCCGGCTCACGGTCCGTTCAGGTCCGGTCGGAGCGGACGTCCAGGGCGTCGTGGAGTGCGTCGCCGAGCAGGTTGAACGCCACCACGGTGATGATCAGGATCACCGCGGGCGGGTACACCAGCCACCAGTAGCCGTCGTAGAGGAAGTCCAGGCCGCCGGTGAGCATGGTGCCCCAGTCCGCGTGCGGCGGCGGCAGTCCCAGGCCGAGGAAGCTGAGGGTGGACAGCATGAGGATCGAGTCCGCGACGGTGAAGGTGGCGCTGACGATGACGACCCCGGCGGCGTTCGGCACGAGGTGGCGCAGCACCACCCGCGCTCCGGACCCGCCCATCATCCGCGAGGCCTGCACGAACTCCCGGGTGCGCAGGGTGAGTACCTCACCGCGGACGAGGCGGGCGGGCGACAGCCAGGACAGCAGTGAGAGCAGCAGGATGATCCCGCCCAGCGAGGGCGTGAACATGCTGACCATGATCAGCAGCAGTACCAGGCCGGGGACGGCGAGGAAGGTGTCGACGGCCCGCATCATGAGCGAGTCGACGATGCCGCCGAGGTATCCGGCGAACGCGCCGTAGAGGGTGCCGATGACGGTGGTGGCCACGGCCACCGCGAAGCCGAGTTCCAGCGAGGACCGTCCGCCGGCCATCAGCCGGCCCAGCACGTCGTAGCCTCCCGCGTCGGTGCCCAGCGGATGGCCGCCGCCGGGCGGGAGTTCGGCGAGGTCGAGGTGGACCGTCACCTGGTCGGTCCGGTAGAGGAGCGGGCCGAGGAAGCAGAAGAGGACGACGAGGAGGATCAGGGAGAGCCCGGCCTGGGCCCGGCGGTTGCGCAGCAGGGTGGCAACCGTCAGCCGGCCGGCGCCCAGGGTGGCGGTCGGCCCTGCTTCGGCGTCCCGGCCGGTCGCGGGCGGTCCGGCCGGGACGGGGCTGTGGTCACCGGCCGGGACGGGGCCGTGGTCAGTCGCGGTCATAGCGGATCCGGGGGTCGAGGAGGCCGTAGGCGATGTCCGCGAGGAGGCTGCCGACGACGGTCGCGACGCCGACGACCAGCGTGGAGGCGAGCAGCACCGGGTAGTCCTTGCTCGTCGCGGCCTGGTAGAACAGCAGCCCCATTCCCGGGTAGTTGAAGACCGACTCGGCGATGACCGCGCCGGTGACGATGCCGGGGGCGGCGAGCCCGAGGATGGTCACCACGGGCAGCAGCGAGTTGCGCAGCACGTGCCGCCGCAGCACCAGGTGCTCCGGCAGCCCCTTGGCGCGGGCCACCAGTACGTAGTCCTGGCCGAGGGTGCTGATCGCCGAGGAGCGCACGTACCGGCTGAACCCGGCCAGGCTGACCAGGGTCAGGGTGACCACCGGCAGCACCAGCCCGCGCGGGTCGGTGATGATGCCGCCGACGGTGGCCGCCTGCGGCGCCTGCGAGGGCAGCAGGTGGAGCTGCACGGAGAAGAGCGCCACCAGGAGCAGGCCGAAGAAGAAGTCCGGCATCGAGTAGAGCGTGAACGCCACGACGGTCAGGGCGTGGTCGGCGGGGCGGTCGCGGCGCACCGCCTGGTAGACGCCCATCGGCAGGGCGACGGCCAGCGCGAGCAGGACGGACAGGCCCAGCAGCAGCACGTCCTTCGGCAGCCGCTGCGCGATCAGCGTGGAGACCGGCTGGTGCAGCGAGTAGGAGGTGCCGAAGTTCCCCTGGAACGCCTGCTTGACGAAGGTCGCGAACTGCGCCGCCAGCGGCCGGTCGAGGCCGTTGGCGGCGTTGAAGACCGCGATCCGCTCGGCGGTGGCCCTGGTGCCGAGGGTGGCGCGGGCGGCGCTGCCGGGTTCGAGGTGGATCAGCGCGAAGGTCAGCACCATCACGCCGATCACCACGACCACGGCCTGCCCGGTGCGGCGCAGCAGGTAGGCCGTCACCGTGCACCTCCGGCAACCGCCGTGCGTCCTGGGCCCGTTGCCGGGCCCGTCGAGCGTCCGGTCATGAGGTGTAGTACCAGTCCTCGAAGTTGTTGCCGCCGGAGAACGGGTTGAGCGGGACGACGCCTTGGAGCTTGGTCCGGTAGACCAGGATGCCGCTGCGCAATGGCAGCCACAGCCAGGGGAGTTGTTGGGCGGCGTAGTCCTCGTACTCGTTGAACGCCGAGCTGGAGGTGCTGTACTGGGTCTCCTTGATCAGCTTGTCCATCGTCGGGTCGGAGTAGCCGCCCGCGTTGTTGCTGCCGCCGGTGTCGAAGAGGCCGGAGCCGTTGGGGTAGAGCGGGTAGGGCACGTAGCCGTAGCTCGCCAGCTGCCAGCCGCAGCCCGACTTCGGGTGGGAGGCGGCGGTGCAGGTGCCCATGGTGCCGATCAGGGTGTTGAACGGCTCCGACTTGAGGTTCAGGGTGATGCCGGCCTGCGCCTCGGAGGACTTGATCGCGGCGAACTGCTGGTCGGTGGTGGTCCGGCCGGAGGAGTAGAGGAGCTGGAAGGTCAGGGCCTGGCCGGCCTTGATGCCCGCGCCGCACTGGTTCGCCCCGGTCCCGGGGTTCTGGCAGGTGGTCGTGCCGCGCGCCGCCACCTTCCAGCCGTGCGCGGTGAGCAGCGCCGTCGCCTTCTGCGGCGAGTACGGGTAGGGGCCGCCGGACTTCTCCAGCGGGGTGGCCCAGCTCTCCTGGGCCTTCACCGGGACGGGTCCGTTGCCCGGATCGGCGTAGCCGTCGTAGACCTTGGAGACGATCTGCGTCCGGTCGATGAGGTACTCCAGCGCCTGCCGGATGTACAACGGGCGCAGCAGCGGGCCGACGTCGGCGTTGTAGAAGTTGGGCACGATCTCGGCCACGCCGGGGATCGGCTCGCTGGCGATCGAGTAGCCGCTCGACTTGAGGGCCTGGGCCTGCTTGATGTCGTTGAGCGGGAGCCCGGCCACGTCGAGGGTGCTGCCCGAGCGCAGCGCGTTGATCTCGGGGGTGTCCGTGGTGAACGGGCTGACGACCAGCTTGTCGATGGCCGGCTTGGCCCCGGAGTAGCCGGGGTTGGGGACGTAGGAGTAGTAGCCGTTGGAGCGGAACTCGCTGAGCTTCCACGGGCCGTCGACGACCTGCCACAGCGGGTTCGTGGCGAACGAGCCGGTCTTCGCGCCCTCCTTCTGGAGGTAGCTGTAGACGGCCTTCGCCCCGGCGGCGGTGGTGTCGTAGTCGCCGACCGCGCCGGTGGCGGACTCCTTGTCCCAGGCGTGCTGCGGCAGCAGCGGGATCGTGCTGAGCACGTCGTCGGTGTAGAAGTCGGGGTTGTAGGCGCGGTCGAGGTCGAGCACCACGGTGTGCGCGTCGGGCGTGGCCACCTTGGTCACGTCCTCGGGGAAGAGCCCCTGGAGGTGGGCCTGCCAGTTCTTGTAGTTCGTCTTCAGCAGGTTGTAGACGAAGGTGAAGTCCCGGCTGGTGATCGGCTTGCCGTCCGACCAGTTCCAGTCCTTGAGCCGGATGGTCAGCCGCTTTCCGCCGTTCGAGTAGTCCAGCGAGCTGAAGAGGCTGCGGTCCTTGTTGACCTCGGACGAGCCGCCGTCCCCGGCATAGACCAGGAAGGGCCACATGCCCTGCGTCAGGTTGACGTTGTAGCCGTTCTGGTTGGTCGCCGGGACCAACGGGAAGACGAAGTCGGGCTGCGCCGAGACCTCGGCGACGGTGACCGTCCCGCCCTTCTTCACCGGGCCGTGGGACGCGGTGGCACTCCGGCCGTCGCTGATCGCCGTGTGCGATCCGCCGCCGCCCGTGCACGCCGCGGCGGTCATCGCCAGCAGCGCGGCCACGACCGCACCTCTCATCCGTCCGACCACGCGCTTGCGTGCCATCGCCCTCCCTTTCGCGACACCACCGGCACCGGGTCCGGCCGCCGGCCACCAATGACGAGGGCACGACAGACCATGAGCCACAGGGATCTACCCTGCCCCCGTCCGTTTCACGCCTGCGCCGTCCGCGCGCCCGCCGCGCGCCGTGCGCACGGCGCTGCCGGTCGCCCGTCGCCGGTGCGATCAACTCCAGCCTGCCCGGCAAATGTTGCGGGAGTGATGCGGGAGTGTGGAGGGTGGCCTGTTGTCGTCGGAGTGCGTCCGGCCGCCCCCGCGTAGGGTCGTGTCGTACGGCCGGGTACGGCCGGACCGCGCCGCCCAGGACCGACGGCCGCCGCTGCGGCCGGTGAAGGAGCCCCACGATGACCGCGCCCGCCACCGAGCCCGCCGACCTCACCGCCATGGACTGGTACAACGAGCCGCCGGGCTGGACCGTCGAGGGGACCTCCCTGCACGTGGTCACCGGCGACCGGACGGACTTCTGGCAGCACACGTTCTACGGCTTCGCCCGCGACGACGGCCACTTCCTCTCCGCCGAGGTCAGCGGCGACTTCACCGCGTCCGTGACCGTCGAGGGCGACTTCGAGGAGCTCTACGACCAGCTCGGGCTCATGGTCCGAGCCGACGAGCACACCTGGATGAAGACCGGCATCGAGCACACCGACGGCGACCCGCACCTCAGCGCCGTGGTCACCAACGGCCGTTCGGACTGGTCCGTGCTCCGGCTGGCCGGCCACAGCGGACCGCTGGACCTGCGGGTGACCCGCCACGCCGAGGCGGTGCGCGTCCAGTTCCGCGACGCCGGCGGAACCTGGCAGCTGCTGCGGCTGGCGTACCTCGATCTGCCGCGGACCTGCCGGGTGGGCGTCATGGCGTGCTCCCCGCAGCGCGCCGGCTTCCACGCCCGCTTCCACGACCTGCGTGTCGGCGAGCCCATCCCGCGCGACCTGCACGGCTGAGCCCGTCCCCGCGGCTGACGCACCGACAGGCGCCCCTACCGGAAGGCGGTTGGGGCGAGTTGACGCGGCTTCGCGGCCCGGGGTCCTTCGGGATCCGGACCGTTCACTTCTGCTTGCGGCTGGGCGCCGCTATGCCACGCTATGCGCACCCGTCCAAGGCAGAAGGGACCAGCATGAGTCAGTCTGCGCAACGAGTGGGTGTCGTCTCGGAGTCGCGGCCAGGCGAAACACGGGTGGCGGCCACGCCCGCGACCGTCGCCCAACTCCGCAAGCTCGGCTACGAGATCATGGTGGAGTCCGGTGCGGGCCTGGGGTCGAGCCTGTCGGACGAGGCGTACACGGCGGCCGGGGCGGCCGTTGCGGACCGGGTCGCGGCCTGGGGGGCCGACGTGGTCCTCGCCGTCAACCCGCCCGCCCCGGAGGAGATCGCACTGCTGCGGGAGGGCGCCGTGCTGGTGGCCCTGCTCGCCCCGGCGACCAGCCCGGAGCTGCTGGCGGCCCTGGCCGGGCAGGGCGTCACCGCGCTGGCCATGGACGCGGTGCCGCGGATCTCCCGGGCCCAGTCGCTGGACGTGCTCAGCTCCATGGCGAACATCGCCGGCTACCGGGCGGTGGTGGAGGCCGCCCACCGGTTCGGCCGGTTCTTCACCGGACAGGTCACCGCCGCCGGGAAGGTGCCGCCGGCCAGGGTGCTGGTGGCCGGCGCCGGGGTGGCCGGGCTGGCCGCGATCGGCGCGGCGGGCAGCCTGGGCGCGGTCGTCCTGGCCACCGACCCGCGTCCCGAAGTAGCCGACCAGGTGCGGTCGTTGGGCGGCGAGTACCTCTCGGTGGAGTCGGCCGAGGTGGAGGTGAGCGCCACCGGCTACGCCAAGGAGATGTCGGACGACTACACCACCCGCGCGGCGGCCCTCTACGCCCGGCAGGCGCCGGAGGTGGACATCGTCATCACCACCGCGCTGATCCCGGGGCGCCCCGCGCCGCGGCTCATCACCGAGGAGATGGTGGCCTCGATGCGCCCCGGCAGCGTCATCGTGGACATGGCCGCCGCCCAGGGCGGCAACGTGGCCGGCACGGTCGCCGACGAGGTCGTCGTCACCGCCAACCAGGTCTCGATCATCGGCTACACCGACCTGGCCGGCCGGCTGCCCGGCCAGGCGTCCCAGCTGTACGGCACCAACCTGGTGAACCTCCTCAAGCTGCTCACCCCCGGCAAGGACGGCCGGGCGGTGCTGGACCTCGACGACGTGGTGCAGCGGTCGGTCACGGTGGCCCGGGAGGGCGAGGTGACGTGGCCGCCGCCCCCGGTCCAGGTGTCGGCGGCGTCCCCCGGAGGCCCGGCCGCGGCCGCGAGCCCGGCCGCCCCGGCGCCCGCGCCCAGGGCGGCCGGGCAGCCCATGGCGACCCGGCGCCGCTACGAACTGGCGGGCCTCACCTCGGCGTTGCTCTTCGTGCTGGCCGGTTTCGCGCCGAGCCAGCTGATCGGCAACCTCACCGTCTTCGTGCTGGCCGTGGTGATCGGCTACTACGTCATCGGACACGTCCACCACGCCCTGCACACGCCGCTGATGTCGGTGACCAACGCCATCTCGGGCATCATCGTGGTCGGCGCGCTGCTCCAGATCGGCCACGCCCACACGGCCGTGACGGTGCTCTCCTTCGTCGCGATCCTGCTGGCGTCGGTGAACATCTTCGGCGGCTTCGCGGTGACCCGGCGCATGCTCAGCATGTTCTCGAAGGACTGATGCCGCCGTGACCGCCTCCTCCGCCGCGCAGGCGGCGTACATCGTCGCCGCGCTCCTGTTCGTCCTGAGCCTGGCCGGACTGTCCCGGCACGAGACCTCCCGCTCGGGCGTGGTGTTCGGCATGGCCGGCATGGCCATCGCCCTGGCCGCGACCATCGGCCTGGCCACCCGCAGCATCGCCGCGACCGGAGTGGCCCTGCTGGTGGCCGCGATGGTCGTCGGCGCCGGCATCGGCCTGTGGCGGGCCCGGCGGGTCGAGATGACCGGCATGCCCGAGCTGATCGCCGTCCTGCACAGCTTCGTCGGCCTGGCCGCGGTGCTCGTCGGCTGGAACGGCTACCTGGACGTCGAGGCCCGCGGCGCCGGGCAGACCGAGATCGCCCACGCCCTGCTGCGCATCCACCACGCCGAGGTCTTCATCGGGATCTTCATCGGCGCGGTGACGTTCACCGGCTCGATCGTCGCCTTCCTGAAGCTCTCGGCCCGCATCCGCTCCAGCCCGCTGATGCTGCCGGGCCGCAACCACCTCAACCTGGGCGGGCTGGCCGCGTTCGCCGCCCTGACCGTCGCCTTCGTCGTCTCGCCGGACGAGGGGCTGCTGATCGCGGTGACCGTGGTCGCGCTGGCGCTCGGACTGCACCTGGTGGCGTCGATCGGCGGCGGCGACATGCCGGTCGTCGTCTCCATGCTCAACAGCTACTCGGGATGGGCGGCCGCGGCCTCCGGCTTCCTGCTCGACAACAACCTGCTGATCGTCACGGGCGCGCTGGTCGGCTCCTCCGGCGCCTACCTGTCGTACATCATGTGCGCGGCGATGAACCGGTCGTTCCTCTCGGTGATCGCCGGCGGCTTCGGCCTGGAGGCGGCCCCCGCGGACGACCGGGAGTACGGCGAGCACCGCGAGACGACCGCCCAGGAGACGGCCGACCTGCTGCGCGCCGCCTCCTCGGTGGTGATCACACCCGGCTACGGCATGGCGGTGGCCCAGGCGCAGTACCCGGTGGCCGAGCTGACGCGGCGGCTGCGTGAGCGCGGGGTGGCGGTGCGCTTCGGCATCCATCCGGTCGCGGGCCGGCTGCCCGGCCACATGAACGTCCTGCTGGCCGAGGCGAAGGTGCCCTACGACATCGTGCTGGAGATGGACGAGATCAACGACGACCTCGCCGCGACCTCGGTGGTGCTGGTGATCGGCGCCAACGACACGGTCAACCCGGCCGCGCAGGAGGACCCGGCCAGCCCGATCGCGGGCATGCCGGTGCTGCGGGTCTGGGAGGCGGAGAACGTCGTCGTCTTCAAACGCTCGATGAGCACCGGGTACGCGGGCGTGCAGAACCCGCTGTTCTTCCGGGAGAACAGCCAGATGCTCTTCGGCGACGCGAAGCAGCGGGTGGAGGACATCCTCCAGGCGCTGTGAGCGGTGCGGGGGGACGGCAGCCGGGGCGGGGCGGGCCGCCCGGGCGTTGACAGGAGGATCGCCTAGGCTCGCCCCGAGCCCCCGGGACCGCTCCCCGGACAGCCCCGTGACCACCCCGTGCCGCCGAAGGAGCCGCCGCCATGACCGGACAGGACCCCGCCCCCGTGAACGTCTTCGGGCAGGACCCCGCGCGCGCGACCGTCTTCGGGTCGGCCGCCGAGGAGTACGGGCGGCTGCGGCCGGGGCCCTGCCCGGAGGCGGTGGACTGGATGGCGGGCGGGCACCACCGGGTGCTGGACCTGGCGGCCGGCGCGGGGACGCTGACGATGATGCTGGTGGAGCGCGGCCACGAGGTGGTCGCGGTCGACCCGGACGAGCGGATGCGGGCGGTGCTGGCCGCGCGCAACCCCGGGGTGCGGGTGCTGGAGGGCACCGCCGAGCGGGTACCGCTGCCCGACGCGTCGGTGGACGCCGTGGTCGTCTCCTCGGCCTGGCACTGGTTCGACCCGGACCGGGCCCGCGCCGAGACGGCACGGGTGCTGCGGCCGGGCGGACGGCTGGCCGTGGTCTGGAACAGCACCGACAACGAGGTGGAGTGGGTCGCCGACTGGCGGAACGCGCTGCGGGACGCGGCACGCGGGCAGTTCGGCGGCCCGGCGCGCGACGCGGCGGGCGCCGGCGACGCGGCGAGTCCGTCCGACGGCGCCGGCTCCGGCAGCAACCACTGGCGCCGCGGTGAACTGCTGAGGCCCCAACTGGACTTCGAGGGCTCGCCGTTCGGGGACTTCACGGCCGAGGTGTTCCACTGCGTCCGGGCCACCACCCCCGCCGACGCGGCCGCCCTGCTGGGCACCTACAGCCGTCTCCTGGTGCTGCCGGAGGAGGAGCGGCGCCGTTTCACCGCCCTCGCCGAGGTGGCCTTGCGGGAGCGGCTGGGCCTGCCCGCGCGGGACCCCGAGGGCGCCGAACCCCCGGTGGTCGAGATGCCGTTCCGCACCCTGGCCTTCGCCGCGACCCGGCGCTGAGCTACTGATCCGCTCGGCTACCGAGCCGCTGAGCGCACGGAAGCGGCCCCCGGCCGGCGTTGCCGCCGGCCAGGGGCCTCCGATTCCGCTGCGGTCCCGCGGGCCCCTCGGGGTCGGTGCTGCCCGGTCCCTGTCCAGTCCCTGCCCGGTTCAGGCCAGTTCCTGTTCAGACCCGTCCAGCTCCGCCCGCGTCAGCCCGCCGTGCTCCGGTCCGCGTCAGTCGTCGTCCGAGGACGGGATGTACGCGCCCGGGACGTCGTCGGGAGCGTAGATCCTGGCCTCACCCGGGTAGGGCTTGGTCCAGTTGCTGGTCTCGTACCAGGTGAGGTGGTTCATCTGCGCCGGGTTGGCGTAGTCCGGCACCGCGGTGGCACCGGTCAGCCTCTGGTGCGACTTCCAGGTGTTCCACTTCGCCGCGACCGTCTTCTCGGCCGCGGGCACCGGCTTGGTGGCCGGGACGGCCGCCGCGGTCGGGTCCTGCGCGGCCGGGGTGTCCACACCGCAGGAGGGCGCGGTGGCCAGGCCGTCGGTCAGCGAGGTGCGGTTGGGCACCGCGGTGAACGGCGTGTAGTTCGGCTTGTTGCTGAACGCGGTCGTCATCGGGGTGGCCGCGCTGTCCTCCTGGTTCATCGGGTGGATGCCCAGGATCTGCTCGATGGTGCGGACCATCGTGATCTGCGAGTAGTAGCGGTCGTCCACCGTCCCGTGCTGCGCGTACGGGCTGATGATCTGGATCGGCGCGCGGTGGCCGTCGACGTGGTCGAGGCCGGCCTGGGAGTCGTCCTCGACGACGAAGATCGCCGAGTCCTTCCAGTACTTGCTGTGCGAGATCGTGTCGACCATCTTGCCGACCGCGAGGTCGTTGTCGGCGACCTGGGCGGCCGGGCTGGCCGGACCGCCGGTGTGGTCGCTGGACAGCCAGAACATGTTCAGGTTGGCCGGACCGTTCTTCTCGAACTCCTGCTTCCAGATCTCGTACCGGTACTGGTCCGGGACGCTGGTGTCGAACTTCGGGAAGGCGGAGTCCGAGACGTTGTTCAGCGACGGGATCGGCGAGGACGAGTCCAGCGTGTAGGCGCTCTTCGCCCCGGTGGTGTCCATCGTCTTCGCGTCGCAGTACAGGTTCTGCCAGCTCGCGTCCGCCGGCTTGTCCAGGAACTGCTGGAACTCGCCGTAGTCGCGGACCGTCTTGCCGGCCGTCTCGGCGCCGCTCCAGAGGGTGCCGCTCGCCTGGTGGCCGAGGGCGTCGTCCTCGGTGTCGTAGCTGCGCAGGTACTCGCCGGCGGAGGACTCGGTGTACTCCGGGTCGTCGGCCTGCATGAGCCAGTTGTGGCCCTCGGCGGAGTTCGTGCCGACGTCGTACGTGTTGTCGTACAGCCCGAACTGCTCGGCCAGCGCGTGCTGGTTCGGCGTCACGTTCTCGCCGAACTGGGCGAGGGACGGGTCGCCGTTGCCCTGCGGGATGTCACCGAAGAGCTGGTCGTAGGTGCGGTTCTCCTTGACGATCAGGAAGACGTGCTTGATCGTCGACGGGTCGCCGATCTTCGCCGGCACGGCCACGGGCTTGGCGTTGCTCTTGCCCTTGGCCACGGTGACGTCGTTGTCGCTCCAGCCGTTCTGCTTGAAGACCTTGGCGGTCTCCGAGCGGATCACCTGGTCGTTCGGCAGCGCGAAGTGCGTGAGGCTGGACGTCGTGTCGTGGGTGCCGTGGCCGGCCGCCGTGGTGGGGCGGAGGGAGTCGATGCCACGGGTGTTGGAGACCACGACCTGGTTGCCGACCGTCGCGATGTCCGCCGGGAAGTAGTCCGTCGGGAGCAGGCCCACGTAGGAGACCGGCTGCTGCGCGGAGGTGTAGCGGTAGACGGCGACGGCGTTGGCGCGGCCGAGCGTCACCAGCAGGTGGCCGTCGTTGGTGAGGGTGATCGCGTCGGGCTCGTAGCCGACGGACGCCTCGGGCCACGGCTGCGTGGAGATGGTCTGGACGACCTTCCCGCGGCCGGCGTCGATGACCGACACGGTGTTCGTGGAGGTGTTGGCCACGAAGACGGTGTTCTTCTTCGCGTACAGCGCGGTCGGGTGCAGGCCGACGCTGATGCTCGCCGGGGCGGCCGTCGGCTTGGCCAGGTCGATGACGCTGACGGTGCCCGTCGTGGTGGCGCCGGTCAGCGAGCTGGCCGGGACCTGGGTGTTGTACGAGTTGAGGGTGGTGTCGCCGGTCTTCGCCGTGCGGCCGCCCTCGTTGCTCACGTACAGCTTGCCGCCGACCTGGACGATGTCGCGCGGGGCGTTGCCCACGTTCCAGCTCTGCTCGATGGCGCCGGTGGCCGCGTTGATGGCGACGACCCGGTTCTGGCCGTTGACCGCGGAGTACACGGTGGAGCCGTCGGCCGAGAAGACCGCGGCGCCGACCAGCGCGTGCTTGGCGCCGTCGGCCGGGATGGAGACGGTGGTCGGGTTGGCCAGGGTGCCGTCGGCGTTCACCGTGAACCTGGTGTAGCCGTCGGTCTGGCCCAGCCAGAGCTGGCTGCCGTCGGGCGAGTACGTGGGGCCTTCCTGGCCCACGTCGTTGCCCTTGATCTTCAGGTTCGCGGCGGAGGAGTTGCCGACGAGCTGCTGGACCTTCCAGGTCTTCAGGTCGACGATGTCCAGCGCGGCATCGCCGTCGGTCACCGCGGCGGCGAGGTGGGTGCCGTCCGGGCTGACCGCGGACGACATGAGCTTGCCGTCGTTGATGACGGTGCGGGCACCGAACGGGTTGAGGTACTGGTCGCTGGAGATGACCTGGCCCTGAGCGGTGGTCTGGCCGACCTGCTGGGTCCCGAACTGGTGCGTCTGGGCGAAAGCGGTGCCGGTCGCGGCCAGGCCGACGGCGGTGACACCCGCCGTGACCAGGGTCACGCGGCGCCCGGGACGCCTACCGAGAAAGACGAAAGGCTCCTTCTCGACACGCCTGCGGCGGCGTGTTACCTGCATGGAGTCATCCCTTCGGGGAGGTGTGGAGCAGCTCGACGTTGCCGTCGAACTGCCAGAGAGGGTTCGGTGCGTCTCCGGTGGAGGTCCGCACCAGGAAGTAGCCGTTCACTTCCTTCGGCCCGTCGCCGTCGGCGACGTACCGCCCGTCTGAGGTGACGTCGAGTTGGTAGATGGCCGTACCCGCGGCCTCGACGCCGGGGAGGTGCCAGGTCACGACGCAGCGCCAGTCGTTGCCCGGCCCCTCCTGCGCGACCTTGTCCTCCCCCTTGGTGCAGGCCGTGGTGGCCCGCAGCTGCGCTTCCGTGACGTCGGGGCGGTTGAGCTCCCTCGTCTGGATGCGGTAGAGGTGCGCGAACGCGGTGGACACCGACCGCTGGATCTTGGCCTGGGAGATGCCGGAGCCGCTCGACGGCGTCGCCAGGGCGATCACCCCGAACGTGGCCGCGAGCAGCGCCGCCAGCGGTACCACTCCGACCGTGATCCCGCGCCGCCCGGCGGTGTCGTGCGTGGGGTTGGTGAAGTCGCGCCGCAGGAAGAGCAGATACGCGAGGAGGGTGGCGACCACCGCCCACACCAGGGCCACCACGACGCCGATCAGCAGCGGGCGGAGCTGGCCCGGGGCGGTGAACAGCCCGTTCCAGGAGATGAAGGCGTAGCCGGGCAGGGCGACGCGCAGCGCCACCGGCAGCGGCAGCATCTGGGCGAGCTGCATGGCGAGCGCGACCAGCGCCGGCAGCAGCAGGCCCATCGGCGACCGCCCGAGCGCGACGGAGCCGAGCAGCCCGATCCCGGCCAGGGCCAGCGTCGGGGCGAGGGCGCAGGCCCACGCGAGCAGCACCCGCCCGGCCGCGTCCGAGGAGGACAGCAGGTGGCCGTCGAGTCCGACCAGCGGGTGGTCGCCGACCGCGAGGAGCCCGCCGGCCACGCTGGAGAGGGTCAGCCCGGCCACCATCAGCAGGATGACGGTGAGGCTGGCCAGCGCCTTGGCGGCGAAGATCCGGCGCGGCGAGCGGACCGCCACCAGCAGGTGGCGCCAGGTGCCGAGCCGGTCCTCGGCGGCGAACACGTCGCCGGCCACCAGCGAGGTCAGCAGCGGCAGCGCCCAGGTGCCGGCGAAGCCGAGGATCACCAGCGACCCGGCCCAGCCGGTGGCGTGCATCCAGCGGCCGAACAGGGTGTCGGAGGGCAGCGTGCTCTGCTCGCTCACCGCGGCGACGAAGAGCGCCGGCGCGAGCCAGCACGCCAGGACCACCAGCCGGATCCGCCACTGCGAGACCAGCTTGACCAGCTCGAAGCGGTAGGTGCGGGCCACGGAGACGCGGTGGACGGCGGCGGAGTCGCCGGCCGGGGCGTCGGTGACGGGCGGGGTCTCCGTCGCGGTCATCGGTCGGTCTCCTGCGGTTCGGTGAGGGCGAGGAACGCCGCTTCCAACGGCGATACGACGGGGGCGAGTTCACGCACCGCGACGTCGGCGCGGACCAGCGCCGCCACCAGCGCGTCGACGGCGGGCACCTGCGCCCGCACCACCAGCGGCTCGGAGCCGCGCCACACTCCGGCGCTCTCGACGACGCGTACTCCGTCCGTGGCGTCGGCCAGCCGGCGGGCGGCCCGCGGGTCGGAGGTGAGCAGCCGGTAGTCGAGATCGCGGTTCTCCGCGGCGAGCTTGCCCAGCGGGCCGGAGAAGACCACCCGTCCGGTGGCGATGATGGTGACCTCGGAGCACAGCGCCTCAAGGTCGTCCATGCGGTGGCTCGACAGCACGACGCTCGTACCGTCCGCCGCCAGCCGGTTGAGGACACCGTGGACGTGCCTGCTCCCGGCCGGGTCGAGGCCGTTGACCGGTTCGTCGAGCACGAGCAGCCGGGGCCGGGTGAGCAGGGCGGCGGCGAGCCCGAGGCGCTGGCGCATACCGAGCGAGAATCCGCGGGCCTTGTCGTCGGCGACGTCGGTGAGCCCGACCTGGTGGAGTACGTCGTCGATCCCCGCCGTCCGCGCGTCGGCGCCGCGCAGCGCGGCGAGCGCGGCCAGGTTCTGCCGGGCGGTGAGCGAGGGGTAGAGGCCGGGGCCGTCGACGAATCCGGCGACACCCTCGGGGGCCGCGAGCGCCCGCCCCACCGGCGTCCCCAGGACCTCCAGCCGCCCGCCGTCGGCGACCGCCAGGCCCAGCAGCAGGCCGAGCAGGGTCGTCTTGCCGGCGCCGTTCGGTCCGACCAGCCCGTGGATCTGTCCCCGGGCCACGTCGAGATCGATGCCGTCGAGGGCGACGACCTCGTCGAAGCATTTGGTGATCCCACGAGCCCGGACTGCGAGTGTGTCCATATTCCCTTCCTTCGAAACCCTCAGGGAACCTAGGGACAGCACACAGCCCTGGCATGGACACGGGATTGAATACCGGTGGAACGGGAGATGACGAGCCCGCAATCACCGCGGCGAACGGCCGCATCCCGGCCGCGGATGAGGGGACATGACGGTCCTTCGGCCGACACGGCGCGACAAGGGCCGTGAAGGGCGGGATTTCCGAGCTTCCGGGACATCCGCCGTCCGGCGCCACCATCCACCCGGCCCCGCCCGCCCGGCCCCGGCTCGGCTCAGCCCGACGGCAACCGGCCGGCAGCCCGCCGACAGGTGGGCAGAGTAGCACCCTCCCCGCCAACAGGTCTGTTTTGTAAGGCAGTTGGAGACATCATCGCCACCACCTGGCCGCTGGGATCCGGCCACGCCCACCTCGCCGCCCGTCAGCGCGACCGGAGCCGGGGCTCGGGCCGGGACCGCGACCGCGACCGCGACCGGAGCCTGGGCACGCAGGCTCAGCCGAGCGGCGCGCCGAACCACCTCCGCAGCCGGTCGGCCAGCTCCCGCTGGTCCTCGCCGGCCCACACCACGTGGCCGTCCGGCCGCAACAGGACGGCGGGTACGTCCAGTTCCTCGCTGACGTCGACGACGTGGTCGACCCGATCCGTCCACCCCCCGGCCGAGAGCCCGCCGGTCTGGTCGAGCAGCAGCCCGCGGCCGCCGTGCGTCAGCTCGTAGAGGCGGCCGCGCTTCAGCCGTACGTCCCGCATCCGCCGACCGAGCAGTTCGCGGCCGCCGCCTCCGGCGTCCTCGCCTCCGGGGGCGCCGCCTTCGGACTCCTGGCCGACGTCGTAGCGGATGGCGGTCGCGGTCAGCTTCTCGACCAGGTGGCGGTTCACCTCCTCGTACCGCACCAGCTCCGCCAGCAGCCGGCGTACCGCCTGGGCACCCGGTTCCAGGGACATCAGCTGCATCTGCGCGCGGGTGTTGTCCAGCACGTCGGCGGCCACCGGGCGGCGCTCGTCGTGGTAGCTGTCCAACAGCCCCTCCGGCGCCCATCCGTTGACCTCGGCGGCCAGCTTCCAGCCGAGGTTGAACGCGTCCTGGATGCCGAGGTTGAGCCCCTGCCCGCCGGTGGGCGGGTGGATGTGCGCCGCGTCGCCGGCCAGCAGCACCCGGCCGACGCGGTACCGCTCGGCAAGCCGGGTGGCGTCCCCGAAGCGGGAGAGCCAGCGCGGCGAGTGCACGCCGAAGTCGGTGCCGGAGATCGCCCGCAGCCGCTGCTTGAACTCCTCCAGCGTCGGCGGCACCGCACGGCCCTCGGTCACCCCCTCGGCGGGCACGACGACGCGGTAGACCCCGTCGCCGAGGGGCATGGCGCCGAACCGCCGCTGGGTCTTGCGGACCTCGGCCCCCACGGCCGCCAGCGTCTCCGGCGGCACGCCCACCTCCATCTCGCCCAGCAGCGTCTCGACCCTGCTGGGCTCGCCCGGGAACCCGACCCCGAGCAGCTTGCGCACCGTGCTGCGGCCGCCGTCGCAGCCGACGAGGTACCGGGAGCGCAGCCGCGTACCGTCCGCCAGTTCGGCGGTCACCCCCTGCTCGTCCTGGCTGAGCCCGACCAGCTCGCAGCCGCGCCGGATCTCCGCCCCCGCCGCGACGGCGTGCTCGGCGAGCAGCCGGTCGGTGGTGGGCTGGGGGATCCCGAGGACGTAGGAGTGGGTGGTGTCCAGCCGCTCCGGCCACGACGTGCCGAGGCCGGCGAAGAACCCGCCGACCGCGTGCTTCGTGCCGAGCGCGAGGAACCGCTCCGCCAGCCCGCGCTGGTCCATCACCTCGATGCTGCGGGCGTGCAGCCCGAGCGCGCGGACGATCCGCGTCGGCTCCGCGTCCCTCTCCACCACCACCGTGCGCACACCGTGCAGCCGCAGCTCACCGGCCAGCATCAGCCCGGTCGGCCCGCTGCCGACCACGATCACGTCAATCATCGCTACCCCGATCCACCCGCTTGTACGTGCTCCCGCGCCCCCCGCGCCGGCGATACCGGGCGAAGACCGCGTCTCAGCCCATTTCCATCGTTTCCCGCCGAGGCCGCCGATTCTCCGGCATGACCGGGGCCTTGCCGCAAGCCCCCGGGCGCGGTATACGTTAAGAGTGGCGGAGGAGTGTGCGCGTGGTCCGCGCGCCGCGCCGCCCCAGGTCGCGCATCGGCTCTCCGCCCGGGCCTGAACGGCTGGCAGGCCGCCGGTTCTTCACAGCCCAGGTAAAGCCGGTGGACCCAGCCCGGCAGACGCGTACCGGTACCGGGCTGGGGCCACCGGCCTCGGGCATGGGGCGGCGCGCCGTCAGGAGCGGCCGGTGTGCAGCGCCTCGTGGTCCCACATGTGGCGGGGCTGCGTGTGCAGTTGCCAGTAGTGCTCGGCGATGTCGTCGGGGTCGAAGTCGGTGCCGGGGGCGACCGGGCCGTCCACGGTGACGCTCGCCACGTGCACTCCGGAGGAGCCGTACTGCTGATCGAGCAGCGCGACCAGGGTCCGCACGCCCGCCTTGCCCAGGGAGAGGCTCACGTACTGCGCTCTGGGCTCGGGCATGCCGCCGGTGACGAGGATCGTTCCGCTGCCTCGCGCCGCCATCGCCGGCGCGAGGCGCGCCGCGGCGTTGAGCGCGCCGACCACGTTGACCGCCCACGCCTCCATGTGTTCGCGCACCGAGAGCTCACCCGGCGCGTCCGCGCGGACGAGCGCGGCGTTGTACACGGCGACCTCCGGCACGCCGTGCTCGCCGACGGCCTGGTCCAGGGCCGCGTCCAACGCGGCCCGGTCGGTGCTGTCGGCCCGCAACGTGACGACCGGAACGCCGTGCGGCGCGACCGCGTCCGCCGCGGCGCTCAGCGTCCGACCGCCCCTGGCGATGAGCGTGATCGGCATTCCCTCCCGGGCGAACCGGCGGGCGACCGCCTGGCCGATTCCCGGTCCCGCACCAATGATCACCGCACCTGGCATGATCGCCTCCCCTTTGACTCACGATCAGTGATACTTCGGACGGTAAGGCGTCACACCGGTGTGAAGGTCAAGGAGAGGGCTGGATGCGAATCGGCGACCTCGCTCACGAAACCGGCGTGAACAGGAGGCTGTTGCGCTACTACGAGGAGCAGGGCCTGCTCCAGCCGGTCCGGTTGGAGAACGGCTACCGCGAGTACGTCGAGGCGGACGTCGCGGTGGTGCACCGCATCCGGGCCCTGCTCGCCGCCGGACTCTCCACCGCTGTCATCGCCAAGGTCGTGCACTGTGTGCGCGACGAGGACGAGCTGAGGGTGCCGTCGGGCTGTCCGGCCTTCGTCGGGGAGTTGCGGCGTGAACGCACCCGCATCACCGAGGCGATCAGCCGACTCGAGAGTTCCCGGCGCGTGCTGGACGCCGTTCTCGACACGGCGCCGGGGGACGGGGAGGGTCGCTGATCCTGTCGCGTCACGGCGCGCGGAAGCGGCGTGCCCTGACGAGGGCCCCTCCCCGCCGCCCGTCAGCGACCGGTCGGGCTCAGGAGCGCAGAGGGGCGCCGACCGCGTGCAGGTGCCGCAGGGCCTGGGCGTAGGAGGACAGCAGGCCGCTCTCGGCGTAGGGGATGCCCAGTTCGGCGCAGTACGCCCGCACGATCGGCCGGGCCCGGCGCAGGTGGGGGGTCGGCATGCTGGGGAAGAGGTGGTGCTCGATCTGGTGGTTGAGGCCGCCGAGTGCCACGTCGATCAGCAGGCCGCCGCGGACGTTGCGCGAGGTCAGCACCTGGCGGCGGAGGAAGTCCGGGCGCTCGGAGCCGGTGAGGGTCGGCATGCCCTTGTGGTTGGGCGCGAACGTGCAGCCCATGTAGACGCCGAAGACCGCCTGGTGGACGCCGAGGAAGGCCAGCGCCTGGAGGGGGCCGAGCACCACCAGCAGCGCGGTGAGGTAGCCGGCTATGTGCAGGCCGAGCAGCACCGCTTCGAGGCCGCGCCTGCGGCAGCCGGGCCGCAGCAGCGCCCGCACCCCGGCCACGTGGAGGTTCATCCCCTCCAGGGTGAGCAGCGGGAAGAACAGGTAGGCCTGGCGGCGGCCGATCCACCTGGCCACGCCTCGCGCCTCGCGGGCCTGGCCGCGCGACCAGACCAGGACCTCGGGGTTGACGTCCGGGTCGAGCTCCTCGTGGTTGGGGTTGGCGTGGTGCCGGGTGTGCTTGTCCTGCCACCAGCTGTAGCTCATGCCGACGCACAGGTTGCCCGCTATCCGGCCGGCCGCCTCGCTGGGCCGGCGCAGCCGGAAGACCTGCCGGTGGGCGATGTCGTGGGCGACCAGGGCGATCTGAGCGAACAGCACGCCGAGCGCGGCGGCGATTCCCAGCTGCCACCACGAGTGGCCCAGCAGGGCGAACGCCGTCCACGCGGCGCCGTAGAGGACGGCGACGCCGCCGATGCGCGCCGTGTAGTAGCCCGGGCGGCGGCGCATCAGCCCGGAGGCGGCGACCCGCCGGTACAGCGCCGAGAAGTCGCTGCCCTCGGCCGCGGGCGCCGACAGCGGCTCGGACGGCGGGGTGACCGCCGGGGGCCTCACGCCGCCCGCCGGTGGGGACGGGCCGAGGAGCGGGGGCTGCCGGCCCGGACGCCGGAGCGCGGGGCCGCGGCGGTCCCTTGGCCGGTGTCCCGGCCGACGTGCTGGGCGCCCGTCTGCGGGGCGCCGGCGGCCGCCGGGCGGCCGCCGCGAACGGCCCCTCGGGCGCGGGCCCGCGCGGGGCGGGGCACGGCGGCCGGGGGCTGGGCCACGACGACCGGCACTCCGGACGGCAGCCGCGCGCCGGTGATCCGGGCCAGTTCGGCGTCCGCGGGGCGCACCTTCGCCGTACGCGGGGTGATGCCGGCCCGGGCCAGCAGCCGGACCACGTCCCGGCGCTGGTCGGGGGTCACGAGGGTGACGACGCTGCCGGAGGCGCCGGCCCGGGCGGTGCGTCCGCCGCGGTGCAGGTAGTCCTTGTGGTCGGCGGGCGGATCGACGTTGACCACCAGGTCCAGGTCGTCGATGTGGATGCCGCGCGCCGCGATGTCGGTGGCGACCAGGACCGTCACCTCGCCGTTCTTGAACTGGGCGAGCGCGCGGGTGCGCTGCGGCTGGCTCTTCCCACCGTGCAGCGCCGCGGCGCGGACCCCGCGGGCGAGCAGGCTCTTGGTGAGCCGGTCGGCGCCGCGCTTGCTGTCCAGGAAGAGCAGCACGCGGCCCTCGCGGGCGGCGATCCGCACCGCCGCCTCGGCCTTGTCCTCGTCGTCGACGTGCAGCACGTGGTGCTCCATGGCGGCCACCACCCCGGCCGGAGGGTCCACCGCGTGCACCACCGGGTCGGACAGGAACCGGCGGACCAGCGTGTCCACGTCCCGGTCGAGCGTCGCGGAGAACAGCAGCCGCTGCCCGCCCGGGGCCACCTGCCGGAGCAGTGCGGTGACCTGCGGCAGGAAGCCCATGTCGGCCATCTGGTCGGCTTCGTCCAGTACGGAGACCACGACCTGGTCCAGCCGGCAGTCGCCGCGCTCGACCAGGTCGCGCAGCCGGCCGGGGGTGGCGACGACGATCTCGGCGCCGCCCCGCAGCGCGGCTGCCTGGCGGCCGGCCGAGAGCCCGCCGACGACCGTGGCCAGCCGCAACCGGGTCGCCCGCGCGTAGGGCGTCAGCGCGTCCGTGACCTGCTGGGCCAGCTCGCGGGTGGGGACGAGGACCAGCGCGAGCGGCTGCCGCGGCTCCGCGCGGCGGCCGGCGACGCGGCCCAGTACGGCCAGCCCGAAGGCGAGGGTCTTCCCCGAGCCGGTGCGCCCCCGCCCGAGGACGTCCCGCCCGGCCAGCGAACTCGGCAGCGTCGCGCCCTGGATGGGGAACGGCACGGTGACGCCCTGCCGGGTCAGCTCGGCCAGCAGCGGGGCCGGGAGGGCGAGGTCGGCGAAGTGCTCGACGGGCGGCGGCCCGGGGGTGCCCGCCACGGCGAGTGCCTGCCCGTCACCACGGCGGCCGGCACGGCCGGCGGCGCGGCCGGAACCCTGCCGGGAGCCGTCGGAGCGGCGTGCGCGGGCGGGCCGGCTGCGGGGTGTGTCCTGTGACATGCGGGGGGCCTTCCGTGAAGGCGGCGCGTGCCGGAAGGACTCCGCGGGGAACACGACGGGCGGAGACCCGCGATACGAGCCGGGATGAGCGCGGCGTGCACGACGGGTGCCGGCACGGGCGGGAACGCGGTACGCGAGGGGCAACGGCCCCCGAGGGGTGGTGCCGTGGGGGGAGAGAGTGCGGCGTCGCGCCTCCGGAACGGGCACCGCTGTCCACGAGGGGTGCGGCGCGCGAGGGCGGCCGCGGGGTGTGCGCGGCACGCTCGGGAGGAGCGCGGACGGCGGGAGTCGGAAGTACGGCGGCGGCTGCGCGCCGGACGGGAGAGCCCCTGGCGGCGGCCGGCTGGCGCGGCGGGTCCGGGAGCGGGCTGGAGGGGACGGGCGCCCGCGCCGTGCGGGGTCGCTCCGTGCGCCCGGGCAGAGGTGCGGAGGCGGCAGAGGTCGCGGAGACGCGAAGGTGGCGGAGAACGCGAAGGCGACGGCGGTGCCGAGGCGGCGGTTGCGCCGAGGTGGCAAAGGCCGGAGCCCGCGCGCGCAGATGGTGCGGGGCTCCGGCCCGAGGTGGTGCCGTGCCGGGTCAGGCCGGGGTGATGTTCTCCGCCTGCGGGCCCTTCTGACCCTGCGTGACGTCGAAGTTGACCTTCTGGCCCTCCTGGAGCTCACGGAAACCCTGAGCCGCGATGTTCGAGTAGTGGGCGAAGACGTCCGGGCCGCCGCCGTCCTGCTCGATGAAGCCGAAGCCCTTTTCCGCGTTGAACCACTTGACGGTGCCGCTGGCCATGTCTGAACTCCCTTGACGGGGGGCAGTGCCGAACCCGCTGCTTGCGGGCCGGTGTCGCCGCGATGACCCCAACTGGAGGCCAGAACACAAAATGCGCCCGAGGGTCACATCCCGTCAGGCGCACACAGAACTCATGGGTACCAAAACTGCAACGCTGGCGAAGGTAGCACAGATCCGGCCGCCGCGAACCGGATCACCGACCCGTGGCAACGGCGGCCGTGCGGGCACGCCCAGTGCCGTGGCCGACGCTCCGGACAGGGTTCCCCGGACCGGCGGGCAGCCGGACCCGGCTCCGCCCACGCGAGCGCACGGATCGTCAGGACACGATGGCCGGGCGAGCACCCCTGAGACGGCCGCGGCACCTGACAAGCACCCAGGTCGCGCTATTTGTCAAACCGTTGACGATATTTCGGGGGTCGACTAGCTTTGGCGGCTGTCCTCGCCGGGGCGGTCCGCACGGGGCTGGGCCGCGGGTCCGGCGGGGCGGCGCGAGGTGTGGATGCCCCTCTTGACGGCCGGCCGGACCGTAGCGCTCTCCCCGCGAGGGCCCGTCCCCCCGGGTCCGCGGGCGTACGGCGGCGGCGCCGTACCCGGCGGACGGTGCACGCCCCGCCGCGATCCCGCCCCGCACACCATCGGTGCCCGCCGCCGGCACCCGCGCGTGACACATGGAGGTGTCGTGTGACCAGAGCACGCAGACTGACCGTGGCCCTGCTGTCCGCCGCCGCACTCGTGGCGGCCGTGCCGACCACCGCGCTCGCGGCCGGCCGGCCCGGAGCCGACGGCCCCGGCGGACACAGCAGCCCCGGCGGGCACAGCCCGTCGATCCAGCGGCCGGACGGACCGCGGGACCCGCTGCCGGACGTGTTCGCCCGCGCCGGCTACTCGTCGAAGGCCGTCGACGGGAAGATCCAGGCCGCCTGGCAGCAGCTCTTCCACGGCGATCCGGGTACCGCCCCGACGCACGGCGACGGGCAGAGCATCTACTACCAGCTGACCCCGGACACGGCGTACGTCGAGGACATCGGCAACCAGGACGTGCGCACCGAGGGCATGGGCTACGCGATGATGATCGCCGTGCAGCTCGGCCACAAGCACGAGTTCGACTCGCTGTGGAACTTCGCGCGGACCAACATGCAGATCAGGAGCGGCGGCGAGAAGTACTACTTCGCCTGGCACACCGACACCACCGGCAAGGTGATCGACACCGGCGTCGCGCCCGACGGCGACCAGTGGATCGCGGCGGCGCTGGCCGAGGCGTCGGGCCGCTGGGGGAACGGCACCGGGGCGCAGTCCTACGGCCGGCAGTCCGAGCAGATCCTGCACGCGATGTGGCACGCCTCCGACAACGGCGGGGTGAACATGTTCGACCAGGCCAGCGACCTGCCGACGTTCTCCCCGCCCGGCGCCGTCGGCTTCACCGACCCCTCCTACAGCCTGCCCGCCTTCTACCGGGTCTTCGCGAAGGCCGACCCGGCGGACAGCTCCCTGTGGAACAAGGCGTACACCGCCGGCGAGCAGCTGCTGCGGAAGGCGGCGGACCCGCGGACCGGTCTCGCGCCGTGCTACGCGAACTTCGACGGCACGCCGTTCATGTGGCCCTTCGAGACCGCCGACGACAACGCCTACGACCACAACTTCCAGGAGGACGCCTGGCGGGCCGTCGCCAACGCGAACGTGGACGCCGCCTGGGACGGCGTGCAGCCCTGGGAGACCGAGTACTCCAACACCCTGGAGAAGTTCTTCGAGGGCCAGGGCGTCTCCACCTACGTCAGCCGCTACCACCTGGACGGCACGCCGCTGTCCACCGGGCAGAACACGTACGAACCCGCACACGCCCAGGGCCTGGTGGCGATGAACTCCGCCTCCGCGATCTCGGCGACCGACCCGGGGCGCACGGCCTTCGTCCGGGACATGTGGAACACCGCCGTCCCGTCGGGACAGGCGCGCTACTACGACGGCATGCTCTACATGCTGGGCCTGCTCTACGACAGCGGCCAGTTCCGCGACTGGACGCACACGGCCCCGCGGCACCACCCGGACCACTGAACCGCTGAACCTGTGAACCCACGGCCCGGCCCGCACCTGCGCGGGCCGGGCCGCCGCCGTCCCGGCCCCGTCCGGTCTCCGCCGTGCCCGCGCGAGCCCCACCCCCGCGCCCCGCACCCCGCACAGCGAACTCACAAGAAAACCGGGCGACATGCTCCTGCCACGAACCAGGTGCGCAATACGCCCGAAATCTCCCGAATGCCACCCCCTCCCTCCGCCCCGGGAACAGAACCACCCGCACCCGCGTTCACCCTGTATGCGGTGTATGCTCCGAACTCGCCTTCGACTCCACGTTCTTGGCCGCCACCCGAGCGGCTGGCGGAGGGCGCGGCCGAGGCGTCCCGGGGATGCCGGGGCGCGGAGCGGGGAAGGCGCAGGGGGTACGTTCCGCGGGCCCCGGCCATTCGCGAGGTGAGCCCGGCGCAATCTTGGTCGCGGCTTTACGCGGAGGGTGGAACCGAGTGGGCCGGCCGGGAGTCTCACCTACAGACGACGCAGGCCAGGGCATTGATACGAGTGGAGCAACAGTACATGGGTCGGGTCAGGACCACGGTAGGGATCGCACTCGCGGCGGGAGCGGTGCTCGCCGGGACGAGCGCGTGCGGCGGCAACACTTCGGCACAGTCGACGACGGACGGCAAGGCGGCATCCTCGGCCACGGCGGGGAAGACGACCGGGAGCCCCAAGCCGACCACGCCCAAGCCGCTCGGCCCGCCCATGCTGCTCGACACCATCACCCCGGTCACCGGGGCCACGGTCGGCGTGGCCATGCCGATATCGGTGGTGTTCACCGACTCGGTGGCCACCTCGGCGCGGGCCGGCGTCGAGAAGGCGATCAAGATATCGACGTCGGTGCCGGTCACCGGGGCCTGGCACTGGTTCAGTGACAAGCGGGTCGACTTCCGCCCGCAGGGGTACTGGCAGGCGGGCACCAAGGTCACGGTGGACGCCGACATGACCAACGTGCCCAACGGCAACGGCCGGTACGGCGTGCACAGCTACCACCACAGCTTCACCATCGGCGACGACAACGAGGCGACCGTCTCCGTCAGCGCGCACACGATGCAGGTGAAGCACAACGGGACCGTGGTCAAGACCCTGCCGATCGACGCGGGCAGCCCGGACTGGCCGTCCTGGGACGGCACCATGGCCGTCATCGACAAGCAGAAGGAGGTCCGGATGACCTCCTGCAGCGTCGGCATCAGCTGCGACAAGAGCAGCCCGAACTACTACGACCTGACGCTGCCGTGGGACGTGCACCTGACCACCTCGGGCACCTACGTGCACTACTCGACCGGCGACCCGACCCCGGGCCACAGCTACGGCTCGCACGGCTGCGTGCACCTGTCGCTCTCCGACGCGGAGTGGTTCTACGACTTCGTCAAGCAGGGCGACCCGATCACCATCACCGGCTCCCCGCGCGGCAAGGCGGCCGGCGACAACGGGTACGCGGACTACAACGTCGACTGGTCGACCTGGCTGGGCGCCAGCGGCGAGGGACAGATCACCACGAACCCGGCGGCCTGAGCACGCGGGACCACCCCAGGGCGCGGCGGTGGGGCGGCGGGCCGAGGCGGCGCTACGGTGCTGCTGGCGGCGGCCGCACCGGCCGCCGCGCCCCGGCGTGTCCGGCCGGGTACGATCCCGCGGCCGGCCCGCCGTCCGGCCCGAACCACCGCAGGGAGCCGCCCCCGTGGCCGACCGACCGCACTCCCCCGCCGCCTCCGCCGACCCCGCCCGCCCGCCCGGTGAGGACGCCGCCCTGAGCGGCCGCGCGGTGCTGGGTCTGGGGCTCGCCGCGGTGGGCCGGCCCGGCTACATCAACCTGGGCCGGGACCGCGACCTGCCGCCCGGGCGCGGCGTCGACGACCTGCGCCGGCGCACCCGTGAACTGCTCGACCTCGCCTGGGAGCGCGGGGTGCGGCACTTCGACACCGCCCGCTCCTACGGCCGGGCCGAGGAGTTCCTCGCCGGCTGGCTGGACGACGCCCCGCGGCGGGGCGCGGTGGTCTCCAGCAAGTGGGGCTACACCTACACCGCGGGGTGGCGGGTGGAGGCCGAGGCGCACGAGGTGAAGGACCACTCGCTGGCCACCTTCGAGCGGCAGCGGGCCGAGACCAAGGCTCTGCTGGGCGACCGGCTCGACGTCTACCAGATCCACTCGGTCACGCCGGACAGTCCGGCGCTCACCGATCCCGCCCTGCTTCGCGCGCTGGCCGCCCTGGCCGAGCGGGGGGTGCTGGTGGGGCTGTCCACCAGCGGCCCGGCGCAGGGCGACGCGGTCCGGGCGGCGCTGGAGGTCGAGGTGGCGGGCGAGCCGCTGTTCCGCTGCGTGCAGTCCACCTGGAACCCGCTGGAGCCCTCGGTCGGGCCGGCGCTCGCCGAGGCGCACGCGGCCGGGCTGCGGGTGATGGTCAAGGAGGCCATGGCCAACGGCCGGCTGTCGGCTCCGCGGGGCGCCGCCGCCGCGGTGCTGGGACCGCCGGCCGAGGCGGCCGGCGCCACGCCGGACGCGTTCGCCCTGGCCGCGGCGCTCCACCAGCCCTGGGCCGACGTCGTCCTGTCGGGGGCGGCCACCACGGCCCAGCTGGAGTCCAACCTCGCCGCCCGGGACGTCCGGCTGGCCCCTCAGGTCCTGGAGGCGCTGGCGGAGGCGGCGGAGGAGCCGGGCGCGTACTGGCGGCACCGCGCTGAGCTGCCCTGGTCGTAGGGGCGGTGCGCGGGGCGGCGGGACGGTCCGGGACGGTGCGGGAGCCGAGCGGCTGCTCGCGGACGAGGTGCCGGGTGAGCCGTTGGATCACCCGGCTGTGGGACTGCGCCGGCTTGAGTACTTCGTCGCCGTCGCCGGGGAGCGCCACGTCACCGAGGCGGCCCAGCGGCTGGTGCTCTCCCCGTCGGGTCCGTCCGCGTCGGTGCGGGCGCTGGAGCGGGAGTCGGGCTCGGCGCTGTTCGTTGAGCGCCACCCGCAGCGTCGACCCGCAGCGTCGGCCCGCAGCGTCGAGCCGGCCGGAGCGGGGCGGGCGCCGCTGGGCGAGGCGCCCCGGGCCCTGGTCGGGGAGACCTTCGTGGACCGGCACCCGGACGGGTGCGCCCGGCGGCTGACCGACGGCGCTTTCGCGGTGGCGGCCGTCCCACCGCCGCCCGGGCACGGGAGGCGGGCACCGGAGCCGACGCCGCCCGCCCGGCCGAGGGCGCGCCACCAGGCCCGGGGCATGCCCGCCCCGGCGCGTTGAGACGCGGCGCCGGGACCGGGCCTGACACCCGCCGTGGCGGCGGCAGGTGTCAGGCGCTGTGCAGGACGGTCTGGCGGCCGCCCTCGGGGATCTCCAGCACGGTCCGCCGCGGAACCCGCTGCCAGAGCGGCTCGGGGTGCGGCCAGCCCTCGGAGGCGACCAGCGTGCGGCCGTCCCCGGTGCGGCGGTACAGGTCGAAGAACGCGCCCCCGCGCCGTGTGATGACCTCGGAGGCCGGGTCGTGGTCGCGGTAGACGTAGAGCGACTCGGGTGTGAGCAGCAGGCAGTTGAGGGCCACGTAGCCGTCGGCGAGCATCCGGATCTCGTCGGCGACCTGGGCGACGGCCTTGGCGGGGGGCGCGCCGGCGTCCATCCGGGTGCGCACCGCCAGGTAGTAGCGCTCGCTGTCGGTCTGGCCCTCGGCGGCGTCCAGCAGCTGCCGGTCGATGACGGCGTCGAGGCAGTCGCGGGGCCGGAAGTCGCCGTTGTGGACGAAGGCGGCGCGGGTGTCGCCGAAGGGGTGGGTGTTCCCGGGTGAGAGGGCCAGTCCGGGGCTGGCCATCCGCAGGTGCACCACGGCCATGTCGGTCACGCAGGAGTCCAGCCAGGCGCGCAGCCGCTCGCTGCGGTCCGCGCGCTCGGGGGCCTTGGTGACGCGGATCGCTCCGTCCGGGGTGCGGTGGGCCACCCCCCAGCCGTGCTCGTGCTCGCAGGCGAGGCTGAGGAACGGTTCCAGGTCGTCGCCGATCAGGCGGCTGACGGGGGCGGGCTCGTCTGCGACGACTCCGACGAAGCGACACATGCGGGTCTCATTTCTGTGCTGGCGTGACGGCGTGCGGCCGTGTCCTTCGACGGGCACGGCCGCACGCGTCGCCCGCCCGGGGGACGGCGGAAGCGGCGGCCGACGGGGAGAAGAAGGTCACCGGAGTCCGCCGTCGGACGGCGGGGAGCCGTCCGGCGGGCATGCGGGAGGGCGGGCGGTCAGGGGCAGGCGGGTGGCCAGGGCGAGAGGCGGAGAGGCGGAGAGGCGGAGAGGCGGGAGGACGAGCGGCGAGCGTGGGAGGTGGCGGGGTCAGACGGCCAGTCCGCCGTCGCCCTTCGGCGCCGCCGGGGCGCCGCCGAGGCGCCGCTCCATCTGTCCGGCGACGGCGGCGAGCGCGTTGTTGACGACGACGTAGATCAGCGCGACGACGAGGTACGCCTGGACGATGGTGTGGTCGAACTCGCCGAGCACCTTGGCGGCGTTGAGGAGTTCGAGGAAGCTGACGACGTAGCCGAGCGAGCTGTCCTTCAGCAGCCGGACGACCTGGCTGACCAGGGCGGGCGCGGTCTGCCGGATCGCCTGGGGCAGCACCACCAGGCGCATGGTCGTCCAGTGGCTCAGGCCGAGCGCGTGGGCGGCCTCGGTCTGGCCGCGGGGCAGGGCGCGCACCCCGGCGCGGAAGATCTCGGCGAAGACGGCCGCGTTGGTGAGCGCGACCGGCCACACCAGCTGCCAGAACAGCGGGACGCGCACGCCGGCTTCGGGCAGGCCGAACAGGAAGGCGTAGATGAGCAGCAGCAGCGGGACCGCGCGCAGGGCCTCCACGTAGACGGTGGCCGGCCAGCGCAGCAGCGGGGTGCGGGCGAGCCGGCCGAGGGCGAGCAGCGCGCCCAGCGGCAGCGCGATGGCACCGCTGACCAGGGTGGCGCGCACCGTCGCCCACAGCGCGGTGAGCAGGTAGTGCAGCACCGGCCACTGGCCGAAGATCCGCCACTGCGCGGCGTGCAACTGGCCGTGCGCCGCGAACTGGTGGAGCACCAGCCAGACCAGGGCGGCCAGCGCCAGGAGCGAGACCGCGCTCGCCACCGCGATACGGCGGCGGCCGCGCGGTCCGGGCTGGTCGAAGAGGCCCTCGTCCGCGCCGCCGAGGCGCTCCAGCAGCGCGGCTGCCCGGCCGCGGCCGGCGGGCGCCGTCGGCGCCGCGTCCCCGGCTTCGTCGGTGGGGCCGGACCGGCCCTTGTCCAGCAGGCTCATCGGGCCACCTCCAACTTGCGGTCCAGGTAGCCGGCCAGCCGGCCGACGCACAGCGCGATGGCGACGTAGATGACGGCGGCGGCGCCGAACGTGACCAGCGGCTGGGCGTACTTCTGGTCGAGCAGTTCGGTCTGGCCGGTCAGCTCCTGGGTGACCCCCACCGCCGCGGCGAGCGAGGAGCTGAGGGTCACCGCGATGAACAGGGAGGCGGCCGGCTGGATGACCGAGCGCGCCGCCTGGGGCAGGACGACCAGCCGCAGGGTCTGGCCGAAGCTCAGGCCGAGCGCGCGGGCGGCCTCGATCTGGCCGCGGGGCACCGCCCGCACGCCCGCCCGCAGCACCTCGCAGAGGAAGGCCGCCCAGTACAGACTCATCGCCGTCACCGCGGTCCACTGCAGCGAGTAGACGACCCCGATTTCCGGCAGCCCGAAGACGAACAGGGTGAGCAGCACCAGCAGCGGGACGCTGCGCACCACCGCGACGTACAGCCGGGAGAAGATCCGCAGGGGCGGCACCGGGCTGATCCGGCAGACCGCGAGCACGGCGCCGAGCAGGGTGGCCAGGACGAACGTGCAGGCGCTGATCTCGGCGGAGACGAGCAGTCCGCTGCCGAAGACCCCGATGTGGTCGGCGATGAGTCCCACGGCGGATCAGCCCACGGTCGGCGGGGTCGGGACCGCGCCGGGCACCTCGGTGCCGACGGTGGCCTGCCACACCTTCGCCCAGGTGCCGTCGGCCTCCACCTGCTGGAGCCAGGTGTTCACGAACTGCTTGAAGTCCGGCTCGTCCAGGGCGACTCCGACGCCGTACTCCTCCTTCGTGTACAGGCCGGGCAGGACCTCCAGGTCCTTGTTGGTGACCGCGTTGCCGGCGAGCAGGCTCTGGTCGAGGACGTAGGCGTCACCGCGCTTCTGGCTGAGGGCCTGCACGCACTCGGTGTTGGTGTCGAACAGCTGGATCTTGGCCTGCGGGGCGGCCTGCTTGACGGCGGCGGGCACCGTGGAACCGGACTCGGTGATGACCGTCTTGCCGTTGAGGTCGGCCATGGAGGAGATCCCGGTGGTGCCCTTGCGGACCTGGATGGCCAGGCCGTCCTCGTAGTAGGGGCCGGCGAAGGCCACCTGCTTCTCGCGCTCGGGGGTGATGGTGTAGGTGGCGAAGACGGTGTCCACCTGGTGGCTCTTGAGCAGCGCCTCGCGGGTCTCGGAGGTGACGTTGGTGAGCTTGGTGGAGGGCTTGCCGATGATGTACTTCGCCAGCAGCTGCGACATGGCCGCGTCGAAGCCCTGCACCTTGCCGGTGGTGGGGTTGAGCAGCGAGAACAGCGCGGCGGTCTGGGTCCCGCCGACCCGCAGATAGCCCTGGGCCTTGATCTTCGCCGCGGTGGAGCCCGGGGCGATGTCCGCGGCCGGCTTCTCGGCGGCGATGAGGGCGCTGACCGCGTCCGTGTCGCTCTTGACCGTGGCCTTGCCGCCGCCGTTGCCGGGCACCGCCGAGGAGCCCGAGGAGTCGGAGGAGGAGCAGGCGGTCGCGAAGAACGCGGTGGCGGCGAGCACACCGGCGACGAGGGCGGTGCTCCGGGCGGTGCGGCGCTTTGGTGATACGGCGGCGTTCATTGGATGAGGGTTTCCTTGTCTGGGGAGTCCGGGAGTCCGGGAGTCTGCGGAGCTATCTGCGGAGCGATCTGGCGGTGGGCGGCGCCGGCCGGCAGCCCGCCCGCGCGGTGCACTGGGCGCGGGCCGGTCCGGTCCGGGCCGGTTCAAGCGGGCCGTGCTGGTTCCGGCTGGTTCGGGCTGGTTCGGGCTGCTTCCGGCTGCGCCGGGACGGTCAGTGCTGGAGCACCTTGGACAGGAAGTCGGCGGCGCGTTCGTGTCCGGGGTCGGCGAAGAACTCCGCGGGCGGGGCGCTGGTCAGGATGCGGCCGGCGTCCATGAACACCACCCGGTCGGCGACCTTGCGGGCGAAGCCCATCTCGTGGGTCACCACGATCATGGTCATCCCCTCGGCGGCGAGTTCGGCGAGGACGTCCAGCACCTCCTGGATCATCTCCGGGTCGAGCGCGGAGGTGGGCTCGTCGCACAGCAGGACCGAGGGCTCCATCGCCAGTGCCCGGGCGATGGCCACGCGCTGCTGCTGGCCGCCGGACAGCCGGGCCGGGTGCACGTCGGCCTTGTCGGCCAGGCCCACCCGGGCCAGCAGCCGACGGCCGCGCTCCTGCGCCTCGGCCCGGGACAGTCCGCGCACCCTGACCGGGGCGAGCGCGATGTTCTGCAGGGCCGTCATGTGCGCGAAGAGGTTGAACGACTGGAAGACCATGCCCGCCTCGGCGCGCAGCCGGGACAGCTCGCGCCCCTCGGCCGGCAGCGGCACGCCGTCGATCTCGATCGTTCCCGAGGTGATGGTCTCCAGGCGGTTGACGCAGCGGCAGAGTGTGGACTTGCCGGACCCGGACGGGCCGATCACTGCCACGACCTCGCCGCGGTGCACGTCGAGGTCGACGCCGTGGAGCACCTGGACACCGCCGAAGTGCTTGTTGAGACCGCGGATGCGGACGAGAGGGGTGCTGGGGCCGGGCCCGGACGGTGTGTCGTCCGCGGCGGCGGCCAGGGCGTCAGAAGAGGTCAAGGCATGACTCCTGCGGCGAGGCGCCGAGTTGCGGTTGCCGGACATTCCATCGGATCGCCCTTCCCTCCGTCCAGCGAGGGTTTTTTCGGCCATCCATCAGTTGCTTTTATGATGCCTGGATGGAAGTACAGGGGCTGCGCGTGCTGACGGAGGTGGCGCGGACCGGCTCGTACACCGCCGCCGCACAGGCGCTCGGCTACACCCAGCCCGCCGTCAGCTACCAGATGCGGCGGCTGCAACAGTCCGTCGGCGCGCCGCTGGTGGTGCGCGTCGGCCGCGGCCTGCGGCTCACCGAGGTCGGGCAGGTGCTGGTCCGGCACGCGAACGGGATCTTCTCGGCGCTGCGCGCGGCCGACCAGGAGGTGGCCGCGTCGGTCGCGCACGGCGGCGGCCTGGTGCGCATGGTGGCGTTCCAGAGCAGTTGCATGACGCTGGTGCCGCGGGCCGTCGAACGGCTGGCCGCGGCCCATCCAGGCGTTCGGGTGACCGTGGCGCAGGCCGAACCGGTGGAGGCGCGGCGGGTGGTCCGGTCCGGCGAGGCGGACGTGGGCCTGCTGTGCAACTGGGAGAACGAGGAGCTCCCCGAGGGCGAGGAGACGATGCTGCGGCTGGAGTTGATGACCGACCGGCGCTTCGTCGTGATGCGCGAGGACCACCCGCTGGCCGGCCGGCCGGCCGTGGGCCTGGCCGAGCTGGCCGACAGCAACTGGGTGATGGAGAGCTTCCGGGACCGGTTCGTCGCGGCCTGCACGCATCTCGGCTTCGTCCCGCGCGTGGTGGCCACGGTGGACGACGCGCTGGCCACGCAGGCCCTCGTCGCCTCCGGACTGGGGGTGAGCCTGGTGAGCGAGCTGGGTCTGCACGCCCACCTGCTGCCCGGCCTGGTGTGCCGCCCGCTGAGCAACTGGCCGCTGCGCCGCACCTACCTGCTGATGTGGCCGGACATGCTCCAGGTCGGGGCGGTGGCGGCGGCGGTGCGGGTGATCCGCGCCTGCGCCGAGCAGCTGATGGCGGCCGCCCCGGCGATCGGCGGGGCGGTGCCCGGGGAGCACTGAGGGGGGCGGGCCGGCTGCGCGCACGGGGGGCGGGCCGCGCCGAGGTCCGGGGGCCGTTCGACCGGGCGGCGTCCGGGCGGCTCGCCGGCGGCCGGCGGCGCGGCTCGGGCGCCGTCGCGTGCGGCCCGGCGGACACCCGGGACAGCGGGCCCGGCCGTCCCGGACGGTAGATTGCCTGGACGCAACCGTGCTCCGGCCTCCGGAGCCCGCCGAGCCGAGACCGAGGACCCGCACCATGCCGCTCCAGATCAGAGCCACCGACGCCGAGCACCCGTCGGCCCTGCTCGACCTCGCGTGGCAGCTGCCGCTGGAGGAGTGGCCCGCCGAGTCGCTGGTCGCGCTGCCGCGCGGCATCTCCCGGCACGTGGTGCGGTTCGCCCGGGCCGGCGAGGAGGTGGTGGCGGTCAAGGAGGTCTCCGAGTGGGCGGCCGACCGCGAGTACGGGCTGCTGCGCGACCTGGACCGGCTGGCGATACCCGCGGTCGACCCGATCGCCGTGGTCACCGGCCGGGTCGCCGACGACGGCACCCCCCTGGAACCGGCGCTGATCACCCGCCACCTGGGCGGCTCGCTCCCCTACCGCTCGCTCTTCGAGACGACGATGCGCCCGGGGACCGTGAGCCGGCTGCTGGACGCGCTCGCGGTGCTGCTGGTGCGGCTGCACCTGGCGGGCTTCGCCTGGGGCGACTGCTCGCTGTCCAACACCCTCTTCCGCCGCGACGCCGGGGCCTACGCGGCCTACCTGGTGGACGCCGAGACCGGCCAGCTCCACCCGAAGCTCAGCGACGGGCAGCGCGACTACGACATCGAGCTGGCCCGGGTGAACATCGCCGGCGAGCTGATGGACCTGGAGGCGGGCGGCTCGCTCCACCCCTCGGTGGACCCCCTGACCTTCGCCGAGGCGATCTGCGCCCGGTACGAGGAGCTGTGGCACGAGCTGACCCGCGAGTCCGTCTACCCGGCGAGCAAGCGGCACTACATCGACCGCCGCATCCGCCGCCTCAACGGCCTCGGCTTCGACGTCGCCGAGATGCAGATCCAGCGCTCCCCCGGCGGCGACTCCGTCACGTTCCTGCCGAAGGTCGTCGACGCCGGCCACCACCAGCGCCAACTGCTGCGCCTGACCGGCCTGGACACCGAGGAGAACCAGGCCCGCAGCCTGCTCAACGACCTGGACCAGTGGATGGCCACGCAGGACGACTACGTCCCGCCGACCGGCCCGCGCAGCGCCGACCACGCCCTGGGCGCGCGCCCGGAGGTGCTGGCCCACCGCTGGGTGCGGGACGTGTTCCGGCCGACGGTGCGCGCGGTGCCCCTGGAGCTGCGGCGCGGCATGGACCCGGCGCAGGTCTACCACGAGCTGCTGGAGCACCGCTGGTACCTGTCCGAGCGGGCCCAGCACGACGTCGGCCTGGAGGCCACGGTGGCGAGCTACGTCGAGGACGTGCTCGCACCGCGCGGGCCGGACCCGTCCCAGGCTCCCGTCGAGGAGCCGGCCCCGACAGAGGACTGACGGCCCGACCTCACGCGCTCCCCTCGCCCCCTCGCCCTCTCCGCCCGTCGGCTCCCGTCCTGGCCGGGTTCCGGGGCGCCATCGTCCTCGGGCCGCGGTTCGTGCCGCCCCGGAGCGCGGCGTCAACGTCGGTCGGCGGCCGGAGTCGCGGCCCAGGAGGGGCCGTTCGTGCCGCCCGGGGCGCGGCGTCGACCGGGCGGGGGGCGGTCAGCCGGTCTCGGCCGTGTCCTCGGGTGCGTCGCTGATGCCCAGGCGGAGGTGCTCGACGTGGTAGACGGCCTGGTCGAGGAGTTCGGCGACGTGGTGGTCGTGCAGCGCGTAGACGATCGAGCGGCCGTGCCGCTCACCGACGACGAGGCCGAGGTTGCGCAGGAGCCGCAGCTGGTGGGAGCAGGCGGACTGCTCCATGCCGACGGCCTTGGCCAGTTCGGTGGCCGCCAGCGGGCCCTCGCGCAGCCGGGCCAGGATCAGCAGCCGGGAGGGGGTGGCCAGGGCCTGCAGGGTGGCCGCGACCTTGGTCGCGTTGGACGCGTCCAGCAGGGTGCGCGGGACGGTGTTCTCGTTCTCGGCGGCGGTGACTGCTCCATGGCCCATGGCGTCCATCCTACAAAAGACAGATGAAGAGCTGTTCATGTATTCCTGTATGGTGGACGCCCCGCCCTGCCTGCGCGAAGGAACAGCACAGCCATGTCCACGACCCTCACCGAGCGCCCGGCTCCCGCCACGGCCGCACGCGGGAGCACCCCTCCCAGGCGTCGTACGCGCGTCCTCGCGCTGGCCGAGGCCCGCTGGGCCGCCGCCGCCACCGTGGCCTTCCTGATCGCCCTGCCGTTGCAACTGGCCGGCGCCCCGGCCTGGGCCTGGGCGCCGGTGTACGCGATCGCCTACGCCACCGGCGGCTGGGAACCCGGATGGGCCGGCCTGCGGGCGCTGCGCGAGAAGACCCTCGACGTCGACCTGCTGATGATCGTCGCCGCGGTCGGCGCGGCCTCCATCGGGCAGGTGATGGACGGCGCGCTGCTGATCGTCATCTTCGCCACCTCCGGCGCCCTGGAGGCGCTGGCCACCGCCCGCACCCGGGACTCGGTGCGCGGCCTGCTCGACCTCGCGCCCACCACCGCCACCCGGCTGCTGGACGGCGGCGGCGAGGAGACCGTCGCGACCGGGGACCTGGTGGTCGGCGACACCGTCCTGATCCGGCCCGGAGAGCGCGTGGGTGCCGACGGCCGGGTGGTGGACGGCGTCGGCGAGGTCGACCAGGCGACCATCACCGGTGAGCCGCTGCCGGTCGCCAAACGGGCCGGGGACGAGGTCTTCGCGGGCACCCTGAACGGCACCGGCGCACTGCGGGTCCGGGTCGGGCGCGACGCCTCCGACTCGGTGATCGCCAGGATCGTCAGGATGGTCGAGGAGGCGTCCGGGACCAAGGCGCCCACGCAGTTGTTCATCGAGAAGGTCGAGCAGCGGTACTCCCTGGGCATGGTCCTCGCCACCCTGGCCGTCTTCCTGATCCCGCCGGCGTTCGGCGCGTCGGCGACCGGCTCGCTGCTGCGCGCGATGACCTTCATGATCGTCGCCTCCCCGTGCGCCGTGGTGCTGGCGACCATGCCGCCGCTGCTGTCGGCGATCGCCAACGCCGGACGCCACGGCGTCCTGGTGAAGTCCGCGGTCGTCATGGAGCGCCTGGGCCAGGCCGACGCGGTGGCGCTGGACAAGACCGGCACCCTCACCGAAGGCACTCCGCGCGTCACCGACATCCGCCCCCTGACCGGTTCCGGCCTGTCGGAGGAGGACCTGCTGGTACTCGCGGCCGCCGCCGAGCATCCCAGCGAGCACCCGCTGGCCCGGGCCGTCGTGGGCGCCGCCCGCGAACGGGGCCTGGACCTGCCGGTCGCCGCGGACTTCGCCTCGGCCCCGGGCGTCGGTGTGACCGCCACCGTGCGCGGTGCCGCCATGACGGTCGGCGCCCCGGCCCGGTCGGCCGACGGCGCCGACGACGCCCCTTCCCTCCAGGCCGCGGCTGTCACCGAGGAGCTGGAGCACGGCGGCCGCACCGCCGTGCTGGTCGGGCGGGACGGTACGCCGGTCGGCGTTCTGGGCATCGCGGACCGGCTGCGGCCGGACGCCGCCGCCACCGTCAGCGCGCTGGCGACGCTGACCGGCGGCACACCGATGCTGCTGACCGGCGACAACCCGCGCGCCGCCGCCCGCCTGGCCGCCGAGGTCGGCATCACCGATGTCCGCGCCGGGCTGCTGCCCCAGGACAAGGTCGCCGCCGTCCGGGAGCAGGAGCGGGCCGGCCGCAGGGTGCTGGTGATCGGCGACGGAGTCAACGACGCCCCCGCGCTGGCCGCGGCCCACACCGGCGTCGCCATGGGACGGGCCGGCTCCGACCTCGCACTGGAGACCGCGGACGTGGTCGTCGTGCGCGACGAGCTCGCCACCGTCCCGACCGTGGTCGCCCTGTCGCGCCGGGCCCGCCGGTTCGTGGCGCAGAACCTGCTGATCGCCTCGGTGTTCATCTCCGGCCTGGTGGTCTGGGACCTGGTCGGCCACCTGCCGCTGCCGCTCGGCGTCCTCGGCCACGAGGGCTCGACCGTCATCGTCGGCCTCAACGGCCTGCGGCTGCTGCGGGAGAGCGCGTGGAGGCGGGCCGGCACCGAGGGCACAGAAGGCACAGAAGGCACGGGAGACGCGGAAGGCGCCAGGTGAGTGCGCGGAGCCGCCGGGCCGCCTCCAGCGCCACGGCGGGGGCGGCCCGCTGCACGGTCACGGTCTGCCGCGGCTGCTGCTGCGGCACCCCCAAGGTCCCCGGCCTCGACCACGCCGCCCAGCTCACCGGCCTCCGGCAGTCCCTGGCCTCCGTCGCCACCGTCCGGACCGTCGGCTGCCTGGACGTCTGCGAGCAGGCCGACGTCATCGTCGTCCAGCCCTCCGCCGAGGGACGCGGAGCCGGCGGCCGGCCCGTCTGGCTGGGCCTGGTCAACGACCCCGACGCGGCAGCCGACATCACCGCATGGGTCGAGGCCGGCGGCCCCGGACTCGCCGATCCGCCCGACGTCCTCGACCTGTACGTCTTCCGCCCGGCCCGGCGCATCCGCCAGGAAGTCGAACGCTGACCCGCCGCCGACGGCGGGGACGATCGGTACGGGGCCGGTCAGCAGGTCGGACGGTCAGCGAGGAAGCGAACCAGTCGCGACCTCCGCGCCGGGACCCGGGTCAGTGCAGGCAGAGGCCGAGGAGGCAGAACGGGCTCCGCGAGGCGGAGGGCGAAGTGCTCGGGGCGCCGGTGCTCGGTGTGCCCGTCGGGCCGGTGGAGGGGGTGGACGGCGCGGTCGACCCGCTGGGAGTGGCTGTGGTGGCCGTGGCGGTGCCCGTCGGGGCCGGCGGCTTCGGTGACGCGGCCCCTGGCCGCGTGGTCCGGGCGGTGGCGGCGCCAGTGGCCGAGGGGCGGGCGGCCGGGCGCGCTCGGCAGGCGTGGCCGGCACGGCGGGCGCGGCCGGAGCGGTGGACGCGGAGGCGCTGGAGCCGGGGCGGTGGTGCCGGGCGGAGCGGAGCCGGGCGCTGTGGCGGTGTGCGGCTCGGCGGAGGAGCCGGAGGTGGCGACGAGTGTGGCGGTGCCCGCGCCCAGGACGGCGAGGGTGGCGAACGCGGCGGCGGCCCGGCGGCCGTGACGGCGCCGCTCAGCGGGGCGACGGCCCGCTCGGCGCCCTCAGCGCCCTCCGGCGGGGCGGGCGCTTCGCCGGCGGCGCCCGGAGGAGGTGCCGCGGGCGTCCCGGGCGGGAGCCGGGCTCGGGTGCACCGGCTCCTTCCGCCGGCCGGGATGATGTCCCGGAGGTCCGCCGGGGCACGCTCCGCACGCGTATCAGCGGGGCCTGCGGGGTTCGCTGGACCTGCGGGGCCTGAGGCGTCTGCGGCGCCTGTGACAGGGCCTTCGGGTCTCCGGCTTCCGACCCGATCGCTGACGCACCGCCAGATCGCCTTTCGAGACGGTACCTCGCGGCTGGAGCGGCGGACCGCGAGTGCCGGTCGTCGTCCTTCGCGGCCGCCTCCTGGTCGGCCCCGGCAGGCGCGGCGCCGGGACCCCGGGGGTCGATGTCGGGCGCGTAGGCGCCGCACTCCGGGCAAATGAAGGCACCGCCGAGCGGGCGGCGGCAGGTGCCGCAGCAGTCCATGCGCGGGCTTCTCCGGCCGGGACTCGCCCGGTGCGGTACAACCGGCGCGGCGGCCGCCGGCTTCTGCTCGCCCTTCGGATTCACCGTGCTCCCGTTTCCCATGAGTCACAAGGCTAGTACGGCTCCCGGCGAGGTCTGCCCCGCTCGCCGCCCCGGCACCCGCGCCCGCCGCGCCGGCCGAAGGAGCCGGGCAGGCCCGCCACGCGGCTTCCGGCCGCCGTGCGGTCACCCGCGCAGAACGCGTCACCAGCGGGCGAACCTCGCCTGCTCTGGCACCAGTTCACCACAGCCCCGAGGGTCCCTCTGGGCGGACGAGCGCCTTCCGCCCCGGCGGCTTCCCCTCGTCTCCCCTCCGGCCACCGGGTGTTGACCGGGTGTCAGTGGTGCCGGAGGGGTGGGTGGGAATAGCGTGCTCGCAGTCCGGTGGCCGGACCCCGACGGCCGGACCGTTCACGCACCGTCCGCACCTCACCCCGAATTCCGCTTTCTGGAGGTCGCGTTGACCGCTCACGCCCTGCTCAGCCGCGCCGCACTCACCCTCGCCGCGGCCGCCGCCCTCGTCGCGGCCGGCACCACCGCCTCGCACGCCGCCGCGCCCGCCGGGTGGACGGCCGCCGGCAGCTCCACCGTCGACTCGCTCACCGGCGGCGAGGGCATCGCCACCCGCGCCGACGGCTCCCTGCTCACCCGGGGGCTGGGCTCCGTCCCGCTGCGCCTGCGGGTCCAGGGCTGGAACCACGTGGGCGACCCCGACATCGCCGGCGGCTACGTCTTCGACGCCTACCAGGGCGGCGACAGCGCCACGTCCAAGATGTTCGAGGTCACCACGCCGTCCGGGCAGAGTTACGACTACACCCATCCGCTGGACGCGGGAGAGATGCTGAACAACTCCTTCGCCACCGTCTCGCCGGACGCCCAGTGGCTGGTGGCCGGCGAGTGGGGGCAGATGGACCGGCTCCAGGTGTTCCCCGCGCCGCTGACCAACCCCGCCACCCCGTCCACCGGCGGCACGCTGGCACAGGCCGGGCAGATCACACTGGACACGGCCGTGGACGACGTGCAGGGCTGCGACTTCACCGGCCCGACCAGCCTGGTCTGCGCCTCCGACGACGCCACGAAGGACGTCTTCGAGGTCGACCTGCCGCACGCCCTCGACGGCACACCGGTCACCGGGCACGTCACCGGCCTCTTCCAGCTCCCCCAGCAGAGCCTGTGCTCCGGCACGTTCGAGACGGAGGGCGTCGACTACGACACCGCGGCGAAGGTGCTGCGGGTGGAGATCGTGCCGCCGAGCGTGTGCGAGGTGGCCACGACCGTCTACTCCTACCGCCCGACCTCCTGAGCCGCGGCTCCCCGCGCGCCGCCCGCCCTCCGGCCGGATCGGTCCGGTGGGAGGGCGGGCGGCGCGGCGCTCGGGCGGCGCCGGCCGCGCCCCCGGCCGCGCCAGGTCACGCGGCGAAGGCGTCCACGCCGGTCAGCTCGGCGGACAGCGCCCACAGCCGGGCGGCCTGCTCCGGGTCGGTGGCCCATTCCCTGACGCCCGTCCGCTCGCCCGGCGCCGTGGGCAGGGCGATCTCGCAGTCCTCCAGGTAGACGCCGCCCAGGCCGTCCAGCCGCGGTGAGGTGGCGGCCCACACCTGGGTGGCGGCGCCCTGCTCCGGGGTCTTGAAGCCGGCCGGGTTCAGCGGCTTGCCGTCGGCGTCGATCCAGCCGCGGTCGACCATCTCCTGCTTGGGCAGGTGGCGCTGGAGCGGGGTGAGGATGCCGCCGGGGTGGAGCGAGAAGGCCCGCACGCCCCGGTCGGCGGCGAGGGTGTCGAGCTGCCGGGCGAAGAGCGCGTTGGCGGTCTTGGCCTGCCCGTAGGCGACCCACTTGTCGTAGCCGGTGGTGAAGTGGAGGTCGTCCCAGCGAATGGCCGAGTTGTGGTGGCCGATGGAGGAGACGGAGACGACGCGGCCGCCGCCGTTCCGCTCGATCGCCGGGAGGAGGCGGTTCACCAGGGCGAAGTGGCCCAGGTGGTTGGTGGCGAACTGGGCCTCCCAGCCCGGGCCGACGCGGGTTTCCGGGCAGGCCATGACGGCGGCCGAGTCGATGACGATGTCGAGGTCGCGGCCGGAGGCGAGGAACCGGTCGGCGAAGCGGGCCACGCTGTCGAGGTCGGCGAGGTCCAGCTCGTCCACCTCGGTGTCGGGGATGGCGGCCAGCGCCTCCTTGGCAGTGTCCGGCCGGCGGGCGGGCACGACGACGTGCGCGCCGGCGGCGGCCAGCGCGCGGGTGGTCTCCAGACCGAGGCCCGAGTAGCCGCCCGTGACCAGGGCGAGGCGGCCGGAGAGGTCGATACCGTCCAGCACCTCGGTGGCCGTGCTGGTGGCGCCGAAACCGGAGTTGATGGGGCGTTGTGGTGTCGTCATGCGACGAGGCTAGGAGCTGGAGTGGACTCCAGCGCAAGTGCGGCTCCCACCGGGCGAGCCGCCTTCCCCCGGACGGGCCCGTGACGTCCCCGCGCCGCGCGAGGGGCCCGCGCGGTCCACGACCGTCAGGTGCGCAGCCCCCGGGCCGTGCGGAACCGGGCGAGCCCCTCGGCGAGGTCCACCACCGGCTCCGGGTAGTCCAGCCCGGACCGCTCCCCCGCCGGCAGCCGCCACGGCTCGTGGACGGCCGCCCCGGCCACACCGGCGAGTTCGGGTACCCAGCGTCGTACGTAGCCGCCGTCGGGGTCGAAGCGGCGGGCCTGCCGGATCGGGTTGAGCACCCGGTTGGGCCGGGTGTCGGTTCCGGTGCCGGCCACCCACTGCCAGTTCAGCTGGTTGTTGGCCACGTCGCCGTCGACCAGCAGGTCGAGGAAGTGGCGGGCGCCCGCGCGCCATTCGATGTAGAGGGTCTTGGTGAGGAAGCTCGCGGTCAGCAGCCGTCCCCGGTTGTGCATCCACCCCTCGTGGCGCAGTTGCCGCATGGCCGCGTCGACGACCGGGTAGCCGGTCCGGCCCGCCCGCCACGCTTCGAGGTCGGCGGCGGCCGCGCCGGAGGGGGGACGCCAACGGTCCTCCCGGGTGCGGTAGTCGTCGTGGGCGGCGGCCGGACGGGCGTCCAGGAGCTGCTGGTTGAAGTCGCGCCAGGCGACCTGGCGGACGAACGCCTCGGCGCCGGGGCCGCCCCGGGCACGGGCCCGGGCCACGGTCTCGGCGGCCGAGAGGGTGCCGAAGTGCAGGTGCGGGGAGAGCCGGGAGGTGGCGTCGCCGGCGAGGTCGTCGTGGCGGTCCTCGTAGGAGTCGGCGGCCGAGCGCAGCCAGGCGGTGAGCCGCCGGCGGGCCTCCCTCTCGCCGCCGCGGGCCAGCGCGGGCGAGGCGCCGGCGGTCTTCGCGCGGTCGGGCAGCGGCGCGGAGCCGGGCCCGTCGGGGACCGGGACGCGGCGCGGAGCGCCCCCCGGTGACCGCTGCGGCGCCGCCGACCACTGGCGGAAGTAGGGCGTGAAGACGGCGAAGTGGTCGGAGGAGGCGGGGGTGACGGCGCCGGGCGCGAGGGCGGTGGTGACGGCGTCCAGCACCTCCAGCCGCCGCCCGTCGCCCTCCAGCGCGGCCCGCAGCCGCCGCTCTCTGCGGTGGGCGTAGGCGCTGGTGCCGGCGGCGGTGTAGACGGCGGCGGCGCCCGTCTCGGCGGCGGCCCTGGCGGTCTCCTCGACGGTGTCGCCGTGGCGCAGCACGAGCCGGCCGCCGCGCTCGCGCAGCCCGGCGTCGAGGTCGGCGAGGCAGTCGGCGAGGAAGGCCAGCCGGTTGGGGGCGGCGAACCCGGCGGAGTCCACGGCCGGATCGCGGACGAACAGCGGCAGCACCTCGTCGCAGTGGCGCAGGGCGGTGCTCAGCGGCGGGTGGTCGTGCAGCCGCAGGTCGGCGGTGAACAGGACGACTGCGGTGGTCATGGGGGGGCTCACAGGGGGCTCGCTGGGGGTTCGTGGATGACGGGGTACACAGGGCTACGGGGGGTCACGGGGGCTCACGGGTGTGCTCCGGGGGGCGGGGCGGCCGGCCGGACGGCGGGATCGGCGGCGGCGCGGGCGATGTTGCGCGCCATGCCGCCGAAGACGAAGGCGTGGAAGGGGGCGACGCTCCACCAGTAGGCGTGTCCGGCCAGGCCGCGCGGGTGGAAGACCGCGCGCTGGTGGTAGCGGGACCGGCCGCCGGGGGCGGGGTCGACGCACATCTCCAGCCAGGCCAGACCCGGCAGCCGCATCTCGGCCCGCAGCCGCAGCAGCCGGCCCGGCTCGATCTCCTCCACCCGCCAGAAGTCGAGGGAGTCCCCGACCCGCAGCCGGACGGCGTCGCGCCGGCCGCGGCGCAGTCCGACGCCGCCGGCGAGCCGGTCGAGCAGGCCGCGCACCGCCCACGCCGGCTCCATGGAGTACCAGCCGTTGTCGCCGCCGATGCCCTCGACGACCCGCCACAGCGCGTCGGGGGAGGCGTCGACGAGCTGTTCGCGCGTGTCGGTGTAGAGGCTGCCGCCGGCCCAGTCCGGGTCGGTGGGCAGCGGGTCGCTGGGCGCGCCGGGCACGGCGGCGGAGGACCAGCGGGTGACGACCTGGGCCTCGCGGATGCGCTGGAGGGCGAGGCGTACCGAGTCGTCGAAGCCGATCGGGTGGCCGGGCGGGTCGGGCACGTAGGCGGTGATGTCGCGGTCGTGGCTGACCACTTCGTACCGCAGCGACTCGGCCAGCGGCCGGGCTAGGGAGCTGGGCACGGGGGTGACCAGGCCGACCCACAGGCTGGACAGGCCCGGGGTGAGCACCGGCAGCGGGATGATGACCCGGCGGCGCAGTCCGGCCACGGCGGCGTACCGCAACATCATCTGACGGTACGTCAGGATGTCCGGACCGCCGATGTCGAAGGCGCGGCTGACCTCGGACGGCAGGTGGGCGCAGCCGGCGAGGATGCGCAGCACGTCGCGGACGGCGATGGGCTGGATGCGGGTGCGCACCCAGCGGGGGGTGACCATGACCGGCAGCCGCTCGGTGAGGTAGCGCAGCATCTCGAAGGAGGCCGAGCCGGAGCCGATGACGACGGCGGCGCGCAGCACGGCGGTGGGCACGCCGGAGCCCAGCAGGATCTCGCCCACCTGGGCGCGCGAGCGCAGGTGCGGGGAGAGGTCGGCTTCGGGGACGCCGGGCGGGGTCAGGCCGCCGAGGTAGACGATACGGCGCACCCCGGCGGCTCTGGCCTGCTCGCCGAAGATCCGGGCGGCACGGCGGTCGGTCTCCTCGAAGTCGGGGCCGCCGCCGAGGGTGTGCACGAGGTAGTAGGCGGTGTCGACGCCCCGCATCGCCTCGGCCACGGCCGCCGGGTCGGTCACGTCGCCGGCGGCCACGTCGATCCGGCCGGCCCAGGGGTGGTCGCGCAGTTTGGCGGGGGTGCGGGCCAGGCAGCGCACCCGGTGGCCGCGGTCGAGCAGTTCGGGGACCAGCCGCCCGCCGATGTACCCGGTGGCGCCGGTGACCAGGCACAGCGACCGGCCGCCGGGGTCCGCGCCGGAACCCGCGCCGCCGCCCGCGCCGGGCCCGGCTCCGGGGCGGCGTGGGCCCGTCCCGCCGACCCTCCGGCTCCGGGGGCGTGCCGCCGTCGCGGCCGGCCGAACCGCTGCTCATGGACCTGCCTCCCGCTCCTCGGACCCGCCTGCTCCCCCGCGTACCACCCGTCCTGCCCGTACCGCCCGTACCGCCCGTGTACCCCTGCGTGGCGGCGCATACCGGCACCTACCGCCCTGTACCGGCAGGCGACGCGACGGGGACGCCGTCTGCACCGCGGGCGGCCGCGCGTCATCCCACGTCTACCGCACGGGTCGGCGCGGACCGCCCGCGGCGCGCCGGGTGGCGGCGAGGACCACCGCCGAGGGCAGGAACTCCGGAACTTTCAGTGGAAAGTTTGGATGTAACAGAGATGCGTCTGAATATTGCGTACGCGTGTCGAGGTGGCTACGGTTCCCCTTGCGTCGCCGCCTCACCCCCACCCACATCTCGCCGGCCCCACCCCGCGAGACCCCGAAAGCCCCCCACATCCCCAAGGCCCACACCCCGGACGGCTTCCGTCCCGGAACCGCGCCGCCGCGGCACCCGCGGCCGCGCCCGCCCACGGCTCAGCACCCCGGCACGCATCCGCCCTCCACGCGGGTGCGGCGCCCACCTCCAGCACCGGCCCGGGTACCGCCACGCCATCCCGGCGGTACCCGGGCCGGCACCAGCCGCCGCGCGCACCGGCCGCCACGCCGGCTCGCGCGGGCGGGCGCCACGACGGGCCCGCCGGCATACGCACATCGGACACCTGACGGCATCCGGACGGCCCGAGGCCCTCCGTGTCGAGAGGAGCAGCAGATGTTCCAGGCCCTGAGAGCGCTCAGACGAGCAGTCGCGGTGGGCGGGACCACCGCGGTGCTCGCCGCGGGCGGTGTACTCGCGCTGACCGGCCAGCCCGCCACCGCGGCGACCCCGGCGGTGGCCACCGGCGGAAGCGGCGCGAGCCTGCCCTACGTCGAGGTGCAGGCGGAGAACTCGGCCACCAACGGAACGGTGATCGGGCCGAGTTTCGCCTACGGACAGCTCGCCGACGAAGCCTCGTACCGCAAGGCGGTCACCCTCCAGGGGGGCGGCAAGTACGTCACGTTCACCACCCCGGTGGCGACCAACTCGATCGACTTCCGCTACAGCATCCCCGACACGTCCGGCGGTTCGGTCTACACCGCCCCGCTGTCGCTGTATGTCAACGGCACCAAGCAGACCGACTTCAACCTCACCAACGCCTACAGCTGGTACTACGGCAGCTACCCGTTCACCAACTCGCCGGGCAGCAACCAGCACCACTTCTACGACGAGGCGCACCGGCTCTTCTCCACCACGTATCCGGCCGGCACCACCTTCACGCTCCAGGTCGACTCCGAGGACACGGCGTCCTCGTACACCGTCGACTTCGCCGACTTCGAGAACGTCGGCTCGGCCCTGTCGCAGCCGTCCGGCTCGGTCTCGGTGACCAGCGAGGGCGCCGACGCGACCGGCGCGGGCGACTCCACCGCCGCGTTCAACGCCGCGATCAGCGCGGCCGGTTCGGGCGGCACCGTGTGGATCCCGCCGGGCACGTACAACGTCCCCGGGCACATTGCGGTCAACAACGTGACGATCGCGGGCGCCGGCATGTGGTACTCGACCGTCACCGGCACCGCGCCCGGCTTCTACGGCAACTCCGCCCCCAACCCCAGCACCAACGTGCACCTGCAGAACTTCGCCATCTTCGGCAACGTCCAGGAGCGCGACGACAGCGCGCAGGTGAACGGCATCGGCGGCGCGCTCAGCAACTCCACGGTGTCCAACCTCTGGATCGACCACATGAAGGTCGGCGCCTGGATGGACGGCCCCATGGACAAGCTCTCGTTCTCCGGGATGCGCATCCGCGACACCACCGCCGACGGCATCAACTTCCACGGCGGGGTCACCAACTCCTCGGTGACCAACAGCGACATCCGCAACACCGGTGACGACGGCATCGCCACCTGGGCGGACTCCGGCCTGGGGGCCGACGCCAACGACACCATCACCAACAACACCGTCCAGGAGCAGATCCTGGCCAACGGCATCGCGATCTACGGCGGCCACGACAACACGGTGAGCGGCAACCTCGTGCAGGACACCGGCCTCGCCCAGGGCGGCGGCATCCAGGTCGGCCAGCGCTTCACCTCGACGCCGACCGGCACCACCACGATCAGCAACAACACGCTGATCCGCGACGGCAGCCTCGACCCCAACTGGCAGTTCGGGGTGGGCGCGTTGTGGTTCGACGGCAGCCAGGGCTCCATCACCGGACCGATCAACGTCTCCAACGCGCTGATCGAGCAGAGTCCGTACGAGGCCGTGCAGTGGGTGGAGGGCACCGTCAGCGGGGTGAACCTCAACAACGTCACCATCGCAGGCACCGGGACGTTCGCCCTCCAGGAGCAGACCGGCGGCGCCGCGTCGTTCACCAACGTGACCGCGACCGGCGTCGGCGCCTCCTCACCCGTCTACAGCTGCGAGGGCGGCAACTTCGCGGTCACCGACGGCGGCGGCAACTCGGGGATCAGCGGGACGCCGCTCTGCGGCGCCTGGCCCACGCCGGTCTTCCCGCCCTACCCGCCGACCGGCGTGACGGCCACCCCCGGCGCGCTCGACTTCGGCTCCGTCGCCTCGGGTTCGGCCAGCGCGGCCAAGGCCGTCACCGTCTCCAACCCGACCGGCTCGGCCGCTGCGGTCTCCTCGATCACCGCGACCGGTGACTTCACCCAGACCAGCACCTGCGGCTCGTCGATCGCGGCGAACGGCAGCTGCACCGTCAACGTCACCTTCAAGCCGACGGCCACCGGTGCCCGCACCGGCACCCTGACCGTCAACGCCGGCGGCACCACCAGCACGGTCGCCCTGACCGGCACCGGCACCGCGCCGGGCCCGGTGCTCAGCGCCGACCCGTCCGCGCTCTCCTTCCCGGCCACGCTGGTGGGCAGCAGCGCCACCGCCAAGACGGTCACCCTCACCAACACCGGCACCACCACCGCGACCGTCTCCTCGGCGGCGGCGACCGGCGACTTCACCCAGACCAACACCTGCTCCAGCGTGGCCGTCGGCGCCACCTGCACCGTCAGCGTCACCTTCAAGCCCACCTCGGGCGGCTCCCGCACCGGCACGCTCACCGTCACCAGCAACGCCAACAACAGCCCGCTGACCGTGGGGTTGAGCGGATCGGGCATCGACAGCAACACCAACCTCGCTGCGGGCAAGACCACTTCGGCCAGCTCCGCCAACAGCCTCTACCCGTCCTCCAACGTCACCGATGCCGACGCCTCGTCGTACTGGGAGAGCACCGGAGCCTTCCCGCAGTGGGCACAGGTCGACCTCGGGCAGAACTTCTCCGTGGGCAAGGTGGTGCTCAAGCTGCCGCCGGCCACCGCGTGGGCGGCCCGCACCCAGACGCTGTCCGTCCAGGGCTCCACCGACGGCAACAGCTTCAGCAACCTCGCCGGCTCCGCCAACTACACCTTCGATCCGGCCTCCGGCAACACGGTGACCATCAACTTCACCGCCGCCACCGCCCGTTACGTGCGGATCAACATCACCGCCAACACCGGCTGGAGCCAGGCGCAGCTCTCCGACCTGGAGGTCTTCCCGGCCGCCGGCGGCACCACACCGTCCTCGGCCACGCTGGCCGCCAACCCGACGTCGCTGAGCTTCAGCGACCAGGCGCCCGGCAGCACCAGCGCCGCCAAGACCGTCACCGTCTCCAACTCCGGCAGCGCCGCCGCGGCGGTCTCCTCGGTCGCGGTGACCGGTGACTTCAAGCAGACCAACACCTGCGGCACGTCCATCGCCGCGGGCGGCTCCTGCACGGTGAGCGTGACCTTCGCGCCGCTGGCCTCGGGCGCGCACACCGGCACCCTCACCGTCACCAGCAACGCCTCCAACAGCCCCACCACGGTGGCCCTCTCGGGCACCGGTACGGGCACGGTGAGCACCAACCTGGCGCTCGGCAAGTCCACCAGCGAGTCCAGCCACAACGACGTCTACCCGTCCGCGAACGTGACGGACGGCAACCAGTCGACCTACTGGGAGAGCGCCAACAACGCCTTCCCGCAGTGGGTCCAGGTCGACCTCGGCTCGGCGCAGAGCGCGAGCCGGGTGGTGCTCCAGCTGCCCGCCGGCTGGGGGGCGCGCACCGAGACGCTGTCGCTGCTGGCCAGCACCGACGGCACCAACTTCAGCACGGTGAAGTCCTCGGCGGACTACACCTTCGACCCGAACAGCGGCAACAACACCGTCACCATCACCTTCACCGCCACCAGCCAGCGCTACTTCCGGCTGAACTTCACCAACAACACCGGCTGGCCCGCCGGCCAGGTCTCGGAGTTCCAGGTCTGGAACGTCTGACCGAAAAGCCCTGTCCGCGCCCCTCCCGGCCCGCGCGTCCGCGGGCCGGGAGGGGCGCGGCGGCAGCTCCGGGTCTTCTCCGGTGCTTCGGGCCCGCATCGAGTCCCCGGGCCTACTACTCCTCGAAGACCGCGTCGATGGCTGCGCCTCCATGTTCACCCGCACGGGGCAGGAAGTGCGAATACGTCCGAAGGGTGAAGCCAGGGTCGGTGTGCCCAAGCCACCGCGACAGCGACACGATCGACTCGCCAGCCTCCAACTCCTCGGAAGCGTAGAAGTGCCCCAGAGCGTGGAAGCCGTGCTCCCGGGAGGGCTCCCACACGCGGAGTCCGCTGGCAGGGCTCTTGGACGGCGGCGCGATCACCCCTGCTTGGGCAAGCGCAGGCTTCCAAACGTGCGAGTTGAAGGAATGAGCTGTACTGGGATTTGTGGAGTCCCTGATGCCAGGGTTACGGTCCTGGCGAAGGAGAACCACCAGCACCATGCCAGCACCCCGTAAGTACCCTGATGAGCTCCGCGAGCGCGCGATTCGCGAGGTCCGCGCCACGGGCCGGCCGATCGCACACGTTGCGAAGGACCTGGGCATCCGCAAGGAGGCCCTGCGTGGCTGGGTCCGCCAGGCCGAGGCCGACCGTGGCGAGCGCGAAGACCGGCTGACCAGTGCTGAGCAGGACGAGCTCAGGCAGCTGCGCAGGGAAGTAGCGGAGTTGAGGCGGGCGAATGAGATCCTGAAAGCCGCCTCGGTGTTTTTTGCCCAGGAGATCGACCGTCCCCGGACGAGGCCGAGCAGGTGATCGACCACCTGCGCGGCGGCTTCGGGGTCGATCCCGTCTGCCGGGTTCTTGAGCTGTGACCGTCGACGTACTTCGCCCGCAAGAAGCGGCCGAAGTCACCCCGCCGACGGCTCCGCGATCTGCACGACCTGCGCCGGCTTCTCGCAGACCTTCGACTGCTCGCGCTGCGGCTTCGAGGGCAAACTCCTCGGCGGCCGGCTCTGCGCACGTTGCACGCTCACCGACCGGCTGACCGCCCTCCTGGATGACGGCACCGGCCGTGTCCAGCCCGCGCTGACACCCTTGTTCAACCTGCTGGTGGCGATGGACGAGCCCAGGAGCGGCCTGTCCTGGCTGGCGATGCGCCGCGGTCATCCCGGAAACGCCTCCCAGCTGCTGCGGCGGGTCGGGCTCGGCGAGATCCCTCTGACCCACGACGCATTCCACGAGCTCCAGCCCTGGCGGGCAGCGGCTAATCTGGAAGAACTCCTGATGGCCAGCGGAGTCCTGCCCGCTGTCGACAAGTACATCTGCTCCTTCCAACGATGGCTGCCCGGCCACCTGGCAGGCATCGCCGATCCCGAGCACTTGAAGGTGCTGGACGCGGTGTATTCCGGGCAGCCGAACGACGAGGCGTGTTACTCGTGGGTTGCGCTCTTGTTGATCGCCCAGCGCTGGCGGGACTCGCCTGATCTGCCAGCAGACCTGAAAGCCCTGGTCGGTGGGGCGTTTCCTCTCTGACGCACCTCGCCCGGTCGGACCCCAGAAGGCTGTCACGTTCAGTAGCAATGCCGGAACGAGGTGGGCCAACTCGCGACGGTTGAATATGCGAGCTCACCAGTATCAACGCCCGATATGTAACGGGTGATTCCGGCCATGCTGATGGCGTGAAATTGATGCCACCGCCACCCTTCCGGAATTTCTAATTCCGGGATAGCGTACAATCGCCACCGAAATACGATGGTAGTCGTTTCACTAGATGGGGTGGGCTATGCGATTTCGTTCAGGCTCTTTGCTGGCCACGGTTTCAGTGACGGCGGCACTCGTCTTCCTGGGGGGCGGTGTGGCCAATGCATCTGCCACAAAATGCAACGACGACCTTTGTCTCGAAGTTGCAGGATCGGGACTGCATGTTGGTGGCGTCACCGTGAATGGTAAGCATGCCGGTTACTACTTCGCGAAGTGGGTGTACAACGGCACTGAGCATTGGACTTGGACCGCGTATCAGACCGGCGCTCGGGTCGTGGGTTTCACCACGCTCGGAAACCGGGACTACTCCAGCGGCACTGACATTTGCGGTGGCGTTGAGCCGAGCAAAGCCCAGGCCGATTACGCGAACGAGGAGTGCGCCGACATACACTAGCTTCAGACTTGGCCGACGACGGCGCCCCAACGGACAAGGTAGGGGCGCCGTCGTCCCTTTGATTCCCTGTGGCACTACCGGAAGGTGCGGGAGCTGGCCGCCGTAGAAGATGGGGCGTGACCGAGATACCCGCCAAAGGGGCAACGGGATGATCTTGGGAGCCGAGCGGCCGCAGTAAATGCCGGATTTACTGCGACGGAGGCCCGACCGTGGTCGGTGCGACCTGCGGCGGACCGATCCGGCTACCAGGGCGAGGCGTACGCATTTACTGCGGCATCACTGCGCTGACCACGCGTGGAGTCGCATCAAGATCAACTCATTGCCCCATTGTCGCGTACCTCGGCCAGACCCCAACAAAGGTGGATTCCGCCCCGCCGTGACGGCCGCGAAGACCGACGACGTACGCGCCGTGCCCCGGCGCCCGTCATCGCGAAGGCACTCAGCTACCACGACAAAACCGCCATCCGCCTTGTCACCGAAGCTGGCGGAACCTGGAGCCGATACGCCCCTGGAGATCACACGCGGTGATCTCCAGGAACCGTTCAGCCGACGCCTCACACCACCGAGGCCCGGAAAGGATCAGTGGGAATGATCTCCATATCGTCGAAGAGTTGCTCCAACGCCTCATGACCCTCGTGCCTGCGGAAGTCGATTTCGGCGGCCGTCACGGGCAAGGCCCACAAGATGCGGGCGTGCCCTCCGGGCAGCGGACAGTGCTCAAGGTCAGGCTCGTGGAGATAGGGCAGGCTGATCAGCAGGTGGTCGCAGGTCGAGCCCGGCACCCACGGTTCACCGATCGGCATGCTGTGCTCCAGATCGAGCTGATGCCCTCCGCAGTGGTAGTAGGCGATCATGGCCATGAGGTCGATGAACCGCTGGTCGCGGACGTGGGCGGTCATGACGAACTCAAGCCCGCGACCGTCCTTCTCCATCGCGGCCCAGCACCCGGCGGTCACATAGGCCCAACTATCGCTGCGCCGACCGGGGCCTACAACGAGAACTCGCAGGTCGGGCACAGCCTCGCGCCGTTCCGACCCAAGGTCGCAGACGACGACCTCCACGGAATGCCCCTCGAAGTACGCCCGAACATGTGACTCAACAGCCTCCGCGGCCAGCAGCCTCGCATCACTCACCGCGCGATCATCCCAGACCACAGCCAACCAGCCCGACCTCTCACTTAGCGTCATGACTCGTGGGCATCAGCCTCGAATACGCGACACCCCAACATGCGGGCCTACCAGTCCCGAGGCCGGGGAGCCCCGCAGGTTCAGGGAAACTGAAGGCTCTTCAGTGGGAACCCGAGGGTCGGAAGCTGTGCTCTGCAGGGACCGCCCCCCGAGTTCGTCCCGACTCACGGCGAGACGTCCCGGCTCGTGGGCGTCGTCGCCGCGCGGAGATGCCCCTCAACCGGACCAGGTGCTGGTCATGAGCCAGGACGATCTCGTCCGCGAGGTTGAGGATGCGGAAGGCGCCACCGGGAAATTGGACGGTGCTGCCGACGACGAAGTCGTAGTAGGTCGTCCCCGACCGTGGTCTGGCCGTATTCGTCCATGTCGTAGGGGCCGTGAGGCTGGTCGATCTCCAGGGACAACCCGTCGCCCGGTGTGTGGAACCGGACGGGGCCGAGGCCGTCCGTGTGCAGTCACATGTGCAGGAGGGAGGGCTCGGCCTCCTGGTAGTGGTGCCAGGACGTCGTCACCATCAGCAGGTGCCTGCCGACCAGATCCTCAGCGTTGATCATCCGGGGATGCTGCCACGACGCTCCGCGATTCGGTACTGGTTTCCAGGAGGCGCCGGGCCGAGTCCGCGTACCGCATGGCGGTCTTCTCGTCGAGCCCGAAGACCTCGGCGAGGTGGAGCGGGTCGAGGCCATGGACCATGGCCTCTTCGAGCTGTCGGTCGACGCGGAGCCGCTCCAGCGTTGCGGCCTGTCCGCGCATCGCCGCGCCGATGCAGTGGTTGCTGGGCCGGGTGGTCCGGTTCGCGGTCTGGTTGTTGATCAGCAGGTGGAGGTTCGCCGTGTTCGGCCAGCGGGTGCGCCGGTTCTCCAGCCAGTCCAGCAGCAGCTTCAGGGTCAGGTCGTCGAGGGGGTGAACGCGGCCGGCGATGGTCAGCCGCCGGTTGCCGATGTCGACGCCATTGAGCATGAGGGTGCCGATCTGGGCAACTCGGGCGGCGTGGACCGCGGCGAAGGCGAGGATGAGTCGTGTCGCTGGGGTCCTGGCCGCCGCGACGGCCCGGTCGACCGGTTCGGGGACGAGTGGCTGCAGCACGGCGTACTCGTACTGCCCGACCTTGATCCGGCTGGTGGGGTTCCGGAAGACGAGCCCGTTCCGCTTGGCCCAGCCGAACAGCGAATGAAAGGCGACGAGTTGGCTGTGGCTGTGGCGCCCGTGCAGAGCCTTGAGGCAGGTGAGGACATCGTCGCGGGTCACTTCCCCTAGGTGGTCGTAACGGTCCAACCACTCCAGCAGGGCCGGGCGGACTCCGTTGAGGTAGAGCCGGACCGTTCCCTCTCGGCGAGGCAGGCTGCGCGGGCCGCCCTCGTGCAGGACGCGGGTCCAGCGTTCAGCCGTGCCCGCAGCACCACCGTCAACTGCGGGCACGGCTGTTGGCGCCACCACACCCGCGATCCGGCGCTACACCAGGCGCGCGCTGATCCCGGTGTTCTCCGCGGACGAGCTGGCCGTCGAGGACAACCCGGACGTGGCGTGCCTGGCCGGCCTGCACTTCCTGCCCCGTGACGGGCGGCTGCACATGGTGTGCTCGATGCGCGCGAACGACCTGGACTGCGGGCTGTTGAGCGACGTGTTCTCGTTCACTCATCCTGCGCGGTCGCCTACGCCCACGGCGAGGCCGACTACAACGGGCACATCGGCATCGAGGAGCTCTGCGACATCTGCCCGGCCGAGCAGGTCCAGCGGTGCCGGGCAGCCTGGGTGCGGCCCGGCATCGACGAGGTGACCGCGGCGGCGCGCCGGCTGGGCGCGACCGGCCCCGTGGAGATCGGCGAACGCGCCATCATCGTGGAGGGCCTGGACGAGCCGCCGCGCTACTTCCTCCAGCACGGCTACGGCTTCCAGTGCCACGACCGGAGCAAGCCCCACCACCACCGCCAGCACGGCCGGGCCCCGATCGGCTGGCCGACGCAGAACGGACCCACCACGCCATGAATTTCAGCACCTGGCCGCACCTGCTCGTCGTCGACGTCGAGGGCAACGGAGCGAACCCGCCGGACCTGGTGGAGGTCGCCGCGCTGCCCATCCGCGACGGCAGGCCGGACACGAGCACGGCCGGGGCGTGGCTGATCCGCCCGCCCCGGCCGGTCACGCCGTTCGCGGCCCGGGTGCACGGCTTGACGAACGAGATTCTGACCTCCAGCCCGCCGTGGCCGGACGTCGCCGGGCAGGTGCGCCGGCTCCTGGACGGTGCGTGGATCGCGGCGCACAACGCGCACGTCGACTACCGCGTGCTGTCCGCGCACCTGCCCGGCTGGACCCCGGTCGGCGTCGTCGACACCCTCCGCCTCGCCCGAGCCGCCTGCCCCGGGCTCCCGTCCTACCGGCTCGACAGCCTCATCACCCACCTCGGGATCGACCTCGGCAACGCCCCCGACCAGCGACACCGGGCCCGCTTCGACGCCTACGCGACGGCGCTCATGCTGCTCGACATGGCCGGGAACTACCCGACTTGGGACCAGCTCGCCGCGGCCGCCGTACCGCCCGGCCTGCCCGGCTCCCCCCAACCAGAAGAGGACCCAACCCTGTGGTGAAGACCCCTATCCGCATCGGCATCACCGGCGCCCACTCCACCGGCAAGACCGTGCTGCTGCGCCGGATCGAGAGGGAACTGCGCGCCGAGGGCATCCGCGTCGCCCGCACCGGCCGTCTCGGCCGCCGGGCCGCCGACATCGGGCTGCCGAAGATGCACGAGCACACCGCGCAGTCCACCGAATGGATCATCGCCCAAGGCATCGCCGACGAGATCGCCGCTTCCGCACAGGGCGCCGACGTCGTCCTGGCCGACCGCGCCGTCATCGACGCCCTGGCCTACTGGCACGCCGCCCTGGAGCTCCGCGGCGAGGCCATCGACCTCGCCGACGACGAACGCCTGCGACTCCTGGCTGCCACGCAGCAGGCGAAGTACGACCTCCTCCTGGCCACCGTCCTCGACCCGGCCACGCCGGCCGAACCCCAACGGCACGCCTACGACCCGCGCTACCGCGAGCTCGTCGACCACCACGTCCACAGCCTGCTCGCAGAGGACAGCATCGAGCACCACCGGGTCCTCCACGACCCCCACAACGAGAGCCAGGCCGTGAACGCGGCGGTGCGACTCGCCCAGCAGCTGGTGCCCAGATGACGAACACGCTGCCGCAGACAGAAACCCCGGCAGTCCCGGCGCCTTACACGAACTGGCGGCCCCCACTGGTATGGACGGCTCTGGTAACGCTGGTGGAGCCCGATCACGTGCTCCTGCGGGACTTCGGTGGCCACGCGGTGCTGCTGCCCGGCGGCCCGGTCCACGACGGTCAGACTCCCATGGAAGCCGCCCAGGAGACCCTGCAAGGGCCAGGCAGCGGCCACATGATCCTTCGACCAGCGCTCACCGACCAGAGGCAACTGGCCCGCCGCAAGGTCATCGTCCACACCTTCGTCACGCTCCCGATCACCCGAGGCAGGGCTGACGAACTCAACCCACGTGACGGCCGATCCAGCCCGCTGATCGTTCCCGCCGGAAAGCGCTGGGCCTGCTCCCCCTCCGCGTGGGCATGAGGGCGCGGATCTCATTGGCCGCGTTGGAGTCGGAAGAAACCGCGCTCATAGAGTGGCGACACCAACCCGGCCCACCGATCCCCCCAGGGCTCCCGTGACAGGCTGAGCGGGGCCTTTGTAGCAGCGGAGCCGACCGTCCCGCCTGCGATCCCCTCCGCCGCCCCGGAAGGCGACGGCCACAAGGTCGTCGGCGCGCTGGTGCTCGTAGCCGATGAAGTTGCGATCCTCCGCCGCCCCGGAAGGCGACGGCCACCCGGCCAGGGCCTGATCACCGACGTCGCGATCAAACGGTTGCGATCCTCCGCCGCCCCGGAAGGCGACGGCCACTCCAGTTGAGCAGCACAAGCATGCATCGAAAGTAGACCTGAGTGCGAGTTCACAGCTACCGAACCAGGAGGACTCGGGCATTGTGCTTGGGTGCGATCCGCGTGTCCCGTGCGTGCTTGGGGTTCCGAAGCAGTCGCTGCGTTCCCGACAGCTGGGCGACTGCTGTTGAAGCCACCAGTGGTCTCGGCAACGTCGGGCCAGGCTGCTAAAGCGTGGCACCTCCGTCCCATCTCCCGTAGCACAGCGTATGCGTCAGCGCCCATGGGCTCGTGCCTTGCAGACTCCGGACTGCAGTACTACCCCAGTTGCGATGCCAAAACCCGGCTTACCCTCGCCCCGCGCAGGCACACCCGCTGGCACCCCATGACGGAGCCGAAAGAGCTGCCGCCCTCGGTTGGAGTCCCTGGGACTTTTCTGGGACTTTCGGCTGCATCAGCCTGCACGGCACCGAAACAACCGAAAGATCATCTATGCAGGTCAGGGCGCTTCGGGACCAATCGCGGCAGGTCAGAGGGCCGTGTGGTCTCTTCTGGAACGTCTGACACGCCACACCACCACGGCACCACGGCCCCGTGGCGCCACGGCACGCCACAGCGCGGTGCCACGGTGACCCACCGCGTCCGCGCCCGCCGCGGCCGCACCGCCGCCGGCCCCGGATCCTTCCGGGGCCGGCAGTCCGGCGACTACCGCACCCGGTTCTCCGGTTCGGTCGGCGGCTGCCGCGCGGCCGCGTCCACCGCCCGGGCCGCCTCCGCACCTTCCCCCGGCGCGCCTCCCGCACCTCCCGCACCGGGATGGCCTCCCGCGCCGCGCCGGCCGCGCGGCCATCCCGGCCGGGCCCGGGTCGCCAGCAGGGTGAGCGCCCCCGCGGCCAGCCCCCAGAACGCCGAGCCGACGCCGAGCAGCGTCACCCCCGAGGCGGTGGCGAGGAAGGCGACGACGGCCGCCTCCCGGCCGCCGTCGTCGGCGAGGGCGCTGTGCAGGGCGCCCCCGATCGTGCTGAGCAGGCCGACGCCCGCCACCCCCAGCACCAGCTCCTGCGGCATGGCCGTCAGCAGCGTCCCGAGTGTCCCGCCGAACAGGCCCAGGCAGACCAGGTAGCCGCACCCGGCCCAGACGGCCGCGACGTAGCGGCGGCCCCGGTCGGGGTGGGCGTCCTCGCCGGCGCAGATCGCCGCGGTGATCGCGGCGAGGTTCAGCCCGAACGCCCCGAACGGCGCCAGCACCGCGTTGGCCGCACCGGTCCAGCCGACCAGCGGCGAGACCGGCAGGTCGTACCCGTTGCCGCGCAGCACGGCGACACCCGGCAGGTTCTGCGAGGCCATGGTCACCACGAACAGCGGTACGCCCACGCCGAGCGCGATCCGCGGGTCGAACCGCGGCGTCGTCCACACCGGCGCGGCCGGCGTCAGGCTGACGCTCACGGCGTCGAACCTCCCGGCCAGCGCCGCCGCGACGATCCCGGCGAGCAGCCCGGCCAGGACGGCGTAGCGGGGCAGCAGCCGCCGGGCGAGGAGGTACGCGGCGAAGACCGGGAAGGTGACGGCGAAGCCGCCGTGCATCTCCCGGAAGAGGCCGGTGCCGAACTCCAGCAGCACCCCGGCGAGCAGCGCCGACGCCAGCGACACCGGTATCGACGCCATGGCCCGCGCGAACCAGCCGGTGACCCCGCTCAGCAGGATCAGCACCGCCGAGACGAGGAACGCGCCGACCGCCTTGCCCATCGGCACCCCGGCCAGCCCGGTGGCCAGGAGCGCGGCGCCCGGTGTGGACCAGGCCGTCACCACCGGGGCTCGGTAGCGCAGCGAAAGGCCGATGCCGGTGGCCCCGACGCCGACGCCGAGGGCGCACATCCAGGAGGCCAGTTCGGCCTGGTCGGCGCCGGCCGCGCGAGCCGCGGTGAGCACCACGGCGGCCGAGCTGGTGACGCCGACCAGGACGGTGACGAGCCCGGCGGTGACGGCGGAGAGCGGAGCGGCGGAGCGGAGCAGCACGGCGGGTCTCATCACTCGTCCCGGTGAATCGCGGATGGGCGGGGAGGTAGGGGGTACAGGGCAGCGGATCGCCAGGACGGCGGCAGGACGGCGGATGGACAAGGCCCCGCAGGCGCGTGTACCTGCCCGTGGGCCTGCTGGGCGCGCCTGCCGCCGATGCCGGGTCGTGAGCGCGAACAGGCGGGCGGCGTCGTTCCGCAAACCGAACGTTCCGCATACGGAACGGTAGGGTGGGCGCCGGGCGTCCGTCAACGGGAGGCGCCGAAGACGGGCTCGCCGCCCGGAGCGGCGGAGAGGGCGGAGTGTCGGCGATGCGGCTCAACGAGCAGGTCGGCCAGCGGCTGAGGACGCTGCGCGAGGAGCGCCGGCTGTCACTGTCGGAGCTGGCCCGCCGCTCCCGGCTCGGCAAGGCGACCCTGTCGGAGCTGGAGGCCGGGCAGCGCAACCCGACGCTGGAGACGCTGTACGCGGTGACGACCGCGCTCGGGGTGCCGCTCAGCACCGTCCTCACCGACCCGGCGGCCCCCTCGCCCGCCGTGGACGCGCCCGGCGGCGCGACGGGGCCCTCCGCCGACGGCGACGCGGTCACCGCGGTGCTGCTGGAGCGGTACGAGGGCGCGGACGCGGTCACGGAGGTGTTCCGGGTGCGCGTCCGGGCCGGCGCCGTCCAGCACTCCAGCGCCCACCTGCCCGGCACCGTGGAGCACCTCTACGTCCTGCGCGGTACCGCGCGCGTCGGCGCCCCCGCGGACGGGACGACGGCCGGCCCGGGCGAGCACGCGCGGTGGGCCGCCGACGTCCCGCACGTGTACGAGGCCCCGCACGGCGAGGTGGAGGGCGTGCTCTTCATCCGCTACCCGCGCAGCCCGCGCTGACCCGCCCGGGCCGGGCGGCACGGGCCCCGGGGTCAGCGCGCCGACGGCCGACCGGTACCGTCGCACCTGTGCTTCGTGTTCTGCTCACCCGCCGCTGGATCATCCTGACGGTGGTCTTCGTCGCGCTGGTCCTCGTGATGTACCGGCTCGGCCTGTGGCAGTTCCACCGCTACCAGCAGACCAAGCGGCAGGACCACCGGATCTCGCGGGCCGTGCACACCGCGCCGGTCGCCATCGGGACGCTGACCGCGCCGGGCGCGAAGGTGCCGGAGTCCGAGCGGTACCGGCCGGTGACGGTGACGGGCCGGTACGACACCGCGCACCAGTTCGTGGTGCGCCGCCGTACCGACTCCGACGGGAACCTCGGCTACTTCCTCGTCACCCCGCTGGTCACCGCCGACCACCAGGCGGTGCTGGTCAACCGGGGCTGGGTGGCACCGAGCCAGACCGACGACGCGGCCTTCCCGCCGGTGCCCTCGACCCCGTCGGGCGCGGTCACCCTCACCGGCCGGCTGATGCCCGACGAGACCTCGAAGCTCAGCGGCATCCGCGACGTCTCCGGGCTGCCGCCCCGGCAGTACATGCTGATCAACAGCGCCGAGCAGGCGAAGGTGCTGGCCGAACCGGTGCTCGGCGGCTACCTGGAGCTGGTGTCGTCCCGCCCGCCGCTGACGAAGGCGGACTCAGCCGAACTGGTCCCCGGCCCGGACAGCGACAGCCAGACCGGCAGCGACGAGGCGATCGTCGGCAAGGGCGTCCACCTGCCGTACGCGGTCCAGTGGTGGCTGTTCGCGCTGATGGTGCCGGCCGGCTGGGTGGTGCTGCTGCGGCAGGACCTCAAGGAACGGCGGAAGAAGGCGGCCGCCCAGGCGCGGGCGCGGGCCGAGGGCGAGGCCGCCGCGGCCGAGCCCGCCACGCCGCGCGGCTGACCCCGCCGCCCCGGGCGGCCCGGGCGCGCGGCGCGCCGAGGCGCGGGGAGACGGCCCTGGCCGCGCGGGCACGCGGCCGCCCGCGCCCTTACGGTGGACAGGTGAACGCAAGCCGCCGGCCGGGCCCCGGCGAACCCCCGGCGCCACGGGGCGGCACCGCGCCGGACGCCCGGGCCGACCGCGGCCGGACGGGCTCCCCGCCCCCCGGTACGAGCGGCCCGTGGGACGGCTCCGGGACCGCTTCCGGCACGGGCTCCCATGCCGTGCGCCCCGGAGGCCCGTCGGGCAAGGAGGACCCGTCGACCCCGGGAAGGCCGTCGAGCCCGGGAAGGCCGTCGAGCCCGGGAGAGCCGTCCGCCTCGGAAAAGCCGCACCCGGGAGAACCGTCCGAGCCGGAAGAGCCGTCGGCGCCCGGCTCGGCGGCCCCCGCTCGTCCCGCCGCGCGGGAGGACACCGGCGCGCACGAGGACGCCCAGCAGGACCTGCCGCACCCGGCCAAGCGGGTCCTCCTCGCCGCCGCCGGCGGCCTGCTCATCGTCGTCGGCGTCGTCCTGCTGGTGCTGCCCGGGCCGGGGCTGCTGCTGGTGCTGGCCGGGCTGATCCTGCTCTCCCGCGCCGTTCCCGCGGTCGCCCATCTGGTGGAGCCGGTCCGGAAGCAGGCGCTCCAGGCCGCCACGGCGAGTGTGTCGGCCTGGTGGCGGGTCACCGGAACGGCGCTGGCCGGACTGGCCCTCGTCGGCGCCGGGCTGGTCTGGGGGCTGCGCCTGCTGTCCTGGCTGCCGTTCCTCGGCTGGAGCACCGGCGTGAGTCTGATCCTCTCCGGCTGCGTGATCATCGCCCTGCTGATCTGGAGCCACCGCCGGGTACACCGCCCCCGGGGCTGACCGGTCGCGCCGCGCCCTCCCCGGACGGACCAAGGACGCCTTCCGGACGGACCACGGGCGCCTCCCGGACAGCCCGCGGCCTCACAGACCGGTGACCGCCGCCGAGGCCGTGATCGTGCAGCGCAGGGAGAGCTCGCGCCGCTCGCCGGGGGCGAGGTCCAGTGTCCAGGTGGCGATGCCGTCGGCGTCCACACCGTCCGGGCCGGGCGCGTCCGAGCGGCCCCGGCCATGGCCGACCCGCACCTCGACCGCCGACACCTCGGAGACCGGCACGCGCTCGCGGACCACGACCTGGCGGGTGGCGCCGTCGCCGGGGGCGTCCAGCCGGGATACGAACAGCCGCACCTCGCGTTCCACGACGGTGCGCTGGTTGATACCGGCCAGGCCCACCGTGTCCCGGGTCTCCTCGACCTCGCGCACCACCCGGAAGGTGTCCTCGCTGCCGAAGGCGAGCCGCACCTCCTCTCCGGCGCCGTGGAAGGCCAGCCGGCCGCGGCCGGTGCAGCCGCTGCCGCGCACCAGGTCCACCGGGCCGGCCAGCAGCACGTGCCCGGCCTGGTTGGTGAACCGGGCGGCGGCCACCACCAGCGGGGACAGCTCCGGGGCGCAGGTGTGCTCGGTGCGGCACGGCGCGGTGAACGCCGACAGGACCACCCGGTGCGGGCGGCCGTCCGACGGTACGGAGACGGGGTCGGGGGCGGCCAGGGTGCGCACGGTGCCGCCGTCGTCCACCCCCGGCAGCTCCGACGCGGACGGCGGGGCCGGCGGGTGCGCCCCGTCGGCCTCCGGCGAGTCACCGCCGAGGGCGGCGATCTCCTCCTCGCGCAGGCCGACCTCGATGGCGCGCCGCTCCTCGGGGGCACGTTCGCGCAGGGTGAGCACGTCGTCCTCCAGTCCGGGCGGCCCGGCGGCCAGGGTGGGCCGGGCGGTGGACAGCGCCAGCCTGACGTCGTGCCAGTCCTCCCCCGTCGCCTGCCACACGAACGCGTCGGTCTCCAGCCGTACCTCGTCCCCTCCTGCGGCGAGCGCGGCCCGGTAGGCGGGGCGCCACAGCGCGCACGGCACCAGATGGGCCACCCGCAGCTCCGCCGGGCCCGCCGCGGCGGCCTCCACGACGAGTTCGAGGTGGGCGGTGAGCACCTGCGGCTCGCTCTCGGCGGCGGCCAGCGCCTCGCGGGCCTCGGCCAGCTCCTCGGCGATGTCGTGCAGGCGGCGGCGCAGCCGGTGCAGCTCGCCGGTGCGCGCCTCGGCCGCCTCGCCGACCCGTTCCAGCCGGTCGGCCCACCGCTCGGGGTCGGCGTCGCCGGCGCCGGCGCCCTGCCGGATGTCGCGGTAGAGGTCCGTCCGGGCCTGCTCGACGACGGCCAGCGCGCTCTCCAGCCGCTGCCGCTGCTGCCGCGCCTCCCGCTGTTCCCGTTCCAGCGCGTGGACCTCGCGGCGCGGCACGGAGGCGTCCCGGCCGGGCTCGCCGGGCGGCACGGGTGCGTAGGCGCGGACCACGCGCGCGTCCACCACACGCACGTCCGCCACCTGAGCGCCCGCCACGTGAGCGCCCGCCTGCGCGGCGGCTCCGACTTCTCCCGCCGGTCCGGGCCCGGTGAGTACCGCCTCCGCGCGCAGCGAGCGGTCCACCGCCAGCGGGGTGACCGGGCCGAGCCGCAACCGCTGGACGCCTACCGAGAGTTCGACGACGGCGGTCCGCTCGACCTGCGCCCGGTCCTCCAGGCAGGTGACGGCGGTGACCGGCAGCGGCAGCGGCACCGGGCCGGCCGGTTCCGGCGGGCCGGCGGGGTCCACGGGCACGGCGGCGGGCACGGTGTCGGGCACGGCCGGGTCGGCGATCACGTCTGCTCCTCGTCTTCCTCTGCGTCGCGCTGGTGTGTCGTCCGCCGCCGTACGGTCCGGCCCGCGCAGTTCGTACCGGACGGGTCCGGGGCGCCCGGGGCACGGCAGGGCCTCAGGTCCTGCGGTTGCCGCCGTCGACCTGCTTGGCGGCCGGAACACGCAGCTCGTAGCCGCCCTTGAGGACGGCGGTACGGCCGGGTTCGAGCGGGACCCGCCAGACGCGGGCGCCCAGCACCGGCGTGCCGTCGGGGCCGAGCAGCTGTTCGGACGGCTGCTCCCACGCGGGTTCGGCGCGGTGCGGCTCGATCCGGACGTCCTTGTCGGTGGAGACCGGCACCCGCTCGCGCACCTCGACCACCACCGGGTACGGCAGCCGGTTGGCGAGCTCGACCTCCACCCGGTGGTCCAGCACGGTGGTGCCGCCGCGCAGCCCGGCCGTGGACTCGTGGACCCGGGCGCGCCGTACCGCCTGGACGCTCTCGGCGACGCCCAGGCCGACCGACTCGCGCTGGCCGGGGGCGAGGGTCGGCAGCGGCGCGGTGAGCACGAACCGGCCGTCCACGAGGACGTCGACGGGCCCGGCCAGCAGCGCGTGCGGGGAGGTGTTGGTGAGGTCCACGGTGGCGTAGACGGCGGTGTCCAGGGCCGGCACGCAGACGTGGCCGGACTCGGTGCGCACGTCGGCCTCGCCGACCGGGACGGTGTGCCACCGGCCGTCGGAGGCGATGTCCACGGGGGCGGCGGCGTCGAAGCGGTAGTCGAAGGAGCCGGCGGCGGTCCGCACATCGGCGGTGTGCGCGGGTCTGCCGGGCCAGGGTTCCTTCCGCCGGCCGGCACCGCCCGGGCGGGACTCCCCCGGGCGGGACTCCCCCGGGCCGGACTGCCCCGGGCCGGGGCGCAGCGTGCCGCGGGCCGCGTCGTCGGGACCGGCCAGCGAGAGCGCCGCGTAGTCCAGCAGGGCTTCGGCGGGCCGGGGCGGCGTGGCGATGGCGGGGCCGGCAGGGCCAGGGGCGTCGGGGGAGCCTGCCTCGGCCGCGCCGTAGGAGCCGGGACCGACAGGTGCGGCGCCGGGAGCCGGAGCGGACCGGGGGTGGGCGGCGCCGGCGCGCGACCGGGCGACGAAGGCGCCGCCCGGGACCTCGGCGGACCGCTGGCCGGGGGCCGGCGCCCAGCCGCCGCCGATCTGCGGCGCCGCCTCGGCGAGGACCCCGGAGGTGGGGACGGGCGGCGGGAGCGGGCCACCGGAGGGCGCGGGCAGCGCCGGGACGGCGGGCGCGGGCAACGGCAGCGGGCCGGCAGCGGGGCGGGCTGCGGCCGGGGGGCGGCGTCGTAGTCGGCGAACAGCTCGGCCAGTCCTGCCGGCGGCTGCCGCCAGCCGGTGCCGGGCGGCGGGGGCTGGGCCCGGCCGATGCGCAGGGACCGCAGCTCCGGCAGGTCGCTTCGGCGGAGCAGGTCCGCGGTGGACAGGCCGAGCCGGACGGACGTCCAGTCCTCGCCTGCGCGCTGGGCCACGCAGGCCCGCATGGCGAGGGTGCCGGTGCCGCCCGCGCCGTCCAGCCGCAGCTGGTAGACGGGCGCCCAGCCGGCATCGGCCACCTGGTACTCCACCTCGACCCGCGCCTCGGCGGCGGAAGCCGTCGCGGAGACCGCCGCGCCGTCGGAGGAGCCGTCGGGGCCGTTGCCGGGGTCTGCGGGGCCGTCGGGGCCGTCGGGGCCGTCCGCTGCGGGCGGCTCGTCGCGGACGAGAGTGAGGACGGCGGTCAGGGTCGGCAGCACGCGGGCGCCGGAGTCGGCAGTGGAGGCGGCACCGAGGCGGTGGCGCAGCACGTCGGCCTCGTACTCGGCCTTCTCCAGCTCCTCGTCGGTGCTGCGCTGGGCCGCGTGCAGGACCGCGAGCCGGGCGTCGACGAACCCGGCGAGGGCGAGGATCGACTCCACCGGCGCCCAGCGGGGCGGGTCGCCGCGGCGCGGCTGCGGGGGTTCGGCCCGCAGGGCGGCGACCTCGGCGACCTCCGCGGCGAGCCGTTCCGCGCGGTCCCGCAACCGGGCCAGCCGGTCCTCGGCGTCCTCCATGTCGAGCCGCAGGCCCGGTAGTTCCTCGTCCCGGCGCAGTACGGCGGCGGCCTCGGCCCGCACGTCGGCGACCCGCAGCCCGGCCGAGCCGGAGACCACCCGGGCGCGCAGCGACCCCGGTTGGAGGCCCCACGGCAGCCCGCCCACCCGTACCACCGCGGCCGGTCCGCCCAACCCGGGCCCGGCGGCGGGCAGCGCCACCGTGGCGGCCCGCGTGCACACCGCCCCCGAGGCGTACACGACCACGGACGTCAGCTCCGAGGCCGCCGCCGTCGCGTCTGCGCTCACGCCGCTCCCCCTCACGGTCCACCCTGCCGGCGGTTCCGGCGTGCGCCCTTCCGCGCCGGAACCCTCCGTACCCTAGTGCCACGGCCGCCTCCGGGTGACGGTCGAGGCCGCCCGTCCCCGGCGCGTGCGGGGTGGCGGCCCCGCCCCGGCCGAAGCCCGGAGGCCGACGCGCCGGGCGCGGGCGAAGGGCGCCGGTGCGGGCGCGGGTGTGCAGGAGCCTCGCCGTCGCGGACGGAACGCGGTGGCTGACGCGGACGGAACGCGGTGGCTGACGACGGGTGGCTTGGATGTCGGGCTTCCGCTCTGGCATCATGAACAAAACGGAACTTCGCTCCAGAAACGGCTTCGAAGAGTGCGGTGACTGCGGCGACGTCCCCGGGAGGAGCGAGCGTGACAGCGACGGGCGGGAAGAACGACGGCTCGTCGTCGACGCGGAAGCGGGCGGACGCGCGGCGCAACGAGCAGATCCTGCTGGATGCCGCGGCTGCCACGTTCGTGGTCTCCGGGGTCGAGGCACCGGTCCGGGAGATCGCGTCTCGGGCCGGCGTGGGCGTGGGAACGATCTACCGCCACTTCCCGACCCGGGCGGATCTGGTGGTCGCCGTGTACCGGCACCAGGTCGAGAGCTGCGCGGAGGCGGGGTCGACGCTGCTGGAGGCCGCCGCGACGCCGTACGCCGCGTTGTCCCGCTGGGTGAACCTCTTCGTCGACTTCCTCGTCACGAAGCACGGACTCCCGGCGGCGCTGCAGTCCGGCAACGACAACTTCGCCACCCTGCACACCTACTTCGTCGACCGCCTGGTCCCGGTGTGCGCGCGGTTGCTCGCCGCCGCCGCGCGGGCCGGGGAGATCCGCTCGGACGTGGACGCCTACGAGTTGATGCGCGGCATCGGCAACCTGTGCATCGGTGTCGATCCGCGCTACGACGCCAGGCGCATGGTCGGCCTGCTGATCGCGGGGCTCCGCGCGCCGGTCGACTGAGCGCGCTCGGTCGATCCTCCGGCCTGGACGACCGCGCGTGAGCCTCCCCGGCGCCGCCGGTTCCGGGCAGGACCCGCGCGGCGCCGTTCGGCGCCGTTCGGCGCGCTCCTTGGACTCGATCCTGCCGATCGGACGCGCGGCGGCGGCCGGTACGGCGACGGCCTCGGCCCAGGCGTCGCCGGCCGGGGCTGCCGTGATCTTCGCGCCCGCCGCTGACGCGTTCATGGAACGGTCTTCCTTCCACGCTCGGAGCGCTGGTGGTGGTCGAGCGCGGCACCGGGATCGTCGATCCGGATAAACGTTCCGTATCATGACGGAACACAGCTCCGCTTAAGATACTCCCTGGACCCCACACCCCGGCGGCGACAGACCCCGACGGTCCACCGGCAGGCCCCGGCCAGGAGTTCGGAACACGGGACGGGGAGCGGCTCCCTTCCCGCACCCGGACCGGAGATCAGCCCGCCGATCACCCACCTGCCTCCACCAATACGCAGACACCACACCCCGACGGAGACAGCGCAGGCGTCGTCGCGACCGCGGCAGGGGCATCTCGGCATCCCCCGGCGGACACGCGCGCCTCCACCCCCTCCCAGCACCGCACCGGTGCCAAGCCGTCGGAGCAACGTTCCGTTTAGTGCCGGAACACAGTTCCGATTGTGCTACGTTACGGAGCACGGTTCCGGTTTCACGGCTGGAGCCGCCTGCCGGTTCCAGCGCCTCGGCTGGCCGCAGCCCACCCCCAGACGGAGGAACTCCATGCAGTACCGCACCCTCGGACGCACCGGTGTCCAGGTCAGCGCGCTGGCGCTCGGCGCGATGAACTTCGGCGCGATCGGCCGGACGACACAGGAGGACGTGACGGCCATCGTCGACGCGGCCCTGGCGAGCGGCGTCAACCTCATCGACACCGCGGACGTCTACAGCGGCGGCGAGTCGGAGACGATGGTCGGCAAGGCCATCGCCGGCCGCCGCGACGACATCGTGCTGGCCACCAAGGCGAGCCTGCCGATGGGGAAGGACCGCAACCGCCAGGGCGCCTCACGCCGCTGGCTGGTCACCGCCCTGGAGGACAGCCTGCGCCGTCTCGGCGTCGACCACGTCGACCTCTTCCAGGTCCACCGCTGGGACCCGCGCACCAGCGACGAGGAGACGCTGGCCGCCCTGACCGACCTTCAGCGCGCCGGGAAGATCCGCTCCTTCGGCTCCTCGACCTTCCCCGCCTACCGCGTCGTCCAGGCGCAGTGGTCCGCCCGCGCCAACCACCTGAGCCCGTACGCCACCGAGCAGCCCAACTACTCGATCCTGCAGCGCGGCGTCGAGAGCGACGTCCTGCCGGTGGCGGAGGAGTACGGGCTCGGCGTGCTGGTCTGGAGCCCGCTCGCCTCGGGCTGGCTCTCCGGCGCCGTCCGCGAGGGCCGCGAGGTCACCACCAGCCGCTCCGCCTTCATGCCCGCCCGCTTCGACACGAGCGTCCCCGCCAACCGCGCGAAGCTCGACGCGGTGGAGAAGCTGGCGAAGGTGGCCGAGGGCGCCGGCCTCAGCATGATCCAGCTCGCCCTCGGCTTCGTCACGGCGCACCCGGCCGTCACCAGCGCGCTCATCGGCCCGCGCACGCTCGACCACCTCGACTCCCAGCTCGCCGCGGCCGACACCGTCCTTCCCGCGGACGTGCTCGACGCCGTCGACGAGATCGTGGCGCCCGGCCTCGACCTCGCCCCGGGCGAGAAGAACGCCACGCCGCCGGCCCTGCTCGACCCCGCGCTGCGACGGCGCGGGTGACCCGGCGAGCCCCGCGTCCGGCCGGCGGCCCGGACGCCGGCCGGACGCGGTCCGGAGTCGCGACGGCTCCCTCCGGCTCCGGGTCCGCCGTCCTCGCGCGGACGCCTCGGGAAGCGGCCGCCGTCCCGGAGAAGACGAAGCGGCACAGAAAGGGCGAGCAATGATCCTGGTCACCGGAGGCCTCGGCTTCATCGGATCGCACACCGTGCGGGCACTGCTCGACCTGGGCGAGGAGTGCCTCGTGGTCCAGCGCCGTGCGCGCGGACTCCCCGCCTTCCTCGACGGAGCGCGGGTGGCGGTGGAGCCGGCCGACGTCACCGACCGCGAGGCCCTGCTCGCGATCGGCCGCCGCCACGAGATCACGGGCATCGTGCACCTGGCCGGTTCCTATCCCTGGCCTCCCTTCCCCGCCGGGCCGGTCGAGGCGACCCGCAAGGCGCTCGACGGGCTGCTGAACATCGCGGAGGCGGCCCAGGAGTGGGGCGTACGGCGGCTGGGCATCGCCAGCACCATCGGGGTCTACTTCGGCGTGGCGCACGAGGGACCGGCCCGCGAGGACGCTCCGCTGTCGATGGGCGCGTCGTTCTCGATCCCCGCCTTCAAGAAGGTCGGCGAGCTGCTGGGCGGATTCCTCGCCGATACCGCGGGCATCGACATCGTGAACTACCGCGTCTCCGGCACCTGGGGCCCGCTCGGCCACCTCGATCCGTTCTTCGCCGCACCCGCCCTCGTCCACGCCGCGGTCCGCGGCACCGCCCCGGACCTCTCGCACCTGGCGGGGCCGGTCTTCGCCGAGGACGGGCTCGACCTCACCTACGTGAAGGACACCGGGCGGGCGATCGCCCTTCTCCAGCTCGCGGACCGCCTGAACCACCGCACGTACAACGTCGGCTCCGGCCGGGCCACGACCAACGCCCGGCTCGCCGAGGCGATCAGGAGCGTGGTCCCCGACGCCCAGGTCGACCTCCCCAGCAGGGGCGGGGCCGCTCACATGGTCCTCGACATCAGCCGGCTGAGGGAGGACACCGGCTACCAGCCCGAGTACGACACCGAGCGGGCCGCCGCCGACTACATCGCGTGGCTGCGCGCGGGCAACAGGGACTGACCGTCCGGCGTGACGCGCCTGCCCGGGACCGGCCGCCCGACGGCGGCGGGCACCGGGGAAGGCCACGCGTTCCTCCGCGGCGGCGTTCGCGCTGAGCGCCGCCGCGGGGTCGGGGTCCGGGGCCCGGGAGGGGACGAGCCACCCCCGGGTGCCGGGCCGTGGCCACCGGCGGCGGGGCGCCTCCGGACGGGGCGGGGGCCTCCGGACGGGGCGGGAACCGCCGCCTCCGGAGGGCCGGTTGGGGGGGAATCCGGTCCGGGCCGAGGCTGCCGGGAGCATTGACACCGCGTCGGGGCGCCCCTAACTTGCATGTCGCAGCAGCCGATTGAAACGTTTTAATCGCTGCTGCCGCCGCCCCACCCCTGTTCTCCGCGGCCCCGACCGGTGCCGCGCCGTCGTCGTGCGGTCCCCGGTGGCCGCCGGCGCCTCCCACCCCCGGAGGACCCATGCACCGTCGTCGCAGACCTCAACCCGTCGCCAGGGGAGGTCCGTTCGCGACCCTCCTGGTCCTCGCGCTCGCCCTCCTGATGGCCGCGCTGGCACAGCCGGCGGCCCTGGCGGCCGGGGCCGCGGCGCACCCGCTCTCCGACTGGCGGGACTACGTCGAGACCCCGACCAGCGCGGACGTGTGCGCGAGAACCGTGGTGAGCACCTCGGGCACGGTGGCCGGAGCGGCCAACCTCCTGTGCGGCGGGCGGGGTTCGGCCACGCTGACGATGCCCCTCGGCGGTCCGGCCCCCGTGGTCGTGCTGGACTACGGGCAGGAGGTCGGCGGCCTGCCGTACTTCTCGGTGTCCGCCGAGAGCGGCTCCCCGACCCTGGGCGCCGCGTACAGCGAGGGGTCGCAGTACCTCGGCCCGTCCGGTGACGGTTCACCGCCGTGGGCGGACGGCGACCCGTCCCGCTCGGACTCCTACCAGGTCACCGGCCCGGGCACGGTCACCAACCGCTACGTCCAGGGCGGTGAGCGCTACGAGCGGATCACGCTGACCACGCCGGGCACCGTGACGCTCGGCGCGGCCGGCATCCGCTACATCGCCGACCGCACCCAGGCGGACGACTACGCCGGCTACTTCCAGTCCAGCTCCGACGAGTTGAACAGGATCTGGTACGCCGGGGCCTACACCCTCCAGACCGACCTCGTACCGGCCCAAACCCTCCCCGGCAGCTGGACCGCCTCCGCGGCCGGTCTCGACGCGGGCGGGGCGGCGGTGAACGACGGCGCCGGCGTCCTCGACCAGGGCACCTCCTGGGGCGACTACACCAGCACCTTCCAGACCCGGATCACGCACAACCAGGCCGGCTGGCTGGTCCACGCGCAGACCTCGCAGGACGGCTACCTGTTCATCCTCGACGACAGCGGCGACGCCACCGGCACGCCGAACACGCTCCAGGAGTTCGACGTCCACGCCGGCGCGTACACCTCGCTCGGCACCGCCGCGCTGCCGTTCGCCGTCGACGAGGGCAGCTGGCACACCGTCGCCACGTCCGTGTCGGACGGCTCGATCACCGTCTCCCTCGACGGCGCGCCCGTCGCCTCGGTGGACACCGGATCGCTGCCCGCCGACGCCGTCGCCTACCCGTCGGGCACCGTGGGCTTCCGCGAGTACGACGGCGAGGAGGCGCAGTTCAAGGACCTGACGGTGACCGGCCCGTCCGGAACGCGGCTGTTCGGCGACGCCCTGACGACCGCGTCGAGCGTCGACGGCTTCACGCCGCCCGGCTCGAACGTCCTCCCCTCCGTGCTCGACGGCGCCCGGCGCGACCGCGCGATCTGGTCCGGTGACGTCAACACCGAAGGTCTGACCGACTTCTACTCCGTCGGGAACCCCGCGTACATCAAGGACTCCCTCCTGCTGCTGGGCAGCCACCAGCTGTCCAGCGGGTTCGTCACCGGGGCCCTGCACCCGGCGACGGTCCCGCACCTGGGGCCGCTCATCCCGGGCAGCACGGGCCTGTACTCGGCGACGTACTCGATGTACTTCGTGACCGCGCTGGCGAGTTACTACCTCTACACCGGCGACACCGCGTTCGTCCGGCAGGAGTGGCCGATCGTCCAGCGTGAACTGGCCTGGAACGCCTCGCAGGTGGACGCCGACGGCCTGTTCGCGACCACGCCGGGCGTCGACGGGGCCGACTGGGACTTCTACGACGGCGACAAGGGCGGCGAGGTCTCCGCCTACAACATGCTCTACTACAAGACCCTGCTGGACGGCGCCGCGCTGGCCACGGCGACCGGCGACGCCGCCACGGCGACCGACTGGACCTCGCGGGCCGCGGCGCTGCGGACCGCCGTCAACGACCGCCTCCTCGACCCCGCCACCGGCCTGTACCGCATCAGCGACACGCAGACCCAGGGGATCGCGCAGGACGCCAACGCCCTGGCCGTGCTGTACGGGGTCGCCCCGGCGTCCCGGACGGCGGGCATCCTGGCCGCGCTCAAGTCCGGCCTGTGGACCACCCCCTACGGCCCGCTGCCGTTCTCCGCGGGCACCGGCTACCGCGACCTGGTCAGCCCGTTCGTCAGCGGCTTCGAACTCCAGGCGCGGCTGGCCACCGGCGACACCGGCGACGCCGAGGCGCTCATGGACACCGAGTGGGGCCACATGCTCAGCCCCGGCCCGGACCTGACCGGGACCCTGTGGGAGAACGTCTCCGGCACCGACGGCACGCCGGGGCTGGGCTCGCAGGCGAGCCTCTCGCACGGCTGGTCCACCGCGCCGACCTCCGCCCTGTCGGCGTACGTCCTGGGCGTCCGTCCGCAGACCGCCGGATACCGCACCTGGACCGTCCAGCCGACCCCCGGCAGCCTCACCTGGGCCAAGGGGCGCGTCCCGACCCCGCACGGCGCGATCGCCGTGGACTGGACCCGCGCGAGCGGCCGCTTCAGCGTCACCGTGACCGTCCCGCAGGGCACCAGCGGCACCATCGCCGTACCGGCCGGCAGGTCGGGCGGCACGGCCGTGACCGTCAACGGGCACAGCGTCCGGACGACGGGATCGGGCGCCGGCCGCCCGAGCGGGGTCGCGTCGGTGCGAACCGCCTCCCGCGCCGGCTCGGGTGTGGTGGACGTGACGGTGAACCGGGCGGGGACCTACACGATCACGGTGGGTCCGGTGCGCTGACCCGCCACGGCGGTGGGGCGCGCCGTCCGGTACGCGGCGGCGCACCCCACCCGGTGGACGCGACGGAGACGTGTCAGGAGGGGGCTTCCCGGCCGGGTCGCGGCGTCACACCGCGAGGGGGTGGTCCCCGGGGGCGATCGGCGCGGGCAGCTCCGTGGCGCCGGTCAGGTAGCGGTCGGCCGCCGCCGCGGCGGCGCGGCCCTCGGCGATGGCCCACACCACGAGGGACTGGCCGCGCCCGGCGTCCCCGGCCACGAAGACCCCCTCGGGCCCGCCCTGCTCCGCGACGCCGCCGGACTCAGGCCCTCCCCCGGGCGCGGGCCCCGGCTCCGGCGGGGAGGCGGGCGCGGCGTCCACGGCCAGGGCGGCGAAGGAGTCGTCGCGCGCGATCGTGCCGTGCGGGTCCCGCACCAGGCGGAGCTGGCGGGCGAGCGGGGTGTGCCACTGGGCGCCGGAGAAGCCCAGTGCCAGCAGGACCAGCTCTGCGGGAAGCACCCGTTCGGTGCCCGGCCGGGGGCTGCGGGCGGCCGGGTCCACCTCGGTGAGCCGCAGCCCGCTGACCGCGCCGTCCTCGCCGCCCTCGAAGCCGAGTGTGGCGGTGGCGAAGACCCGCGGGTCGCGGCCGCCCCAGCCGGCGGCCTCCTCGTGGGCGTGCGATATCCGGTACACGCGCGGGTAGACCGGCCACGGCTGGGCGTCGCCGCGGGATGGTTCGGGGCGCGGGTTGATGTCCAGCTGCACCACCGAGGCGGCGTGCTGGCGCAGCGCGGTGCCCATGCAGTCCGACGCGGTGTCGCCCCCGCCGATGATCACCACGTGGCGCCCCTCGGCGGTGACCGGCGGCACCGGGTAGTCGCCCTCGGCGACCCGGTTGGCCTGCACCAGGTACTCCATCGCCTGGTGGATGCCGCGCAGGCCGCGCCCCGGCACGGGCAGTTCGCGCCGTTCCCGGGCCCCCACGGCGAGCACCACCGCGTCGTGGCCGCGGGCGAGTCCGGCCGCGTCGAGGTCGGGGCCCACGTCGACGCCGGTGCGGAACTCGGTGCCCTCGGCCCGCATCTGGTCCAGCCGCCGCTCCAGCTGGTCCTTGCCGAGCTTGAAGGCGGGGATGCCGTAGCGGAGCAGCCCGCCGAGCCGGTCGGCGCGCTCGTAGACGGTGACGGCGTGGCCGGCCCGGGTGAGCTGCTGGGCGGCGGCCAGACCGGCCGGGCCGGAGCCCACCACGGCGACCGCCATGCCGGTGTGCCGCGTCGGCGGGCAGGGCCGCACGTAGCCGCGCTGCCACCCCTCGTCGACGACGGCCTGCTCGACGTCCCTGATCGTCACCGGGTCGGAGTTGATCGCCAGCACGCACGCCTCCTCGCAGGGCGCGGGGCAGATCCGCCCGGTGAACTCGGGGAAGTTGTCGGTGGCGTGCAGGCGTTCGCAGGCGGTGCGCCAGTCGCCGTGCGCGGCGTAGGTGTTCCACTCCGGGATGAGGTTGCCCAGCGGGCAGCCCTGGTGGCAGAAGGGGATACCGCAGTCCATGCACCGGCCGGCCTGCTCGGAGACCACGGGCAGCAGCGCCTGGCCGTCGTGCACCTCCGCCCAGTCGCCGAGGCGCTCCTCCACCGGGCGGCGCGGCACGGGCCGGCGCGGGGTCTTCAGGAAGCCGTGCGGATCGGTCATGGCGCCGCCTTCCGTCGGAACGGGAGCGCGGTGCCCGGCAGGCGGCGGACGAGCGGTGAGCCGGGCGCCGTTGGGACGAACCTCATGGTCGGCATAAAGCCTTTGAGCCAGCTTACGCCCGATATGCCGCATACCCGACCTTCGGGACGTGCCCGAGGCCGGCCACGCCTCCGGTACCTGTCGCAACGCACCCGCCCGGACACCCGGCGGCCGGGCAGGGGAACGGCCCCGGCGTCTGCGCCCGGCGGGCGGTGGGGTTCAATGGAGGCCGTCCAGGGAGTTCGGGCCACGCCGCGGGGGTACCCGCGCGACGCTGTGGCGCCGCCGGCCCCGGCGCACCGCCCGCGCGCGACCGCGAGGGGCGGGCCCGCTCCACAGGCCGCCCGTGGAGAAGGTCAGGCACCGCCGTAGTGAGTTCCCGCCCCACATCGCTGAGGAGCCTGATCCCGGCCGTCTTCCTGCCGGTGCTGGTCTTCGAGACGGGGATGGGGGCGCTGGCCCCGGTGCTGGCGCTGTCCGCGCGGGCGCTGGGCGCGGGGGTGGGCACCGCCGGACTGGTCCTGGCGCTGCTCGGGGTCGGGCAGATCCTCGGCGACGTGCCGGCCGGGGCCCTCGCCGCACGGTTCGGCGACCGGCGGGCGATGCTGGTCGCCTCCGGTGTGACCGCGGTGACGCTGAGCGCCTGCGCCCTCTCCCGCAGCGTGTGGATGCTGGCCCTCGCGGTGATCGTCACCGGCGCCTCCAACGCCGTCTTCTCGCTCGCCCGGCAGGCGTACCTGACGGAGGCCGTACCGCCGGGGCTGCGCGCCCGGGCGCTGTCCACGCTGGGCGGGATGACCCGGGTGGGCACGTTCGTCGGGCCGTTCCTGGGCGCCGCGGTGCTGGCCGGGCGGCCGGTGCACGACGTCTACTGGCTGGCGCTGGGCTGTACGGCCCTGACGGTGGTGGTGCTGCTCACCGGGCGGGACGTGGGCGACCCGGCGCCGCCGCCCGGCCGGCAGGCGGCCTCGGTCAGGTCGGTGCTGCGCTCGCACCACCACGTCTTCCTCACCCTCGGCATGGCGGTGCTGCTGGTCGGCTCGGTCCGGGCCACCCGCCAGACGGTGCTGCCGCTGTGGGCCGAGCACCTGGGGCAGTCCCCCTCCTCGACCAGCCTCGTCTTCGGCGTCGCCGGACTGATCGACACGCTGACGTTCTACCCGTCGGGCCAGATCATGGACCGCTTCGGCCGGCTGTGGATCGCCGTCCCGTCGATGCTGGTGCTGGGCGCCGGCCAGGCGGTGCTGCCGCTGACCCACGGGCTGGCGTCACTGACGGTGGTGGCGATGATGATGGGCTTCGGCAACGGGATCGGCAGCGGCATCCTCATGACCCTCGGCGCCGACGTGGCCCCGCCCGCCACCCGCTCACAGTTCCTCGGGGTGTGGCGGCTGTGCGCGGACTCCGGCAGCGCGGGCGGCCCGCTCGTGGTGTCGGCGGCGGCCTCCCTCGGCAGCCTGGCGGCCGGGATCAGCGTGATGGGCGCGGTGGGGATCGCGGCCGCGGCCGCGCTGCTGCGGTGGGTGCCGCGCTACTCCGAGTTCGCCACGAAGGGCACCCGTCGGGCCAGCCTGCGGGTGGCCGGCGGCACCGCCCCGGAGCCCGGCCGCGCCCCGAAGCCGCCCGCGACCCGGCCCCCGACGCGGCCCACCTCCGCGCGGAGCCCGCGCCGGGCAGCCCCGTACCGCCGGACCGGCCGACCCCGTAGGCACCCGGCCGGTCGCCGGACGTCGCGGAAGCGCGCTCGGACGGGAAGGGCCGTACCGGCGGGGCGCGCCTCGACCACGCGCTCGGACGGGAACGAGCCGCGCGGCACGGACACGGCGCCTGGCTGCCGAGCTGGTCCGGACAGCCCAGGCCGCCCTTCAGGGCATATTCGCCGCACCCCCGCAAAACCGACGATACGTCAATTTGACAATCCACTCTGGTCCCGCGCCAGTTCTGCAAATATCCTTCACGCGCCAGTGGCGGCTGGAAAGAAGCTGCCACATGTCACCCGGAGCATGAATGGCCATCCACGAGCACGAGGTCGACCGCCGCACGCTCTTCAAGGTCGGCCTGGGCGGGGCGGTAGCCGCCGTCGTCGGCACCGAACTGGCGCTGGCCGGGCCGGCCTCCGCCGCGCCGTCGCCGGAGTTCCCCTGGATCATCGACTGCGACACCTGGGGCGCCCGCCCGCCGTCCAGCCCGATCCAGATCACCGGCAACACGACCAACAAGATCATCCTGCACCACATGGCGTTCCCGAACGTCACGGACTACTCGCGCGACCACGCCCTCCAACTGGCTCGGGACTGCCAGAACCTGCACATGGACACCGACGGGTGGGCGGACACCGGCCAGCACTTCACCGTCAGCCGCGGCGGCTACGTGCTGGAGGGCCGACACCAGAGCCTGGACACCCTGGTGGCCGGCGAACACCAGGTGATCGCGGCCCACTGCCCCGGCGAGAACGGCAACGCGATCGGCATCGAGAACGAGGGCACGTACATAACGGAGACCCCGCCACAGGCGCTGCTGGACTCCCTGGTGGAGCTGTGCACGACGGTGTGCACGCAGTTCGGCCTGCACGCGTGGGACATCTTCGGCCACTGGGACTTCCGCGTCACCGACTGCCCCGGCATCGCCTTCTACGCCCTCTTCCCGCAGATCCGCACACGGGTGCTGAAGGCCCTGGGCGAGAGCGCCGCGGACGCCCCGGAGCGGCGCTGGCCGGACATCTGGCGGTTCGTGGACAGCCCGGTGGTGCAGGTGGCGCAGTACCTGCTCGACGCCGCCGGCTACGACCTGGCGGCGGACGGCGTCTTCGGCACCGACATGAACGCGGCCGTGGCCGACTTCCAGACCACCCACGGCATCCCGGTCACCGCGGACTGCACCTTCGACACCGCCACCTGGGAGGCCCTGGCGCCGGTGCTGGACAAGCACGCCGCCGGCCAGCCGGTCAGCGCCGTGCAGTTCATGCTCTCCCGCAAGGGGTACGGCGACGTGGCGGTCACCGGCGAGTTCGACCACGCCACGATGAAGGCCGTGCAGGACATGCAGCGGCTGCACGGGCTGACACCCGACGGCAAGGTCGACCTCAGCACGTGGTGCGCCGTGGTGGGCGGCACCGTCCGCGAGGCCCTGAAGGGCTGACACCCGGCCGGGACCGGAGCCGGGGGCGGCGGGTCATGGGGGCCCGCCGCCCCGGGCCGCCCGCACCGGATCACCCATGCCCCGGATCACGGTGCGCAGCATGACCTCCGCCCCGCGTCACCTCTGGTCCGGAGCGCCGCCTCCCCGCGCGGCCGGCCGCCGTCCACCAGGGCGGAGCCGACGCACCGCCCGGTCCCGGCGAGGGGCCGCTCGTCCTGGCCTACCACGGCGAGGGCGCCCTGGTAGGCGACGGGCGCCCTGGTAGGCGATGGACGCCCGCCCCAGCCAGCCGACGCCGAGGAGCTCCAGGTCGTTGGCGTGAGCGTCGAGGAGAAGCACATCGGGCCGGGAGAAGGTGGGGGAACGCCGAGCCGGCCACCCGCCCCGCACCTTCGTCAGGCACCCGCCGGCGGCCTCGGGGCTCCGGCACGCATCCGGGGATGTCGTCCCCGCCCGCCATCACGGCTCCCGGACCGGTCATCACCTGCCCGCCCACTGCGGCAGCGGCCCCACCGGTCGCCGAGGAACCGACGCGGTCGGGCCGGGGCGCCGGGCGGGCGGGGCCGCCGGCCGGCCGGCTCGGGCTACTCGCAGGGGTAGATGTCGCCCGCCGCCATCATGCTCTCCTGCTCACTGTCCATTTCCAGCTTCTCCACCTCGCCCTGGAGACGGCGGCGCTCCTCCGCGCTGCCCGCCTGCTCGGCGTCGGCCTCCAGCTCGCGTGCGCGGGCCCGCATCCGCTCCAGGCGGTCGTGCATGCCGTCCGCGTTTCCCCGGCCCATGTCGTCCATGATCAAGCCCCACTCGGGTGCGCTCAGCCGTCCCCCTTCCAGCGAAGCAGAGCCCTCGGCCCGCTGCCACCCGGACCCCACCTGGCCGCTCCGGTCTCACCGGTCGCCTGGGCCGCCTCAACGAGTCGGGCGGGCTGATACGTCGGTGGCGTCCCGCCCTTCGCGCGGCGGACGGCACGGACCTTTTCAATAGCCTCACACGTCGCCCGCAACCTCTCCTGGAACGGGTGTTAGCTTGAGCCTGCTGCCCCAGGAGATCGTGGACATGCCACCGGCCATCCGCGGCCGCTCCCTCCCCCGCCGCCAACGGAAAGACCGCGCATGGACTACTGCCACACGTGCCGACGCACCCTCAACGGCGCTCTGGTGTGCCCGGGTTGCGGCGCGTGCGCACCGGAGTCCGCCGCGTGGGCGGTATCCCCCCGGACGCGGTCGACCCTCCTCCCCACGGGAGACGGCCGACCGGTCCGGGAGGCCGCCGGGTCCGACCTGCCCGGACCCGGCGGCCTCCCGGGCATCCCCTGGCCAGGCGGCCCCGAGCCGGTCCCCGGCGCGGACCTCGGCCACGGCGCCTTCCCCGCGTACGGCCGGCCCGGCGACGCGGCCGCGGCGAGTGAGCCGCGAGAGGACGGCGACGAGGCGTCCACTCTGGGCCCCGCGGCGATCGCGCCCACGCTGCACCGGGGCCGGGCAGCGCGCCGCCGCCAGCAGGCTCGCTGGCGCAAGAGCCGGCGCCGCGCGGGTGTCGCCACGGCCGTCGCGCTCTTCGGCGGCGGTGTGGCCGTGGCGTCCTGGCAGGGCCACGGCTCGGGGCGCGGCACGAGCGCCTCCTCTTACGACACGGTCACCCCCGTCACACTGCACGAAGGCGGTGACGACGACGGTTCCGGCGGCTCGGCCGCGGCGGGCGACGGCACCGCGCGCTCCGCGCCGGACTCGCGCACCACCCGCCCCGCCCGGCGGCCTCGCCCGCCGCCGGCGCCACCCGGGCCGGCACCGACGGCGGTGTCACGTCGCGGCTGGCTGCCGCTCCCCAGCCCACCGGGACGGCCTCGCCCAGCGGAGGCGCCGGGACGGCGCGGCGGACCTCCGGCGCGGCCGCCGTGGCGGCCACCGGCACGGGCACGGGCTCCACCGCCGGAGCCAGCTCGGGGAGCGCTTCGGGAACCGGCGCGGGAACAGCTTCGGGAACCGGCGCGCAGACCGCGCCGGCCGGCTCCACCTCGTCCGTCGCCGGGTCCGCCGGGAGCGGTTCGACGTCCGCCAGCCCCGCCCCGTCGGCCACGGCCACCTCGGCCCCGACGGCCACCGCCTCGCCGAGCACCCCGCCCTCCCAGCAGGGCCTGTGCGTTCTCATCCTCTGCCTGCGCTGACCCGCCGCTCCCCACAAGCTCCTCCCCGCACCCTCCGCCGACTTCCCCGCCCCGGAGGCCGCGCGGAGGACCACGGACCGGGCGGGGGCCTCCCTCCACCCGAGGGCCCCACAGGCTCCCGCCCGCCCCAGCCCGTCACCGGCCGCCCCGGCCCGCCACCCGCCGCCCCGCGTGCCGCCGAACGGTCCTCGTGACGAGTTGTCCACAGGCTCCGAGCTCCCGGTCCGCGCGGGTGTGACATGCACTACTTTTGACGTGTACGGCATTTCGCCGTACAGGCGGTATTTCGGGTGATTGGGGGCCGTCATGGTTGCTGTCGTCGTGACGGTGGTGTGCGTACTCCTGGCGTTGGCCCTCATCGGCGTGGCGTCGTCGGCACGCGTGGTGAAGCAGTACGAGCGCGGTGTGGTGCTGCGCCTCGGACGCCTGCGCAAGGTGGTCCGAGATCCGGGGTTCGTGATGCTGGTTCCCCTGCTCGACCGGCTGCGCAAGGTCAACATGCAGATCGTCACGATGCCGATACCCGCGCAGGAGGGCATCACCCGGGACAACGTGACGGTCCGGGTGGACGCGGTCGTCTACTTCAAGGTGGTCGATCCGGCCAGCGCGGTGATCGACGTCGCCGACTACCAGTTCGCCGTCTCGCAGATGGCCCAGACCTCGCTGCGTTCCATCATCGGCAAGAGCGAGCTGGACGACCTGCTCTCCAACCGGGAGAAGCTCAACCAGGGGCTGGAGCTGATGATCGACAGCCCGGCCGTCGGCTGGGGCGTGCAGGTGGACCGCGTCGAGATCAAGGACGTGTCGCTGCCGGAGACGATGAAGCGCTCGATGGCGCGGCAGGCGGAGGCCGACCGTGAGCGCCGGGCCCGGGTGATCAACGCCGACGCCGAGTTCCAGGCGTCCCAGAAGCTGGCCGAGGCCGCGCACGAGATGGCGCGTGAGCCGGCCGCGCTCCAGCTGAGGCTGCTGCAGACGGTGGTGGCCGTGGCCGCGGAGAAGAACTCCACCCTGGTCCTGCCCTTCCCGGTCGAGCTGCTGCGCTTCCTGGAACGGGCCCAGCAGCCCGGCAACGACAGGCCGACCGCCCCGGCGGACGGCCACGCGCCGACCCCTTCCGGCCATACGGAGGGCTCCGCTCCAGGAGCCGCGCGCGCCCCGGACGAGGCTTCCGGCAGCACCGGCGCCACGCCGTACCAGGAGCCGCTGCCGGAGGTAGCGGCCGGGCCCACCGCGTCCGGGACCGGGTCGGGGCCCGGCGGCCTCGAACCCGCCGAGCTCGACGCCCGTTCGCTGCTGGACTCGCTCGGCCCGTCGCCTGCGGTGGTCGTACCCGACTCCGCGCCCCGGAACGGACCGGGTCCGGGTTCGGTCCGGGCTCCGGACCGCCCCGCGGCGAAGGTGCGGCGGGACGAAAAGGCGCGGCAGGGGACGAAGGCGTCGAAGGACGACCGGCGCGACGACCGGCGCAGCGACGACGCCGACCGTGCGTCCGGCCGGTCCGGGGGCGCGACTGCCGCCCGCTGGCCCAGCTCCGCCGGCAGCGGGGGGAGGCACTGAACCGATCCGCCTCGGTCCCGCCGGAGCCGCTTCGCCCTCGGGTTCCGGCGGGGCCCTTTGTCGGCCGCCGAACGGCGGGTCGGCATGCGGCCGTCCGGCCGCCCCGGTCGGAGGGCTCCCTGAAGCCCCGGCCGGGGCGGCCGCACGGACGGGGACGAACTGCCCGTCCAGGCACCCGAGAGGCCCGGACGGACCGCCCGCCGGTGCCGTGCCGCGACCCGTCCGGCATGCGGCGGGTGCGCGGTGAGCCCGGCCGGGCCCGCTGTGCGCAGCCTGCAGCGGTACCAACCCGGGGCGGCGCCCGGCCAGGGCTCCGCCACGCGCACCCGGTCCTTCGTGGGACGGCCGCCGTCCGCCTGACCGGAGACGGACGCCCCACGAAGTGCCGAGGGTCTTGACACGACAAGCCTGAAACTACAGCCTTTGGCAACGTTGTCAAGCCGTCGCGCGCCAACCCGTCCGGCTGGCGGGCCACCTTCTCGGGAACGGACTCCGCGCACATGCACCACCATTCCTCGCAGCCGTCGCGCCGTACGGTCGTCACCACCGGATCGACGCTGCTGGCCGGGCTGGGCCTCGGCGCCCTGCTGCCCTCGACCGCCGAGGCCGCCCCGGCGCCGGCCGGCGGGCGGGCGGCCGCGCCCGCCGCCGGGCCGGCTGCCCGACCCCCGGCGGGCCCGGCCGAACTCGCCGCCCACCGGCCGGTCGCCGTGTCCTCCACCGACTACGCGCCCACGCCGGGCGCCTTCGCCGTGGACGGCCTCACCTCAAGCGGGGTGGCCGGGAGCGGCTGGCGGGCCCAGGCGGGCGACCCGCAGTGGATCGAGGTGGACCTGCAGGCCGCCTGCGAGGTCGACGCGGTGCGCCTGACCTTCGAGGCCACCGCCGAGGACCCGGTGTTCACCCCGGCCACCGGCGGGAACCCGCGGGAGAACACCACCGGCCAGGAGATCCTTTCCAGCTGCGCGGTCGACTTCACCGTCGAGACCTCCACCGACCGCGAGGCGTGGACCACGGTGTACCGCACCACCGCCGGCACCGGCGGCGTCGTGGACATCGCCCCCGCCCACCCGGTGACCGCCCGCTGGGTGCGGCTCACCGTACGCGAGCGGTCCAACGCCAACCCGCTGGGGCTGAACGGCTTCGAGGTCTACGGCACCGCCCCCGCGCACCGCCCCGCGGCCACCGGCTGGACGGACTGGAGCACCCGCGGCGTGCGGGCGCCGGCCCTGGAGGTCGTCGCGGACGGCACCGTGCCGCTGGAGTCGGGGTGGACACTCACCCTCGACGACCGGGCCGGCGGCGACGGCGCCGCGCTGTCGGCGCCGGGCGTGGACACCTCCGCGTGGCTGCCGGCGACCGTGCCCGGCACGGTGCTGGGGGCGCTGGTGGAGCAGGGCCGGCTGCCCGACCCGGTCGCCGGGTTCAACAACCTGCGGGTGCCCGAGGCACTGTCCCGCCACGCGTGGTGGTACCGGCGGGAGTTCGAGCTGCCAGCGGGGCTGGACACCGGCCCCGGACGACACGTGTGGCTGGAGTTCGACGGCGTCAACCACCAGGCCGACATCCACCTCAACGGCGCCGCCGCCGGGTCGATGACCTACCCGTTCGCCCGGGCGGCGCTGGACGTGACGGCGCTGCTGGCCGCGAAGGGCCCGCAGGCGCTGGCGGTGCGGATATCCCCGATGCCCTACCCTGGGTCGCCGGGCGACAAGGGCCCCGAGGGGCTGTCCTTCGTGGACGCCGGCGCCAACACGATGAACCGCAACTCCCCCACCTACCTGGCCTCTTCGGGGTGGGACTGGATGCCCGCGGTGCGCGACCGCGCGGCCGGGCTGTGGAACCACGTACGGCTGCGCTCGACCGGCCACGCGGTCATCGGCGACCCCCGGGTGGACACCGTGCTGCCCGACCTGCCCGACACCCGCACCGCCGAGCTCACCCTCACCGTCCCGGTGCGCAACGCCGACACCGCCGAGCACCAGGTGGCGGTCACCGCGTCCTTCGCCGGGGTGCGGGTCACGCAGCAGGTGACGGTGCCGGCCGGCGGCTCGGTCGACGCGGTGTTCAGCCCGTCCGCGTACGGGCAGCTGCGGCTGCGCGACCCGCGGCTGTGGTGGCCCAACGGCTACGGCAGCCCCGAGCTGTACGACCTGGAGCTCCAGGCGTCCGTCGGCGGGCGGGCCAGCGACCGGCGCTCCACCCGCTTCGGCATACGGCAGTTCGACTACGCCTTCGACACGCCGCTGCCCTTCACCTCGGGCGGCGACGCCTACACCCAGAGCGTGGACCTCGGCCCGCGCACCGCCCGCTACGTGCGGGTGCGCTGCCTGACCCGGGCCACCGGCTGGGGCAGCTCGCTCTGGACCCTCGCGGTGGTCGACAGCTCGGCGCCCGGCACCGACCTGGCGCTGCACGCCGCCGCCACGGCCTCCTCCGTGGACGAGGACGACCACCAGCCGGGCAACGCCACCGACGGCGACCCCGCCACCCGCTGGTCCTCGGCGTACACCGACGACGAGTGGATCGAGGTGGACCTCGGCTCGTCCGTCTCCTTCGACCGGGTGGACCTCACCTGGGAGCAGGCGTACGCGCGCACCTACACCGTCCAGGTCTCCGCTGACGGATCGTCATGGACCGATGCGGCGTCAGTGGACAACTCGGCCGTGCCGCTGCCGTTCAACTCCGGTGACGCGAGCCTGCGGACGGAGGACTTCCCGGCGGTGACGGCCCGCTACGTGCGGCTGGCCTGCCACCGGCGCGCCACCAGCTGGGGCAACTCGCTGTGGACCCTGTCGGTCGTGGACAGCGCCCGTCCGGGTACGGACCTGGCCCTGCACGCGGCGACCACCGCGTCCACCGAGGACCCGTCCAACCCGGCCGCCAACGCCACCGACGGCAACGCCTCCACCCGCTGGTCCTCCGCGTACGCGGACGACCAGTGGCTCCAGGTGGACCTGGGCTCGCCCACGGCCTTCGACCGGGTCACCGTGGTGTGGGAGGCCGCGTACCCGAAGACGTACACGATCCAGGTCTCCGACGACGGGTCGTCGTGGACGGACGTGACGACGGTGGACAACACGCCCGAGCCGCTGAAGATCTCCGTCAACGGGGTGCGGGTGTTCTGCCGCGGCGGCAACTGGGGCTGGGACGAGCTGCTGCGCCGGATGCCGGCGACCCGGATGGACACCGCGGTGCGGATGCACCGGGATATGAACTTCACCATGATCCGCAACTGGGTGGGCAGCAGCGACCGCGAGGAGTTCTTCGCCGCCTGCGACGCGTACGGGCTGCTGGTGTGGAACGACTTCCCCAACGCCTGGGCCATGGACCCGCCGGACCACGACGCGTTCAACGACCTGGCGGCCGACACGGTGCTGCGCTACCGCGTCCACCCCTGCGTGGTGGTGTGGTGCGGCGCCAACGAGGGCAACCCGCCGGCCGCGATCGACAACGGCATGCGTGCGGCCGTGCAGCGGCTGGCGCCCGGCGTGCTGTACCAGAACAACTCCGCCGGCGGCATCATCACCGGCGGCGGCCCCTACGGCTGGGTGGAGCCGTCCCGCTACGGCGATCCGTCCACCTACGGCAGCGGCGGCTTCGGCTTCCACACCGAGATCGGCATGCCGGTGGTCTCCACCGCCGCCAGCGTCCGCGACCTGCTGGGCGGCGAGGCCGAGTGGCCGATCGGCGGCGCCTGGTACTACCACGACTGGAGCACCCAGGGGAACCAGGCCCCGCAGAACTACCTGGCCGCCATCGAGGCCCGGCTGGGCACCGCCCGCGACCTGGACGACTTCGCGCGCAAGGCGCAGTTCGTCAACTACGAGAACCACCGGGCGATGTTCGAGGCGTGGAACGCGCACCTGTGGGACGACGCCAGCGGGCTGATGCTGTGGATGTCGCACCCGGCCTGGCACAGCACGGTGTGGCAGACGTACGACTACGACTTCGACGTCAACGGCGCCTACTACGGGGCCCGTTCGGGGTGCGAGCCGCTCCACGTGCAGATCCGTCCGGACACCTGGCAGGTGCTGGCGGCCAACCACACCCCGCTGGCGCTGGCCGGGGCGGCGGTCACCGCCGAGGCGTACGACCTGCGCGGGCGCCTGCTGAGGCCGGCCCAGCGGGCCCGGCTGGACGTTCCGGCCGCCGGTACGGCCGGGGCGTTCACGGCGCCGCCGGGCGGCGGGCTGCCCGCCTTCCACCTGCTGCGGCTGACGCTGGCGGACGCCGCCGGCCGGGTGCGCTCGCGCACCACGTACTGGCGGTACGACCAGCCCGGGGACATGGCCGCCCTGAACGACGCGCCCCGCACCCGCCTGTCGGTCGGCCTGGGCCGCGCCGGCCGGGTGTCCGGCCGGGCCGGGGACCGGTCGACGGCCACGGCCACCGTCCGCAACGAGGGCGGCGCGGTGGCCGCGATGGTGCGGCTGTCGCTGCTCGACGAGCACGGCGGCCGGGTGCTGCCCGCGCTGTACGGCGACAACTACCTGTGGCTGCTGCCGGGCGAGTCCCGCGAGGTGGAGGTGGACTGGCCGGTGTCGGCGCTGCGGCAGGGCTCAGCGGTACTGCACGCGGAGGGCTACAACACCGGAGCGGCCGCGTCCCGCTGAACGGCGCCGGGCCCCGGCTCCCGCTGAACGGCGGCCGGGCCCCGGCGGACGCCGACACGTCCGCCGGGGGCCCGGCAGGGCCGCCAGGCCCGGGCCTGGCGGCCCTGCCGGGCCCGGTGCCGCTCAGGCCGCTCAGGTGCCGCTCAGGCGCGGTGGTACTGGATCGGGGCGGGCACCTCGCCGCCCAGCTCCTCGGCGGCACGGCGGGCCCAGTACGGCTCGCGCAGCAGGGCGCGGCCCACCAGGACGGCGTCGGCGCGGCCCTCGGCCAGGATCCGCGCGGCCTGCTCGGGGTCCGTGATCAGGCCGACGGCGGCCACGGGCAGGCCGGCCTCGGAGCGGACCCGCTCGGCGAAGGGCACCTGGTAGCCGGGAACGGCCTCGATGCGGGCGTCCGGCACGTTGCCGCCGGTGGAGACGTCCAGCAGGTCGACGCCCCGGGCCGCGAGCTCCTTGGCCAGCCGGACGGTGTCGTCGGCGGTCCAGCCCTCGCGCGGGTCGTCGCTGTCGCCGGCCAGCCAGTCGGTGGCGGAGACCCGGAAGAAGAGCGGCAGCTCCTCGGGCCACACCGCGCGCACCGCCTCGACGACCTCCAGGGCGAACCGGGTCCGCCCCTCGAAGGAGCCGCCGTACTCGTCGGTGCGGTGGTTGCTGTACGGGGAGAGGAACTGGTGGATCAGGTAGCCGTGGGCGCCGTGCACCTCCACGACCTCGAAGCCGGCCTCGTGGGCCCGCACGGCCGCGGCCGCGAACTGCTCGACGATCTCCCGGATGCCCTCCACCGTCAGCTCGGAGGGGGTCGTGTGCGCGGGCGAGAACGGCTCGGCGCTCGGGCCGGCCGGGGTCCAGCCGTAGGGGGCTCCGGGCGCGATGGGGGCGCCGCGGTCCGCCCACGTACGCTCCGTGGAGGCCTTCCGGCCGGCGTGGGCGAGCTGGATGCCCGGGACGGTGCCCTGGGACTTCAGGAAGGCGGTGACGCGGCGGAACGCCTCGGTCTGCGCGTCGTTCCAGATGCCGAGGTCGTAGGGACTGATCCGGCCCTCGGGGCTGACCGCGGTGGCCTCGGTGAGGATCAGCCCGGTGCCGCCCGCCGCGCGCGCCGCGAGGTGCGTGAAATGCCAGTCACCCGGCACGCCGACCGCCTCGCCCTCCGGCGCCGCGCTGTACTGGCACATCGAGGGCATCCAGATGCGGTTGGGCGCGGTCACCGACCGCAGGCGGTACGGCTCGAACAGACTGGTCATCTCGGTGTTCTCCTCCGGTGGGTCGGTGGCGCGGCGGACCGGTCCGGCGCCGCCGCGCACGCTCCAGCGCTCAGAGAACAGATTAGTTGCAGGCGCGGGCTAAAATCGCCCGCCGGGCGGTCGGCCTTCTCACCCCGGACCCGGGAATAGCCCGCGGGCTCGCGCACACCGCCAGGTCGGAGGCGCTTGCGCGCGGTACGGCCGCACCGCGGAGGACCCGCCGGTGACAGGGCGCGGAAGACCTGGCGGCGGCGCGCCCGCGGGATCGTCACCGGCGCGGCGCGGCAGAGGGACGAGGTCCGACGGGCACACCGCCAGCAGGGCGGCTGCCCCGCGGCCCCGCCGCCTCACCCGTTCCGGCCGGTGCCGCCGGCCGTCCGGGTCCTTTCCGGGTCCTTTCCGCGTCCTTTCCGCGGACCGCGCATGACGGCGCGGCGACCGGGCAGCCGCACTGTCAGGAGGGGCGGGAGCCGGAGGTACGGCCTCCCCGCCCGCAATCGAACCGCAGCAGGGAGCCACACGCCATGAGCGACAAGGGCAGGAACACCGCCAAGGCCGACCAGGCCAAGGGCAAGCTCAAGGAGACGGTCGGGCGCGCGGTCGGCAACGAGCGGATGGAGGCCGAGGGCCGCGGCGACCAGGTGAAGGGTGATCTGCGCCAGGCCGGTGAGAAGGCCAAGGACGCCGCCAAGCACATCCGCAAGGACTGATCGCACAGGACCGGTCGAATCCGACAGGACGATCGAACGGCACTGACCGAACGGGACCGTTCGCACGGGACCGATCGCCCGGGCCCGGCTCCGCGAGGCCGGCTCGGACCGAGACCACGCGGGATGCTCGCCCCCCTTCCGAGCGTCCCCGTCCCCCGCCGGCGCCCCCGGTGGGCGGGTACCCCTTCCCCTTCCGGGTGTCCGTCCACCGGGGGCGCCGCACCTCCCTGCCGGCGGCCGGACCACAGGCGGCCGGGCCGGGGCGGTGTCAGTGGCGGATGGCAGGCTGGGCCGTATGGACGGACGGTGGATGGTGCGGCGGGTGTACGGGGCCGACCACGAGGACCCGGACCCCGGCCCGAAGGCGGGGCGCGAGTACGTGGACCTGGTGGGTGGTCCGCTGGACGGGCTGCTGCTGGATGTCACGGCGTACTCGGCGGTGGAACGGGCGGCCGGCGCCGGCCTGGTCACGGAGATCGGCGCGTTCGGCGCGGGCGGCCGCAGCTGGTACCGCCCCCGGCCGGCCGACCCGCGCTTCTGGGAGTGGGAGGCGGACTCCCGCTGAGTCCGCTCGCGGCTCTCCGGGGTACGTTCCGGCGGTTCCGACGGCGGACCGCACCCCGGAGCACGTTCCGGCGGTTCCGACGGCGGAACCCGGCAGCCGCGCCGCCCGGCTGAGGCACCGTCACCCCTCAGCGTCGTCATCGCACGGACGTACGGCGCGGCGTCGGGCCCCGCAGGGGCACGCAGCTCACGGCGCAGCGTCCTGGCCTGCCCACCGCTGTCCTGGCCCGCCTGCCGCCGACCGGACCCGCCCGGGCCGCCGGACGGCTCTCCGTCCGGCGGCCCGGGGCCGTACCGGCGGAGCTACAGGGTGCGCTCCAGCCGGTCGGCGACCAGGCGGACGAACCGGGCCGGGTCGGCGAGGTCGCCGCCCTCCGCCAGCAGGGCCATGCCGTGCAGGAGTTCGGCCGACTCCGCGAGGCCCGGGTCGTCCGGCCGCTCGGCGTGGGCCGCCCGCAGACCGGTCACCAGGGCGTGGTCCGGGTTGAGTTCGAGGATGCGCTTGACCGGCGGCAGCTCCTGCCCCATGGCACGGTAGAGGTTCTCCAGCGCCGGGGAGGCGTCCTGCGCGTCGGTGACGACGCAGGCCGGGGAGACGGTCAGCCGGGAGGAGAGCCGCACCTCCTTGACCTGCTCGGCCAGCTGCCCGCCCAGCCACTCCAGCAGACCGGAGAACTCCTCCTGCCGCTTGCCGCGTTCGGCCTCGGCCTCCTCGCCGCCGGCCTCGTCGTCCAGCTCGACCTCGCCCTTGGCGATCGACCGCAGCTCCTTGCCGTCGAAGACCGGAACGGCGTCCACCCACACCTCGTCCACCTGGTCGGTGAGCAGCAGCACCTCCACCCCGCGGGCCCGGAACGCCTCCATGTGCGGGGAGTTCTCCAGCGCCTGCCGCGACTCGCCGGTGGCGTAGTAGACGTACTTCTGGCCCTCCTTCATCCGCTCCACGTACTGGGCGAGCGTGGTGGGCGCGTCCTTGTCGTGGGTGGTGGCGAAGGAGCACAGCGCGAGGATCGCGTCGCGGTTCTCCAGGTCCCCGATCAGGCCCTCCTTGAGCACCCGGCCGAACTCCCGCCAGAAGGCGGCGTACCGCTCGGGGTCCTTGGCCATCAGGTCCTTGATGGTGGAGAGCACCTTCTTGGCCAGCCGCCGGTGCATGAGCTGGATCTGCCGGTCCTGCTGGAGGATCTCGCGGGAGACGTTCAGCGACAGGTCGGCGGCGTCCACCACGCCCTTGACGAAGCGCAGGTAGGGCGGCATCAGCGCCTCGCAGTCGTCCATGACGAACACGCGCTTGACGTAGAGCTGGACGCCGCGCCGGGCGTCCTGGTGGAAGAGGTCGTGCGGCGCGTGCGCGGGCAGGAAGAGCAGCGCCTGGTACTCGAAGGTGCCCTCGGCCTGGAGGCGGATGGTCTCCAGCGGGTCCTGCCAGTCGTGGCTGATGTGCTTGTACAGCTCGTGGTACTCGGCGTCGGAGACCTCGTCGCGGGAGCGGGCCCACAGGGCCTTCATCGAGTTGAGCGTCTCCGGCTCGCGGGCCCCGGCGGTCTCCGCGCCCTCGGCGGCGCTCTCGGCGTCCTCGGAGGAGGCGGCGCCGTCGGCGGGGGCCGGCTCGGGCGCGGCCATCCGGATCGGCCAGGTGATGAAGTCCGAGTACCTCTTGACGATCTCGCGGATCTTCCACGGCGAGGTGTAGTCGTGCAGCTTGTCCTCGGTGTCGACGGGCTTCAGCCGCAGTGTGACGGCGGTGCCCTGCGGCGCCTCCTCGACCGTCTCCACGGAGTAGGTGGCCTCGCCGGTGGACGTCCAGCGGGTGCCGTGCGGCTCGCCGGCCCGCCGGGTCAGCAGCGTCACCTCGTCGGCGACCATGAAGCTGGAGTAGAAGCCGACGCCGAACTGGCCGATCAGTCCCTCGGGCGAGCCGGAGCCGCCGTCCCCGTCCGTCTCCTTGGCCCGGTGCAGGTCCTGGAGGAACTGCGCCGTACCGGAGTTGGCGATGGTGCCGATGAGCTGGACGACATCGTCGTGGGACATGCCGACGCCGTTGTCCCGCACGGTCAGCGTGCGGGCGACCGGGTCGGCCTCGATCTCGATGTGCAGGTCGGACGCGTCGACGTCCGGCACCTCCTCGCGCAGTACCTGGAGGCGGAGCTTGTCCAGGGCGTCGGAGGCGTTGGAGACGAGTTCGCGCAGGAAAACGTCCTTGTTCGAGTAGATCGAGTGGATCATCATCTGGAGGAGCTGGCGCGCCTCCACCTGGAACTCGAACGTCTCAGTGGGCATGGGGATCGATCCTCGTTGCTTCTCGGGTCACCTGGGCGACAGGAGCTGACCCAGGCAATCTAACGCCGCGCGCCGACCGGACCGCAGGGGGTCCGGCCGGGCCGTTCGCACGGGGCGCCGCCCGGGACGGCGGCCACGGCGCGCACCGCCCCCGCCGAGTCTCGGCTCCTGCCCGAAAAGTGCCTGGTGGGCGGCCTGTTGCGGCGTGCCCCCGGGGCGCCGCGCGACCTCTCCCAGAGACGGCCGGCGCGTCGTCCGCGGAGCGGGGTACCACCGGAAACACCGGCTACCCCTGCCAGAAATACGGAATTCACCCGGTATCTGGTTTCAGGTGGTCCCATCGCGGCTAACCCGCTGGTCAAGGGGGTCCGTTCACATTCCCGTCAGCGCGGGACGTCCCGATGGGTGCGCGTTATGAGCGAAGTGCGTGTGCTGTCGATCTACGAGGGTTTCTTTTCCGGTGGAGCCCGCATCCTGCACAGTGATGTGGTGCTCGGCCTGCACGGCGGCGCGCAGCGGCACTCGGTGCTGAGCGTCGAGGGCGAGATGAACCGGGAGGCGACCCGGCAGCCGATGGAGGAGGACGCCTGTTACCGCTCGCTGACCGCCGCGGGGGTGCCGGTGACGGCGCTCCGCCGCGGCTCGGACGCGGCGGGCCCGGCGGCCGGCATGACGGCGTTCACCGCCGCCGAGCTCGCGGCGACCGCGCGGGCGACGGCGGCGGCCGACGTGGTGCTCTCCCTCAAGGAGCAGCCGCTGGCCCTGCTCAACCAGGCGGGGCTGCCGCTGCGCCCGGTCGTGGTGTGCCTGCACCGGTCCGATCCGGAGAACCAGGGTCCGGCCCTGGACGCGCTGCTCGCGGGTGTGGCGGCGGGCCGGGTGCAGGCGTGCGTGTGCTGCGCGGAGTCCACCCGCCGCGCCTACGCGGCCGCGGGCGTCCCCGCCGAGATCCTGCACGTCATCCCGAACGGCGTGGACCTGCTGCGCTTCCGCCCCGATCCGGTGCGCCGCGCCCAGGTGCGGGCCGCGCTGGGCATCCCGGCGCAGGCGCCGTTGGTGACGTTCGCGGCGCGCTGGGCGGCGATGAAGAACGTGCCGCTCTTCCTCGCCTCGGCCCGCGCGTACCTGCGGCGGTCGCCGGACGCGCGCGTCCTGATGTGCGGCGCGGGCATGACCGCCGCCAACCCGGGGCTGCGGGCGGAGATCGCGGCGGCGCTCGGCGACGAGCCGTGGCTGGCCGAACGGATGCTGACGCTGGGTGTCCGGGCCGACATGGAGGCGCTGTACGCCGCCTCCGACGTGGTGTCGCTGACCTCGTCGTCGGGTGAGGCCGCGCCGCTGTGCCTGATCGAGGGCATGATGTGCGGCGCCGTACCGGTGGCCACCGATGTCGGCGACTGCGCGGACCTGGTGGCCGGACGGGGGCTGCTGACCCCGCCCGACCGCGAGGCGATCGCCGCCGCCTGGACCGAGGCGGTGGAGCGGGCACCGCTGTTCGCGCCGGCGCTGGAGGCATGCCGGGAGCAGTTCAGCCGCACCCGGATGGTCGCCGCCTACGGCGCCCTGATCGACCAGGTGCACCAGGGGGCGCCGCTGTCGGCGCAGCCCGAGCCGCTGTAGCCGTCCCGTGGACCCGTTCGCCCGCGCGGGCCGGACCCGCGCGGGCGAACGGGTCCGCTTCGGTGCACCGCGAGCGGCCGGCGACAAAAGACGACCAGTCGTTGATCGGTCCGCCTCGTCGCCCCGCGGCCGAGTTGAGACACCGCCTGAATTCACGCGCGCATTCCGCAGCCGGGCCGATTACGGCTGCCGAGATCGCATTCCGCTCGGCGCCGTCGCCGTGCGGCGCCGGAACGGGCCTTTCGGCGCGGCGGAGATCATTCCCGCGGCTCCTTTCCGGAGTCACCCGCCCGGGTCCGGGAACATTCATCCGACGAGGAACGGCCGGACGACACGCCGTGCCGACCGCCGCCCTCACCGGACGACACGCCGTGCCGACCGCCGCCCTCACACCGCCGACGCGGCCTCGGGCGGCACCACCGGCCGCACACGGCCGCCGAACACCGCGGCCGCCAGCGTCACCACCGTCCCGCACAGCGCCCACGCGCCCAGCACCAGCATCGGGCCGAGGAGCCCGCGGCCACCGAAGTACGCGATGGAGCGGGCCGACCAGGTCCCCGCGCCCGGGGGCAGCGCGGGCCCGATGGCACGCCAGAACGGCGGCAGCAGCGGGTACGGGTAGGCGCCGCCGGCGCTCGGGTTGCCGGCGATCACCACCACGAGGATGGTCAGCCCGATGCCGATGACGCCCGCGAGCCCCTGGAACGCGAAGGTGGCCGCGCCCACGGCGAACACGGTCAGCGCCCCCAGCCACCACAGGGGGACGACGCCGCCCGGCAGCGCGCCGAGGATCGGCCCGATCACCACCGCGCCCAGCAGGCCGCTGGAGATCGCGTAGCCGGCCAGCACGGCGAGCCGCATGATCGCCCGCCGCAGGTTGACCGGGCGGGCGCCGTAGCTGACGGCCAGGATCGACGCGCACAGGTATCCGCCGACGCACCAGCCGACGACCAGGTAGAAGGAGGACAGGCCGTGGAAGTCACCGCTGCCGACCGGGGCGAGGTCGAGGGTGGTGACGGCGCGGGCCGGCCGCTGGGCGGCGGCGACCCGGGTGGCGATCTGCTGGAGCGCCTGGGCGGCGGGCGGGCCGCCCCCGGCGGCCACCAGCAGTTGGTCGGTCCGGCCCCGCGGGCTGACGACCAGAGCGCCGTAGAGGTCGCGGTCCCGGATCCGCCGTCGCGCCTCGGCCGCCGAGTCCACCGCGTGCGGCGCCACCGGGTGGCCGGGCAGCGAGTCGAGTTCGGCGACCAGCCGCCCTGACGCCCCCGCGGGCGCGACCACGCCGAGGGTGATGCCCTTCGGGACGGGGTGGTGGAACGCGCCGGCGTAGGAGGCGATGAAGAGCACGCCGAGCGCCATGACCCCGAGGACAAGCAGGGCGGAGCGGGTGGTGACCGCGTCCTGGAACTCCCGCAGCAGGCCCTGCGGCCGGTCGGGGTCGCCCTCGGCCGGAAGGTCGGGGTCGCCCTCGGCCGGAACGCCGCGCTGGTCACCGTCCATGCCCCCAGCGTGGGCGCCCCCGACCGCCACCACCCCCGAGGGCGAGCCGATCGGGTGAGGAAGCCGAGCGGAGGAAGGGGACAGCGGAAGGCCGAGGGAGGACCGAGGAGCCGAGGAGGCAGATAAGGGCCGAGGAGGGTCCGAAGTCCCGGCGGGAGCAGCCCGAGCAGCCGGTGGCATCGTGCCGGTCCCACTTGGACGCCCGACAGGCGGCTGAAGCCGGGCCGGACGGACGTGCCGCTCGAACCCTCCACCCGCAGCACCGCGGCACCGTCCGCCGCGGCTTCCGTCCCACCGAGGCCGTTCGCGTCTACAATGCGGCGTGGGCCGTGACTGGCGCTGAGGTGGAGCACCACCGGGGAGCGGCCTGACGAGAGCGTCGATGCCGTGCGCCTGGGCGAGTGGTCAGCCACGCCTGGGAGGCAGCATGTTCCCAACACAAACAGCACAGCTCATGGACGGTGCCGGCCTTGCCCGCCGCGTCGTCGAGGAGGCCGCGGCCAGGGCGGCGGAGCTCACCCGGCGCACGGGGGCGGCACCATGCCTGGCGACCGTCCTGGTGGGTGAGGACCCCGCCTCGGTCACGTACGTGCGGATGAAGCAGGCACGGAGCGCGAAGGCCGGCATCCTGTCCCGGCACATCGGCCTGCCCGCCACCACCACGACCTCGGAACTGGTCGACACGCTCACCGCCCTGTCCGACGACCCGGACGTGCACGGCATCCTCCTGCAGCACCCCGTAGGCCCGCACATCGACGAGCGCGCGGCCTTCGAGGCCATCGCACCGCACAAGGACGTCGACGGTGTCACCACGCACTCCTTCGCCGCGATGAGCTTCGGACTGCCCGGCTTCGTGTCGTGCACCCCCGGCGGCATCATGCGGCTGCTGGACGAGTACGCCGTCGAACTGGCCGGCAGACACGCGGTGGTCGTCGGCCGCAGCGCGATCCTCGGCAAGCCGGCGGGGATGCTCCTGCTCGCGAGGGACGCCACGGTGACGTACTGCCACTCCCGCACAGCGAACCTGTCCGCGATCGTCAGGGAAGCGGACGTCGTCGTGGCGGCCGTCGGACGACCCCGCCTGATCCGGGGCGAGGACGTCAAGCCGGGCGCGGTGGTGATCGACGCCGGATACAGCGCGGGCAACGTCGGCGACGTGGACTTCGACTCCGCCCGTACCCGTGCCGGCCTCATCACCCCGGTCCCCGGCGGGGTCGGACCGATGACCATCGCCGTCCTTCTGGCCCAGACCGTGGCCGCCGCCGCGCGGCAGCTCGGCGAGTGACCGGACCCGGCCGGGACGGTGTGAGCCGTCCCGGCCGGCCGGCCAGGCCCACGGGGGTGCCGCACCGACCGGTCCGTCGGCACGCGGGGCAGCCCGAGGCGCCGCGCGACCACACGCGCCGGACGCGACGTCCCGCTGTCCGACACCCTCCGTCCAACATCCCTGTCCCCCGCCCCCTGCCCGCCCCCTCTGTCCGCCACCCCCAGCCCGCCACACCCTGTCCGACGCCCGCCGTTCGAGGTCCGGTCGTCCGACGCCCCGCCGATCAGCACTGACCGCGTACCGTCCACGGCCAGGACCACAGGCCGGGCGCGGGGGCCACTGCAACCGTTTCAACCCGTCCGCGGTGTACTGGCGGAGCAATCGACCCGGTGCACGTGTATGGACGCGGCCCCGGGCTGCTTGTAGCCTCATGCCGAACCAGGAAACTGAATCGTTTCACGCATGCATTGCGCCTAGACAACGTTGTCGTACTCGCTGGGAGTCGCCATGTCCACGTCCCCCGCTGAAGACCCCGCCCTCGCCGGCCCCACCGGCCCGTCCGTCGGCCCGTCCGTCGATCCGGTCCCGGGTCCTGCCCGCCGCAGCGTGCTGCGCGCCGGGGTCGGCGGCGCGGCCGTCGCCGCGGGGCTGGCCGCCGGGGCCGTCCCGGCTGTCGCGGCCCCGGCCGGCGACGGGCACGCCGCCGCCAAGTCCGGCCCCGCCGGCCTCGCGAGCGCGGCCGGCGACTGGCAGCGCTACGTGCAGGGCCCGGGCGGCCGCACCGTCCGCCCGGTGCGCATCCTGCGGACGGAGGGCCAGGTCAGCGGCGCCGACTCGCTGCTGCGCCCCGGCGGCGGGGTCGCCGTGCTGACCCGGCCGAAGCCTGCGCAGCCGCCGGCGTGGCCGGCCGGCACCACCGCCGCCGCGTCCTCCTCGCACGCGCCCAACAACGGTGACAACGGGCAGCCGCGCACCTACGACGCGGGCAACGCGGTCGACGGCGACCCGGACACGTTCTGGAACGACGACACGATCGCCTCCTACCCCGACACCCTCACCGTCACGGTGCCCGCCGCGCTCGACCTGCCCGGGATCACCCTGCTGTCGAACGCCGACGGCGTGCCCACCGACTTCACCGTGGAGACCTGGGACGGCTCGGCCTGGCAGAGCGCGGCCACCGTCACCGGCAACACCAGCACGCGCCGGGCGGTCCCGTTCGACCGGAAGGTGTCCACCACGGGTGTGCGGATCACCGTCACCGGCGACCAGGACACCCCCCAGGGGCAGTTCACCCGGGTCAACGAGGTCTACCCGGGGGTGCTGGCCGACGACGACGTGCCGCGGATCGTGGTCGACTTCGGCAAGGTCGTGGTCGGCTACCCGCACCTGCGCTTCCAGTCCGCCTCCGCGGGCAGCCCCGGGGTGCGGCTGGCGTTCTCCGAGACCGTCGAGTTCCTCACCGAGCGCAGCGACTTCACCCGCGCCGACCAGTCCGGGGTGCCCTCGCAGGGCACCGACCAGTACGCGGTGCCGGCCAAGGGCGCCGACTGGCAGGACGCCAAGGGCTACCTGGCCGGCGACCAGGTGTACGCCGACGGCCTGCACGGCTTCCGCTACCTCCAGATCAGCCTGGACGCGCTGGCCTCCGACGCGCCCGCCGCGCTGCCCTACGGCGAGGTCTCGGTGGACGCGGTGTGGGTGGACTTCACCGCCTACGTGGGCACCCCGGACTCCTACCGCGGCTGGTTCCTCAGCTCCGACGACGACCTGAACCGCTACTGGTACGGGGCCGCCTACACCAACGAGCTGGTCACGGACACCTTCCGCTCCGACGACATCGACCCGCGCGGCGCCGACACCCCGACGCTGGACGGCAAGCTGGTGCTGCACGACGGCGCCAAGCGCGACCGCGACCCGTACGTCGGCGACCTGGCCGTCTCCGCCCGCACCCTGTACCTCACGCACGACGACGCGGCCGCCGCGGCGCGCGACGTGCTGGCCGACCTGGCCGCCCACCAGCGCGCCGACGGCTGGATACCGCCCGCCTCGATCAACGGCTACACTCTCCCGCTCTTCGACTACCCGCTGTGGTGGGTGACGTGCAGCTGGGACTACGTCCTCTACACCGGCGACCGCGCCTACGCCACCACGTGGTACCCGGTGCTGCTGAAGGTCCTCGACGGCTGGTACCCCTCGGTCACCGACTCCGACGGCCTGCTCTCCAAGGGCCTGAACGGCACCGACGGTTACGGCGACTACGCCTTCCTCGGCCGCACCGGCAAGATCACGTACTACAACGCCAACTACGTGCAGGCGCTGACCGACGCGGCGGCGCTGGCCCGCTGGCTGGGCAAGGGCGCGGACGCCGACCGGTGGACGGCGCGGGCCGCCCAGGTGGCGAAGGCGGTCAACGCGTCGCTGTGGGACGCGGCGGCGGGCGCCTACCTGGACTCCTCGACGGGCGCGGTACGTCACGCCCAGGACGGCAACGCCATCGCGATCACCGCGGGCGTGGCCGACGCCGGCCGGGCCGCCTCGGCGCTGGCCCACCTGGACGCCACCACGGTGCTGCCGTACGGCAACGCGTTCATGGACAACGACACGCTCTTCGCCGGGGCCTCGCAGCGGGTGTACGCCTTCACCTCGTACCCGGAGCTGGTGGCCCGCTTCCGTACCGGCCGGGCGGACTCGGCGCTGGACCAGATCCGCCGCACCTACGGCTGGATGGACAGCCACGACCCGGGCACCACCAACTGGGAGGGCATCGGCCCGGACGGCACCCCGTACGAGGACGCGTACACCAGCATGGCGCACGGCTGGTCGACCGGCGTCCTGCCCGCGCTGACCAACGAGCTGCTGGGGGCGCGCCCGACGGCGCCCGGCTTCGCCACCTGGGAGGTGGTGCCCAGCCCGGGCGACGTGGCGTGGGCGGCCGGCCAGGTGCCCACCCCGCAGGGGCCGTTGGCCGTCTCGTGGTCGCACCCCTCGGCCGGTGCCCTCACCCTCACCGTCCAGGCCCCGCGCGGTACCCGCGGCAGCGTCTCCGTCCCCGACGACGGGCGGCGGGTCGAGGTGGCGGTGAACGGCCGCACGGCCTTCACCAGCCGGACCGGCCGGACCGGGCGGGAGTTCGAGGCGAAGGCGGAGGGCGGCCGGATCACCCTGTCAGGCCTGGGCGCCGGCCGCACGACGGTGACGGTGCGCCTGGCGCGCTGACGGCGCGGCACGGCGGGCGGGGCTCCGGTCGGGGACCGGGCCCCGCCCGTTCCGCCGCCCGCCGCCCGCCGCCCACTACCGCGATCATGGGGTGATGGGAACTCTCTCAGCGCTGTACCGGTATCCGGTGAAGTCCATGCTCGGCGAGGAGTTGGAGTCCGCGGCGGTCACCGCGCGGGGCCTGGCCGGCGACCGCCGGTTCGCCGTGCTCGACACCGCGGGCGCCGTGGGCAGCGCCAAACACCCGCGCAAGTGGGGGGCGTTGCTGCGGTGCCGCAGCCGAACGGCCGGCGGGAGCGGTGGAGCGGAATCGGGTGAGGTGCTGGTCGTACTGCCCGACGGCACGGAACTCAGCTGCCGGGACCGCCAGTTGGATGCCCGGCTGTCGAAGCTGCTGGGCCGCGAGGTGGCCCTGTCGGACCTGCCACCGGAGCAGGGCAGGCTGGAGCGGGCCGTACCGGAGTACGCGGGCGGGATTCCCGAGGCGGCGCGGCGGCAGGCGGAGGTGGACGCCACCGGGACGGCGGTGACGGTCGGTTCGGTGGCGGCGGGGACGTTCCTCGACTTCGGCCGGCTCCACCTGGTCACCACCTCGTCGCTGGAGCGGCTGCGGGCGGCGCGTCCGGCGGGCGACGCCGACCCGCGCCGCTTCCGCCCGAACCTGGTGGTCGACACCGGCGGGGCCCCGGGGTACCCGGAGGACGCGTGGACGGGTTCGCTGATCCGGGTGGGCGAGGCGCTGCTGCGGGTGGTGGTTCCGACACCCCGCTGCGTGGTGCCGACCCTCGGCCACGGCGAACTGCCTCCCGACCCCGCCCTGATGCGGGTGGTGGCTCGCGAACACCGGGTGCCGGTCTTCGACATGGGCCCGCTGTCGTGTGTCGGCGTCTATCTGGACGTCGTCGAACCGGGGACGGTGCGGGTGGGCGACCGGGTCGCCCCGACGGGCACGGCATGACAGGGTGCCGGAGGGCGGACCCGCCCTCCGGCACCGTCCTGACGTACCGTCAGTTCGAATGCACGGGACGGGCGGTGAGCGTGTGGTGGCCCGCGCCGACACCGTCGACGTACACGGTGGTGCCGTCGCTGCCCGCGTGTGCGCCACCGACCGCCCGGGTGCCGTCCCATACGGTGCGGCCGTCAAGGGTGACGCGGGCGGCTCCGTGGACGGGGACGGCGAGCCGCCCGCTGGTACCGTGCGGGCTGTCCACGGTGAGCGTGAAGGCGCTGCCGGAGCGGCGCCAGGACGCGCTGATCGCCCCGTGCGGGGTGGGGACCCTGCCCTGCGCCCAGCGCAGGCCGCCGGGGGTCGGGGAGACGCTGTAGGTGGCGAAGCCGGCGCCGGTGGGCTGCACGCCGAGTACCTGGGTGGTGAGGCTGACTGTCGGTCCGGCCGCCCAGCCGTGGGCCAGGCTGGTGAACTGGGCGATCCCCGGCTGCCCGTCGGTGCCGGCCTTCTCCCAGAAGGTGCCGCCGGGGTCGGCGGCGAGCTGGTGGCCCCAGAAGGTGCGGATGAGGTCCAGGCCGGACTCGGCCAGGGCACCGTCGGGGTCGGACGCGGCCAGCCGGGCGCTCGCCTCGAAGCCGCTGGGCAGCGGCTCGTACATCGGTGAGATGGCGGCGTTCGGCGTCTGCGGGGAGACGGTCAGCGCGCCGTACGGGCCCGAGCTGGTGCGGCTCAGGTAGGCCAGGGCGCTGCGGGCCTGGGCCGGGTCGGCGACGCCGGTGAGCACGGCGGTGGCGTTGGCGTCCTGCGGGTACGCGTCGGGGTCTCCCGGGAGAGCCGGTAGGCACCGGTGGCGGGGTCCCACAGCTGGTCGTTGATCGCCTTCTTCAGCTGTCCGGCGCGGGCGGTGTAGGCGGCGGCGCCGCTCCGGTCGCCGCGGGCGGCCGCCAGCCGGGCCATCTGGTCGAGGTTGCGGGCGTACAGGGCGTTGACGTACGTCTCGTGGCCGCAGTCGCTGTAGCCGTAGTGGCCGCAGGAGCCGGCCTCGCCGAACGCGATCAGGCCCTGCGGGTCCTGCTGCCGCACCGACTCCAGCCAGCCGGTGGCCTTGGTGAGCGCGGGCCACCAGCGGTCGAGGAAGGAGCGGTCGCCGGTGTAGAGCCAGTGCTCGTACGCGTTGTCGACGAACCAGGTGACGTACTCGCCGTAGGTGCGGATCTCGTCCTCGTTGTGCTGGCCGACCAGGCTCTCGGCGGGCACGAAGCCGTCGGGGAGCTGCTGGGCGGCCAGCGAGGACAGGGAGTTGTCGACGGCGGGGACGTCGTCGGTGCTGAGGTAGGTGACCGGCGCCTGGACGGCGAGGTCGCCCTGCCACACGATCCGGTCCCGCTTGGCACCGTCGAAGATCACCTCCTGGCCGGGGTCGGCGTACGGCACCTGGCTGTCGGCGTGGTCGGCCTCGCCCCCGGTGTAGGGCCAGCTCTTGGCGGTGTCCGACATCCACGTGTCGAGCTGGACGGTGTAGGCGCCGGCGTACCAGATCTTGTTCAGCTCGTTGTCGCTGGACAGGAACCAGCCCTGGTAGGCGGCGGGGTCCTGCTGCTTCGGCGCGGCGGCGAAGTCGAGGGAGACGGCGCCGACGTCGACGCTGCCGGGGCCGTCGAGGAAGAGGGTGGCGTAGCGGAAGCCGCCGCGGATCTGCGGGTCGGTGAGGGTGGCCGGCAGGTGGGCGGGGTCGAGGGTGAAGGTGTGGCTGTCGGAGTCGTAGGTGTAGGGCTGGCCGGGGTAGCCGTTCCAGATGTTGGCGGTGTCGCATCCGGGGGCCTGCGCGGCCTCTCCGCTGTTGGCGGTGGGCCCGGCGGCGGCGAACTGCTGGGACTCGCTGAAGCACACGTGGAGCTTCGGCGGGGTGGCGGAGGCGCCGGTGACGTGGATGCGGACGCGGCCGCCGACGTCCTTGCCGAAGTCGAGGGTGAGCAGCGGTGAGGTGGTGCGGTCGCCGGTGCTCACCAGGCGGACGCTGGAGCCGCCCTTGCCGAGGACGGCGTCGGGGTCGCCCTGGACGGCGCCGCCGCGCGGGTCCGTGGTGAGGACCCGGACGGGGGTGACGGTGTGGCCGGTGGGAGCCAGGACGTAGGGGCGCCAGTCGCCGGGGCTCGGCGTCCAGGAGGCGGCGGTCCAGGGGGTGGCGCCGGTGCGGCCGCCGCCGCGGGCGGAGGCGGCCGAGGCGGAGGCCGGCGGGAGGGTGAGCAGGGCGGCGCCGGCGGCGACCGCGGCGGCGGTCCGGACCAGCCGGGAGCGGTACGGGGAAGGGTGCGGCATCGGGGTCCCTTCGGGTGCGGGCGGACGGGCAGGGGCGGTACGGGCGGGTACCGGCTGTTCGGTCTCAGCGCGCGCGGACGGTCACGCGGTGGGCGCCGGCGGGGACCCGCGTGAGCCGGACGTATCCGTCGGAGCCGGTGGTGCCGGCGGCGCGCGGGGCGCCGTCCCACACGGTGCGGCCGTCGAGGCGGACGGTGCAGCGCCCGTCGGCGGGCACCGGGACGGCGATCTCGGTGATGGCGCCGGCCGGGGCGTCCACGGACAGGTCGAAGGAGGTGCCGGGTCCCTGGTGCCAGGCGGCGGTGATGGCGCCGGCCGCGGTGACCAGCCTGCCCTCGGCGCGGCGCTGCCCGCCCGGGCGGGGCTGGATCCGGTGGCCGGCGCCGGAGTCGGCGGCCGGCGCGATGCCCAGCAGGTGGTAGGTGAGCGCGGAGGTGGGGCCGGTGGACCAGCCGTGGGCCGCGCTCATGTAGGAGCCGGAGTAGTCGGAGGTTCCGTCGGTGCGGTAGCCCTCCCAGAAGGTGCTGGCGGTGCCCTGCGGGGCGTCGAGCATGTAGCCCCACTCGCGGCGGATCAGGTCCAGGGCGGTGGCGGCGCGTCCGGCGGTGAAGTGGGCGTGCACCTCCATGCCGCCGGGGAACGGGTGCACCGAGTCGGCGCTCTTCTCGGGCGTGGGCGCGCCGACCGGGGTCCAGCGCCCGGCCAGGGCCAGGCTGACGGCGGCCCCCCGCTCCTGGTCGGGGACCAGGCCGAACCAGACGGCGAGCGCGTTGCCGTCCTGCGGGTGGAGGGCGGCGCCGGCCCCGGCGGGCTTGTCGCGGTAGAGGCCGGCGTCCGGGTCCCAGTAGCCGCCCGCTTCGACGGCGGAGCGCAGCGCGGCGGCCTTCGCGGCCCAGTCGGCGGCCGCGGCGGTGTCGCCGAGCTGTCCGGCCAGGGCGGCGCAGACCGTCAGCGCCCTGAACATGATGGCGTTGGCCTCGATGTTCCTGCCGTCGGCGTCGCCGCGGGCCCAGTCGGCGGCGGCGGTGACGTCGAACAGGCCGTCGCCGTCGAGCTTGGCGGTGCTGAAGGCCACCGCCTTGGTGAGGGCGGGCCACGCCCCGCGCGCCCACGCGGTGTCGCCGGAGAGCTGGACGTAGGAGGCGGCGCCGATCAGCGTCCACAGGTGGTAGGCGTCGGAGTTGCCGATGAAGTCGACGGCGGGCCCGGCGTAGGGCAGGGCGCCGGTGGACTGGTCCTGGTGGTCGAGGAGGGTCTGCAGGGAGTTGCGGACGGTCGGCAGGTCGCCGAGCGAGACGTAGTCGGTGAGGACGGAGATGCCGAGGTCGCCGGGCCACACGGTGCGGTCGCGCTTGGCGCCGTCGACCAGGACGGTGCTGCCGGTGTCGCCCACGGTGGCGCTGTTGTCCCAGCCGAGGCCGGGCGGGCCCCACACCCGGCCCTGGTCGGTGGCGAGGATGTTGGTCTGCACGGTGTAGGCGCCGGCGTACCAGATCCGGGTGAGCAGGTCGTCGTCGCAGGAGAAGTAGTTGGGGTACGCCGACAGGTCGGTGGCGTTCGGCGCGAAGGTCAACTCGACTGTCGCCTCGGCCAGTTCGATGGCGCCGCCGGACTCGTTGACGACGGTCAGGTAGCGGAAGCCGCCGCGCAGCTGGGAGCGCGGGTTCGCCGCGGCGGCCGGGCCGGCGCCGGCGACGGGCACGTCGGAGGCGGTCCGTACGGTGCCGCCGGGGGCCGCCGGGTACTGGACGGCGGGTTCGTCGTTGCTGCCGCCGTTGGAGCCGTCACTGCTGTCGGGGCTGACATAGGTGGACAGTTCGGAGTACGTCAGGCCGACGGTCTGGTTCGTTTCAGAGCCGGGGGCGACGCGCAGCGTGACATAACCGCCCACCTCCTGGCCGAAGTCGTAGGTCACGCAGGAGCCCGCGCCGCGCAGCCGGGTGGTACGCGCGGGCGTCCGGCCGCCGGTAGCCAGGGCCTCGGGCCGGTCAACCGTGCCGGCGGTGCGGAAGACGGCGACGGGCCTCAGCGTGCGGCTGCGCGGCGACAGGTTGAAGGCGTCCCACCTGCCCGCGGGGGCCCGTTCCGGGCGGTGGGCGGCGTTCGCGGCCGCGCCGGACGGCGCGTGCGCGCCGTGCGGCCCGGTCCCCGCCGGCGGGCCGCGGCCTCGGCGCCAGCGGCCGCGGCGCCCCCGGCGGCGGTGAGCGCGGCGGTGAGGCCGGCGGTGACGACGACGCGGCGTGTCGGTTCCGGGGTGGTGCGACGTGACATGCTCTCCCCTTTGTGAATCGTTTCACATGAATCGTTTCAAACCCGCCTGCCAGAATTCCGGATGAACCCGTCCCGGCCGCGTCACCCTATGGGCGGCCCGCACACCCCGTCCACCCCCGTGCACGGGAGAACCCGACGCCGTCCGCGAGGCGCGCGGGGCCCGGACCCTCCGGAGCACCAGGGCACGCCGGATGGAGGCCTGGCGCCGCCGGCCCCGGCGTCACAGCCGGCGGGCGCCGTCGATCCGCTCCCGCGGCAGGTCGGCGCGGCCGTTGTGCCGCGCGGACTCCTGGACCAGGTGGATCAGCACCCACCGCAGCGACACTTCGCCGCGCCACTCGTCGTACCCGGTGACGTCGAGATCGGGGGCGTCCGCGGTGAACCGGCCGGAGAAGGCCGCCTCAACCCGCCAGACGTCGAACGCCTCGCGGACCGCGCCCGGCTCCACCGTCGCACCGTCGAAGTCCCCGTCGGGGTCGGCCGGCGAGGAGTAGCGCGCGGGCGGCCTCGCCCGCCAGCACCCGCCGGAACCAGCGGCGTCCGGCATCGGCGAGGTGGCGCACCAGCCCGAGCGGCGAGAGGGTCGACGGCTCCACCGACCGCCGGGCCGACTCGCGTTCCACCCCTTGGCACTTGAGCTCCAGGGTGGCGCGCTGGGCGGCCGACGCGCCGACGCGCAGGGGCGTTCGGGCCCCGCCGCCGGTCCGCCGAAGCGAGGGTCGTCGGTTCCGGTGAACAGTTCGGCTCTTCTGCCGGGTCGGGTCACTCGTCCGTCCTCCCGAACGGCGCCTGAGGACGCGTGCGGCTTCCCGCCGGCCGCCCGGGGGCGCGTTCCGGCCCCACCCGCGCCCGACGCCGAGCGACGGCAGGCGAACGGGCCGGGTACCGCGAGGGGGCACGGAGGCGGCGGGAGGCTGTACGGGGGACGCCGGGGGGATACCATCAGGGAAACTGATCAGATAGCCTTACGGTATGCCTGAAGAGGATCACCCCGAGACCGCGACCGTCGCCGCCTCGCTGCTCGCCGCCGTCGGGCTGCTGGTGCGGCGGATGCGGCAGGTGCCGGTGGCGGACGAACTGACCATGCCGCAGCGCGCGGCGCTGGCTCGGCTGGACCGGGGCGGCCCGGCGACCTCGGCCGAGCTCGCCCGGCAGGAGCAGATCAGCGCGCAGTCGATGGGAGCGACGACGGCGGTGCTCCAGGAGCGCGGGCTCGTGGAGCGCCGCTCGGACCCGGCGGACGGCCGGCGGATCGTGCTCGCGGTCACCGACGCGGGCGCCCAGGCCCTGCGGGACAAGCGCAACGCCCGCGCCGAGCAGCTGCGGCGGGTGCTGGACGCGGAGTTCTCCGCCGAGGAGCTGGCCCGGCTGGCCGCCACGGGGCCGCTGCTCGAACGGCTGGCCCGGCACCTCGGCCCCGAGGCGGGCATGGACGCCGCTCCCCGGCCCACCGCCGGCCCGCCCCGGGTGGTCCCGCCGGCGGCGCGGACGGGCCGGCCGCCGGGGCGCGACATGAACCCGGCGGGCAAGGCCGCCCCCGGCCGGAACACGAGCACCCGGGCGGACAGCTACAAGTGGAAGGCGCTGGTCAACACCACCGCCGCGATGTTCATGTCGACGCTCGACGGCTCGATCGTGCTCATCGCCCTGCCGGCCATCTTCCGCGGCGTGCACCTGGACCCGCTGGCCCCGGGCAACATCGCCTACCTGCTGTGGATGATCATGGGCTACCGGCTGGTGCAGGCCGTGCTGGTGGTGTCCGTCGGCCGGCTCGGCGACATGTTCGGCCGGGTGCGGATCTACAACTCGGGCTTCGCGGTCTTCACCGCCGCCTCCGTACTGCTCTCCTTCGACCCGTTGGACGGCGGCAAGGGCGCCCTGTGGCTGATCGGCTGGCGGGTGCTCCAGGCGGCCGGCGGGTCGATGCTCGCCGCGAACTCGGCCGCGATCCTCACCGACGCCTTCCCGTCCGAGCAGCGCGGGTTCGCCCTCGGCATCAACCAGGTCGCCGGACTGGCCGGCCAGTTCGTCGGCCTGGTGGCCGGCGGCCTGCTCGCCGCGCTGGACTGGCGGGCGGTGTTCTGGGTGAACGTGCCGGTCGGCGTCTTCGGCACCGTGTGGGCGTACCGCACGCTGCGCGACGACGGGCGGCGCGGCGGCGGCCGCATCGACTGGTGGGGCAACGTCACCTTCGGCGTCGGCCTCAGCTCGGTGCTGGTCGCGGTGACCTACGGCCTCCAGCCCTACGGCGGCCACACCATGGGCTGGACCAACCCGCTGGTGGTGGGCCTGCTGGTGGGCGGTCTGGCGCTGCTGGCGGCCTTCGTCGTGGTGGAGCGGCGGGTCTCGGCCCCGATGATCCAGCTGCGGCTGTTCCGGCTGCGGGCATTCACCGCGGGAAACCTCGCCGGGCTGTTCATGTCGATCGGGCGCGGCGGACTGCAGTTCGTGCTGATCGTCTGGCTCCAGGGCATCTGGCTGCCGCTGCACGGCTACGACTACGCGCGGACCCCGCTGTGGGCGGGCGTGTTCATGCTGCCGCTGACCGCGGGCTTCCTGCTGGCCGGCCCGGTCTCCGGGTACCTGTCCGACCGGCTGGGCTCGCGCGGCCTGGCGACCGGCGGGGCGCTGCTTTTCGGCGCGAGCTTCCTTGGGCTGATGGCGCTGCCGATCGACTTCGCGTACTGGGGGTTCGCGCTGCTGATCGCGGTCAACGGGATAGCCAGCGGCATGTTCGCCTCGCCCAACTCCTCCTCGATCATGGGCAGCGTGCCGGCCGCCGAGCGCGGGGTGGCGTCGGGGATGCGGTCCACCTTCCAGAACACCGGCACCGCCGTGTCGATCGGCGTGTTCTTCTCCCTGATGATCGCCGGCCTGGCCGGCAGCCTGCCGCACACCCTCACCGCGGGGCTGCGCGCCCAGGGCGTGTCGCCGGCCGTGGCGGCGCACGTCGGCTCGCTGCCGCCGGTGTCGTCGCTGTTCGCCGCGCAGTTGGGCGTCAACCCGGTGAAGCACCTGCTGGAGCCGGGCGGCACGCTGGCATCGCTCACGCCCGCGCAGCAACAGGCCCTCACCGGGCGGGAGTTCTTCCCGAACCTCATCTCCGGGCCGTTCCACACCGGACTGGTGGCGGTCTTCGCCTTCGCGGCGGCGCTGGCACTGCTGTCCGGCATCGCCTCCCTGCTGCGCGGTGGCCGGCCCACCACCCCCGCCGACGGGACGGGCTCAACGGGCGGCCCCGGCACGGCCGTCGGGTCCGGCGCCGCGGGCCGGTCCGGCGCGAGCGGCGAGGGCGACGGCACCCGGGCCGGAGCGGCGGGCGCCGAGCCGGCGGGCGGGGGCGGTGGAGCGGGGTGAGCACACGCGTGCGGTACGTGGCGGTATCCGGTGGACTCGCGCGGGTGTCCACCGGTCCCGGTCGGCTCAACGTACGATCGCCCAATGGCTGACATGACCGAGACCACGCCCGCCTGGCTGTCCACGGACGAGCTGGAGTCGACCCGCGCCCGCATGCCCATCCTGTACGTCGACGCCGTACCCGTGCGGGTCGACGACAGCGGCGAGGTCACCCATGTCGGGCTCCTGCTGCGGATCGGGCCGGACGGCACGGTCAGCAGAACGCTGGTCTCAGGCCGCGTGCTGCACCACGAACGGGTACGGGACGCCCTGCTGCGCCACCTGGAGAAGGACCTCGGCCCGGTGGCGCTGCCCCGGGTGCCGGCCTCCCCGCAGCCGTTCACCGTGGCCGAGTACTTCCCCACACCCGGCATCACGCCCTACCACGACCCCCGGCAGCACGCGGTCTCCCTCGCCTACGTGGTGCCGGTGGCCGGCGACTGCCGCCCGCGCCAGGACGCCCTGGACCTGGTGTGGTTCACCCCGCAGGAGGCCGCCTCCCCGCAGGTGCAGCTGGAGATGCCGGGCGGCCACGGGGTGCTGCTCAAGCAGGCGCTGGCCCACGTGGGCTGCCTGTCCTGACCTCGCGGGCGGGGGCCGGCGCGGTGACGGGCCGCCGGGCCGGGCGGGGGCCGCCGGCTCCGGACGTCGGCGGCGCTCCGCCCGCCCTCCGCGCGGCGGCCGCAACGGGTGCCACAACGGGTGCCACAACGGGTGACAGCCGAGCGCCTTCGGGAGCGCCCGCCTCCGCCCGGGCGACGGGCGCCTCGTTCAATCGGCCGCGTTCGACCCCGCCCGGGCGACGGGCGCCTGGTTCAACCGGCCGCGTTCGACCCATGCCGGGTCGGCCGGGCCGGTGCCCCTGCGGGGGGCGGCCGGAGTACCGCGGCGCGCCCGGTCGACGCGCCGCCCGAGCGCGCCCGTCCCCCGCCTTCGGCTCGCTCGCGGTGACGTCGCGGGCGGTCAGCCCCGAAGCGACCGGTAGCCCGGGTGCACGCCGGGGGCCAGCCGCTGCTGCCGGGCGACGCGCCCCAGCAGCTCGACCAGCAGCCCGCGTTCCTGCGGGGTGAGCCCCTGGCACATCTCCCGCTCGTGGGCCGCGCCCGCCTCGCGGAGCTCGGCGAACAGGTCCTGCCCCTTGTCGGTCAGGTGCAGGGCGTACAGGCGGCGGTCACTGGCATTGCGGCGGCGCTCGATGAGCCCGCGCTCCTCCAGCTTGTCGGCGAACGGCACGAAGCGGCTGGGCGGCATTCCCAGTTCGTCCGCGAGCTCGCGCTGGCTTCGCCCGGGCGAGCTCGCCAGCAGGCGCAGGAGGCCGGCCTGCGCGGGCGTCAGGTCGAGCTCGGCGGTCCGCCCCGCGAACAGCTGGGCCCCGTGCGCCCCCAACTGGGCAAGCAGGAAGGCGACGCCGCCCCGGGGCTCCGTGCTCTCACGCTCACCACTCATGCCCACATGGTAGTCGATTGACAATCGTTCCACTTTGTAATCATCATGGCTTGTATACGAACAAGCCAGGAGGAGCCATGCCCGCCGCACCCACTCTCCAGCGTCGAGAGGTCCGCGCCCGCCGCCCGCAGTCCGGGCCCCCTCTGCTCGCCCCGGTCCTCGCCTTCGCCGTGCTGACCGTGGCCTACGTCGCCGTGAACAGCTCCACGCCGCACCCGGACGCCCCGGGCTCCGCCGTCCTGCGCTACACCCGGACCCACGCGACCACCACGAGGGTCGGGGCCCTGCTGCTGTTCAGCTCCGCGGTGCCCCTGGCGCTGTGCGCCGCGATCGTCTACCGGCGGCTCCGCGCGCTCGGGATCACCGCTCCGGGCTCGGCGACAGCCCTCGTCGGCGGCGTCCTGGCGGCCGGCGCCACGACGCTGTCCGCAATGTTCGCCTGGACCGGCGGCCGCCTGCCCGCGGACGCCTCCCCGGCACTCGCCCGGGCGCTCGCGGACCTGTCCTTCGCCTCCGGCGGTCCCGGCTACGTGGTCATGTTCGCCCTGTTCACAGCTGGCATCTCGGTGACCGGTCTGATGGCGGGTCTGCTGCCGCGCGCCGTCACCTGGACCGGACTGGCCCTGGCCGCCGTCGGGATGGTCGCCGAGCTGACCCTGCTCGCCTCCGGCTTCTCCTACCTGCTGCCCGTCGTACGGTTCGGCGGCACCGTGTGGCTGGTCCTCGCAGCCGCCCTGCTGCCCCGCACGCGCCCCGCACGCGCCCGCACCACCCTCCCGGCCCAGACCCCGCCCATCGCACCCTGATCTCAACCCGCCCCGACCCCGGCACCTCGCGGCGGTGTCCGGGCACCGCCGCCGGACACAGCAGGCGCCGTCACCGCCGCCGCTGGGCCTCGGCCTGCTCGGCGGTGAGCACCCGGGTGCGGGCCAGCAGCAGCGCGATGTCGTCCTCCGCGGAACGGGCAGAGGTGGCGCCGCCGGGCCCCTCGGCGGTGCGCCGCCACACGTGCGGGCCCATGGCCGTGACCACGCGCGACGCGAGTTCCTCCAACGTGGGAGCGCCCGCGGAGAGCGCGTCCTTGAGCCGGCCGAGCCCCACGTCGAGGTCGGCGGTGCGGGTCTCGACCAGGCCGTCGGTGTAGAGGGCGATCACGCTGCCCTCGGGCAGCTCGAAGCTGGCCGACTCGTACGCCATGGTGCCCAGGCCGATCGGCGGCCCGGGCGGCACCTCCATCACCTCGGCCCGGCCGTCCGGACGCAGCACGATCGGCGGCGGGTGCCCGGCGGACGCGATCGTGCAGCGGCGGCTGACCGGGTCGTACACCGCGTACACGCAGGTGCAGCTCATCACCGGCCCGGCCCCGACGGCCGTGCCGCCGCCGTTCCCGTCCGGGTCCGGGCCGGTTTCCTCGCCCTCACCCAGGCCGTCCTGCCCGGCCATGAGGACGACCCGCCGGTCGAGCCGGGCCAGTACCGTCTCCGGGGGCAGGTCCAGGTCGGCGAGCGTGGCCATGACGGTCCGCAGCTGCCCCATCAGGGCCGCCGCGTCGATGCCGTGCCCGACCACGTCCCCCACCACCAGGCCGACCCGCCCGGCGGGCAGCAGCACCGCGTCGAACCAGTCGCCCCCGACACCCTCGTGCACGTCGGCTGGCAGGTAGCGGAAGGCCAGCTCGGCGCCCGCGCCGCCGGACAGGTCGCGGGGCAGCAGGTTGCGCTGGAGGGCGACGGCGGCGGCCCGCTCCCGGGTGTAGCGGCGGGCGTTGTCCAGGCTGAGGGCGGCGCGCCCGGCGAACTCCTCGATCAGCAGCAGGTCGTCGCGGGAGAACGGCACCCGGTCGCGGCCGCGGGTGAGGACGGACTGGCCGAGGATCATGCCGCGGGCCTTGAGCGGGACGATGATCATCGAGTGCATGCCGTGCTCGGCCAGCAGGTCGGCCCGGCGCGGGTCCTGGTCCACCCAGGTGCCCGGCGAGGTGTCCATGACGGGCTCGAAGTGGGACCGCCCGGACTCCAGGGCCCGGCTGAACGGGGACGACGGCGGTACGTAGATCTCGTCGCCCACCTGCCAGGCCGCCTCGGGCACCCCCTCCTGGACGGAGGCCAGGCCGACCCGGCGGATCACCGGGGAACGGGCGGCCGGGGAGCGCGGCCGGCCCAGCGGCGGCTCCTCCCCCAGCAGCACGGCCTCGCCGAGGTCGACGGTGACGAAGTCGGCCAGCAGGGGAACGGCCGCGTCGGCGAGTTCCTGGGCCGTCCGGGTGACGTCCAGGCTGGTGCCGATCCGGTTGCCGACCTCGCTGAGCGCCAGCAGGTGCTGGCGGGCGAGGGACTTGTCGATGTCGGTGGCCATGTTGCAGACGCCGATCGGGCGCCCGTCGGGCCCGTCCACCCGGAAGTAGGTCGCCGACAGGACCCGGTCCTCGTCCTCACCGGGTACCCGCCAGGTGTACTCGCGCTCGATCACCGGCTCCCCGGTCTCCAGCACCGCGCGCATGGCGGCGGCCACGGCCCGCCCCTCGCGCCCCCGCGCGATGTCCGTGATGTGCTGGCCCAGCCGGGGGCGGCGCAGCCGCACGTCCTGGGCGGCGGCGCGGGGGTTCACCCAGATGCAGCGCAGTTCGGGGTCCCACACGGACAGCCCGAGCGGGGCGCGGGAGAGCAGGGTCGCGGCGACCGGCGCGTGCCGCGGCGGCCACGCCGCCAGACCCGAGGGGTCGATCGCCGTGACGAACCAGTGGTCGCGCGGCTCGCCGGCCAGCGGCACCGCCTCGACGGTCATCCGGGTCGTCGTGCCGTCGCGGAGGCGCACCAGGACCGCGGCCGACCAGGGGCTGCGCGCGGCCGCGGGCCGCTCCACCCAGCGGGCCAGCTGCCCGTCCGGGTCGCGCCCGGCCAGTAGCAGCGCGGCGGACCGTCCGACCACGTCGGCCGCGGTGTAGCCGAAGGTCCGCTCGGCCGAGGGGGTCCAGCCGATGACGGTCCCCCGGGAGTCGACGACGGCCGCCGCGGGGCCCACCGCCGGCCCGGCCGTGGCCACGCCGGTCGTCCGGTCGGCGGGCGCCGCGGAGCGCTCCGGCGCCCCGCCGAATCCGGCCATCGCCTGCGCTCCCCTCGGTCAGCGCACGCCTGCCGCGCACTACGCCCACTGAGTCGCATCTTCGTGCGACTTGTTCCGTTCAGCGCCTCTCGTCCGCATCCATTCTGCGCCCGCCCGCCGGGGCCCGCCCCCTGGGACGTCCGGAAGCGGGCCGCTCCGAGGCCTGGCGACAGGGGCGGGGCGGCCACGGGGCCCGGCGGCGGGGCCCCGGGAAGGGCTCAGCCGAGGGCGCGGTCGAGGTTGATGGCCGCGCTGATCAGGGCGAGGTGGGTGAAGGCCTGGGGGAAGTTGCCGAGGTGCTCGCCGGTCAGGGCGATCTGCTCGGCGTACTGGCCGACGTGGTTGGCGTAGGTGAACATCTTCTCCAGCGCCAGCCGCGCCTGGTCGATCCGGCCGGTGCGGGTCAGCGCCTCCACCCACCAGAAGGAGCAGATGGAGAAGGTGCCCTCGGAGCTCTCCAGCCCGTCGGGGGCGAGCCGCGGGTCGTAGCGGAAGACCAGCGAGTCGGCGACCAGGGACTCGCGGATCGCCTCCAGGGTGGAGTGGAAGCGGGGGTCGGCGGGCGAGAGGAACTTCACCATCGGCAGCAGCAGGAGCGCCGCGTCCAGGGCCGGCTCGGGCGGGCTGCCCGGCTCCTCCGACAGCCGCTGGACGAAGCTGCCGATCCCCTCGTGCCAGCCGCGCTCCATGATCTGGTGGTAGATCCGGTCCCGTGCCTGCCCCCAGCGGGGGACGTCCCCGGGCAGGCCGCGCTGCAGCGCCATGCGGATCATCCGCTCGATCGCCACCCAGCACATCAGCCGCGAGTACGTGTGGTCCCGCTGGCCGGCCCGGGTCTCCCAGATGCTCTCGTCGGGGCGGTCCCAGTGGTCGAGCAGCCAGTCCAGGATGTCGCACAGGTCGTGCCAGGTGTCCGCGGAGATGCCCGGCCCGTACTTGTTGAACAGGTAGACGGAGTCGATGAGTTCGCCGTAGATGTCCAGCTGGAGCTGGTCGGCGGCCGCGTTCCCGGCGCGCACCGGGCGGGAGCCGCGGTAGCCCTCCCAGTGGTCGAGCACGGTCTCGGGCAGGTCGGCGTGGCCGTCGATCGAGTACAGCACCCGCAGCGGCGCGCCGTCCCCGGTGCAGGACACCTGCCCCAGGCAGCGGGTCAGCCAGCCCATGAAGCCGGCCGCCTCCTCGGTGAAGCCGAGGCTGAGCAGCGCGTAGAGGGAGAAGGCGGCGTCCCGGATCCACACGTAGCGGTAGTCCCAGTTGCGCTCGCCGCCGAGGTGCTCGGGCAGGCCGAGGGTCGGCGCGGCGACGATCGCCCCGCTCGGCTCGTGGGTGAGCAGCTTCAGGGTGAGCGCGGAGCGGTGGACCATCTCCCGCCACCGTCCGCTGTAGCGGGACTTGGCGAGCCAGCCTCGCCAGAAGCGGACGGTCGCCTGGAACAGCTCCTCCGCGTCCGGCTGCTGCTCGGGCACGCTGGTCCGCGCCGGCAGGCCGACGTCGATGGGCGTGTCGTCCGTCCCCGTGCCGCCCGTCCCCGTGCCGCCCGTTCCGGTGGTGTCCGTTCCGGTGGCGGCTCGGCCCGCGGGCCCGCCGCGGGGGCGGGCTCCGTCGCGGTCGCGGAGGTCCGGCCGTCCCGGCCGGCGGACGGCACGGCGGCGGCACCGCCGCCCGCGCCCTCGACCTCCAGGACGAAGAGCACCGCCTCGCCCTCCGCGAGCGAGAACCCGGCTGTGGCGTCCGGGCCGTCGACGGTGAGCGCGGTGCCGGCTGCGAGCCGCAGGGTCAGGTGGTCGGAGACGAACCGCACCCCGTCGGCGACCCGCTCGACGCGGTGGACGGCCCGCCCGTAGTCCAGCCGCGGCGCGATCCTCGTGACGAGCCGCATCCCGCCGCGCACGCTCACCACCCGGCGGACCAGCCGCTGCCGGTGCCGGGTGTCACGCTCCCGGAGCACCGGCATGAAGTCCTGCACCTCGACCATGCCCTCACCGGTGAGCACGCGGGTGATGAGGATGTTGGTGTCCGGGAAGTAGAACTGGCGGCGCGAGGCCACCGCGCAGTCCGGCTCGACCGTCCACACGCCGCCGCGCTCGGAGTCGAGCAGCGCCCCGAAGACGCTGGGCGAGTCGAAGCGGGGCGCGCAGAACCAGTCGATCCGCGCGTCGGTGCCGACCAGGGCGGCGGTCCGCAGGTCGCCGATCACGCCGTGCTCGGCGATCGGCAGGTACGGCGGGCTCGGCGCCGGCCCGCTCGTCCGGTCGTCCGCCGGCTCCGCTCCGGCCGCCGCCGGCCGCTCGCCGTCCGGGTCACTGTGCACAGGCCCTGCGTACCACGGCCGGCGGCCCGCCTGGGCGGACGGCGGGGCGGGGCGGGGCACTGCCACGCGGACGGGCGAGCGCCGGTCCGCCGGACGGGTTCTCCCGCCCGGCGCGCGCCCGGCCCGCCGCCTGCCCGCCCAGGCGGGGTCGGGGTTCCGGTCAGGGTCCGGTCGGGGTCCGGTCAGGGACAGCTCAGGGGCGATCGGAATGGGTGAGTGCAACGGCCTCGCGGGTAGGGGCGTCTCAGACAACAAGCACGTACGACAAATCGGTTCACATGAGAAGAAGGCAGGACGGATTCATGGGCTTCCTCGGCTGGATCATCCTGGGCCTGCTGGCCGGCGCCATCGCGAAGCTGCTGCTGCCCGGCCGCGACCCCGGAGGGGTGCTCGGCACCACGGTCATCGGCGTCGTGGGCGCCTTCGTGGGCGGCTGGATCTCCGCCCACTTCCTGCACCGTCCGGTGGGGCACCACTTCTACGACCCGAAGACGTGGCTGGCGGCCGTCGGCGGCTCCCTGGTGCTGCTCGTCCTCTACCGCGTGTTCTTCGGCGACTCGCGCGCCCGGCGCTGACCGGTGCCGCTCCCGGCCCGCGGACGGCGGCGGCCCCGGCGGCGGAGGTGCCGCCGGGGGCCGCCGCGGGGCGGGTCAGGAGTCGGAGTCCGGCCGCTTCGGGGAGTCCAGGTAGGCCTGTGTGGGCGTCATCGACACGCCGTTGATCTCGACGGTGTCGAAGGTGCTGACCTTCGCGCAGGAGTTGGTCTGCGCGGTCTGCGCGTGCGCGTCGTTCAGGGCGGCCTTGGTGTCGGCCGGGCCGCCTTGCCGGTGCCGCCGGGGAAGACGGTGCCGGAGGTCCAGTCGGAGCCGACCACCAGGGTCAGCCCGGCGGCGGTGCCCTGCTTCAGGTGCGTGGCGGACAGGCCCAGCGCGCTCGCCACCTCCTGTGCCTCCGCCTTCTGACCGGGGCCGTAGGTGAGGGTGGTGGACTCGGTGGCCGGGGCGTCGCCGCTGGTGGCCGCCTGGGTGAAGCCCTTGCCGACCAGGGCCGTCGCGACCGCGCCGGCGCGGCCGGGGATCTGGGTGGCGGTGCCGTTCTCGACCTGGACGGCGATCTGCCCGGCCGGCACCGAGCTGGCGGTCGGCGAGGCGGTGGCCTTCGCGGCCGCGGACTTGCCGCCCGAGGCGGTGGTCAGCGACTGGTCGTTGGCGATGGTGTCGAAGAGCGTCTGGGCCGAGGCGGCCGGGATGACCCGGTTCTTGTCCGCGGCGTCGGTGCCGGTCTGCATGGTGGTGAACGTCATGCGGTCGGCCGGCACCTTGTTGATGTCCTTCGCCAGGCCGATCAGCTTGTCGACGCTGCCGAGCTTGGTGTCGACGGTGAGCGCCTTCGTGGCGGCGTTGGCGAGGTCGAACAGGGCCTTCGGGTTGGTCAGGGTGCCGGCGCTCTTGAACTTGCGCATCAGCGAGCTGAGGAAGATGTGCTGGGAGTAGGTGCGGCCGAGGTCGCTGCCGTCGCCGAAGCCGTGCCGGGAGCGCAGGAACTCCAGGGCGCCGTCGCCCTTGAGGGTGTGGGTGCCCTTGGAGAGCTTCAGGTGGGAGTAGGTGTCGTAGACGTCGGCGTCCACGCACACCGACACGCCGCCGACGGCGTCGGACATGTCCACCACGCCGGAGAAGTCGACCTGGATGAAGTGGTCGATGGGTATCCCGGTCAGCTTGTGCACGGTGGCGACCTGGCAGGCCTGCCCGTAGGCGAGGGCGCTGTTGATCATGCCCTCGTAACCGCCGGTGTGGGTGCCGGTCTTGGGGTTGGTGCACTCGGGCACCTGGGTGATCGTGTCGCGCGGGATGCTCATCACCGTCGCGTTGGAGCGGTCGGCGGATATGTGCAGGACCATCTCCACGTCGGCGTTCTGGCCGGTCTGCACACCGGTCGTGGAGCAGCCGCCGCCGAGCTTGCAGTCCGCGGCGCTGGTGCGCCCGTCGCTGCCCATCACCAGGATGTTGATCGGGGTACGGCCGAAGGCGTCCGCCTTCTCCGTGCCGGCCGCGTTCTTCCCGGTGCCGTCGGTGATGGAGACGGAGGTGAGGTTGCCGTTGAGGTGGTGGTAGAGCCAGTAGCCGCCGCCGGCGGTGACCAGCAGCAGCACGGAGACGCAGATGCCGGCGATCTTCAGGAAGCGGCGCGGCCTGCGGGCGCGCCGGGAGCCGCCGCGCCGCCGACCGTGGCCGCCGCCGCGGGCGGCCGCGCGGGCCGCGGCCCGGCCGCCGGTGGGCGGGTCCCGCGGCCGGAACCGGACGGGCTGTCCGCGTCCGCACCGGAGCCGCCCGCGTCACCGTCGGCGTGCCCGGCGCGGTCGTGACCGCCGTCACGGAAGCCGGTGCCGTCGAGGCCGCGGTGGTCGCCGTAGCCGTCGAAGCCCTCGAAGACGTCGCCGTCCGGTTCGGCGGCGGCGCGCCAGCCGTCGGCGGGTGGGCCCGCCGGCGCTCCGAAGTCGTCATGGGAGCCGCTGCGCGGCCCGGGCGGTACCGGCGGGCGGCCGTAGGGCGCCTGGCCGTGCGGCTGCCCGCCGCCCCGGCCTCCCCAGGGGTCGCTCATCTCCCACTCCCTCGACGGGCGGCCGGCGCGGCAGCCGGTCACCGCGGGTGAAGGATCGACTCCACCCTGATTTCACACTTGCGCAATGCGGCAAGCATAGGTCATCGCTCCGCATCCCCCGGGGAGCATTGGTAAGCCGCTACATCTATCAGACGGCACCCGGATAGACGACCTCGCCCGCTTCCTGGTTCCCGGTTTAACAAACCTCTCATGAAGGAATCCGGGTGTCCCGAGTCACAACGCCCGCTCTCCGCCGACCGCCTGGCGGAGACTGCGGCGAAGGTGTTCTCCCGCCCCGGGGAGCGCCTCGCCGAACACGCCCCGGCGACCCCCTGACATCAGCCCCGATCGCCGGTTCCACCTGCGTTTTCGCAGCCGCGAGCGGAAAAACCCGTCGTCCTCACAGCGGGGGCACAGAACAGCTGCCCGCGGTGGTGGACCTGCCCGCCGACTTCCGGACCTCCGCAATCTCCCGGCCGATCCGCACGGAACTCCGTGGAACTCCCGTGCGGCGGCTCCGTTCGCCCCGACAGGCGGAGTCCTTTGTATACGGCCACTCCCCGCGGACCCCTCGCGCACACGTGCGGCTTGTCAGGCGCATTCCCCATGAGGGCCATTCGCCCTGTCGTCTTCTCCCCTGGGCGCCCAGGTCCGCCTGCGAGGCCCCCGACCGCGGCCCGCCCGCCGGCCCGCCGTGGCGCGGCCCCGCACGCCGAACCCGCGACGCGCGACCGGAGAACGGCCGGCCGCCCTCCCTCTGTGGGTACCCTGGGACCCGCACCGGACCGGATCAGGACCGCGGAAGCGGACGGGATGGCCAAGACGCCCGCGGGCCAGGGAGGTTGACGTGAGCAGTGGAGCCGCGCGGCCCGGCGCCCCCAGCCAGGACGGCCTGCGCAGCGCGGCGGCGGCGTTCGGCCTGCTGGCCTCGCCGCTGCGGCTGCACCTCGTCTGGCTGCTCTCCCAGGGCGACCGCGACGTGACCGGCCTCGCGGAGCGGGTCGGCGCCTCGCTGCCGGCGGTCAGCCAGCACCTGGCCAAGCTCAAGCTGGCGGGGCTGGTGCGCTGCCGGCGCGAGGGCCGGCGCCAGGTCTACCTGGTGGACGATCCGGCGGTGGTGACGGTGGTGCGGGTGATGCTCGCCCAGCTCGCCGAGCAGGCCGCGCCCGCATCCGCCGCGACGGCGGGCCGGGTCGGGGTCGGCACCTGACCCATCACGCCGGGGCGGCCGCGTGGCGCGGGGGCCGGGTCAGCCGGCCGGGCGGGGCCAGGGGCGGCCTTCGCGGCCCTCGATCGCGGAGTTGAACCGGGCGAGGTAGCCGCTGAACGCCGAGACGTCGTGGCGGTTCCAGTCGGAGAGCAGGTCGGAGAGGCCGGTGACCACCCAGGCGCGGTAGGCGCGCATCCGCCGGGCACCCTCGGGGGTGATCCGCAGCTTGCGGGCCAGGCCGCCTTCGGGGTCGGAGATGCGCTCGGCGAGCCCGGAGCGGAGCATCGCGGCGGTCTGCCGGTTGACCGTCGAGGTGTCCAGGCCGAACGCCTCGGCGAGCTGGCCGATCGACTGCGGCCCGTCGACCTCGATCCGGCTGAGCAGGATGTACGCCGAGCGCTCCAGGTGCGCCTCCGGCTCCGGCGAGGCGGCGCTCTGGCCCCTCAGCACGCTGTGCCGGCCGACGAGCATGAGCTCCTGCTCAAGCTCGACGATCTCGGGCCGTGCGACCTGCTGCTTCTCCGTCTCGCTCATCGCCATCAGCCTAGCGCCCGGCGATTCGATGTGTATCATGCACACCTTATGTATGGCCCACATTCGCGGCTCGTCCGCCCAGCCCCATGGAGCTCCTCGTGACACTCGCGGCAGCCCCGCCGCGCGCCGGCGCCGTGGTCGGCGTCCTGGCCGGCGCGGGCATCACGGTCTCGCTGATGCAGACCCTGGTCATCCCGCTCATCCCGGACCTGCCCGCCCTGCTCCACACGGGCACCGCCAACGCCTCCTGGGCGATCACCTCCACCCTGCTGGCCGCCGCCGTGGCCACGCCCGTCGCCGGCCGCCTGGGCGACCTGTTCGGCAAGCGGCACGTCCTGGTGGCCAGCACCCTGCTGCTGGTGGTCGGCTCGGTGCTCTGCGCGCTGACCAGTTCGCTGGGCCCGATGGTGGTCGGCCGCACCCTCCAGGGCATGGGCGCGGGGGTGATCCCGCTGGGCATCAGCATCATGCGGGACGTGCTGCCGCCCGAACGCCTGGGCGGCGCCATCGCGTTGATGAGTTCGTCGCTCGGCGTGGGCGGCGCCTTCGGGCTGCCGCTGTCCGCCGTGATCGCGCAGCACGCCGACTGGCACGTGCTGTTCTGGGCGTCCGCCGGCCTCGGGCTGGTGGTCACCGTGCTGCTGCTGACGGTCGTGCCGGCGCCGCGGCCCAGCGCCGCCGGGCGGTTCGACGCGGTCGGCGCGGTCGGGTTGGGGGCCGCCCTGGTCTGCCTGCTGCTGCCGGTCTCCAAGGGCGGCGACTGGGGCTGGGCCTCCGGCACCACCCTGGGGCTGTTCGGCGCGGCCGTCGTGCTGCTGCTGGTGTGGGGGTGGTGGGAGCTGCGGTCCCGCTCGCCGCTGGTCGACCTGCGCACCACGGCCCGACCGCAGGTGCTGCTGACCAACCTCGCCTCGGTGGTGGTCGGCTTCGCGATGTACGCCTCGTCGCTGGTCGCCCCGCAGCTGCTGGAGCTGCCGAAGGCGACCGGCTACGGCCTGGGCCAGTCGCTGACGAGCGCCGGCCTGTGGCTGGTGCCGTCCGGCCTGGCGATGATGGCGGTCTCGCCGCTCGGCGCCCGGCTGTCGGCGGCGTACGGGCCGAAGGTCTCGCTGTGCGCCGGGTCCGTGGTGATCTGCGCCGGCTACCTGGTGGCACTGCCGCTGATGGGCTGGACATGGGGGGTGCTGGTCTTCTCGGCCGTCACCAGCGCCGGCATCGGCCTGGCCTACGCCGCGATGCCCTCGCTCATCATGGGCGCGGTCCCGGTCGCGGACACCGCCGCCGCCAACGGCCTCAACACGCTCATGCGCTCCATCGGCACCTCCTCGTCCAGCGCGGTGATCGGGGTGGTGACCGCCCACATGACCCGGACGTTCGGCGGGCAGCCGGTGCCGTCCGAGGGCGCCTTCCACACGGCGTTCGTCATCGCGGGCGGCGCCGCGCTGGTGGCCGCGCTGGTCACGCTGGCCATTCCGGCCGGCCGTCCGGTCCGGCCGAAGGCACCGTCACCCAGCACGGAGCAGGCCCAGGCGGGCGCCTGAGCGGCGGTACGCAGGGGTCGCGGGCCCGCCGTCCGTACGGCGGGGCCCGCGGCCTTCCGTACGAATGGGCCCGCGGCCCGCGCGCGTTCAGTCCGCGGGCGGGCGTTCGGGGGCGACCAGGGCGGCCACGGACAGCGTGGCCCAGCCCACGGAGACGGCGATGGTCACGTACCGGCGGGACGTGGTCCGCAGCCGCCGGCCGAGCAGGACGGCGTCCCCGAGGTCGGCCGCGATCCGCAGCAGCGCCGCCGTCCGCAGCGCCGCGCCGTCGGGGGCGACGACCATGGCCAGACCGCTCGCCGCGTCCCGCCAGCCGAGTGGCAGCAGCGCCAACCGGGTGTCCTCGGCCACGCCGCCGTCCGGCGTCACCAGCCCCGCGGGGCGCGCCAGCACGGCCGGCCGGGCCGCCACCGCGAACCCGTAGACGGCTGTGGCCGCGCCCACGGCCCGCAGCATTCCACTCCGCACCGCACCAACCTCCTGTCGCCCCCCGAGGACCGTGCTCCGGCGGGTCCGGACGCGTGCCCGGGCCGGGCACCAGCGTATGCGGTCCCTGCCGTCCGTGCCGGTCGGGACGGCCCCCTCGTACACTCGCCCGCCACCGCGTTCCCTCGCCCGCCACCGCGCGCCGAACCCGGCACGGCGCCCCCGAACGCGGCACGGCGCCGTCGCACCGGCGGTCGGGCCGGCACGGCGGCGCCGCGCGGTGATGCGGGGGCCGGGTCGGAAGGCGTGCCCGGGCCCGGGTCACACCCTGCGCCGGCCGGTCCACAGCGGCGTGACCAGCGCGATGAGGACCGCTGCCGCACCGACCTGGAGGCCGTGCCGTATCCAGTCGACACCGCTGGTGTCGGCCACGTTGAACGCCCCGGCCAGGCCGTTGCCGATCAGGCCGCCGATGATGCCGATGACGATCGTCGCCCACAGCGGGATCGGCTGCCGCCCGGGCAGCACGAGTCGCGCCAGCAGACCGATCACCAGACCGGCGATGATTGCCCACAGGATGGTCATGATGCCTCGCTTCGTCGGGGTCTCCGTCGAAGGTCCCGCCAACGGGGGCCCTCAACCAGTCGGTTGCCCGGCACAACCCGGAACATGCCGCGTTCCGGGGTTGGTTGCGAACACCCGTGCGACTCGCATGCGCGGAGAAGCTGGGCGGCCGCGGCAGTAGCGGCCTCCGCCATTGCTGACGGGAACGGCCTCAGGCGTGACGGAGCCGGGCGCGGGCAGGCGGCGGGTATGGACGACGCAGAGGTGCCGCCGCAGCCGACCCACCCGCCCGCCGCGCCCGCTCCCCCGCCGCCGATCGGGCCGGGCCGCCGCCGGACGCGGCCCGCGCTGGTGGCCGGGGTACTGGCCGGGGCGCTCGTCCTGGCGCTGGCCCTCGTGCACGTCGCACGTTCCGGCTCCGGCTCCGGCGGGGACGGCGGTACCGGCCGGCAGCTCGCTCGACCGGCGGCCGGCGCCGGGGACTTCCGGGCCCAGGCCGCCGGACTGGTCGTACTCGACGGGGTGTCGGGCCGCGTCCAGGTGACGGCGGACCCGGACGCCCGCACGGTGTCCGGTGGATTCCGTCGCCAGGACGGGGAGTTCGCCGCCCTTCGCGGCACCGTGGCACGGGACCCGGCCTCCGGCGGCGAGGCGCTCACCCTCCGCTGCGAGGACGCGGCCGGCACCGGGCAGCCGTGCGCGGGCGACCTCGACCTGACGGTGCCGGCCAGCACGGGGCTGCGGCTGCGCCAGACCTCCGGCGAGACGGCGCTGACCGGCCTCGGCGGCGACCTCAGCGTCGACGCCGCCTCGGTGCGGCTCACCATGTCCGGGCTGCACCCGGCGCACGCGGCCGTGACGGTGGCCTCCGGGAGCGCCGACCTCGGCTTCGCCGCCGCGCCCGCGGACCTCGACCTGCACGCCGTCTCGGCCTCCGTCGCGCTGCTGCTGCCGCCCGCGCGCGGCGGGTACGCGGTCACCACGGCCGCGTCCTCGGCGAGCGTCCAGGTGGCCGTCGAGCGCGACGCCGCCTCCGCGCACCGCGTGGCCCTCACCGTCACCTCGGGCTCGCTGTCGGTCCGGAACAGCTGAGGCCCGACGGCGTACGGGCGGAACACCCCCCGGGTGAGCGGCCCGGCGCGGACGACGCGGACGACGCGGACGACGCGGACGACGGCCACGAGTACCACAAGCACCATGACCGCCACGAGCACCAGACGAACCCGGCACGACCACGGAGAACCGCGAGGCGGCAGATGTCGACACACACGTACAAACGGGGCACCTCCCAGGCTGCGGGACCGCTGCGGGACCTGCTCGGGCCCGCCGGCCGGGCCGGCTTCACCGCGCGGGGCGTGATCTACCTGCTCGTCGGCTTCCTCGCGGCACGGATCGCCTTCGGCGACGGCGACAGGGCGGCGGACCGCCAGGGCGCACTCCGGCAGATCGGCCAACAGCCCTTCGGCACCTTCCTGTTGTGGCTGCTGGCAGTGGGTCTGGCGGGCATGGCACTGTGGCGCGGGGCGCAGGCCGCGGCCGGCGGCGAGGGGGCCGGCAAGCGCGCGGCGGGCGCGGCCCGGGCGGTCTTCTACGCCGTGGTGTGCTGGGGCACCGCGACGTACGCGGCCGGCGTCGGCGGCGGTTCGGGCAGCGACCAGCAGTCGAAGGACTGGACGGCCACCGTGCTGAAGCTGCCCGCGGGCCGCTGGCTGGCCGGCGCCGCCGGGGTGGGGTTGTGCGCGGCGGGCCTGGCGGTCGCGGTGCGCGCCGTGCGCCGGACGTTCCTGAAGAAGCTGGAGACGGCGCGGATGGGTCGGCGCACCCGGATGGCGGTCACCGTGGCGGGTGCCTGCGGCGGGGCCGCGCGGGGCGCGGTGTACGCGGGGGCGGGCGTCTTCGTGGTGGTCGCGGCGGTCCGCTTCGACCCGCACCGGGCCAAGGGGATGGACGACACGCTGCGGGCCTTCGCGCACACCCCGGCGGGGCCGTGGCTGCTGGTCGCGGTGGCCGCCGGGCTGGCCCTGTTCGGCGTGTTCTCCTTCGCCTCGGCGCGCTGGCGCAGGCTGTGAACCGCCCCGTCCACCGCTTGCCGGCAGATCGGCGGCCGCGCGGACGAAGGGAAAGCCCCGCGGGGGCAACGGACGTGGATTCCGTTGCCCCCACGGGGCGTTCCGTACTCAGCGGCGCCCGCGGCGTCTGCCGGAGGTGGACCAGCCGGCGCCGAAGCCGGCCAGGTGCAGGGCGACGAGGAACACGCCGGCGATCAGCAGGCTGAACGGCGTGAACGCCGCGTCGGTGTGCGTACTCGTGGCGTTGAGGAGATAGGCGATGGCGAGGACGACGGCGCCCACGGCGGCGAACATGGCGAATGCCTCCCGGTTGGTGGCCGGAGGGACACCGGCCGGTACCGGCGCTCCGGTCGGGCGCGTTCGGCGCCCTCACCTCGCGGCTTCCCGTGAACTCGCGTTTGACGCACCGCTGTTCGGCGGACCGGCCGGTCGCGGGAGGAGCGGTCGCGCTGGTCAGGAGAGGCGGGCGGCCATGAGCGCGATGTCGTCGCCGCCGTCGGGCGGGAAGTGGGCGAGCAGCAGCTCGCAGACCCCCTCGACGTCCTGGGGGCCGTCCGCCAGCACCCGCGCCATGCGCTCCATCGCCTCGTCGAGGTCGGTGCCGCGCCGCTCGACGAGGCCGTCGGTCACCATCACCAGCTGCGTCCCGGGGCTCACCGGAACCCGCGTGGCGGGCGGGTGCGGCAGGCCCAGACCGAGCATCGGGCCGTGGCCGGTGACGAAGCGGGTACCGCCGTCCGGGTCCCGCAGCACCGGCGGCAGGTGGCCGGCGTTGGCGACGCGCACCGCACCGCCGCCCGCGCCGCCGTCGGCACCCGCCTCCACCAGGACCACGCACAGGGTCGCGCCGACGGAGGCGTCGACCTGCTGCAGGAGGTGGTCGAGCAGGGTGAGGATCTCGACCGGGCCGTGGCCCTCCAGGGCGTAGGCGCGCAGCGCGTGCCGCAGCTCGCCCATGACCACGGCGGCGTCCAGCGAGTGCCCGGCGACATCGCCGACGGCCAGCAGCAGGCCGTCGCGGACGGTCAGGGCCTCGTAGAAGTCGCCGCCGATCTCCGCCGTCCGGCTGGCCGGCAGGTAGCGCACGGCCAGTTCGGCGAGCGGGGTGGAGGGCAGCGAGACCGGGAGGAAGGTGCTCTGGAGGGTCAGTGCGAGGGCGTGCTCCCTGCGGTAGGAGCGCAGCGCCTCCAGGGAGAGCGCGCAGGCGTGGACGAGTTGGGTGAGGACCTCCTCGTCGGCGTCGAGCGCGTCGTACGGCAGCACGACGCAGGCGGCGGAGCCGGCGCCCTTGGCCTGGGCCGAGGCCACGGCCAGCTGCCCGGACGCGCCGGCGGGCAGGCCCGGGACGGCCAGCCGCCCGGCCGGCACCACCTCCAGCCGGACGGCGGCCGCGGCCGGGGAGCGGGGCCGCAGGAACTCCCGTACGAACCGCTCGGGTGGCTCGGCGCCCACCGCGGTGCCGCCGTCCGCGGCGCCGTCCACCTGGATCGGCCGGTCCTCGGGGGTGCGGACCACCACGGCGGCGGCGGTGCGGTAGATGCGGGTGGCGCCCAGGACGGTACGGGCGGCCAGTTCGGCGGCGTCCTCGGCGCGGTAGAAGTCGACGGTGGCGCGGTTGAGTTCGCTCAACCGCTCGGCCAGCGTCTCGGCCCGCTGCCGGGCCCGGGCGTAGCGGAGCGCGGCGGCCACGGTGGCGAGCAGCTCGTCGGGCGCGACGGGCTCGGTGAGGTAGGCGTCGGCGCCCCGGTTGAGGCCCTGGGCGCGGTCGGTCACGCTGATCGCGGAGGCGGAGACCTGGATGACGGGCAGTCCGGCGGTACGCCGTTCGGCCTTGACGGCCTCGCACACGTCGAACCCGGTCATGTCGGGCAGCCGTACGTCGACGACGGCGGCCTCGGGCAGCCGCGGCGCCTCCCGGAGCAGCGCGATCGCGCTCGCGCCGTCCTCGGCCTCGACCACCTCGTGTCCGGCTCGGCGCAGGTAGGTGCCCAGGACGTAGCGGTTGGTGGGGTTGTCGTCGACGATGAGCACCAGGGCCGGTGCCCCGTCGGTGAGCGGGTCCCGTGTCATGCCTGCGCCGTGTCCCCGCCGCCGGCAGGACCCGCGCCGGTGGGGCCGCGATCCGTGGAGCCGCCGTCCGTGGAGCCACCGTTCGAGGCGCCGCCGTTCGAGGAGCCGCCGGCACCTTCGCCGTCCGGCCCGCCGTGGTCGGCGGGGTGCTGCCCCGCCGGGCCTCGGTCGGCCGGGTGGCGTTCGCCGGGACTCCGGTCCGACCGGCTCTGGTCCGACCGGCTCTGGTCCGCCGGGTGGCGCTCCTCCGGCCGCGGGGGTCGTCGTCCGCCGCCCAGTGCCGGGGCGAGGACGTCGGCGAGCCGGTCCGCGGACAGGTGGGTCTTGCCCAGTACGGCCTGCGCGTGTCCGAGCCGCGAGGCGTCCAGCTCGGAGCGGTCGCCCGCGGTGAGGACCACCACGGGTATCCGGGCCAGCGCGGCGTCGCGGGAGAGCGTCCCCAGCACCTGGTAGCCGTCGGGTGCCGGCATCCCGAGGTCCAGCAGGACGGCCTCGGGCCGGCGCCGGCGGATGACGGCCACGGCCCGGGCGCTGTCGGTGACCTCGGTGACGGACCGGGCCAGCCGGTCGAGGACCGGCCGCATGGACGCCAGGAAGACCGGGTCGTCGTCGACGACGACCAAGGAGTCAAGGCGCGGTCCGGCGTCCCCGCCGCGGGTCCCGCCGCCGCCCTCGTACCGGGCGGGCCGGTCGCCGACCGGGCCGGCTCCGGCGGCGGGGCCGGCCGGGATCTCGACCGTCACCTCGGTGCCGGCGCCCGGGGCGCTGGACAGCGCCAGCCGCCCGCCGAGGAGTTCGGTCAGCCGCCGGGCGTAGGGCAGGCCGAGGCCGGTGCCGGAGCGGGCTCGCTGGTGCGGGCCGCGCACCTGGTAGAACTCCTCGAAGACGCGGCTCTGCTCCTCGGCGGGGATGCCGACTCCGGTGTCGGCGACGGTGAACGCGTACCAGGCGCGGCCGTCGCGCCGCTGCCGCTCCACGGTGAGCCGGACCTCCCCCTGCTCGGTGAACTTCAGGCTGTTGGACAGCACGTTGCGCAGCACCCGGGTGAGCATCACCTCGTCGGTGGTGAACGGCTGCGGGGCGCCGTCGCCCGAGCCGCCGACGGCGTCGGGGACATCGGGCGCGTCGGGCACGTCGGGGATGACGAGGGCCACGCCGGGCCGGGCGGTGCCGCCGAGGGTGCCGCGCAGCTGGTGCAGGAGCATCCGCAGGTCCACGGGGACGAGTTCGGGCTCCAGCCGGCCGGACTCGGCCTTGGCGACGTCGAGCAGCTCCTCGACCAGGGCCAGCATGGTGCTGGCGGAGGAGGCGATCATGCCGATCTGCTGCCGCTGCTCCTCGCTGAGCGGGTCGGCCTCCGGTGCCAGCAGCAGCCGGGTGAGGCCGATCACGCCGTTGACCGGGGAGCGCAGTTCGTGGCTGACGTTGGCCCAGAACCTGGTCTTGGCCTCGTTGAGCAGACTGAGCTGCCGGGACTTCTCCTCCAGCTCGGCGTGCAGGGCCACCACGCCGCTGTTGGTGGTCTCCAGCTCGTCGGACAGCTCCGCGTACAGGGCCATGACGCCCTGGTTGGTCTTCTCCAGCTCCTCGTTGAGCCGCTGGAGCTCCTCCTGGTGCGCCCGGGCCTGCTGGAGGGCGTCGAGCAGGTCGTGGTTCTGGCTGCGCAACTCCTCGCCCATACTGACGCCGCTCAGTCCCCTCAACTCTGCCCGTGCCCCTGCCGCCCGCTCCCGCAGCGGTGTCTCCGCCCACGGAATCTGCTGCCCCAGGACGACCCGGGGAAACGGTTCCTCCTCCCACCGGCACAGGTGGAGCAGCCGGTGGGCGGCCTCCAGGGCCCCGGCGCCGGGCCGCACGCCTCCGCCGCAGCTCCAGCCGAACTCGACCAGCACCTCGGGCCGCCCCACCCCACCGAGCTCCAGCCGGCCGGTCAGCCCCGGCGCGGCGAGCAGGTCCCGGCCGACCTCGCTGACCACGGTGGCCAACCGGACGGTGCCGGCCTCGGACACGCCCAGCGTGCGGCAGGCGACCTGGACGTCCCGGCGCAGCGCCAGCAGGTCGCGCTCGCCGCCCAGCGCCCGGGCCAGGACGCACAGCGGGTCGCCCTCGGGGGCCGGGCCGGGGGCGGGTCCGGGGGCGGGGGCGGGCGTCATCGCGGCACCGTCCGGCCGGTCATGACGGCACCTTGACGACGACGACGCCCGCGTCGTCCCGGCGGGTCCCGGCCTGCCACAGCAGCTGACCGGCGATCAGGGCGGGTTCCTGGCCGAGCAGGCCGGGGAAGTCGCCGGCCTGCCAGCGGCCGCTCAGGCCGTCCGAGTGGAGCACCAGGGCGGTGCCGGGCGGCAGGTCCGCCTCGTGGGTCCGCGGCCGGCCGACGTTGTGGCCCACGATGCCCGGGGTGGAGGGCAGTTGCTGCCGGGTGTCCGGGCCGAGCACGAAGCCGGAGATGTTGCCCGCGCCGCACAGCGCGACCCGCCGCGCGGCCGGGTCGACCCGGGCCACGGCGATCGCGGCGCCGCGGGTGCCGCGCAGCCGGGTGTGGAGGTCGGCCAGCACCCGCGCCGGGTCCTCGGCCCGGCTCTCCCGGAAGGCCAGCCGTGCCTCGTCGGCGGCTCGGGCGGCCAGTGGACCGTGGCCGAGGCCGTCGCACGCCATCACCAGCAGCGCCGACGAGCCGTTCCCGGACGGCTGTTCACGCGCCGCCCAGGTGTCGCCGCAGCTGCTCTCGCCGCCGATCGGCCTGGTCAGCCCGCTGACCTCGACGGCGAACCGTTCCGCTGCCGGGTCGGCGGGCCCGCGGAAGCGCGCGAACACCCCCGTGCCGCGGCCCGGCAGGGTGTGGATGCCGAAGGTGTCGGCGAGCCGTCGTATGGTGCCCAGCCCCAGGCCCAGGGTGCCGGCGGTGGAGGAGCCGTCGCGCAGCGCGGCGCCGAGGTCGGTGATGCCGGGGCCGCTGTCGAGGGAGAGCACCTCGACGTCGGCCTGCCCGCCGCTGGCGGCCACCCGCAGCGCCAGCGCCCCGTCGGTGCTGTGCCGCTGGAGGTTGGTGGCCGCCTCGGTGACGGCGAGCGCGAGGTCGCCGGCCCGGGCCGCGCCGAGCCCGACCCGGCGGGCCAGCAGCGCGGCGTGCCGCCGGCCCGCGGAGGCGAGCGCCTCGTCGGTCCGCAGCCACACCACCTCGCCCGCCTCCGTGGACGGGCCGGCCGTCATCGCGCCCACTTGACGACGACCACGGTCGTGCCCCGGCCTGGCGCGGACTCCAGTTCGAACTCGTCCGCCAGCCGCTTGGCCCCGCTGAGCCCCAGGCCCATGCCGCGGCCGGACGACCAGCCGTCCGTCAGCGCGAGCTCCAGGTCGGGGATGCCCGGGCCGTCGTCACGGAAGGCGACCCGGACGCCGCGGCGGCCGCCCCGGCTGACGATGCTCACCCGCATCGTCCCGCCGCCGCCGTAGCTGAGGGTGTTGCGGGCCAGTTCGCTGGCGGCGGTGACCAGCTTGGTCTGGTCGACCAGCGACAGCTCCGCCTGCTGGGCCAGGGCCCGCACCGCCTGACGGGCTCTGACCACGTCGGCGTTGCCGGCGATCGCGGACTCCTCCGCCGACGACTCCTCAAGCGGTTCCGACGTCGGGTTCACGGGCGTACCGGACCTGCGCCCCGGGAGCGGCGCAGCTCCCCGATCCCCTGCTCCAGGTTGAGGGCGGTCCGCACCCCGCCCAGCGACAGCCCGAGCTCCACCAGCGTCATCGCGACCGCCGGGCGCATCCCGACCACGACCGTCTCGGCGCCGAGCACCCGGGAGATCGCGGCGATCGAGGCGAGCATGCGGCCGACGAAGGAGTCGACGATCTCCAGCGCGGAGATGTCGATCACCACGCCGTGGGCGCCGGTGTCGACGATCCGCTGCGACAGGTCCTCCTGGAGGTCCATCACCATCTGGTCCTCCAGGTCGATCTGGATGGAGACCAGCAGCACGTCGCCGATCTTCAGGACCGGTACGCGGTCGGTCACACCAGGCCGCCGATCTCGATCCGGCCGCGCTCGATGCTCTCCAGCGCGTGGCGCAGGGCGTCGGCCAGGGTCGCCTTGGTGGTGATGTCGCCGAACTCGATGCCGAGGGCGACGATGGTCTGGGCTATCTGCGGGCGGATGCCGGAGATGATGCACTGGGCGCCCATCATCCGGGCCGCCACCACGGTCTTCAGCAGGTGCTGGGCGACCTGGGTGTCGACGGCGGGCACGCCGGTGATGTCGACGATGGCGTGGGTGGCGTTCAGGTCCAGCAGCGACTGGAGCAGCTTCTCCATCACCACCTGGGTGCGGGCCGAGTCCAGGGTGCCGACCAGCGGGACACCGACGACGCCCTCCCACAGCTTGACCACCGGGGTGGACAGTTCGAGCAGCTGCTCGGCCTGCGAGGAGATGATCTCCTCGCGGGTCCTGGCGTGCACCTCGACCGTGTACAGGCCGAGGTCGTCCAGCACCCGGGCGAACTGGAGGTACGCCGTGAGGTCCTCGGTCCCCGACAGCGACGGCTCCAGCACCTCCTTGAGGGCGAGGACCCCGGAGGCCGTCTCGGTGGTGCTGAAGCCCTGCCGGGCCCGGTTGCGCGACAGCTCCGCCAGCATGCTGCGGACCTCGCCGTAGGGCTCCGAGCGGGTGGCGAGTCCGCCTTCGCGCACCGCCGCGAGCAGGGCGGTGTAGAGGTCGCCGAGCTCCTGCTGGACCTCGGCGGGGGTGAGCCGGCCGGCCAGCGTCGTGGTGACGCCGCGCACCCAGCGCGCCACGAACTCCGGCTCGCCGTCCGTCAGCAGGCGGACCAGCCGGTCCGCCTCCCCGTCGTGCGCCATCCGAGTACCCCTTCGCCGATGTCTCCTGGCTTCGAACGCTTGGCCACGCACCCTACGTCATGACGTACCGTCACAGTCGGGCCAAGGCCGTCGGTGCGGGACCGCGGCAAGGATGACCTGCCCCGGTAGGCCGCGTTCACGCCACATCGGCCCCGGTGCGCGTACGGCGCCGCGCCGACGGGGTCTCGGCGCGCCGGACACCGGCGGGACAGGCTGTCCGGACACCGGCGGGACAGGCCGTAGGGAAGAGCCCCGGAACCGCGGGCGCTGAGCGGGAGGCCGGCCCCGCCCGCTCGGCGCGGGCGTGCGCCGTCCCCTCGACGCGACGATGACGACGACCGCCGCCGCCTCCGCTCCTGCTCCTGCTCCTGCTCCTGCTCCTGCTCCTGCTTCGAGCCGGACGCCGCGACCGCCCTCGGCGCCCTGGCGGGCCCGCGACCGGGTCCCCTCGGACGGCCCAGCGCCAAGGCCGGCGCTCGGGCCCACGCGGTGAGCCCGGGCGCGCGCCCGTCCGTTCCGGCGCACTCTGTGTACCAACGGGTCGCCGGGGGCAGCCGAGGGCATGAGCGTGGCAACGGCGAGCCCCGCCCGACCGAACCGAACCGTACGCCAGCCACCACGTCTTGAGGCCACCGCATGTCCGAACAACCGTTCCCGCCAGGTGCCGGCCCCGTGGGCAGCCACGACCTCCAGCTCGCCGCGGAGGCCCGTCGGGCGGTGATGCGGCTGCTGGACGGGGTGCCCGGCGACCTCGAACGGCTCAGAGCGGACGCCGGGCTCGTCGTCGCCGAGCTGGTGAGCAACGCGCTGCGGCACGGCGGCGGACTGGTGGCGTTCGAGGCGGCGGTCACACCCGACGGTTCGGGGCTGCGGCTCCAGGTCAACGACGCCAGCGCCGCCCGGCCGGTGGCCCGCCGCACCCTGGGCGCGGACCCGGAGAAGCCGGGCGGCTTCGGGTGGCCCATCATCGAACGGCTGGCCTCCTCGGTGGAGGTGGAGGTGCTGCCGGTGGGCGGCAAGCGGATCGTCGTCGTCCTGCCGCTGGCGTAGCGGCCGGCGGACGGAACGAGCACGGCGAACACGGCGCGCCGTGACCGCGACCGGCGTCCGCTGCGCGCCGGGCGCCCGGCGTGCGACGGCGACCGGCGTCCCGGTACGCGAGGGTTCCGGGACGCCGGGCGCGCGCCACCCGCCGGCGACGGCCGGCCGGCGATACGTGACCGGTGGCCGGTTGGCGTCAGCCTGCCGCGACGGGCGCCATCGTGTCCTCGAAGCCAGGGTTCTGCTTCAGCCACGCGTGGACACCGTCCGCGGCGTTGCCCTCGCCGGCCTTCTGGATGTCGGCCTCCAGGGAGCCGAGTTGGGCGTCGGTCAGGTGGAAGTTCCTCATCCACGAACTCACCTGCGGCAGTTTGCCCGCACTCCCCTTGTTCGCCAGGTCGTGGATCGAGTCGCCCTTGCCCCAGAGCCCCTTCGGGTCGGCCAGCTTGGTCAGGTGGTACGTGCTGTACGCCCAGTGCGGCGACCACAGCACCACGGCCACCGGCTTCTTCGCCGCGTAGTCGCGCTTCAGCTCCGCCAGCATCGCCGCCGTCGAGCTGTTGACCAGCTTGTACTCCTTGTCCAGCCCGTAACCGGGCAGGACCGTCGACTGGAGCAGCTTCGTCTCACCGGCGCCCGGCTCGATCCCGACGATCCGCCCGCCGAACTCCGCGCTCTTCCCCTTCAGGTCCGCCATCGTCTTCACGCCCTTGACGTACGACGGCACCGCCACCTCCAGGGACGTCTGGTCGTACCAGGAGCCCAGGTCGGTGTAGTCCTTGCCGTACTGCCTCATGTACGACGCGTGCGTGGTGGGCAGCCAGGCGTCCGTGATGTAGTCCAGCGAACCGGAGGACAGCCCCGTGAACGCCGCACCCGGGTCGTACGTCTTGACGTTCGCCTTGTAGCCGCGGTCGCTCAGCACCGCCTGCCAGAGGTTGGCGGTCGCCACCGACTCGTCCCAGTTGAACGCGCCGAGGTTGACCGTCCGGCCCTTGCCCACGTCGGTGGCGGCGGTCGTCCCGGCGCCGGAGCCGGAGTCCGAGCCGGAGTCCGTGAACACGCCGGTTCCGGCGGCCGCGAGGGCCAGGACGACGACGCAGGACAGGCCGACGGCGGGGCGCGGCCGGTACCGCAGGACGGCCGTGCCGTGCAGGCCGGAGCGCATCCGGGCCAGCGCCCGGCGGCCGAGCGGGGAGACCTGGTCGCCGAGGGCGCCGGTCATCCGGTCGAGGTAGATGGCCAGGACGACGACGGAGACGCCGCCCTCGAAGCCGAGGCCGATGTCGACCTGGCTGATGGCGCCGAACACGGTGGAGCCCAGCCCCTCGGCGCCGACCATGCCGCCGATGACGACCATGGACAGCGCGAGCATGATCACCTGGTTGACGCCGGCCATGATGGTGGGCAGCGCCAGCGGCAGCTGCACGCGCAGCAGCGTCCTGGCCGGCGAGGTGCCGAACGCGTCGGCCGCCTCGACCAGTTCCGCGTCGACCTGGCGGATACCGAGCTCGGTCATGCGCACGCCGACCGGCATGGCGAAGACGATGGTGGCGATGACCGCCGGGACGGTGCCCAGGCTGAAGAAGATGATCGCCGGGATCAGGTAGACGAACGCCGGCAGTGTCTGCATGACGTCGAGGACCGGGCGCACCACGGTGCCGGCCGTCCTGCTCCTGGCCGCCCACACGCCCAGTGGTATGGCGAAGACGAGTGCGACCGCGCCGGAGACGACGACCAGCGACAGCGACTGCATCGCCTGGTCCCACAGGGCGAGCGAGTCCACCAGCGCGAAGCCGACGAACGACAGCACGCCCGCGGTCAGACCGCGCAGCCAGAACGCGACGACGGCGAGGATGGCCGCCATGAGCAGCGGCGAGGGGCCGCCGAGGACCCACTCCACCGCGTCGTAGAGGTGGTTGACGACGGCGGAGATCGCGTCGAAGAGCCACGACACGTGCTGGGTGAGCCAGTTGACGACGTCTTCGGCCCAGTTGCCGAGGTGGATCCTAGGCACCACTGACCTCCTTCCTGCGGGCCCCGTCGGCCGGCACGGCGGCTCCCGGGGTGGCGGGGCCGCGTCGGGCTCCGCGTCCGCGACCGGCCGCGGTCCGGCGACGACCGTCTCCGGATGCTCGCCGAGAGCCGCGAGCAGGGTGCCGCGCGGGATCACGCCGGTGAGGCGACCCTGCTCGTCGACCACCGCGAGGGGGACCTCGGAGCGGGCGGCCGGGGTGAGCAGTTCGGCCAGCGGGGTGTCGGCCTGGGCGGTGGCGGAGTCGGTCCGCATCACGTCCCGGACCTGGCCGTGGTCGGCGGAGAACGCCTCCGCGGCCTGCTCCTCGGTGACGTGGCCGACCAGCCGGTGGTCCGGCGAGAGCACGAAGGCGGCCGGGACGTGGTCGGTGCGCAGCGCCCGGATGGCGTCCGTGGCCTCGTCGCCGGGCTCCACGGTGACGCTCGGCTCCTGCATGATCGAGGCCGCGGTGAGCACCCGGGAGCGGTCCACGTCCTGGACGAAGCTGGCGACGTAGTCGTTGGCCGGCTCGACCAGGATGTCCTCGGCGGTGCCGACCTGGACGATCCGGCCGTCGCGCATGACGGCGATCCGGTCGCCGAGCCGCATGGCCTCGTTCAGGTCGTGGGTGATGAAGACGATCGTCTTGCGCAGCCGGCGCTGCAGCTCCAGCAGCTGGTCCTGCATGTCGCGGCGGATCAGCGGGTCCAGCGCGGAGAAGGACTCGTCCATCAGGAGCAGGTCGGCGTCGGTGGCCAGCGCCCGGGCCAGCCCGACGCGCTGCTGCATGCCGCCGGACAGCTCGTCCGGCCAGGACTTCTCCCAGCCGGCCAGGCCGACCAGCTCCAGCGCCTCGGCCGCCCGCCGCTCGCGCTCCTCGCGGGGCCGGCCCTGGACCTCCAGGCCGTAGCCGGCGTTCTCCAGCACGCTGCGGTGCGGGAAGAGCGCGAAGTGCTGGAAGACCATGCTGATCCGGCGGGCGCGCAGGTCGCGCAGCGCCTTGCCGGACAGGCCCGCCAGGTCCTGCCCGTCGAAGAGGACCCGCCCCGTGGTGGGTCCGCTGAGCCCGTTCAGGGTGCGCAGCAGGGTGGACTTGCCCGAACCGGACAGGCCCATCACCACGAAGATCTCGCCGGGGGCCACCTCGAAGGAGGCGTCGATGACGGCTGCCGTCGTGCCCTCGGCACGCAGCTGGGCGCGGTCGGCGCCCTGCCGCAGACGGCGGACACCCTCCTTTGGTCTCCGTCCGAAGACCTTGTACACGTGCTCCACTGCAAGCTTCGACACAACTGCCTTCCGATGCTCGGTCACTCCCTGTCGACTCCACGTGACCGCACTGCTGTCAGGGATGTAGTGGTCGCGGCGCGCGTACCCGAACCCTTGCACTGGCCAAACAAAATCACGGCGATTCCGTGAGCCGGATCACACTGGGGCCTCCGGATACAGGCACTTCACGCGCGCACTGGTCGGCGACACCGCCGCGCTCTGTACGCGGACCGTTGCACTGTGCAGGTCGGGAGAAGGTCTCCCGGCGCCGCTCGACCCGTCGAACATATACCAACGGGACGCGACGTCCGCCGACCGGACGAAGGTGAGGAAGGTGAGGAACGGCGCACACCGCCGCGCGCCCGCCCCCGACCCGACCTCTACGCATGCCCGACGTGACCCGTTTCCTCCCTTTTCTCCGCTTTCTCTCTGGAACGGCACTGTGCGGAGGGCTAGGGTGCGGGCAGCGAGCGAGCGGAGGAGCTGAGGTATGCCCGGTCGTCCCAGCACGCGCTGACACCGTAGGGCGCGTGGCGGCCGGTCACCGCGTGCCGCACCGAGTCAGCGGCACAGCGGGAGTTCCCGTCCGATCCGCCGGCACCTCTGCCGTGCGGCGGGCCTCGTTCCCGTGGTCCAAGGGGTCCCCTTGCCGTTCCCTCTTTCTCGCCTCCGTTCCTTCTCTTCCCGGGCCGTGCCCCATCGGTCCCTTCTCCACCGGCCTTTCCTCCACCGGTCCCTTCCTTCCCACCGGTCCCTTCACTCCCGCCGGTCCTCTCCGCTCCGGGACTCCCGGCGGCCCGTCACCCGGGGCTCCCGGCCGCCGGTTCCGCCGAGCCTTTGGCGGGACGACCGCTTCCGGCGGTTCTGGATCGGCCAGGCCGCGTCCCAACTGGGCGAACAGGCGACCCTGGTGGTGCTGCCGCTCTTCGCCGTCCTCACCCTGCACGCCGGCGCCGGCAGGCTGGGCCTGCTCCGTGCGGTGGGGCAGGCACCGGTCCTGCTGCTGTCGCTGCCGGCGGGCGCTTGGGTCGACCGGTGGCGGACCCGCACCGTGCTGGTGCTGTCGGACGGCGCGCGGGCACTGGCTCTTGGCACCGTCGCGGTGGCCGGCCTGCTGGGCCGCCTCGGCCTACCCGCGCTGCTCGGGGCCGCCTTCGCCGTGGGGACCCTGTCGGTGTTCTTCGACGTGGCGTACCAGGCGGCGCTCCCGCGACTACTGGAACGAGGCCAACTGGTCCGTGGGAACAGCGCACTTGAAGGGGTCCGCTCCGCGGCCCAGATCGGCGGACCCGCTCTCGGCGGCGCGTTGGTGTCGTCGGCTTCGGCGCCGGTCGCCGCTGGCTCCAGCGCACTGCTCTTCGCCCTGTCGTTCCTGTCGATCCGGTCGATCCGGTCGGCCCGGTCGAACCGGCTGGTGCGGCCGATCCGGTCAGCCCGGTCAGCCCGGTCAGCCCGGTCAGCCCGGTCGGCCCGGTCGGTCCGGTCGCCGGGGTCCGTCGTGCCGAAGCGTCGGGAACGCCTCGCTCCGGTGGCGCGGCAGGTCCTTGAGGGCCTGCGCTTCGTCGCCGGCGATCCGCTGCTGCGGGCCGTGGCCCTCGCCTCGGGCGCCTTCCAGTTCTCCTTCGCCGCCATGACGACCGTTTACCTGCTCTTCCTGCCAAGGGATCTGCACCTGTCGGGCGCGGCCGTCGGGGTGGTGCTCGCCGCGACGGGGCCGGGTGCGCTGCTGGGCTCGCTGCTCGCCGCCCGCCTTCCGAGGCGGTTCGGGTACGGCCCGGTGCTCGTGTGGGGGGCGGTGGTCGGCGACGGTGCGATGCTGTGCGTTCCGGCCCTGCGCGGCTCCTCCGCCGCGACCTTCGGCGTGCTCCTCGGCGCCGGCGCCGTCTTCGGGGCGTTCGGCCAACTGGTCAACGTCACGGTGATGGCCGTGCGGCAGGCGTTGACGCCGGACGGGATGCAGGGGCGCGCGGCGGCGACGATCACCTTCGCCGGTCTCGGACTGGCGCCGCTCGGCTCGCTGTTCGGCGGGCTCCTCGCGCAGGGGTGGGGGCTGCGCCCCGGCCTGCTGGTGACGGTGGCGGGCATGTTCCTGTCCCCCGTGCTGATGGCCGCGTCCCCGCTCGCCCGCCTGGGCCGGACGCTTCCGGCCGTCCGGGACGCTCCGCCGGGCCGGCCCCGTCCAGAGCCGGGGGAGAGCGTCCGCCCCGCCCCGGGGACGCCGGAGCCCGGATGGTGAACCGGCGCCCGCCCGTACGCCGTACTGAAGCCGTCCGCCGGACCGGCGCGGGTCGTCCCGGCGCCGCGACCGGCACCGGACAACCGGCACCGGACTGCCGGTGCCGGCCGAGCGGTGCCGTGACCGGCGCACCGGGCGCACCGGGCGCATGGTGCCGCGCGCCACGCGCCCCGTGCCCCGTTACGCGCGCCCCGTTACGCGTCCGCCGTGGCCAGCGTCTCGCGGATGTGTCCTGCCACGGCCGAGGCGCCGCGCTGGCCCAGGACGATGGAGTAGTGGTTGACGCCGGGCACGGAGTGGACGGCCACGCCCTCGGCCGCCAGCCCGCTGGCCACGACGGCCTCCGGCGAGTAGAGGCCCACCGGTTCGTCCCGGAGGCCCCGCTCTGCCGCCAACAGCCGTGCGGGGAGCGGAAGTTCGTGGATCGCGGCGAACACCTCCGGGCTGCGCAGCTGGTTCTCGGCGTCCTCCCGGACGGGCTGCGCACGGCACGCCGACCGCAGATGCGGCTCGCTCCCGGCGAGGTCGCGGTCGAGGTAGGCGGCCACCAGCGGCCCGTCCAGGCCGGCGAAGGCGGGGTGCGCGGCCCAGAAGGCGTGGTAGGAGGAGCGGTCGGGGAACTCCATGGACAACTTGCGCATGGCGGGGCCGATGACGGCGTGCAGCACGGCGTCGATGTCGGCGTCCTCGGTCACGGGGAAGCCCAACCCGCCGTCCACCAGCACCACTCCCGCGTAGCGGGCGGGGTCGCGGCGGGCGGCGACGCACGCCACCCAGCCGCCCATGGAGTGGCCCGCCAGCACCGCGGGACCGGCGCCGAAGTGGTCGAGGACGGCCAGCAGGTCGTCGGCGTGGCGGTCCATGCCCGACCGGCCGCGCACGTCGCGGCTGTGCCCGCGCCCGCGCAGGTCGGGGGCGATGACCTCCACGCCCTCCAACTCCTCGGCCACCCGTGCCCAGGACAGCCCGTTGCCGGTGATCCCGTGGACGGCGAGCACCGTTCCGCCACCCGGTCGGCCCGGCCAGCGGCGCACCGCCAGCGCACCGCCCCCGACCGCGACCCGCGTGTCCTCGTACGCCCGGTGCCCGGGGTGCTCCCTGCCGTCCAGTCCCTCCCGGCTGTCCCCGTCCGCCCGGTGTTCCCCGCCGTCCCTGCCGTCCTGGCCGTCTTGGCCGTCCTGGCCTTCCCAGCCTTCCCTGCCTTCCCGGTCCGCCCGGTGCTCCTGGTGGTCGCGCATGGTGATCCGCCTCTCCGCCGTCCGGCCCGGCCCGAGCAGGATAGGGCGCTCTCCTTCGCGCCCCGCGCGGGGTCGAATCCGGGCGACAGGCGGCGGTCGCTTTGCGATACTCGGGCCGCCCGCCGCCGCAACCCGCGGTCCGCGAACGCCCGGCCACACCGTCCACCGCCTGACAACACGCCACCGTACGCCCGGCACAGGGCAGTTGCGACGGCGGAACCTCGGCGCAACGACGCCGCACGACGGCGCACGGCGGCACCCCGGGCCGCCGACCGGCGCACGGCGGCACACGCCCACGCCGTACGACACACAGGAGCGCCGACCCATGAGCTTCACCCTCGACGGGCCCGTGCTGGAAGGCGGGCTGGTCCGCCTGGAGCCCCTTGCGCCCCGCCACACCGCCGACCTCGCCGCGGCGGCCGAGGAGGACCGCGCCTCCTACGGCTTCACCCTGGTACCCCGCGCTTCCGAGGTCGAGGAGTACCTCGCCGCCCACGCCGCCCGCGCCGCGGCGGGGAAGCTCGCCCCCTACGCGCAGGTGGACCTCGCCACCGGCCGCGCGGTCGGGACCACCTCCTACTGGGACCCGAGGCTGTGGCCGGACGGCGACCGGCTGTGCGCGGTTGAGGTCGGCTTCACCTGGCTCGCGGCCTCGGCGCAGGGCACCGGCGTCAACACCGAGGCCAAGTACCTGCTCTTCCGGAACGCCTTCGAGAACTGGGGCGCGGCGCGGGTGGACCTGAAGACCGACGCCCGCAACCAGCGTTCCCGGGCGGCGATCGAGAGTGTCGGCGCCCGCTTCGAGGGGGTGCTGCGCAACTGGTCCCGCTCCTGGGCGCCGGGCGAGGACGGCCTGCTGCGGGACTCGGCGATCTTCTCCGTCACCGCGCGGGAGTGGCCGGAGTGCCGCGCCCGGCTGGAGGCCCGGATCGCCCGGGCCACCGCCCGCCGCCCGGCGGGGACGCTCCCCGCCGGACGCTGAACCACCGGGGTGCCGCGGCCTCCCCGCGCGGCGGCGACCCACCGCACCGCAGCGCGGCACGGCTCGCAGCCGCTCGCCACGAGGGTCCGTCGGCCTCCGGCGGACCTCTCACGGGAGCCTCACGGACCCTCGCGGGCCCGCTGCCGGGCGGCACCCCGGGAGCGGCCGCCGCGGTTGCGCGACGGGCGGGCCTTGTCGGAGATCGCGCTGGTCGGGGTGGGCGCGGGTGTGGCGGTCGTCCCGCTCAACATGATCATCCTGACGACGGTCCCCGCCGAGCACGCCGGCGTCAGCGCCGGAGCGCGTCAGCACCGGAGCGCCGGAGACCGCCCTCACCGTCGGCGGTTCGCTCGGCCTCGCCGTCCCGCTGGTCCCGCTGGTCCCGCTGGTCCCGCTCGACTCGGCCGGTGACGGCCTGGCACCGGGCCCGTCACCCGTTCTCCGGGTCCAGCTCCTCGGCGAGGTGGAAGAGCGCGGGGAGGGCGGCCTGCACGGCGGCGCGGTCCTCGGGTCTGAGCGAGGCGAGCGCGGCGTCCATCCTTCGCTCGTGCGCGTCGGTCCACGCGGCGAGCTGCTCGCGGCCGGAGTCGGTGAGGGTGACGACGGAGGCGCGGCGGTCGGCCGGGTCGACCTCCCGGGCCACCAGCCCCGAGGTGATCATCTGGCCGATCAGGCCGCTGACGGTGCTGGCGGCCAGCCGCTGGCGGGCGGCCAGGTCTCCGATCCGGGCCGGCGAGTGCTCCCCCAGGACCTGGAGCAGCTCGACCTGCGCCATGGGCAGCTGCTCCCACGGGTAGTCGCTGCGGATGGAGGCACGCAGCGCCCGCCGCATCCGGGTGACGGCGTCGGTGAGCGCCCGGGCGTCCGGCGTCCGCGTCGCGTTCCGGGGGGCCTCTGGGTGCGGCTGCGATGGCATGTCAACGAGGGTAGCGGCCACGACCTCGCGTGCGACCCCCGTCATGCCCCTCCCACCTGCGCAATCGCTCCCGGGAGTGGTCCCTTCGGGTGGGACCGGGGCGGATCGACCGCAGTCGGTCGCAAAGCGAGGAACAAGTGAAGCGCGATTGGCTCGGAACCGACGCGTAACGGGACCCCGCCGACCAGAAGTTCGGTATCCGTTGTAGTGTCGTGCGGATTATCCGGCCGCGCGCCGGGTCCGACCCCGAAAGTGACCGTACACATGCTGCTGGCGAACCTGCCGGGCCCCTCGCGGAGCGTCCGGTGTCCGGGCTCCGTCCCGCCCCGCGGCCGCGTCCCGGGCACCACCGCCGGAACGGCCGCGCCGACACCCCGCCGCCGACCGGCGGCAGCGGACCCGCGTAGCGGCGGGAGCGGCCGATGAGCACCGCGGCAGCCGACCACCTCTCCGGCGGCGCCCCCGGTTCCGCGTCCGGCCCGTCCGGCCCGTCCGGAGCAGCCGGGAGCGGTACCTCCGCCGGCCGCCGGTCCCGCCTGCGCCGCTGGCCCCGGCGGCCGGGCCGCCCCCACCTGCTGGTGGAGCTGACCTTCAGCGTGGCGCTGTACTTCGCCTACAGCCGCACCCGCCGGTGGGTGCCGCGGCACGAGACGGCGGCGCTGCACCGGGCGCGGGAGGTCTGGCACGCCGAACGGTGGCTGCACCTCGACCCCGAGCTGGCCATCAACCACGCCGTCAACCACGTCGACTGGTTGATCGTGGGGATGAACTACTACTACGCCACGCTGCACTTCGTCGTGACGCTCGGGACGCTGATCTGGGTCTACGCCCGGCACCCGTCCTCCTACCGGGGCGCGCGCACGGCCCTGTACACGGCCACGCTGCTGGCCCTGATCGGGTTCGCCTTCTGCGCCCTGGCGCCGCCGCGGTTCCTGACCGACCAGGGCTTCATCGACACGGTCGTCACCCACCACACCTGGGGTTCGTGGGACTCCGGCCACGTCTCGTCGGTGTCGAACGAGTACGCGGCGATGCCGTCGGTGCACATCGTCTGGTCCGGCTGGGCCGGGCTCACCATCGCGGCGCTGGCCCGGCGGACGTGGGTGCGGGTGCTCGGGCTGTGCTACCCGCTGGTGACGTTCACGGTCATCCTGTCCACGGCCAACCACTTCGTCACCGACGCGGTGGCCGGTGCGCTCACCCTCGCCCTCGGGTTCCTGGCGCAGCGGCTCCTGACCGGGCTGCCCGCCTACCACCTGCCCGGCCCGGTCCGGCCGTCGGTGGCGGCGGCGGGCGGGCCGTCTCCTGCCAGAAGGGGCGGGTCCGCCTCCGCGGTGACCGTCGCGTCGCCTCGTCCGGGGACGGCGGCGGAGCAGGCCGCCGCGAGACGGGACAAGGGTTCCGGCGGCGGGTCCGCCGGCACCAGGACACACTCGCGGGGCTGACCGCCGTACGGGCGGTCCCGGCGGTCCGATCCGCCGGGGCCGCCCGTCGTCCTTCCCGCCCGCGCTCCCTACCGCGGCCCGGCGCCGCCCTGGCAGACTCGGGCGGGCGGCAGGGGGCGATGGGCTCTCCAAGAGGCCGCCGGATCTGGGAGGCGGGGCGGGATGCCGGTCAGGGGCGTGCTCTTCGACGTGGACGACACCCTCGTCGACTTCTCCGGCGCGGAGGAGTCGGCGGTCGCGGCCCATCTGGCGGCGCTGGGTCTGCTCGGCGCCTTCCCCGACGCCGCCGGGGCGCTGGCCCTGTGGCGCGAGGTCGCCGAGCCCGCGTACGCCCGCTTCCTCTCCGGTGAGCTCACCTTCACCGGGCAGCGGCGGGCACGGGTGCGCGCGTTCCTCTCCCACCTCGGCCAGAGCACCGACCGCCTGCCCGACGACGACGCCGACGCCTGGTTCGCCGACTACGAGACCCGCCACCGCGCGGCCTGGGCGGCCTTCCCCGACGCCGAACCGGTCCTGGCCCGGCTCGTGTCCGGCCACCGGCTCGGGGTCGTCTCCAACTCGTCGAGCGCCACGCAGCGCCGCAAACTCGGCCAGGTCGGCCTGTTGCCCTACCTTGAGGCCGCGATCGTCTGCTCGGACGAGTACGGCGAGGCGAAGCCGGCGGCGGGCATCTTCCGCGCGGGGTGTGCCCGCCTCGGCCTGCGGCCGGACGAGGTCGCCTACGTCGGGGACCATTACACCATCGACGGCGTGGGGGCCCGGGAGGCCGGTCTGCGCGCCTTCTGGCTGGACCGGGCGGGCAGCGGTGTCCCCGTCGAGGACGGTGTGCGGGTCATCAGCTCGTTGGCCGAGCTGCCGGCGGCCCTCGCCCGCTGAGGCCCCGTCGGGCCGCCCCGTGGGAATCCGCACGGCGGCCGCGCGCCGCCCTCCGGGGCGGCTCCCGGCGCGGATCGCGGGACGGGGCGAGAAGGTCACCGCCGGGGCGAGCCGGCAGCCGACGAACCCCGGCCTCTCCTCCGGGAGCCGCGCCAGGCCGCCAGCAGCCCCGCGACGGCGGCCGCCAGCAGGACCGGCACCCCGTGGCGCTCCGCCCCGGCGGCCCCGGTCCCGCCGGAGGCGCCCAGGTGGAGCGCCAGGGTCACCAGGGCGACGCCCAGCGCGGTGCCGAGGCCCCGGGCCATGTTCACCAGGCCGCCCGCCATGCCCGACGAGGCGGCCGGGAAGGCCCGCATGATCAGCGTGTTGTTCGCGGGCGTGAAAAGGCCCAGGCCGGTGCCGAGCAGGGCGAGCAGCAGCGCGGTCCAGACCGCGGCAGGGGGTACGGCCACCATGGCCGCCAGCGCGGCCACCGCCACGGCCGCGCCCGCGACGCAGCGGGACCGGTCGGTGGTACCGCTCGGCAGGACCCGGTCGGCCCCGGTCGCGGCCAGCGCGAACCCGGCGGGCAGCGCGCTCACCACCAGGCCCGTCAGCAGCTCGGAGTACCCGGCCCGGGCCAGCACCTCCGGGGCCAGCACCAGCGGCCCGAACAGGACGAGGTACCCGCAGAGCGCGGCCGCGAGCCCCGACGGCACCCCCCGGACCCGCAGCAGGGCGGGGTCCAGCAGCGGCGCTCCGGCGCGGCGCTGCCGTATGGCGAAGGCACCGGCCGCTGCCGCCGCCAGCACGAAGAGCAGCCCCGCCGCCCAGCCGGGCAGCGGCAGCCCGGACGCGGCCGACACCCCGAGCAGCAGCGCCGTCGTCGCGGCCGAGAGCCACAGCAGGCCCCAGCCGTCGAAGCCGGCCACCGGCGTACGGGTGCGGGTGCGCGGCAGCAGGTAGTGGCCGGCGACCAGCGCGACCACGCCTATCGGCACGTTGACGCCGAACACCCACCGCCAGCCCGCGGTGGCCACCAGCGCGGCGCCGACCGTCGGGCCCAGGGCCAGTCCCAGCGCCTGGGCGGCGGCCTGTACGCCCAGGGCGGCCCGTGTCCTGGCGGGCGGCGCGCTCGTGGCCACCAGGGCGACGCTGTTGGCCTGGAGCATGGCGGCGCCGATCGCCTGCACCGCCCGGAAGGCGACCAGGGCCCCGAGCGACGGTGCGAGCCCGCAGGCGGCGGAGGCGGCGGTGAAGAGGACGAAGCCGTAGAGGTAGAAGAGCTTGCGGCCCATCGCGTCGGCCAGCCTCCCGACCGGCACCAGGGCGGCGACCAGGACGAGCAGGTAGGACAGCGACACCCATTCCACGCCCGCGAGCGGCGCGTCGAAGCGCGCCCGCAGGCTCGGGTAGGTCAGCGTGACCACGCTGGCGTCGAGCTGGCCCATGAACGCGCCGAAGCACACGGTGGCGACGGCCAGCCGCCAGGCCCCGGGCCGCTCCCGCACGGCATCCGGCCGGGCCCGCTCCCGTACCAGCACGGCCCCCCATCCCCCGCGCCCGCCCCCGGCGTACCCGTCCACATGCCACCCCTTCGCCCGGCGCCTTCCTCCTCCCAGATTACATCGGTCACCGAACTGTTCTGTAGCCGCATCTTTCTGTGGCCGAATCTTCCCCGCCCGAGTCCTCCGCTCCCGAACCTCCCACCCGGACGCAGCGGCACTCCTGGACATCCCGCCACGACGCACCGGCCACCCGACCGCGGCGTGGACGAAAGCAGGCGGCGAAGCCCCCCTGGCCACCGGCACGTACCGCGCGAAAGCGGAGCGCCGCGACATCAGGCGCACCAGCCGCCTGTCAGGAAATCTGCAACCACTTCACCCACAGCACCCCGCCACACTCACTTCCATCTGATCCAAACGGATCAGGATCAGTCGAAAATGATGGAGGAATGATCAACAATGCCTCGGTTCGTCATCGTAGGAACGAGCAGACTGGCGATGACCGTGCCGGTAGAGAGCTTTCCGCTCCCGTATGACGCCCTCCGGACCGCCTCCTGGATGCGGTGCGCCGTCGTGGGCGGTGCGTGCAACGTGGGCAGCGCGCTACTGGCGCTGGGCGACGAAGCGCGCCTGTGCACGCTCATCGGGGAGGACATCGCCGGAGACACCATCCGCAACTCCCTGCGGCAGCACGGACTGGACGGGCGCGGAGTCGTCACGTCCCGCGAGTCGGCGATGACCGTGGTCCTCGTGGAGCCGGAAGGCCGGGTCGCCCGGAACGCGTGGTCGGCCGGCGGTTCGACGGCCTACCCGATGGAGCGCTTCTTCGAGGCCGCCGTGGACGCCGACCTCGCGATCATCACCAGCAGCCCCTTCGGCAAGCCCTTCCTGTCCGCGGCCCGGGAGATACCCGGGCTGCCCGTGGCCATCGACCTGCACCTGGCCGCCAACCTGGACGACGAGCGGAACCGCCCCTGGTTCGAGTCCGCCGACGTCCTCTTCTGCAGCCACGAACGCCTGACGTGCACCCCGACGGAATGGATCAGCCGGGTGTTACGGACCTACCCGGGGTGCCGGGTCGCCGCCGTCGGCCGCGGCGACCAGGGCTGCGCGCTCGGACTGCCCGAAGGGACGCTGATCGAGATCGAGGCGGTGACGCCGCGCCCGATCCGCAGCACCGACGGCGCGGGGGACGCCCTCTTCGCCGCCTTCCTGCACGGATGGCTGACGTCCGGCCGGGCCGTCGAGTCGCTGGAGTCGGCCGTCCTCTTCGCCGGCTGGAAGATCGGCGCGGAGTCCGCCACGGCCGGCTTCCTCACCCCGTCGGAGTTGTCCGCCCTCCAGCGCGTCTACCCGCTCCGCACCCGCGTCGGCTGGTGGCGGTGACCAGCCGCGCGGACAGCGCCTAGGCCAGGAGCAGTTCTGGATCAGACCCCGTCCAAAGGGCGTCCCAAAGAGGCGTCCCAAGAGGCGTCCAGCGGGGGTCCGTCACGGCACCTGGGCACGCTCAGCCGCGCGCTGGGCGTGCTCCAGGGCCCCGACGGAGAGGTAGGCCGCTTCCGCGCTGCGGTAGCGGTTCCGGGCCTCGGCGAGGTCACCCGCCAGCTCGTAGGACTGTCCGATGGCCTCATGGACGGCACCCTGTTCAGCGCCCGTGCCCCACACGCGCAGCAGGGCCAGAGCGCTGACGAGGTGGGCCCGGGCCGAGGCCACGTCTCCGGCCCTCAGCAGCGCCTCACCCAGGACCCGCTCGACGAGGGCTTCCGACGCCGTGTCCCCGAGGTCGCGGATCAACCGCCACGCCTCCTCAAGATGGGCGACGGCGGACGCGTGGGCCCCGAGCAGGCTCTCGATCTCACCGATGGAGCAGTGGATGCGCCCCGCGCCCCGCAGGTCCCCCTCTCCCCCGCGGAGGGCGAGCGCCTCGCGCAGCAGCGAGAGGGCCTGCTCCATCTGCCCGAGGTCGCGGTAGGCCAGGGCCATGTGGTTGAGCACGACGCCTTCCCCCCGGCGGTCTTCGAGGCGGCGCCGCAGTTCCCGCGCCCTGGTGAACTCCTCCATCGCGCTCTGCGGAGAGCCGCTCGCCCGAAGGGCCGTCCCCAGGCCCGTACGCAGTCGCGCCTCACCCAGCACGTGACCACAGGCCTCGGCCGAGGCCGATCCCAGCGTGTAGCTGGCGACCCAGTCGGCGTGGTGATGACGGTGGGTGAAGAGCAGCCACATGGCGTCCGCCAGTTGCCAGACCACGTCGTCCCACCCATCGGCGGCGGCCCCCTCCAGAACGGTCATCAGGTTGGCGCGCTCGGCGTCGAACCACTCCATGGCCTCGGCCTGACCGCCGAACTCCACCACGGACGTGATGGCGTGTTCGTACCGGGGCTCGGGACGGAGGCGATGCTGCGAGAGGCTGCGGTCGGCCCTGTCGGCGGTGGCGAGGTAGTGCTCGGCGATCCGCCGTTTGACCTCACGCACGGCGTCCCCGCTCAGACCGGCCTGGGCTCGCGTACCCGCGTGCTGGTGGATGAGGTCGTGGAAGCGGTAGCGGCCGGGGACGGCCGCCGTGAGGAGGTTGGCCTCCATGAGCGCGCCCACCGCTCCCGGCAGGTCGGCGACCTCCGGCGTGGCCGCGGCGACCGCGTGGGTCACCTCCGCCGCGAAGTCCGGGAGCGGATGGAGCCCGAGCCGCATGTACAGCGCCGCGGCCCCGGCCGGCAGCGCTTCGTACGACTCGTCAAAGCACGTGCGCATCGAAGTCTCCTCGTCTGCAAGGACCATATGGAGGCCGTCGGCGTCGCCTGCCACGAGTTGTCGGATCTGCCAGTCGCTCCGGAGCGCCAGGAGCGCCGCACCCACGCACACGGCGAGCGGGAACCGCCCGTAGGAGGCGACGGCCTGCCGCGCGGCGGCGTCCTCCCTGCCGCCGGGTGTCGTCTGACCGGCGACACGCCAGAAGAGCTCCACCGCGGTATCGGTGTCCAGCGGCTCCAGAGGCAGGAGGTGGGCTCCGTCCAGGGTCAGCGATGTCAGCCGCCAACGGCTCGTCACCATGCACATGCTTCCCGGCGAGGCGGGAATCAGCGGGCGCACCTGCGCGGCCGACAGCGCGTTGTCGCAGAGCACGGCGATCCGCCGACCGGCCGTCACGCTGCGGTACAGGGCGGCCTTCCCCGCCAGGTCCGCCGGCACCTGCTCCGCGCCGACGCCCAGCGCGTGGAGGAACAGTTGGAGAGCAGAGCCGGCGGAGGCCGGGACGGCCGCCGAACTGCCCAGCAAGTCGACGTACAACTGCCCGTCGGGGAATTCCGCCTCGTGGGCGTGCAGCCAGGCCAGCGCCAGTGACGTCTTTCCGACCCCCGGCGGACCGCTGATCACCGCCAGCGTCTGCCCGTCCGTTCGGTGGAACCCGGTCAACGCCTCCAGGGTGTTCACTCTTCCTGTGAAGTGTCTTGTCAAAGACGGTAATTGACGTGGCGTGACATGAGGTGGACGGGGACCGGCGTTCTGGAAGTACACGTCCCCGTGGATCGCGCCCGCCTGGACGGTGGGCCCATACACGTTCCCGGAGAGGGAGTTGTGGCTGTTCGGCCTCGGAGCGGCCGCCCAGTCGTCCCGAGAAGTCACGCTGTTCCCCTCCTAGACCCCACCAGGGCGCCCCTGACGGTGCGTCGTTCAGTGAGCATCAGCGGGCCATAGCGGATCTACGCCCCGGTCTCCCCGGAGGCGCCGAGCCGTCGCCGCACCGCCTCCGCCTCCCGCTCCGAACCGTCCAGTTGCTCGTATATGCGCAGCGCCTGCTCCAGGTAGGGGCGAGCAGCTTCCTCGCCCCGCACCACCTGGACGGTCAGCCCCAGCCCCTCGGCGGCCTGCGCCTCCTCGTACGGCGCGTTGATCAGCTGGGCCAGGGCGTGGGCCTCCTGGTACAGGGGCATGGCGGCCTGGTACCTGCCAGCTCCACGCTGGGCGTCACCCGCGCCGACCAGGGCATGCTGCCGTTCGTAGAGGGCCCCTATCCGGGCTGCGATGCCCTCGGCCATCGTGAAGTGGATCAGCGCCTCGTTGCACTTCCCGGTCGCCATGAACGCGCTGCCGATGTTGGTCAGCGTGTCGGCCTCGCAGCGCTGGTCCCCTATGGCCTGGTAGTCCTCTAAGGCCCGGCGGAAGTGACCGAGGGCGGAGGAGGGATCACCGGTCCGGAGGCACACGTTCCCGAGGTTGTTGGTCAGGATCGCCGCCTCCTGGCGGCCCCCCACCGCTCTCACGATGGCCAGCGACTCCTCGTAGTAGGTACGGGCCTCCTCGTTGTGGCCCGTGCGGTAGAAGATCTCTCCCAGGTTGTTCAGGGCGCGCAGTTCGCCTCGGCGATCGCCCAGCGCCCTGAACAGCTCCAGAGCCGAACACGTCTGGCTCAGGGCCTCCGCATGCCGCCCGGCGTACGCGACCGCCACCGCGCGCCGATAGAGGACATCGGCCTCGCCATGGCGCCAGGCGGCCTCGCGGAACAGGGCGAGCGCAATGTCCAAGTGCTGGACCGCCCCGGAGAAGTTCCCTGAGACCACGGAGGCGAGGCCGATCTGGGTGTGCACCCGACCCCGGCCGACCGTGTCGCCGATGGCGTCGTAGAGGGTCATCGCCTCCTGAATGCGGGCCAGGGACCGGTCCGTCTCCCCCTGACGCCAGAGCACCGCGGCACAGTCGATGAGCGCGTCCGCCGTTCGCGCCTGGTCCCGCTCGGCGCGCCAGAGGACAACCGATCTCTCATGCATCTCCACTGCGGCCTCCCACACCCCCCAGTTGTGGAAGGCGGAGGCCAGCACCGCGGGGAACTGCCGGGCGTGTGCCGGCGAGTCGTCAGCCGCGGCCCGCGCCACGGACAGGAGGTTGGCCCGTTCCAGGTCCAGCCAGCCTTCTGCGGCCGCAGCGTCGGGGAATCGCGGGCCGCCGACGTCTGCGGCGGGCTCCGCCTCCCGGCGGGGTCTCTGCGGGAAGGCCAACCGGTCGGCCTCCCGGGCGCCGGCCAGGAAGTAGTCGTACAGCCTGAGGACCGCCGCGCGCCGGTCCGCGGCGGAGTCGTGCAGCCGGCTGGTCCGGGCGGCGAAGAGGCGGATGAGGTCGTGCACGGCGTAGCGGTCGCGCACCGGCTCCTCCAGCAGGTGGCAGTCGAGGAGCGCCTCCATCGACCGGCGCACCGCAGCGGTGTCCGCGCCGACGAGGCAGGCTGCGGCGTCGAGGGTGATGTCGGGACCCGGATGCAGGGAGATCGCCCGGAAGAGGCTTTGCTGCTCGGCTGTCAGATCCGCGTAGGACAGTCCGAAGGCCGCGGCGAGGCCGACCGGTGCGTCGAGTTCGTCGAGCATGTCATCGGCGGCGGACAGCCGGTCCACGATGTCGTGGATGCCCCACGCCTCTCTGTGCCGCAGCCGGCTCGCCACGATCCGGATGGCCAGTGGATGCCGGCCGCAGAGTCCGACGACGGTGTCCACCGCGTCCGCGTCGATCTGCCGGCTCCGTCCGACGACACGGGCGAAGAGGGCTGCGGCGCTCGCGGCACTGAGCACGTCCAGGGAGATCGACGCGGCACCTTCCAGGTCCGCCAGCCGGCGCCGGCTGGTCACCAGGACGCGGCAGCCGGCCCCTCCCGGAAGCAGCGGCCTCAGCTGGTCGGCGTCCCTGACGTCGTCGAGCACGAGGAGCACTCTCCGCTGCGCGGTCCAGTCACGCCAGCGCGAGGCGAGTTCGTCCAGGTCAGCCGTGGGCTTGTGGTCCGGCTGGTCGTGGACCGCGCGCAGGAGCTTCGCCAGCGCGCCGGTCGGCTCCCGGGCCGGCTGGGCTCTGTAGGCCCGCATGTCGAGGTAGAGGCAGCCGTCCGGAAATCCCGGTTTGAGGAGGTGCGCGGCGTGCACGGCGAGCGATGTCTTGCCGACGCCCGGCATCCCGTGGATCACCGAGACGGGCAACGCCGTTGTGGATCGCACCCGGTGGGCGAGGAGTGCGGCCAACTCCCCGTCACGACCCGTGAAGTCAGCGGTGTCCCTGGGCAGGTCGTCGGGCGGCTGCGTCATCTCCCGCTTGCCGGCGCCAGGGACGCGCGCGAGGGCCCGGTCCCCGCCCAGAACCCTCCGGTGCAGTTCTTCCAGCTCCCGACTGGGAGACAGTCCGAGTTCGTCCCGCAGCCTGAGGCGCGCGTCGTGGTAGGCCTCAAGTGCCTCCCCCTGCCTGCCGGACCGGTACAGCGCGACCATGAGCCACTTGACCGCCGTCTCCGTGATCGGGCCGTGGGCGGCCATCTCCCGTAACTCCCCCACGAGTTCCGCGTGGCGGCCGAGGTCCAGCTCGACTCCGATCCGGGCCTCGCGCGCGGATCGCCGCTCCTCCTGCCAGCGGCTGCGCAGCGCCGACGCCCAGTGCCCGTCGAACTCCGCGAGGGGTTCCCCCTTCCAGAGCGCCTCGGCTTCGTCGAAGAGCTGGACGGCGCTTTCGGGCTTTCCGCTGTCCGCCACCGACTGCGCCTGCCTGCGCAGCCGCTGGAAGCGGAGCAGGTCGACAGCCTCGGGATCGACGTCGAGGCGGTACGTACGGGCAGCGGTCACCACTTCGACCTGCTCTCCGACCGCCTCCCGGAGCCTGGTGCGGAGCCGCGACACATATACGTGCAGCCCCTGCCGGGCTTTCTCGTCCTCCCGCTGCTCCTCCGGCCACAACCGCCGGATCAGCACCTCGGCGGAGACGGCCTCCCCCGAAGACGCCAGGAGAATCGCCAGCAGACAGCGCTCTTTGGCGGAGCCCAACGGCCGCCTGCGGCCCTCCGACCACAATTCGAGTGGGCCCAGAATCCGGAAATCCACCACCGCTGCCCCCAGCCGGCAGTTCATCAGCGGCCGGGCGGTCGCCGAATGGACTGCTGACACGACTTTCGCACGGCTCCACGAGCGGCAGCTAGAGGCAACACCGTTCGACGCGTACGGAATGAGGGTGTCAAGAGCCTTTATTGGCATAGTGACGCTGCTGAGGGCCCTGTCGCTGGTGGCCCGGCATATGGCGGATTCGCGCGCCCCCGAGTTCGGAAATCACGCGTTTGGCGGCGCGGGCTCTGGGCATTCAGTGCCCGAAGTGAGCAGGAAGCACGTCTGTCGCGCGATCGCCCGACGGCACCGCTGGATGGGAGCCCGCGCCCCTTGAGTAGTAGGCCCACCGGCCCACCGGCGAGATCCGGTTACCCACAGTGGGCGAACCGAGGTCGGCTTCCTCCGGTGCGCTGTTCGCGTAGCCGCCGCGCGGCCCCGCCGACTCCTCGGACGGAGCATCCTCAGCCCCCACGCCAAACGGCGCTGGCGTGGGTCGCCGACGCCAGGGCGCCGACAACCCACGAGCTCCTCAACCCCTCGCTAGAGCATGAACATCCATGCGCCGATGGACAGGGTGGAGGTGAAAGTACCGTTCGTCACGAATTTCCCTTACAAGGAGGTCGGCTTGGGGAAGATCATCGTATATGGAACGCCACCCTCTGGCGCACCATCAGCAGCAAAGGGTCAGCCCACTCAATCGGGACGATTCGCCCCGCCCGGCAATTGCTTGACCTCACCTCGAACAAAACACCTGGTCACGGAGCCCGCACACCCGCGCGACCGACAACCCGCGATGTCCCGCTCCGGACGCGGGCCCACGGCCATGCGCAATTGCACTCCACGCGGCCTGGCCCGCCGCCGAGCCTCCGGAATCCGCGTCGGCCAACTCCCTTTCCCTGCACAGCGGTTCCCGGGGCATACTTGGCGCCCGGCACGGCCGGAAAGGCCGGGAGCAGCGGTGGCGGGTGACGACGGGACGCGGGGGATGACGATGATGCTGGCGGCCTGGATCGCCGTGGCGGCGGGCAGCCTGACGCAGACCGCCTCCGGTTTCGGCTTCGCGCTGGTCTGCTCACCGGTGCTGGTGGCCGTGCTGGGGCCGGGTCCGGCGGTGCGTACCGTCATCACGCTGTCGTGCTTGGTCAGCGCGCTCATCCTGGCCCGCACCTGGCGGCATACCCGGGTCCGCGACGCCCTGGTCCTGGGAGCCTCCGCCGTGCTGCTGACGGCTCCGATCGCCGCCGCGGTGCACCGGCTGGACGCGCGGGTGCTCACCCTGGCGGCCGGCCTGGTCACGGTGGCCAGTGCGGCGCTGATGGCCCGCCAGGGCGCGCGGGTGCCGCTGGACGGCCCGGTCGGGGTGTGCGCGGTGGGCTTCGTCAGCGCCGCCATGAACGCGCTCGGCGGCCTGTCCGGACCGGCGGGCGCCCTGTACGCCGCCAACGAGCGGTGGCCCCGGCAGGCCGTCGCGCCCACTTTGCAGGTGTTCGGTCTGATGCTCAACGCCGCGTCACTGGCCACCCTGGGCGGGCCCCGGGTCGACTGGCGGTTCCTGCCCGCGCTGCCCGTCGGCTGGCTGCTCGGCGCGCTGGTCGCCGAACGGCTGCCGGCCCGCCGCTTCCGCCAGGTGGTGCTGGGGGTGGCCGCCGCGGGCGGCGCCGCGGCCATCGCCCGCGCCGCACTCGGCTGACCGCCCCGGCGCAGGGACCCGGCGCAGGGGACCCGGGGTGCGGCGGGATGCACGCCCGCGCTTCGCTGAGAGGGTCTCGACGCACGATCGACGCACCAACTCGACGCACCACACGAACTCGACCTACCGCACCAACTCGACGTACCGCAAGGAGAGGTTCACCGAGGACCTGCTGGCGTCCCCCGCCAAGTGAGCGCTCCGCAGCCGGACGTCCGGCGCTGAAGGCCGTCCGGGCGGCCGGAGCGGAGGCGGCCCGCCGGCGGACCGCCTCCCTCGCGTGGTCCGCCGCGTCCACGCGGCGGGCCGACGGGTTACGCGCTGCCGGTGGTGGCCAGGGCGAAGAGGTGCAGTGCCGGGGTGCCCGCGGCGAGGCTCGCGCCCGGTGGGAGGGTCACGGAGGCCAGGGTCTTGCCGGAGCTGAGCGCGACCGTCTCGGAGAAGATGTTGCCGGTTCCGGCGTAGGTGGTGTTGCCCTGCCGGTTCTGGTGGTCGGAGCTGACGGCGAGCGCTCCCCCGCTGGGCGGGCCGGTGGAGAACCAGTCGGGTGAGGTGAGGGTGTAGCTCTGGGTGCTGCCGTCGGTGTAGGTGAGGGTGCCGGTGCCGGTGGCCGGGCCGTAGCTGGCCGAGACCAGGAACCCGAGGGTTCCGGTGCCCTTCAGCGCGATCTTCTGCCCCTGGGCGACGGTGTTGTCGTTGGTGCCGGCCGCGACGTTGGGGACGGTGAAGGTGACGCCCGAGGAGGTGATGCTCGCGCCGGGCCCGGCGTGGGCGCTGGTCATCGCCGTCTGGGAGAAGCTGGCGCCGCCGCCGTCGAAGTTCCCGGGGGCGGTGTTGTCGTCCGCGGTGATGGCGACGTCGTTGAACGTGGCGGCGAGGTTCGCGTAGGTCGTCGTGGAACCGGCGTCCAGGCCGATCTGCACGCCGCCCAGGTGCTTGGCGGTGGTCGCCCTGGTGCCGGTGACCTGCGCGTAGGGCAGTGCGGTGGTCAGGCTGGAGGGCCGTTCGACCAGGTAGGACGAGCCGGCGGTGACGGGTACGGAGAAGGTGGTGGCGCTGGTGGCCGCGACGGTGACGGCACCGGTGGAGCCGTTGACGACCTCGGCCTGGCTGCCCGGCCACGGGTTGCGCACCGTGAGGGTGCCGGTGCTGCCGGCCTGGATGGCGGCGGTGGCGAGGGTGCCTCCCTCGACCTGGACGTCGACCTTGGAGCCGCCCTGGATGTACACGGTGCCGGCCGCGTCCCAGCCGGAGGGCCAGGCGGGGGCGAAGCGCAGCGTGCCGTCGTAGTCGGTGGCCAGGGCCTCGTCGATGGCGGTGGCCACGGTCGAGGACTGCTCCAGGTAGGGCTCGGACCCCGGAGTGCTGCCGGACAGCGAGCCGAGGCCGTTGATGTACGCCTGGTACTTCTGGGTGTTGGCGGTCAGCATCGCCGAGACCTGGCTGCCGAGGTCCAGCCGGGCGGCCTGCACGGCGTCGAAGCTCCAGTCGTTGGCGTCGACGTTGGGGCGGGAGTTGTAGGTGCGCACCGCCAGCGAGGTGAGGGAGCCGGAGGCGTCGCCGATCAGTCCGTAGGGCCAGACCGGTTCGAGCCCGACGTTCTCCACGTTGTTGAGCGCGGCGGAGGGCTGGTAGGAGTCGGCGATGACGTCCGTGCCCTGCGCGTCGGCGGAGGACGTCAGCAACTGCTTCCTGGTGGCCGCGTCGGTGCGGGCGTACGGCTCGATCTGGCCCAGCGCGGTGTGCAGTTGGGTGACGAGCGCGGAGTCCGTGCCGAGGATGCCGGCGGCCGCGGCGGTGGCGGTGAACAGGGCCTGGTCGGCGGCGAGATCGGTGGTCGGGTCCTGCACCGCCCACTGTGTCTCGTGGGCGTTGGCGACGGCGTGCAGGTAGCCGTCGGAGCCGGTGGACTGGTACGCCAGCAGGAAGGTCGCGGCCTGCTGCATCAGCGGGTAGTACTTCTGCAGGAACGAGGTGCTGCCGGTGTCCTGGTACTGCTGCCATACCCACAGCGCGATCTCGGCGCCGCTGGTGATGGTCTCCGCGTTGTAGCTCGGGCTCGACGCGAGGGCGCAGGAGGCGTTCTGCGAGGCGCTGCCGCCGTTGTAGTAGCCGTTGCCGTTGAAGCGCATCGTCTCCGGGACGCAGATGCCGGCCTTGCCGCCCATCTGCGCGGACGTCCAGGTCTTCATGGCCGAGAGGTTGTTGAGGTACAGGTCGAACACCGGCAGGTTCAGGGCGTAGTTGCCGGAGCTGAGGTTCGCGGCGATCTGGCCGCGCAGGTTCCACAGCCAGTAGCCGGCCGGGTACCACTCCTGGTGGTCCTGGTCGAAGGCGAACATGTCGGCGACGCCGGCCTGGCTGCCCGGGTACTGGCCGCCGCGCATCGAGGCGGCTTCGAAGTAGAGGTAGAGGGTCCGCAGGTTCTCCAGGTACTGGGCGGTGCCGTCGGAGGAGTTCATCTCCACCACGCCGCTGCCGGACCAGAAGGAGTTCCACCAGGAGGACTGCGTCGCCAGCAGCGACGAGGTGCTCGCCGTCGCGTCCGAGCCGACCACGCCCGAGGCGGTGGACGCCGCGTCGCCGCCGGTCCAGGACGGGGCGGCGGTGACCACGCGGAAGGAGCCGTCGGCGTTCGGGGTGAAGGAGACGCGCACCTGGGTGGAGTTGACCACCGACGCCGTCACGTTCCGGCCGCCCGCGGTGATCCCCGCCATCGCGCCGAAGGTCTTCCCGGAGGAGCCGGACTGGGAGTTGTCCACCCAGGTCTGCGCCAGGGTGCCGACCCCGCCCGAGGCCGCGGCGGCCGGCGAACGCCCGCTCCACAGGCTCAGGGTGGCCGTCTGCTGGACCGACGGGGCGGCGCCGGTGACGTCCACCACCAGTTCGTCCTTGCCCGCCGGTACCCACGCCTTGAGGGTCATCCCGCCGCCGGACTCGGTGAGCACCCCGTTGTAGAGGTCCAGGGAACCGGTGAAGTCCGAGGCGGACGTCATCGCCGACAGGCCCGGGATCTGCACCTGCCCGGGGGAGAGCCGGTTCGGCTGGGTGTCGTTGCGGTTGAGCTGCGCGGTGAAGCCGCCGGCGGCCCAGGCGGCCACGCCGAGCGAGCCGTTGCCGAGCGGCAGGGACTGCGCCGGGTCGGTGTCGGGCCGGCCGAGGACGATGTCGGAGCGGGAGACGACGCCGCCGGTGTCGACCGCGAACGCGCCGTTGTGCCAGGCGGTCGTGACGGTCGCGGCGGCGGCCTGGGTGGCGATGGCGCCGAGGCCCGCGAGGGGCAGCGTGAGAAGGGCGGCGGCGCAGGCGGCCAGGCGTCTGCGCAGCACGGGACGAGCGGACACGGCTCCTCCAAGGAGGGGGGCGGCATGGGGGCAGCGTGATGCGTCGCGCGTGATTCGTAGGAGGTTTTATAGTCCGGGTCGGGGGGCCAGTCCAGAGCGTGCACCGAATTGGCCCTCGTTCAGGGCCAGTTGGGATTGGATACATGGGATGCCTCCTCGCCCCGGGCACATGGGCGACTCGTGTCGCGACCGGCACGGTCCGCCCGGTGGCGAGGCGCGCCGGCGCGTGTCGTCGCAAGCCCGCCGGACAGCCTCGTCGTGGGCCTGCGCGGCTCTGTCGGCCAACGCCGGGAGGACGCGTGCCGGGGTGCCGAGCGGAGCACACCGTGCCGGGCGAGGCACCGGGCGACGCCGCCGGCCGGTCGCTCTCCCGCCCGGGCCGTCCGTCACGGGAACGGGAGGGCGAGGCCGCCCGAGGCGTCGTCCGGGGGAAGCGCGAACGCCTCGGCGGCCGCGTCCGGCAGCGGGCCGACGCCGAGCAGGCCGCACACGCCCAGCACGGCCAGCCGGTGCCAGTCCCGCGCCCGGCGCAGCATCGTGTGGTCGCCGCCCGACAGGACGTACCGGCACACCAGCGCCCCCGCCGCCCGTGCCTCGGCGGCCATCCGCAGCGCGTCAGCGGGCGAGGTGACGCGGTCGCCCTCGGCGTGCGCGAAGACCAGCGAGCGGCCGGCGAGGTGGGCGACGGGCTCGCCCGGCGGACACCAGGGGGCGAGGGCCACGACGCCGGCGACCCCGGGCCGTCCGGCCGCGCGCAGCGCCGCCCGGCCGCCCATCGAGTGGCCGAGCAGCACCGCCGGGGCGCCGCCGGTCCGCGCCGCCAGCCGGTCGAGGGCGGCGGCGGCGTCCACCGCGGCGTCGGCGCGGCCGCCGTTCCACCCGCGCCGCCGGTAGCGCGCCTCGGCGACGGCGACACCCTGGTCGCGGGTGGCCCGCAGCAGCGCCGTGCCGAAGGGGCGCATGCGCAGCCCGGGGGCGTTGACCCGGCCCGGGGCGCGGGTGTCCTCGCTGCGCCCGCCGTGCAGGACGAGCACCGCGCCGACCGGGACGTCGGGCATCCGCAGCACCCGCAGCCGCTCCCCCGGCGCGCCGGCGGCCCCGTCCGGTCTCCCGGCTCCCCGGCCGCGACCGGCTCCTCCAACGCCCGCACCCGTCATCCGCCGTCCTTCCGCTCGCGGGGGGCCGTCCTGTCCGGCGCGACCGTCCCGCCGGGCATCCTGCCCGCCCCGGCCGCCGGGCGCGCCGCCCCGCCGGTCGGCCCTGAGTACGGCGGCGTCGGCGCCGCCCTGGCGCCTCCTGCCAGGCCGCCGGACAGCGGTCGGCCGTACGCCAGGGCTCGGAGCCCGACCGCCCCCGAGGGGTGCTCGGGCGGAGGCCGGCCCTTCGCGTGCCGGCGTCCTCGCCTGCCCGGCGGGCCTCGGCTTCCCGGCTACCAGGTCAGCAGCAGCATCGCCACGTCGTCGAGGTGGCGGCCCGCGTCCATCCGCCGGGTGGTCGCCGTCAGGTGGTCGATCAGTGCCTGGCCGGAGGGGTCGGGCGCGGAGCCGATCACCGACACCAGCCCCTCCGTGCCCAGCCGCTCCGGTCCGGCTCCGGTGTGGCCCTCGGTGAGCCCGTCGGTGTGCAGCAGCAGCGACGCGGACGCGGGCAGCGCCTGCCGTACCGGCTGCCAGACGGCATGCCCCGGCATCATGCCCAGTGCCATGCCCGGCACCGCCGCCAGCTGCGTCGCCCGGCCGTCCTGGATCAGCAGCGGCGCGTCGTGCCCGGCCAGCGTCACCTCGCAGTGGCTGCTCCCCGGGGTCAGCGTGAGCGTGGCGACGGTGGCGAACATCGCCTCGTACGTCCGCTCCGCCGACAGGATGGTCTCCATCATCGCCAGCACGTCCACCGGCGCGTTGCCCGACAGCACCATGGTGCGCCAGGCAATGCGCAGCAACACCCCGACGGCCGCCTCGTCCGGCCCGTGCCCGCTGACGTCGCCGATGACGGCGTGCACGACGCCGTCCGGGGTCTCCACCACGTCGAGGAAGTCGCCGGCCAGCAGCGCGCCCTCGCGGCCGGGCAGGTAGCAGGAGGTGGCGGTGACCCGGGCGCGGCGCAGCAGCGGCTTGGGCAGCAGGCCGCGCTCCAGCCGGCTGTTCTCCTCGGCCTGCCGCTCCTTCAGCCGCAGCTCAGAGGCGGTCCGCTGGGCGTGCTTGCGGCTTGCGGCGTAGCGGACCGAGCGCTCCAGCAGCTCCCCGGTGACCTGTCCCTTGACGAGGTAGTCCTGGGCGCCCGCGGCCACCGCGTCGCTGCCGGCGCGGCCCTCGGCCAGGCCGGTGAGCACGATGATCGCCGCGTCCGGCAGGGCCGCCTGGACCCGGACGACGGCGTCGACCCCGGCCGCGTCCGGCAGGTGCAGGTCGAGCAGGATGCAGTCCGGCGGGTCCTCGGCCGCGGCGGCGAGGCCGTCGGCGAGCGTCTGGGTCCAGCGCAGCCGGTGGTCGAGCGAGGTGTCGGCGAGGTACTCCTCGACCAGCAGCGCGTCGCCGGCGTCGTCCTCGACGAGCAGCAGGCGGTAGTACGCGTCCGGCTGCGCCGCGGGCCGGTCCGACTGCCGCTGGGCGCCCACCCGCATGGCGCCGTCGACGCTCACGCCGTCCCGCCCGTCGGTACGGTCTGGGCGGCGCCCCCGGCACTCCCGGCCTTCCCCGTGTCCGCGTCGGCGCCGCCGGCCCTCTCGGCGGACGGTTCCGCGACGGGCAGTGTGAACGTGATGCGGGCCCCCGACTCCCGGTCGGTGTCGATGCCGATGGCGCCGCCGTGGTACTCCACGATCTTCTTGCACAGCGCCAGGCCGATCCCGTTGCCGGGGTAGGCGTCCCGGGTGTGCAGCCGCTGGAAGATCACGAACACCTTCTCCGCGTACTCGGGGGCGATGCCGATGCCGTTGTCGGCGACGGCGAAGTGCCAGGCCCCGTCCTCCTGCCGGCAGGAGACCTCCACCCGGGGCGGCACGTCGGGCCGGCGGAACTTCAGGGCGTTCGCGACCAGGTTCTGGAGCAGCATGGCCAACTGCGTGCGGTCGCCCACCACCTTGGGCAGCGGGTCGTGGACCAGCTCGGCGCCGGTGTCCTCCACGGCCATGCTCAGCGCCTCGCTGGTGCGCGTGAACACCTCCTCCAGGTCGACCCCTTCGGACTCGCCGTGCAGCCGGCCGACCCGGGAGAAGGCCAGCAGGTCGTTGATGAGCGTCTGCATCCGGTTCGCACCGTCCACCGCGAACTCGATGTACTGCCCGGCCCGCGCGTCCAGTTGGTCGGCGTAGCGGCGCTGGAGGAGCTGGCAGAAGCTGGCGACCTTGCGCAGCGGCTCCTGGAGGTCGTGCGAGGCGACGTACGCGAACTGCTCCAGCTCCGCGTTGGAGCGGCGCAGGTCGGTGGCCTGCTCGTCGAGTCGTTCACGGGCGGCGTCGCTGAACGCCAGCTCGTCGGCGAGGCGTTGGCGCATCGACTCGACGTCCTGGGCGAGCCGCCGGATGTCGGCGGGGCCCGAACCGCGCACCTCGTGCCGGAAGTCGCCGCGCGCCACCCGCCGTACGTCGGCGGACAGGCCCTCCAGCGGCCCGGTCACGGCCCGTCGCAGCCCGATGGTGACCAGCACCATGAGGGCCAGGACGACCGCGGCGATCAGCGAGAAGATCCAGTTCCGCTCGGCGCGCACCCGGACCAGCTCGTGGCGCCCGCGTGCCTGGTCGGCACGGAGCGTCGCCTGGAGCCGGGCGGACTCGGCGCGGAAGGCGTCGAACGCCGCCTTGCCCTCGTCGGCGCGGGAGGCCGCGGTGCGCACCACGTCGGCGGGCGCCGCCTCCGCGACGGGGCGGCCGAACGCGGACTTCCACGCGTCGCCCAGTGCCAGGGTGCGGGTCAGTTCGTCCGCGCCCGAGGAGCCGGACGGCAGCAGCGTGTGCAGCCGGGCGGCGGCCGACTGCTCGGACTTCAGACCGTCCTGGTAGGGCTGGAGGAAGGAGCGCTGCCCGGACAGGCCGTAGCCGCGCGACCCCGTCTCCTCGTCGGTGAAGCTCTGTTCCAGCTTCGCGGCGGCGATCAGCGCGGGCGTGGTGGTGTAGACGAGGTGGTTGGAGGTGCTGGTGGAGCGGGCGAAGACCCACGCCCCGAGCGAGGCCAGTACGGCCAGCAGGACCACCGTCACGGAGACGCCCGCGGTGAGCCAGCGCCGGGTCGTCCAGCCCTGCGCGGCACGCCCCGGCGCACGGTCGGAACCGGCGACCGGTATCCCGGCGGCGCCCTGTCCGGTCTCGTCGTCGGCCATGGGCTTTCCCTCCGCTCCTCGACGCTGCGGCCGGTCCCGGGACGGGGCCGGCGAAGCGGCGCCCGGCTGCGGTGGGACGCGGCCGGGTCATGCTACAGGCAGCGGCAACGGCCGCGGGCCGGCTCACGGCCGACCGGGCGGCCGGTGCCGCGCCGCCCGGGGCGGCACCGCTCCGGGACCGCCGCGTGGTCCCGGTCCGGAGGCCGGGGCCTATCCTGAGGTCGCTCTCCGCCGACGACCGGCACCCTCCCCCTGCCCGCCCGCGACCCCGCCCGTCCCGCCCGTTCCCCGCCGACGAAAGCCAGGATGCCGCTCATGAACGCCGCCACGCCGGACCACTTCCACCGCGTGCTCCTCGTGGAGGACGACAACGCGGACGCCCTCCTCATCGAGGAGGCGCTGACCCAGGAGCACGTGGCCCGCGAGATCGTCCGCGCCGACGACGGCATCGCCGCGCTGGAGTACCTGCGCGACCCGTCCTCCGCCCGCCCCGACCTGATCGTGCTCGACCTCAACATGCCCCGGATGAACGGGCGCGAGCTGCTGGCCGTGCTCAAGGAGTCCCCGGAGCTGGCGCTCATCCCGGTCGTGGTGCTCACCACCTCCTCGGCGGCGGACGACGTGTCGGCCGCCTACCTGCACCACGCCAACGCCTTCGTGACGAAGCCGGTCAACCTGGACGACTTCCTCGCGGCGGTGCGCGGCATCGACACGTTCTTCCTGGAGATCGCGACGATCCCGCAGCACCGCTGAGCACGGCGCCTCCGCGCCCCCTTCGCGACCACCGCGTCCCCGGCGTCCCCCGGCAGCCCTCCTGGCCGCCGGGGGACGCCCGTTTTCCCTGCGGGGAGGACGCGCGGCAAGCAGGCGCGGCGCGGCCAGGGTCTACCTGGCGTGCAGGGCGTCCATGGTCGAGACGAACTCCCTGGTCGTCGACGTGCCGTTGAAGACCTTCTGGAGAGCGGCCAGCATGGCCTGCCCGGTCGCCGGGGAGAGCGCCTGGTCCCAGGACTGGGTGAACGACGGGGCGTGCTCGACCATTTCGTAGACGAAGGTGGTGTAGCTCGCGTTGGGGCCGGACGTGAGCTGGTCCTCGATGCCGGCGACGGCCGGGACCTGGCCGATGGAGATCAGACCGGTGACGTAGGAGGGCTGGGTGACCGTCTTGCTGATGAAGTCGGCCGCGTCCGCGAGGTGCCCGGAACCGGCCGCCACGGAGAAGAAGTCCGACGGGTTTCCCACGACGTCCTTCGGGTCGCCCTTGCCTCCCGGCACCGTCGGGAAGGTGCTCCAGCCGAGCTTGCCGCCCTTGACGAAGCCCGGCGCGCTCGCGAGCTGCGAGGCGTACTCCCAGGAGCCCATCAGCTCCATGCCGGCCCGCCCCTTGGACAGCAGCGCGTCGGCGCCGCCGGAGTCCTGGCCGACCGAGCCGTAGTCAGTGCCGAAGGCGCCCCGGTCGACGAGCTCGCGGATCATGCGCAGTGCCGCCGTGACGGCCGGGTCGTCCCAGGCCCCGGCCTTGCCGGCCTGGATCGCGGCGAAGACACCGGGGCCGCCGACCCGGTCCAGCAGGTACTCCATCCACATCAGCTCGGTCCAGGACTGCGAGCCGGCCAGCGCGATGGGCGTGACGCCCGCGGCCTTCAACGCGTCGATGTCGTCGAGCAGTTCCTGCCACGTCGCGGGCGCGGCTCCGATCCCGGCCTGGGCGAAGACGTCCTTGTTGAAGAACAGGGCGACGGGCTGGACCCCCTGCATCGGTATGCCGTAGACGTTCCCGCCGACCGTGCCGGCGGCCAGCACGCTGTGCAGGAACTCGTCCCGGAACGTGGCGTCGAGTTCGCCGGAGAGGTCGGCGACGCGGCCGGCCTCGACGTAGTCGGCGAGGTTGCCGCCGCCCCAGTTCAGGAAGACGTCCGGGGTGGCGGCCGTCCCGAGGGAGGATGCGAGCTTCGCCTTGTAGGGGTCGTTCTCGAAGGTCGCCAGCGTCGCCTGGGACTTGGGGCCGGCCGCGTTGTAGGTCCTGACGGACTTCGCCTGCAGCGGGTTCAGCGCCGTGTCCTTGAGCGACCAGACGGTGACCCGGCCGGCTCGGTCCGCGTGCCCGCCGCCACCGCCACTGCCGCCGCTGCCGCCGCAGCCGGCCGTGGCCCCCACGAGGACCGCGGCGACCGCGACGGCCGTCGCCGATCTGAGAGGCAGAGCACGCTTCATCTGGGACCACGCTCCTCCGGGGCCACCGGGTGCGTGGCTCCGCTGTTCACCGGGCAAGGGACGGCCGAAAGTTGCGACTTCGACTCCGAAAGCGAAAGTAGGGGCTCGCGATCATGTCGGTCAACGGCACGGCCGGTAACAGTGGGGTTACGGAAACCCACCACCTGTCGGCGCGTGCGCTCGGCCGTGTCCCGTCGACCGACGAGGGGCGGCGCGGGGAACGAGGGGCGCGGTGGAGCCTGGGCAGCCCGAAAAGCGGAAGCGGGACGCCCGTAGGCGTCCCGCTTCCGCTTTTCGGTCCTGCTTGCTGGGGCTCAGCGGCCCTGCGTGGCCGGCTCCTCCGCCCCGTCAGCCTCCGCGGGGGCCGCGGCGCCCTCGGCGTCATCGATGTCGGCGTCCGCACATGCGGCCTCGCGGCGCCCCTCCGGTGCCTCCGATGCCTCCGACCCCACCGGCTCGGCAGCCGGCGCGGGCACCGCGGCAGCCGGGCTCGGCGCGCGGCGCTGGAGCACCGCGAACCAGACCAGGCCGGCGAGGGTGCAGCCGGCGGCGATGTAGAAGTTCAGGCGCAGGCCGAGGAAGTGCTGCGAATAGTCGATCCGCATCGACTCCTCGATGATGCGGAACGCCGAGTAGCCGGCCACGTACAGCGCGAACAGGCCGCCGGAGCGGACCTTCCCGCGCCGTCCGAGCCAGATGAGCAGCGCCGCGAGGGCCAGGTCCCAGAGAAGTTCGTAGAGGAAGGTCGGCTGGAAGAGGGCGTGGTCGGTGAAACCGGGCGGGCGGTGGTCGGCGTCGATCCGCAGGCCCCACGGCAGCGAGGTGGGCTTGCCGAAGAGCTCCTGGTTGAAGTAGTTGCCGATCCGGCCGACCGCCTGCGCGACCAGCAGGCAGGGCGCCAGGGCGTCCATCATGGTGAGGACGCTCACGCCCTTGCGGCGCAGCACCAGCACGCACACCACGGTGGCGAGCAGCACACCGCCCCAGATGCCCAGGCCGCCGTCCCACACGGCAAGCCAGCCGTACCACTTGTGCGGGATGTCGGCCGGCGTGGTGGCGTCGAAGTAGAGGCGCCCGCCGAGGATGCCGAAGGGCACGCCCCACAGGGCCATGTCGTCCACCAGCAGGGGGTCGCCCCCGGCGGCCTTCCAGCGGCGGCGGCCGATGGCCACGGCCAGCGCGATGCCGACGATGTACATCAGCGCGTAGAAGTGGATGAACAGCGGACCGATGTGGAAACCGCTCACCGAGGGTGAGGGAATCGCGGCGAGCAGCATGCCGCAAGCATAGCCAGTGCCGCCCGGACCCCGACGGGCAAGATCCACCTTCCCCGCGGCCCTCCCCGCCCCGGCGGGGGAGCGCCGGGGCGGGGGGTACGGACGGAGTGCGGGCCGATTGCGGGCCGATTGCGGGCGGCCTACGCGCGGTGCGGCCTACTCGGCCGTGGTCCAGTTCACGGCGGCGATGTCCAGGGCGGCCTTGTGGTCGCTGTAGAGCATGAACGGGACGTCGACGTGCTGGAGGTCGGAGCCGGCGTCGGCCAGTTCCCGGACGGGCACGGACAGCCGGACCCACTCCCCCGGTTCGAGGGCGGCCAGCCGCGGCGCGAGGTCGACGCCGGGCTGGGCCGGGTAGTCGTCGTGGCAGGCCAGGTAGAGGGGGCCGTCGGGCACGTCGACGACGCGGACGTCGAACTCGATCCGGCCGCCGGCCGCCGCGTAGCCGCGCAGGTCGGCGGGGTCGCCGGAGGCGTACTGGGCGTAGATGAAGGCCGGGTAGCCCTTGAAGCGCAGCGCGAAGGCGTCGGGGCGCTCGGCGGTGCCGGCCGGCTCGGCGCGCAGCACCAGCAGGTCCGTGGCCTCGTCGAAGGGGATGACCGGGCGCGACCACGTGTTGTGGCCGCCGATCCGCACGTCGAACGGGCCGTCGGGCAGCCACGGCACGGGCAGCGGGCCGTCCACGGCCGGGACGGGTGTCGGGTCCGTCCAGGTGTCCAGCGGGAGGATGCCGCGCGGGCCGCGAACGGGGTCGACCGTGCCCTCGGGGGCCTTCGCGCCCTCCTCGGGTGCGTTGGTGGCGGCCAGTGTCAGGCCGTAGCCGAACGGGAAGAGCGGGGTGTGCTCGCCGGACGGCTCCTGCTCCTGCTCGGGCACCTGGTAGCCGGGGATGTGCGCCGGGATGCTGTTGGCGGCGTGCGAGCGGGGCGTGGCGGGCCAGGAGAAGCCCAGCCGGCCCTGGAAGTCGTGGGCGGCGGCACCCTCGGCGGGGCGGAAGAGCAGGTCGGTGATGCCGCCGGCCTCCGGGCCGGGCAGCCACGCGGCGACGAACGCGTCGGAGAGGGTGATCTCCTCGGTGGTGTACATCGGCCGGCCGGACAGGAAGACGGTGACCACCTTCACTCCGGCGGCGCGCAGCCGGCGCAGCACGTCGAGGTCGCGCGCGTAGCCGCGCTTGGCGGCGGCGTAGCCCAGGGTGCCCCAGGGCTTGATGGTGCCGCGCATCTCGGCGTAGGAGTCCTCGCCGATGACGGCGACGGCCACGTCGAACGCGGCGGGGTCGGCCTCGGCCAGCTCCGGGTCGACGGTGGTGCGCTCGGCGCCCACCACGTCGGCGACCGCGCCGGCCACGGTGCGGGCGCCCGGCAGGTCGTCGAGGGTGACGTCGGCGCCCTGCCAGGTCAGCGTCCAGCCGCCGGCGAGCTTGCGGATGTCGTCGGCGCCGCTGCCGGTGACCAGGACGCGCGCGTCGCGGGGCAGCGGGAGGGTGCCGGGCTCGTGCTTGAGCAGCACCAGCGACTTGCGGACCGCCTCCCGGGACAGCTCCCGGTGCTCGGCGCAGCCCAGCAGGCCGCTGCCCTCGCCCGCGGCCAGCGGCCGCTCGGCCGGGCGGGGGCGCTCCCACAGGCCGGCCCGCATCTTGACCCGCAGCACGCGGCGGACGGCGTCGTCGACCCGCTCGGCGGGGATACGGCCCGCGCGGACGTCCGCGACGGCGTTGCGGTGCACGGACTGCCAGGCGTCGCGGCCGGCCACCATCAGCACGTCGATGCCGGCGTTGATCGCGTACCCGGCGTCGCCGGCGGAGCAGCCGGCGACCTCGGAGTGGGCGTCCCAGTCGCTGATGACGATGCCGTCGAAGCCGACGCGCTCCTTGAGGACGTCGTTGATCAGGAACCGGCTGCCGTGCACCTTGTGGTTGTAGGGCGGGTCCTGCTCGGGGCTGTGGTCGTAGTTGGCGGCGTTCTCCCAGCTGCTGAAGGAGACCATCACCGAGGCGGCGCCGGCCGCGATGCCGGACAGGAAGCCGGCGGCGTGCACGTTGCGCAGCAGGTCCTCGGAGGCGCGGGCGGTGCCGCGGTCGCCGCCCTGGTCGGTGCCGCCGTCGGCGACCCAGTGCTTGATGGTGGACAGCACCCCGGCGTCGGGGTCGTCGTCCTGGATGCCGCGGACCATCTCGGGGGCGTAGCCGTGGACGATCCGCGGGTCCTCGCCGTAGCCCTCGTAGTAGCGGCCCCAGCGCCGGTCGCGGGGGGTGGTCACGGTGGGTGCGAAGGTCCAGTCCATGCCGGCGGCGGCGATCTCGCGGGCGGTGGCGGCGCCGATGCGGCGCAGCAGTCCGGCGTCGCGGGCGGCGCCGAGTCCGATGTTGTGCGGGAAGATCGTGGCGCCGTAGACGTTGTTGTTGCCGTGCACGGCGTCGGTGGCCCACAGGAAGGGGACGCGGAAGCCGCGGCCGGCGTAGGCGTCCTCGGCCGCCTGCCAGTACGCGTCGACGGTCTCGATCCACTGCTGCCGGGTGGCGTGCCGGTTCCCGCCCGGCCAGATGCCCGCGCCGTTGAGCGCGGAGCCGATCTTGTAGCGGGTGACGTCCTCGGGGGTGAGTTCGGCGAGTTCGGGCTGGATCATCTGCCCGACCTTCTCCTCAAGGGTCATCTGCCCGAGGACGGCCTCGACCCGCTCCTCCAGGGCGGGGTCGGGGCGGGTGGACCCGCCGACTGCGGGCCACTCGGACAGGTACTCCAGATCGGTCACGGTCGTCTCCTGGTGCGAACGCCTGGCGGGCGGGAACGGCGGGGCGGGTGGCGGTTGGCGGATGGCAGGCGGCAGGCGGTGGTCCGCGGTCAGTCCGCGTCGGTCCAGAACTCCTCGGTGGTGCTGTGGTTCAGCCGCTCCAGGAACGGTGCGGGGACCACGGTGCGCTGCTGCTTGGCCGAGTAGAGGCTGACCTGGGTGGCGTGCCGGGACAGGGCGTCCAGCTTCCGCGCGACCTGGGGTGCGATGTCGCGTACGACGAGGCGCTCGCCGTCGGGCTCGGGGGCGGCCTCCTCCCCCCGGTTGACGAACTCGAACTCCCGCTCGGTCCGCTCGTCCCAGACGACGTACCGGAACACCTCGGGTTCCAGGCCGAGTTCGGCCAGCGCCTTGATGGCCATCTCGCCGGTGCAGCGGTGGTCGGCGTTCAGCTCCCGTCCGGGGTGCGGGAGGTAGACGCGGGTGACGTCGCGCCACTCGCCCAGCAGCTTGGCGACGTCGGCGCCGTAACTCTCGGCGCTGGCGCTGAGCAGGGTGTCGGTGTAGCCCAGCCAGGACACGTCCTCGGCGGCCACGCCGAGCGCGCCGGTGGCGGCCAGTGCCTCGCCGTGGCGGATGACGGCCAGCTCCTCGGGGGTGGGGTCGTCGTCGATGCCGAGGACAGCGGAGTGCGACCGGGAGCCGTCGGTGGCGAAGACCACGCCGACCCGGTGGCCGCGGGCGGCCAGCCGGGCGACGGCGCCGCCGCAGGCTATGGTCTCGTCGTCCGGGTGCGGGGAGAAGACCAGCACCCGCCCGGCGTCCGGGTCGGGGGTGGCGAGGTACTCGGCGCAGCCGGGCAGGTTCTGCTCGCGGATCAGGTCGTTGATGACGAAGAAGTGGTTGTCCGGTACCAGCGCCGTGATGGGGGTGTCGTACTTCTCGGCGAAGTAGCGGTAGTTGGCCGCGGCGGAGCGCATGTTCTCGGTGTAGCTCTTGGGGTGCGGCGCGTGGATGGCGCAGGCGTCGCGGTTGACCGTGAAGCGACTGCCGGCCCGGTGCAGCCGGTAGCCGAGGTCGACGTCCTCCGCTCCCCAGGCGCGGTAGTTCTCGTCGAACCCGCCGATCTCGCGCAGCCGTTCGGTGGAGGCCGAGACGTTGCAGGTCCAGTAGACCAGCCAGGGCGCGGGCAGGTCGGCGAAGTCGTCGGTGTACTTCTCGTACCACTCCTCGCGGATGTCCAGCCAGCGGTTCTCCGCGCGCAGTCGGCCGATGCTGCCGTCGGGGTCGGTGATGTCGATGAACGCGTCGATCTGGGCGGCGTCCTCGTTGTCCTCGTTGAAGCAGTAGACGTAGCCGCACACCGCGAGCGGGCCGTCGGCCGCCTGGTGGGAGGCCAGGTGCGCGGCGAGCGCCCCGGAGTGGAGCAGCACCCCGGAGTCGAGGAAGACGGTGACCGCGCCGGCCGCCGCGTCCAGGCCGCGGTTGCGGGCGGCGGCCACCCGGTAGCCCTGGTCCTCCTGGAAGAGGTACGTCAGGCGCAGGGTGTCCTCGAACGCGGCGACGGTGGCGCGGGTGTCGTCGCCGGAGCCGTCGTCGACGACGATGACCTCGAACTGTTCAGCCGGCAGCGTCTGCTTCGTCAGCGAGTCCAGCGTGTGGCGCAGCAGTCCGGACCTGTTGTAGGTCGGCACCACCACGCTGCACAGCGGCTCCGTCGCCGGCACCGCTGACTGAGCTGTCGGTTCCATCGTTCCTCCCGCAGACGAGTAGCACGGCCGCGGCCGCGGCGAGCGCGGCGCAGACCCAGAACACATCGGTGTACCCGGCCCATTCGGTGACGACGCCAGTCACGGCACCGCCGACGAAGATGCCGGTCTTGAACGCGCTGGCGTACAGGGCGGACGCCAGGCCGACCCGTTCGCCGGTGAAGTGGTCCTGGAGGATGGTGACGGGGATGCTCATCACCACCGCCGTCCAGGCGGCGTTGGGCAGTTGGAGCAGCAGCAGGCCCCACGCGGTGTGGACCAGCGGCAGCAGGGCGAAGAAGAGGGTGGCGCAGCAGGCGGCGAAGATCACCATGGGCCACTTGCCGATGCGTTCGGCGCGCGAGCCGAGGTAGAGCATCACGGGCACTTCGAGGCCGGCCGCGAGGCCGATGAGGATGCCGGTGAACCCGGTCGCCAGGTGGAGCGTCTTCGTCACGTACAGGGCGATGTTGATCTGGTAGATGCTGCTGACCACCATCAGCAGCAGCACGGCGCCCATGAGCAGGCCCATCCGCCGCCCGATGCCCCGGTACGGGTTGCCCTGCGGCGGGGGGCGGTCGCCGACGCCGAGGTCGGGCAGGCCGCGCCAGGCGATGAGCGCGGCCAGCAGGTACAGGGCGGTCGCGGTGAGGAACAGCGCGTCGAAGCCGCTGTGCGAGATCAGCAGGAACGCCAGTGGCGGTCCGGCGATCCACGCCACGGAGGTGACCGCTCGCAGCGCGGCGTTGAAGAACACCGCGTTGAGCACTCTGGTCTCCGCGAACTCACGCGTGAAGGCGAAGAGCTGGGAGAAGCAGGCGCTGCCGATGCCGAGCAGCACCGAGACCGCGGCGAACAGGACGTAGTAGTTGTGGAAGCAGTAGAAGCTGAACGCGCCGAGGCCGGACAGCAGCGCGCACAGCGCCAGCAGCGGCCGGCGGTTGCCGATCCGGTCCGACATCACCGCGACGACCATCTCGCAGACGATCTCGGACAGGGCGCGGCCGGTGAAGAAGAAGCCGACCATGAGCGGGGTCGCCTTGATGGCGTCGGAGAGGAACAGCGACGACGAAGTGGTCACCATCGCGCCGCCGACGCCGATCAGGCCGGTGGTGCCCACCAGCGAGGTCAGCTGCGTGTCGCGGAGCATCGCCGTGGTGCGGGACCGCCAGCCCGCCGTCCCGCCGGGGCGGCGCCCCGGCGGCGGCCTGGTCCGGGCCGGGAGCCCGGCGGCCGGGTCCGGGCCGGGGGCGTCCTGGCCGGGGACGGCGGCCCGCCCTGCTCCGCCGAGCCCTCGGCGGCCTGCTCCCCGGCCGCGCTCACCGGCCTGCCCCGGTCGGCAGACCGGTGCCGGCCGCCGCGGTCGAGGGGCCGTCGATCTCCTTGCCCGAGAAGGACACGGTCGCGGAGCGCTGCCGGTAGGGCAGCCACGGCGCGATGGCCCGGTCGGCCGGCACGGCGCGGGCCGCGGCCGCGTCCTCGGCGGTGACCTGGCCGGCGGCGACCAGGCCGGCCAGCGCCTGCGGGTCCAGACCGGCCAGCACCCGGTGCCGCAGCACCGTGAGGTCGAACCAGTCGTCGCGCACGCCGGCCGGCACGGGGGCCGCGTCCGGGAGCAGTCCGGCGGGCGCGACCTGGCCGGCTATGAGGCGCCAGTAGCCGTCGAAGTCCCGGGCCGGGTCGGGCAGGACACCGGCTATGAGGCCCAGGCGCACCGTCTCCAGCCAGCAGTCGTAGTAGCGGCGGTCGTCCAGGCGGGCCATGTGCCGGGCGCACCAGGCGGCCCGCTCCTCGGCCGGCGGCAGCTGCACGGTGCCGTCGAACACCCGCAGCGCCCACGCGGCGATCATCTCGAAGTACGGGCAGGCGGTCCCGAACGCCTCGGTGTCGACCGGGGTGTTGATGATCGCGAGAGTGGGGTCGGCGCTCCAGAAGAAGTGCTCGTACAGGTCGTGCCGGTCCATCTCGGGCAGGAAGCGGTAGTCCGGCAGCCCGTAGCCCAGGCACAGCACCACGGTGTCGTAGCGCTCCCGCGAACCGTCGGAGAAGACGGCCGAGCCGTCCTCGTCGAACCGGGTGAACGACGGCCGGACCTGGACCCGTCCGGAGTGGACGGCCTCGACGATGCGGTCGTTGACGTGGATCGCGCCGTGGAAGCCGTCCTCGGGCAGCAGCCCGGACTCGCGGTACGTCGTCAGGTACTGCGGGAGGTCCTCCTCCAGCCGCTTGAGGTAGTCCTGGTAGGGCAGCTCCTCGACGGCGACGCGGCCGATGTAGGAGAAGAACGCGTCGTTGAGGATGCCGCCGCAGCGCCGCGGCAGGAACAGCGCGCGGTGGCGCACCGACCAGTCCACGGCACGGCCGTCCGCGGCGAGTTCGCCGGCGATGTCGGCGCCGCTGACGCCGCCGCCGATCACCAGCACCCGCTGCCCGCGGCAGGAGCGCGGCGCGCGGTAGTCCTTCGCGGTGATCACCTGCACGCCGGTCGAGCCGTCGGGGACGAACTCCGGGCGGCGCGACTCCCACAGCTCGCCGCTGGCGACCATCACCGCGTCGAAGGTGTCGGTGCGCTCCTGCCCGTCGCAGCGGGCGGTGACCTGCCAGCGGCCGTCCCGCTTGACGACACGGGTGACCGTGTGGCGGTACCGGGTGGCCGGCGCCACGCCGAACTCGCGCGCGTAGCCGGTGAGATACGTGTGCACCTCGGCCTGGGTGGGGAAGGCGGTGTCGGCCGGCGGCGGGTAGTCGGAGAACGGGAAGCTCATCACCGAGCTCTGCATCCGCACACTGTCGTAGGCCCCGCCGGCGGCCGGGTTCCAGATGCCGCCGAGATCGTCCTCCCGTTCGTACACCACCACCTGGTGGCCGCGCTCCAGGGCCTGCTTGGCACTGGTCAGCCCGGCTGGGCCGGCACCGATCACGGCGATTTCCATGGCACTCCTAGGGGCGGGCTCGTCCGACCCGCCGCCGGCCGGCTGGGTGTGGCTGCCGGTCGGCGGGGTCGGACGGCGAGGTGGGGGCGGCGGGTAGGGCGGCGGGGGGCAGGTGGGCGGGATCGCTCAGGAGCGGCCGGCCGGCTCCCGGGGGTGGCCGGGGCCGGACGTCATGAGCGGTCCGCCTCCGTCAGATGAACGGGTCGTAGTCGGGGACCAGCGGCGCGGGGGTCCCGCCTGCGGCCAGCCGTCCGATCTCCACGTTGGTGCGGTGCCGGGCGCAGTGGAACCGGCAGTCGGTCCGCGGGTCGATGACGGTGGTGTCCGCCTTCTTCCACAGGTCGGCGAAGGAGCTGTCGCGGATGTCGCCCAGCAGGCCCTTGCTGTTGCCCCGGTGGTAGGGGCAGACGTAGACGCCGGTGGGCGTGACCGTGGTGCGCAGTTCGGCGACGGCGCAGGCGCTGTACTCCTTGGGCTGGTGCGGGTCCGAGCCGACCTGCACGGCCTCCCAGTTGGAGGAGTTGAGCAGCCGGAAGGAGTCGTCCTCCAGCTCCTGGAGCCGCGCCACCTGCTCCTCGACCCGCTGGATGTCGGCGCCGGCCTGGTTGACCGTGTAGTGGTCCTGGTCGAGCATCGCCTTGAGCTCGAAGTAGTCGCAGCCGATGTCCTTGGCGAGCCGTCCGGCCTCGTACACCTGGTCGTAGTTGGAGACCTCCAGCGTGCCGTCGGCGGCGAAGCGCTGCATCAGCAGGAAGGAGTAGCCCAGCCGTCCCTGGCGCCGCTCGGCGAGCAGCCGCATGTTCTCGATGACCTGCGGGAAGACGCTGCGCTTGCCCCGGGCCGGGCGGAACTCGGCGTAGGTGTCCTCGCGGGCGGCGTCCACGGACACCCGCACCCACGAGAGCATCTCGGACAGCTCGTCGATGTAGCGGTGGATCTGGGTGCCGTTGGTGACCAGGCCGATCCGGATTCCGGCGCCGTGCAGGGTGCGTATGACCTTGCCTATCGAACGGTGCATCAGGGGCTCGCCGCCGCCGATGAGGATGACCGCGCGCACTCCGGTGCCGACGAGCTCCTCGGCCAGCCGTACGATCCGGTCGTTGCCGATCTGGCCGTGGTGCAGCACGTTGGAGCTGATGCACTCGGGGCAGGCCAGGTCGCAGACCGTCGTCGGGTCGAGGTCGATGACCTGGGGGGTGGCCAGCCGTTCGCCGCGGGCGACGGCCTCGATCGCCGGGAAGGCGGACTTCTGGTAGATCTTCCCGACCAGGTCCAGGTTGTCCGCCACCCTGCTGGTGCCCAGCCGGGTGCCGCGGGAGCCCGCCGCGGCGGGCGGGTCGGACACGGGGTGTGCGGATTCTGTGTCGTCTGCGGGGTCTGCTGCTGCGGGTGCGTCGGTCGGGCGCACGGACATGGCGATGACTCCTGTCTGACGGTCCCTTGTCGGTCGGTCCCCGCCGTGAGGAGGGGCCGGAGCGCGCCGGCGGAGGCGGGAAACCGCGCACGGCGGAGCTGCCGCCGGTGCGGCGCAAGGACGGTGTGAGGGCAAGCGGTGGGACGGTGAAGACGGCGGAAGAGGCGGGTGTCGCACCCGCTGGTCGGCCGGCGGAGGGCACCGAGTGCGGAGCGGAGTCCCCTGCCGGCGTGCCGACGGGCTCATCGGCGGTTCACGTTCACGGAAGTAACGGGAGTACTCGGCCAGCAGTCGCGGGTCCCGCACCCGCCCGCTGGGAGCGCTCCCATCCTTCTTGGCCGGATCGCTTCCGTCAACCCCTGAAAAACTCCTTCCCCGTACGAAAGTTGAAGACACATCAGTAGCACCGCGACCCTGCCGTGCACCAGGGCGCCCGCCCGTCACGCGCGCCACGGAGGCCATGGAGCAGGCAGTTTGACCCGGACGCGGCCGCGACCCCCCACGGTCATCCGTTTACACGTTTTTTAACCTTCTCCACACCGGACCGGCCGAAGCCGCCCTCCCGGCTTCGGTTCCTCCACGCTCCCCTGGCGATAAGAAGTCAGACAGTCGCGGAGAAGGCGCCAGGACGGGTGTGCGCACGGGTCTTGCCGCACCTCACCAGCCTGGGGCAGCCTTGTCCCGACGCGAGGGGACGAGAGTTTCATCCCGCTTTGATCCGATTTCACCGCTCATAAGCGACCAGAAACGACCGGAAACGACCAGATGAAAACAAGGAGATCCCCTTGGAGCTGACCCGCCGCGCCTTCTCGGCGTTCACCGGCACCGCGGCCCTGAGCCTGGCCCTGCCCGCGGCGGCGGCCCAGGCCGCGGCACCCGGGAACCGCGCGGCCGGGGCCTCCGACACCTCCGGGCCCGGCGCCGGCGCCGGGCCCGGGCACACCGTGGCGTTCGACCACCACTCGGTGCTGGTGGACGGCCGGCGCGTGCCCCTGTGGTCGGGCGAGATGCACCCGTTCCGGCTGCCGAGCCCTTCGCTGTGGCGGGACGTGCTGCAGAAGATGCGCGCCGGCGGCTACAACGCCGTCAGTATCTACGTCGCCTGGAACTACCACTCGCCCGCGCCCGGCCGCTACGACTTCACCGGCGTCCGCGACCTCGGCCGGTTCCTCGACCTGGCCGCCGAGGCGGGCCTGTTCGTGATCGCCCGGCCCGGCCCGTACATCAACGCCGAGGTGGACGCCGGCGGTTACCCCGGCTGGCTGACCACCACGCCGGGCCGGGCCAGGACCGACGACCCGACCTACATGGCCCACGTGGACGAGTGGCTGACCGCGGTGGACGCGGTGATCGCGCCGCGCCAGTGGACGCGCAGCGGCGGCACCGTGCTCCTCTACCAACTGGAGAACGAGTACGCGTCGTTCACCACCAGCGCCACGGGCCAGGAGTACATGGCGCACCTGTACGCGAAGGTGCGAGCCGACGGCATCGACGTCCCCCTGTTCCACAACGACAAGGGCCGCAACGGCTACTGGGTGCCGGGCTCGTTCGACACCGGCGGCGAGGAGGGCCGTTACCTCTACGCCTTCGACGGCTACCCCTCCCCCACCAGCACCCCGCCGGACTGGGGCTTCTGGGGCACCGGCGGCGCCAAGGGCGGCTCCACGGCGAGCCCCGCAACCCCCGGCTTCATGGCCGAGTTCGGCGGCGGCTGGTTCGACTGCTGGGGCGGCGCGGAGTTCGCCGGGCAGGGCTACGCCGGCGCCCGGACCTCCCGCGACGCCGGGTACGAGCGCCGCTTCTACCTCACCAACCTCGCCAACGGCATCAGCGTCCACAACGTCTACATGACCTTCGGCGGCACCTCGTGGGGCTGGCTGCCCGCCCCCGTCGTCTACACCTCCTACGACTACGGCGCGGCCATCGACGAGGCCCGCAACCTCACGTCGAAGATCACGCCGATGAAGCAGATCGGCTCGATGCTCGGCTCCTTCCCCGACCTGGCCGAGATGGACCCGGCCGAGCCGGTGGCGGCGAGCAGCGCGTCGGTGCGCGTCTACCACCTCACCGACGCCGACCGCGGCTCGCACCTCTACTTCCTGCGCAACGACACCGGCTCGGCGGTCGGTTGCACGCTCCCGGTGTCCACCTCCGCCGGCCCGGCCACCGTGCCGTCGTCGGGCAGCCTGAGCGTGGCGGCCAAGGACATGAAGGTGGTCGCCACCGACCTGTCGCTCGGCCGCCGGGCGCTGCTGTGGACCACCGCCCAGCCGATGTGGCGGGCCACCGGCACCGCGCGGGACCTCGCCGTCCTCACCGGCCGCCCCGGCGACGCCGTCGAGGCCGTCCTGCTCAGCCGTACCCGCCCCGAGGTCACCGTGGAGTCCGGCAGCGCCGCGACCTCCTACGACGCCGCCGCCGGCACCCTGCGGATCAACGCCGTCCTCGACGGCCTCACCCGCGTCCGCGTGCAGGAGCCGGGCGGCGCCGCGCCGCTGCTGCTGTTCCTCGCCGACGACGACGCGGCCGCCACCCTGTGGCCGTACACCACGGCGGACGGACCCGTGCTGGTGGCCGGTCCGGCGCTGCTGCGCACCGCCGAACTACGCGGCGGCGAACTGAGGTTGACCGGCGACACCACCGCCCCCGCGCCACTGACCGCCTGGACCGGCGGCACGGTCCGCCAACTCACCTGGAACGGGCGCCCGGTGGCCGCGCGCGGCGTCGACGGCGGGCTCACCGCCGTCCGGGACCTGCCCGGCCCGGCGCCGGTGCGGCTGCCGGCGCTCACCGGCTGGCGGCGGGCGGCGGAGAACCCGGAGTCCGAGCCGGGGTTCGACGACAGCGCCTGGCGCACCTGCGACCTCACCTCCTCGCGCAGCACCACCGCGCTGCCGGCCGGCCAGCCCGCCGTGCTCTTCGCCGACGACTACGGCTTCCACTACGGCGACGTCTGGTACCGCTCCACCGTGGCGGGCCCCGGCGCGCAGCAGCTGGACCTGGGCTACCAGGCGGGTACGGCCGGCCTGCTGATGGCGTGGTGGGACGGCCGCCCGCTCGGCACCCACCGGCTGCCGGTGCCCACCTCGGCCCAGGCCACCACCGGGACCTGGTCGGCCACCGCCTCGTTCACCGTGCCCGCGGACCTGCGCGGCGACGGCCCGCACACCGTCGCCGTGCTGGTGCGGCGGATGGCGCACGACGAGGACGGCGGCGCCAACGACGCCTTCACCTCCGCCCGCGGCCTGACCGCCGCCACCCTGGACGGCGCCGCGCCGACCTGGCGCATCCAGGGCGCGGCCGGCTCCGACCCGGTACGCGGGCCGCTCAACAACGGCGGCCTGTACGGCGAGCGGGCCGGCTGGCACCTGCCGGACCACGAGGACCGCTCGTGGCGGCCGGTCGCGCTGCCGTACTCCGACACCCGGCAGGGCGTCGCCTGGTACCGCACCTCGTTCCACCTGGACGTGCCCGCCGGGACGGACGCCTCCATCGGCCTGACCCTCACCGACGACCCGTCCCGCGCCTACCGGGCGCAGATCTTCGTCAACGGCTGGAACCTGGGCCAGTACATCAACGACGTGGGCCCGCAGCACACTTTCGTGCTGCCGGCCGGCCTGCTCGACCCGCGCGGGAGCAACACGCTCGCGCTCGCCGTCCTCACCGACGGCACCACGCCGGCCGGTCCCCGCTCCCCGTCCTCACCCTTCTCGGGTCGGCGGCGGGCGGCGTCCCGCTGGAGAGGGTGGCCTGCCCGGGGCGCCAGTCGTCCCACCACTGAGGCGGCCGCCGGCGGGCAAGCCACCCCCGCGGCCACCGCGCCGCGCGAAGCCCCACCGCGGGTCCCCGCTCCGCGGCCGCCCCCTCCGCGGGCAGGTCCTCCACCGGTCGCCCCCGCAGGACGGCCCCTCCGCAGGTCGTCCACCCACCGCCCGCCGCCGGGTCCGCCCGGCGGCAGGCGTCGTGCGTGCCCCGTGCGGCGCGGGGCCGCGCCACCTCGCTCCCCTGACGGACAGTCAGCTGCGACCGAGGTCTTTACGCGGGCACCGGCCATGAACTACAACGGCAGTCGTCCGATGTTAGGCGGCACATCACCCCCCTTTCCCCATCGCGTCACCGAGCCACGCCCGCAACCCGGCGTATACATCGGAGCACTACGGAGCACTACCCATCACGTGGGAGCCGAACGCCACCCCGCGCTGGGGAGTACCAACCCGCACCACTGAGGGGTCGCGTCCACGGCGCGGCCGGATGTCGTCGTACTGCCCTGGAGGGCTTCGTGCACAACTCGACCCACTCCCGAAGAGGCCCGCTCCGGCGGGCCCTCGTGATCTCGTCCGCGCTGCTGGCGGCGGTCTCCGGCCTCGCCGCGGCAGGCGCCGGGCCGGCCTCGGCCGCCGCCGGGCCGACCACCGCCTGGCAGAAGGGGACGTTCAACCTCGACCCGACCGGCGTGGTCAGCCGCTCCGACGTGGTGCTCGGCTCGCCGAACAGCAACCCGACGGCGTCGATGCCGCTGGGCAACGGGTCCCTGGGCGTGGCCGCCTGGGCGCAGGACGGCTTCACCGCGCAGCTCAACCGCTCCGACACCATGCCCGACCGCAAGTCCCCCGGCCAGCTGGCCATCCCGGGGCTGTCGGTGATCTCGCACGCCGCCGACTTCTCCGGCCGGCTGGACCTCACCGACGGGGTGCTGAGCGAGTCCGGCGGCGGCATGTCGCTCAAGGCCTGGGTGGCCGGCGACAAGGACGAGCTGGTCGTGGACGTCTCCGGCGCCGACCCGAACACCGTGCAGACCGCCACGGTCAGCCTGTGGTCCCCGCGCAAGCCCGTCGCGGCCGTCTCGGGCACCACCGCCACCCTCGCGGAGACCTGGTCCGACCAGGCGCCGCCGATCGGCACCGGGAAGACGTTCGGCTCGCTGGCCGCCCTCACCGCCGGCGGCCGGGACGTCACCGCGTCCGTGGCGAGCCCCACCCAGGTCAAGGTGGCCTTCAAGCCCAACCGGGACGGCTCCTTCCGCGTCGTCGTCGGCTCGCCCGCCTGGAACGGCGGCACCGCCCAGAAGACCCCGGCCCGCACCGCCTCCAAGCTCATCGGACAGGACGCCTCCGCGTCCGAGAAGTCCCTGCTGAAGCCGCAGGACCGCTGGTGGCAGCGGTTCTGGTCGGACTCCGGGCTGGTCGCCATGGACTCCGCCGACGGCAGCGCGGACTACGTCGAGAACCTGCGCACGCTGTACCTCTACGAGGAGGCGGCGTCGATGAAGGCGGGGATCTACCCCGGCAGCCAGGCCGGCGAGGCCGACATGTTCTCGTGGGACAAGGACACCCAGACGTGGACGCCGTCGGCGTACTGGCTCTGGAACCTGCGCGCCGAGATCGCCGCCAACATGAGCAGCGGCAACTACCAGTTGAACACGCCGATCTTCGACATGTACGCCAAGGACCTGCCCGACACCAAGGCGTGGACGAAGCAGCAGATGGGCGGGCTGCCGGGCATCTGCCTGCCGGAGACCATGCGCTTCAACGGCAACGGCATCTCCCCGGGGGTCGGCGAGAACGGCTCCTGCAGTGAGCCGGGCAGCCCCAACTGGAACGCGCTGGACATCTCCAGCGGCCCCGAGGTCGCCCTCTACATGTGGGAGCAGTACCAGGCGACCGGCGACAAGGCCGCGCTGAAGCGGTACTGGCCGTTCATCAAGGCGGCCGTCAAGTTCCAGCTCGCCTACCAGACCATCGGCACGGACGGGCTGCTGCACGCCGTCGCCAACGCGCACGAGACACAGTGGGCCGTGCAGGACCCGACCACCGACATCGCCCTGGACCAGGCGGTGTTCCCGATCATCGGGCAGGCCGCCAAGGTGCTGGGCACCGCGCGCGGCGCCGACGCGGGCCTGGTGAGCAAGGTGGCGAAGGCGGAGACGGAGATCCCGCCCTACCCGCGCACGGACCAGGCCACCCGCACCAAGCTGCTCAACCCCGACTACAGCCAGGCGCAGACGCAGGCCGCGGACGCCACCGGCACCGACATGATCGGGATCTCGTACGAGCCGGCCGCCGAGCGGCGCAACGGCGAGAACATCGAGCTGGAGCCGCTGTTCCCGTGGAACACGGTCAGCGACCAGGACCCCAACCTGTTCTCCCTGGAGCAGCGCTCCTACGCGAACCGGCCCAACAAGGGCGGCAACGACTGGTCGCTGGACGCCATCGACGCGGCCCGGCTGAAGAACGCCGACCAGGTGCGCAGCGACCTGGTCTCGATCACCGAGAGCCACCAGGTCTACCCCAACGGCTTCGCCGACCTGGGCAGTTCGGTCGGCTATGAGCCCTACATCGAGCAGGAGTCCAGCGCGGCCACGGCGGTCGACGAGGCGCTCGCGCAGGACTACGACGGCATCATCCGCTTCGCCCCGGCCTGGCCGAGCGACTGGAACGGCGCCGGCACCGTGTACATCCAGCACGGCGGCAAGGTCGACGTCCAGGTCCAGGGCGGGCAGTTGACGACCGCCGCGATCGAGTCCGGGGCCAACGGCGACCAGCTGGTGGAGAACCCCTGGCCGGGCCAGCAGGTCGAGGTGGTGGACGGCCGCACCGGGCACACCGTGCTGCGCGCCAGCAACGCCTCGGTCCTCTCCGTGCCCGTCAGCAAGGGCGGCACCTACCTGGTGCAGCGGGTCTCCGCGCCCACCGGCAAGCTCGCCTACGCCGCCGTGTCCGGCACCGCGCCCACCGCCGCCAAGCACCTGGGCAACGTCCAGCTCGGCCTGGACGCCACCGCGAAGCCGAACGGCACCGCCACCGTGGGCACCGTGCTGGGCGCCGCCGGCGGCGACCACGGCCTGACCCAGGTCGACTTCACCGGCTCCACCGGGGCGGTCACCACCGCCGGGGACAAGGCCGGGCGCACCGCCCGCACCACCGGAACCAGCTCCGGCGGCAGCGACATGTACTTCGACATCGACAACTCCACTGCTGCGACGGGCAGTTACAACTCCACAATGGACGTGTCCTACCTGGACGCGGGAACCGGCTCCATCCTCGTCCAGTACGACGCCGGCGCCAAGGACGCCTACCACACCGCCGGATCCATCACCCTGCACAACACCGGCACCTGGCAGAAGGCCGAAATCGCCGCCAACGGCGCGTACTTCGGGAACAGCGAGAACGCCGGCGCGGACCTGCGGCTGCACTCGTCCGCACCGTTCAGCGTGCACAGCGCGGCGGTCACCGTCACCGGGGCGTGGGTGTCCGGCGGGCAGCAGTTCCCGCCCGCGCCGCAGATCACCACGCCGCGCGGCGGCTCCACCGTCAAGCTCGCCTCGTCCGTCACGGGCACCGCGCTGCCGGACGCCGCGGTCACCGTGGCCGAGGGCCAGAGCACGCTGTGCACGGCCACCGCGGACGACTCCGGCGCCTGGAGCTGCGCGCCCTCCGGCGGCTTCACGGCCGGCAAGCAGGCGCTCACCGCGACGGCCACCGACCCCTCCGGCCTGACCGGTCCCGCCTCGGCGGCGGTCTCCTTCGACGCCTCCGACCTGCCGCCGGGCACCGCCGTGGTCGGCGCGGTCCTCGGCGCGGACAACCACGCCTACGGCATGAGCGAGGACGAGACGCCCTCCAGCGGCTTCGACGGCCCGACAACGGCCTCGGTCGTCGCCGGCCGGTCCGCGCGGACCAGCACGAACAGCAACATCTACTTCGACGTCGACGACTCCGTGGCCCACGCCGGCGACTACGCGGCGACGTTCACCGTCTCCTACTACGACCAGGGCAACGGATCGTTCGCCGTGCAGTACGACGACGGCGGCTCCGACCCGTACAAGCAGGCCGGCACCATCTCGCTGACCGGCACCAACACCTGGAAGACCGCGACGGTCTCCGCCTCGGACGTCTACTTCGGCGGCCAGCAGCACTCCGCCGCGGACTTCCGGCTGCGCAACGGCAACGGCCAGATCACCGTCCACAGCGTCGCGGTGAAGCTCAGCGGTGACGGCGTGCCGAACGCCACCGACTTCGCCCCGGCCGTCGCCGTCACCGCGCCCGCCGCGGGCGCGACCGTGGCGGCCTCGCCGGCGCTGTCCGGCACCGCCGAGCCGGACGCCACCGTGACGGTGGCCGACGGCACCACCACCGTGTGCACCGCCACCGCCGGCGACGACGGCGCCTGGAGCTGCACCGCCGCCGCCCCGCTGGCCGCCGGCGCCCACACCCTGACGGCGACCGCCCAGGACCCGACGGGCACGGCGGCGCCCACCGCGAAGGTGGTGGTCACCGTCTCGTAGGCATGGGACATGCCTGAGCCGTCCGGGGAGGACGGCGGAGTACGAAGCGGCGCGGGACCCGGCGGGGTCCCGCGCCGCGCGCGTACGGGGCCGGGCGGGCTGGGCCCGCCCCGGCGGCTGCTCCGTCCGTCCGGGCCGGCGCCGATCTGCGGCGGTGCGGCTCCGATGGCATGCTGGCAGCTCAGTGAGCCGAAGGGTCAAGGGTCGAGGGCCAAGGTCGAGGGGTCGAGGGGTCTCCCGTGGGGATCGTCGCACGCTGGCTCCGCGCGGTCCGCGAACGCGACGCGGGCTGGGTGGCCCTGCGCCGCGCCTGCCGCGCCGGCGTCATCACACCCGCCCTCTTCGCGGTCGGCGTCCACGCGGTCGGCAACCCCACGACCGCGCTCTTCGCCGCCTTCGGCTCGATCTCGCTGCTGCTCTTCGTCGACTTCGGCGGTCCGCTGCGGGACCGCGCCACCGCCCAGGGCTGCCTGGTGCTGGCCGGGGTCGTCCTGGTCTGCCTCGGCACACTGGCCTCTCGGTCGACGTGGTCGGCGACCGTGCTGACGGCGGTGGTCGCCTTCGGGGTGCTCTTCTCCGGCGCGGTCAGCTCGGTGCTGGCCGGCGCCGCCACCGCCCTGCTGACCGTACTGGTGCTGTCGGTGTCGCTGCCGGCCCCGGCGGGCAGCATCCCGGACCGGCTGGCGGGCTACGGCATGGCCGGCGCCGCGTCGGTGCTGGGGGTGGTGTGGTTGTGGCCGGCGCCGGGCCGCGAGCCGCTGCGCGCGGCGACCGCCCGGGCCTGCGCGATGCTGGCCCGCCGGCTGCGGGCCGAGGCGGGCGGCGTGGCGTGCGGCTGGAACCCCTCGGCCCGGGCCGATCTCGCCGGGCCGGCCGCCGACGCGGCGGCTGCCGCCCGGGACCTGCGCACCTCGTTCTTCGCCACGCCCTACCGCCCGACCGGGCTCAGCACCGAGGCGCGGGCGCTGGTGCGACTGGTGGACGAGGTGGTGTGGCTGGAGGCGATCCTGGCCCGCACCCCGCCGGAGCTGCCGGCCGCCCGCGTGGACGCCTCGGTGTGCGGGGTGAAGTTCGCCTCGGCCGACCTGCTGGAGGGGACGGCCCGCCGGCTGGAGTCGGCGGTGCGGGACCCGGCCGGCTACCGCCGGGAGGCGGCGGCGCTGGCGGCGGCCCGCGCGGCCATGGAGGAGAGCGTCACGTCGGCCCCCTACGCCCCCGTCCCCGCGTCGGCGAGCGGCGACACGCCAGGCGACGCGACCGACGGGACGACCGACGGGACGACCGACGCGACGACGGACGGGAGGGCCGGCGACACGGGGGACGGGACGGCCGACGGTCCGGCGGGGGCCGCGGCACGGCGGGCGCCGGGTGTCGCGGGGTTCGTCAGCTCGCTGGAACCGGGCTTCCGGGCGCAGGAGACGGCCGGCGCCGTCTCGGCGATCGCCGCCAACGTCGACCTGGCCGGGGCCGCCCGGGAGCGGCCGTGGTGGCGGCGGGCGCTGGGCCGCCGCCCGGCCGGGGCGGACCGGGCCGAGTCCCCGCTGGCGACGGCGCAGGAGCGGGCCGGGGCGCACGCGCGGACCCACTCGGTGTGGTTCCGCAACAGCCTGCGCGGGGCCCTGGCGCTGGGCGCCGCGGTGCTGGTGGCCGAGCTGACCGGGGTGGAGCACTCCTTCTGGGTCGCCTTCGGCACCCTGTCGGTGCTGCGTTCCAGCGCGCTGCTGACCGGGCAGAACGCGCTGCGCGCGCTGGTGGGCACGGCGGTCGGCATCGCCGTCGGCGGCGGGCTGGTCGCCGCGGTCGGTTCGGAGACGACGGTGCTGTGGGTGCTGCTTCCGCTGGCGCTGGTCTTCTCCGGGCTGGCGCCGGCGGCGATCTCCTTCGCCGCCGGGCAGGCGGGCTTCACCGCGGTGCTGCTGATCCTCTTCACCATCATCGCGCCGTCCGGCTGGTCGATCGGGCTGGTGCGGTTCGAGGACGTGGCGATCGGCTGTGCGGTGAGCCTGTGCGTCGGTGCGGTGTTCTGGCCGCGCGGGGCGGGCGCGGCGCTGAGCCGGGCGCTGTCGGAGGCGGTCGGCGACAGCGCCCGCTACCTGCGCCGGGCGGTGGAGTTCGGGGTGAGCCGGTGCGACCCGGCGGCGCCGGGGACGGCCGCGCCGGACGGGGAGCGGCGGGCGGCCGCGGCGGCGGCCCGGCGGCTGGACGACGCCTTCCGCGGCTTCCTGGCCGAACGCGGCACCAAGCACCTGCCGCTGGCGGACGTGGCGGCGCTGGTGACGGCGGTGGCGGTGCTGCGGCAGACCGCCGACGCGGTGCTCGCCCTGTGGCAGCCGGAGGACGGCGGGGCGGCCGGCGACCGTACGGCGGCGCGGGTGGAGCTGCTGGCCACGGCCGCCCGGGTGTGCGGCTGGTACCAGCGGGCGGCGCGGGCGATGGGCGACGGCGGCCCCGTTCCGGAGCCGCCGGAGCGGGAGGAGGCGGTGCAGGCGCGCCTGACGGAGGCGGTCGGACGCGACCTCACCGGCGGCGACGGCCACGGCACGGCCACCGCGATCCGGATGGTGTGGACCGCCGACCACCTGGACGTCGGATGGCGGCTGGAGGCGGCGGTGGCGGGCCCGGCGGCGGCCGTCGCCGAACGGCAGCGCCGCACGGCGGCGCGGCCCCGGCTGCCGCGAAGAGGCCGGCCGGACCCCGTGCACAGCGGCTGACGCCCTGGCCGAGGCCCCGCGCCCGGGCCGGGGAGAGCGGTGGGCCCGGCGGCCGGACCGTCAGTGCGCGGCTTCTCCGGGGAGGTCGGCACCGAGCCGGCCGGCCGGCCCCACGGCTTCCGAGGGGGCCGGGTCGGAGCCCGGGGCGGTCCGCTCCTGCGGCCGCAGGGTGAGGACGGTCAGCAGGTCGCCGACGGTCGGGCCGGCGTCGGCCGGGTGCCGCAGCGGCGTGCCGGGGGCGACGGTGTAGAAGTTGGTGCGGCCGGTGCGGCGGTGGGTGAGATAGCCCGCCGTCTCCAGGTCGGCGATGATCTTCTGCACCGCGCGCTCGGTCAGCAGGCAGCCGGCGGCGATGTCCCGCACCCGTGTACCGGGGTCCCGGGCGATGGCGGCGAGCACGCGCGCGTGGTTGGTGAGGAACGTCCAACTGGTGCGGGTCGGCGCGGCTTCTTCCATGGGCCCATCGTACGAGTTCGCCTCCGCCCGAACCGATAGGCGAACGCGAATTCGTGTATACCTTGACGGGTATCAGAACGACCGGCCATGCTGGACGCAACGCGGGTACGGCGGGAGAGAACGCGAGGGCGGCAGCATGTCCATCGACGCGGCGCGGCCCGGCCCCGGCACCCCCGCGGTCACCGCCGGGGCGGTCGGCGGCGGCACCGATCCGGTGCCGGGCCGCCACGACGAGTTCGACCTGTTTCCCGGGCCCGACGGACCTGACGTATCTGCCGGACCCGCCGGCTCCGAGGGGCCCGAGGCATCCGGGGGACCTCACGGGCCCGACGGCTCCGCCGGGCTCGACGACTCCGACGCGGACGAGGGGGAAGCCGGCACGGTGTGCGATCTGTGGGCTCCACTGACGGTACGGCTGAGGGGCGGCCGCGGCCGGCTGCGCGCGCACGTCCTCGGCGAGGCCGACATGGCGGGGGCGGGCACCCTTGAGGCCGCGCTGTCCGACGCGGTCCGCCGGGCCGACGCGCTCGACGTGGACCTCAGCGACGTGTCCTTCCTGGACTGCTCCGGCCTCAACTGCCTGCTGCGGGTGCGCTCCCTCGCCCGCTCCCGGGGCACCGCCTTCACGGTGACCGCCGCCGCCCCGGCCGCCGTCCGCCTCTTCGCCCTCACCGGCACGGCCGGCCTCCTCATGCCGGACGCGCCGACCGCCGCCGTCCCCGCGCAGGCCCGGACCGGCCTGCGGCCCGCCTGACCGAGACAGCCCTGCCGGCACCGCCGCCGGGCCGAGAACCGGCGGCGTCACGGCCCGGCGGTGTCACGGCTCGAAGCGGTAGCCCATGCCGGGTTCGGTGATCAGGTGGCGCGGGCGGGACGGGTCGGGCTCCAGCTTGCGGCGCAGCTGGGCCAGGTACACGCGCAGGTAGTTGGTCTCCGAGCGGTAGGTGGGTCCCCAGACCTCCTGGAGCAGCTGGGTCTGGGTGACCAGCCGCCCCGGGTTGCGCACCAGCACCTCCAGCAGGTGCCACTCGGTGGGCGTCAGCCGCACGTCCGCCCCGTTCGAGCGGACCTTCTTCGCCGCGAGGTCGACGGTGAAGGACTCGGTGACGACCACCGCCTGGTCGGCGGGGGCGCCGGAGCCGGGTTCGGCCCGGCGGAGGGCGGCCCGCAGCCGCGCGAGGAGTTCGTCCATGCCGAACGGCTTGGTGACGTAGTCGTCCGCGCCGGCGTCCAGCGCCTGCACCTTCTCCTTGGAGGCGTGCCGGGCGGAGAGCACGATGATCGGCACCCGCGTCCAGCCGCGCAGGCCGCGGATCACCTGCGCCCCGTCCATGTCGGGCAGGCTCAGGTCCAGGAGGACCACGTCGGGGTGGTGCGTGGCGGCCAGCCGCAGGGCACCGGCTCCGTCGGGGGCCGCGTCCACGTCGTAGTGGCGGGCCCGCAGGTTGATCACCAGGGCGCGGACGAGCTGCGGCTCGTCGTCCACCACCAGAACCCGGGTCATCGTCGGGGTGCTGCCTTTCGCGGGCGGTCAGAGGGGGGAAAGGTTACTTCGGAGCGCGTGCCCCGCGGAGCGTCGCGGGAACCGTCCAGGACCGGGCCGCCGTCCTCGGGACCGGCACCGCGCCGCGTGCCGGGGGGCTCCGGACCGTCCAGGTCGTCCAAGCCGTCCAGGCCGTCCAGGCCATCCAGGTCATCCGGGCCGTCCGGGGCGTCCCCGCCGCCCCCGGGCGGCCTGCCGGGCGCGGTGGGCAGGGTAAAGACCATGCTCAGGCCGCCCCCGGGCGTGTCCTCGGCCGTGAGGGTGCCGCCCATCGCCTCGGTGAAGCCGCGGGCCACGGCGAGCCCGAGGCCGACGCCCGTGCCGTCCGGCGGGGCGTCGCCGTACCGCTGGAACGGCTCGAAGACCCGGTCGCGGGCCTCGGCGGGCACCCCCGGACCCTGGTCGATGACGCGCACCTCCACCTGGGTGCCGGACGGCAGCGGCAGCGCGTCGGCGCGGACGACGACGGGCCGGCCGGGCGGGCTGTACTTGACGGCGTTCTCCACGACGTTGGCCACCGCCCGCTCCAGCAGCCCGATGTCGGCCCGTACCAGCGGCAGCTCCACCGGCAGCTCCAGCCGCACCGCCCCGGTCGGCACCCCGGCCAGCACGGCCGGCACCACCTCGTCCAGGGCGATGTCGCGCAGCAGCGGGCTGACGGTGCCGGTACGCAGCCGGCTCATGTCCAGGAGGTTGCCGATGAGGTGGTTGAGCCGGTCGGCGCCGGTCTCGATGCCGGCCAGCAGCTCGGCCTCGTCCTCCTCGCTCCACTCGACCTCGTCGGAGCGCAGCGAGGTGACCGACGCCTTGATGCCGGCCAGCGGCGTGCGCAGGTCGTGGGAGACGGCGGCGAGCAGGGCGGTGCGGATGCGGTTGCCCTCGGCCAGGCGGCGGGCGTCCTCGGCGCGGCGGGCCAGCCGCTGGTGCTCCAGCAGGGCCGCGGTCTGCGCGGCGAAGGCGACCAGCACCCGGCGGTCGGCGGCCGGCAGCACCCGGCCGCTGAGGGCCAGCACCAGCCGGTCGCCGGCCGGCACCTCCACGTCGGCGCCCTCGGGGGCCGGGGCGGGCGCGGGGCCGACGGAGGCCACGGTGCGCCAGGGCCCTTCACCGGCCCGTTCCTGCCCGGCGTGCTCCAGCAGGGCCGCCGACTCCATGGCGAAGATCTCCCGGACCCGTTCCAGCAGCGAGGTGATGGAGTCGGTGTGGTCCTCGCCGCGCAGCACGCTGCCGGCCAGGTGGCTGAGGATCTCCGACTCGGTGCGGCTGCGCGCGGCCTGCTGGGCGCGGCGCGCGGCCAGGTCCACCACGGAGGCGACCGCTATGCCCACCGCGACGAAGATCACCACCGCCAGCAGGTTCTGCGGGTCGGAGATGGTGAAGGTGTGGGTGGGCGGCGCGAAGTAGTAGTTGAGCAGCAGCGAGCCGAGCAGCGCGGCGGCGATGGCCGGGAAAACCCCGCCGACCAGCGCGGCGGCCACCGTGAGCGCGAGCAGGAGCAGCAGCGGGGTGGACAGCCCGGGGCGCCCGGAGCCGGACAGCAGGGCGAGGGTGAGCAGCGGCGGGCCGCCCAGGCCGAGCAGCCAGCCGCCGACCGCCCGGGCCCGTCCCAGGCTGATGGGCAGCCGCCCGGGCAGCCGGGGCCGGCCGGCGGCGGCCTCCTCGTGGGTGACGATGTGGACGTCGATGTCGCCGCTGTCGCGCGCCACGGTGGCGCCGACGCCCGGCCCGAGCACGTACTGCCAGGCCCTGCGCCGGCTGGAGCCGAGTACGACCTGGGTGGCGCCGACCCCCCGGGCGAAGTCCAGCATCGCGGCGGGCACGTCGCTGCCGAGCACCGAGTGGTAGCTGCCGCCGAGGTCCTCCACCAGGCGGCGCTGGCCGCCCAGGTCCCTGGTGGAGCCGCCCGCAAGCCCGTCGGAGCGCACCACGTGGACGGCGAGCAGCTCGCTGCCGGAGCCCTTCGCGGCTATCCGCGCGGCCCGGCGGATGAGCGTGGCGCCCTCGGGTCCGCCGGTGAGGCCGACCACGATCCGCTCCCGGGTCTGCCAGGCGGACTGGATGCCGTGCTCGTCGCGGTAGCGCAGCAGGTACTCGTCGACGCGGTCGGCGGTCCACAGCAGGGCCAGCTCGCGCAGGGCGGTGAGGTTGCCGGGGCGGAAGTAGTGGGAGAGGGCGGCGTCGACCTTCTCCGGTGCGTAGACGTTGCCGTGGGCCAGGCGGCGGCGCAGCGCCTGCGGGTCCATGTCGACCAGCTCGATCTGGTCGGCTCGCCGCACCACCTCGTCCGGCACCGTCTCGCGCTGCCGTACGCCGGTGACGGCCTCGACGACGTCGCCCAGGGACTCCAGGTGCTGGATGTTGACGGTGGAGACGACGTCGACGCCGGCCCGCAGCAGCTCCTCGATGTCCTCCCAGCGCTTGCTGTTGCGGCTGCCGGGCACGTTGGTGTGGGCCAGCTCGTCCACCAGGACGACGCGGGGGCGGCGGGCGAGCACCGCGTCGAGGTCGAGTTCGGTGAAGTCCGCGCCGCGGTAGGTGGTGTGGCGGCGCGGGACCTCCTCCAGGCCGGCCACCAGCTCGCGGGTGTGCGGGCGGCCGTGGTCCTCGACGAAGCCGATGACCACGTCGGTGCCGCGGGCGGCCCGCCGGTGCGCCTCGCACAGCATGGCGTAGGTCTTGCCGACGCCCGGGGCGGCGCCGAAGAACACCCGCAGGGTGCCCCGGCCGCGGCCGCGGCCGGCGCCGCCGGGCCTGCTGCCCGGGTCCGGGTTCGGATTCGCCTCCGTGTTCGCGTTCACGTGGGTATACACGTTCTCGTCCGGGTTCGGGTTCACGTCCGCGTCCAGGTCCGACGCCGGTGCCGGATCGTCCGACGGCGGTCTGGACGCCTCTTCCCTCGCCACCGGACCTGTTCCTCCGCCGTTCGCCGTTCCGCAGCCGCGGACCCTTGCCGCGACATCCATGAGCATAGGACGCCGGATGACCGCCGACCCCCTCCGACCAGGGCCGCTCCACCCATCTTGGCGGCTTCTTGACACCACCGCTAACGAGGCGTCCAGGAGCGGCCCGGGGGGTGGCCGCCGGACCCCCGGCGACCGCCCCGACCGGCGACGACGCGCGTGTGAGAAGACCGCGGCGCGTCAAGGTCCGTTAAGGAGGCGCTAAGATCTCCCGCTCCGTCGACCAGATGTCCGATTCGACCCGACTCTGTGCAGTAGGGATGGGGGGCTCACCACCCTCTGCCGGATGACGGACGGACACGGACGGACATGGCGTCGACGACCAACGGGACGACCAACGGGACATCTCGCGGCACCCGCCGCGGGAGCGACGGCGCGCGCGGCACCGCGGGCGCCTCCCAGGCGGCTCCCCCGGGCCCGGCCGCCGTGCTGCCGGAGTCCTACGGCTACCGGGTGAAGAAGCACCTGCTGGGCAAGCCCCTGGTGACCGAGCAGCTGCACAGCGAGAAGCTGTCGAACCCGATCGCGCTGGGCGTGCTCGCCTCGGACTGCATCTCGTCCTCGGCGTACGGCTCGGAGCAGATGCTGGTGGTGCTGATCCCCGCGATCGGCGTGGCCGCGTTCACCGCGCTGATCCCGGTGACGATGGCGATCCTGTGCGTGCTGCTCCTGCTGACGCTGTCCTACCGCGACGTGGTCATGGCCTACACCCGGGCCGGCGGGTCGTACGTGGTGGCCCGGGAGAACTTCGGGCCGCGGGTGGCGCAGGTGGCGGCGGTGGCGCTGCTGATCGACTACATCGTGACGGTGGCGGTGCAGGCCGCGGCCGGCACGGACGCGCTGGTGTCGCTGATCCACCTGCTGGCGGGCGGCGCCCGGCTGACCGTGCTGGACGACGACAAGCTGTTCATCACCGTCGGGGTGGTGCTGCTGCTGTGCTGGGGCAACCTGCGCGGCATACGCGAGGCGGGCCGCTCCTTCGCGATGCCCGCCTACCTCTTCATGGGCGCGATGGCGCTGATGCTGGTCACCGGCTTCACGAGGTACCTGCTCGGCGACCACTCCCGGATCGACGTGCACACCCCCGGCATGCTGCCGATGGGCCACGACACCCACGGCTTCTTCTACGGCGCGTCGCTGCTGATCCTGCTGCGCGCGTTCGCCAACGGCGGCTCCTCGCTCACCGGCCTGGAGGCCATCTCCAACGGCGTGAGCGCCTTCCGCGCCCCGCAGGGCCCCAACGCGCGGCGCACCATGGTCGCGATGTCGTGCGTGCTGGGTGTCTGCGTGCTCGGCGTGTCGCTGATGGCGCACATCACCCACGCCACGCCGTACGTGGCGCAGACCCCGACGGTGATCTCGCAGGAGGCCAGCTGGGCGTTCGGCGGCGGCTGGATCGGCACCACCGGGCTGGTCTTCGTCCAGCTCGCCACCGCGCTGATCCTCTACACGGGCGCGAACACCTCGTTCAACGGCTTCCCGTTCCTGGCCAGCTTCGTCGCCGACGACTCCTTCCTGCCGCGGCAGCTGACCCGGCGCGGCCACCGGCTGGCCTTCTCCAACGGCATCATCGTGCTGACCGTCGTCTCGCTGGCCCTGCTGATCGCCACCCGCGGCAGCCTCAACGCGCTGGTCGGGCTGTACGCGATCGGCGTGTTCTCCGGCTTCACCATGGCCGGCGCGGGCCTGGTGCGGCACTACTGGCGGCTGCGGGAGGGCTCGTGGCGGGCCAAGGTCGCGTTGAACGGCGCGGCCTGCGGCGTGTCGCTTGCGGTGGCGTTGATCTTCGCGGTCACGAAGTTCACCGAGGGGGCGTGGATCGTCGTGGTGGTCTTCCCCATAGGCGTCTGGGCGCTGATCAAGGTCAACAAGCGGTACCGGGAGGAGGCCGCGGCGCTGGCCGCGGCGGAGGCCGGCGCGACCCTGCCGGCCGCGGGCCGGCAGGAGGTGTACATCCTGGTCGACCGGATGGACCTGGCCGTGCTCAAGGCGATCCGGTACGCCCGCTCGCTGCGCCCGGCGCAGGTGCGCGCCGTGCACATGGTGGTGGACGCGCACGAGGCGAAGCGGCTCGCGGCCCAGTGGGACCGCACCGAGGTCGGCGACCTGCCGCTGGAGATGGTGGAGTGCCCGGACCGCCGGATCAGCCGGGCGGTGCTGGAGCTGGTCAACCGCCGCACCTGCGAGCAGGGCGCGCAGGTCACGCTGCTGATCCCGGAGCGCAACTACTCGCCGGTGCTGGGCCGGCTGCTGCACCGCCGTACGGCCGACCACATCGCGCGGGCGGTCGGCAAGCTGCCGGACGTGGTCGCCACGATCGTGCCGTTCGACGTCACCGAGGCGCACACGCCGGCACCGGGCCGTGCGGGCGGGTCCGGCGCGACCCGCCACGAGCCGGGCGCCCGGAGGGCGTAGGGCGCACGGGTCCGGGGGCGGGTCCGGCTCGCGGGTCCGGGGCGGTCCGGGCCCCGGATGGCCGCCAGACCGCGCGGGACCGGGGGCGCTGGGCGAGGCTGACGGGGACGACCCGTACGGAGGACGACCCCATGGCCCCCGGTCCGCCCGAAGCACCCGACCCCGTCGGCCCCGCCCCCGCCGTGCCGGAGCCCGCCGCCCTGCCGGACGGGGAGCTGCGCGCCCTGGACGCCCACTGGCGGGCGGCGAACTACCTCGCCGTGGGCCAGATCTACCTGATGGGCGACAACCCGCTGCTGGCCGGACCGCTGCTGGCCGAGCAGGTCAAGCCGCGGCTGCTGGGCCACTGGGGCACCTCGCCGGGGCTGAACCTGGTGTACACCCACGTCAACCGGGTGGTGCGCACCCGGGGCCTGGACGCGGTGTGCGTGTGGGGGCCGGGGCACGGCGGGCCGGCGGTGCTGGCCAACTCCTGGCTGGAGGGCAGCTACACCGAGACCTACCCGGACGTGACCCGGGACGCGGCCGGGATGGCCCGCCTCTTCCGCCAGTTCTCCTTCCCCGGCGGGGTGCCCTCGCACGTCGCCCCGGAGACCCCGGGCTCCATCCACGAGGGCGGCGAGCTCGGCTACGCCCTCTCCCACGCCTACGGCGCCGCCTTCGACAACCCGGACCTGCTGGTCGCGTGCGTGATCGGCGACGGCGAGGCCGAGACGGGGCCGCTGGCCGCGTCCTGGCACGGCAACACGTTCCTCGACCCGGTCCACGACGGGGCCGTCCTGCCGATCCTCCACCTCAACGGCTACAAGATCGCCAACCCGACGGTGCTGGCCCGCCTCACCGAGGGCGAGCTGGACGGTCTGCTGCGCGGCTACGGCCACGACCCGATCCACGTCGCGGGCGACGACCCGCTCACCGTCCACCGGCTGATGGCCGCCGCGATGGACACCGCCCTCGACCGGATCGACGCCGCCCGGCGCGCCGCCCGCGAGGGGGGTGCCACCGGACGGGTGCGCTGGCCCATGATCGTCCTGCGCACCCCGAAGGGCTGGACCGGGCCGAAGGAGGTCGACGGCCTGCCCGTCGAGGGCACCTGGCGCGCCCACCAGGTCCCGCTGTCCGAGACCCGCACCAACCCGGAGCACCGCGCCCAGCTGGAGGCGTGGCTGCGCTCGTACCGGCCCGAGGAGCTGTTCGACGCCGAGGGCCGGCCGCGCCCGGAGGTGCTGGCGAACGTCCCCGAGGGCGCCCGGCGGCTGGGCGCCACCCCGCACGCCAACGGCGGGCTGCTGCTGCGCGACCTGCCCACCCCGCCGCTGGAGGAGTTCGCCGTCCCCGTCGAGCGCCCCGGCACCGTCCTGCACGAGCCCACCCGGGTCCTGGGCCACTACCTGGAGCGGGTGATGGCCGACACCGCGCAGCGGCGCGACTTCCGCGTCGTCGGCCCGGACGAGACCGCCTCCAACCGGCTGGACGCCCTCTACGGCGCCTCCGGCAAGGCGTGGCAGGGGCGGACGCTGCCGGTGGACGAACACCTCGACCGGCACGGCCGGGTGATGGAGATCCTCTCCGAACACACCTGCCAGGGCTGGCTGGAGGGCTACCTGCTGACCGGCCGGCACGGCCTGTTCTCCTGCTACGAGGCGTTCGTGCACATCGTCGACTCGATGGTCAACCAGCACATCAAGTGGCTGCGCACCACCCGGCGGCTGCCCTGGCGGCGGCCCATCGCCTCCCTCAACTACCTGCTCACCTCGCACGTGTGGCGGCAGGACCACAACGGCTTCTCGCACCAGGACCCCGGCTTCGTCGACCACGTCCTCAACAAGTCCCCCGAGGTGGTCCGCGTCTACCTGCCGCCGGACACCAACACCCTGCTGTCGGTGGCCGAGCACTGCCTCCACTCGCGCGACTACGTGAACGTGGTCGTCGCCGGCAAGCAACCCTGCTTCGACTGGCTGGACATGGACGCCGCCCGGGCGCACTGCGCCCGCGGCGCCGGCATCTGGGACTGGGCCGGCACCGAGGACGGCAGCCGCGAGCCGGACGTGGTGCTGGCCTGCGCCGGCGACGTCCCGACCCAGGAGGTGCTGGCCGCCGCCCAGTTGCTCCGCCACCATCTGCCGCGGCTCGCGGTCCGGGTGGTGAACGTGGTGGACCTCGCCCGGCTGCTGCCCGAGGAGGAGCACCCGCACGGCCTGTCGGGCGCCTCCTACGACGCGCTGTTCACCCCCGACAAACCGGTCATCTTCGCCTACCACGGCTACCCGTGGCTGGTGCACCGGCTCGCCTACCGCCGCACCGGCCACCGCGACCTGCACGTACGCGGCTACAAGGAGATCGGCACCACCACCACGCCGTTCGACATGGTGGTCAGCAACGACCTCGACCGCTACCGGCTGGTGATGGACGTCATCGACCGCGTCCCCGGGCTCGCCGTCACCGCCGCCCCGGTCCGCCAGGTGATGGAGGACGCCCGGCTGCGCCACCGCGCCTGGGTGAAGCAGCACGGCACGGACCTGCCCGAGGTCACCGACTGGACCTGGGACGGCTGACCCGCCGCCGCGAGCGACAGGCACCGATCCATCGCTCCTGGCGGCGAGTCGACGACGGAAAGGCCGCCCCGTCCCCGGCCGGCAGTTGCGGGACAGCCCGTTGACCAGCGCCCGCGAGGGCAGGGCGGGCCGAGTCTCACACCGCCCGGAGCGCCGCCGTCACCGAGCGGATGAACGCGGCGGACGCCCCTGGCGCGGGCGGCAGTTCGGGGTTCCACGGGAGCACCCGGGCGTCGCGGGTGAGCCGTTGCCAGGCCGGCAGGTCGGCCAGCTCGGCGACGGGGACGGCGTTGGCGCGGCAGTCGGCGAGCACCAGCCGCGCCCCGGCCACAGCGTCGGCGGCCCGGTCCCAGTCCAGGGTCAGCCAGTTGACGCCCGGTCCCGGACCGGGGTCGGGCAGCGGCAGGCCGAGTTCGGCCAGACGGCGCAGCTCCGGCCAGGTGCCGGGCCTGGCCAGGTGCACCTGCTCCGGCCCGGCCGGGGAGAGCGCCACCGCTCGGGGCGCCCCGCCGCCGGCCACCGCTCCCCGCAACTCCTCTTCCGCCAGGGCCTGTTCGCCGGAGGCCGGATGCGGTCCGGCGCCGAGCACGCCGGCCAGCGCGGCGAACCGGCCGAGGATCTCCCCGAGTGAGGAGTCGCCGCTCACCCCCAGCGCCGCCAGCTGGACACCGGCAGCGCGCGCGGTCTCCTCGGGCAGTGCGTAGGACGTCTTGCCGTCGTAGGTGACGTCCACGACGAGGTCGGCGCCGACCTCTCGCAGCCGGGCCGCGTCCACGGCCGCTCCCCCGCCGAGGTACACGGCCTCGGCCAGGTCCAGGTCGCCGGTCTTGGCCGGGTCGGGGGCGTCCGCGGCGTCGTGCCCGGAGCCGTAGACGGCGACCGGGCGGATGCCGTACTCCCGTAGTGCCGCCCCCGCCCGCAGGTACGCCGCGACCCGGGGCGCTCCGGTGCCGCGCAGAGTGCGGCCGCGGTCGTCGGTGAACTCCCAGTCCTGCCCGCCGCCGGTGGTCATGTCCGCTCCCCCTTCGCCGTGCGCCGGGCCGGGACGTGCCGCGACCCGCCGCGCTGTCCTACCGCTCGCACCACCCTGCTCCCGCCCGGCCCGTCCCGACAAGGGCGCCGTCCGGGAGGCGATCGTTACCGGCCCGGCCCGGGGCGGGACGGGCGCGACGCGGAGCGGAGCGACGGTACGTTGTGGCCCGGGACCGGACCGCGGGGGCCGGCGGGCGAAGGGCACGGAAGTCGATGGCGCGGGACGGACAGGGCGGGCGGCGCGACGGCGGGCGGACGGCGCCGGGGCGGTCGGCAGGGGAGCCGCCGGCGGAGGACCCCGCGACGGCCGCGCCCTCCCCCGCGCCCGCGGAGGCTGCGGCTTCCGCACCCGCGGCGGGGGAGCCCGGTACCGGTGCCGGTGGGAGCACCGCCGTGGCGGCCGTCCCCGACGAGCCCGGAGGGCCGACGCTGGCCAGGGTGGCGGCGGAGGCGGGCGTGTCGGTGTCCACCGTCTCGAAGGTGCTGCACGGCCGCTCCGACGTGGCCTCCCGGACCCGGGCGCGGGTGCAGCGGCTGCTGGAGCGGCACGGCTACGCGGCGCGCGGCCGGGCGGCGCCCACCGGGCTGGCCGCCGGCGGGCTGGTCGACTTCGTGGTCGGCGAGCTGGACGGGCCGTGGGCGGCGGAGCTGGTGCGCGGCGCGGAGGAGGCGGTGCACGCGGCGGGCCTGGGCCTGGTGGTGTCGGCGGCGCACGGCCGGGGCCGGACCGGGCGGGAGTGGCTGGCCGCACTGGCCGCCCGGCCGACCCGGGGGGCGGTGCTGGTCGTACCCGAGCTGTCCGAGGCGGAGCGGGACGGGCTGCGGGAGCTGGGCCTGCCCTTCGCGCAGATCGCGCCGGCCGAGGAGCCGCCGGCCGGGGTGCCGTGGGTGGGCGCGGCGAACTGGTCCGGCGGGCGGGCCGCGACCCGGCACCTCCTGGGCCTCGGCCACCGCCGGATCGCGGTCATCGGCGGGCCGCCGCGCCGGCTGGCCTCCCGGGCCCGGGTGGACGGCTACCGGTCGGCGCTGGAGGAGGCGGAGCTGGCGTTCGACCCGGAGCTGGTGCGGTACGGCGACTTCTCCAACGAGCCGGCCCACCGCCACGCCCTGGAGCTGCTGGGACGGCCGGACCGCCCCACCGCCGTCTTCGCCGGCAGCGACCAGCAGGCGTTGAGCACCTACCGGGCCGCCGACCGGCTCGGCCTGCGGGTGCCCGGGGACGTCAGCGTGGTCGGCTTCGACGACCTGCCGTTCACCGACTGGGTGACGCCCCGGCTCACCACCGTGCGCACCCCGCTGGCCGAGATGGCGGCGCTGGCCACGGGCATGGTGCTCCAGCTCATCGCCGGCGAACGGCCCGCCTCGACCCGGATCGAGGTGGCCGGAGAACTCGTCGTCCGCGATTCCACCGCCCCACCCGTCTGAGCACGCGCCACCCCGCGTGAACGCCCGGGCCGGCCGCGCGCGGCTCACCCGTACGGCGTACCGGCCGGGCCGCGGCCGATGAGTCGGGGGCGACGGGACCGTCACCAGAGGTGATCCGCGGACGACGCGGGCGGACAACGACACGCAGTGCGACGGCACACAGACGACCGCGCCCCCGGCAGGCGCGCGCAAGGAGGCGGCACCGATGGCGACCAAGACGTTCGTGAACCTGCCCGTACGCGACCTGGACCGCGCGACGGCGTTCTTCCGCGCGCTCGGCTTCACCTTCGACCCGGACTACACCGACGCGAAGGCGGCGTGCATGGTGATCGGCGCGCACAGCTACGCGATGCTGCTCACCGAGCCGTTCTTCGCCACGTTCACCGACAAGCCCACGGCGGACGCGTCGGAGTCCACCGAGGTGATCGTCGCGGTGCTCCAGGACACCCGCGAGGACGTCGACCGGATCGGCGACGCGGCCCTGGCCGCCGGTGCGGCCCCCGCACGCCGGACCGCCGAGGAGAGCCCCATGTACACCCGCAGTTTCTACGACCTGGACGGCCACCACTGGGAGTTCTTCGCGGCCGGCCCGGCGTCCTGAGGCCGGGGCTGACCGCCGGCCCCGGGGACGGGCCGGCACGCGTGGACGTGCCGGCCGCCGATCCCGCGACGGCTCACCAGGCGGAGGGCCGGTAGTCCTTGAGGAAGCAGCCGAAGAGGTCCTCGCCCTGCTCGCCGCGCACGATCGGGTCGTAGACGCGGGCGGCGCCGTCGACGAGGTCGAGCGGGGCGTGGAAGCCCTCGGCGGCCAGCCGGACCTTGTCCGGGTGCGGCCGCTCGTCGGTGATCCAGCCGGTGTCCACGGCCGTCATCAGGATGCCGTCGGTGTCCAGCATCTCCTGCGCGCTGGTGCGGGTGAGCATGTTCAGCGCGGCCTTGGCCATGTTGGTGTGCGGGTGGCCCGGGCCCTTGTAGCCGCGGCTGAACTGGCCCTCCATGGCGGAGACGTTGACCACGTACTTGCGGCGCGCGGGCGACGCCGCCATCACCGGCCGCAGCCGGCTGACCAGGATGAACGGCGCGGTCACGTTGCACAGCTGGACTTCGAGCAGTTCCACCGGGTCGACCTCGCCGACGGTCTGCACCCACGTGTTGCTCGGGTCGAGGTCGGGCACCAGGCCGCCCGCGTCGATGGCGGTGCCCGCCTCGATCCGCGCGACCGTGGCGGAGCCGCTGACCAGCGCGAGTCCGGTGACGTCGGCGGCGGTCAGGCCGCCGCCGCGCGGTGAGGGCAGGGCGGGCGCGGCGGGCGCGCCGGAGCCGAAGGCGCCGAACACCTCGGCGGCCGGCAGCTGCCCGGCCGGCAGCGGCGCCGACTCGGCGGCGACGAGCTCGGCGTAGGCGCGCGGGGTGCGGCGCACGGTCTGGGCCGCGTTGTTGATGAGGATGTCCAGCGGTCCCTCCGCCGCGACCGAGTCGGCGAGGGCGACGACCTGGGCCGGGTCGCGCAGGTCGATGCCGACGACCTTGAGCCGGTGCAGCCAGTCCCCGCTGTCGGGCATGGCGGTGAAGCGGCGGATCGCGTCGTTGGGGAAGCGGGTGGTGATGGTGGTGTGGGCACCGTCGCGCAGCAGCCGCAGCGCGATGTACATGCCGATCTTGGCCCGGCCGCCGGTGAGCAGCGCGCGGCGCCCCGCCAGGTCGGTGCGGGCGTCGCGACGGGCCCGGTTCTCGACCGCGCAGCTCGGGCAGAGCTGGTGGTAGAAGGCGTCGACCTCGACGTAGCGGGTCTTGCACACGTAGCAGGAGCGCGGGCGCTGGAGTATGCCGGCCACCTCGGTGCTGACCGAGGGGGCGAGCTGGATCCCCAGCGTCTCGTCGTCGATGCGGTCGGCCGCGCCGGTGGCGGTGGACTCGGTGACCGCCTTGTCGTGCTCGGTCTTGGCGGCCCGCCGCTCCTGGCGGCGGCGCTGCTTCACGGTGCGGTAGATGCCGGCGGTGGCACGGCGCACCGCGATGGCGTCGGGGTGGTCGACGGGCAGCTCGTCCAGCTCGGCGAGGACGGCCAGGCACATCTCCAGTCGCGCCGGGTCGATCCCGGGCCCGTGGGCGGGATCGACGTCGTCGGCGTGATCGGCGTCCCCCGCTGCCGCCTCACCCTCCGCACCCACCGCGTCGACGGCGCCGTCGGCGTGCTCCGCGTACCCGGCGATGTCCTCCGGGTCCCGTGCGGGGGTGGCCGGGGCGGCGGCCGGGGCGGTCCCGCTCCCGCCGCCGGGTGCCGGATCGGCCCCGGGGCCGTGCAGGTCCTGAGTGGTCGCCGTCATCGCGGTGTTCTCCGTGCTTTCCGTGTGATCCCCGTGCGGGCCGGTGGCGGCGGCCCGGGTGGCCCCCTGCGCGTCGGCCCGTCCACCGGTCCTGTGCGGCCCGATCCGGGCGGGCGGTGCGGCGTCGCGGCCTCGCCCCCAGGGGCGGATTCTACGGGAGGTCCGGCGGGCACCTCCAAACCACGGCTGCGGCGGCCTCTCCTCGGACGGCCTCGGTTCGGCTGCGGCATCGCGGCCGACCGTCGGAGACGGCCCGCACCGGAGACGGCCCGCACCGGAGACGGAGACGTCATCGGAGACGGAGACAGAGACAGAGACAGAGACAGCATCGCAACCGGCACCGCAACCGGCACCGCAACCGGCATCGCGCCCGGAAGGGGGGCTCGGCGGTAGTCTCGGGGCGTCCCGAGACCGCCGGTGATCTTGTGGAGGTCCGCTTGCGTGCCGTGAGCCCGCTCGCCGTCCCGCCCGACGCGCCCTTCGGCGCCGCGAACCTGCCGTACGGGGTCTTCACCACGCCAGGCGACCCGAGGCGGCGGATCGGGGTCGCCTACGGTGAGCACGTCCTGGACGCCGGGGCCGCCGCCCTGGCCGCGGGCGCGCCCGCCGACCTCGCGGCGCTGCTGGCGGCGCCCTCGCTCAACCCGCTGCTGGCGGCCGGCCGCCCCGCGTGGAGCCGGGTGCGGGAGGCGCTCACGGAGTGGCTGACCGGGGCCCGTCACCGCGCCGCCGTCGAGCCGCTGCTGCTGCCGCGGGCCGACCTGGAGCTGCACCTGCCGTTCGAGGTCGCGGACTACGCCGACTTCTACGCCTCGGAGGCCCACGCGGCGAACGTCGGGCGGATCTTCCGGCCGGGCGCGGACCCGCTGCCGGCGAACTGGCGGCACCTGCCGGTCGGCTACCACGGCCGGGCCGGCACCGTCGTCGTCTCCGGCACGCCGGTGGTACGGCCGTGCGGGCAGCGCCGGGAGCAGGGCGCGGACGCGCCCTCCTTCGGCCCCTCGCGGCGGCTGGACTTCGAGGCCGAGCTGGGCTTCGTGGTCGGGGTGCCGTCGGAACGCGGCAGCCGGGTGCCGCTGGCCGAGGCGGACGCGCACGTCTTCGGGGTGTGCCTGCTCAACGACTGGTCGGCGAGGGACGTCCAGGCGTGGGAGTACGTGCCGCTGGGGCCGTTCCTCGGCAAGTCCTTCGCGACGTCCCTCTCCCCCTGGGTGGTGCCGCTGGACGCGCTCGCGCACGCCCGTACCGCGCCGCCGCCGCGCGACCCGCGCCCGCTGCCGTACCTCGACGACACCGGCGCCGAGCCGCCCGCCGGCCTCGACATCGCGCTGGAGGTGCGGATCAACGGGCACCTGGTCTCCCGCCCGCCGTTCTCCACGATGTACTGGACGTACGCGCAGATGACGGCCCACCTCACGGCGAACGGCGCCGGCCTGCGCACCGGCGACCTCTTCGGCTCCGGTACCGTCTCCGGACCCGCGCGCGGCACCCGGGGGGCGCTGATCGAGCTGGCCTGGAACGGCGCGGAGCCGTTGGAGCTGCCCGACGGCACCACCCGCTCGTACCTGCTGGACGGCGACGAGGTGGCGATCTCCGCCACGGCGCCCGGCCCGGACGGTGCCCGGATCGCGCTGGGCGAGGTCTCCGGCCGTATCCTCCCGGCCCGCTGACCAGGCACGGAAGGGAACGGAAGGCTGCGGCACGCACCGTGGGACGGCTTCGGCCGTGAGCGCGACCGCCACGCGGAATCAGGAGGCCGCCCGCTGCGTTGTCCACGACGCAACACGCTCACACGAGGACTGGAGGACGAGATGGCCGCGCAGACACAGAGGGCCGTCCTGGCGGGCGGATGCTTCTGGGGGATGCAGGACCTGATCCGCCGGCAGCCGGGCGTGACCGCGACGCGCGTCGGTTACAGCGGCGGGGACGTGCCCAACGCCACCTACCGCAACCACGGCACGCACGCCGAGTCGATCGAGATCCTCTACGACCCCGAGGTCACGGACTACCGGGCGGTGCTGGAGTTCTTCTTCCAGATCCACGACCCGACGACCAAGGACCGCCAGGGGAACGACATCGGCACCAGCTACCGCTCGGCGATCTACTACGTGGACGACGAGCAGAAGCGGATCGCCGAGGACACCATCGCCGACGTCGAGGCGTCCCGCCTGTGGCCCGGCACGGTGGTGACGGAGGTGGCGCCGGTCGGCCCGTTCTGGGAGGCCGAGCCGGAGCACCAGGACTACCTGGAGCGCTACCCCGACGGCTACACCTGCCACTTCCCGCGCCCGAACTGGCGGCTGCCGGCCCGCGCCAGGGACTGACCGGGGGCTCCGGCCCTGCCCGGACCGGACCCACGCCGGAGGGCCGTACGGATCTTCCGTACGGCCCTCTCGGCGCAGGTGCTCCCACGGGCTGGCGCCGCCGCCCCGCCGCCCGCCTCCGGGGCGAGGACGGTGGTCGAGCGGCCGCGCCGAGCGGTCAGCCGACCGGTACGGGCTGGGCTTCCGTGCTGCTCGCCGGGGCTCCCGCGCTGCCCGCCGGGGCTTCCATGGCGCTCGCGGGGCTCCCGCGCTGCCCGCCGGGGCTTCCGCGCTCTGCGCCGGGGCGCCCGGCCGGCTCGCCGGGGCGCCCGGGCCGGTCTTGACCGGACGGAAGGCGCTGTTCACGACGCAGCCCAGGTTCTGGTAGATGTCCACGTTCGTCTGCGGGTCCTGACCGGCCCAGTGGTACTGGCAGGCTCCTTCGATGAACCGGCCCTGGACCCCGCCGGGGAAGTCGATCTCCTTGTTCCACAGGTACTGCGACTGGATGCCGGTCATCCGCGCGGTGGCGTTCACGTCGATCCCGCCCGGCGCCTGGATGGCGTACACCCAACCGTCCTTCCCGCCCCCCGTGGCGAAGCCCTGCGCCACCCAGCGGTCGCAACTCGTGCTCACGTGCGCGGAGTTCTGGCCGCCGCCGCCGATGATCCACTTCGACAGCGGCGTCAGGTCGGTCCCCAGCGGGGTGAAGCCGCTCTGGAAGATCGCCTGCGGGTCGGGGCGGGTGTCGCCCCGCCACAGCGTGTTGACGTCGTGCCGCCAGTACCAGCCCTCGCGCACCGCCGCCAGGTCGACCTGCGGCTTGAGCGCGCGGTTCGTCGTCGTCAGGGACCACTCCGACGACTGGTAGCCGCCCGTCGGACCGCAGGGCCCGGTGTCACGGATCTGCTCCGGCGTCCCCGGGAAGGGCTCCGTGGTGGCGCTCGCCGAGGAGGCGAACGTCAACGAGGCGGCGACGAGGGTGGCGGCGGAAAGGGTCCGCAGCACGGTCTTGAACATGGTCGGGCCAGCTCTCACTCGGCGAACACAGCCCACGTTCCGTAGCCCGTGGACACGCGACGGCGGCACGGCGGCCGCACCCGCCACCCGCCTGGCCCCGCCTCTCACCCGTCCGGCGCAGGCAGGCGGGAGTATCGCGCATCGGGCCGGTCTGAGCCCGAACGGGACGCGTCCTCGACCGGTGTCCTCCGGGCTCAGGACCCGTACGCCTCCAGCTCGACCACCCGGGAGTAGGTCGGGCCCTCGTTGCCGGCGAGGGTGACCACGCGCAGGGCGGTGGCGGTCACCGGCGTGAAGGACGAGCCGGCCTCCCCGGCGGTGTTGCCCCGGACCCGGGCCACGGTCTGCCAGCCGCCGTCCGCCAGCAGCTGCACGTCCCAGTCGCTCAGCCCGTACTTCGCGGCCGGGTACGTGGCCGAGTCCAGGGTGTAGAGGTCGACCCGGCCGACCCGCTCGGGCTGGTCGAAGGTGGACTGGAGCCAGTCCGGGAAGGCGCCCTTGGTGGCGTCGTTCCACCCGGTGGAGGCTCCCCAGTGCGCGGAGTCGCGGTCGCCGTCGAAGGCCCCGCAGGCCGGGTAGGCGGGCAGCTTCTCCGAGGACGCCGAGACCCGGGTGTAGCGCAGCAGGTCGCCGCTGCTGTCCACCGGCGGCGCGGTGACGTGCACGGGTACCGCCAGCGAGGCACTGCCGGAGTGGACGGTGACGGTGTAGTCCCCGGGCGGTGTGCCGCGCGGGGCGGAGACCTGGACCCGCACCTTCAGGGTGTAGCCCGGGGGCAGGTAGCTGGAGACCAGCGGGCGGGAGACGGTCAGCGGCGCGGGCGCGGCCACGAAGGCGTCGGCGTAGACGGCGCTGCCGCCGGTGTTGCCGAACCTGAGCTGGAAGCCCTGCACCGCGCAGGGCACCGGGGTGACGGTGACCAGGCCGGTGTCGGTGCCGAGGGTGATGCTTTGCTTCGGTGCCGCCGAGGCGGTACCGGTCCCGAGGCCGGCCGCCAGCAGCAGCGCGGCGGCGAGGGCGGCGAGCAGGGCGAGGACGCGGCCGTGCGGCCGGCGTCTCCCCGGCGGTACGGCGGGCGCGGACGCCGTCTCGGACGGGCTGGGGGGCGCGGTGCTGACGGGTGGCATGGGCGGCTCCTCCTCGTACCGGTGCGCCCGGGACCCTGGGGCCCCGGGGCGGATGCGGACGGTCCGGACGTCAGAACGGGTGCGGGCCGGGCCCCGATCTGGCCGGGTTCGGCCCGGGATCAGCCCGGGATCTGGCCGGGTTCGGCCCGGGATCAGGCCGGGTTCAGCCCGGGGTTTCCGGCTTCGACGGTGAAGGACGTCAGGGTGCTGACGGGCGCGCCGGGCCGGTCGATGTAGGGCACCGTCCGGTAGTGGGCGGTCAGCTGTCCGGGGGTGAGGTCGACGAGGACGTAGCCGCGCCGCTCGTTGACGAGCTTCAGGTGCGGGTTGTGGTCGAGGAAGTTCCGGCCGTTGGCGGAGACGTCCATCCCGTTGCCGCCGCTGCTGATCGAGGTCGCGACGAGCTCCACGCCGATCGTCTGCGAGTCCGGGTCGGCGAAGTCCCGCTTCATGTCCAGCGCGTACGAGGCGTGGACGTCGCCGGTGACCACGACGGGGTTGCGGGCCCGCAGGCCGGCCAACCCGTCGAGTACCTGCCGCTGCTCGGCGGTGTAGCCGTCCCAGGCGTCCATGTTGTACGTGGGGGTGCCGCTCGCGTCCAGGTCCATCCGGCTCATCACGACCTGGTTGGCCAGCAGGTTCCAGGTCGCCTGCGAGCCGCGCACGCCGTCCAGCAGCCAGCGCTGCTGCTGGGCGCCGGCGAAGGCGCGGGAGGCGGCGTCGCGCTCCGGGTTGTCGGGCTTCCACATGTCGCCGTCCGCCTGGTCGGCCCGGTACTGCCGGGTGTCGAGCACGTTGACCTCGGCGAGCCGGCCGAAGGTGAAGCGCCGGTAGAGCATGTACGAGGGGCCCTGCGGGGCGGGGGTGCGCAGCGGCATGTGCTCCCAGTAGGCGCGGTAGGCGCCGGCCCGCCGGACGGTGAAGTCCTCCACGGGCGCGTTCGTGCGGGAGACCAGGCCGGCGTAGTTGTCCTGCACCTCGTGGTCGTCCCAGGTGCAGATCCACGGCGTGTTCTGGTGGGCGGCCCGCAGGTCGGGGTCGGACTTGTAGAGGGCGTACTGGAGCCGGTACCGGTCCAGGGTGTCGGCCTCGGTGCGGAACTGGTCGGGCACCGGGTCGGCGGTGGCGCGCAGCCCTCCGGAGGCGGAGATGCCGTACTCGTAGATGTAGTCGCCGACGAAGAGCACGGCGTCGGCGTTCTCGGCGGCCAGGTGGGCGTGGGCGGTGTAGTAGCCGTCGGGCCAGGACTGGCACGAGGCGACGGCGAGCCTGAGGTGGTCCACCCGGGCGTCGGGTGCGGGCGCGGTGCGGGTGCGGCCGACCGGGCTGAGGTACCCGCCGACCCGGAACCGGTACCAGTAGTACCGCGACGGGCTCAGCCCGCGGACGTCCACGTGCACGCTGTGGCTGAACTCCGGCTGGGCGGCGGCCTGCCCGGAGCGGACCACCCGCCCGAAGCCCTCGTCCTCGGCGAGCTGCCACTCCACGGTGACGGCCTTGTACGGCATACCGCCGAGCGGCTCGTAGGGCAGCGGCGCCAGGCGGGTCCAGATGACCACGGCGTCGGGCAGCGGGTCGCCGGAGGCGACGCCGAGGGTGAACGGGTCGCCGGCCAGTCCGCTGCCGGAGATGTCGGCGGCGGACGCACGGCCGGGCAGGTTGGTGGCGAAGGCGAGCGCGGTGGCCGCGGCGGTCACGGTGAGGAAGCGCCGCCGGGCCAGCCGGACGGCGGGACGGGGGATGCCGGAGTACGGGTCTGACGTGCTGCCCGTACCGGTCACGTCGGTCACGTCGGTCACGCGCGAAACTCCTCTGCCCTCGGGGAGTGCGGGCCGGGTTCGGCGTGGCCGGGGGCCGGCCCCGTCGCGTCCCGGTGGATGGTGGGTGGCCGGGAGGGACGCCGGAGGACGCCGAGCGGAACGGCACACGGCCGGAAGCCGCCCCCCACCCGCGAGTCCGAGCCTTTCCGGCTGAACACGCCCGAGCCTCCTGACGGGTCGCCGTACGACTCGTCACGCGACAAGGCGTCAGTCGCTGCACGTAAAAGCACAGGGGACGATCTATCAGGAAATATCACCGCCACCACGCGGGACGCGCACACCCGCCAACCGGACGGCCGAACCACGCCCCCTCACACCCGCCCCCAACACACTCCCAACCAGCACGAGGCCCACGGCGCGGACCGCACCCCGGTGTGCCGCGAGGAACCACCCGACCGTCCGCCGCAGCCAGGTCCGCCGCAGCCCGGTCCGAACGCGGGGCTGTCCTGTCGACCGTCCTCTCGTCTGGCATGGATCGAACGCAGCGCCTCCCGGAGGTCCGGAAGGACTTCCACGCGTGTCACAACAGCCGCGAGGTCGCGAAGCACCAGCCCGGAGGTGGGCCGCTGAGCGCCTGAAGCCCCGCCGTGAGGTCCCGGCCAGGACGGCCCCTCCCGGACGCCCTCCCGGCGCGACATGCCACGAGGTACGACAAGCCGGCGGTCCGCTACGGAGTGACCGTGCTGGTCCCAGCGATCAACGAGTGGCTATACACGCGGTCGCACCACGCCCTGTCCGCCCTGTCCGCCCTGTCCGCCCTGTCCGCCCTGTCCGCCCTGTCCGCCCTGTCCGCCCTGCACGATCCGCCCCTCTGGAGTTCCGTAGTACCAATAGCGCTCGGCTGGAGCCGGGGAGAGCGTGCCGGCAGCCAGATCGACCAGAGCTTGTGCCAGCTCAACAAGCGGAGCAGCGGCGATGTGTTCTGCACCGCGCAGGAAGCCTGTCGCGCTCTCCTCCAGCTCGGGCCAGGTCGAGACTTCGTCCCGGCTCACGCCGCCGCGGGCCTCGATCCGGCGAGCCGCCTCCACAACGCAGCTCAGGAGTACCTGTCGTTGCTCGACGGCGAAGGCGTCGAGCAGGACAGCGGAGCTGCTGCCCGTCAGTGCCTGAGTGCGGAGTTCCTGCTCCAACTCCGGCCAACCCGGGGGCCGCAGATCCGTCGGCATCTCCGCGGCAACTCGCGCCGCCTCGATGAAGAGGACCCCGAGCGCCACGTCATAGGCCCAGAACATCGCTTCACCGGCGATCACGGGCACAGTCCTGCTCAACCACACTCCTCTCCCAGCCGATCGCTTCCAGCACCAGTCATGGCTCATCGGCTCAGGCACTTACCCCGGTCGGCTCATCGCGCCTTCGGACGTCGACCAGCACTTCGCAACAGATCCAGAACGGGCGGCAAGCCGGGTCCCCCGGGCTACCGCCGGGGCGTCAACAGGCGGAACTCGTTGCCGTCGGGGTCGGTCATCGTCACCCGGTCGTCCTCGTCCCGGACGGTGCCGATCAGCGTGGCCCCGAGGGAGAGCAGGCGGTCGGCTGCTGCCCGCAGGCCGCCGGGCGCGGACGGAACGAGGTCGAGACGCAGCCGGTCCCTGCCCGCCCTCGGCATCAGCGGCGGACCGCCCCAGGTGATCTTCGAGCCGCCGTGCGGGGAACGGATCGCGGTCTCCTCGTCCTGGTCCCAGACCAGCGGCCAGCCAAGGGCTTTGCTCCAGAAGTACCCGACCGCCTGGGAGCCGTCACAGGCCAGCGCGCCGACGAGGCCGCATCCGGCGAGGAAGGCGTTGCCCGGCTCGATGACGCAGAACTCGTTGCCCTCAGGGTCGGCGAGCACCACGTGGCCCTCTTCGGGGCGTTGCCCGACATCGGTGTGGTGCCCGCCGAGTGCCAGTGCCCTGGCCACAGTCTGCCGCTGGTCATCCGGCGAGGTACTCGTCAGGTCGAAGTGCGACCGGTTCTGCCCGGCCTTCGGTTCCCGGCTGGGGAGGAAGCGGATACGGAACCCGGTGTCGCCGCTCGGCAGCAACTCGACGGTGCCGTCCGGATCGTCGGCCGTCTCCCAGCCCAGAAGCCCGGACCAGAACCGGGCGAGACGCGACGGCTCAGCCGCGTCGAGGCAGACCGCGAACAGTTGGCAACTCATTACCTGGTACATCTCCGATCCACTGGCTGACCGTCCTCGGGAGGGCGCCCTGCCTACCCGACGGAGGCACCCTAGAGCTGACCCGATGTCACCCGCACCCGGGTTTCGGACGGCCGCCTCCCCGTTCAGATGCCCGGCCCGGAACGGCACGTCGTACGTCGCCCCGTCGGGCAGCCAGGGCGACAGCCTCGCGCGGATCAGCGGATCAGCGGATCAGCGAGCCGGCCTTGGACAGGTCCCGCTCAGGGCCGGCTCGGCCGTGGCCCCCGCCCCGGCGCTCACTTCGCCTTGCCGTGCCGGCCGACCGCCCGCGCCAGGCTCCAGGTGAGCAGTGCCGCGGCCGCGACCGGGACGAACCACCAGGCCGGTACGCCCGCGTGGGCCAGTGCGGCGGTGACCGCCAGCGCCGCGACGACGCCGGCGAAGAGCCGCCAGTCGTCGCCGATGAGGAGGTCGCGCCAGAAGGCTCCGAACACTCTCAGGGCACGCATCAGCCGGCCACCGCCCCTTCCCCGCGCCGGGCGCGGACGCGCCGCAGAACCGCCACCGCCGCCAGTGAGAACGCGGCGGTGAAGCCCAGCACGACGAGCAGGGACACGTCCTGCCCGGGCCAGTGCGCGCCGGCGCCCTCCGCGCCCCAGAAGCTGCCGAACGACGTGAGCATGACGGCGACGGCGAACTTCATCGTGTTCTCCGGCACCCTGGCCAGCGGCGCCCGTACGGCGACGCCGACCAGGGCCACGGTGATCACCGCGACGGCGGCGGCCAGGGCGGCGAGCGGCACGTCGCCCTGGTTCGCGCCGAAGGTGAGCACGATGAAGACCACCTCGAACCCTTCGAGCAGCACCCCCTTGAAGCAGAGCGTGAAGGCGTACCAGTCCGTGCCGCCCGAGGCCCGGCCGCCCGCCGCGCGGGCCTCGGCGAGGTGGCGGTCGTAGATCTCCGCCTCGTCGTGGACGGCCTTGAAGCCGGCGGCCCGCAGCACCGCCTTGCGCAGCCACTGCAGGCCGAAGACCAGCAGGAGTCCCCCGACGACCAGCCGCAGCGCGTCCAGCGGGACGCGGGTGAGGGCCGGCCCGAGCGCGGCGACCACGGCCGCGAGGACCACCAGGGCCGCCGCCGCACCGCGCAGCGCCGACCGCCACCCCCGCGACACCCCCATGGCCAGCACGATCGTCAGGGCCTCGACGGCCTCGACGGCGCAGGCGAGGAAGACGGAGGCCAGCAGGAACAGCACCGTCACCCGCACCACCTCCTCCCCCGCACCGGGCGGCTCTGGACGGACCCCGACGTCGTACCCCGCCGGGTCCGGTCCGCACCGCTCGCGGCTGTGGTTCCGGGATGCGTGAGGCGGGCCGGGCCCTGGGGTGTCGGGTCTGGGGGCAGCCTACCCCTTGCCGTCTACAGCTACGTAGACGTATTCGCGAGGTGCGACACAGCGGTGCGGCCGGGCGGGTGAGCCGGGACAGCGGTGCCCCGGCTCACCCGGTGGAACCGCCTACCCGGTGAAGGAGTCCCCTGTCACCGTCACCTGGCGTCCCTGGGGCGTGTCCTGCGCGGTGGTGCTGAGGCAGGACCCGGAGGCGGGGTCGGTGACGGTGGGCAGGCCGCCGGTGTAGGTCTGGCCGGCCTCCGTGCCCGAGGGCCGCCCGTAGGTGACGGTGACCTGCTGGGAGCAGCCGGCGGTGAGGTAGGGCTCGATGAAGCCGCCGTCGGAGGCGCGGAAGCGGCCGGAGGTCGACGGGAGGCTGAACGAGCCGATGTGGGCGACGGCGGCGCCGGTGCCGCCCTCCACCACGTCCCCGGTCATGAGCTGCGTGTCCCCGGTGGTGCTCGCCAGCTTCAGTACGAGGTCGTACTCGGTGCCCGGGGTGTAGTCGAACTGGACCGCGCAGCTCACCCCGGCTCCGCCGTCGGCGCCGTAGGAGCAGTGGTCGTCGTCGGTCGTGGCGGCGGCGTTGAAGGAGCTGAAGACGGCCTGAAGGCGCGGCTGTCCGTCCGTCTGCGGCTTCGGCTGGAGGCCGGCGTAGGGGCGGGTGCCGGATTCGAGGGTGGTGTAGTAGGCGAAGTAGATCCCTGCGGCGTCGGGCGCGGCGTCGACGGTCAGCGGCAGAGTGAGTTGGCTGACGGGCGTGGGCGCCCCGGTGCTCCAGCCGGTGGTGGGGGTGGAGGCGAAGGACTGTCCGGTCATGGCCAGCCCGAACGCGGCGGCGGCGGTGGCGACCACTGCGGCCCGTACGGCGGTGCGGCGGCGGGTGGAGGTGAGCGGGAAGCGCATGTCTGCTCCTCACGGGAGGGGGTTGGGGCGTGGGTGCGGGAGTGGCGCTGAGCCGGGCGCGCGGGCAACCCCTTGTGCGCCCGGCCGTCCCCGCGGCCCCGGCGCGCGGGGGTGCCTGCGCGCCGGGGCCGCGAAGCCGCGGGTGGGGTGGTGGAAACCGGTCAGCGGACCTGGTGGCGGTCGAAGTACGCGCGCAGCGCGCCGTCGAGCGGGGGCACGTCACGGGGGGTGCCGCCGTCCCGGAGGGAGGCGGTCGCCCCGGCTCCGGCCGCCACGGCCATCCGGGCCGCGACCGGGGAGGTCCGGGTCGGGCCGCCCTCGCGGGCGAAGCGCAGGAACTCGTCGACCAGCAGCGGGTCGGCGCCGCCGTGGCCGCCGTCCTCCTGGTCCGGCACGCGGTACTCGGCGTCGGCGTCCGCGCGGTGGGTGGAGCGGCGGCTGTTCCACACCCGGACGACGGCGCCGGGGCCGTCCCCGACGTTCTCCAGCCGGCCGGCGTCACCGATGACGGTGTAGTTGCGCCAGTAGTCGGGGGTGAAGTGGCACTGCTGGTAGGCGGCCAGGACCCCGTTGTCCAGGCGCAGGTTGACCAGGGAGACGTCCTCGACGTCGATGACGGGGTTGAGGTCGCGCTGGGTGTGCGGCGGCCAGTGGCCGTCCCTGGTGTACCAGTCGTCGGTCTTGGGTTCGCCGGGCGCGCGGCGGTGCGGGTTGGCGCCGTAGACCATGAGGTCGCCCATGGCCTGGACGCCGCTGGTGTAGCCGCCGGCCAGCCAGTGGACGACGTCGATGTCGTGCGCGGCCTTCTGCAGCAGCAGGCCGTTCGCGCGGGCGCGTTCGGCGTGCCAGTCCTTGAAGTACCAGTCGCCGCCGTACCCGACGAAGTGCCGCACCCACACCGTCTTGACGGTGCCGATCTCGCCCCGCTCGACGGCCTCGCGCATCAGCCGGACCACGGGCATGTGCCGCATGTTGTGGCCGACGTAGAGCCGGGTGCCGGTCTCGTACGCGGTGCGCAGGATGCGGTCGCACTTCTCGACGCTGACGTCCAGGGGCTTCTCCACCAGCACCGGCTTGCCCGCGGTCAGGGCCCGGCAGGCGAGGTCGGCGTGGGTGTCGTCCGGGGTGAGGACGAGGACGGCGTCGACGGCCGGGTCGTCCAGGACCGCCGAGGCGTCGTGGACGGTACGCACCCCGTCGAGGTCCTTCTCCGCCTTCAGCCGGGCGGCCGGGTCGGGGTCGGCGACGACGGTGACGGCGGCGCCGGCTCCCGGCCGGTGGGCGGTGCGCGCGAGTGAGGCGCGCAGCCCGTAGCCGAGGACGCCGAGGCGCAGGTCGGGCGGGGTCACGGTGGGCCTTTCGGGGGCTGGTTCGGCGATGCCGGGGCTGGTTCGCCGGCGCTGGGGGCGGCGGGCGGGAGCGTCACGGCATGACCCGCACGGTGGACAGGCCGACGGCGCCGCTGTCGGCGGTGACGCGCACGTAGCGGGCACGGACGCCCAGGTGCGTGAGCAGGCTCGGCTCCAGCACCGTGCCGGAGATGCGCACCGTCCGCGCGCCGCTCAGGTCGGGGGTGGTGGCGAAGGTGACGGTGACGTCGTGCGTGCCGGCGGCGGAGTCGTTCCACAACTCGACGGAGCCGATCGGGCGGACGGCACCGAGGTCCACCTGCCACCACGCCCCGGGGGCGGAGGTCGTCGAGCTCTGCGTGTTGTTGTCGCCGTCCAGCGCGAGGTCGGCGGTGGCGGTGCCGGACGTGGCGGACTGGGTGGCGGTGCCGGTGCGGGCCCAGTCGGTGCCGAGCTGTTCGACGGGACCGCCGTCGGCTCCGGCGCGGGCGGCGGTGGCGACGGCGGCGGGCGGCAGGACCGTCAGCCGGGTGTGGTCGTCCAGGGTGGAGCCGACGCCGGCGGGCGCGGGCGCGTCGCTGTCGGTCCAGTTGCCGGAGGCGGTGTTGTCGATGCCGTAGTCGGCCCAGTTGGAGACGTACTTGCCGGGGAAGCGGGTGAGGACGTTGCCGGTGACGTGGATGTACGAGGACTGCTCGTCGAGGTAGACGGCGTTGCCGTCGTGCTGGGCGCTGCCGTAGCCGACGCGGTCGACGTAGTTGCCGGCGATGACGGTGCCGGGCTGGGCGCCCTGGGTGTAGATGGCGCCGCCGTCGTGCATGCCGGCCGCGGCCTGCATGACGTCGGTGATCCGGTTGGCGGTGACGCGGTTGTCGTGCAGCGCGGTGCTCTGGGCCTGCGGCTGGTCCCAGCCCCAGCCGACGGAGACCGCCGAGTAGGGCAGGTGCTCCAGGGTGTTGTGGTCGACCGTCAGGCCGGCCTCGTAGCCGGCCCAGACGCCGACGGCGTCGGTGTACTCGGTGCCGGCGTGGTCGATGGTGTCGTAGGCGACCGTGTTGTCCCGGCCGGCGAGGTCGGGGGCCGGGTCCGGGTCGGTGTCGCCGACGTAGAGGGCGCCGGAGGACAGGTCGGTGAAGGCGGAGTGGAGCACGGAGGTGTCCTGGGTGCCGGACTCCAGGACGGCGCCGGCGCCGCCGAGGTGGCTGAAGGCCGCGTGGTCCACGGTGACGTGCCGCCCGTGGCTGATGGTGAGCGCGGCGGCGGGCTTGGTGTAGTAGCTGCCGGACTGGTCGGCGGGCCCGGTGGTGCCGGTGAGGGTCAGCCCGGCCTGGGTGCCGGCGTACCCCTCTCCGGTGCCGGGCTGCCGGTAGGCGGCGTACTCCAGGGCGATGCCGGTCAGCCGCAGGTCCTGGGCGTGGTCGAGGGTGACGAGCTGCTCGGTGGCGGGGGTGACGGCGTCGGCGTGCCGCATGTCCTGGCCCGCGCGCGGCAGGTAGGTGAGGGCGCGGGTGCCGGAGTTGAAGGCGAACTCTCCTGGCGTGTCGAGGAGTTCGGGTGCGTTCTCGAACCAGGAGACGCCGCTGTAGCGGCTGGAGTCGACGGTGGTGGTGTCCCATGCGGGGCCGGTGCGGCCGGTGCCGCTGGAGGAGTTCGCCCAGCAGGGCTGGACGAAGCTGATGGTGTCGCCGGAGACCCCGGAGACGCGGCAGTGGTAGTCGCGCCAGCGGACCTTGATCACGGCTGTCACGTCGGTGGGGTCGCTCCAGCCGGCGATGCCGGTGGCCCGGGCGCCGCTCATGCCGGCGGCGGTGGCGTCGCAGACGCTCGCCGCGCACGCGCCGCCGCGGGCGGGTACGGCGCGCTGCCCGTCGACGAAGAGCTGCTGGGCGTCCACGCCCTCGGGGACGGTGGTGCTCCAGGTGCCGTTCGCGCCCGGCGTCCAGCCGTTCAGGGCGGCGCCGCCGGAGAGGACCGGACGGGCGCCGGGCGCGGCGGCCCAGGTGACGGTGTGGCCGTCGCGGCCGGAGTCCTGGGGGCCCAGCGCCAGGGGCGCGGCCATCCGGTAGGTGCCGCCGGCCAGTTCGACCCGCACGTCCCTGGTCATACCGTCGGCGGTGGCGGCGCGGACGGCGGCGCGGGCGCCGTCCAGGGAGCAGGGGCGGGCGGTGGTGCAGGCGCCGCCGCTGCCGCCGGGCGCGGCGTGGACGACCAGGGGGGCAGGGGCGACGAGGGGGCTGCCGCGGCGGGGGCGGCGGGCAGCGTCCAGGGGGCGGCGAGGGCGGCCAGCGCCCCCAGGGTGACGGTGGCGGCGTTCGCCCGGGTCAGGCGACGGGTCATGGCGTGGCCTTCCAGTCGGGGTGGCCGGGCATGGGCGGGTTGACGGCCCCGAAGAGCCAGTCGCGCAGGAACGCGTCGAGGGAGCGGTCACCGGTGGTGCGCACGACGTGGGAGATGAAGTCCTCGCTGCCGGCGTTGGAGTCCCGGTGCAGGCTCGGCCACAGGCGCATGACGTGGTCGAAGGCGGCGCGGCCGATCCGCTGGTCCAGGGCGAAGAGGACGAGAGCGCCGCCGTCGTAGATGTTGGTGCCGCCGAGCGCGTCGGGCAGGCCGGGCGGGCCGTCGGCGGCGCGGACGGCGTCCAGCGTCCCGTAGACGCTCCGCATCTTCGCGGTGAGGTCGGACCAGCCGTGCTCGTCGGCGTAGCGGGCGGCGTAGTAGGTGGCCGGGCCCTCGTTCAACCACGCCTGCTGCCAGTCGGAGGGGGTGACGCTGTCGCCGAACCACTGGTGCGTCAGCTCGTGCACCATGGTGTCCTCCCACGTGGGGTTGCCGTTGGCGTCCGGCTTGAACCAGTTGGTGCCCATGAGGGTGAGGGTCTGGTTCTCCAGCGCGTCTCCGTAGCCGCCGTAGATGTGGACCCCGTAGACGGAGAACGGGAAGCGGCCGAACAGGGCCTCGGTCCAGGCGAGATGGTCGGCGGTGCGGGCGACCACGGGGGCGTAGGTGTCCTCCTGGCCCTGCGGGACGATGTGCCGCAGCGGCAGGCCGTTGTGGGCGGCGCCGTACAGGTAGGTGCCCTTGACGACGGCGATGCCGCACAGTTCGGTGGGCATCCGCTCGCGCAGCGCGAAGTGCCACACGGTGGAGCCGTCGGCGCGGGGGGTGCGGTGGGTCAGGACGCCGTTGGCGGCGGCCACGTAGCCGGGCGGCGCGCTGATGTGGAACGTCCAGGTGGCCTTGTCCGACGGGGTGTCGTTGCAGGGGAAGAAGGTGTCGGCGCGGGACGCCTGCGCGGCGCAGGCGAAGCCGCCGTCGGCACCGAACACCCAGCCGGACAGGCCGCTGTGATGGCCCTTGCCGTTGCCGTGGTAGCGGACCTCGACGGTGAAGGGGCGGCCCTCACGCAGCGGGTGGCCGGGGGTGACCGTCAGCTCCTGGCCGCTGAGTCCGGCCGACAGCGTCCAGGCGGCCGGGCGGCCGTCGACGGTGAGGGCGTCGACGGTGTGGCCGTCGCTGTCGAGGTTGAACGAGGACAGGTCCTGGGTGGCCTCGGCCTGGAGGGTGATCACGCCGGTGTAGTCGTAGACGGCCGGGGTGAAGTCGAACTCCAGGTCGTAGTGGATCACTTGGTATCCGCCGTTGCCCAGGTCGGGGAAGAGCGGGTCGCCGGCGCCGGGGGCGCCCGGCTGGGGGCCGGCGGAGGCGGCGGGGCGGGCGCCGCGGTGGCGGGTCCGGCGAGCGCGGGGACGGCGCCGGCCGCGGCGGCGGCGCCCAGTGCCAGGGCGGCGCGGCGGCTGGGCCCGCGGCGGGCGGGGCGGCCGGCGCGGCCCCGGGGCTTCGGGCCGGGATGGCTGCGCGGTCCGCAACCCGACCTCCGGCGGCGTCACTTGGCGGCCCCCTTCGAAGATGTGGCCTTCTTGCCCTGCTGCGCGGCCTCCTCGAACTCGTTCCGCGCCTGCTCACCGCCGGCCGCGAGGTAGTCGCGGGTCAACTGCTTGTAGGAGGAGACGGGTTTGCGTCCGCTGATGATGTCCTTGATCCCGTCGCCGGCCAGCGTGGCCAGGCTGCCGGTCGCCTTGGAGTCCCAGGTGGGCGAGGAGTAGCCGAGGGTGGGGTCGGCGATCATCATCGGCACCATCTCGGCGTACGCCTCGTGGACGTAGTCGACCGGGTTCTTCCCGGCGGCCATGAAGACCGCGGGGGTGCCGGAGGCGATGAACTTCCAGGGCACGGCGGCGTCGAGGGTGCCCTTGCCGGTGAGGGCGGGGTTTCCGCTCTTGTCGCGGGTGAAGTCGGTCCCCTCGACACCGTAGTTGATGAGGGTGTACTCGGTGCTGCCGAAGGGCGAGGCGGCGAAGTCGGCCAGCCGCAGCAGTTGGCGTACGCGCTCGGGCGAGGACTTGCGGAAGTGGGTCACCGACAGCGCGACGTTGTCCGTCCACACCACCGCCTTCGGGCCGAACGGCCGGATGGGGCGCGGGTCGTAGGAGGGGTCGACGGCGCGCATGGCGTCGTAGTAGCCGGTGCTGGCCGTCATGTAGCCGGGCATGCCGTCGTAGACGTAGGCGGCCTTGCCGTTCTTGAACAGGTCGGTGTACTTGGCCTTCTGGGTGCCCGTCATGCCGAGCGTGCCCGGGTAGTAGCAGCCGGCCTTGTACAGGGTGCGCTGCACCTCGACGGCCTGCTCGAACTCGGGTGTCTCCAGCTGGTGCTGCCACTTGCCCGTCTTGGGGTCGACCCGCCAGGACTGCGGGGCGCCGGCGGACATCGCCACGAGGTTGCCGACGGTCGCGGAGATGGCGTACTCGTCCTTGTCCGGCCGGGTCAGCGCCTTGCAGAGCTCGACGAACCGGTCGAGGTCGGTGATCTGGTCCAGGTCGGTGACCCCGGCCCGCGCGAAGAGGTCGTGGCGGTAGACGCCCGCGCCGCCGGTGCCGTAGCGGGCGATGGGGACGCCGTAGAGCTTGCCGCCGAAGATCACCGTCTGCCAGGCGGACTGCGGGATCGCGGCCAGGTTCGGGTACTCCTTCACCTTCTCCCCCGCCAGGAACGGGGTGAGGTCGGCGCAGGTGGCGTCGAGGAAGGCGGCCCGGTTGTCGACTCCGCCGCTCTCGGGGTACATGAAGACGTCCGGCAGGTCGCCGCCGGCCACGAAGGTGGAGAACTTCGTCGGGTAGTCGTCGGCGGGCACGCCGGTGACGTCGACGGTGCCGCCGAGCAGCTTCTCGATCGCCTGGTAGGCGGCGTTCCTGGAGCGGGCCGCGGCGGGCGGCGAGTAGGTCTCCATCACCACCTTGACCGGGTCCGCGCCGGCCAGCGGCCGGCCCGTGGTGGCGCGGACCGTCTGGGCCGGGTAGCGGTAGAAGCCCTGCGGCACGCCGGCGGCGGTACCGGGCAGATCCGGCCGGGGACCGTCGCTGCGCAGCGTCGTCGTCGGCAGCAGCCGCGAGTCGTGCGCCTCGGCCTTGGCGGGGGGCGCGCCGTCGCCGCAGGCGGCCAGGAACGGGGCGGCGGTTAGGCCGAGTGACGCGCCGGCGCCGATCCGCAGGACGGATCGTCTGTCGATCGGGTTCGAGGAGGACACGGGGTCTTCTGCTCCTTCGGTCCGGGAGGGGTTGGCGGGGCGGGGCGTTGCGGGCACGGCGGAGGAACGGCGGTCGCGGACACCGCCGTTGCGGGGTGCGGGTGAGGACGGGGAGCGGGGTGGTGGAGCGGCCGGACGTCAGCCCTTGACGGCGCCGGTGAGGACGCCCTTGGTGAAGAAGCGCTGGAGGAAGGGGTAGACGAGGAGGATCGGCACCACGGCGACGACCAGCACCGCCATCTGCACCGCCTCCTGCGGTGCGACGGCCTCGCCGGAGGCGGCGCTGCCCAGCCCCTGCCCCTGGAGGACGTAGGTGCGCAGCACCATCGGCAGCGGCCACTTGTCCGGGTCGCCGAGGTACAGCAGGGCGTTGAAGAAGGCGTTCCAGTAGGTGACGGCGTAGAAGAGGCTGACGACGGCGATGACGGCCTTCGACAGCGGGAGCACCACGCGGACGAGGATGCGCAGGTCGCCGGCGCCGTCGACGCGGGCCGCGTCGTACAGCTCACCGGGGAGGTTCATGAAGAAGGCGCGCAGGACGACCAGGTTGAAGGCGCTGACCAGGGTGGGCAGCACGAGGGAGGCGTAGGTGTCGTACATCCCCAGGTTCTTGACGAGCAGGAAGTTGGGGATGATGCCGGCGTTGAAGAGCATGGTGAACAGCGCCGTCATGAGGATGGCCCGCGAGCCGGTGACCTCCGGACGGGACAGCCCGTACGCCATGCAGACGGTGACCAGGAGGCTGCCGGCCGTGCCGATCACGGTGACACCGACGCTGACCAGCAGCGCGCGGGTCACCACGCCCCCGGTGAAGACCGTCCGGTACGCCTCCAGCGTCGGGTGGTGCGGCCACAGGACGAGGCCGTCGGCGTGGATGATGTCGGTCTGCGAGGCGAGGCTGGTGCCGATCACGCCCAGCAGCGGGTAGGCCACGGCGGCTACCACCAGGACCAGCACCAGGGCCTTCGCCCCCTGGCCGAACCGGGTCGGCCGCTCCATCCAGGGCGGCCGGGTGTCCCGGGAGCGAGCCGGCCGGGTCCGCCGCGGCAGCACCCGCCCGCGTCCCCGCACCGCCGCCGTGCCGTCGTGTGTCGTGTGCTCAGCGGTCAGCACCGCGGTACACCCCCTCATGGCCCAGCCGGTGGGCGAACTTGTTGGCGCCGAGGACCAGGGCCGTGCCGACGGCGGCCTTCACCAGTCCGACGGCGGCCGCCGCGCCCCAGTCGTTGTCGCGGATGCCGTGGAAGTAGACGTACGTGTCGAGCACCTCGCCCGCGTCCGGCCCGACCGCGTCGCGCTGGAGCAGCACCTGTTCGAAGCCGACGGACAGGAAGTTGCCGAGGTTGAGGATGAGCAGCAGCACGATCACCGGGGAGATCCCCGGCAGCGTCACGTGCCACAGCCGCCGCCAGCGGCCGGCCCCGTCCATCGCGGCGGACTCGAAGAGCTGGCGGTCGATGGACAGCAGGGCGGCGAGGACGATGATCGTGCCCCACCCGGAGTCCTTCCAGATGAGCTCCAGGGTCAGCAGCCACGGGAAGGCGTGCGGGTCGGTGGTCATGTCGTAGCGCGGCAGCCCCATCCCGGCCAGCGCCTTGGGCACCAGCCCCGCGCCGCCCAGCACCTGCTGGAAGATCGAGACGATGATGACCCAGCCGATGAAGTGCGGCAGGTAGACGACGCTCTGCACGAACCGCCGGACCCGGTCGCCGGTGACGCTGTGCAGCAGCAGCGCCAGCGCGATGGGCACGGGGAAGTAGAACACCATCTGGACGAGGGCGATCTCGACCGTGTTGCGGGTCGCCGACCAGAAGGCCGGCTGCGCGAAGGCCGCGCTGAAGTTGTGCAGGCCGACCCAGGCGCTGTGGGTGTAGCCGAGGTAGGGCTGGTAGTCCTGGAAGGCCACCACGTAGCCGAGCAGCGGCACGTAGTGGAAGACGACGAAGTACAGCAGGCCGGGCAGGGTGAGCAGCAGCATCACCTTGTCCCGTCGGAGCCGCTGCCGCAGCGTGAGGCGGTGCACCGCCGGCAGGGGGCGGGACGGCGGGCCGTGCTCGGCACGGGCCGCCGGTGGGGCCGGCGCGGAAGCGGATTCAGCCATGGGCGGTCCTGTTCGGCAGGTGTCAGCTGGGGTCAGCGGGGGTCAGCGGGCATCGACGGTTGTCTACGGGTGTGGCAACGGGTGCGGCTACGGGTGTCGGCAGGCGTCCGTGGGCAACGGCGGGCGCCGGGAGGCGTCCGCCGTGGGAGCGATCCCCGGGAAAGGACGTCTTCTGCCGCGGCAGGCTAGTAATCGCTTACCTTCAACGTCAATACATCGCAAGCAACGTCCATGTTTCCCATCCGGACATCGGGGGCCCCGTGGAACGGACTCCCCCCAGGTCAGCGCCAGTTTGCCGCAACCGTAAGGAACTTCGACAACGCATCGGGCAGTTGACGCGGCATCACGAAGCTCCTAGCCTCCCGGCATCAGACAGTACGCGCTTACCATCACGGAGGTACGGTGCACATCACCGACGAGGCGCCCGCCCCGGACGAAGGCGCCGTCGCGGCGCCCGCGCGGCGGCCCCGCACGGCGGTCGCGATGGACGCCTCGCTCGTCGAGGAGGTCTTCCCGCCCCAGGTCCGGGCCCGGATGGAGCAGACGGCCGAGGTGTGGCCGGCCGGGGTGCTGGAGGACTTCGACTCCCCCGACGCAGTGGACGCCCTGCGCACCGCGGAGGTGCTGGTCACCGGCTGGGGCTGCCCGCCCCTGGACGCGGCCGTGCTCGGCCGGGCGCCCCGGCTGCGGGCGGTGCTGCACGCGGCGGGGACGGTGAAGACGTTCCTGTCCCCCGGTGTCTTCGAGCGCGGCATCGCCGTGTCCTCGGCGGCGGAGGCGAACGCCGTGCCGGTCGCGGAGTTCACCCTCGCCGCGATCGTGCTGGGCGCCAAGCGCGCGCTGCCGCTGGCCCGCCTCTACGGCCGGCGCCGCACCCAGCGCACCGCCGCCGACCTGGCGCGGCCGGCCTGGATGGGCGCGCACGGCCTGACCGTCGGCCTGGTGGGCGCCTCCCGGACCGGCCGCCGGGTGGCCGAACTGCTGCGCACGCTCGACGTGGAGGTCCTGTTCTACGACCCCTACACCGCCGAAGCCGACATCCAGGCCCTGGGCGCCCGGCAGGTCGACCTCGACACGCTCGTCGCCACCTCGGACGTGGTGAGCGTGCACGCCCCCGCCACCGCCGAGACCCGGCACCTGATCGACGCGCACCGGTTGGAGCTGATGCGGCCGGGCACCCTCGTGGTCAACACCGCCCGCGGCTCCCTGGTGGACACCGAGGCCCTCACCGCGCACCTGGTCTCCGGCCGGCTGGACGCGGTACTGGACGTCACCGACCCGGAACCGCTGCCCCCGGACCACCCGCTCTGGGACCTGCCGAACGTGTGGCTCACCCCCCACCTGGCCGGTGCCCTCGGCAACGAGAGCGCCCGGCTGGGGGCCCTGGTCGTGGACGAGTTGGAGCGGTTCGCGGCCGGTGAGCCGCTGCGCCACCCGGTGCTGTGGCCCGACTGGGACCGCACGGCGTGATCCACGCCGCGGCGGCGCCGGAGGGCCATAGGCTGCCCCGGCAGCATGCCGGTCAGCGCCGACCGCAATCCGACCAGGGAAGGGCCTCCCGCCTCATGGCACGCCAGACCACGCCGCGCCGGAACACGACACCGGGCGCGTCGGGAACTCCGAGCCCGCCGGGCACTCCGAACACGCCGGGCGCCCCCGCTGTTCCGCGCCGCGCCACCGTCGCCGACGTCGCGCGGGTGGCCGAGGTCTCCACGGCGACCGTCTCCCGGGTGATGAACGGCAACTACCCGGTGGCCGCGGCCACCCGGCGGCGGGTCGAGGACGCCGTCCGCTCGCTCGGCTACGTGGTGAACGCCCAGGCCCGGGCGCTGGCGGGGGTCTCCACCCGAACGGTCGGCATCGTGGTGGGCGATCTCGTGGACCCGTTCTACGCCTACATCGCGCGCGGCATGGAACGCGAGGCGACCGAGGGCGGCCGGCTGTGCCTGGTGTGCTCGGCACAGGGCGACCCGCGCCGCGAACTGGCCTTCGTGGAACTGCTGCACGAGCGACGCGCCGAGGCCGTGGTGGTGGTCGGCGGCAGCGTCCCGGACCGCGACTACAACGCCGAACTGGCCCGGCGCGCCTACGACCTGGCCTCCGACGGCAGCCGGCTGGTGCTGTGCGGACGGCCGGGCCTGGGCGCCGACGTGCCGACCGCGTCCGTCGAGTACGACAACGAGGGTGGCGCGTTCGCGATCACCGACCACCTCATCACCCAGGGGCACCGCCGCATCCTCTACCTGGGCGGGCCGCCCCGGCTGTCCACCACCCGCGACCGGCTGGCCGGGCACCGGCGGGCGCTGGAGCTGCGGGGGGTGCCGCACGATCCGCGGCTGGAGCAGACGGGTGCCTTCGCCCGGGCCTTCGGCTACCGCCGGATGGCCGAACTGCTCGGCACGGACCTGGACTTCACCGCCGTGTTCGCCGCCAACGACATCGTGGCCGCCGGTGCCGCCCAGGCGCTGGAGGAGGCCGGCGTGCGGGTGCCGCGCGACATCTCCCTGGTCGGGTACGACGACGTGCCCGTGGCGCACGAGATGCGGCCGCGGCTCACCACCGTCCACGTGCCGCTGGAGGAGATGGGGCGAGCCGCCGTCCGGATCGCGGTCGGCCAGGACGACAAGGACGACTGGCGCGAGACGGTCGGCAGGGCGGTCCGGCTCGGCACGCACATCGTCGTCCGCGACTCGGTGGCGCCGCCGCGCAGGGCCGCCGGGAGGAGCTGACCCCGGCGGGGCGGGCGAGGGGCGGCGGCGGGTTCGACGGGCACGGCGGGGAGAGCGGGGACGGGCTCGACGGGCTCCGCTGGGGCCGGCGGGACGGTCTCCACGCGCCGCGCGCAGTACGCGCTTACCCTTCCTGCCGGCCTGCTGCCGTCACTGTCGCCGTGCTCGCCGTCCTGCCAGTGCCTGGTCCGGCCCCGGCTGCCCCCTCCAGGGCTGTCTCCGCAGTCACCGCTTACCGTCCCCGTCCGTCCCCGTCCGTCCCGGGACGCGAAAGCGTCCTCGCGAACGCGCCCCCGCACCATCCCTTCCCCGCCACCTTGCCGTTCCGCGGTCCAGCACCGCTCCCCCGCCCGTCGTCCTCTGGGAGGTTCACCATGGTCCCGCCGTTCCTCCGGCTCCCGCCCACCGACCGCGTCACCTCGTCCCGCACCGGCTGGACGCGGGCGCACTGGGAGGCGGTGGCCGACCGGATGCTCGACGGAGTCGCGCCCTACGCCACGCCGGGCGGCGCGCAGTACCGGCTGCCCGGCCGCGGCTCGTGGTCGGGCGTCGTCCTCGACGGCCTGGAGGGCTACGCGCGCACCTTCCTGCTCGCAGCCTTCCGTATCGCGGGCGCGGGCGGCACCGGGGAGGAGGCCGAGCGGCTGGCCGAGCGGTACGCCCGGGGCCTGGCCGCCGGCACCGATCCGGCCTCGCCGGAGGCGTGGCCCGCGCTGACCGACTGCTCGCAGCAGATGGTGGAGGCGGCGTCGATCGCCGTCGCGCTGCACGAGACCCGCCCGTGGATCTGGGACCGGCTGGAGCAGCCGGTGCGCGAACGGGTGGCCGGATGGCTCTCCGGCTTCGTCGGCGGCCGCACATGGGACAACAACTGGCGTCTGTTCCAGGTGGTTTCGGAGCAGTTCCTCGCCTCGGTGGGGGCGCCGTTCCGGCAGGCGGACATCGACGCGGGCCTGGACCGCCTGGAGGACTGGTACGTCGGCGACGGCTGGTACACCGACGGCGACGGCCGCAACTTCGACTACTACGGAGGCTGGGCGCTGCACCTGTACCCGCTGCTGTGGGCGCGGATCGCCGGACCGGCCGGGGAGGAGCGGGCGGCGGTGTACCGGCGCCGGCTCGCGGCGTTCCTGGCCGACTACCCGCACTTCTTCGGCGCCGACGGGGCGCCCGTCCACCAGGGGCGGTCGCTGGCCTACCGGTTCGCGGCGCTCGCCCCGGTGTGGCTGGGCGCGCTCGCCGGCTGCTCCCCGCTGGCCCCGGGCCTGACCCGGCGCCTCGCCTCCGGCACGCTGCGGCACTTCGTCGAGCGCGGGGTGCCGGACGAGCGGGGGCTGCTGCCGCTGGGCTGGTACGGCACCCACCTGCCCGCCACCCAGCCGTACTCCGGGCCGGCCTCGCCGTACTGGGCGAGCAAGGGGTTCCTCGGGCTGCTGCTGCCGCCGGACCACCCGGTGTGGACGGCCCGCGAGGAGCCGCTGCCGGTGGAGTCGGGCGACACGGCCGTAGCGCTGCGCGCCCCCAACTGGCTGCTGCACGGCACCCGGCACGACGGGATCGTCCGCCTGGTCAACCACGGCAGCGACCACAACCCTCCGTCCGGCCCGGGCCAGGACGACCCGCACTACGCCAAGTTCGGCTACTCCACGGCCACCGCGCCCGAGAGCGCCGAACCCGCCTGGCGCCGCACCGTCGACGGCCACTTCGCGCTTCTCGGGCCCGACGGCACGCCCTCGCGCCGGCTGCGCGTCGAGCCGCTGGGCACCTGCACGCCGACCTCGGCGGCCTCCCGCTACGAGGTGCCGGCGGCTGGGGACGGCCGGCCTGCCACCGTGGAGACGACCAGCGTCCTGCACGGCCCGTGGGAGATACGCGTGCACCGCGTCGACGGCCCCCACCTGGGCGTGCGCGAGGGCGGATACGCGGTGGCCGGCGCGGAGCCGCCGCATGCCGAGCACGGTCCGGGCCGGTCCCTGTGCCGTACGGAGACCGGCCTGACCAGCGTGGTCGCCGCGCTGTACGGCTGGCAGCCGGCGCCGGAGGGGACCTCCGCCCCGGGGCGGGGCCCGGGTGCGGCTGAGGGGGCTGGCGGCTCGGAGCCCGCCCCGGAGGTCCGAGCCGCCACCGGCTCAGCCGTGGCCCGCGAGGTCCACGCGAACGCCTTCGGCCCGCACTCGGCCACCCCGTACCTGACCGCCCCGCCCTCCACGGCGCCGTCCTCCTGCTACGTCACCCTGGTCGTACTGACCCGCGACACCTGCGACCCGGTCGCCCTCCGGTCGGCCGTCAGCTGCGATCCCGTCGACGCGACGGCCACGCCGGCTGCCAGGTCCACGGTCCGCCTCCGCTTCCCGGACAGCCACACGGTGGAGGTGTGAGCCCGGCGGACCGGGCGTCACGGAGAGACGAGGGTCCCCCACACGGATACGCCCGGCCGGAGGCGAACTCGCCGGCAAGTCACCGCCGTTCGACGTAGGGCGGACGGCGGACGGCCGCTTGTCATGACGGCACGTCAGGTCTGCTCCCACCACGGCTCGACGCCCTCCTCGGCGACGAACTCGTAGAAGTCCATGTTGCCGATGTCCAGGTTGCACACCAGTGAACCGACGTGGCGGCTCGGCAGGACCGCCGCCTGCCCCGGGGTGGCGTGCAGGTCGACGGCGGTGAGCGGTCGGCCCGGGTCGGTGAAGGTTCGGTTGTCCGCGAGCACCACCAGCGTCACGTGGTCCCCGGGCGGGACCAGTGCCGGGACCTGGCCGGGGTGGAGGCCCTCGAAGGCCCGGTCGTCGACGACCAGCGCCTCCAGCGGGAAGTCCTCGTCGTCGAACTCGTCCGGGTCCAGGTCCAGGTCCGCGCCGATCCTGCCCTTCGCGTCGGTCCCGCCCAGTTCGTCGAGGAGGGCGCTCCACCCCGGGTCGTCCTCGAAGGAGGTGCGGACCAGCAGAACCCCGGGGACGGCGGGCAGGGCGGGGAAGGAGCGCCGCCGCGGCGCCGGCGGTGCGGGCAGGGCCGGCCGGCCGCCGTCCCCCTGGTACACACCGCACCGGTCCATCTCCCGCACCAGGTCGTCGAAGACGAGCCGGCCCGCCGACAGGTCGGCCAGGACCTCCCCGAGCCGGTCCGACAGCACGCGGACGCCGCGCCCGGGCACTGTCACCAGATCGACCAGCAGCGGGCCGCCCGCGCCGTACACCGCCATGATGTCGGCGAGGACCGCTACCGGCGGCACCCCGCCGTCGGGGACGAGCGCCGGAACGTTCCCACCGGACAGGCCGTCCCACTCGGCGTCCTCCACCGGCCGTACCCGCGCCACGCCGTCCCCGAGGACGAGGACGTCGCCCTCCTGGCGAGCCCCGATCTCGTGCAGCACCCCGCCCCATACGGCCCCGCCGTCCGCGTAGCACGCACAGAGCAGCAGCACCTCGCCAGGCACCGGCCGGGGAAGCCCACCATGGGACACGAATCCTCCAAGGGTCTGATCACGCGACTGTCGGGGAGCAACGGTAACGCGGCTCCTGGCCGATTGAGTTGACCGCCCGCAGCCAGGGGCAGGGCCGGCTTCCCCTACCCGCTCCGGACGCCGCTTCCCGCGTGCGGCGCCGACGGCCGGGCCAGAATGCCGCCATGCCCATCACCACCGGCACCTCGACGGCCCAGCCCGCCCTGCCGGCACCCGCCCTACCGACACCCGAACCCGCCGGGTACCGACACGCCACGACCCGGTCGCACCCGCGGCGCGGCACACCCGCCCGTCGGACCGGAGACCGGGCAGGCGCACCGGCGCGATCTCAGGGGCAGCGGTCGTGAACCCCCGGCTCCCGTACCAGGAGGACGAAGAGGACGAGCCGCCCGAGCACCGGCGGTTCGCCGCCCGTCTCCGGGCGCTGGACGTGGTCCGCGACGAGGAGGAGTTCGACCTGGTCGCCTCGGTCCTCACCGACCCCGACCCGGCCGTGGCGACGTCCGCGATCGTCCGGCATCTCGACCGGCGGGCCGCGAGCCTGCTCGAAGGTCCGGAGTGGACGGCGTGGGCGGCGGCCCTGGCCGAGGTGGTCGGCGCGCGGCCCTTTCTGGCCCAACGGCTTGCTGAATAGGCCCTGTTCAGGGCGGTGACCCTTGCGCTGCCGTGGACGCCGGACGAGGTGGGCGAGGCGTCCGACTGGCTGCAACGCAGGATCGCCGAGCGCTCGGACGTCCGCGCCGCCCTCGCCGCCCTGGCCGAGACCGGCCGCACCCGCCGGGTCCGCAACACCGCCGGATCACGCCTCGCCCGCCTCACCCGCCGCCGCGACCACGCCTGACCCGGGTCCGCCCCCGCCGGAGCAGGCAGGAGTACGGCGGTTCCGGAGGGTGCCACCCCCTCGGACCTGCGCACGGCCGCGACAGCCCCCGGGCCGCGCCAGCAGCCGGAGGCGGCCCGGAGCCGGTCGGAGCGGCGGCGGCCTGAAGGAGAACTGCGGGCGGGGTTAAGAAAACGTCGATGGACGAGGCGGCCCCTCCTGGGGCAGATTGCAGGGACAAGTCCCCCTTTCCCTCGGGCGGTGCGTCGCGCCGTGCCGTCGGCACCCCCTACCGTCAGGAGCTTCGGTCATGCAGGCGCTGGTCAAGGAGCGAGCCGAACCGGGTCTGTGGCTCACGGACGTGCCGGAGCCGGCCGTAGGCCCCGGGGACGTGCTGGTGAAGGTGCTCCGGACCGGTATCTGCGGCACCGACCTGCACATCCGCTCCTGGGACGCGTGGGCGCGGGGCGCGGTGCGCACCCCCGTCGTGGTGGGGCACGAGTTCGCCGGCGAGGTCGTCGAGATCGGGCGCGACGTCACCACCATCGCGGTCGGCGACCTGGTGAGCGGCGAGGGCCACCTGGTGTGCGGGCGCTGCCGCAACTGCCTGGCCGGCCGCCGCCACCTGTGCCGTTCGACGGTGGGCCTGGGCATCGGGATCAACGGCGCGTTCGCGCAGTACGTGGCCATGCCGGCCGGGAACGTGTGGGTGCACCGCACGCCCGTCGACCTCGACGTGGCGGCGATCTTCGACCCGTTCGGCAACGCCGTGCACACCGCGCTGTCCTTCCCGCTGGTGGGTGAGGACGTGCTGATCACCGGCGCCGGCCCGATCGGCCTGATGGCCGCGGCGGTGGCCCGGCACGCCGGCGCCCGCAACGTGGTGGTGACCGACGTCAGCGAGGAGCGCCTGGAGCTGGCCCGCGGCCTCGGGGTGAGCCTGGCGCTGAACGTGTCCGAGGCCGGCATCGCGGACGGGCAGCGGATGCTGGGGCTGCGCGAGGGCTTCGACGTGGGCCTGGAGATGTCCGGGCAGCCGGCCGCGCTGCGCGACATGATCGCGAACATGACGCACGGCGGCCGCATCGCGATGCTGGGCCTGGCGGCGGAGGAGTTCGCCGTCGACTGGAGCCGCGTCGTCACCTCCATGCTCACCCTCAAGGGCGTGTACGGGCGGGAGATGTTCGAGACCTGGTACTCGATGTCGGTGCTGCTCGAAGGCGGCCTGGACCTCTCCCCCGTGATCACCGGCCGCTACGGCTACCAGGAGCACGAGGCGGCGTTCGCCGAGGCCGCGTCCGGCCGCGGCGGCAAGGTCGTCCTCGACTGGACCGCCTGACCCCTCCCCCCTCTCCGCCTCCGCGTAGCGGCGTCCGTTCCGGCCGGGGAGCCCGCGCTCCCGTACCCCGCCGACCGCCCCGCCTCGCCCCGCACCGCCCCACGAACAGAATCCGGAGCCCCGCCATGTTCGACGCCGTCCGATCCGACCTGCGCGCGACCCTCGACGAGATCAGCGCCGCGGGTCTGCACAAGCCCGAGCGCGTCATCGACACCCCGCAGTCCGCGTCCGTCCGGGTCGCGGGCGGCGAGGCGGACGTCCTGAACTTCTGCGCCAACAACTACCTCGGGCTCGCCGACGACCCGCGCGTGGTGGCGGCGGCGAAGGACGCGCTGGACCGGTGGGGCTACGGCATGGCGTCGGTGCGCTTCATCTGCGGCACGCAGTCGGTGCACAAGGAGCTGGAGGACCGGCTGTCGGCGTTCCTCGGGCAGGAGGACACGATCCTCTACTCGTCCTGCTTCGACGCCAACGGCGGCGTGTTCGAGACGCTGCTCGGCGAGGAGGACGCGGTGATCTCCGACGCCCTCAACCACGCCTCGATCATCGACGGCATCCGCCTGTCGAAGGCCCGCCGGCTGCGGTACGCCAACCGTGACATGGCCGACCTGGAGCAGCGGCTGAAGGAGGCCGCGGGCGCCCGGCGCACCCTGATCGTCACCGACGGCGTCTTCTCGATGGACGGCTACGTGGCGCCGCTGCGGGAGATCTGCGACCTGGCGGACCGGTACGGCGCGATGGTCATGGTCGACGACTCGCACGCGGTGGGCTTCGTCGGCGCGGGCGGGCGCGGCACGCCGGAGCTGCACGGGGTGACGGACCGGGTGGACATTCTCACCGGCACCCTCGGCAAGGCGCTGGGCGGCGCGTCCGGCGGGTACGTGGCCGCGCGGACGGAGATCGTGGAGCTGCTGCGGCAGCGCTCGCGGCCGTACCTGTTCTCCAACTCCCTCGCGCCGGTGATCGCCTCCGCGTCGCTGACCGTGCTGGACCTGCTGGAGTCTGCGGCCGGACCGCGCGAGCGGCTGGCGGAGAACACCGCGCGGTTCCGCGGGCGCATGGCGGAGGAGGGCTTCGAGGTGCTGCCGGGCGACCACCCGATCGTCCCGGTGATGATCGGCGACGCCGCCGAGGCCGGGCGGATGGCCGACCTGCTGCTGGAGGAGGGCGTGTACGCGGTGGGCTTCTCCTTCCCCGTGGTCCCGCGCGGCCAGGCCCGTATCCGGGTGCAGATCTCGGCCGCGCACACGATCGAGGACGTCGACAAGGCGGTCGCCGCCTTCGTCGCGGCGAGGGCCGGTCTGAGTCGCTGACCTGCTGGTTTACGATAGCGGGTGCGATGATTGACACGAGGCGCCTGCACACGCTGCGCGCGGTCGCCGACCACGGGACGGTGACCGCGGCGGCGGCGGCGCTCTTCGTGACCCCGTCGGCGGTCTCCCAGCAGCTCAACTCGCTGGAGCAGGAGACCGGCCACCGGCTGGTGGAGCGCGGCGCCCGGGGGGTGCGGCTGACCCCGGCCGGCGAGATCCTGCTGGGCCACACCAACGCGGTGCTGGCGCAGCTGGAGCGGGCGGAGGCGGATCTCGCCGCGTACGGCTCGGGGGCCACCGGCACGGTCACCGTCGCGTCGTTCGCCACGGGGATAGCCCTGGTCGTCGCCCCGGCGGTGGCGCACTGCGGGCGGACCGCGCCGGGCATCACCATCCAGGTGCGGGACTCCGAGGGGGACGCCAGCCTGCCCATGGTGCTGTCCCGGCAGGTGGACGTCGCGGTGGCCGTCGAGTACCGGGGCGCCCCGGCCGACGACCCCCGGCTGACGCACGTGTCGCTCTACGCCGAGCCCTTCGACGCGGTGGTGCCCGCCTCGCACCGGCTGGCCGGGGCGGAGTCGGTGCCGCTCGCGGAGCTGGCCCGCGACACGTGGGTGGGCCCCTTCCCGGGCAACCCGTGCCACGACGTGGTGGTGATCGCCTGCGAGGCGGCCGGCTTCCAGCCCCGCTACGCCCACTCCTCGGACGACTTCCGCGCGGTCGTCGCGCTCGCCGCGGCGGGCGCGGGCGTGGCCCTGGTCCCCCGCTCGGCGCTGCGCGGCATGGACCTGGCGGGCGTCGCCGTCCGCCCGCTGCACGCGGTGGCCCCCACCCGCCGGGTCTTCGCGGCCGTCCGCCGCGGCGCGGAGGACCACCCGCTGATCCGCCCTGTCCTCGGCGCCCTCGGCGCAGCCGCCCGCACCTGGGATCCCGCACCGTCGGAGCCCTCAGCGGGCTGACCTCGCTGTTTCCCCCCCCGCATCGCCTGCCGGGCCGCCAGACCCCCGCCCCGTCGCACCGGCCCCGCCCGAGGGCGGACGCCGGGGGGTCCTGCCTGAGCCTCTCCCTTGAGGTCGCCCGTGGGGTCGTCCGCGAGGTCGCCCGTGGGGTCGTCCGCGGACCGGTCGGCCGGGCGAAGGACGGGGCTCGGGCTCAGCGACCGGGCCACCCGGGGCGAACATCGGCATTCCACATATTGGACACATGGATCACCATGTGGACGCCTCCGTCGTTGCGGACGTCCTGTGGCCACAATGCCGGGCATGACGACGACCGAGATACGGAACTCCTACGTGCTGGCCGCCGAGCAGGCCGTACGACTCCTGGCGGAAGGGGAGGTGGCGCTCCACTGGCAGAAGGAGTCGGTGCTGCCGGGGATGTCGGTGGGCGGACTGGCCGGCCACCTCGCGCGCAGCATCCTGCAGGTCGAATGGTTCCTCGACGGCCGGGTGGTCGGCGCGGAACCCGTGACACCCGTGCACTACTACGCCCGGCTCAAGGGCACGTGCACACCCGACTCCGCACTCAACGTCGGCGTACGTGCGCGCAGCGAGGAGACCGCCGCGGCCGGTCCCGCCGCCGTGGCCGAGCAGGCGCGGGGCGCATGGCAGCGGCTGTCCGAGCGGCTCACGTGGGAGCCGGCCGACCGACGGGTGGCCGTCCTCCACCGTCCGGGGGAGGAAATGCTCCTCGACGGATACCTCCGGACACGCTGCGTGGAGCTGGCGGTCCATCTTGAGGACCTGGCGCTGAGCGTGGGCGCCCGCACCCCCGTCCCCGAAGCAGCGCTCGCCGTCGCGATCGACGTGCTCGTCGCGGCCGCCCGCGAACGGCACGGCGATCAGGCCGTGTTGCACGCTCTGACCAGGCGTGAGCGTGACGTCGACCACGCCTTGCGCGTGCTGTAGGCAGCCTCCGCCTCCGTCCGTGAAGGCCGAGGAGGGCCTCGCGGCCGACGCATGAGGCAGGAATCCGGAGGTGGACCAGACCGACGGCGAACCCGTGCGGGAGGGCGAGCTCATCATGCGCGGGGCCAGGGGCCCTCTTCGACGGGGTGCTCCTCAGCCCGCTCTCCCTGGCCCCCGCCGACCTCGCCCGGCGGGACGCCACCAGCCCGCTGGTACTGCTCGGCGAGCGCGTCGCCGAGAGCCCCTGCGGCCCCACGCCGCCATCGACGACGCGGCCGCCACCGCCACCGGCCACCGGCCACCGGCTGGACCTCGGCGTCATCCGGACCCTGCTGACCCGCGGGGTGCGCGTCCCCCAGGACATCGCGGTGGCCGGGTTCGACGACATCGAGGTCGGCCGCCACAGACCCCGCCGCTCACCACGATCGCCCCGGACAAGGCGATGATCGCCGAACCGGTAGTCCACCGCCTGATGGCCCGCCTCGGCGACGAGGCCGACGCCGCCTCCGCCGAGCTGTGGGCCCCGCACCACCTGGCGGTCCGTGAAGGCACCCTCGGCACCGGAACCGGCACCGGCTGCCGCGCGGTGCGCACCGGGTGAGCCCGGCCGGGGGCGGGCAGTCACGTTGTCCGGAGCTGCGCCAGGGTGGTATATCCGCGCAATGACGACTGAACACCCCGCCGGCCTGGCCGTGACCACCACCGGAGAGCGTGACGCGGAGCTCAGCGACCGGCTGGCCAAGGAGCTGACCGCCTTCAACTCGGCCGCCACGGGGGCCTCCGACCGCGGCACGATCTCGATCAGGGTCACCGACGCCACGGGTGGACTGATCGGCGGGCTCACCGCTTGGACGTGGGGCGGTCTCTGCGGTGTCGACATGCTGTGGGTCCGCGAGGACAGCCGCGGGCACGGGTGGGGAAGCCGGATCCTCGAAGCAGCCGAGGCGGAGGCGGTTCGACGCGGTTGCGACCGCGCCACGGTCTCGTCCACCACCTTCCAGGCCCCGGCCTTCTACCAGCGCCACGGTTACGTCGAGACCGGTCGGACCCTGGGGATACCAGGAGGGCACGACTACGTGCACATGTTCAAGCGTCTGACCGACGCGGAAGGCTCCTGACACCTGGACGGGCCGGTCGCGGCCCCGGACACCACTCGGCCCCGTGTACCCGGGAGGAGCACGGCGAGGCCGATACCGGCAGCGCGTTCCGGGCGGTCAGACCGTACGGCGCGGGTCACGCGCGGCCAGCACCGGGATGGCCGCGATCTTCTCCGGCGTGAGGTCGTCCCACACCAGGCCGGTCGGCCGCCGCCGGTTGCCGCAGGCGATCACCTCGTCCGGCGTGACGATGTAGTCCACGCTGAAGTCGTGCCCTGTCTCGGGGATGTCGTCCTCGATCACCTGTAGCGGATGGACGGGCGCGACGATCACCGTGTCCTCCGTCACGAGTCCGGCCTCGGTGAGGAGGGCGACCTCCAGGTCGGAGTAGCCCGCCCCCTTGCCGATGCGAGCCCCGGAGCGGTTCACGGCGACGCTTCCGCAGACCACCACGTCGACGGGGCGCATCTCCTCCACCCCGACACGGCGACCCACGCGAGCGGCGCCCCTCTTGTCCGCCGCCTCGGCCAAGGGGATGGTCAGCGTGTGCGGGTCGAGCACGAAGAACGGCTGCGGGCCCGCCATCCGGGGCACAGCCGTGTAGAGGAGTTTCCCCTTCTCCAACGCCGCTCGCCGAACCGGCAGTTGGGCCCGGTCAGGATTCGCCTTGACGGTGGCCGCCCTACGCCACCCGTCCACCTCCTCCAGCCGCTCCGCTGTCCGCTGGGCGCCGTGGAAGCCGGGAATCTTCCCGTACGAGTCGGCCGGCGCCCCGCCGGCGTCGATGAGCCCGCGCCACACCCGGTCCCGCAGAGCCTGCTTGGCCTGATCGATGTCGCTCACGTGTCCACCTGTGTCCAGGGCCTGCTGGCGCCGGCGGCCGGCGTCCCCTCGTGGGAGGGGGCGCCGGCCGCCGGACGGGGGTGAGGGGTCAGGCGCAGGTGAGGGTGGGGTTGACCCAGTCCGCGTGGTCGTTGCCGTTGCCGTCGCCGCCGTCGCCGACGTTCAGGTCGAGGACCTGGCCGCCGGTGACGGGGACGTCGATGGTGACGGAGTGGGAACTGCCGCGCAGCACCGGCGTGGTGACCAGCGTCTTGCCGTCGAGCAGGACGCTGAACGTGGAGCTGCCGGGGTCGCCGTGGTCGATGCCGACCGTGGCGGTGAACCGGCTGCACTTGGCGTCGAGGTAGATCTGCACGTCGCTGGGCGAGTTGGTGCCCAGGCCCTTGGCGTAGACGGTGCCGTCGAGGGTGAGCGGGGTGCCGTCGTCGGCCGCGGTGTTCCCGACGCTCTGGTCGCGTTCGACCGGGCCCCAGCCGTTGGTGGACGAGAGCCAGTCGAGGTCGCTGACCTGGTCGGTGCCGGCGGGCGGCGGGGACGGGACGGCGGTGGTGATCCGCTCGTCGGACGGGTGGACGGCGCGGCCCAGCTGGTACAGGGTCGCGGTGGCCGTGAGGGCGCTGGCCTTGGCGGGCTTGGCCGGGGCGGTGACGGTCCATGTGAAGGCCGTCGAGTGCCCGGGCAGGACCAGCAGGGTGGCCGGCGGGGTGGACTTGGCGCTGACGGTCCAGCCGTCGGGCGCGGCCAGGTGGGCGGTGACCAGGGCGGCGGCGGGCTTCCCGGCCGGGACGCTGACCGTGGCGGTGGCCGTGAAGGTGGCCGAGCCCTCGGTGGAGCCGGGGGTGTCGAGCCTGACCGTGGAGGTGGCCGGCGCCGGCATGGCGTAGCGGACCGGGTCGTAGCCGGGGCTGGTGTTCTGGTGGACGGTCAGCGACGAGGCGTAGGAACCGTAGTCGACGAGGCTCACCGTGCCGAGGCCGCCGGTGGAGCCGTCGAGGTTCCACACCGCGATGGAGATGGTGTTGCGGCCGTGCGGGTTCAGTACACCGTTGGGCACGGGGAAGCTGTGCTGCGGGCCGAGGTAGTTGACGTAGTTGCCCATGTCCCAGCCGTTGACGTAGATCTCGGCGCGGTACTGGCGGGACGGGTCGTCGGCGATGTTGACGCCGATCGAGGTGTCCTGTCCCTGCGGCAGGTCCAGGTTCGCCGTGGTGGTGTACCAGGACACGCCCGGGGTGGTGCTGGTGGCGGGCAGGGTGACCGGCTTCCACTTCGAGGTGTCGTAGCCGGGCAGCATCCAGCCGGCGCGCTCGCCGTACAGGCCGCCGCTGCTGAGCTCACCGCGCACCGGGTCGGCCAGGTTGGCGCCGTCGCGGGCGCCCTGGAGGCGCCAGGTGACGGTGCCCAGCGGGTTCCCGACGAGGTTCGCGCCGGTCAGGCCGCGGGCGGCCTTGCTGCCGTTGGACTCGTTGTAGTCCTCTTCGTGGCCCATATTGACGGTGAGGACGGAGATGACGTTGTCGGCGCCGGTCTTCACCGATCCCGCGGGGAAGGTGTAGGTCTTCTGGCCGTCCTTGGTGGCGCTGCCGAGGAAGGTGCCGTTGAGCCACACGGAGGAGGCCGCGGCGCCGCCGCCGCTCTGCGCGCTCAGGGTGATGCCGGTCTCCTTGCCGGTGCCGGTGAAGCGGCCCCGGTACCAGGTGCTGCCGGTGTGGAAGCCGTAGTCGTCGGCGAAGAGGACGGGCAGGGAGCCGGGCGTGGTGGTGCTGTTGGAGGTCGTCTTGTCGGCGACCGGCCAGCTGGAGTCGTCGAAGCCGGGCTGCGCCTCCGGGGACTCCTGCTCCTGCTTCCAGCCGGTGAGCGCCGGCAGGGTGATCTTCGCCGCGTTGGGCGCGGTGCCGGTGCGGCTGCCGTCGGCGGTGGCCCGGGTGGTGACCGCCTTGCCGTTCCAGGTGACGGAGGACGCGGCGGTGAACACCTCGAAGGAGCCGTCGGTGCCGATGTCGCCGGTCAGGTCGAGCCGGCTGCCGTGGACGGCGGCGCCGCGCAGCAGGTGGGTGCCGCGGACCAGGACGGGTCCGGCGGAGGTGTCCTGCTCCCAGAAGGTCTTGGCGGTGTCGGTGTCGGCCAGCAGGAGCAGCAGCGGGCTGCCTCCGCCGTTGATCGTCACCCGGATCAGGCCGTTGTGCTGGTAGTCGAGGCGCAGGTCGCCGGTGGCCGGGTCCCAGTGGGTGGTGACGGTGCCGCCGGTGGCGGTGACCTTCGGCTCGGCGGCGTAGTGCAGGACGGTCTCGCCGTCGGTGCCGTGGTCGCCGTAGAGGACGGCGGTCTGCCGGCCGCCGATGGCGGCGTCGGTCATGACCTCGGAGGTGCTGTAGCGCATGAGGTTGCCGCCGCCGAGCTGGTAGTCGGCGGTGATGATCTTCGACTCGCGGCCGTTGAGGTCGAGCGAGGTGCCCGGCTGCTGCGGCACGGTGTAGACGGGCGCGGAGGCGGGGCTGCCGGTGGCCACGTCGATCGCGTCGATGGTCACGAAGGTGCCCTGTGCGGCGGAGTCCTTCTGGCCGGTCGGGACGATCTTCAGGGTGTGCGGGCCGTCGCTGAGGCCGCTGGCGCGGTAGGCCGCGTACTGGCTCTGCTTGGTGGCCGCGTACAGGTCGACGGTGGCGGTCTTCGTGCCGTCGAGGTAGACGTCGGCGGTGCCGTGGTTGCTGTCGAGGTTGCTGATCCAGGTCACGCCGGTGCCGGTGAAGTCGACGGTGGCGCTGTCGCCGGCGGTGGAGCTGAACGACTCGGTGTGCTGGTAGTCGCCGCCGGTGTAGCTCTGCTCGGCGCCGACGTGCGACCAGGAGCCGCTGTAGGCGACGGCCGCGTCGGCGTCGTCGTAGGTGTAGCCGCTGTGCGCGCCCAGGTCGATGGTGACGTGGGCGGTGTCGTCGCTGGTGGCGGTGGAGTCGGTGTGCCGCACGACGTGGAACTGGGTGCCGGTGTCGGGGTTGCGGCGGGCGGTGTCGGTGACCTTCGCGTTGTCCGTGGGGGTGCTGGGCAGCGCGTCGGTCTTCGTCAGAGGTGCCGTGGACTGGGTGAAGTAGCCGATGAGCTTGTCCTCGTCGTACTTCGGGTCCAGCTGCCGGGTCTCGCGGATCGCGGCGCCGTAGTCGTACGAGGTGTAGTTCTCCGGCTCGCCCAGCCAGCCCCAGTTGGTGCCGCCGTAGGTCATGTAGAAGCTCTGCGAGGTGGCGCCGACGGCGATGTTCTGCTTGTAGAAGACGTCCGCGAACTGGTCGTTGATCAGCTGCGCGCACTTGTCGTAACCGGGGCCGCCCCATGGGTCGAAGGCGCCGCCCTGGTACTCGGCCGTCTCCAGGGGCTTTCCGGCCACATGATCATAACTGAGGTCGGGAACGCCGTTCCACTTGGTGGGGTTGGAGCAGTTGAAGCCCTGCGGGTAGGAGTCGGCGCCGTCCACGTCCAGCGCGGCGTCGCCGGAGTTGAAGGTACCGTTGTTGTTGCCGACCAGCGGTACGGTGATGCCGTCGGCGGTCGCCTTGTCCTCAAGGTGCTTCATGTAGGTGCGGCCCGCGGCGGTCCCGTTGTAGTACTCGTTCTCGACCTGGTAGTCGAGCACCGAGCCGGTACCGTTGGTCAGTTGGTGGCGGGCGATGATCCGGTCGATCTGGGTCTGCCACTGGTCGCTGTACTTCAGGTACTCGGGGTCGCTGGTGCGGGTGCTGCCCGCGGTGGTGTCCAGCCAGTCGGGGAAGCCGCCGCCGTCCACCTCGGCGTTGATGTAGGGGCCGGGGCGGGCTATGACGTAGATGCCGAGCTGGTCGGCCATGTCCAGCAGCTTGTCGACGTCGCGGACGCCGGTGAAGTCGTAGACGCCGGGCGCGGGCGAGTGGTAGCCCCAGTCGAAGTACAGGGAGACGGCGTTGAAGCCGGCCGCCTTCATCTTCTGCAGGGTGTCGTACCACAGGTCCTGGCTCGGCAGCCGGAAGTAGTGGAACTCCCCCGACCAGACGTAGAGGCGCTTGCCGTCGACCATGTACGAGTAGCCGTCGTAGGTCACCTTGTGCGGGCTGCCGGTGGGGATGGCGTCCTGGGCGGGGGCCTGCGTGGGCTCGGAGCCGGCGGCCTGCTGGGTCGCCGCCTCCGGGGCGCGCCGAGGCGGCGTGGCGCCGGCCGCGGCGCCCGCGCCGAGGCCGAGGCCGACGGCGAGGGCGGCGGCCGCGCAGGTCGCGGTCAGCCGGTGCGCGAGTCTTCGATGGGATCGGGGGTCTGCCATGCCTTGCCTCCACGTCGGCCACGGGAGCGCGCGGCTCCCGGCCGCACGCGGCCCGGTGCCGTCAACAGGACTCGCGGCTCCGCTTGTTGGTATCTGTGTGAATCGGTCGATTGGCGTCCGGAAGTGTGGCACTGCCCCCGGGTGAACGCAACGGTTCGCGCAAACATCGACCCCCTGGACCCCATGGAGGCCGGCCGGCAGGGTCACGCCGGCGTCCGGGTCGCTCCGGGTCGCCCCGGGCCGTACGGGACGCACAGGTGTGCCCGTCCTGCCCGCCATGACCGAATTGCGGTCGGTGCGGTTGAGCATCGTGGTGTGCATGTGCGGGCCGTGGCAGAAGCATATGCAGACCGCCTAGTCGGCCCCGCGGAAGGCATCGGAGGGGCCGGGGCGCCTGTACCGCAAGAGGTCTCGGAGCGTCGAGCGGCTCGCAACCGGTTCCCACGAGCGGGTGATTGAAGGAGCCCCGTGGTCAACTCCCACGTCTGCGGGCCGTTATGCTCCGCCCATCGTCATAAGATCGTCTCTTCAGATGGCTTGAGGGTGCTGATGGTCCGCGAGCAATCGCCGCCCGGAATCGTACGTTTCGCGACCTCGCGTGTGTGGCTCCTGCCCGCCGTTGTCGTCGCTGTCGCCACACTCGTCCTGGTCTGCCTCGTCCCGACCTCGGCCCGCGCGCCCGTCGGCCTGGTGGGCGTGGCGGCTGTGGTGGCTGTTGTCGCCTGTGGCATCTCGGTGAGCAGAGGACGCCGCATCGCCCGGCTGGAGGAGGCTCTGGCCCTGCGGGACGCGGCCTTGATCCAGCAGGAGGCGGCCACCGTCCGGCTGGCCGACGAGCTGCTGCCCGAGGCCATGGAGCGGATGCGCAAGGGCGACTTCCAGGAGGACGTCCTCAGCTCCCTCGCCGTGGGCGGCGAGGGGCCGGGCCTGACGGCCGAGTTCCAGGCCGCCCACCGCGCGGTGCTGACCTCGGTGCTCGACGCGGTCAGCGCCGAGGAGGACCTGCGCGAGTCGGCGCAGCGGGCGTTCGTCAACATCGCCCGCCGTATCCAGGCGTTCGTCCACCAGCAGGCGCAGGAACTGCGCGAGATGGAGGACCGGCACGGCCAGGCCCCGCAGGTCTTCGGCGACCTGCTGCGCATCGACCACGGAAACGCGCTCATCGGCCGTCTGGCGGCCACCATCGCCGTCCTCGGCGGCGCCCGGCCCGGCCACCAGTGGCGCAAGCCGGTACCGCTGTACAGCGTGCTGCGCGGCGCGATGGGCCAGATCATCCCCTACCAGCGGGTGGACCTGCACTCGGTCTCCGAGGTCGCCGTCGTCGGCCCGGCCGTCGGACCGCTCATCCACGCGCTCGCCGAGCTGCTGGACAACGCCACCAGCTACTCCCCGCCGCACACCCGTGTCCACCTGACCACGGTGGAGGTCCAGTCGGGCATCGCCATCGAGATCGAGGACGGCGGGGTCAGCATGAGCGAGGAGGCCCGCAAGCGGGCCGAGAAGATGCTCCACCAGGCCCAGCAGGGCATCGACGTCGCCGACCTCGGCGAGACCCCGCGCCTCGGCCTGTCCGCGGTCGGCAAGCTCGCCCGCGCCAACGACTTCTCCGTCAGCCTGCGCGCCTCCGCGTACGGCGGGGTGCGGGCCGTCCTGGTGGTGCCGCAGAAGCTGATCACCAGCACCACGGCGGTCGGCGGGATGGCGCTCGCGCACGGCATCGGATCGTTCTCCGGGCCGCGCGACATCGTCACCGCGGACGCCCCGGCGCACCGCCCGGTGACCGGCCCGATCGTCGAGGGCGTCGAGGGCGGCGAGGACGAGGAGTCCACGGCCGCCGCCGCCGAGCGGCTGGCCAGCGGTCTGCCGCAGCGCCGCCGCCGCGTCCCCCGTGAGCAGTCCGGGCGGCACGCGGCCGAGTCGGCCGCCGCCCAGACGGCGCCGATCCCGGCCCAGGCTCCGGCCCCGGCGCGGCAGCCCCGGCAGGAGGCCGCGCCCGCAGCGGCCGCGCCGCAGCCGGGCGAGTGGCTGGCGGCGTTCACCGGAACGGCCGGCGGCACGGCGGCCACGCCCGCGGGTAGCGCGGCAGACACGTCAACGGGTAACGGCAACGGCAGCAGCGCCGGCGGCCGGCACGGGTCCGGCGGTGCCGGCGACCCGGCGGCCGACCGCAGTGCGCACGACACCTCGTCCGGAGACGCCGGCAAGGGGGAGCAGCAGTGATTCAGCACGCCAACATGGACTGGATGCTCAAGGACCTGGCGGACAGCGTCCCGCAGACCCGGCACGTGATCGTGCTGTCCGCGGACGGTCTGAAGATGGCCCAGTACAGCACCGAGACCGACACCGCCGACCGGCTCGCCGCCGCCTGCGCCGGGCTGCAGAGCCTGGCCGCCGCGGTGGCGGCCGAGCTCCCGCACGGCAGCGGGCGGATGCGGATGCTGGTGATCGAACTCGACGGCGGGTTCTTCTACCTGATGGCCGCCGGCGCCGGCGCCTACCTCGCGGTCCTCGCCGACGAGGGCGTCGACGCCGGCCTGATGGGGCAGCGGATGCGCGACCTGGTGCTGAGGATCGGCGAGCACCTCAACAGTCCGCCGCGACACCAGCAGCCCACCGCGTGAGCGACGGGAGCCGTGGTTGGCAGGAGGACAGCCCGGAGCGGCTCTACGTCATCACCGGCGGGCGCAGCGGGCCTTCCACGCCCACTCCCCTGGACCTGGTCACGCTGGTCGTGGCCAGGTCCGCGCCCGCCCCGGGGATGCAGCCCGAGCTGGCGGCGATCCTCCGGCTGTGCCAGGCGCCCCTGTCGGTGGCCGAGGTCTCGGCGTACACGACGCTCCCGGCCAGCGTGGTCACCGTGCTGGTCAGCGACCTCCTCGCCAAGGACCAGGTGATGGTGCGCCCGCCGATACCCCCCGCCCAAATCCCGGAACAGGCATTGATTAAGGCAGTGATCGATGGACTTCAGAAGCTCTGAGCCGGTGCTCGCGGGGCCGCGGCCCGAGGACGTGCTGCCGGCCACGGCGGCCACGGCGGTCAAGGTGCTGGTCGTCGGCGGATTCGGTGTGGGCAAGACGACCCTGGTCGGCGCGGTGAGTGAGATCCGGCCGCTGAAGACCGAGGAGACGATGACCCAGGCCGGGATCGGGGTCGACGACACCGCGGGGGTCGAGGGCAAGACGCAGACCACGGTCGCCCTGGACTTCGGGCGGATCAGCATCAACAGCGAGCTGATCCTCTACCTGTTCGGCACCCCCGGCCAGGAGCGGTTCTGGTTCCTGTGGCGCGGCCTGTTCGAGGGGGCGCTCGGCGCGGTGGTCCTGGTGGACACCTCCCGGCTGGAGGTCAGCTTCGACGCGATGGGCCTGCTGGAGGAGCAGGGCATCCCGTTCGTCGTCGCGGTCAACGCCTTCCCGCGTTCGCCGCAGCACGAGGCGGCGGAGCTGCGGGCGGCGCTGGACCTGCCGGAGCACGTCCCGATCCACTTCTTCGACGCCCGCCGGCGGGAGGACTGCCGGGACATCCTGATCGCCCTCATGCACTACCTGCACTCCCTCGCCGCGACCCCGGAGGCATCGTGAGCACGTCCCCCGTTCCGCCGCCGGGCTGCCCGGCGCACCACGCCGGCCCCGATGCCGCCGGGCCCGGCGGCATCCGCCGGCTGTACGGTCCGGAGGCGGACGCCGATCCCAAGGCGCTGTACGAGAAGCTGCGGGCCGAGCACGGTCCGGTGGCGCCGGTGCTGGTCCACGGCGACCTGCCGGCCTGGCTGGTGCTGGGCTACCGGGAGAACCTGGAGGTGGCCCGTACGCCGTCCCGGTTCGCCCGGGACCCGCGTACCTGGCGGGACATGGCGCAGGGCAAGGTGCCGCCGGACCACCCGCTGGGGCCGATGGTCGTCTGGTGGCCGGTGGTGAACTTCACCGACGGTCCGGTCCACGAACGGCTGCGCGAGGCCGTCATGGACTCCCTCCAGGGCTTCGACCGGCGCGGCATCCGCCGTTACGTGACCCGCTTCACCCACCAGCTGGTCGACTCCTTCGCGGGCGCCGGCCACGCCGACCTGGTGGCGGAGTTCTCGTCCCTGCTCCCGACGCTGGTGATGACGCAGCTGATCGGCGCGCCGGAGGAGGCCGGGCCGCGGATGGCGCGGGCCGCGCTGGACATGGTCAACGGCACCGAGACGGCGCTGGAGAGCGACCAGTACGTCACCTCGGCGCTCCAGCAGCTGGTGGCGGCGAAGGCCGAGCGGCCCGGCCGGGACATCACGTCCTGGCTGCTGGCCCACCAGGCCGGGCTGGCGCACGAGGAGGTGCTCGCCCACGTCCGGGTGATCCTGATCGCGGCGGTGCAGACCACCGCGAACCTGATCGCCAACACGCTGCGGATGGTCCTCACCGACCAGCGCTTCCGCGCCAACCTCTCCGGCGGCCACATGACGCTGCCGGACGCGCTGGAGCAGGTGCTGTGGGACCGGCCGCCGATCAACACGGTGCTGGGCCGCTGGGCGACCGGCGACACGGTGCTGGGCGGCCAGCAGATCAGGGCCGGCGACATGCTGCTGCTCGGCCTGGCGGCGGGCAACGTGGACCCGGACCCGGAGATCCGCCCGGACCTCGCGGCGCCGGTGCACGGCAACCGGGCGCACCTGGCCTTCAGCGCCGGGCCGCACGAGTGCCCGGGCCAGGACATCGGCCGGGCCATCGCCGACACGGGCATCGAGGTGCTGCTGACCCGGCTGCCGGACCTGGAGCTGGCGGTGCCGGAGGACGAGCTGGTGCGCCAGGGCTCGCTGATGTTCCAGCAGCTGGAGGCGCTGCCGGTGACGTTCAGCCCGCGCTCGCCGCGGCCGCAGGAGGAGGACTCGGCCGAGCCGGAGCAGCCCGCTTCGGCCCCGCTGCCGCCGGCGGCCCGTGTCCCCGCGCCGCGGGTCGAGTCGGCGCCGGTGGCCGGGGTCCCCGCGCCGACCCCGGACCGTCCGTGGTGGCGCCGGATGTTCGGCGCGCGCTGAGCGGCGGATACGGCGGGCAGGACGGCGAAGGGGCCGCGCACCGGTGGGTGCGCGGCCCCTTCGCCGTCCTGCCCCGGCTCCGTGAGGCCGCCGGGTTCGGAGGTCAGTTCGTCAGCTGGTGCCACCACCAGGCGAACACCGGCAGGGGCGGCGGCCCCGGGTCGGGGTCGCTCGGGGTGTCGCGGTAGGTGACGGGGATACGGGAGCCCTCCACCGGCCAGGGGTTGCGGTTGCGCGGGCTGGCGTAACGCGGGGCCCGTGACTGCCATTCGATGCTCCCGGACACGTAGTAGCCGAGCGTGTCGAGGTAGCGGCGCAACGGCTCGTCGGCCGTGCGGGCGACCTGCTCCCGCAGCCGCACCATGAACGCCTGGACCCGGTCCCGCAGCGCCACGGCGTACGGCACCGCCTCCGCCGGGGTGCAGCCGTACTCGGCGGCGACGACGTTGACGAGGTTCTGCTCCCAGGGCTCCTGGTCGTCGTCCTTGTCGTACGAGAAGAGGTCGTTGTCGGCCGAGACGACGAACCCGGCGGCGTCGGTGAGGACCTGGACCGGCGCGGAGTACAGCGTGTCCGGCGGCAGGTGGATGCCGTGGGCGGCGTCGGACCAGGTGAGGGAGAACCGGGTGCCGTTGGCGAGGGCGCAGGCGGAGGTGAAGTCGGCCAGCGAGGGCATCACCCCGCGTTCGGAGTTGGCGGTCTGCCAGCCGGCGCCGAGCAGCCAGTCGCGCGCGCCCTCGGTGAACCGGCGCAGCTGGAACGGGGTGAGTGCGGCGCGGGTGCGTGCCACCAGGTCGTCGAGGGCGGTGGTCAGCGGACCGGGCGGCAGCATGGCCGAGCCGGGGGCCTCCAGCGCGCGGGCCAGCCGCACGCTGTGGTCGGTGATGGCGGCGGTGCTCACCGGCGTGTCGGCGGAGTCCTGCCAGTCGTCGACGGCGTTGGCCCAGTAGTTCCACTGCGCGAACAGCACCAGCGGCTCGACGTCGCCGCCGGGGATGATCCGGCAGGAGAAGTCGGCGCTGTGCGTGGCCAGGCCCCAGGCGCGCTCGGCGGCGTCGGGGTAGATCCCGAACCGGTCGGTCCACGCCACGGCCCGCTCGGCGACCTCCGCGGCCCGCGGGTGGACGAGGTACTCGTTGAACGGGCTGTAGAAGGGGGGAAGCTGCCCGATCCGGGAGGGCCGGGCGGCGGTCTGCGACACGTCCGGACCGGCGGGGCCGTCGGGGCCGGCCGCGGGGCGGGTGAGGGGTTCGGCGGACATCGCGTCAGCTCCTCTTCAGGCGGAAGAGCAGCAGCCGGGTCTCCATCGCGTGGTCGCGCCAGATCCGGAAGAGCTTGCCGTGCGCGATGGTCGACTCCCGCAGCCGGTCCCGGGACCAGGCCGAGGGCGGCTGCGCTGGGTCGCCGCCGGCCGCGGCGGCGCGCTCCACCCGGTCCAGCTCGGCGGTGTTCCAGGCCATCGACTGCACCCAGAACTCCGTCACCCGGTCGGTGACGTCCTCGTCCTGCTCCAGCTCGAACCCCGCGGCACGCGCGGCGGTGATGTACTCGGTGAGGGTGCCCAGCCGGGTCTTGTAGTAGCCGTCGATGAACTCGGTCCACTCGGGGCGGCACACGAAGTGCTCCTGGATGCCGAACCAGCCGCCCGGCCGCAGTGCGCGGCCCACCACCTCGAAGAGCCGCTCCCGGTCCATGTAGCCGGAACTCTCGTTGGCGTACGCGGCATCGTAGGCGCGCCGCTCGTCGAACTCGTGAACGTCGGCGTGCCGCGGGGTGACCAGGTGGGAAACTCCACCCTGCTGGGCGAACTCCTCGATGACGGAGACGTGTTCGGGGGCGACGGTGAGGCCGGTGACGTGGGCGCCGTGCTCCTGGGCCCAGTACAGGGAACCGCCGCCGACCCCGCAGCCGACGTCCAGCAGCCGCCCGGGCGGCATGTCGGCGGCGCCCCAGGTACGGGCGGCGTGGTCGATGATCGCCTCCTGCGAGGCCGCGATCCGCCGCTTGATGACGGTCTGGCTGACGGTGGTGTTCAGTCGGGCAGCGGGCTCGAAGAGCCCGACGTGGAAGTGGACGCGCGGTCCGGGTCCGTACTTGTGGATGATGTCGGCAGTCTTACGGCTGTAGTACAGCGGTACTTGGGATTCGTCGAATTCCCTGCCCGTGCCGGTGGGGTGGATGAGGGCGCTGCTGTCCATGGTGGGTTTTCCGGGTCCTCGTGAAGAGCGTGAGTGTCGACGCCAGACTCTGCCCCTTCTGGGCCGTCTGGACTGCTGAAATGATCAAACTCTGACGCTCGCCCGCCCGCAACTTCCATGTTTACCCGATAGATTCGCGCACCATACACACAACATCCGCCTGAGGTACTCCGGTCAGCGCCCAATCCTTCCGCCCGCGCCGGGCGTGCGGCACCTCTGCGGACCAACCATGCTGCCACGCAACGGGGTTGAGAGTTGCCGACACCCCGGGACCGCCCGGCCGCCGGTTCCGGGACCCGGCCGTCCTCACGTCGGCAGCAGTCCGCCGGCCGGGGCGGCCGCCAGGACCTTGGCGGCGAGTGTGCGCAGGATCTCGCCTTCGGCGGGGTCGAGGCCGGCGGTGAGCGCGGCCGCCTCGGCGTCCAGGGCGGCGGAGGCCCGCGCGGTGAGGTCGCGGCCCTCGGGCGTGAGGGCCACCAGCACCCCGCGCCCGTCGTGCGGCGAGCGCTCCCGCCGCAGCAGGCCGCGCTTCTCGGCCCGGGAGACCAGCCCGGTCATGGACGACTTGTCCAGCCCCAGGTGGCGGGCCAGCTCCAGCATGCCGGGGCGGCGGTCGCGCAGGATGCCGAGCAGGCGCATCTGGATCAGGGAGACGTCGTACTCGGCCGCCACCCCGGCCAGCACGCCCTGGACCAGGAAGGAGAGCTGGACCAGCGCGTCAGCGGTGGTCCTGGGCTCCCCCGAGCCGGGGGCGGAGGCGGAGTCACCGGCACGGCCCGGGTCGCCGACCGCGTCCGGGCCGCGGACGGGGTCCGGGTCGCCGGCGGGGTCCGGGTCGCCGGCGGGGTCCGTCGGGGCCATGGGTGCCACCTCTCGTGGTTGACGTAGTACGTGCCACAAACTACTTTCGGGTAGTACGCAGCACAAACCATATTCGGAGGCCGCCATGCCCACCATGCCCGCAGCCGTCGTCCGCTCCTTCGACGCCCCGCCCCGCTACGGCGCCGTGGAGCGCCCCGAGCCCCGCGGCGGGCACGAGGTACTGGTGGACGTGCTCGCGGCCGGGCTGCACCCCCGGGTGCGGTCGCAGGCCGACGGCTCGCACTACACGTCCGCGGGCACGCTGCCGCTGGTGCCCGGCGTCGACGCCGTGGGCCGCACCGCCGAGGGCGGCCTCGTCTACTTCGTGGCCCGGGACCACGGCCCGGGCACGATGGCCGCGCAGGCCGTCGTCGACCCGCGCCGCGGCGTCGCGCTGCCGCCGGGCACGGACCCGGTCGCCGTCGCGGCGGCGATGAACCCGGGGATGTCCTCGTGGGTGGCGCTGCGCCGCCGCGCCGGCCTGCGCCCGGCGCGTCGGTGCTGGTGCTGGGCGCCACCGGCGGCGCCGGGCGGCTCGCCGTCCAGATCGCCAGGCGGCTGGGCGCCGGCCGGGTCGTGGCGGCGGGCCGGAACCCGGAGCGGCTGGCCCTGCTGCCCGCGCTCGGCGCGGACGAGACGGTCGGGCTCGACGGCTCCCCCGAGGAGGTGGCCGAGCGCCTCGGCCGGGCGGCGGCGGACGTCGACGTCGTCCTGGACTACCTGTGGGGCGCCGTCGCCGAGCTGGCGCTGCCGGCGCTCCTCACGGCCCGCTCCGACCGGGCCGCGCCGCTGGCGTGGGTGGAGATCGGCTCCATGGCCGGAGCGGAGATCACGCTGCCTTCCGCCCTGCTGCGGAAGGCGGCGGTGACGCTCATGGGCAGCGGTCAGGGATCGGTCGCCACCAAGGACATCGTCGCCGAACTGCCCGCACTGGCCGCGGAGATCAGCTCCGGAACCCTGGCGGTCGACCCGGTCCCGGTCCCGCTGCCGGACGTCTCACGCGCCTGGTCGCTGCCGACCACGCCGGGGCAGCGCGTGGTCCTCGTCCCCTGACCAGGGCGCGGAAGAGGGTTGTCGGACGGCCTCCGGTCATGGCGCCCCGTCAGTTTCGCTGCCCCGGTGGGAGGTTGCGGGGCAGCGGCGCCTCTCCAGGGGCGTCAGCGGGCCGTCGGGCCTCCTGCCGGGAGTCCGCCACCAGCCGGGCCCACGTCGCCGTCTCCTGCTGCTGGACGCGGGTGACGGCGGTGACCAGCAGCCGGTCGCGGGTGGCGGGGTCGTCGTACGGCTCGGCCCCGATCCGGTACATCCGGCGTTCGGCCTCCACCGCCGAGCGGGCCCGGCCGAAGCGGGCGTAGTCGTCCTGCCAGTGGAAGAGCGGGCGCAGCCCGGCCAGGACGACGACGACCCCGCCGAGCACCGCCGGCCCGCGCGCGTCCCCGGGCCGGACGACGGCGGTCACCGGGATCGCGGCGGCGACCAGCAGGTGCAGCGTCTCGGCCGTCCGCAGCAGCCGTTTCGAGCGGGTCGCCGCCCGCTGGTACCAGCCGTGCACCTCGTCGGCCAGGGCCAGGGCGTACCGGGGGGCGTCGGCGTGCTCACCGTGGGGTGCGGGCGCCGGCGGCAGGGGCGCTCGCGGGCTGGACGGCGTCGGCGGTGTCGGTGTGGCCATGCCGCTCCCCCGGGTCCGCGCCACGCCCGGCGGGCAGCCGGGCCCGCCCGGTGCGGGTCCGGCGCGGCGCTCGCAGAGCCTCACGGTAGCGGATCGCGGTAGCGGACCGGCCCGGGCGGCGGGCAGCGGTACGGCGGCCGGGACGCGCCCGCCCGGGTACGCGGCGCCGGGGCGGCGGCACCCGGGACGCGCGGCACCACCTGCTGGCGTGCGGGCCGCCCGTCAGCTGCCGGCGACGACGGCGTCGAGGTGGACCAGGCCGGCCACGCCGAACTGGAGGGTCACCGGCAGGGTGTGCGCGGCGGTGACACCCTGGACCCCGGTCAGGCGGACGGTGGGGCCGGAGCCGCCGAAGGCGACGGTGGTGCCGGCCGGCAGCAGGATGCCCGCGTCCTGCATGGAGCCGTTGTCGCCGCTCGCCACGCCGGTCAGCACTCCCCGGCCGGCGTTCGGGGTCGCCACGAAGTCCAGGTGCTCGGGGGTGGTCTCCCCGTTGTGCACCGTCATCGTCAGCGTGCCGTTGCCGGCCGCGTCCAGGTGCGCGACGGCCGAGGTGACGTCCAGCTCGATGTCCCGCCCGTGCACCTCCACGCGCCCGGGCGTGTCCGCCGAGGCCGTCGTGGTCGCGGTGGCCGCGGTGGCCGCGTGCTGCGAGGAGGAGTGGCCGCAGGCCGCGGCACCGAGGAGCAGCGCGCAGCCGGCGACGGCGTACGGCGCTCGGCGGCCCGCCAGGAGTCCGTTCATCCCTCCATCATCCCAACCCCGATCCGGCCGCCGACCGGCAGGTCCCCCCGCGACCCGCCGCCGAGCCGCCGGGGGCGGCCCGGCAGGTCCCCTCCCGCGGTACGGCGGGACGGCCCGCGGCCGGGCCCGCGCAGCGCCGCCGCACGCGTCCGCGGCCCCCGCCCGCGCCGCCGTGGCGGCCCGCCGCTCTCCCCGTCCGTGACGCCCGGGGAGGGCGGCGGGCGCTCGACGCGCCCGAGGGCCGAGGGGCCGGGCCGGGTCACCGCCGGGCGGTCACAGCGCCAGCCCGTAGCCGGTGCAGGTGGGCTGGAAGCCCGGGTCGTCCGGGCCCAGGGCGTTCAGCACGTCCTGGAGTGCGGGGCCGTCCTCGAACATGCCGACGTGTCCGACCGGGTCGTTCGGGCACTGGTCCTGGATGAGGACGTCGCGCACGTCCGGCCCGTTGAGGAACGCGTGGGTGTAGGGGGTGACGACCTCGTCCTTGTCGGTCTCGACGACGGTGTACCGCGGGCCCGCCACCGTGTCGCCGTCGGCGAACAGCGACTGCTGGAAGTCCGACCCGTTCTCCTGCTCCTTGAGGCCGGGTGTCTGGAGCCAGACGAACGTGTCGTTGACGAACCCGAGCACGTCGAGCTCGTTGCCGAGGTCGACCAGGCCGTCCAGCGTGGTGCCGTGGTTGCTGGGCGCCAGCGCGACGAACCGGCGGACCTTCGCGGCGCCGCCCAGCCGCTTGAGGTAGTAGTTCGGCATCATGCCGCCCTGGGAGTGGCCGACCAGGTCCACCTGCGCGGCCCCGGTGCGCTGGCGCACCTGGTCGACGAACGCGCTGAGCGCCTGAGCGGACTGGGAGATCTCGCCCAACCCGCCGACCCGGCCCGCCGACAGCGCCGTCATGCCGTAGTTGAAGGCGTAGACGCAGTACCCGGCGTTGGCCAGCATGGGTGACAGCACGGCCCAGTTGGCGCCGAGGTCGACGAAGGTGGCGTGCACGAGCACCACCGGGGTGGGGTGGGCGGCACTGGGCTCGCAGCTCCAGTTGTTGGCGCCGGCCACCTGGTCGGGGCTGAAGAGGAAGTTGGACACGGCCGTGCCCAGGTCTCCCACGGGGTAGGTCTGCCGGTCCGCCACGGCGGAGGTGGCGGCGGAGGCCGTCGACGGCGCGGCGCCGAGGGCGGTGAGGGCGAGCACCGCTGCCACGGCTGCGGTCCTCAGGCGTCCGGGGACACGCGCGCGCGGCGCGCCGGCCGCCTCGGTGCGGACGGCGGCACTGCTCCCGCCGGTTCGGGTCAGTCTCACGGGTGCGGCTCCTTGCGGAAGGGGGGAGGACGCTCGGTCCCGCGCGCGTGCGGCAGTCGTCCTCCCGGCCCGCGCGCAGGGGGTGCGGTCGTGGAGTTACCGACCAGTAGAACGGTACCCCCGCAACCCGCCCGCGCCGCCCGGCCGTTCCCGGTTTCACCGCCCGAATCCGGGCCGCTCCGCTGCGGCGGGCACCACCGGCGGGTCCGCCGTTCCTGTCGCCCGTCCCTTCCAAGCCCTCTCTCGACCTGCCTCGGCTCCCCCTCGGCCCTCCCTCGGCCCTGGTCGATCCGCCCCCGCCGGTGAGCGGCGGCGGTCAGAGCAGCGCGCGCAGCGCCGACGTGTCCGGCTCGTCCGCCAGCGCCGCGTCGACCGCCTCGTCCATCCCCTTCTCCCAGGCTTCGGGCAGGGTGACGCCCGGGGTGCCGGTCCAGTCCGTGTCGGGCCGGGCCAGGCCGGCGTCGACCAGGCGGAGCAGGATGAGGCCGGCCAACGCGTTCCAGAGCGCGGGGCGGAGGACGTTGCGGGCCGAGGCGCCGGTGAGCCGGCTGGCCTGCGGCGGCCGGGGCATCCGGTCGGCCACGGCCGTCCAGAGCAGTCCGCCGTCGATCGCGGCGAGCACGGCGAGGAGTTCGTCGCCCACCGCCTCCGGCGGCGTCGGTTCGGCCTCGGACGACCGGGGCCCCTCGGCGGCCGCTGCCGCTGCCGGGGTGCCGGCCGCGTCACGACGGGTGTCCCGGGCGGCCGAGCGGCGCAGCCGTTCCATGGCCCCGCGCAGCGGTGCGGACTCCGTCTCCGCGTCGGCCACCGCCCGCGCCAGCACCAGCTCGGGCCAGGGCATGCGGGGCAGCCCCGGACTCCCCTGGCTCAGCACGTGGGGCTCCAGTGCCACCATGACGGCCGCCTCCCCGCGCAGCAGCGACAGCGCGGCGGGTGCCCCCGGGCTGTCGACCGGACCGGCCTCCGCGAGCGCCTCGACCGCCGCGACCCGCTCGGGAATCGGCGGGTGCGAGTCGTACGGGTGCGGCCTGGGCGGCCGCACGCCCGCCGCGAGGGCGACGAGCCCCTGCTCGCCCCGGGCGTCGAGCATCCGGCGGAAGCCGCCGACGACCTCGCCGGCCGGCGGCAGGGCCCCGACCGGCGCTCCCAGGCCCGCCCACGTGTCCGTGTACCAGGTGTGGGCGGCGTCGAGCAGCGGAAGCCGACGCAGCGCGCCGGCCGTGACGTCCCGGCCGACCCGCTCCGCCGCCACCCGGTCGGCCGCGAACTCCTGCTGCCGTGCCACGGACTCCGAGGCCCGCAGGACGTACCGGCCGTAGCCCGCGTACAGGTTGCCGACAACGGCCTGAATCCGGCCGAGCCTGGTCAGCGCGAGGTCGGCGGCACCGGCGCGGAACGCCTCCACCGTGGTGCGCATGACGGTGTACGCGCGTACGGTGACCGCCGTCAGCCGGGTGTCGTGGTGGCTGAAGTGCCCGAACTCGTGGGCCAGTACGGCACGCAGTCGCGGCTCGGTGAGCCCGGCCAGCAGCGGGACGCCGATCCCCAGTGTCCGCGGGCCGGGCAACAGGCCCAGCAGTCGGCTGTGTTCGCTCACCGAGGCGTTGACCTCCCCGGTCAGCACCAGCTGCCGAGGCCCTTCGGTGCCGGCGTCCAGCGCCGACTGCCGCACCAGCAACCACAGTTCGGGCTGCTCGTGCTCGGTGACGACCAGCCCCGGCGGCGTCGTGGCGCGCCGACCAGCGGTCAGGGAGACCGCCATGCCCCTCACCACCGGAACCGCGAGGGTCAGCGACGCGATCAGCACGATGCCGGTGCAGTAGCCGTACCGGTCGGAGTGGCGCCCGCTGAACAGCCCGGCCAGCAGGAGCCAGTCGACGGTGCCGAGCACGGCCAGCAGCACGACCCCCATCAGATAGAAGCCGGCCAGTAGGACAAGAGCGCGCAGCGCGCGCAGTGGAAGACTCATCGCGATCCCCCCCGGGCATCCGCCGCTCCACACCCCGTCGGCGCGGCTGCGGCCGCACAGTGTACGGCCTCCGGACGACCGGCACTGGCCATGCCGGTGCGCCTCCGTTTCACCGGCTGTCCACCGAACGGCCGTGCTGGCGGCGGGATTTCACGTGCCGTCCACCTGCCGTACGGAGGGCCGGTGCGGCCGTCCCCGGTGTCACCGGCACGGACGCCGACGCGGCCCGGCCGACCGGACGCCGGCGCGCGCGGCACCCGGCCCCGAGCCGCCCCGTCCCGCCGGTGCGGCCGTCGGACACGGGCGGACCGGCGGGCACGGACCAGCGGGGCGGCGGGGCGGCGGGACGGGATGGCGGGACCGGGATGGCGGGATCGGGTTGGCGGGACGGACGGGAGGTCAGGCGGGGGCCGCGGCGGTCAGGAGATCGCCAGGTTCTGCGCGACCGTGTTGCCCGCGTACGCGTTGACCCCGAAGAAGCCGCTGCCGTACGCGTCGTCGGTGGCGTCGATCACCGGGTCGGCTCCGTTGTCCAGCCACACCCGGATGCGCGGGCCGTCGGCCTGGACCTTGAGGTGGTAGGTGCGGCCCTCCACGATGGACGCGTCGTGCACGGCGATGTCCTTGCCGGGCCGCCACAGCTTGACCACACCGTTGGTGTCGATGGTCGCGGTGTAGCCGACGCCGTCCGCGCCGGCCCGGAAGGTCAGCCCCGTGGCGGTGCCGTTGGTGACGGAGAGGTCGCCCTGGTAGGTGAAGTCGGTCCCGGTGCGGTCGCTGAGGTAGAAGCCGTCCTGCGACGAACTGCCGTGCAGTCCCTGCGGAGTGACCGTCCAGGTGCCGCTGTGCGGGGTCCACCGGCCGGCCGGGAAGGCGGTGAGGCCGGCTGTTCCGGTGTTCAGGTTCTGCACGGTGGCCTGGCCGTTGAAGACGTTCACCCCGTAGCGGCCGCTGGTGTAGGCGCTGTCGGTCGCGTCGATCACCGGGTCGGCGCCGTTGTCCAGCCACACCCGGATGCGCGGGCCGTCGGTCCGGACCTTGAGGTGGTAGGCGCGGCCCTTGCTGATGGGGGTGGAGTACACAGCGATGTCCTTGCCGGGCCGCCACAGCTTGACCACGCCGTCGGCGTCGATGTTCGCGGTGTACCCGGTGCCGTCGGCGCCCGCCCGGAAGGTCAGCCCGCCGGCCTGCGCGGTGTCCAGGGTGATGTCGCCCTGGTAGACGGCGTCGGCGCCGCTGCCCGCACTCAGGTAGAAGCCGTTGCCGGTCGCGGTGCCCTGCTTGCCGCCGCCGGTGTCGGTCCACTGGCCGCCGGCCGCGTGCCAGGGGCCGGCGACGTCGCTGGCCAGGGTGGACTCGCCGGTCCCCCAACTGGTGTTGAGGCGGGTGAAGGTGGCGCTGTCCAGCTTCACGTTGCCGCCGGTGGCGAAGAGCCGGATGCCCTGGCTGTCGGCGGCGGAGTCGAAGTCGACGTTGTCGGAGAGGGAGTAGAGCCCGCCGTCGGCGTAGATCTCCAACTGCCCCCGGTCGACGAGGATCTGCAGGGTGATCTCGCCGTGATCGGGGGCGAGCGGCTTGCCGCGCAGGGTCTGGGCGGCGGTGTCGTAGACGACGCTGCTGTCGGCCGATCCGTCGGAGCGGGCGTGCAGGTCGAAGCCGAACCGCGCGGCGGTGGAGTGCGAGACGTCGAACCGCGCGGTGATCTCGTAGGTGTCGGCCTTGATGGAGCTCAGGAGGTTCCCTGAGCCCGCGCCGATCGTCCGGTCCTTCCAGCTCTCCGTCTCGGACGCCAGCGAGGACAGCGCCGGGATCGGGGTGCGGGTGACGCGCGGGCCGTCGGGGGTGCTGACCAGGCCGAGGTCGACGGGGAAGGTGGCGTCGCCGGTCCACGTGCTGCCCTGGTTGCCGCCCTGCCAGGCCATCTGGACGATCTTGCCGTCGGGGGTGTTGGTGAAGGTCTCGGGGGCGTAGAACGTGCCCCCGGCGTAGGTGGTGCCGAGGTTCATCGCCTGCGGCTGAGTCCAGTCGGTGTGGAAGGTCGTACCGTCGAAGGACCCCACGACGTACTCGCCGGAGGCCGAGGTGAGCACCCACTCCTGCTTCCTCGCGTCACCGTCGAGCGGCAGCGGGTACATGTCGGGGCACTCGAAGAGCCAGGACCCCTGGTAGCGGCTGGCGAACGTCCAGTGCAGCAGGTCCGGCGAGGTGTAGAAGCTGACGCCGTTGCCGTCCTGGTCGGACCAGACCACCATCGTCCAGCGCTTCCGGTCCGTGTCCCAGAACACCTTCGGGTCGCGGCTGTCGGCGGCGGGGACGGTGATCTGCTTGGCGCCGTGGTCGTATGCCTGGAAGGTCTGGCCGTTGTCGTTGCTGTAGTAGACGCTGACACCGTCGGTGTTGGAGAAGACCACGATCGGGTCGTACACACCGGTCTTCAGCCCCGAGGTGTCGTGCGTGTCCACCACGCCGCCCCCGGACCAGAGGTCGCCCGGCTGCACGCCGGGCTCCATGGCGATCGGCTTCTGCGTCCAGTGCACCAGGTCGGGGCTGGTCGCGTGGCCCCAGTGCATGGTGTCCCAGGCGAGGCCGTGCGGGTTGTTCTGGTAGAAGAAGTGGTACTCCCCGTTGGCGTACACCAGTCCGTTGGGGTCGTTCATCCACCCCGACTGCGAGCTGAAGTGGAACTGGCCGCGGAACGGCTCGCTGTAGGTGGTCGGCTGGTAGGGGAACTCCGGGTAGTCCCAGGCGGTTCCGGCGGTCGCCGGGGTGCCCGGCAGGAAGACGGCCAGGCTCGCGGTCAGGGCGGCGAGCAGCATCCAGGCTATGCGGCGCATGTGCACCCACTCTCTGGGAGGTCCTCGGGCGGACGCGGCGGAGCCACCCGCCGGGCGGCGACCGGAGGCGGCCAACGGAACTGTCATCGTTGACACATGTCATCGCTGACAGCACGCGACAAAGCGAGATGATGGCCATTGTGCGTGCACACGTCAACAGCTTGGACGGAACGATCACCCGCCCGGGAAGCCTCCAACGGCCCTGTGCCGTACGGGGTTCGCGACCCCGACAGGCCGGCGGCCGACCCGGCGGGCACTCTCCGCGCCCGGTCTACGGGGGTACGGTCGTGCCGGACGGCGACGGGCGGCCCCGGCAGGCGGGGGCGGCCTCAGCCGGCCGCCAGGCATCCGACACAGCCCGCGGCTCCCGGCACGAGGCACGCTCCGGGCCTCGCGGACGCACACACAGAAGAGGTGGTCCATGGCGCCCAGCCGCCGCCCGACCCTCGCCGACGTGGCCCGCGAAGTGGGGGTCAGTGCCAAGACCGTGTCCCGGGTGCTCAACGAGGACGGGCCGAGTTCCCCGGAGACCAGGAAGCGGGTGCTGGCCGCGGTGGCCCGGCTCGGCTTCCAACCCAACCTGATGGCCCGCAGCATCCGCGTCGGCGGCCCGGACACCACGGTCGGGCTGGTGGTGCCCGACCTCGGCAACCCGTTCTTCGGAGCGGTGGCGGGCGGCATCGAGGACGTGGTCAACGACCGCGGCCTGACCCTGCTCATGGGCTCCTCCGACGAGGACCCGGAACGGGAGCAGGCGCTGACCCGCACGTTCCTGGCCCGCCGGGTCAGCGTGCTCATGGTGGTGCCGTCGGTCGGGGCGGACCACGCGCACCTCAAGGCGCACCGGGCGGCGGGCCTGCCGGTGGTCTTCCTGGACCGCCCGGGCAGCGGCCTGGCCGCCGACACCGTGGTCAGCAGCAACCGGTCCGGCACCCGGGAGGGCGTCGCCCACCTGGTCGCGCGCGGCCACCGCAGGATCGGCTTCGTCGGCGACCTGCCGACCCGGCTCTACACCCGCCGGGAGCGGCTGGCCGGCCACCGGGAGGCACTGGCCGCCGCGGGGCTGCCGTACGACCGGGCGCTGACCGCCAACGCGCACGATCCGGCGGGGGCGGCACGGGCCGTGGCGCGCCTGCTGGCGCTGCCCGATCCGCCCACCGCGCTGCTGTCCGGGAACAACGTGATGACGACGGGCGTGGTGGCGGAGCTGGCCCGGACCGGCCGCAGGGACGTGGCGGTGGTCGCCTTCGACGACGTGCCGATGGCCGCGGCCCTCGACCCCGGGCTCACCGTGGTCGCCCAGGACCCGGTCGCGATGGGCGAGGCGGCGGGTCGCACGGCGGTGGAGCGGCTGGCGGGCGACCGCTCCCGGGCCCGTACCGTCACGGTGCCCACCCGCCTGATCCCCCGCGGCTCCGGCGAACTGCCGGCGCCGCGGGGGATCGGCCGCGGACCGCGCGAGGCCGCCCGGGGCCCGTCCTCACACGCGCGGGTCGGCTGAGCGGTGCCGCGTCGCCGCGAGCGCGGGGACGGGGACGCGCGCGGGCGCGGGACGCGCGGGGGACGGGACGGGGACGGGGACGGGGACGGGGACGGGGGACTGTTCGGCGGAGGCGTGCCCGACCCGGCCTTGCGAGGCGCGGGTCGGGCGCGTTCGGCTCCTGGCCCCCGCGCGGTTACGCGCGGGCGCCCTGGTCCTGCCGGCCCCGTCCGGTCGCGGGACGCGGCTCGTGCCGGGCGGCGTGTCCCGGCCGCGAGGAGTCCGGCCGGTGCGCCGGCTGGTGGGCCGAGCGGTGCGAGGGACGGTGGGACGGATGGTGCGCGGGCCGGCGCACCGCGGGGCTGGAGGTGTACTCGGGTTGGTTCAGGGTGAAGTGCTGGGCCGCGGCGCCGTCGCAGTCCCAGATCTGGAGCCGGGTGCCGTTGGCGGTGGCGCCGCTGGGCGAGTCCAGGCAGCGGCCGGACTGCGGGTTGAGCAGCGACCCGTCGGCCTGCTGCACCCACTTCTGGCCGCCGGCGCCGTCGCAGTCCCACAACTGCACCTTCGTGTTGTTCGCCGTGCCGTTGCCCATGATGTCCAGGCACCGCCCCAGTGTCTCCAGGGAGTTGTCGGCGTTGTGGGTCCAGTGCTGGTCCACGGCGTACGACTGGCACTGCCACAGCTGGACCGCGGTGTGGTCGGCACCGACGTCGTCGCCGGCGACGTCCACGCAGGTGCTGCCCGGTCCGGTGACGGTGCCGCCGTAGATGCCGCTGCTGTTGCCGGCGTAGCCGGCCGCGACGATGTTGGCCTGGACGGCGTTGTCGGCGGCGTCCGTGGCGAAGCCGGAGGTCATCACGCCCTCGAAGAAGGACCCCGCGGCGGCGTTGCTGTTGTCGCCGCCGGTGCCGAGCACGATGGAGCCCTCAAGCTGCATCGGGGTGTAGCCGCCGGCGGGCAGCGGCCCGTTCCACCACGTCGACAGCGGCCCTGTCTGGGAGTTGCCGCCTTTGAGGGCGAACGCGGTCTGGCCGTTGTTCTTCAGCAGGGCGGTCACGAACGGGCTGGCGTTGCCGAGGTCGGCCGGATTGTTGCCGCTGCCCTGGTAGAGGCCGTTCTCCAGGTCGCCGGCCACCCACGGCCCGGCCCCGGTGCACGGCGGGTTGTGGCAGCGCTGGCCCAGGTAGACCGCGTCCATGTGGCCGTTGCCGGTGTCGGTGACGGTGTGCTCGGCGTTGCCGTAGTCGAAGCAGCAGCCGTTGTTGACGTGGGTGCCGCTGGCCACCATGTACATCGACTCGGCCTGGCCGCCCACGGCGACGCCGGCGGCGTCGGTGTGGCGGTAGCCGACGCCCGGGGACACCAGCACGCCGTAGGCGCGGTGGCCGGAGACGGTCACCGGCAGCGCGTCGGCGTCGGCACCGTGGTCGGCCGCGCCCTGGGTCCCGGCCGGCTCGACGGTGAGGTCGTTGTGGCGCGGCGACTGGTCGTAGATGCGGGTGATGGTGCAGTCGGTGCCGGCGCAGAAGGCGTCCTGCGCCGCCGCGTCGGCGTAGCCCCCGGCCGCGAGCACGCCGATGTCCTTCGTGGTCCCGTCGGAGACCCGGGTGACCTGGTAGAGCGGGCCGTCGTACGACGCGTACAGCGCGCGGACGGTGCTGTCGGCGGAGACACAGGCGGTCCCGGCGGCGCCGTAGATGTCGCAGGGCCGCGTGCCGGCCGCCTGGGCCGCCGCAGGCAGCAGCCCGACACAGGCGAGGACGAGGGCGAGGACCGATCCGGCGGCCAGCAGCAGCCGCAGCGGGCCGGACCGCCGGGCGCGGGAGCCCGGTGGGGCGGGTTGGGGACGGGAGGCCGCCGCGGACGTGACGGCAGGGGGACGTTTTCTGCGCATGGCGTGATGCTCCAGGCGGAGTCGGAGGGAGGTGCGCGTGTCGGAGAACGCGGAAGAAGGCCGTTCACTGCGCGGCGGCGGCGCGCGAGGACGGGCGTACGGGCGGCGGCCGGTCGTGGCGGTCCGCGCCTGACCGGACACCGTACGCAGTGCCGATCGCGGCCGTCAACCTCCTCGTCTCGACAGCCTGTATGACGCTGCGTCACATCACGTACCGGGGTGGCGTGCCCTCGGCTGGCGGCCCGTGCCGTACCCGTGCGCGCCCGGTCGGACCTTGCCGCCTCCGCTGACCAGGTGTAATGCTGCGTCGGCGGGGCGTGGAGGGGGATCGCGACGGGCGTACCGCGCGCCGGCGGGCCGCGGAGACCGACCCGCCGCCCCACGCTCGCCCGCACCCCCCCGCGCGGACGCGAAGAGCCGCGACCCCGTCCCCGAACCCGAATCCCAGCCGACCCGGGGCCCGCCCCGGCCGAGAAGGACCCGATGAGCGAGAACGAGCCGCACACCCCCTCCTGTTGCGCCCCCAGCCGCGCCTCCTCCGGCGCCCCCGAGCCGCTCGCCCTCGCGGCGCCGCGCACCGCGGGTACCGCGGCCCCGGCCGTGCCCGCCGGGCCGGGGGGTGCGGCGGCCCTGCCCGGAGGAACGTTCCTGATGGGCACCGACGACCCCGAGGGCTTCCCCGCCGACGGGGAGGGCCCCGTGCGGCCGGTGGCCGTGCGGCCGTTCCGGATCGGAGTGCACGCGGTGACCGGCGCGGACTTCGCCGCGTTCGTGGACGCCACCGGGTACACCACCGACGCCGAACGGTTCGGCTGGTCGTACGTCTTCGCCGGCTTCCTGCCCGCCGCCCTGCGCCGCGGCGCGCCGCGCCCCGAGCAGACCCCGTGGTGGTGCGGGGTGCGCGGCGCCACCTGGCGGGCACCCTTCGGGCCGGGCAGCTCCCTGGAGGGGCTGGAGCGGCACCCCGCCGTCCACGTGTCCTGGACGGACGCCGCCGCGTACTGCCGCTGGGCAGGCGGCCGACTGCCCACCGAGGCGGAGTGGGAGTACGCCGCCCGGGGCGGCCTGGAGCAGCGCCGCTACCCGTGGGGGGACGAGCTGACGCCCGGGGGCGAGCACCGCTGCGACATCTGGCAGGGCCGCTTCCCGACCCGCAACACCGCCGAGGACGGCTACGCCGGCACCGCGCCGGTCGACGCCTTCGAGCCCAACGGCTTCGGGCTGTTCAACATGGCCGGCAACGTCTGGGAGTGGTGCGCCGACTGGTGGACCACCGACCACCCGGCCACGCTGCGCGCCAACCCGGCCGGCCCCGCGACCGGGACCTCCCGGGTGATGCGCGGCGGCTCCTACCTGTGCCACAGCTCGTACTGCAACCGCTACCGGGTCGCCGCCCGCACCTCCAACACCCCCGACAGCACCACCGGCAACCTCGGCTTCCGCTGCGTCTGGGACGGCTGAACGGCCGAGCCCGGCAACGCCGTTCGTGAACGCGTGTAACGGCGCTGCGAAGGGATCGATAAACCTTCCCCGGCGCCGTTCCCCGCGCTCAGCCGCCGGCACCCCATCCGACCTGCGCAGACGGGGCCGGTCGGGTCCGGTGGCGCGACGACGGGTTTTTTCCGGGCTGTTGACGAAAAAAACCCGGGCTCCGCATCCTGGTCGGCATGCAGCAACACGACGGTCCTCTGTCCCGGCTGCGCCGCGGGCACGAGGAGTTGGTGCTGGACCTGCTGCGCAGAAACGGTCCGCTCAGCCGCGGCGAGCTGGGCGCCCGGTGCGGCCTGTCCAGGACCACCCTCTACGACATCGTCGGCGTGCTGGTCGCCAACGGCGCTGTGGTCGTGCACGCGCCCGAGGCGACCCGCCGCCGGCGGGGTCGGCCGGTGGAACGCCTCGCCCTCAACCCCGGGGCGGGGCAGGCGATCGGTATCGACTTCGCCCGTCGTGCCGTGCACGTGGCAGCCGTGAACGTCGCCCACGAGGTGGTCGGCACGGCGAGCCACCCGCACGGGCCCGGCCTGCCCCTGGCCGAGCGGATCGGCATCGCCGAACGCCTGGTCGCGGGGCTGGCCGGGGACTCGCTGCGGCTGGCCGCGCTCAGCGCGATCGGCGTCGGCGTCGTCGGTCCGGTCCCGTCCGCGCCAGGAAGGCCCGCGGCGAAGACCGAGTCTGACGACCAGTCAGCCACGTCCGTCGCCCCGGACGCCGACCGGACCGTGACCCCGGACGGCGCCCTGCCGCCGGCCGTACCGGACCGCGAGGCGCTGGCCCGCGAGCTGCGCGGGCTGTTCGGGGTGCCGGTGCTCGTCGACAACAACACCCGCCTGGCGGCCCTGGCCGAGTCCGTGTGGGGCACGGCGGCCGGCGAGCGGGACGTGCTCTACCTGCGGCTGTCGCACGGCGTCGGCGGCGGACTCGTCGTCGACGGCGGGCTGCACCGCGGCGCCCACGGGCTGTCCGGGGAGTTCGGCCACATCACGGTGGACCCGGGCGGACGGCCGTGCGAGTGCGGCGGCACCGGCTGCCTGGAGACCGTCGCCTCGGTGGGCGCGGTACTGGAGGCCCACCGGGCGGCCGGCGGCACCGCCGGGGACATCGCCGAGGTCACCGCGGCGGCAAGGGCGGGCCGCGAGCCGGCCGCCGGGGTGGTGGCGTCGGCCGGGCACCACGTCGGCACCGCGCTGGCGGCGGTCTGCAACGCGGTGGGGCCGGGCGTGGTGGTGATCGGCGGTGAACTCGCCGCCGCAGGCGATGCGTTGACCGTCCCGGTGCGCGAGGCGCTGGCCGCCGGGGTACTGCCGTTCTCCCGCCCGCTGCTCGACCTGCGCCCCGCGGCGCTGGGCGAGGTCGGCGCCGCGCTCGGCGGCATCGCCCTCGTGCTGCACCGCTCGCCGCTGCTGTCGCGTTACCCGCAAGCACCCGACTCCGGAGAAGACCGATGACCGCAGGCAGGACACGATGGACGTAGCCGCCGCCGGCCGGGCGGCCGAGCCGCAGGCGCCGTCAGCCCCCGAGGGCACGCCCGGGACCGGCCGGGGGTCCCGGCGCCGCGCCGCCGCCGCGGGGTGCCCGCGCCGGCGCTCAACGCGGTGTCGCTGGTCGCCGGGGTGGCCCTGTGGGCGCTGCTGGCCGCGCACGGCGTCGGGGACCTGCCCGGGCCGCTGGCGGTGGCCCGGCGCGGCTGGGACATGCTGCGCGACGGGACGCTGGAGGGCGACGTGCTCGCCAGCCTGCGCCGGGTGCTGGCCGGGTTCGCGCTGGGCACGGTGGCCGCCGTCCTGGTCGGGTTCCTGATGGGCTGGTACCCGGTGGCGCGGGCGCTGTGCGAGCCGTGGGTGCAGTTCTTCCGCACCATCCCGCCGCTGGCGCTGATCCCGCTGGCGGTGGTGGTGCTGGGCATCGGCGAGACGCCGAAGATCTTCGTGATCTTCCTGGCGGCGTTCCTGTCCAGCGTGGTCGCCACCCTCCAGGGCGTCGTCGGGGTGGACCGCACCCTGGTGGACGCGGCCCGGGTACTGGGCGCCAAGGACCGGACGATCTTCGTGCGGGTGGTGGTGCCGGCCGCGGCGCCGTTCATCCTCGTCGGCATGCGCATCGGGCTCGGCTCGGCCTGGGCGACGCTGGTCGCCGCGGAGCTGATCGCCGCCCAGGAGGGCCTCGGCTTCCGGATGCAGCACGCCGAGACGTACTACGACCTCGACACCATCTTCGTGGGACTGGTCGCCATCGGCGTGCTGGGCCTGGTCATGGACCGGCTGCTGCTGCTCGCCGAGCGCCGTCTCACCCGCTGGCAGGAGCGGCGATGACCCCCAAGATCTCGTTCCGGGACGTCACCCGGACCCACCTCGTCAAGGGCGGCGTGTTCACCGCCGTGGAGCGGCTGTCACTGGACATCGGCGAGCGCGAGTTCGTCACCGTGGTCGGCCCGTCCGGCTGCGGGAAGAGCACGCTGCTGAACCTGGCCGCCGGGCTCGACACGCCCACCTCCGGCGAGGTGGTGGTGGACGGCAGGCCCGTCACCGGACCCGGCCCGGACCGCGGGGTGATCTTCCAGCAGTACGCGCTCTTCCCGTGGCTGACGGTCCGGCGCAACGTGGAGTTCGGCCTCCGGGTGGCCGGCGTGGGCGGCGCGGAACGGCGGCGCCGGGCGGACGAGGCGATCGCGCTGGTGGGCCTCACCGACTTCGCGGACGCGCTGCCCAAGACCCTCTCCGGCGGTATGAAGCAGCGCTGCGCCATCGCCCGCGCCTACGCCGTCGACCCCGACGTGCTGCTGATGGACGAGCCGTTCGGCGCGCTCGACGCGATGACCCGGGTACAGCTCCAGGACCAGCTGCTGGACACCTGGAGCCGGCAGACCCGCACCGTCGTCTTCGTCACGCACGACGTGGAGGAGGCCGTCTACCTGGCCCGCCGGGTGGTGGTGATGGCCGCACGGCCGGGCCGGGTGCACCGGGTCGTGGACGTCGACCTTCCCTACCCGAGGACCGAACAGACCCGGCTGTCACCGGAGTTCGCCCGGCTGCGCAACGAGGTGTGGAGCGCCGTCCACCACCAGGGTCCGCCCGCCGAGCAGCAGCCTGCCGCCTGAATCCAGGCACCCCGCATCCCCGCCGCTGATCCACCGAAAGGTCCACGCGTCATGTCCGTCTCCCGCCGCACCCTGCTCTCCTCGCTCTCCGTCGCCGCGCTGTCGCTCACCGCTGCCGCGTGCTCCTCGTCCGGCGGTTCGTCCGGCGGTTCGTCCAGCCCATCCGGTTCCGGCGGCTCCGGCGGCGGGACGAGAAAGATCCGCTTCGGCTACATCGCGGACTTCAACGGCTCCAGCCTGCTCGCGATAGCCGACCACCTGGGCCTGTGGAAGAAGGCCGGACTGTCGCCCTCGGTGAAGGTGTTCACCAACGGCCCCATCCAGATCACGGCGTTGGGCGCCGGCGACCTCGACTTCGGCTACATCGGCCCGGGCGCCATGTGGCTGCCGGCCAGCGGCAAGGCGAAGGTGATCGCCATCGACACGCTCACCGACGCCGACCGGGTGATCGCCCAGCCCGGGATCACCTCCCTCGCCCAGCTCAAGGGCCGCAAGGTGGGTGTTCCGGAAGGCACTTCGGGCGAGATGATCCTCAACCTGGCTCTGCAAAAGGCCGGGTTGAGCGAGTCGGACGTCAAGAAGGTGCCGATGGACCCCTCGACGCTGGTGGCCGCGTTCTCCGCCGGGCAGATCGACGGCGCCGGCTTCTACTACCCGCTCATCGACACCATCAAGAAGCGGGTGCCGAAGCTCGTCGAGCTCGCCGCCGACAGCGACTTCCCCGACCACGCCTTCCCCACCGCGTTCGTCTCCGGCCCGAAGACGGACCCGGAGCTCACCGAGAAGGTCGTCTCCGTCCTCGCCCAGGCCAACGACTGGCGCGCGGCCAACAAGGACCAGGCCGTCAAGCTGGCCGCCGGGCTGCTCCAGGTCTCGCAGTCGCAGGCGGCGGCCGACGCCGCGCACGTCCAGCTGCTCACCTCCAGCGACCTGGTGGCGAAGACGAAGGACGGCACGGTGGACACGTGGCTGGACGGACTGGCCCAGTTCTTCGTCGGCTCCGGCCAGTTGAAGAAGGCACCGGCCGCCTCCACCTTCTACGACGGCGCGCTGTTCACCAAGGCGGCCACCCGGTGAACATCCTCTTCCTGATGACGGACCAGCACCGGGTCGACACCCTCGGCGCCTACGGCAACCCGCACGTGGCCACGCCGAACCTCGACCGGCTCGCCGGGTCCGGAACCCGTTTCGACCGCTTCTACACCCCGACCGCGATCTGCACCCCGGCCCGGGCCAGCCTGCTCACCGGCCAGGCCCCGTTCCGGCACCGGCTGCTGGCCAACCACGAGCGCAACGTCGGCTACCTGGAGGACCTGCGCGAGGACGTCTTCACCTTCCCCGAGGCGCTGGCCGAGCGCGGCTACCGCCTCGGGCTGGTCGGCAAGTGGCACGGCGGCACCGAACGCAACGCCGCCTCCTACGGCTTCGAGGGTCCGGACCTGCCGGGCTGGCACAACCCCGTCGACCACCCCGACTACCTGGCCTACCTCGACGAGCGCGGGCTGCCCCCGTACCGGATCAGCGATCCGGTGCGCGGTGTGAGCCCCAACGGCAACCCGGGCAACCTGCTGGCGGCGCGGCTGCACCAGCCCGTCGAGGCGACCTTCGAGCACTACCTCGCCGACCGCGCCATCGAGCAGCTGGAGCGGTACGCGGCCGGCGGCAGCCCCTTCTACCTCGCCACCCACTTCTTCGGCCCGCACCTGCCCTACCTGCTGCCCGACGCCTACTACGACCGCTACGACCCGGACCTGGTGGAGCTGCCGCCCTCGATCGCCGAGACCTTCGAGGGCAAGCCGCCGGTGCAGCGCAACTACAGCGCGCACTGGACGTTCGACACGATGCCGATCGAGACCACCCGCAAGCTCATCGCCGTCTACTGGGGTTACGTCACCCTCATCGACGAGCAGATCGGCCGCATCCTCACCCGGCTCGACGAACTCGGCCTGACCGACGACACGTCGGTGTTCTTCACCGCCGACCACGGCGAGTTCACCGGCGCCCACCGGCTGCACGACAAGGGCCCGGCCATGTACGAGGACATCTACCGCATCCCCGGCATCGTCCGCGTACCAGGACAACCCCCGCAGGTGCGGCAGGAGTTCGCCTCACTCACCGACTGCACCGCCACCATCCTGGAACTGGCCGGCTGCGACCCGGCCCCGGCCGTGGACAGCCGCAGCCTGCTGCCGCTGGTGCGCGGCGAACATCCGCGGTGGCCGCAGGAGTTGCTCGCCGAGTTCCACGGGCACCACTTCCCGTACCCGCAGCGGATGATCCGCGACGACCGCTACAAGCTCGTCGTCAATCCGGAGTCGGTCAACGAGCTCTACGACCTGGACGCCGACCCGCACGAGTTGGCCAACCGCTACCGGCACCCGGAGATGCGCCAGGTCCGCGACCGCCTCACCCGCCGCCTGTACGACCTGCTGCGCGAGCGGGGCGACAACTTCTACCACTGGATGACGCCCATGTACGACATCGGCGCCCTCGACCACGACCCGACCCTCAGCTCCTTCGAACCGGCGGCCTCCCCGCCGGCCTGACCCTCCCGCGGCGCCCTCCCGCAGCACCCCGCCCCGGCGGTCCGGCGCGACCCGGTCAGCGGATCAGCGGGTCAGCGGGAGGACGGCCGGGCCGCCGTCGCGTCGGGGCGGCCGCGGCGACTTCCGTCCGAGGGCTGACGTCCCTGAGCGCCGACTGCGCCGCGAGGCCCCCGCCTCGACCGCCGGTTGCCCTGCTTCGAGGGCGGGTTGAGGCGCCCGTCCGCCGCCCCGCTCGCCCCCTGCCCGGCCGCACGCGGACGGCCCGGCAACGTGGGAGGCGATCGGCGGGCCCGACGCGGCTAGGCTCGCCCCGGGGCCGCGCCGGAGCAGCGCCGGCCCCGCCGCCGTTCCGGCAACGGAGGAGGTGCGGACCGCCGCCCCAGAGGGCACCATGAGGCGCTGACGGCAGGCGCGGCAACCCGGCCCCGCACCCGCGTCGGTCGGCGGTGCCCGTCCGGACCGCACCACGCACGCCAACCGCACGTGACAGCACGGCAGCACGGCAGCACGGCGTACCGCCCGTCCGACTGCCGGGACCGGCAGAGGCACCACCGCACCAGGTACCGCGCACCACCACGTCCGGCAGGGCGCGACCGCAGCACCATGCGAACCCGAACCGGCGTGGACGTCCGGCCGTTCGACCGCGTACCACCGCCCGTACCGCACCGCGACGCACCGTACGACGGAGGGACATGCCCACTCTTCTCGGTTCCTTGCGCAGCGCCGTCCTGGCCCCCACGCTCGCCGACGTCGGCTTCGCCGGGCGCGGCTTCCCGGGCCGCGACTCCCCCGGCGCGGACCACCTGGAGGCCGTCCCGCAGTCGGTGGTGGTCGGGTTCGAATGGGGCATCGCCTCGCCCGGCAACGCCGAGCTCGAACGCCGGCTGGACATGGTGGTCCCGGAGCTGCGCGGCTTCGCCTACGAGGGCGCCACCATGGCGCTCACCATCCGGGACACGATCTCCGGGAGCCGCACCCGCGAGCTGCTGCTCGGCCCGGGGCGGCCGCACGTCTTCCTGGCCTACATCGGCATCGGCTTCGCCATGGCCCGGCTGCCGCGCCCGCTGTGGCCGAAGGTCCTCCCGGACCTGGCGCCCATCCCTTACCACCCGGTGATGAGCTGGCTCGCCGTCGACGGCTACGGCTTCGACCGCGCGTACTTCGACACCCGCCGGTGGATCGACGAGCAGCGCCTCCCCCGGCCCTACCCCTGGGCCGGCTGCCCCGACTACTTCCCGCGCGCCTTCGACCAGGGCGTGGGCAGGGCCCTGTGGTTCATCCACGGCGGCGTCCCGGAGAACGTGGCCGCGGCCGTCGAGCGGTTCGCCGAGGACCGCCGGCCCGACCTGTGGAGCGGCGTCGGCCTGGCCGCGACCTTCGCCGGGGCTGCACCCCGGGCGACATGGCGGCGCTGGCCGACGCGGCCGGACCGCACCGCGCCGAGGCCGGCCTCGGAGCGGTCTTCGCGACCAAGGCCCGCCACACCTCCGCGTGCGTGCCGGACTGGACCGGGCACGCGCTGAGCGCCCTGGCCGGCCTGTCCGTCGAGGACGCGGTGGCGCTGGCCGACCGTACCGAGGTGCCGGCCGACGCCCCGGGGCCGCTCCCCCCGTACGAGCAGTGGCGCCGCCGCATCCACGCGGCCCTGGCCGAAGACGCCGGGAGCGCGGAGCGCGCCGAGGGCGCAGAGCACCAGCCGACCGAGCTGAGGAGTTCCCCATGAGCGCAACCCGTGCCTGGCCGGCGCTGCGGCGCCGGGTCCTGACCCCCGGCATCTCGAACACGCTGCTGTCGGTCCGCGGCTTCCACGAGAAGACGCCGGAGAGCCGGGAGATGCTGGAGACCGTCGGCGCCATGTTCCTGACCGGCTACGGCCACGCCGCCGAGGCGGGGTCGTCGGAGGAGGCGCGCGAGCGGCTGGAGCAGATCCCCGAGCGGTTCCGCGGCTTCGCCTACGAGGGCGCGGCCATGGGCTTCGCGGTGCGTGACGGGCTGCCGCTGGGCGGCCGCGGCCACACCGCGGCGTTCGTGGACGGTCCGGCCCGCCACCACTCGTACATGGCCTATGTCGGGGTGGGGTGGGCGATGGCCCGGCTGCCGCGGTTCCGCTGGCGGACCCTGTACGCGCCCGACCCGCTGCTGCGCTGGCTGGTGCTGGACGGCTACGGCTTCCACCAGGCGTACTTCCGCACCGAGCAGTACGTGCACCGGCAGTTCCAGGAGCCGGAGTTCCCGTGGCCGGCCGACGGCCCGCTCTGGTACGCCCAGCGCGCCATCGACCAGGGCATCGGACGGGCCCTGTGGTTCGTCGCGGGCACCGATCCCGAGCGCGCCGCCGACCTGGTGGACGCGTTCCCGGCCTCCCGGCGGTCCGACCTGTACAGCGGGGTGGGCCTGGCAGCCACCTACGCGGGCGGCGCGGACGCGGACGAGTTGAAGGCACTGCTGGTACGCAGCGGCGAGTACCGCTCGGACCTGGCCCAGGGCGCGGTGTTCGCCGCGACGGCCCGCGAGGAGGCCGGCCTGCTCGTCCCGCACAACCGGCTGGCCACGGAGGTGCTGCTGGGCACCACCCCGGAGGCCGTCGCCGAGCTGAGCCGCCGCACCCGGCCGGACGTGGCGGGCGACGGGCGGGAGCCGGCGTACGAGACGTGGCGGCGGCGGATCGCGGCCGAGTTCCCCGTCACACCGGACACCCTGTCGTGAGCGCGGCCACCACCGCCGCGCCGGGAGCGGCCCGGCGGGTTCCCGGACCCGGCCGGGGCGCCGCGCCGGTGCTGCTGGTGCGGATGATGCGGAACCGGCTCTCGGTCCTCGCCCGGGCCTCGGCCGAGTACGGGGACGCCGTCCGGGTGCCGCTGGGGCCGAAGACCCTGTACCTGTTCAACCACCCCGAGCACGCCAAGCACGTGCTCGCCGACAACGCCGCCGCCTACCACAAGGGCATCGGCCAGGTGCACGCCCGACGGGTCATGGGCGACGGCCTGCTCACCAGCGAGGGCGAGACGTGGCGGCGGCAGCGCCGGACGATCCAGCCGGTCTTCCAACCCAAGCGGATCGCCAAGCAGTTCGAGACCATCGCCGCCGAGGCCACCGCGTTCGTGGCGACGCTGCGGGCGGCGGGCGCGAACGGGCCGGTCAACGTCAGCGAGCAGCTGACCGCGCTGACCCTGGGCGTCCTCGGCCGCACCCTGCTGGACGCGGACCTCAGCGCCTTCGAGTCGATCGGGGAGTCGTTCGCGGCCGTCCAGGACCAGGCGATGTTCGAGATGATGTCGCTGAGCGCCGTCCCCATGTGGCTGCCGCTGCCCGGTCAGATCCGCTTCCGCCGGGCCCAGCGCGACCTCACCCGGGTGGTGGACCAGCTCGCCGCCGACCGCGTCGCCCGCCCCGGCGGTGCGCGGGACGACGTCGTCTCCCGGCTGGTCGACGCCAACGCCCAGCAGCCCGACCCCGTGGCCGGCAGCCGGCGGATGCGCGACGAGCTGGTCACCCTGCTGCTGGCCGGCCACGAGACCACCGCCTCCACGCTCACCTGGGCCTTCGAGCTGCTGGACCGCCACCCGGACGTGTGGCACCGGATGCACGAGGAGGCGGTCGCCGTCCTCGGCGACCAGCCCAGGTACGAGGACCTGCACCGGCTGACGTACACCTCGATGGTGGTCGAGGAGACCATGCGGCTGAACCCGCCGGTCTGGCTGCTCCCCCGGGTCGCCCAGGAGCCGGACGTGATCGGCGGCTACGGGGTGCCCGCCGGCGCCGACGTCGTCGTCAGCCCCTACCTGCTGCACCGGCACCCGGACTACTGGAAGGAGCCCGAGCGCTTCGACCCCGAGCGGTTCGCCCCGGGCCGCTCCACGGGCCGCGAGCGGTACAGCTACATCCCGTTCGGCGCCGGGCCGCGCTACTGCGTCGGCTCCAGCCTCGGCCTCATGGAGGCGGTGGTGGTGCTGGCGACGGTGGCCCGGGAGCTGCGGCTGGAGACCGTGCCGGGCTACCGGGTGCGCGCCGAGCCGATGCTGACGCTGCGGGTGCGCGGCGGCCTGCCGATGACGGTCCGCGAGGCCGGCTGAGCCGCCGGGCCGGAGCACCGGCGGCGGTTCAGGGGGCCGCCGCCGGAGCAGCGGCCCGGCGCGTGACACGGGTGGTGCCGGACACGGTCGACGTGTCCGGCACCACCCGTGTGTGCTCACGCGAGCCGGTCGAGGAAGCCGGAGAGCGCGGTGTGCGGGGCTTCGGGCCGCCCCAGGCACAGGTCGTGGCCGGTGCCGGGGACGCTCAGGACCGTCGCGGTGGGCCGCTGCCGAAGCAGCTCGGCTGCTTCCCGCTCGGGGATGATGCCGGACCGGGCCGGAGATCGGCGGCCTCAACCGTGCGTTGGCCGCAGGGGAGTTACTGGGTGACCGTGTTCCCGGCGGAAGCGCCGTCCGTCGCGCCACCCGTCGCACCGCCCGTCCCACCACCCCTCGCACCGCCCGCCACCCGTCCCGCCGCGCGCCGGACCGGTGCGCCCCGGTACGCGGGTCGGCGTACGAGCGCGCCCGGCCCGGGGGAGCCGGGCCGGGCGCGTCGGGCGGGGATCGGGGTCAGCCGACCGGTGGCGTGCGGGTGGCCTCGCGGTCCGCCATCGCCCGGCCCACCCGGCGGGCCGCCGCCATGGCGGCCCAGGAGGCCACCCCGAGGACGGCCTCGTCGCCGGGGTGATCCGCCCGGACGTCGGCGAGGGTGGTGGCGTCCACCTGGTAGGAGGCGAGTGCGGTGAGCAGGGCCAGCCGGCCCGCCGCGCGCTCCTCCTCGGGCAGTCCGGCCGTCGCCTCGGCGACCCAACTCCGGCTGAGGCCGGGGCCGGAGCCGTCCCAGGCGGCCAGCCGCCGCGTCACGAGCGCGCGTACGCGGTCCGGCACCCACCGCATGCCCGCCTCCTCCATCGCCGCCGCGGCGCGGGCGAACGCCCCGGCCAGGGCCGGGGTGTCCGCCCAGGCGAGGTCGCCCGGCAGCTCCGCCGCCGGCAGCAGCTCCAGGTACTCCCCGGGGCCGCCCGTCCGGCGGGCCCCCGAGCGGATGATCCGCGCGAGGACCGGCCCGACCACCGCGAGCGCCCCCGAGGGGGCTCCGGGCGGCATCGGGGCCTCCCCGAGGAACACGTTGACGACGCGGTTGAGGTAGTGGAACAGCACCACCACCGCGATGAGTTCGCCGGCCTGCCCGGCCGGGACCGGCCACCCGGCCCCGTCCTGGCCGTCCAGCCCGCCCTCCGCGGCCACGTCCTGGGCGGACCGGGTCCAGTCCGCCCAGGCTTCGAGCGCGCCGGTCGCCGCGGGGGCGGCCTGCAGCGCACGGAGCATCGCGCCGTGGACGGTGACGCAGTACGGGCAGGTGTTGGTCCGGGACACCGCCGTGGCGACGGTCTCCTTGACCGTACGGCCCGCGGTGCCCGGGATCAGCAGCGCCTCACGCAGTACCAGCCAGCTCGCCGCCATCAGCGGCGCGACCGGGGAGTGCAGCGCGACCGGGGGTGCGACGACGCCGAACTCCCGCTCCATGGCGCGGTACACCTGCGCGACCTGCCCGGTGGCGTCCTGCGGGCGGACCGGGGTGAGGTGCAGGATCTGCCCGAGCGAGGACCCGCGCAGCGCGGCGCGCAGCGGGTGCGCCGCCACCGGTCAGCGCTCCGTCAGCGCGGCGGCCCGAGCCATGGTGGCGCGCCGGGTGCTGGTCTCGCCCTCCGGGGTGGGGGCGCCGTAGCGGACGTCGACACCGCGCTCCCGGGCGGCCTTGACGATGCCGGGGATCGCCCGTTCGGCGAGCGCGGCGATGGTGAAGGCGGGGTTGACGGTCAGCGCGCCCGGGACGGCGGAGCCGTCGGTGACGAAGATGCCGGCGTGGCCGCGCAGTTCGTGCCGGTCGTCGAGGGCCGAGGTGTCCGGGTCGTCACCGATCCGGCAGGAGGCGAGCGGGTGGACGGTGTAGGCGCCGACCAGGTCGTTGGTCCACGGGGTGACCTCGGCCAGGCCGTCGCGCTCGAAGATCTCGCGGGCGGCGGCGTCCGAGAGCTCCCAGCCGCGCTGGGTGTTGGGGGTGGGCCGGTAGCTGAGGTTGCCGAACCCGAGCAGCTGCTGCGACAGCCGGACCGAGTTGCCGGTGGGCGGCGGCGGCCCGAAGACGCCCTCGTTGTCGTCCTCGGACATGGTGAACATGGTCAGCCAGGACTGCCAGCGGCGCAGCATCTCCTTCTTCTCCACGCCGAACCACGACGGCCCGGTCGGGTTCTTGACCTGGGCCAGGATGGTGCCCAGCCCCGGCGGGAAGTAGAGCTGCTCCAGGGAGAAGCGCTCGTACTCCGGCAGTGAGCCGTCCAGCCGGTCCCAGGTGGCCACGGTGGGGCCCTTGCCGATCTGCATGGCGCGGTAGGCGGAGCCGTCCGGGCGGCTCAGGCCGAGCAGTTCGGCCACCTTGTCCTCGTTCAGCACGGCGGTGTTGAGGCGTTCGCCGTTGCCGGAGAAGTAGCGGCCCACCGCGTGCGGCATGGTGCCGAGTTCGGCTTCGGAGCGCTGGAGGATGACCGGGGTGGCGCCGGCGCCGGCGGCCAGCACGACGATCTTGGCGTCGATGACGCCCTCGTCGCCCAGGACGCGGTAGTCGGTGTCGTCGACGGTGCGGTAGTGCACGCGGTAGGAGCCGTCGTCGAGGCGGGAGATCCGCTGCACCTCGTGCAGCGGGCGGATCTCGGCGCCGTGCGAGAGCGCCGCCGGAAGGTAGTTGAGCAGCAGTGAGCGCTTCGCGTCGAAGCGGCACCCGGCCATCATCCAGTTGCAGTTGACGCACAGGGACTGGTCGATGGCGGCGGGCACCGGGTTGGCGGTGTGGCCGGCCCGGGCGCACGCCGCGCCGAACAGGCCGCCGGCGTAGGTGGCGTCGTTCCAGTCGGTGCGGGTCACCGGAAGCGACTCGGCGACCCGGTCGTACCAGGGGTCGAGCGCGTCCCGGTCGACCGCGGCCGGCCACATCCGGCGGCCGATGCTGCCGTGGCGCTCGAAGACGAAGCGGGGCGCACGGGGCAGCGCGGCGAAGTAGACGACGCTGCCGCCGCCGACGCAGTTGCCGCCGAGCACGCCCATGCCGTCGCCGATGACGAAGTCGAAGATCCGCGAGGAGGAGGAGCCGAACTTGAAGTCGTGCTCGAACTCCTCGCCGGCGAGCCAGGGCCCGCGCTCCAGGACGACGACCTTCGCGCCGCCGGCGGCCAGGTGGTATGCGGTGATGGAGCCGCCGAAGCCGCTGCCGACGACAAGGACGTCCGTGCTCTCGGTCGCGCTCACGCAAGGCTCCCGGTGGAGTTGGTGTCGGGGTGGGAGGGTGCCAGCTCCCTGCGGTAGGAGTGGTCGGCGAAGCGCCACAGGCCGTCGGCGTCGGGTTGGGCGAAGCCCAGGGTCTTCAGGCCCACGTGGCCGTCCCTGACCGCGTCGGCCGTGTGCAGGTGGGGGGCGCTGTCGAAGGCCATCGTGGAGAAGATGGCCAGACCCACCCAGAGGGCCTGCTCGGGGTGGCCCAGCGCCGTCAACTCACGTACGAGGGCGATGCGTTCGTCGGCCTCCAGCGCCACGAAGGCGGGCACCGACGGGTCCTCGGGCAGGCCGTGCGCGTCGCGGTGGCGGACGGCGTGGCCGTTGAGGGCGGTGGCGAGGTCGTCGAGCGCGGGGGCGAGCCCGCCCTCGGGGCCCTCCAGCAGGGTGACCGCGCCGGCCTCCACGGCCCCGCCGTCGTGCGAGAGCCCGGCGACGGCGCGGTCCTGCGGCCACCGCTTCGCGCCGGGGATGATGGTGTCCGCGTACGCCTCCAGCGTCATCGTCCGGTCGTCCTGTGCCGCCGGTCCTTCGGCGGCCTCCCGTGTCTGCGCTGTTTCCGGATGCAACGGTTCCTCCTCTTCGCCTCCCGGTGGGCGTGCGCCGCCTTCCCGGGAATCCGTGAATCCGTGTGTGGCACCGGAGCGCCATCATCCGAACACCGCGCGGCATTCAGCACCTTTTTCCTTGCGCATTTCTCCGCCGCCGAATCCGTGTAGGGGAACGGCAATACGAGAGGTGCCGAAACGGCGCGCGGAATACATCCTCGGAAAGGTTCGGACTCACTTCGCAGCAACTTCGGAGACTGGAGAGCGCAGTGTCGGTAGGTGAGCGACTTCGCCGCTCGGTTCCCGCAGCGGTGACGATGGTGGTGCTGGTCATCCTATTCTCCGCGGTGAGGATCTCGGTCGCCGCGCCGGACGGCAGCAAGACGGCCGCCCGGTACGGGTTCAAAGAGATGCCCATCGCCATGCCGCCCGGGTACGACAACCAGCACATGAACACCGTGCGGACCGTGAATCCCGCTTACGAGCAGATCCGTTCGTGGATCTCGTCGGTGGGCGCCGGAATCGCCATCAACGACGTCACCGGGCACGGCCTGGCGGACGGCATGTGCATCGTGGACACCCGCACCAACGACGTGGTGGTGACGTACACCCCCACCGCCCGCGCACGTGACAGGTTCACCCCGTTCGTCCTCAACGCCGCGCCGCTCCCGGTCGACGACACCATGGCGCCGACCGGCTGCACGCCCGGGGACTTCAACGGGGACGGCCGCAACGACTTCCTGGTGACCTACTGGGGCCGCACCCCGGTGCTGTTCCTGGCCAAGTCCTCCGCGACCACCGTGGCGAACGCCTCGTACCAGCCGGTCGAGGTGGTGCCGTCGCAGACCGTGGACGGCAAGTACCACGGCCCGCGGTGGAACACCGACGCCGCGTACGTGGGCGACCTCGACGGCAGCGGCCACCCGTCCATCGTCATCGGGAACTACTTCCCCGACTCCGACGTGCTCGATCCCAACGGCATCGACAACGTGGTGATGAACAACACCCTCTCCTCCGCCAAGAACGCCGGCGGCGACCACGTGCTGCGCTGGACCGGCGCCACCACGGGCAGCCGTCCGACGGCGTCGTTCGCCGAGGAGGAGAAGGCCATCCCGTACGCGGCGTCGTCCGGGTGGACGCTCGCCATCGCCGGCGGCGACCTCACCGGCGGCGGCCTGCCCGACCTGTACATCGCCAACGACTTCGGCCACGACCACCTGCTGTACAACACCTCGACGCCGGGCAAGATCAGGTTCTCCGAGGCGACCGGCAAGCGCACGCCGACCACGCCGAAGTCCTTCGTCCTCGGCAAGGACTCCTTCAAGGGCATGGGCGTCGACTTCGCCGACCTCGACCACAACGGCAGCTTCGACATGATGGTCAGCAACATCGACGCGGCCTGGGGCCTGGAGGAGAGCAACTTCGCCTGGATGAACCAGACGAAGAGCGGCGCCGAGATGAAGAAGGACCTGGCGGACGGCGTCGCCCCCTTCACCCAGAAGGCGCAGGCCGAGGGTGTGGCCTGGACCGGTTGGTCCTGGGACGTCAAGACCGGCGACTTCCTCAACGACGGCAACCTGGACATCATCCAGGCCGACGGGTTCGTGAAGGGCACCACCGACCGCTGGAACTGGCTGCAGGAGATGGCCATGACCAACGACGACCTGCTCGGCAACCCGAAGATGTGGCCCAAGGTGCAGCCCGGTGACGACGTCTCCGGTGACGACGCGCTCGCCTTCTACGCCCGGACCGGCTCCGGCACCAACGGCAAGTACGCCAACATCAGCTCCAAGGTGGGCCTGGCGGTGAAGACCCCGACCCGCGCCATCGCCACCGGTGACACCACGGGGACCGGCGCGCTGGACTTCGCGGTGGCCCGCCAGTGGGGCCCGCCGGCCTTCTACGCCAACACCGCCGCAGACCGCGGCGACTACCTGGACCTGAACCTGTACCGGCCGATCGACTCCGGCCAGGCGGCCTCGGAACCCGGCATGGACTCCGGCATGGGCACGAGCACGGACCCGGTCCGCTCCGGGCTGTGCAACCTCGGCTCGCCCGCCTACGACGCGACCGTCCGGATCACCACCCCGTCCGGCACCCAGGTCTCCCAGCTGGACGGCGGCGGCGGCCACGGCGGCTACCGCAGCTTCGGCGTGCACTTCGGCCTCGGGTCCTACATGGGTCCGGTCAGCGCCCAGATCCAGTGGCGGGACACCAACGGGGCGCTGCACCAGCAGACGCTCCAGCTGAAGCCGGGCACCCACTCCCTCATGCTGTCCACTGACGCCCGAGAGGTCACCAGCTGATGACCACCACACTCCACGACCAGCCGGCCGGACTGCGGCAGCCACCCGTTCCGGCCAAGGCCAAGCCCGACCCCCGCTACCTGGCGCTGCGCAACTTCGCCATCTCGATCAGCGTGCTCAACGCCTTCGGCTACACCATGCTGGGCTTCGAGCAGCCCTGGATATGGCCGTTCATCGCGGTGGGCTGCGGCTACGCGACGGAGCTCTTCCTGGAGATCGTCAGCGGCTGGGCGCACCGCCGGCCACCGCGCTTCCTCGGCCGCGGGGCGCGCGGCGTCTACGAGTTCCTGCTGCCGGCGCACATCACCGCCCTGGCGGTGAACATGCTGCTCTACACCAACAACCAGCTCCTGGCGGTCGTCTTCGGCGTCGTCGTCGGCGTGGGCGGCAAGCACGCCTTCCAGGCGCCGGTCGCGGGCCGCATGCGGCACTTCATGAACCCGTCGAACTTCGGGATCACGGTCTCCCTGCTGTGCTTCGGCTCCTGGCTGAGCATCGCGCCGCCGTACCAGTTCACGGAGAACGCCAACACCTACTTCCGGGTGATGATCCCGCTGGTCATCATGACCGCCGGCACCGTCATCAACGGCCTGCTGACGAAGCGCACCCCGCTGATCGTCGGCTGGCTGGGGACGTTCTTCATCCAGGCCGTCGTCCGGCACGCGATCTGGGGCGTGGCCCTGTTCTCCGCTCTCGGCCCGATGACCGGGGTGGCGTTCGTGCTGTTCACCAACTACATGATCTCGGACCCGGGGACCACCCCTTCCAAGGCGCGCAACCAGTTCGCCTTCGGCTCCTCCGTCGCCCTCGTCTACGCGGTGCTCATGGAGTTCAACGTGGTGTACACCCTCTTCTTCGCCACCAGCCTGGTCTGCCTGCTGCGCGGCCTCGGCTGGTGGACGGCACACCTGATCGGCCGCCGCCGGGCGCGCCGCGAGGCGGAAGGGCTCGGCGGCGGTGCCAAGCCCGCGACGGACGGGGCGGTGGCCGCGTGAGCACTCAGCGCATCGCCGTCGTCGGGGTCGCCTGCCGATACCCGGACGCCGACTCCCCCGACGAGTTCTGGCGCAACATCCTCGCCGGCCGCCGCGCCTTCCGCCGCATGCCGGAGGAGCGCACCAGCCTCGACGACTACTACGCCGCGGACCCGGCCGCACCCGACCGGTTCAACACGCTCAAGGCCGCCGTGCTGGAGGGGTTCTCCTTCGACCGGGTGAAGTACCGGGTGGCCGGCAGCACCTTCCGCTCCACCGACATGACGCACTGGCTGGCGCTGGACACCGCCGCACGGGCGCTGGAGGACGCCGGCTTCCCCGGCGGCGAGGGCCTGCCCCGGCGCAGCACCGGCGTGGTCGTCGGCAACAGCCTGGCCGGCGAGTTCACCCGGGCCGGCCTGACCCGGCTGCGCTGGCCCTACGTGCGCCGCACGGTCAGCGCGGCGCTGCGCGAGCAGGGCTGGGACGACGCCGCGCTGGCCGCGTTCCTGCCGCAGCTGGAGGAGCGCTTCAAGGAGCCGTTCCCGGCGCCGAACGAGGACACCCTGGCCGGCGGCCTGGCCAACACCATCGCCGGCCGGATCTGCAACCACTTCGACCTCAACGGCGGCGGCTACACCGTCGACGGCGCCTGCTCCTCCTCGCTGCTGTCCGTGGCGACCGCCTGCAACGCCCTGGCCGGCGGGGCGGTCGACGCCGCGCTGGCCGGCGGCGTCGACCTGAGCCTCGACCCGTTCGAGCTGATCGGCTTCGCCAAGACCGGCGCTCTGGCCACGGAGGAGATGCGCGTCTACGACCGCCGCTCGCACGGCTTCTGGCCCGGTGAGGGCTGCGGGATGCTGGTGCTGATGCGGGACGAGGACGCTGTCGCCGAGGGCCGGTTCCGCTACGCCACCATCGCCGGCTGGGGCATGTCCTCCGACGGCCGGGGCGGCATCACCCGGCCGGAGGCCGAAGGGCACCGGCTGGCGCTGCGCCGGGCCTACGGGATGGCCGGCTTCGGCTTCGACTCCGTCCGCTACCTCGAAGGGCACGGCACCGGCACCGCGGTGGGCGACGCCACCGAGCTGCGGGCGCTGTCGGAGGAGCGGCGTGCGACCGGACCGGACGCCGGACCGGCCGCGATCAGCTCGGTGAAGGCCAACATCGGCCACACCAAGGCCGCGGCCGGTGTCGCCGGCCTGATCAAGGCGATCCTGGCGGTGCGCCACCAGGTCATCCCGCCGGCCACCGGCGGCCTGCAGCCGCACCCGGAGCTGACCGGCCCGGACCGCGCGCTGCGGCTGGCGGAGTCGGCCGAGCTGTGGCCGGCCGGCGAGCCGATCCGGGCCGGCGTGTCGGCCATGGGCTTCGGCGGCATCAACGCCCACGTGGTGGTGGAGCACGCCGACGGGGTGCGCAAGACGTCCGTCGGCAAGGTCACCCGCGCCCTGGTGCGCTCGCGCCAGGACACCGAGGTGCTGCTGCTGGACGCGGCGAGCCCCGAGGAGCTGCGCGAGCGCGCGGAGTCCGCGGCGGCGCTGTGCGACCGGCTGTCGCTGGCCGAGCTGGCGGACCTGGCGGCCTCGCTCCAGCAGGAGCTCGCCGGACGGCCGGTGCGCGCCGCGGTCGTGGCGGCCACGCCGGAGGCGGCCGCCACCCGGCTGCGGGCGCTGTCCGCGCTGGTGGCCGGCGGGGCCCGTTCGGCCCTGGACCCGGTCGGCGGGGTGTTCCTCGGCAGCGGTTCGGCCCGGCCGCGGATCGGCTTCCTCTTCCCGGGCCAGGGCACGGGGCGCAGCGCTGACGGGGGTGCGCTGCGCCGCCGCTTCGAGACCGTCGACGCGCTCTACGGCTCGCTGCGGATGCCCGCCGGGGAGGACCTCGTGGCGACCGCGGTGGCGCAGCCCCGGATCGTCGCCTCCTCCGCGGCGGGGCTGCGGATGCTGGAGCTGCTCGGCATCGAGGCGGCCGGCGCCGCCGGGCACAGCCTGGGCGAGCTGACGGCGCTGCACTGGGCCGGCGCGATGGACGAGGAGGCGCTGCTGCGCACGGCCGCCGACCGGGGCCGGCTCATGGCCCAGGAGAGCGCCGGCGGCGGCGCGATGGCGGGCGTCGCGGCGGACTCGGACACCGTCCGGGCGCTGCTGGACGGCGAGCCGGTGGTGATCGCCGGCTACAACAGCCCGGCGCAGACCGTGGTGAGCGGACCGGCCGAGGCCGTGGACCGGGTGTGCGCCCGGGCCGCGGGCCAGGGCCTGGTGACGACCCGGCTGGCGGTCTCGCACGCCTTCCACTCCCCGGCGGTCGCCCCGGCCTCGACGGCGTTGCGCGCCCACCTGGACGGCACCGCCTTCGGCGCCCTGGAACGGCGGGTGTTCTCCACCGTCACCGGCGGCACGATCCCCGACGGCACGGCCGTCCCGGACCTGCTGGCCCGCCAGATGGTGGAGCCGGTCCGGTTCACCGAGGCGGTGTCCGGGCTCGCCGACGAGGTCGACCTGCTGCTGGAGGTCGGTCCTGGGCGGGTGCTGAGCGGTCTGGCCAGGGAGATCGCGCCGGCGCTGCCGGCCATCTCGCTGGACACCGACTCCGACTCGCTGGCCGGGCTGCTCAACGCGGTCGCGGCGGCCTTCGCGCTGGGCGCGCCGGTGCGCCACGCGGCCCTGTTCGAGGGCCGGTTCACCCGGCCGATGCCGCTGGACCGGACGTTCTCCTTCCTGGAGAACCCGTGCGAGTCGGCGCCCCGGGACACCGTGGCGGCGCTCCCGGCCGGGCCGGGGACGGCGCCGGTGCCGCGTCCCGCGCCGCTGCAGGCGCCCGTGCCGTCGTCCGTGCCCGCGCCGCGGAGCGCGGTGGCGGACACCGCGGGCGAGAGCACGGCGCCCGACGGGGAGAGCACCGTGGACCTGCTGCGGCGGCTCGCGGCCGAGCGGGCGGAGCTGCCGCTCGACGCCGTCACCCCCGACAGCAACCCCGTCGACGAACTGCACCTCAGCTCGATCACCGTCGGCCAGATCGTCAACCAGGCGGTGCGCGAACTGGGCCTGTCGGCGCCGGTGGCCACCACCGCGTACGCCACGTCCACGCTGACGGAGCTGGCCGCGATGCTCGACGAACTCGGCGAGACGGCCGGGGACGACGACGCCTCCCGGGCCGGTGTCGCCGGGGTGGGGCCGTGGGTGCGGGCCTTCTCCGTGGACCTGGTCCCGGCGGAGCCGGAGCCGGCGGCGGCCGTCGCCGGCCCGGGCGGGGAGTGGGAGCTGTTCACCGGCGGGGAGCACCCGCTGGCCGAGGAGCTGCGCCGGGCGCTCGGCCGGGCCGGCCTCGGCGGCGGCGTGCTGCTGTTCCTGCCCCGGGACTGCGACGAGCGGCACGTCGGCGTGATGCTGGCCGCCGCCCGGGCCGCGCTGGGGCGGATCGCCCCGGAGGGCACCCGGTTCGTCGTGGTCGGCGACCGGCGCGGCGCGGCGGGGCTGGCCAAGTCCCTGCACCTGGAGGCGCCGTCGGTGGCGACGACGGTGGTCGTCGTGCCGCTGCCGGCCGCGCCGCCGGACCCCGGCTGGGCCGCGGCGCTCGCCGAGCGGATCACCGCCGACGTGGCGGCCACCGCCGGCTTCAGCGAGGTCCACTACGACGCGGCCGGCGGCCGCGCCGTACCGGTGCTGCGCCCGCTGCCGGTGGCCGCGCGCGAGGGCGCGCGGGCGCTCGGCCCGGACGACGTGCTGCTGGTGACCGGCGGCGGCAAGGGCATCACCGCGGAGTGCGCCCTGTCGCTGGCCCGCGGCACCGGCGCGGCGGTCGCGCTGCTGGGCCGCTCCGACCCGGCCGAGGACGCCGAACTCGCCGCGAACCTGGACCGGATGACCGCGGCCGGGCTGCGCTTCCGCTACCTGCGGGCCGACGTCACCGCCGCGGACGCCGTCAAGGCGGCCGTGGAGGAGGTCAAGGCGCACTTCGGGCCGGTCACCGCCGTCCTGCACGGCGCGGGCCGCAACCAGCCGCACGCGCTGACCGCACTGGACGAGGGGGCGTTCCGCGCCACGCTCGCCCCGAAGATCGGCGGTCTGGAGGCGGTGCTGGCCGCCGCGGACCCGGCCGCCCTGCGGCTGCTGGTGACGTTCGGCAGCATCATCGGCCGGGCCGGCCTGCGCGGCGAGGCCGACTACTCCGTCGCCAACGACTGGCTCACCGACCTGACCCTCCGCACCCAGGAGGAGTTCCCGGGGCTGCGCTGCCTGGCCCTGGAGTGGTCGGTGTGGTCCGGCGCCGGCATGGGCGAGCGGCTCGGGGTGCTGGAGTCGCTGATGCGGGAGGGCATCTCGCCGATCCCCGCCGACCAGGGCATCGCGTTCCTGGAGCAGCTGCTGTGCGACCCGTCGGTGCCCACCAGCACGGTGGTCATGGGCCGCGCCGAGGGGCTCCCCACCATCACCCTGGAGCAGCGGGAGCTGCCCCTGCGCCGCTTCACCGAGCGGGTGCGGGTGCACTACCCGGAGGTGGAGCTGGTGGCCGACGCCGACCTCAGCGCCGCGTCCGACCCGTACCTCGCCGACCACCTGCTCGACGGCGACCTGCTCTTCCCGGCCGTCATCGGCATGGAGGCGATGGCCCAGGCCGGCGAGGCGCTGCTGCCCGGACGCGGCACGCCGGTGCTGGAGGACATGGAGTTCGTCCGGCCGATCGTCGTCCCCGTGGACGGGTCGACCACCGTACGGGTCGCGGTCCTCGCCGAGGACGGCGGCACGGTGCGGGCGGTGGTCCGCAGCAGCGAGACCGCCTTCCAGGCCGACCACTTCCGCGCCGTGCTGCGGTACGGCGCGGCGACGGACGAGCCGGCGACGGCGGCGGACGGGACGGCGGCGGAGGGGGGCCGGGTGCCGGTGGACCCGGCGACGCAGCTGTACGGCCCGGTCCTCTTCCAGGGCGCCCGGTTCCAGCGCCTGCTGGGGTACCGGGCGCTGGAGGCGAAGGGCTGCACCGCGGAGATCTCCACCCGGCCGTCGGCCCCGTGGTTCAGCGGCTACCTGCCGGCCGGCCTGGTGCTGGCCGACCCCGGCACCCGGGACGCGCTGATGCACTCGCTCCAGTCCTGCGTCCCGGACGCCACCCTGCTGCCCTCGGCGGTGGACCGGCTGACCCTGGCCGATCCCGAGCGGGCCGCGGCGGCCGAGCAGGTCCTGCTGCGGGCCCGCGAGCGCAGCCGCGACGGCGACTCCTACGTGTACGACCTGGACGTCCTCGACCCCGAGGGGCGGCCGCTCGAACGCTGGGAGGGGCTGCGGCTCCAGGCCGTCCGCAAGCAGGACGGCAGCGGCCCGTGGGTGCCGGCCCTGCTCGGGCCGTTCCTCGAACGCCGCACGCCGGTGGTGCTGCCGGCCGAACTGCGGTGCGCCGTCCACCCGGACGGCGCGGCGGACGGGACCCCGGACGGCCCGGGGGACGCGTCCGGCGGCGGCACGGCGTCGCGGCGCGGAGCCACCGAGCGGGCGCTGCGGGTGGCCCTCGGCGACCCGGCGGCCGTCGTCCGGTACCGCCCGGACGGCCGCCCGGAGGTGGACGGGGCGCTCACCGTCTCGGCCTCCCACGGCGCGGGCGTGACGCTCGCGGTGGCCGGCGCCGGCCGGGTCGCGTGCGACGTGGAGCCGGCCGCCCACCGCTCCGACCGGGACTGGGCGGGCCTGCTCGGGGCCGACGGCCTGGCCCTGGCCCGGCTGCTGGCGGCCGAGCGCGGTGAGGACCTCTCCCTCGCCGCGACCCGGGTGTGGGGCGCCGTGGAGTGCCTGCGCAAGGCCGGCGAGGCCCGTGCGGACCTCGCGCTCGGCGGTGCCGCCGACACCGGCCCGGACAGCGGCGGATGGGTGCTGCTGCGCTCCGGGAACGCGCGGATCGCCACCTTCGCGACGGCCCTGAACGGCGTCGCGGAGCCGGTGGTCCTCAGCCTGATGGCGGCGGCCGACCGCTGAACGCCGCGGCGCGGGTGCCGGGCCGGGAGGCCCGGCACCCGCGCCGCTCCCCCTGCGGACTGGGAGTGACATGACCGATCACAGCGACTACTACGAGTACCGGCACCTGGTCGGCTTCGAGGAGACCAACCTCGTCGGCAACGTCTACTACGTCAACTACATGCGCTGGCAAGGTCGTTGCCGGGAGATGTTCCTGCGGGACGAGGCCCCCGCCGTCCTGGACGAGATCCGCGGCGACCTGAAGCTGTTCACGCTCAGCTGCTCGTGCGAGTTCTTCGCGGAGATCTCCGCGTTCGACGAGCTGTCCATCCGGATGACGCTGGAGGACCTCACGCAGACCCAGATCGGCTTCGCCTTCGACTACCTGCGGCTGCGGGACGGCGTGGAGGAGCTGGTCGCCCGCGGGCGCCAGCGCATCGCCTGCATGGCCGGCCCGAACACCGCCACCCACCCGACCCGGGTCCCCGAGCCGCTGCGCGCCGCCCTCGCCCGCTACGCCCCCGGGACCGGGGCACGGTCGGCCGCCGCGGCGCAGAGCACCGTCCGGACCGCGGTGGTCCCGTCCCCGGCGGTCCAGGCCGCCGTGCCGACCGGGGACGGGGCCAGGTGAGCGTCGAGCCGCCGCCGGGGCTCGCCCGCGTCTCCCGCGACCCGGCCGAACTGCGCAGGGTCTTCGGGACGTTCGCGACCGGCGTGACCGTGCTGACCGCCCACGGCACCGAGCCGTGCGGGATGACCGCCAACTCCTTCGCCTCCGTCTCGCTGGACCCGGCGCTGGCCCTGGTCTGCGTCAAGCCGGGGTCGGCGGTGCACGAGGCGGCGGTCACCGGAGGCGGGTTCGCCGTCTCCGTGCTCTCCGCCGAACAGGAGGACCTGGCCCGCCACTTCGCCGACAACGACCGGCCGCGCGGCGAGAAGGGCTTCGCCGGCGTGACGTGGCGGCCGGGCCGGCACACCCGCGCGCCGCTCATCGAGGGCGGCCTGGGCTGGCTGGAGTGCGCGCTCGCCACCGTCCACGACGCCGGCGACCACGCGATCCTCGTCGGCTCCGTCCTGGAGTGCGGGCTCGGGCCGGCCGACGGCGGGCTGCTCTTCTTCCGCGGCCGGTTCGGCAACTGCGCGGAGCCGCCGCCGCGCGACCTCACACGCGGCCCGCTGCGCGCGGAGCCCTCCCCGGCCGCGCCGCGTCCCAGGGGCTGAGGCGTCGCGCTGTGTCCGGGGCCCGGCGCTGCTCGCGCCGGGCCCGGGCGCCGGGCGGCGCCGTCCCGTCCGTCCGGCCGGGGCCTCGCCGGGACCCGCCCGGGGTACGGAAATCCCCTCGCCCGCGCCGGTGTGCGGCTCCTACAGTGGCCCGCACCGGAAGCGGCCGCCGGGGCCGCCGCGAGAGGGGGTCGGCGTGGCCGGCGATGAGACGTCCGCGTCGTGGGAGCGGCTGCCGGCTGGCATCCGCGAACAGGTCGACGGATACGTGCTCCAGGACGCTTTCATGCAGGCGGTCCGCACCGTTCTCGACGTCGGCCGGGCCCGCGGCCTGAGCCTCGGCGACGCCCAGCAGATCGTCAGCGACCGCTACGCCCACCACGGCGACCGGATCGCCCGCACCCCCGACAGCCCGCTGGACCTGGAGTCGCTGACCGCGCGCGCCGAGAGCTGCCACGGCCGGGTCGTCGCCGTCGAGGCGGTGTGGGACGGCGACACCGTCCACGACTGGTTCGTCCGCCTGCTGGCCGTCACGGCCGATCCCGACGGCGAGCGGCGTCTGGCCACCGTTTACCACGGCACCGCCGTCCGCTACCTGGGGGACGGAGGGGAACGCGGCGAGGCCGGCCGGACCTACCCCAGCGCCGTGGCCGCCGACCGGTGCGGCCGGGCCCTGGCCGCACAGCTGGCCGTCCCCTTCCACTTCGGCAGCCCTGACACCCGGACGACGAAGCCCCCCGCTGGCGGCCCTGAGCGCAGGCGTGGGGCCTGCGCGACGGGCCGGCGGGGGGCATACGTGTCGCCGGTGAGCCGGGGCGTCAGCCGGCGGCCTCCGCGACCTCCCGGCTGATCTCCTCCAGCTGCCGGCGCTTGGTCTCCGGGCCGGTGCGCAGCAGGGCGACGGCCGCCACCAGCAGCGGGGCGGCGCCGATCAGCGCGGTCTCGGTGATCGACGGGACCGTCCCGGCACTGACGATCACGGCGAGGATGAGCACCCCGCCGAGCTTGGTCATCCCCGCCGCCAGGCCGCTGCCCCGCGAGCGCACCGCCGTCGGGTAGACCTCGGAGGCGTACCCGGAGACGACGGCGACGACCGAGCTGATCCCGGAGAGCGGAACCACCAGCAGCAGGGACAGCAGCAGTTCGTGGTGGGCGAGCGAGTCGCCGGCGGCCGCGATCACGCCGAGGACCACCGCCGTGACGACGCACATCGCCACCATGGTCCGGCGGCTGCCGAAGCGGGCGTAGAGCCAGGCCCCGACGACCGTCAGCGGCAGGCCGATCAGCGCGGCGTTGCGCACCACGTAGTCGGAGTTGACGGAGGAGTAGCCCAGGTGCTGGAGGTTGGTGGGAATCCACAGCTGGAAGCCGTACGTCACCAGCCCGATGCCGAGGCCCAGTACGGTGATGGCGGCGCTGATCCCGCCGAACGGCGGGCGGAACAGCCCGAGGTAGCCGCCGCGCGGCCCCTCCGCCACGGGCGCGGCCGGCTCCTCGCCGGTGTGCCGCAGGACGGCGCCGTAGCGGGCCAGGACCGTCTCCGCCTCCTCGGCGCGGCCCACGGCGAGCAGGTGGCGCGGGGACTCGGGGATCCACCGGTTCAGCAGGATCAGCAACAGGCCGGTGGGCAGCCCGATCAGCCACATGATGCGCCAGCTGTAGGTGGGCATCAGCTCCCCCGACAGCCAGCTGGTGGCCGCGTACGCGACGGCCGCGTTGCCGCCGACCAGGACGAGGAGCCAGCCCCGGTGCCGTGCCGGCATGATCTCGGCGATCAGGGTGAACGCCACCGGCAGCATGCCGCCCGCGCCGATGCCCATCAGCAGGCACATCAGCAGGTTCCACTTGAAGCCGGGCATCGTGCCGCAGATGGACGTGGTGACGAAGAGCATGCCGGACAGCACGATCGACGCCCGCCGCCCGATCCGGTCGCCCAGCGCGCCCCACAGCCAGGAGCCGATGACGGTGCCCACGATGCCGGTCAGCGGCAGCCACGACACCGGTATGTGCCCGGCCGGGTTGGCCGGGGACTTCAGCCCGTACTCCTTGGCGGCGCCGGGCGCGATGAAGCCGAGCGAGGCGGGCTTCATGACGTCGATGGTGACGGCGAGGGACATCAGCAGCAGGAGCACGACGTGCTGGCGCCGGATCGGCGCGTCGTCCAGGGAGGTGACCTTCAGGTGGGAGGCGGTCCGGGCGATCTCCCCGCTGCGCCGGGGCACGATCCCGTAGAAGACGGCCAGCAGCCCCGCGACGATCAGCGCCATGCCGGTCAGCATCGGCGCGTCCGGGCGCATGCCGACCATCATGTAGCCCATGTGGCGTGCCTGGACGTACATCGGCAGGTGGAGCAGGACGCCCGCGGTGCAGGCGAGGACCCCGAGCCAGAAGACCAGGGGGTGCTCGAAGTCGCCCCCCCGGGACAGTGGCCGGCCGGCCTGTGGGCCCTGCGTCGTGCTGCTGTCAGCCATCGGCTGTCTCCTGACGAGTCGCGGTGTGGGGAAGGCGGTCCGCGGGCCGGAGCGCCCCCGGCGGGGCGCGTCGGTCCCCCGGCGGGGCGTTGCGAAAGGAGCGGGTCGTACGGCGTCGCGAGCGTGCGGGGGCGGTACGGGCGCGAGGCCGCCAAGGCGAATAGGCGTGCGAGTGCGGCTGCGCGGGAGTGATCGTAGAGGCAACCACCGGAAACCGGAAGCAACATCCCCCAGCTGATGGGGAGTGGTTCATCCCGGCCGGACGGGGCGCGCCGGACGCCGAACAGCCCAGCCGGAGTCCGGGGGAGCCCAACTTCCTTGAGAACAAGCACAGTTGGCGACCGGACAGCAGATGTGCCAGCCCCGGTGGACGAGGTTCCCGCGGCACCCGGACGGGCCGGCCTCCCGGAGCGTCCGGTCGAGCCGCGGACGGCCACCGGACGGCTTCGTTCCGGGTGCCGACCGGTGCCCGGCTCCGGCCGCCGACCCCTCCCGCCCGCGGGGACCCTCCCGCGCCGGCCACCGGGGCGGCGTCTCCGGCTTCCGTCCGGGCAGGCCGGCCCCGCCGCCCGTACGCCGGAGCCGCCGCGTCTAGGGCCGCGACCGGCAGGGTTCGCCCGGTAGCGAGGTGTCCTGGTGCGGTCAGCCGCAAGGCGCCGAACCGGCCTCGTAGTGGGCCTACTCGGCCGGTACGGCAACGCGGCGGACGGGCCGTGCAAGGGCGGCGAGCGGGGCACACCCTGCCGGGAGCGGCACTAGGCCGGGACCGCCAGCCGCAGGGTCTGGTGCTGCTGGAGACCCGCCGCGCCGTTGAGCGAGGGCATGGCGACGAGGACGGGCGGGGTCAGCGGTCCGGGCCGTTCGAGGATCAGGTCCGCGTGCGCCCGCCCGCCCAGCCCCGGGGGGAGGGCGACCGGCGTACTGGCGACCCGCCGGGACTGCTCGTCGCCGAGCATCGGTTCGACCCCGTCCGGGTTGCCGGGCGCGAAGGCCAGGATGTGGCCGTCGGTGCCGGCCGGGACGTTGAGCAGGTAGCGCCCGGGTGCGGAGGTGACGGTGCAGCTGATGGGGCTCCCCTCGGGAATCCTGCTCGGGAAGAGGCCGACGAAGACCACCCGCTCGTCGTCGCCGTCGTCGGGCAGCCGCAGCTCCCCTTCGACGAGGCCGCCGCCCGGCTCCATCCGGCTGACGACCCGACACCCCACAGGTGACGGGGTGTGACCTCCGCACCGCCGGTACATGGTGGGCGACAGGCCGACGCTGCGGCTGAAACGGGAGCTGAAGGTCCCGACGCTCCGATAGCCGACGCGCAGGCTGATGTCGACGACGTTCCAGTCGGTGGTGACGAGAAGACGTTTCGCCTGCTGCAGGCGGAGCGCGGAGAGGAACCTCCCCGGAGAAACACCGGTTTGGCGCTGAAACATCCTCGAAAAATGGTACTTGCTGAACATCGCGACACTGGCAAGATCATCCAGAGTCAAGGGCTCGCCCAAGTTCTCGCGCATTGCCTCGACGACACGAACCATGGCCATTTCGTTTGAATCACGCAAGGAGCCCTCGATTCTGTGAAGCCTTCTTCAGACTAGCCTCTTGTGCATTCCGCGACGCGACTCATGACCTTGCGGCACCGAGACCCGACAGACGACGGCTGGTCGTATGGACCGAACCTGGCTCGCATGCCGACCTCACCCCCTGACGGTCGCAGCAGCGGGCAAGTCGTGCATCTTCCGCATTGCGGCGCTCGCTGACCTGTGCCTTCACCGGAGCCTCCACCCGCAGTCCAAACCCTCAGGTCACTGCCGCCTACCCGCCGGTACGCCAATTGGTCCGACCGGGCAGACTACTTCACCGGCCCGGCGGCGCCTCCGCTTCCTCCGGCGCGGGGACATCCGGGCGTTTCGACCGAAACAATCCGATCACCTCCGGCCCGCGGGCACCCCCGCTTTCCCTCTCAGGCCCGCCGTCCGCCCGTTTTGTAGGCAATTGAAACCCGCCCGGCCTATTGGCCGGAATCCCTCCCGGTGGTGACGGCCGGACAGGATTCCCGGGCAGTCCGCTTTGCCCGGCACGACCACCGGGCGACGGGCGGCGCCGGCGTCCGCCACCTCGCCGAACGCACACTGTCGAACCGTCAACTTTGCTTTTCACGCACATGATTGACGACCCATTAGTCCACCACGTGAAACAGCGGCCACCGGTCACGGGCGGCGGAGCCCTGGCGCACCCTGGCGGAACCCTGCCCGGGTCCGGCCTGATCCAGCCCGCGTCCGGTCTGATTCCGGCCTGGGTCCGGCCTGGGTCCGGCCTGATTCCCGGCTGGGTGCTGGCTGAGTCCTCGCACAGGGGCAGCGGCCTCCGCGCCGCTCCGACGGCCCGGCGCCGCCCGGCGGACACGGGTGCGGCAGCGCCGGCCACTGGGCACTCGAAGAGACGCGCCAGGCGTCACGGGCCCCCCACGATGGAGCGAGCCTCCCCCGGGCACTTCCGTGGCAGAGGGACCGACCGGAAGGAAACCGCATGAAGGACAAAGAAGTTGTCGTCTCCGACCTCCTCGCCGAGGGCAGCCGGCTGGGTGCCCTGCTCGCGGACCTGACCCCCGGCGACTGGCAGCGGCCGACCCCCGCGCCGGGATGGACCGTCGCCCACCAGGTCGCCCACATGGCGGCGACGTTCCGCCTGGCCGCGCTCTCCGGCTCCGATCCGGCCGCTTTCCGCCACGTCGTCTCACAGCTCTCCGACGACTTCGACGACAACGTGGACAAGGCCATGGCGGGCGATCTGGCGCTGCCGCCGGAGGAGCTGCTCCCCCGCTGGAAGCAGGAACTCACCGCGTCCGCGGAGGCGTTGGCCGCCGTCCCGGCCGGTACGTCCGTCCCGTGGCTGGTCCGCCCGCTCCCGGCGGTGGTCCTGGTGGCGGCCGGCGTGATGGAGCTCTTCGCCCACGGCCAGGACATCGCCGACGGGATCGGCGTCCAGCGCACCTACCACGACAGCATCCGGCACCTCGTCGACTTCGCCCTGCTCAACTGGGACTTCGGTTACCAGGTGCGCGGCGAGACGCCTCCCGACGCGGCGTTCCGGTACGAACTGACGGCACCCTCGGGCGAGGTGTGGATCCTCGGGAACCAGGACTCCCCGCACACCGTCAGCGGCCCCGCCGTCGACTTCTGCCTGCTGGTGACCCGGCGCCGGCACCGTGACGACCTCGCCGTCACGGCGTCGTCGGCGGTGGCGGACCACTGGCTCGACATCGCGCAGGCGTACCGGGGCCCGGCGGGCCCGGCCGCCGCCCCGGCCAGTTCTCGGCGGCGCCCACCGGCTGACGCCCCGCGCCACCCGCGCCCCGACGCGACCGCCCCGGAAGCCGCCCGCGCTTCCGGGGCGGTCGCGTCCCGCGTGGCCGGTACCCGGCGCCCGCCCGGCCGCTGCCGCCCGCCCACGGCGCCCGCCGAGGCGCCTGCCGCGGCGGGTCGGCCGGGCAGCGCCGCGGAGGGGCGAGAGAGTCGGCCACAGGCCAGTTCGAGGCGGTCGGAGAAAGCGGTGGCCGAAGGCGGCGATCGGCGGAGGCGGTGCCGTGGAGCGCGCGGCAGGTCGCTCCGCGGGCGCTCCGGGGGTGCTCGAACGCGCCGGCGGGAGTCCGCGGACGCCGCGAAGGACAGGTCACCACCACGGCGCACACGAAAAGACGCATTCCCTTCCCACGGCCCCCTAATCTTCCGGAAGATGGCGTAACGCAGGGGAAGTCCCGGAGCCGAGCAGGCGCCAACCAGACGCTTTGGACATGGAAGACAGGAAATCGGAAGAGTTCACGGTTCCAGGGGAGCCGTCGCACGCCGCACGCCGATCAGACATCTACACTCACTTTCCCACCGGGCACCGTCCCGGACACCGGACGCCGCCACCGGGTGATCCATGGACGCCACCGGGCCCGGCCCGCCCGACCCGGACCGCTCTTCCCGCGCCCATGGCTGAGGCCGCAGGCCACAAGGGGTGGATCATTGTCGTTTGAGAACGCCATGGCCGTCGTCTACGGCGCGGCCGGCCAGCTCGGAAGCGCCGTCGCCAGGGCTCTCGCCCGTGAACGCGCCTTCGTGTTCCTCGCCGACCGCTCGCAGGACGCCGTCAACACGCTGGAACACCAGATCGCAGAGGAGGGCGGGGTGGCCGAGGCCACCCCGGTCGATCTCCTCGACCACACGGCGGTGCAGGAGTACAGCGCGGACATCGCGGCCTGGTCGGGGGGCGTCGACATCGCGCTCAGCGTCCTGGAGGCCGCTCATTTACCGCACATCGAACCGGCGCACCTGAGCGGTCGCTCGCCCGCCGACCGCCTCTCGGCCGCCGAGAGTTCCATCGCCCGCGCGAACATCGCCCACATGGCCGCGCGGCATTCGGGGCTGATCGTGCTCATCACGCGTGAAATCCTGGTCAACCCCGAAATGAGCAGCCTGGTCCGCGAGGCCGACGCACAGGGAATCCGGCTGCGCCTCGTACCGCGCTCCCGCTTCATCCGCGGAGCGACCCCACCGCACCACAGGAGGAAGATCCGTCCGTCCCCCATCCCGCCGGCCGCGTTGGACGGGTTCGCCCGCGAGCTCGTCTCCTGGACCTCCCGTCTCGCCGCCGGCACCCACACCGAGCCGATCGCGGAACGCCCGCTGGAGTGAGCTCTCGCGATCCGGTCCGCTCGCCCCCTGACCCCGGACGCGCCGCGCCGACACCACGGCGGCGGCCTTCCGGGGCCGGGGGCCGGCGTTTGGCGGCCGAAACGGCCGAAACGGCCGAAACGGCCTAGCGGCCGGAGCGGCCCGTTCGGAGGCAGGCCGCCCGCCCCCGAGGCCCGCCGACGCCGCCCCGGTGCCGCCCCAGTGCCGAGGGCACGCCGGCTCCGGCACGGCCACCGGTCCCAGCGCAGCGGGCAGCCCCTTCAGCGAGACGCCCGGGAGGCCCGGGCGCCCGGGATGTGCGGGAAGGCGGGAACGGCGGGAACGGCCGTCCCGGTCGGCAGGTGGGAACGGCTGTCCGGTGGGCTGTCAGGCCGTCAGGCCGTGGCGGGCTCCGGCGTGCGGCAGAGGGGCCGCCGGTCGGTTGGGTGCCCCAACCGGCGTGCGGCAGAGGGGCCGCCGGTCGGTTGGGGCACCGTCGGCCGAGCCTCATCCGCGGCGTTCCGTCACATCCACTGCGGGGAGGCGCGGTGCGCGGTGTGCAGGAAGTGGTCGCCGATGGACCGCAGGGCCACCGCGGGCAGGCCGCGTCCGACGAGGACGCGCGCGTTGCGCCAGAACCGGTCGAGCCCCTCGCTGTCGGCGAGGCCGAGGACGCGTTCGCCGACGAGGAGCGCGGTGCGGGTGGCCACAGTCTCCGCGGAGGCGACCGCCACCGCGGTCTCCGCGCGCTGGTCGGCGGTCAGTTCCCGGCCCGCGCCCAGCGAGTCGTCCATGGCGTCGTTCGCCCCCGTGACCACCGCGGCCGCCGTGTGTACGGCCAGGGCGAGTTCGCCGTAGGCCAGCAGCGCGTCGGCGTCGATGTCGGCGCCGGGCGGCCGCCACCCGGCGGGATCGGCGGCGCCGTACGGTCCGGGGCCGAAGCCGCCGGCCCGCCCCGCGTCCCCGGCCTCCGCGAGCGCGCCCTCGGCGACGCCCAGCGCGACGTTGGCCAGCATCAGCCGCAGCGCGAGCGGGGCGAGCGTGGCGAAGGGCACGGTGGCGTGCTCGTCCTGCGCGGCGGCGCCGAGCACCTGGTCGGGGGCGATCGGCACGTCGTCGAAGTGGACGGTCCCCGCGCCCGCGAGCCGCTGCCCGAACCGGCCGGGGGTCGGGTCGCCGGCCACCGCGGGGTGCGCCGGGTCGACGACGACCACCAGCGCGTCACCGGTGTCGGTGCGCACCGCGTCGAGGGCCAGCCGGTCCGCCAGGCCCACCGCCGTGGCGAACTCGCGGCTGCCGCCGAGCAGGAAGCCGTCCGCCACCGGGGTGAGGAACAGGGGCTCGGCGGCGGCGAGGTGGCCGCCGCCGGCACCGTACGCGCCGGTGTCGCCGCCCCAGAGCCAGCCCGCGTCGGCGGCGGTCCGCTCCAGGACGGCGGCGCGCTCGGGCGCGGCGAAGAACCGGGCGCTCCAGGACAGGGCGGCGTGGCGGCCGAGGAGTTCGCCGACCGACCCGTCGGCGGCGGCGGTGCGGCGGACCGCGGCGCAGGCCCACGGCCAGGCCGTGCCCCGCCCGTCCGGCCCGGGCGGCGTGAGCACCGCGGGCAGTCCGGCCTCGCGCAGCCGCGCCACCTCGTCGTACGGCGGTTTCCCCGCCCGGTCGCGGTCGAGCGCGTCGGAGGCGAGGTCGTCGGCCACCTCGCGGACCACCCGCTGCCAGAAGGTGTCGGGAGCCGGCGCGTCGCCGGTCATGGTGCCCTGCACGCCGCCCCCGTCCCTGTCGTCGGCCCGCGGTATTCCCTAGTTTCCCTACCGGAACAGTAGGATTATGCGCCGCTGAGGCCCCTGGGACAAGGGCGACTCCGGTCAGGGGCCCGAACAGCCCCTGGAATCTCAGGGGTTGGACCAGGCCGCGGGATCGGCCGCGAGGGCCGCGACCGCCTCCGGCAGGCTCCCGGAGACCACGTCCGCGAGGGACACGCCCTCCAGGATCTCCCGGACGTTGGCCCGCAGCGCGACCCAGAGCGTGAGCAGCGAGGCGGCGGGGCCGTCGTAGGAGAGTTCGGGCGGGCGCAGCCCCTGCACCGACACCAGAGGGCCGTCGACCACGCGCACGACGTCGGCGATGGAGATCGCCTCGGGCGCGCGGGCCAGCCGGTAGCCGCCGTTGAGCCCGCGCTGGCTGAGGACGATCCCGCCGCGCCGCATGTCGTTGAGGATGCCCTCCAGGAACTTGTGCGGGATCGCCTGCGCCGAGGCGATCGCCTCGGCCGTCAACGGTCCGGTCGGAGCGGCCGCTGCCAGTTGCAGCGCCGCCCGCACCGCGTAGTCCGCCCTGGCCGAGATTCGCACCGGGTCATTATGCCCAGCCGGCCGGCTCCGCTCCCCGCCCGGTCCCGCACACCGGCTACGGGACCGTACCGGGCGCGCCGGACCCACTGGAGGCGCCGGATCGGCCGGACCGACCGGACGCGCCGGACCCGCGCGCGGTCCTGGGGGGCGCCCAGGTCATGACGTCGTCCGGTACCGGGCCGGGACGGCCTGGGCGGTGACGCCCTCGAAGCGCCGGTCGAAGAGCTGCGCCGCGTCGACCTCCCCGACGAACCCGCTCTGGCGCATCAGATCGGCGGTCTCCTGCTGCCAGGCGACGGCCCGGTCCCAGGCGACCGGGAAGGCGGGGGCGCCACCCGCCGCGACGATCCGGTGCCCGTCGGCCGTGGACAGGCCCTGCTCCTCGGCGTAGTAGGAGCGGACCCACTGCTCCGGGTGCTCCCAGGCCCAGACGACGCCCCGCGCGTACAGCGGCAGGAAGGCGCGGACGGCCTCGGCCTTGGCGTCGTCCTCCAGCACCTCCGCCGGTGCCCAGAGGACCGACAGCTCGTCCACCACGCCGGTCGTCACCCTCCGCGCGCCGTCGCCGCCGTGCCGGGCCAGGTACGCGGTGAGCGCCGGCTCGCCGAGCGGGGCGACGTCCACCCGCCCGGTCTGGAGCGCGCCGAGGAGCTGGTCGCCGGGCAGCGGGACGAGGGTGACGTCGGCACTCTCCAGCCCCGCCTCCCGCAACGCCCGCAGCACGGCCACGCCTTGGGCCTCTTCTTCGGGGATGCCGATCCGCCCGCCCCGGAACCCGGCCGCCGAGGCGATGGAGCCGCCGGGGGCGGTGGCGAGGACGAAGCCGGGCCTGGAGTGCGTCCGCACGGAGACGATCCGGGCGCCGACTCCGACGTCCCGGGCCTGGATCGGCACGATGCCGGAACTGCCCGCCAGGTCCACCGCGTGCGTGCGGAAGCCCTCGATGACGTGGCGCCCCGCGCCGAGGCCGGGCCAGCTCGAAAGGGCGAAGGGCAACTGGGCGTCGAGCCCGGACTCGCGCAGCATGCACTGGACGGCGTGGATCGCGATGGCGAGCCCGGTGCCGCCGGCGGGCGCCCCCGACGGCAGGTCCCGCGCGTCGCGGTCCGCGCCGGCCGGCCCTCGGGCCTGTCCGGACGCGGCCAGCGCCGCGTCCGCGGACAGCGCGAAGAAGGGGCGCCGACGCATTGGATGGGCCGCACGCAGCTTCGCCATCGACTGCGGGGCCGGCGTCGTCTCCGGCACGTCAGGAACGGCGGTGGTCGACATGGACTTCCTGTCAGGGTACGGAGGAGTGTCGCGAGGAGTGGTGGTGGTGAGGAGCGGTGAGGAGTCGCGGGTACGGCCGGGTGCCGCCGGATGCGGCCGGGCATGGCGGGGCATGTGGGGGCATGGCGGGGTGTCGCGGAGTTCGCGGGCCGAGGGCGTCGGGGGCTTCCCGCTCGGCGCGGTCGCGGACCGCGCAGGGCCTCGGGATCGGTCGGCCGGCTCCGGGCCGGCGGCGGTGCCTCCGTGGGGCGCTCCGTCACGGAGCGGCCGCGCTCAGCCCCGGCGACACGCTGCGGAGCACACGCGCTTGAGGTCGATGTGACCCCGCGTCGTCAGGTGTGTGGTCCGCTGCATGCCGCGCAAGGTAACCGGCGACGCGGAGCCCGGTCAAACGCGCGCCGGCGCGGTGACCGCCGGCGCGTCTTCCAACCGCTCTTCCTCCTCCGGATCTGACATGACGTCAGATATGTGTCCGGCGCGCCCGCCGGACACCCCCCGGGCCGGGACCGTCGGACTCCTGCCGGAGTTCCGCTCGGACTCCGACCGGACTCCGAGCGGACTCCGAGCGGACCCCGAGCGGACTTCCGCCGGATTGCCGTCCCGGCGGGCGGGGATTGTGCCGGACGCCGCCGCGGTTTAGCGTGATGCGAGGCGGCGGGGGCGGCGCCCAGGCCGCTCAGCCCCCGCTCCGGCGGACGGGGCGACCGAGCCGACGGGCGGAGCGACCGGAGCGGTCGCGGGGGACGCGAGGGGAAGGCGGGGTCCGGAGTGCGTCGAGAGGATCAAGGGCTCGGCACCTTCCGCCGGAGGCACGTCGACCTCCGCAGGGTCGCCAGCGCCCTGTGTCCGGGCGCCTGACCCACCCGTCCCGCACCGGCCACCGAAGCCCCGGCCCCTCGCGGGCGCGCTCGAATCCCGGGCACCCGCCGGCGGCGCCCGCCCTCCCGGCAGCGTCCGCCCTCTCACCCATGCCGGAACCGGTCTCCGATCGGCTCCCTCGCCGCTCCCCGCCTGCCCCGGCGCCGCCCCGCAACTCCCCGCACTCCCCGCACCCCCCGCACTGTCTTCACGCTCCGCACGCCTGTCGTAGGAACCCGCACGAATCGACAACGGCCCCGCACGGACACCGCCGTGCCGGTCCCGCCGCCCTCGAAGGAGCCTCCATGAGCGTCGTCGTCCTCTCCGGCAACCCCCGGTCCGGTTCCCGCACCCTGAAGGCCGCCCTCGGCGTCGCGGAGGAGCTGACGGGCGGCCGCCCCGACCACGTCGTCGAGCTCTCCGAGCTCGGCCCCGCGCTGCTCACCCCCGGCGACCCGGGCGTGGCCGAGGCCGCCGCCGCGGTCACCGGAGCGAGCCTGCTGGTGGTCGCGAGCCCCACCTTCAAGGCGTCCTACACCGGGCTGCTCAAGCTCTTCCTCGACGGCCTCGACCACGGTGCCCTCACCGGCGTGACGGCGGTGCCGCTGATGCTCGGCGCGCACTGGCGGCACGGGCTGGCGGCGGACCTGCTGCTCAAGCCGGTGCTAGTGGAGCTGGGAGCCACCGTGCCCACCCGGGGCCTGTTCCTGCTGGACTCGGAGTACGCGGACTCCCCGGAGCTGACGGCCTGGCTGCCCCCGGCGCGCCGCCAGGTGGCCGCGGCCGTCGACGCCCTCGCGGAGCGCACCGCGCCGTGACGCGGCCACGGGCGTAGCCACGGACACGGGCGTAGCCACGGACACGGACACGCCCGCTGGCCACTGGCCGCTGGCCGCGCCCGAGTCACGGGCGCGGCCGCTCGGGCGCGCCCGCCGCTCGTCGGCAGCCGTCACCGCCGTCGGCCTTCTCGGGCCTCGCACGGGGCGGGAGCATCGGGGAAGGGGCTCCCGCCCCGTCTTCGCCGGCCGGTCCGCGAACGGACGCGCCCGGCGGATCAGGTGCCCCACCCGGCCCACGGCATGGCCATACACATGCCCGGACCCTCCGACCAGCACTGCGGCGCCGCGGGAGTGGTGCATACCTCTCCGCGATCGACTCACTACAGAAAGTAGTCAGAGGGTCGAGCTGATCACAGTCCGCGCACGAAGCACCGGCCCTTCCGCCGCGTGCTGCCGCACGCCCCATGAAGTCACCCGAACAGCTCTGTCCCGCACCGCCCGTCAGCGGTTCCGCCGGGACGGCTCCGACTCGGTGTGCGCCGCGGCCATGTCGAGCAGCAGCATGGCGTCGTGGTCCGGCGTGCCGGGTTCGGCCGTGTAGACGCCCATGCGGTGCCCTGGGGTGCCTTCGAGGGCCATGCCCTGGAAGGCGAGGGTGATCGCACCGACCTGGGGGTGCTGGAAGGTCTTGGTGGCGTGCCTGCGGCCGGTGACCTCGTAGCGCTCCCACAGACCCGCGAAGTCGGGACTCTTGAGCAGGAGTTCGCCGACCAGCCGGGTGAGGTCGGGGGCGTCGGGGTCGGTCCCGGCCAGGGCGCGCAGCCGGGCCACGCAGCCGCGGATCTGCTGGTCCCAGTCGGGGAAGACCTGCCGGGCGGCGGGGTGCAGGAACAGGTAGCGGGCGAGGTTGCGCTGGGTGGCGGGCCAGTCGGCGATGCCGGCGTAGAGTGCGAGCCCGCCGGGGTTGTGCGCGAGGACGTCCATGCTGCGGCTGACGACGTACGCGGGGTTCGGCCGTACCGTCTCCAGCAGCAGCCTCAGGTGGGGGCGCACCGTGCGGCTGGGCGCCGGGGCCGGCTGGGGCGCGTGGCGGGCGGCGCGCACCGCCAGGTCGCGCAGGTGCTGGTGCTCGGCGTCGTCGAGCTGGAGGCCCCGCGCGAGGGCGTCGACCACGGCGGGGCTGGGGCGGGTCTCCTTGCCGCGCTCCAGCCGGGTGTAGTAGTCGATGCTGACCCCGGCCAGCGTGGCCAGCTCCTCGCGGCGCAGCCCCGGGGTACGCCGTACGCCGGGCCCGGGGGTGAGGCCGACCGCCTGGGGGCTGGTCTGGGTACGGCGGGCGCGCAGAAACCTTCCCAGCTCCTCGCCGCCGCTGTGCTGCTCGGATGCCATAAGGCCAGTCTTGCCCCTCCTCCGATATGGCACGTCCCGAGAGAGGGGCCCTGTCACACCCCCGCTGGCCGAACCCCTGTTCACCTCGGCCTGCCTGACCTGGGCAGGAGGCGGCAGGCTGGACCGCGTCGCCTGGCGCCCACGGCCCTTCCCCGGTGGCCCGCCTCCCGGGCCCGGGGGACCGTGGGACAAGCCACCCGCGGACCCGGTCCTGCGCACGCGTCGCGTCCTCCCCCGTCCAGGGGGTACTCGCACCGGCGCCATGGTGCGGGAACACCTGTGACCTCCCGCGGGCCCACCGCCACCGCCACCACCGCCACCACAGCGAAGGAAGAAGCATGACGGATCGCACCTGGCTCATCACCGGCGTCAGCAGCGGCTTCGGCCGTGCCCTGACCACCCAGCTGCTGGAGCGCGGCGACCGCGTCATCGGCACCGTCCGCTCCAGGGACAAGGCCGCCGATCTGGAGAAGAGCCATCCGGAAGCCTTCCGGGCGGAGGTCCTCGACGTCACCGACACCGCCGCGGTGCGCGACGCGGTGGACCGGGCCTTCGCGGCCGGCCGGGTCGACGTGGTCGTCTCCAACGCCGGATACGGACTGTTCGGCGCGGCCGAGGAGCTCACCGACGGCCAGGTCGACCGGATCATCGCCACCAACCTCACCGGCTCCATCACCCTGATCCGCGCCGCGCTCCCGCACCTGCGCGCCCAGGGCGGCGGCCGCGTCATCCAACTCTCCTCCTACGGTGGGCAGGTCGCCTTCCCCGGCAACTCCCTCTACCACGCGACCAAATGGGGCATCGAGGGCTTCGTCGAGTCGGTGGCGCAGGAGGTCGCACCCTTCGGCATCGGCATGACGCTCGTCGAACCGGGCGGCGCGCGGACCGAGTTCCGCTACGGCAGCGCGCAGGTCGCCGACCTGACGGACGTCTACGCCGGCACCCCCGCCCACGCCTTCACGGCGATGCTCGACCCCGCGGGCGGCCTGGCCCCGGGCGACCCGCGGCGGATGGCCGCGGCGATCATCGGATCGGTCGACGTCGAACCGGCGCCCTTGCGGATGGTCCTCGGCTCGCAGGCGTTGAACAGCACACTCGACGCGCTGCGCACGCGGATCGGCTTCTTCGAGACGCAGCACGACCTGGCCGCCTCCACGGACTTCCCGACCGGGGAGTGACCACCCGGCCGGAGAGTGACCGCCCGACCGGGGAGTGACCGCCCGGCCTCGTCCGGAACGCACGGCCGCCGGGGACCCGCCCCGCGCCGGCGCCGACACGGTGCGCTCCGCCCCCGGCGCCGGCATCCCGAGACCACCTGGTCGAGCACGTCGCCGACAAGCGGCACAACGCCCCGCGCAACGCAGGGGCGGGTGCGGGGGCAGGACGCGCGGGCGGGCGGGCGTTGGGACGGACGGGCGCACGGGGCGGGCCCGTTAGGGGGTGGTTCCTGGCGTGTCGGAGGGTGCCGCCGGACCCGCTGCCGAGGATCGGTGGCTGTGGGGGCTGTTCCGACGGAGCGGCCAGGCGGCCGACACCGCCTTCAGAGACCGAGGAGCGCCATGTCCCAGCAGGACAACATCGCCGCCCAGACCGCCTTCGGCGAGGCCGTCAACAGCGGGAACCTCGCCGCCATCGCGGACGTGGTCGCCCCCGGCGCGGTCGACCACGACCCCGCCCCCGGTCAGGGACCGGGCCCCGAGGGGTACCAGGCCATGTTCGGCGACCTCAGGCGTGCCTTCCCCGACCTGCACGTCGAGGTCGAGCACCTGCTGGCGACCGAGGACGAACTCGCCTTCGCCTACACCATCACGGGCACCCACCGCGGCGAGCTGGCGGGCCACGCACCGACCGGCAGGGCGGTGAGCTTCCGCGGGCTGCAGATCAGCCGCTTCGAGAACGGCAGGCTCGTCGAGCGCTGGGGCAGCAGCGACGAACTCGGCATGATGCGCCAACTCGGCCTCGTCTGAGGGCGCGCCGCCACCGGGCGAGGGCGCCTCCTTCTCCCACCAGCTCCGGGAACCCCGCGTCCCCGTCGTCGCCTCCGCCTTCTCCGCCGCCGCGCGCGGGTGCCATCGTGCGGGCGTCGTCGGCCGGAGGCCATACCGGCCTGACGTCGTCGGGCCGAGCGTCATCGGCCGGGCAAGGGCTCCACCCATTGGGCACGCCACGCGGGTGGGGCGAAATCGTCCGCGAAGTACTGTGTCTCGTGGGCGACTTTGCCGTCGCGGAACTCCATGATGCTGATGGTGGATGCCGGCTTCCCGTCGTAGTCGATCACGTATTCGGTGGTCCAGAGGTCCCCACTGCCGAGAATCCGGCGGATGGTGAAAGTGAGCTTGGCGGGGTGGTGCGAGCGCAGCGCCTGCAGGTTGCGGCGGCCGCGGATACGCTCACCCGACTGGGGATAGTCGGTGATGACGTCGTCGTGGTAGATGTCGTGCTCGGTGTCCTGGTCCCCGGCGGCTGATGCCGCCCAGTGCCGGTCCAGCGCCGCGCGGATCTCCTGGTCTCCCATCGCCTTCCCTCCGATCACATCGGTCGCGTCCGGTCGCGTCCGGTCGCGTCTGATTGCGTCTGATTGCGTCTGATCATGGAAACCGCCGGACGAACTCCGTCCTCCGCACCTCAAGCCTCCTTGAAAACCAGGCTGACGTCGACGGCGAAGGCTGCCGGGTGCGCCGTCGCACGGCTCGGCGAACAACCAGCGGGAAGCCGCGGCAGGGCGCGGAAAGCCGCGCAAAGCCGCGCGCGTGCGTCCGATCGAACGCGTGCCTAGGCTGGAATCCGGTGCGATGCGCGGCCGACTCCGCCGGATCACCGAACCACGTCGTCTCGCGGACTCCCGTGGAACTCCGTGGAATCCCGTGGAATCCCGTGGAATCCCGTGGAATCGCCGATCCACCGAACCGCGACTCACCTGAAAGCGCCGAACAGAGGACGAGGAGGCGCACTGCTGATGGCGAAGCTGCTTTTCATCGTGTCCGGAGCGACGTACTGGGTACTCAAGGACGGCACCAGATACGCGACGGGTTACTGGGCCGAGGAGTTCGCGAACCCGTACAAGGCCGTCACCGACGCCGGCCATGAGGTCGTGGTCGCGACCCCCGGGGGTGTGACGCCGAACGTCGACATGATGAGCCTGCGCCCCTCCATGGCGGGCGGCGAGCAAGGAGCCCTGGACCTGGAGGCCGTCATCCGCGACGCCGAGGTGATGCGGCGGCCGCTCGAACTGTCGGACGTCCGCCTTGAGGACTACGACGCGGTCTACCTGCCGGGTGGTCACGGCCCCATGTCGGACCTGGCGTTCGACGCCGACGTGGGCCGGCTGCTGACGGCGCAGCTCGCCTCCGGCAGGCCGCTCGCGATCGTGTGCCACGCGCCCGCCTCGCTGCTGGCCACCCGGATCCACGGCGAGTCGCCCTTCAAGGGCTACAAGGTCACGGGCTTCACCAACGAGGAGGAAGAGGGCGTGGGGCTGGCCTCCCGGGCTCCGTGGCTGCTGGAGGACGAACTCAAGGACAAGGTCCGCGTGGACTACAGCCGCGGCAAGGCGTGGGAGCCGTACTTGGTGGAGGACCGCAACCTCGTCACCGGGCAGAACCCCCATTCCGCCGCTGTTCTCGCGGACCGTCTGCTGCAGATCCTCGGGTGAGGGCTCCGAGCACGGTGACGTCCCCGTCGTCCACGCCCCGGCAACGGGCGCGGCGGCGTGGACGACGGGGACGTCAGGGGGACGTCAGGGGGCTCGCCCAGATGTTGTCGAAGGCCGCGTCCTCGACGCTGCGCCGCTGCCGTACGGCTTCGAGTTGCGTCACCGCGTGGTTGACCGCGGCCAGCACCGTCTCCCTCGCGTCCGTGTCCCCCGCGTCGGACGCTTCGTCGTCGGCGAGGGGCTCCACGCTGCCGGTCGGACGGGCGGGGATGCCGACGGCGGCAGCGAGGACGGCGAGGACGGGTTCACCCGACGCCCACCGTTCGGCCGCGTGCGAACGGGCCGGGGAGTCGGCGAGGACCGGCCGGTCGGCCCGGACGGGCACCCAGCGGTGGCGCGGCCGGGTGGCACCGCCTTCCGTCTCCAGCGCGGCCAGATAGGCCGAAGACAGCCTGTCGCCACGACGGAACAACCACTTCCCGACGGTCTCGTACGGCTCCTGCCGGACGAGCGACGACGCCGCCTGGTCCAGCAGGCTGTCGCCGGTGGTCGTCGGCGGTCCGGGCACGACCACGTCGCCGTCCAGCGCCACCGCCCCGGCATCGATCAGGTCGAGCAGTTCGGCTCCGGCGAGGGCGAGCGAGAGGTCGTCCGGATCGGCCGGACCGCCTTCCGCGTCGTCCATGGTGACGATCAGCAGGTCTCGCGAGGTGGTCATGCGAGGCTTCCCTCCACATGCGGGGGCGGAAGTACGGACGGCTCCACAGGCGGGGGCAGAAGTACGGACGGCTCAGGCAGGGGCGCACGTACGGGCGGCCGACGGCCCGACGCCGCCGGGTTTCGGCGCCGCCCCGGCGCGGGTGCCGCCGTCACGACGTGCCGCCGGTCCGCCCGGGGTCGTTGGGATGCGGTTCCAGCGGGGTGACCGCGAAGCTCATCCAGGGGTGCAGCGGCAGCGTGCCCAGCACCTTCTCGCGGAGTTCCTCCTCGTCCGCGGCCCGCCAGACGCCGATGCTGCGCAGTTCGCCCACCGGGCGCCACAGCCGCGCCAGGTGGCCGGTCGAGGCGAGTTCCCTCGCGCGGACCGCCTCGGCGGACCGCCGCCTGTCGACCTCCTCCTGGCTGGTCCCCTCGGGGATGGTGGTGGTGATCTCGACCAGGAACTCCCGCATGGTCCTCCTCCACTCCACGGCGCGTCCGGCGGCGACCTGAGCACCCGACCCAGCGCACGCTCCGCGACCACGACCGCGCCACGGACCGCGACCACGACCGTGCCCTCGACCCGGACCGCGACCGCGAGCGCGTGCCGCACACCACCGCAGGCCCCAGGTCCGGTGCGGCGGTACGGTGCGCGCACGTCGCGTCGGCCCGGCCTCCGTTCTCTCATTCTCCGTCCATCGAGGAAGCCCCGCCACGGCCGGCCTTCCGGCTTCCCGCTTCCCGCTTTCCTGCCTCCCTCCTTCCTGCTCCCCTCCTTCCTGCTTTCCTGACCGACTCCGTTCGAACTTCAACCACTCGGTGGGTGCTGCACCCGCCCCCGTCAGCCGGTGCTCGCGTGACTGACGGTGGACGCGGGCAGGCCGCCCTTGACATCGGTCGGCATCGCGGCGATGACCTGCTGCCACGTGCTGTTCGTCGCGATCGCGCCGAGCCGGCTCGCGCTCAGCGGGGGTTCGGGGCGGCTCACCGGGGCGCCCTTCTCGGCCGCCGCGTTCCACTCGTCGACCGTCACCAGAGACCCGTTGCTCGCGCGGAACTCGGCGGTCCAGTCCTTGGTGTCCACACGGCGGTCGGGGTACTCGTACCCCTTCAGCACGACCAGCGTGCCGCCGTGGACGTGGGACTGCGTGCACGAGTAGCCGCCGGCCTTGGTCTGCGTGCAGGGCGGGAGCTGGCCGTCGGGCTGGACGGAGACCCCGATCGAGGACAGGCCGTGGCCGTCGTCGAAGACCACGTCAGCGTACGGCGGCAGTTCGCTGTCGGTGCCGCGCCCCTCGCGACCGGAGATCGTGCCCGGGGGCAGCATCGACACCAGCAGGTCCTCCACCTGCCGCGCGGTGAATCCCGGTGCGGCCGTTGCCGTGGGTGAGGGCGTCCCGGACGCTCGGCCGGAGGACGCGGGGGGCGCCACGACCGCGGGCCCGTTCGCGACCCCGCCGTGGGCGGCGCCATGGCCGGCGCCCGTCGCCAGCACCCCGCCGGTGCCGGCGAGCGCGAGGACCGCCGCCCCCGCGGTGACGGTCGCCGCGCGGCGGCGACGCAGCGTACGGCCGCGCGCGTACCCGGCCGACACCAGGGACAGGCCGTCGGCGGCCGGCAGCCCGTCGGCGGTGCGGTGCAGCGCGGTGGTGAACGCGGCGGCCTCGGCGGCCTCCGCCGGATCGGTGTGCGGGGCGTGTTCGGGGTCGATGGGCATGGCGAATCACCGTCTCCTGTGTCGCAGTGGGATGGGATGGAGATGGGGGTGGCAAGGCGGTGCGGCGGTAGAGCGGTAGCGACAGCGCGGCGTGGACGCGGCCACGGACCGGATTCGGGCACGCGGCACCGGGACGGCGACCCGGGCCGGAATCAGGAGGCGGGATCGGCCGAACGACGCTGCGGCCGAGGGGCGTTCAGCCCGCCACGAGATCGGCGAGGCTTCCGTCCAACTCCTCGCGGAGCCGGGCCAGGGCACGTGCCGCGCGAGTGCGTACGGCGCCGGGACTGGACTGCAGGACCGTCGCGGTCTCCTCGACGCTGCGGTCCTCCCAGTAGCGCAGCACCAACACGGCCCGGTCCTTGGGCCCGAGCGCGGCCAGCGCCGTCAACAGGGCGACCCGCAGCGCCGCGTCACCGCCGGAGTCGCGCGAGGCGCGGTCGGGCAGCACCGCGGACGGGCTCTCCCGGCTGCTGCGCCGCCGCTGGTGGGTGAGGAAGGTGCGCACCAGGACGGTCTGGGCGTAGCCCGCCGGGTTGGCGACCTTGCCCATCCGCCCCCACACCACGTACATCCGGCCCAGCGTCTCCTGGACGAGATCCTCGGCCAGGTGGGTGTCCCCGCCGGCCAGCAGGCACGCGGAGCGGAAAAGGTGCCCCGCCCGCGCTGTCGCGAACTCCTTGTACGCATCGGTCGCCGCACTACGCATCCTGCCTCGCCCCTCCCCTACGGTCCGACACTCCAATGACGCGATGGGGGCGGGGAAACGTTACGGGCCGGGGCCCGCGGGTCGCGCCCGCCCCGGGCGACGGGGACGGGGTCGAAGTACCGTCCGTCCGTTGCCACTTGAACCTCGCCCTCTTGCCCCATGCCGCATTTCGGGTGCCATTGCCAGGGCCGGGCGGCGTCGCCTAGCGTTGAGCCGTGCATGAAGGGACAAGGCTGACCACGCGCGCCTACGTCGACCTCCTCCGGTCGGCCGGCATGCTCTGTCGCCCGTAGCCCCCTGAGCCGTGGCCGCGCCGTCGCGCGCGGCGCGAGGTGACTCCTCCGGCTCGGCCGACGCGCGCCGCTCGGTGCTCCTCCGCGGACGGCGGCCGGCCTGATCGCGCCCTCCGAGGTGCTACGGAGCGTCCCGCTCGCCGGCCCACCTGCCAGGACCGCCCGCGCGACGGACGTTCGTCCGCCGCCCGGAAGCACCGCACGCGCCCGCGCCCTCGGCCCCCTGACGATTCGGAGTACGGCCATGACGTCCGAGTTCCTCTGGTACATCCCCAACACCGTCGAGCCCGGCCATCGCGGCGACACCACGACGACGGGCTGGGGGACCCTCGACTTCGCCACCGACCTCGCCCTCGCCGCCGAACGCCACGGCTGGGGCGGCGCGCTCATCGGCGCCGGGTGGGGCCGGCCCGACACCTTCACCGTGGCCACCGCGCTCGCCGCCCGCACCACCACCTTCCAACCGCTGGTCGCGGTCCGCCCCGGCTACTGGCAGCCCGCGCACTTCGCCGCCGCCGCGGCCACGTTGGACCACCTCAGCCAGGGCCGACTGCTGGTGAACGTCGTCAGCGGCCTGGACCACGCCGGGGCCTACGGCGACGGCGAGGCCGAACAGCCCCGCCGCTACGACCGCACCCGGGAGTTCCTGCGCCTGGTACGCCGGCTGTGGACGCGGGAGAACGTCACCTTCCGCGGCGGGTTCTACACCGTCGAGGACTCGACGCTGAACCCGCGGCCGTACGGCGCCGAGCACGGCAGGACGCCGCGGCTCTACTTCGGCGGCGCCTCGGCGGCAGCGGAACAGGTGGCCGCCGCCGAGGCGGACGTGCAGCTCTTCTGGGGCGAGCCGCTCGACGGCGTGGCCGAACGGATCAGCCGACTCAGGGAGTTGAGTGCCTCCCTGGGCCGGGAGCACGCTCCGCTGGAGTTCGGCCTGCGCGTCACCACACTCGTCCGGGACACCAGCGAGGAGGCGTGGCGGGACGCCGAGCAGAAGGTCGCCGCGATGGCCGGCCGCGCCGACTCCACGATGACCGACGAACGGCGCCGGGCCGTCGGTGAGCAGCGCCTGTACGACCTCGCCCGGCGCGGCGACGTGCTGGACTCGTGCCTCTACACCGCCCCCGCCCGCCTCGGCGGCGGGGGCGCGGGCAGCACCTGGCTGGTCGGCTCGCCGGACGAGGTGGCCGCGGCCCTGCGCGCCTACCGCGCCCTGGGGGTCACCCACTTCGTGCTCTCCGACACCCCCTACCGGTCGGAGATCGCCCGCGTAGGCGACCAGTTGCTCACCCTGTTGCAGAAGCCGGACCCGGTCTGACGGCACCAAGGCCGCCAACCGAGCTCCGGCAGGCGCCCCCGAGCGCCGTCTGACGCCGGTCCCGTCACCGCTTCGGTGCACCCCACCAACGTCCGGCGATGTGATGAACCCGGTTCCAGTCCTCGTCGGCGGCGTCATCAGGCACCGCCACAAGCATCGCTTCGGCCTCGACCCGCAGCCGCTCGGCCTGGGAGCCGGTCAGGCGCCGGCAGTTCCAGAGCAGCCCCGCCGCCTCGGCCGCCAGCGGATCGTCGGGCCACGACGGCTCAGGGAGTCCGACACCGGCGACGGCGGCGAGGTCCCCGGCCGGAATGCCGAGGGCGGCGGCGAAGCCCGCAACGCGACTGGGGGTCAACTCGGCGCGTCCCCGGCCGACCGCGTTGACGGTGGAGGGGGACAGGACCACATGTCCCCCGCTCAGCAGCCCCAGGGTGTGGACCGCGGCGGACATCGGGTGCAGGTTCCGGTTTCCGCACAGCAGGTTCACGAGCATCGCGCCGAAGCCCGCGTGCTCCTGGTCGTAGGCCCCCGGCCGTTCGACGGTGCCGTCCGGGGGTTCCTGCGGGAGCCGCTCGACCGAGCGGTGGACGTGGTCCCGCTGATCCGGCGGCAGCGCCATCGTGATCCGGAGCAGCCGCGCCGTCGCCGGTCCGGCTGCCGGGTCTACGGGGGCGAGGGCGTCAGGCACCGGCACTCCGGCCATCACGTGGAGGTCGGCGGCGTGGAAGCCGAGCGCGCGGGCGAGGGCGCCCAGGTGCGGGGCCGTCGGCGGCTCGCCCGCGAGCACCTGCTGGAGTTCGCTCTCCGGTACGCCGGAGGCGGCGGACAGCCAGACGGCGTCCACCCCGCGGTGGCGCAGAAGTCTGGCCAGCAGCCGGCCGAAGCGGGGACGTCTCGTTCCAGGTTCACAACCGGAGGTTCCGGACAGGATGAGCACCACGAATCGCCGCCCGCCGGTCAGGAGCGCCGGCGTTGTTTCTCCAGCCTCTCGCTCAGTGCGCGGCGGTAGTACTCAAGGCGGTCTCGGTCCGGTTCGACCTCGTCCAGGATCTCCAGGACCGTCTCCGTGTCACCGGAAACAGCCTCGCGGTAGAGAACGTTGATTCCTCGCAGAAGTTCAGCCCGGCACTCCCCCGGGATATCGCGCCGCCGGGCGGCTGGCTCGTCGGCGTGGACGTCGCCCAGGGAAATACGCCAGAGGGTGATCAGCAGATGGCCCCGCACGAATCCGGCAAGGTCTTCCTGAAGGGCCTGGAGGATCACAGGGACGACGGGGACGGCGCATTCGAAAAGCAGCGAGCAGTCCTCCACGTGGCCGTCGAGCGTTATGCCCATGACCTCGTTGGGATCTGCCGCCTCCAGAAGAGCCTTGAGGTCCGTCGCAAGATGCCCTGCCCCTTTGCCGCATGAACAGCCCAGGGACGCCCAGTCGTGCCGTCCGATCTCCAGGACGGATGTTCTGACGCTCACCTGTTCCACACCCCATCTATGTCCGAGAGGACTCCCTCCACGAAGTTATCCGGCGGATAACGGACTTGGCACTTCTCGCAGATCTCCTTCTCCTGCCAGATCTTACCCATCCCGTCACCACGGTCCTCGCGACGCATGGCGCGGATGAACAGGACATCCGCCGGATGCCAGCCTGTCACGTCGAGGATGTTCGGCTCCGCGCACTGGCCCTGCGCGGCTCCCAGCAAGGTGCCCGAGCAGCCCACCGCTATGGTGCCCGTCGGCAGGTGTACCGCGCCGGTCCAGGCGGAGGTTCTGAGGTTACCGGTCGCGGCTTGGCCCAGGTCGTCCCGCAGGGCAGCGGCGTCCGAAACTCTTCCATCAACGGTCCAACCGGGTGGCGCCTGTTGAACGCTGACCCACGCGTTCTGTTTCAGCAGGGTGTTCCCCGTCTGCGGAACGGACGGGAACAGGGTCGTCAAGGGCGCCGGTGGATCGAGTGGTGTGGGCAGCGTGGTGGGTAGGCCTGCCGCCGGGTCCGCCGGGGTGATGAGCGTGTTGGGCAGGCCCGCGCCCCCGTCGGCTGGGTTGACCAGCGTGGTGCCGTTGGCCGCGCTCGGGTCGATGGGAAGGGTGCTGCCGAGGCTGCTGGTCGGGGCGGTGGTCATCGCCGCGGTCGTGGCCGCGGCGGCGCTGGTCGCAGGTGTGTAGGACGTTCCGGCGGGGGCCGCACCGGCCGGTGTGACCGGGGCGACCACCCCCGGGCCAGTGTTCGCGGTCTTGGTGCCGGGCTCCGGGGTGGTTCCGGGGCCGGTGGCCTGGCCGGTCGGCCGCGCGCCCGGGTTCTCGTGCAGTCCTGTCTCGGCCGTGGGCGGCGGGGCGGCGGGGGCGTGTACCGGGTGGCGGAGACATCACAGCTGCCGTATCCGGCGAAGGCGGCCCCGAAGCCGAGCAGCACCACACCGGCTGCGGTCATTCCTGCGGCCTTGCCGAGGGCGCCGCCTCCGACGGACGAGCTGACGCTGCTGTTGACCGATCCGACGGCGTTGCGGATCTTGGTGAGGGTGCTGGTGTGCGAGCCGCCGGACGTGGCGTGCATGGAGCCGAGGGCGGACAGCAGCCCGCGGCCTATCGAGTACGCCACCTGGAGGTAGCCGTACCAGCGGGCGAGCGTGTTCGCCCAGCGGGCCAGCTCGGCACTGTAGTTGGAACCGGACACCGGCGAGCCCGAGGGTGTGGGCGACGGTGCGTGGTACGGGCTGGAGGAGCAGGAACTGTCACCGCTGGGGTCGGCGTTGTCGACCGGGTCGTCGGCGCCGTACGCGTAAGGGTTGGCCGCGGCCGACGGGAACGGCGCCTGGGATGTGGCGTCCTGGCTGGTGAAGTCGCCGGTGGAGGGGTCGTACCAGCGGCTGCCGGTGGCCACCCGGTTGGAGGCCGGGTCGGTCCAGCCCTCCTGGTAGCCGAGGTCGGCTTGTGTTCCAGCCGTGGCGGTGGTCTGGCCGAAGGGGTCGTAGGCGGTCGACCCGGCGAGGCCGGTGCCGGTCGCGGTGAAGGTGCCCGTCAGGTCGCCGTGCTGGTTGGCGTAGGCCAGAGCCGCGCCGCCGCTGCCGCCGACGCTGATCAGGTCGCCCTGCGCTCCGCGTCCGTAGGTCTCGGTGCCGTCCGAGACGATCGAGCCGCCGGTGCCGTCGTAGCTGAAGGTGCTGCTGCCCGCGGTGGCCAGGCGGCCGAGCGCGTCGTGGCTGTAGCTGGTGGTGCCGTCGGAGGTGAGCTGGTCGAAGGCGTCGTAGGACAGGTTCTCCGTGCCGCTGCTACCGGTGACGGAGGACATCGTGCCGCGGGGGCTGTACGCGTAACTGGTCGTGGCCGACCCACCGGTGGTGCCGGTGAGCTGGTCGCGGGCGTTGTAGGAGGCCGTGGTCGTGGTGCCGCCGGCGGTGACGCTGGTGCGGTTGCCGGCGTCGTCGTAGCCGTAGCCGGTGGTGGCCGAGCCGTTGGTCCAGGAGGTGAGCCGGCCGCTGTCGTCGTAGGCGTACGTCTGGGCGCCGGCGCCGGCGGTGCCCGCGGTGGTCTGGGAGGTGACGAGTCCGGCGTCGTCGTACCCGTAGGACGCCGATGCCTCGGTGGTTCCGTCCGGGGCGGTGAGGGTGTCGTCGGTCAGCCGGTGCTGTGCGTCGTAGCTGATGGACTGGTCGGCCGCGGCGTCCCCGTAGGAGATGTCGTTGACCTGTCCGACCTCGTTGTAGCCGTAGGTGAGGTTCGCGGAGGTGAGCGGGTCCGAGGCGGTCTTCACCTGCCCGTCGCCGTTGTAGGTGTAGGCGGCGGTGCCGGCCTTGTCGGTGCGCGAGCTGAGCAGGCCGTCGGAGTTGTACGCGTAGGAGGCGGTCCCTGACGGGCCGGCGGCGGAGAGGATGTCGCCGCGGTCGTCGTAGGTGTAGGTGTTGGTGCCGCCCGGGGCGCTGGTGGAGGTGAGGCGGCCGTCCGCGTCGTAGCCGAACGTGCGGTCGGCGGTGGCCGCCTCGGCGCCGGTGCCGGTCTGGGCGGTCAGCCGCCCGTCGGCGTCGTAGGTGTCGGTGAGGGTGACGCCGCCCGGCCGGGTGATGGTGCGGGGCTGACCGTCGGCGCCGTAGGCCACGGTGGTGGTGCGGTCCGAGGCGTTCGGGAAGGCGCTGGTGGCCGGTTCGACGCTGGACTCGGCCAGGCCGAGCGTGTTGTACGTGGTGATGGTCGCGTTGCCGTCACCGTCGGTGTAGCGGGTGGCGTTGCCGGCCGCGTCGTAGCCGAAGGTGGTCGTGATGCTGGAGGTGGACGTCACCGGCTCGGTCTGCTTCACCAGGTCGCCGAGGGCGTCGTAGGCGTAGTCGGTGGTGTGCTGGTCGGCGTCGGTGGCCGCGACCGGGTCGTCCGCCGCGTCGTAGGCGAAGGAGCTGTGGGTGAGTGTGCCGCCGGTCGCGTCGAGGCTGGCCGTGTCGGTGAGCCGGCCGGCCTCGTCGTAGGTCCGCGTGGTGGCGGTGCCGTCCGGCAGCGTGGTGCTGGTCAGCCGGCCTTCGACGTCGTACGTGTAGTCGGTGGTGTGGCCCAGGGGGTCGGTCGCGCTGGTCTGGTCTCCGGCGTGGTCGTACTCCGCGGTGTAGGTCTCGCCACCCGGCAGGCTGACCGACGTCTGGTTGCCCGCGCCGTCGTACCCGAACGTCGTCGTCGCGGTGGTCGGCGTCGGCTGGCGTACGGCCTGGCTCATGGTCTGGGTCTGGCCCAGGTCGTCGTAGGTCGCCGCCGACACCGCGCCCGTCGGGTCGGTGACCTGGAGCGTCTCGCCGTCGGTGTCGTAGATGGCGTGCGTGGTCGGCGTGTGGCCGTCGACCGGGGGCTCCTGGATCTGCGCGAGGTCGCCGAACTGGTCGTAGGTGTAGTGGGTGACCTGGTGCAGCTCGTCGGTGACGGTCTTGAGTTTGCCGGTCGCGTCGTACTCCGCGGTCGCGGTCGGCGTGATCGGCGTGGTGGAGCCGGGCGGGGTGTAGGCCGGTGCCGACGCGGCGGTCTGCTCGCCGTCCGCGTCGTAGGTGTACGTGGTGATGTTGCCGTCGGGGTCGTCGGTGGAGGTCTCGTCCCCGAAGGTGTCGTAGCCGTGGAGGGTGATCGGGTGCACCTGCTGTGCCGTGCCGCCGTTGCTCTCGGCGCTGACCACCGGCTCGACGACCTGGGTGACCCGCCCGGCCTCGTCGGTGGTGTACGTGGTGGTGTGGTCGGCGGCGGTGGCGCCCGGGGTGTTGCCGCGCGGGTCGGTGGTCGAGGTGAGCGCGCCGCGCTGGTCGTAGGTGCTGCTGGTGACCAGTGTGTCGGAGCCGTTGTGGACGGTGGTGGCGGTGACCTCGCCGAGGGCGTTGTAGGCGTAGTCGGTCCGGTCGGTGGCGGGGCCGTCGCCGGGGCCGTCAGGGGTGCCGGGGGTGACGGAGCGGGAGGTGACGTTGCCGTCGGGGTCGTAGGTGCTGGCGGTGGAGGTGTTCAGGTTGTCGGGGTCGAAGAGTTCACCGGTGGTGCGGCCGGCGGGGTCGACGGTGTAGTCGGTCTCGATGTCGTCGTCGGTGCGCCAGCTCGTCACGACGTGGCCGGCGTCGTCGTAGTCGTACTGCTGGAGTTCCTTGTCCGAGGTGGAGCCGTCGTCGTTCCGGTACTCCAGCCAACTGGCCGTCATCCGGTGTTCTTCGTCGTAGTAGAACTTGGTCGTCCGGCCCATCGAGTCGGTGTCCGTGGACAGCAGGCCGGCCGGGTCGTAGGCGCGGGAGTCCAGTACCAGGGCGGTGGCGGACGACGGGGAGACCGGGTCGGCGGTGTAGTTCGTGAGCGTGGTGGTCAGCAGCTCGCCGGTCGGCGAGTAGTCGAAGCGGTAGTCGTCACCGCCGGGGTCGGTCCGTTCGGCGAGGTTGCCGTAGCCGTCGTAGCCGTAGGCGGTCTTCCGTCCGGCCGGGTCGGTGACCTCCTTGACCTGGTCGTGGTCGTTGTACGTCCACGAGGTCGTGCGGGGGTCGTCCCCGCCGGTGGTGTCCGCCAGGGTCTGGGTGGTGACGTCGCTGTCGTCGTCGTAGGCGTAGCTCACCTGCGGCGTGTGGGTGGTGCCGGCGACCGCGTCGGTGGTTGCCGGGCCGGTCTGACCGGCGAGGCGGTTGTCCGGGTCGTAGGCGTAGCTCGTCGTGACGCCGTCGGGGTAGGTGTCGGAGACCTGCGTCGCCGTCACCCGGCGGCCGAGTGCGTCGTAGCCGTAGCTGGTCGCGCTGCCGGTCGGTGCGGTCACCCGGGCGAGATCACCGGACGCGTCGTAACTGTAGTTCGTGGTGTTGCCGTCGGCGTCCTTGCTGGTGGCCAGGAGGCCGGCCGGTTCGGTACCGCCGTCCGTCGCGGGCTCGGTACCGTCGGTGTACGTCTCCACGGACCGGTTCCCGTCGGGGTCCGTGCTGGTGAGCAGGTCGCCCTTGGCCGAGTACGTGTACGCCGTGGCATAGGTGGTGTCGCTGGGCCCGGAGGACCGCGGATCGGCGTATGACGTGGGCTCGTCGGCGCGTGGATCGGTGACGCCGTAGGTCCCGTCCGCGGGGTAGGCGTAGTAGCCGGTCACGCTGCCGAAGCTGTCCCGGGTGGTCTGGGAGAGTACGTCCCCGCGGGTGTTGTAGGTGAGGGCGGTGACGGTGCCGTCGGGGTCGGCTGTGCTGGACGGGTAGCCGTCGCTGTCGTAGCCGTAGGAGGAGGTCTGCCCGAGGGCGTTGGTCGTGGAGAGCAGCCGCTCGTTGTGGCCGGCGTCGTAGCGGTAGGTGATCGCCTTCCCGGCGGGATCGGTCACCGTGGCGGCGGTGACGGGTGTCGACCCGGAGGCGGCTCCGCGGGCGGCGTAGTGGTCGGCGACGGCGGCGGTGTCGAGCGCCTCGTCGTAGAAGGAGACCTGCGCGAGACTGCCCTTGAAGTAGCCCTGCGGGTTGGCGCCGGGAAGCGACGGCCAGTCGCCGGAGAGGTAGCCGGCGCCGAGGGAGACGTAGGGCTGGGTGAACTGGATGTCGCTGCCGCTGCGCGTGTCCACCTGCTGGCCGTCGACGTTGAGCGTCTCCTGGTCGTCCAGGTCCACGGTGAGCACCGCCTGGTGCCAGGCCCCGTCGTCCACCGAGGCGGTGGACTCCATCGGGGACAGGTAGCCGTCCCAGAACTCTCCGTACAGGTGTCCGTCCGCCCCGATGTAGAGAGCGGGAGTGTACTGGGCCGACAGCGCGGTTCCGATGGGGCCGCTCTGGTAGCTGAAGAGCGTCTCGCCCGCGGTGCTCGTCTTGAACCAGAGCTCGATCGAGAGCGCCGCCTCGCCCGACCCCCCGTAGAAGGGGAAGACCTCCTGGGGCAGCGACGTGTACGAGCTGGTGCCGTCGAACTGCGCGGCGGTCTCGGTGCCGCCGCTGAACGGGCCGCCCACGCCGAGGGTCACGTTGTGGTAGGCGGCGTCTCCGTCCGAACCGAACGTGATGGCGTTCGTGGTGGAAACCGCGTTGGCTGCCTGTGCTCCCGAACTGTCCGACAGCGGCCAGTAGTCGAAGGGCGCGTCGGTGAGCACCGCGCCGTGGTAGTAGGAGCCGGACCCGGTCGTCGAGGGCACGCCGAGCTTCCAGGTGCCGCCGTTCGCGTCGGTGACCTGCGAGGCCCTGTCCCTGGCCGCGTCATAGGTCGCGGCCATCCGGGTCTTGCCCGACGGCAGCGTGACGGAGGTCAGTTCACGCGCCGGGCTGCTGCCGGCGGCGTACTGCTGCTGGACTGCGGGGGCTCCCAGCGGGTGCGCGTAGAAGGCCACTTCGGCGATCTGACCGGTGAAGTAGCTGACCGCGCCCGGGGAGTCGACCCAGGTCGTGGTGAAGCCCGCGCCGATGTAGGTGGTCGTGTTGGCCTGGTCGTTGGGCAGTCCGGTGAAGGTGTCCTGGGCGGTGCCGTCCAGGTACAGCGTCTGCGTGGTGCCGTCGGAGGACAGGACCGCGTGGTGCCAGGTGTTGTCGTTGACCGCCGACGCGGACCCGAAGGCCGTGCCGCCGGAGCCGCTGACGCTCCACCAGTGCCCGTGCAGCTTCCCGTCCGAGCCGACGTAGAGCACCGGGGTCCAGCTGCCCGACGCGGCGGTCGCGCCGCTGACGGACACCGACTGGTCGCCGATGAGGACGCCCTCCGAGGAGGTCTTGAACCACAGCGACACGGCCCGGCCGTCGGTGTTCTCGTGCAGGCCGGCCGACGGGACGGTGACGTAACCGGTGCCGTTGAACGTGGCCGCGGTGGTGGGCGAGCCGGGCAGCGGGCCCGCGGCGCCGAGCGTGACGCCCGACGCGGAGTACTTCCCTGCGTCGGTGCCCTCGTTGACGGCGACCTCGCTGGCCGCCGCCGTGCCCGAGGACTCCGTCAGCCGCCAGTAGGAGGACGGGTTGGCGTCCAGGACCGCCGAGCGGTAGTGCGAGCCGGAGGACGAGCCGCCGGTGTAGGAGTAGGCGGTGCACGCGGTGGTGGAGGTGGGCGGGCAGACCTCGGTGAGGTCGTCGCCGCTGTAGGAGTACGTCCAGGTCGCGGGCGGGTCCCCGGCCTTGTCCGGGTCGGTGGCCACCTGGGTGACGTGGCCGCCGCTCCAGGTGAAGTGCAGTGTTCGGCCGCTGACCGCGTTGGTGACGGTGGCCAGGGTGCCGTCGGTGTTGTACCCGAGGGTCTCGGCCCGGTTGTGCCGGTCGGTGATCCGGGTCAGCTTCCACACCGCGCCGGCCTGCTGGCCGAAGGTGTACGTGGTCCCGGACTTGTCCTGGAGTTCCCAGCCCCCGGCGGCTCCGGCCAGCGGCCCGAAGGTCTCGAACTCGCCCGCCGCCGGCGTGTAGACGGCCATGGCCGTGGGCGTCCTGGTGGGGCCGGCGTAGGAGGTGTTGGCGACGAAGCTCGCACCGGAGTGGTAGAGGTACCGCACGCCGCTGGACTTCAGTGTGGCCAGGAAGTCGACGGTGCCGTCGCCGCTGATGCCGCTGACCGGCGCCAGGTCCTCCATCTGCCCCCAGCTGCTACCGATCTGCACCCGGGTGCCGAGGGCGTTGGACCCGTAGCTGGGGTAGAGCCACAGCTTTCCGGTCGAGATCTCGACGCCGACGACGTCACCGTGGCCGTCGCCGTTGAAGTCGCCGCCCATCAGCTCGGTCATGCCGTTCCAGCCGCCGTCGCCGATCTCGATGCGGGTGCCGAGGGTGCCGTCGCTGTTCACCGGGTACGCCCACAGCTCGCCGGTGGAGATCTCGGAGGCGACCAGGTCCTTCTTGCCGTCGCTGCCCAGCGGGCCGGTCAGGGCGAGGTTCGCCATGCCGTTCCAGCCCGCGTTGCCGATCTGCACGGGGGTGCCGAGGCCGCCGCCGGCGGTTCCCGGGTACATGCGCAGGGTGGCGTCCGCGGTGTGCACGCCGATCAGGTCACCGATGCCGTCGCCGTTGACGTCACCGCCGGTGAGCCACTTCATGCCGTTCCAGCCGGCGTTGCCGATCTGCATCCGGGACAGCGCCGAGTAGTCCGGCCCCTTGTACAGCCACAGTTTTCCGGTGCTCTGGTCGACGGCGACCGCGTCGTCCACCCCGTCGCCGGTCTGGTCGCCCACACCCGCGATCTGGTCGAGTTCGAAGCTGTTGCGGCCGAACCGCTCCTGCCGCCCGTCGGCCCCGGTCACCACGACGCCGCCGGAGCTGTCGTTGTCCGGCTGCGCGGTCATGTCGTACCGAGAGGACCACCCGGCGCCGAAGAGCAGCGAGGTACGCGGGTCGAGCGAGTTGTACGTACGGGACACGTCGAGCGCGGGGCCCACCGCGGCCACGGAGGCGTCCGTCGCGGAGGTGGTGTAGTCGCCGACCTGCGGGTCGAAGCTCCGCCCGGAGTCGCTGCCGGCGCCCGCTCCCAGGTGCGAGGTGATCAGGGGCTGCGGGACCGCGGTGGAGAACGGTGAGGCATCCGACCAGGCACTGGCCGCGTCACCGTCGCTGTCGGCGACGATCCAGTAGTACGACTGGTTCCACGCCAGGTCGCCGACGGGTACCGTCCACTGCTTCGTACTGACCCATCCCGAGTCGGCGACCATGGCCGGCGTCCCCGAGGAGGGGTTGGTGTACACCTGGAAGTCGTAGGTCAGGGCGCTGCCGGGGAAGCTGTCCGGGTCGTGCCCGGAGGTGGCCAGCTGCGGGGAGATCGAGCCGAGCACGGAGTCGCCCGGTGGTGACATCGAGTCGATCTGCGGCGGGGTGTCGGCCGAGGTGATCTCCGAGCACACCTCGGGGACGGCGTAGCTGGTGTAGAACGACGTACTGCCGTTGAGCATGTCCCAGCACACGTAGTACTGGCCCGGCGCGAGAGCCGGGATCGAGCCGGTCATCGTGACCGTCGCGTTCGCCGCGACCGCCGACGGGACGGCGGTCTCGGTGGCGTTGGTGGTGAGCTTCGCCCACGACGTGGAGTAGATGTCCGCCGCGAGCTTGTTCGCGGAGGTGGACCACGCGGCCGTTCCCCGGTTGGTGACCGTGACCTTCATCGAGCCCTTGGCGCTGTCCGTCGGCTCGGTGTAGGTCTGCTTCGGGATCGAGTAGTCGGCGCCGTAGGAGCTGTAGGTCACCGAAAGGTAGGGCGGGTAGCTGGAGTTGACCGAGGCGAACTGCTTCCACGCGGCGACGGTCGACGTGCTGGCGGTCAGCGCTATGCCGTGGTTGGCGCCGCCGTGGGCCCAGCCCTCCAGCAGCTTCACACCCGCCGCGGACGGGTTGTCGCCGATGTCGATGCCGTGCCAGGCCGAGCCGCCACAACTGGAACCGGCCGCGAAGCTGCTGGTGCCTATGGTGGAGCCGTAGGACAGGCCGGGGTAGGCGGCGATCGAGCCGACGCTCCACGAGCTGGTGATCGCGTGGGCGTCGACGGGTTCAGCCGTGCAGCCGCCGGACCAGACGTCGTCGAGGTCCAGAGACGCCTTCTCGATGTAGTCGTTCTTGAACGTGCTCCCGAAGGAGCCGAACAGCAGGTAGCTGAGGGCCTTGTGCGAACCGCCGTCGTAGGAGCCGACCTTGAGGGTGTCCTCGGTGGAGAAGTTGATGTCGTACGGCGTCTCCACGTAGGTGCTCGACGCCGCGTTGAGGTTGGTCGGGTCGACCTTCACCGGGAACACGCGGTCCGCGGAGTGCAGCCAGGCGGAGTCCAGGGACACCCGCAGCGCGGGCTCGCCGTCGGCGGTGGTGGTCAGGCTGTACTCCACCCCGGTGGAGATGGCGCCGTCGCCCGAGACGGCGCCGCGAGCGGCGTCCTCCATGAAGCCGTGCGGGATCGTCTCCCGGACGGCCCCTGAGGAGTCGGTGAACTCGACGCTGCCGTTCGAGGCGAGTGAGGCCGTCAGCCCCGTCAGGTGCAGCGGGAACAGCCAGGTCGTCGGCGCCGAGGCGTCGTGGAGTGTCAGCGTCTCCTTGACGCCGGACGCGGTCGCCTCGTACGTGAGGTCCGACGAGGCCGCGATCCCCGGGTAGGTGATCGAGCTCGCGGACGCCTTTCCCTGGACCGCCTTGGCGCCCTGGAGGCCGTAGCTGACCTTCTCGTCGGCGCCGGGACCGTACGAGACCAGCGACGTGTCGCCGCCGTCGGCCGCGAAGCTGGCCGACGGGGAGTCCGCGCGCTCGGCCCAGCGGCCGTCGGAGCCCTGCGCCAGGGTCGTGTCGATGTCCGCCCAGCCGCCGCCCGCGGCGCGGTAGTGCACCGGGCGGCTGTAGACGCGCGCGGTCAGCGTGCCGTCGGCGTTCTGGAAGACCGAGGTGTCCGCCGTGCGGTCCGCCGTGACCTCCGTCCCCGATGCCGCGGGGCCCGGCAGGCCCGGGTCGCCCTGCTCGGCGGCGGGCGGCTCGGTGGCCTTCGTCCGGCTCCTGAGCAGGTCGGCGCGCACGGATGCCGGGGGGTTCACCGTCTTCCCGGGCGCCGCCTTCGGCCCGGTGTACGACAGCCGCGCCGTGCCGGGACGCTCGGGTGCGGTGCCGGAGGGCACGGCTCCGGGTACCGCCGCGGCCTTCGACGCTTTGCCGCTGCCCGCACCCTGGGTGACCGCAGACCCGGTCTGGTGCGGCAACCCGGCGGCCGACCCGCCCCGCTGGTGCGGCAGTACGGGCGCCCCGGCCCGCGTCGCGTGCTCGGCGATGACGGCCTCGGCGGGCTGCGTGGCGAGCACCACGAGCAGCAGGCCGCTCACGACCGCCGGCAGCCAGCGGCCGCCCCGGCGAACGGGCGTGCACAGCAGTGTCACCAGTCGGGCCAGACCGCGCACGAGCGCAGACGTCCCCCACCCAGCCATGCGCCGCATGGCCACCCCCCAAGGCATCGGCAGTCACGTCCCCAACAGAAAGACGCGGCGGGTGAGTTGTATATGACACGCAAGTGATCGGCAATGGCGTTGTGAAGAAAAAGTGGAACAATTTGGCGGCCTAATGGCGCATTTCACGAGCTATTTCCTCACCTGATTTGACCGAACCATGGCAATCACATGGTGAGTTGGCAACCTGCACGTCGACCGGACAGGGCTTTCCCGTAACCCGCGCATCCGCCGCCGATCACCTGCGAAGGGGCTGTGGTACAACCACAATCCGTCCAGGTCACAGCACCTCGTGGCCCCACGACACCGACGCCGGGCAAGGAGCCGACCCATGCCGTCACAGGGACCGCGGATATCCCCGCGTCCACGCGCGCGCACGCCGCGAACGGGGACGGCTGCCCTCGTCCTCGCCGGCGTGCTGGCCCTCCTCGCCGTCGGCGCGGCGGCACCCGCCGACGCCGCCGGGTCCATCCGGCAGGCCGAATGGCCGCTGGACCAGAGCCACTTCCAGGCCCAGCAGGTCTGGCGGCTCTCGCAAGGCAGGGGTGTCACCGTCGCGGTCGTCGACACCGGGGTCGACTCCGCGCACCCGGACCTGAAGGGCCGGGTGCTGCCGGGCACCAGCTTCCTGGGCGACCACGGCGACGGCGGAACCGACACGTCCAGCGACTCCCACGGCACCGCCATCGCCGGGATCATCGCCGGCACCGGCAAGGCCGAGCACGGCACCGGCATGACCGGCCTCGCCCCGCAGGCCCGGATCCTCCCGGTCCGGATCTCCCTCGGCTCGGACGTCGAGGCGGTCACCCTCGCGGAGGGCATCACCTACGCCGCCGACCACCACGCCCAGGTCATCAACGTCTCCCTCGGCACCGCGACCCCGGACCCGCAGCTGCGGCAGGCGGTCGACTACGCGCTCGGCAAGGGCGCCGTCCTCGTGGCCTCCGCCGGCAACGACGGGCAGAACGGCAACCCGCCCCAGTACCCGGGCGCCTTCCCGGGTGTCATCGATGTCACCGGCGTCACCGAAACCGGGGCCTTCTGGCCCGTCAGCGAGTCCGGCCCGCACAGCACCCTCGCCGCTCCCGCCACCGGCGTCTACTCCGCCGGCGACCGGGGCCAGTACGTCGACGCCGAGGGGACCAGCTACGCCGCGGCCTATGTCTCCGCCGCGGCCGCCCTCGTCCGGTCCGCGCACCCGGAGCTGACAGCGGGCCAGAGCATCCGGCGGCTCATCACCACCGCGCACCGCGCCGCCGGACAGCCCGCCCACAGCGACCAGTTCGGCTACGGCTCGCTCGACCCGCTCGCCGCACTGCGGGCACCCGCGTCCGTCGACGGCCCTCCCGCCAACCCGCTGCTGTCCGCGCCCGCCACCGGTGGCGCGGCCCACCACCACAGTCGGGGGTGGGCCGGCCCCGCCCTCACCGCGGGGCTCGCGGTCGCGGCGGCCGCCGTCATCACCGTCATCGTCCTCCGCCGCAGGCGGCGACCGGCGCCGGCCGGCACCGGTCCGGCCGCGCCCAGGGCGCCAAGCGGCCGACGCGCCCGCAGGCCGGGGCCGCGCGGAAGGGGAGATCCGGCGCGGCGACGGGCGGCGGCGCGGCCAGGACGCCGAGGCAGACCGCGCAACCCGGCCGGAAGCGCGGCGCGTCGAAGACCGCGCGCCGCTGACCGGCCCCGAACCGGCCCCTACGACCACCCCGGCGGGTGACCGCCGACCGACCCGGAGAGCCCCATGATGCCGTCCCTGAGACTGCGCCACCGTTCGCGGCGCTTCCTGCTGGCAGCAGCCGTGATCGCCCTCGTCACGGTGGGCGCGGCCGTCACACTCTGCGTCCTCCTCACCGGCGGTTCCCACGGCACGCGCGTCACCGCCGACAACATCTCCCGCCGCTTCCGGGCCTGTCTGATCACCAGCGACCCCGATCAGCCGGCGGCCCGGGCCAGTTGGGCCGGCCTCCAGGAGGCGGCCCGCACGGACGCGGTCAACTCCCAGCGCATCGTCACTCCTGCGAGCGCCCGCACCGCCAAGGAACTGCTCCCCTACGTCGACAGCCTCGTACAGCGCCAGTGCGGCCTCATCGTCTCCGCCGGCCCGCGGCTGGACCAGGCGATCGCCCAGGCAGCCGAGGCGCAGCCGGCGCAGCGCTTCCTCACCACCGGAAGCCCCGTCGGACTTCCGAACACCACCGCGCTACCCGACCCGACCTCGGCCGACGTGGCCGCCGCCGTACGCGCGGCGTCCCGCCCGCGGAGCGCCCCCGCCCGCTCCCCCGCACACGGCTCCTGAGCGGCGTATCGCCGGCCGCAGGACCCTCGGGGCCTGGGGCACCTGTCTCCTGTGGGGGGTCTGTGCGGGCGCGCGGGGCCGCCGGCCTGGGCACCGGCTGGACGGGTACGCGTCCCTCCGGGAGGGGAACGCCGTGGCAAGGTCGAAGGACGGGCACAGGAAGGCGCGGGAGGCCGCCGAGGAGGCACGCCGACGGAAGGAGAGCGGCGCCGGTGAGGGCGAGGAGACCGTGGACCGCGGGGGACGCCAGGACGAAGTCCCGGCCGGGTCCGCGCCGTTCCGGTGTCCCGACCGTGCGGTGGGCTGGGCGGAGCACCGGAACGGCGGACCGGGCCCCGCTCATGCCTCCGTGGGGCCGGCCTCCAGCAGGACGGGCAGCGCGACGAGTCCGATGACCACGCCCTGCTTCGCCCTGATCTCCTCGGCCGGTACGGCCAGCCGCATGGCCGGGTAGCGCGAGAACAGCGCCCGCAGCGCCACCACCATCTCCAGCCGTGCCAGGTGCTGGCCCACGCACAGGTGGATGCCGTGGCCGAAGGCGAGATGCCCGTGGGCGGGGCGGCGGACGTCCAGCGCGCCCGGCGACTCGTACTGCGCCGGATCGTGGTTCGCGGCCGGGTTGAGCAGGATGAGCCCGTCGCCGGCCCGCAGGGTGCCCAGCCCCTCGATGGACACGTCCTTCGCGGCCACCCTGGGGGTGCCACCGGTCAACGGCATGAAGCGCAGCAGCTCGTCCACTGCCCCCGGCCACAGTTCCGGCTCCCGCAGCAGGATGTCGAGCTGCTCCGGGTGATCCAGCAGGGTGAGCACGGCGATCACCAGGGTGTTCGCGGTCAGGTCCTGACCCGCGAGCACCAGCGCCATGCCGCAGTTGACCGCCTCGGCCCGGTCGAGCACGCCCTCGGCGACCTTCTCGGCGAGGCGGGCGAGCAGACCGGCGGGAGGCGCGGCGGCACTCGCAGCCTCCGGTGCCTGGTCCGGGGCTGCCTGCTTCGGGGCCTGCTTCGGGGCCTGTTCCGGCGCCGAGGGGCTGTCCGCGGCTGGGAGCAGCGCGCCGATCTGCTCGTCCAGAAAACCGGCCACCGCCCTGACCGGACTGAAGTGGCGGAACGTCGCCCGCTGGAAGCGGTCGCGTTCGGCCTCGGGCAGACCGAGCACGTCGGCCAGAACGGTGGAGACGACCGGCCGGGCGAACTCCTCCAGCAGGTCCACCTGCTCGCCTGTGGCGGCCGGGCCCGCCAGCGCCGCCAGCCGCTCCGCCACGACCTGCTCCACCCGCGGCTCCAGCTCGGCGGTGCGGCCGGCGGTGAACGGGCCCATGACCGCGCGCCGCTGGCGCGCGTGGTCGGGCGGGTCGGTGCGCAGCAGCGCCTCCAAGGTCACCGCCCCGGCCTCGCGGAGCTGACTCATCGGCTTCACCGGCAGCGGGTAGTCGCCGCTGCGCCGGTCGACCGAGAGCGCCGGGTGCGCGAGCAGCGTGCGCACCGCCGAGTACCCCGACACGGCCCACACCGGCCGGCCGTCGTAGAGGCGCACCCGGGTCATCGGCCCCTCCTCGCGCAGCGCGTCGTAGCCGGACGGCGGCCGGTAGGGGCACTCGCGGTGAAGGGGCAGCTCCGGCAGCGAGGGCTCCGCGTCGGTGGCCGGCGCGGCGGCGTCGGTGGCCGCAGTGTCGGTGGCCGCGACCTCGGTGGCCGCGGCGTCGGGCATGAGGGTCCGTTCCATGGGCGTGCTCCAGTCTGTGGCGTTGTTGACGTGTCCAGGCGGACGCGACTGATCAGCGACGTGGTCGGGCGGCTCCCCCGCACAGCCCCCGGGTCGGCGCCGGCGGACGGCATGACGGAACCCGGCGCGGCGGGGCCGCGGAGAAGGGATCACACCACGTCAGGGCGTTGGACAGGCAGGCACCGCGCCCCGGCCCGCACGCGTGCGGCGGCCGGCGGGCCGGCGAGCAGAACAAGGGGGTGGAACAGGGGGCCGAGCTGGCGGGACGGCTGTCAGAGGCCGCCGAGCAGCCCCTCCTGGAGCGCCATCGCCACCGCGCGGGTGCGGTTGGGCGCGTCGAGCTTGATCAGCAGCGAGGTGACCAGGCGTTTGGCGCCGTGCTCGGAGATGTTCAGCCGGCGGCCGATCTGCTTGTTGCTCAGGCCGTCGGCGAGGAGCTCCAACGCCTGCTGCTCGCGTGTGGTCAGCAGCCTGGGCCGCCGGGGCGGCACCGCGGCCGCCTGCGCGAGGAGTTGACGGGCCAGCGGCGCCGGCAGTGGCATGCCGCCCACGACCACCTGGCTCAGCGCGGCGGTGAGCGCCACCGCGTCCGTCTCCTGCTGGAGCAGGAACCCGTCCACGGGGGTGCCGTCGAGTCCGACCGGCACCTCCGGTTCGGCCAGCAGCACCAGCACCTTGTCGGGGCCCCGGTCGAGCACCTGCCGCAGGACCCCGGTCCAGCCCCGGTCCGCCGCCGAGAGGATGACGACCCCGCCCGGCGGCCTGCGCGCCCCCGGATCGTCCTCCGGAAGCTCCTCGCCCACCGTGAGCGTGCCCACCACCTGCAGGCCGGCCAGCAGCAGCTCCAGGCCGCCCCGGACCACCGGGTCCCTGATGACCACGGTCACATGGACAGCGTCAGGGCGCGCGGCCCGGGAAAGCTGTCTCTCCGTTTGCACCATTTGCATCGTGCTCCCCCATGCCGGACAGCGTCCGGATTGACGCCTGACGTGTGCTCTGGCTTCACCACATGGCACGTACTCCCGCTCGGGATGGACCAGAGCTGCGGCACATCGGGCGGTGGCCCGTGAGCCGCCCGCCGACCGGAGGCGCGGCGCCGTGATCGCCCGTCGCCGACGCCCGTCCACGAGGGGCCGTTCCTTCCCTGGTCTGGCACGGCCTCAACGGCACGGACCAGCACATATGGGAGCGCTCCCAATCTAGGTTGGGCCATTGGAACCGTCAAGATCGAAAGAGGGGGCCACCGCCGGTAACTTCCCTGACAGGGAGGAGGCTTGGCGATGGATCCGATGCCGTCCACACCGATCCGCCCCATCGGCGCCCGGCGGTGCGACGGCCTGGCGCCGGTCATCCGGCCGCGCCGGCCTCCGCGCCGCCTTCCGCTTGCACGGCGGCCCGGCGCACCGGGGCCTCCCGGTAGTCCTCCCGGCTCTCTCACGGCGACGGGAAGCCCGTCCACGTCCGCACCGACAGCCGGGGCCGGCCCGCGCCCAGGACAGCCACGGCCGCGGTGTAGCCGGCGGGTACGGGCAGGTCGCGCACGCTCCACCGACCCGGCCCCGGTCCGCCGCCCGGGGTGCCCGCGACCGGGCGCCAGCCGTCCGGGGTCGGCGGCTCGCCGACCGGCAGCCGCAACCCGTGCGTCAGCCGCCCGCCGGACGCCTTCACACACGCCTCCTTGCGGGCGAGCAGCCGCAGCAGGATCCCCGACCTGCCGGGACCGGCCGCGGCGACCGCCGCCGCCTCCTCCTCCGGCAGGAACCGGGCGGCCAGCCGCAGCGCCGACGGCACGACCCGCACCGCCTCGACGTCCACCCCCACCTCTCGGCGGGCCACCGCGAACAGCGCCAGGCCGCCGGAGTGGGAGAGGTTGACATGCAGCGCGGCGCCGTCCACGACCGGCACCGGCTTGCCGTTCGGGCCGCGCCGCCACACCACGCGCTCAGGCGGCGTGCCGAGGTACCCGGCCGTGATCATCCGAACCGCCGCGTGGGAGTGGACGTAGCGGCGGCGCGGCTCCCCCGGCGCGGTGCGGGCCGCCCGCGCGCGCTCCTCGGCGTCCAGCCAGTCCGCCGCGCACCAGACCGCGCCGGGCCCCGCGCACCCGCAGGCGCACTGTCCCGGGCCGCCACCGGCGCACCCCGGGTCGGGCCGCCGGGCGCGGTCCGGCGCCGGCTCGTCCGGGGCTGCCCGTTCCGGTGGCGCGGCACGCCGGGTCGCGCCACCGGGCTCCCGGAGCGCGCCGACCGCCGGACGGCGGAGGCCGGAGGCGTCCCGGCGCGACCCCGGCGCGGGCCCCGGCACCCGGACGAGGGCACCCGGTGCGGGGCCGGGGCCGGAGGGCGCGTCGAGCGGGACGCACCACACGTGGACGTGGCCGGCCGGCAGGAGGGTGGGCGGGCCGCTCACCCGAGGGCACCCGCGTCCACGGGTCGCGCCTGCGGCTCCGGCACGGTCGCGGCCTCGGGCTCGGGGTCCGGCCCGGACGGTGAGACGTCCGCGTCGGCGCCGGGGAGGGAGGCCAGCAGGGACGCCACCGGCTCGCCGGGCCGCTCCACCGCCGCCACCAGCAGCGCCTCCACGCCGCTGAGCAGTTCCCGTATCCGCTCGCGCGGCAGCCGGCAGGAGTCCGCCCGCACGGACAGCTCGACCTGCTCGTCGTTCGGTCCCCACGCGCCGACGCGCAGGAAGAACGACAGGTTGTCCCGCTCGGTGCCGGGGCCCTCGCCGGTGGTCGTCCTCGTGGTCGCGGCCCGCACCCCTGCCGCGTCGCAGGACTCGGCGGCGGGACGGGTGGCGCCGCGCACGTCGTTGAAGTAGCACGTCAACTCCAGTTCGGAGCCGCGCTCGACGGCGGCCCGAGCACGCAGCGCGGTGAACTGCTCGCGGTCGCAGCGGCCGTTGCGGTAGGCGCGTACGGACACGCCCCAGGCCGCGCGCACGACGTCGCCGAACGTCGGGCCGGAAAGGTCCACGGTGGCGAGGACGTCCTGGACCAGGTTGCCGACGAAGCCCGCGAGCGCGGGCCCGGTGCGGTTGCCGGAGATGAGGACCAGAGCGGCGCGGTCGGTGCCTCCGTTCCGGCCGAGCAGCAGTGCCGTGGCGGCCAGCAGCACGACGGAGCTGCTGGCACCGTGCCGCAGCGCCAGCGCGTCGGCGGCCAGCGCGACGGCCCGCGAGCGCAGCCACAGGGCCGGGTAGCGGGGGACTCCGGCGGCAGCGGCGGCCCGGGGAAGACGGTGGGCGGCATGGCGGCCAGCTCGCCGCGCCAGTGCTCCAGGGCCTTGTCGAGCATCCGCTGTCCGGAGGGGGACCCCTCCTCCTCGGCCAGCTCCACCGGCTGGAGGCCGGGGGCCGGGAGGCCGGCCGCCGCGGCACGGACGCCCTCGGCGGAGCCGGCCACGCGCAGCAGTTGTTCCAGGTCCCGCCGCACCACGCGGAGGCTGCCGTTGTCGGCGGCGAGGTGCGACAGGCACAGGCCGACCACCACGATCGCCCCGTCCACCACGCCGACCGTCGCCCGCACCGGCCACTCCCGCGCGTGGTCGAAGCGGTGCGAGGTGACCTCGGCGTCCATCCGGCCGGCAACCTCGGCAAGGTCGTCGCGGTCCGTGTACGCCTCGACGACGTCGACGGCCAGGCTCCCCTCCGCCTCCACCGTCTGTGTCAGAGCCCCCCGGCCGGCGGTCGGCGCTCCGGAGTCCGCCGGCCCCGCGTCGGACGGCGCCGGGGCCTGCGCTTGCTGGAAGAGCGTGCGCAGCGAGTCGTGCCGGGCCACGGTGGCGGTGAGGGCGGCGAACACCCCCTCCCGGGACGCCCCCGGTGGCACGTCCACGAAGAGCGTCGAGTTGTAGAAGGACGTGTCCGGCATCATGTACTCGATGTCGGTCCAGATGCTGCGCTGGCCCCAGGTGGCCGGTGCGGTGGCGGACCGGCCGCCTCGGACCGGCAGGTGGTGCCGTGTCGTCTCCGCCACGTCAGTCGTCTCCTTCGGATCGGAATGCGGTGGCCGCGCGCCCCGGCCGGACGCCTTCGGCGTGCAGGAGCGGCTCGGGGGCCGGCGCGACGGCGGAGCCGTCCTCGGCGCGGCGCGGCGGGGCAGCGGCCGGTCCGGCTGCCGCGGGTGACGGGGCGGCGGGTTCCGCCGCGCGGAACCCGGTGGCCGGTTCCGCCCCTGGTGGCGGGGCGGCCGCTGTGGACGCGGCCCGGGCGCGGCGGACGAAGCCCAGCGCGACGGGGACGACCGCCACGCCCAGGATGTTGGCGACCGCGACGGTCCGGTACAGGTCGACGATCTGGCCGGCCTGCCGGGCCCAGACGGCACCCACCGCGCAGGTGCCGGCGAAGTACACCACGTTGAGCGTCGCGGCCAGCGGGCCGCCGCCGATCTGCTCCAGCGCGGTCAGCGCGGCCAGCACCACGCCCATCACCAGGTAGGTGGGGGCGACCAGCCCGAGGTAGCGCTCGGCCTGGTGGGCGACCGCGGGGTCGCCGGTGACCAGGCCGGCCAGGCTGTCGCGGCCGAGCCAGCACCCGGCCGCCAGCACCACGTAGACCACCGCGGCCAGGCCCAGCCCGGCGCGGACCACCGGCTCCGCCCGGTCCTCCCGGCCCTGGCCCCGGTAGTGGTTGACGGTGATCGCGGTGGCCGAGCCGATGGCGATACCGGGCACGATCACCATCGTCTGCATCGTGTAGGCCACGGCGAAGCCGGACACCACCGTGCTGCCGTAGCCGCTGGCCACCCAGGTCATCACCGAGCTGCTGACGAAGATCACCAGGAACGACGCCGCCACCGGCCCGCCGACCTGTGTCACGAGTCCGCGCACCTCGGGCCGCGGCGGCCTGGTGCCCCTCCTGGACCTGCCCGGGGTGAGACCGGCACGGCGCATGACGGCCAGGCCGACCGCGGTGCCCAGCAGCCCGGAGCCGGCCACCGCGCACGGCACCGACCACATGCCCCAGCCGACGGCGCCCGGCAGCCCGAGCACCGCGACGCCGGCGACCTCGGCCGTCGCCGAACCGAGCAGCACCAGCACCGACGCGCGCGCCCGGCCGGCGCCGCGCAGCACGGACGAGCACACCACCGGGCCGACCGACGCCAGGCTCGCCAGGCACACCCAGCGCACGAACCACTCGAAGTCGCCGCGCACGGACGGGCGTACGGACAGCGCGTCGGCCAGCAGCGGGGCGGCGAGCGCGAGCGCCACGGCCGCGACGGCGCTGGCCGCGACGCCGACCCGGGCCATGGAGACCGCGATCCCCCACGGCCCCGCGACGGGCCCCGTTTCCCGCCCTTCCTGGCCGCCGGGCGGCCCGCCGGCCAGGCGGGCGGCGGCGACCTGGGCGCTGACCCCGACTCCCGCCTGCACCGCGAGGAAGACGAAGAGCACCGGGGCGAAGAGCGAGCGCACGTACAGTGCCTCCGCGCCCATCGCGCTCATCAGGCCGACCACGACCTGCGGGACCGCGACGCCGACGATCTCGGCGAGGGTGATGGGAGCGGCGAGGGCGCCCACCTTCCGCCACTCGCTCACCCTTCCAGCCTCCCGCCCGCCACGGCCTGCCCGAGGTTCAGCCGCTGGATGTTGCTCGTACCCTCCATGAACTCCACACCTCTGGCGTCCCGCACCAGCTTGTCCAGCAGCGGGTGGTCGAACAGGGCTCCGGGACCGAGGAGTTCGGTCACCCTGAGGGTGGCCTGCTCGGCCAGCTGAGCCGCCCGGGCCTTGGCCGCCGAGGCGTACACGCCCCTGTGCGGGTCGCGGTCCACCGACAGGGCCGCCGCCCAGACCAGTTGGCGGGTGGCGTCCACCTCCCGCCCGATCCGCTCCAGTTCGGCGCGACCCGCGGCGTCGAGGGACTCCCGGTGGGCCGTTCCGTACTCCTGCGCGGCCCGGGCGATTCCCAGCGCCAACGCCGCTACCCCCGGTCGGAACTGATGGAACGTCAGCATTGCTCCGCGCATGCCCCGGGCGCTGACCGGCAGGTGGCGGCCGAGCACCCGCTCGGGGGCGATCTCGACCCCGTCCAACCGGATCGCGCTGATCCGCGCCCCGCGCAGGCCGATCATCGGCAGCGGCTCGGCGTGGAAGCCCTCCTGCGAGGAGTCCACCAGCACGGCGGCCACCCCCAGCGGCCCCTTCCCGGTTCGGGCGAAGACCGTACCGATCCCGGCCCGTGCCGCGTTGCCGGCGTACCGCTTCTCACCGTCGAGCCGGAGGCCGCCGGGCACCGCCGTCAGCGAGGTCTGCAGGGCGGTGGCGTCCGACCCGTGGCCCGGCTCGGTCAGGCCGAAGAAGGTCCACGTGGGCTCCTCGACGATCCGGCCGAAGAACCACTTCTGCTGCTCGGGGTCGCCGAGCAGGCCGACGAGGACTCCGGACAGCGACGCCCCGGGCGAGGCGAGGAACATGCCCGGGTCCCCGCAGGCCAGCTCCTCCGCGACGATCGCCCGCTCCAGGGCCGTGGTGCCGTAGTAGGCGTGCGGGCCGATCAGCAGCGGGTCGGGCTGGTGCTCGGCGGGCACCATCATGCGGGAGACGTAGCGCACCGCGCGCAGGTGGAGCATGCGCCGGACCAGCTCCGGATCGGCGTCCAGCTCCAGTGCGTGCGGCCTCAGTTCGTCCGCCCAGTCGCGGGCCTCGGCGCGCAGCCTGAGCAGCCGCTCGTCCAGCTCGATCACCGGTTCCCGCCTTCCAGACACATCGACGCCAGCAGCTCGGACAGATGGGCCCGCTGTCCGGGGCCGTCCGAGAGGAAGCCGCTCGCCCCGAACAGCCGCAGCAGTTCGCGGTCGGCCCGGGTGATGCGGTGGTGGACGTGGTCCAGCCCGGGGAACCCGGTGGGTCTCACCTGTCCGGGCTCCACGGCCGGGGGTGCGTCCGCCGGGCCGGACGCCGCCTCGGCACCGCCGGGTGCGGCCCCGGCGCCCGAGAGGGGCGCGACGTCCAGCAGGACCGCGGCCTCCAGGTGGGCCGCTGCCGCGTCGGCCAGTGCGGCGAGCACCAACTGCATGCGCACCAGCGGCGTACCACCGGAGGTGCGTGCGCTGAGGTGGGCGACGGCCTGGTCGCGCAGCCACTCCGAGACCCCCAGCCGCAGTCGGGCGACGCCCAGCAGCCAGTCGGCTCCGGCCGGGGCCGGTTCGACGTCCGGGGGGGCGGCGAGAAGCGTCCAGCGGGCGCCCGCGCACTCCAAAGACCTCAGGACGCGGGCGCCGGCCGGGTCTTCCGGGGCCTGCTCCGCCGAGGTCCGTGCGGCCGTCGCAGGACGGGCCTCCAGGGCGTGGCCGGAGGGGCCGTAGACCGGTCCGGTCGCACCGGCGGCGGCGCGCAGCGCCTCCCAACCCTCGACGAGAGCGCCGCGCCGAGCGGACTCCCGGGGGCCTTCGGGCCGCGCCCCCGCGTCCGCATCCCCCGCGGACGCGACGGCGGCCGGGCGGTGCGGCGCGGCGGCCGGGGTCATCGGTGTCATGCTCCCTCCCAGCGGATCGCGGCCGCGCTGAGCTGGCGCAGCGACGGGTCGTACTCGGCGAGGACGAAGGTGACCGCCGCACCGTCCGAGCCGTCGTGGTCGGTGACCAGCCGGTGCAGCGTCGTCCAGACGGAGGTGCACAGGCCGTCCGGATCACCGCGCTCGACCCGTTCCGCGGGGGCCTCGGGCACCCCCTGGCCGAGCACCAGCGTCACCGGGCCGCCGAACCGCCCGCGGACCGAGTCCAGGTAGCCCGTGAGGGCGCCCGCCATCTGGTCCGGGCCGACGTCCGGCCACTGCTGGAGGGCCAGGCCCCCGCCGTGCCCTGCGGGGTCGGCGCCCGTGCCGGACGCCGCCCGCTCGGTGCCGGAGCCGGCCTGGCCGTCCGCGCCGCCGGCGCGGTCGGCGGCGTCAGCGCTGTCGTCGTAGTCCAGCACGAGGCCCACGGCGAGGTCGCGTATCGGCAGCCGGGTGCCGTCGGGCACCGGCCAGGGCACGGCGCTCTGGTCGAGCACGACCACCAGCGCGCGGCCGCGGTCGGCGTCGCGCAGGTACTCGCCCGCCACCCGCACCGCGAGGAACGGCGCGCCCACTCCCTGGTCGGAGAGGCAGAAGGCCAGCGGGCGGCCCGGGTCGGAGTCGACCAGGTAGCAGGCCGCCGAGGCGCGCGGGTCGATGTCGGGCGTGGCGTGCGCGAGCACGATCTGCCCGATGCCGCTCCCGCGCCGCCGGCGGACCGGGCCGGCCGCGGCGGGGTCCGGAGCGGCAGGGCCGTCCGGGGGAACCGCGTCCGGCGCCGCCTCGGCGCCGGCGTCGGCCAGCACCTCGACGGCCATGGCGGCGAAGGAGCTGACGGGGCGCCCGGCCAGCTCCGTCGCGCCCCGGGCCGCGTCGGGCGCGCCGTACGCGCCCGTCACGTCGGACAGGTAGCGGCTGATCCCGTCGTCGTCGAGCGGGCGGGTCCCGTCGAACTGCCTGGAGATGACCGCCGCGAGCCGCAGCGGCAGGCGGTGCGGAGGGCGGGTCGGACCGAGACCGGGACCGGGACCGGGTCCGCGTCCTGGGGGTGGTAGAAGATGCACCGCGCTACCCGCTGACCTGAGCGGACAGGTAGCCGGCCAGGCTGCTGACCGTCTCGAAGTGCTCCTGCTCCAGCGAGTCGGAGTCGAACTCGCAGCCCAGCTCGGTCTCCAGCTCCAGCAGGAGTTCCAGCACGCTGGTGGAGTCCAGGCCCAGGTCGTCGAAGAGGCGGGTGTCGGGGGTGATCTCGGCCGGGTCGCGTTTCAGGACGCGGGCCAGGGCCGCGGTCACGCTGCCGATCACGTCCACCTCGACGGTGGCCGGGTCGCCGGTACCGGCCGCCGCGGTGGTGGTGCTGCTGTCCGTCATGGTGCCTTCTCCTTGGTGTCGTGGTACTGCCGGTGTCCTGGGCGGACGGATGGGGGCGCTACTCGCCACGGTCGGCCGCGACGGGGGCGGACCGCAGTTCCTGGTGCACGGGCTGGCGGCCCAGCAGGTCCTCGACCCCGTCGCGTTCGCGGACCAGGTAGTCGCGGCCGCGGTGCACCAGCACCTCGGCCGGGTAGCCGTGGCTGAGGAAGTGCACCGGTGAGGCGGTGGGCCCGTAGGCGCCCGAGCGCAGGACGCCGACGAGGTCGCCGGGGCGCAGCTCGGGCAGGGCGAGGTTCTTGCCGAGGGTGTCGTTGGGGGTGCACAGCGGGCCGGTGACCTGCCAGGTGCCCTCGGGCACCGCGTCGGGCCGGCTCAGCAGCGCCATCGGGAAGTTCCGCTTGACGAACGAGCCGACGCCCACCGCGGCCATGTGGTGGTTGGTACCGCCGTCGGCGATGGCGAAGTTCTCACCCATCGACGTCTTCGTGTACTCGACCCGGGTGACGTAGGTGCCGGCCGGGGCGGTCAGGTAGCGGCCCAGCTCCATGATCAGCCGGGTTTCGGGGTGGCGCTGGTGGAAGTCCGCCAGCACCGGGTTGAGGGCGTCGGTGAGCTCCGCCGGGTCGAGGTCGTGCTCGCCCTCGAAGTAGGCGACGCCGAGTCCGCCGCCGATGTCGACCAGGTCCAGGTCGATGCCGAGGACCGCGGAGAGCCGCTCGGCCAGGTCCAGGATGCGGGTGGTGTTCTCCACCACGACCTGCGGGTCGAGGATGCGGGTGCCGAGGTAGGCGTGCACGCCCGTCAACCGTACGTGCGGGTGGCGTCCGGCCAGGTCGGGGTCCTGGAGCAACTGCGCCTCGTCGATGCCGAACTGGCGGGGCTTGCCGCCCATCCGCAGGCCGGCACCACGGGCCTGGAAGTCCGGGTTGACGCGCAGCATGACCGGCGCGGTGACGCCCCGCTCGCGGGCCAGCTCGTCGATGACGGCCAGCTCGCCGGGCGACTCGCACACGATGGCGCGGATGCCCTCGTCCAGGCACGCCGCGAGTTCGGCGCGGGACTTGCCGGGGCCCAGGAAGATGACGTCCTCGGCGGGCACCCCGGCCCGCAGCGCCGTCACCAGCTCCGCCAGGGAGGAGACCTCGGCGCGGGCGCCCAGGCCGCGCAGCACCGTGCACACCGACAGGTTCGGATTGGCCTTCAGGGAGAAGAACATCTCCACCGCCGGGTGCAGCCGATCCCGCAGCCCCCTGTACTGCTGCTCCAGCGCGTCGCCGTCGTAGACGTACAGCGGGGTGCCGTAGCGCTCCGCCAGCTCCTGGACCGCGATGCCCTGCACGCGGAACCCCTCGCTCATTGCGTTCCCCTCCTGTGTTCGCGTCATTTCGCCGGGTCTTCCGGCGTGGCACCCGAAGCGGTGCCGGGGGCCTGGGTGCCCGTCAGGTCGGCCAGGACGGCGATGACCCGCGCGTCCAGGGCGTCGGCCTCCTCGGGGGTGGGCGCGGCGAGGAAGCCGTGCAGTCTTCCCTCGTATCCCCGGCCCGTGGCGGCCGAGGCGGCGGCGTTGACGGTGGCGAAGTTGTTGACCACCATTCCCGCCTGGCCGGGGCGCTCCAGCAGCAGTCCCGCCATGGCCCGGCGCAGGTCCTTGAAGGCCAGGGGCGCGGTGAGGCGCAGCGGGTACTGCCGGGCCAGCGCCGTCCATCCCTCGGGGACGGCCAGCTCCTGGAGCGGCACCTGGTACGTCGACATGTTGTTGCGGGCGTTGATCTCCACCAGCGGGAAGAGCCCCTCGTCGGCGCCGACCATGGCGTCCACGCCGACCACGCCCGCGTAGCCGTCGGCGGCCAGCGCCGTTCCGATCGACCGGGCCGCCTCCCGCACGGCCTCCTCCTGGGCGGCGCTGATCCGGGCCGGCATCCGGTGGCCCTTGTGGACCCCGTCGACGGTCAGTGCCTCCTTGACGAAGTCGAACCGGACGCCGCCGTCACGGCCCACGGTGAACTGGTAGTTGAGGTCGCACCGCTTGGCCACCCACTGCTCGACGAGGAGGCCGGCGCGGTCGTCCCCGTCGCGTTCGGCGCGGCGCCGCACGGCCCGGTCCAGCTGCTCCAGCCGCCGCTGGTCCTCGACGACGACGATGCCCTTGCCGGAGACCCCGTAGGCGTCCTTGACGCCCACCCGCTCACCGGCCGCCAACAGCCGCGTGGCGCCCTCGACGGCCTGTCCCCACTCCTCGATCGTGGCGCAGGCGAAGCCGGCGGGCTGCCGCAGGCCCAGCCGGTCGGCCAGCCGCCGGCTGTAGACCTTGCTGTTGACGGCCTTGCACACCGCGGCCGGGCTGCCGGCCGGGCGCAGGCCGGTGCGCCGGGCCAGCTCCTCCTCCAGCTCCGACCATCCGTGCACGGCGAGGTAGGCGCCCTCGGCGGCGAGGGCGCGCAGCCGCTCCAGCAGCGCCGGGTCGGCGAGCACGTCCCGGGTGACGGTGCGGCCGGGCTCCTGCTCCGCGGGGTTGTGCACCGTCGGCAGGTCGACACCGAGGTCGGCGAGGTAGGCGAGGTAGTCGGCGTCGGGCGCGGACTTGGTGACCACGTGGTCGCCGGCGCAGCCGACGAGCAGCGCGAACTCGTCCATGCGGTGGGCGATCGAGTTGCCCGAGGAGAAGGACATCCTGGGCAGGCCGGGTTCGCCCTGCCCCCAGACGTCCTCCACCTCGAAGTTGCCGAGCAGGACGAAGACCGCGTCCGGATCGCCTACCAGGGCCTGTTTCACAGCGCGCGGGAAGCTGGGCATCCCGTTGACTCCTTCGTCTCGTCCATCGTGTTCGGTACGGTCGGTGCGGTCGGCGGCCGGGGCCGGGTGGCGGGGCGGACGACGGGCCGGAAAGGGCCGCCGTGCCGCGTCAGTGCTCCAGGACCATCGCGGAGAAGGTGGCGCCCAGGCCGACCGCCGCCATCAGGTAGCGGTCGCCGGGCCGCAGCAGCCCCAGGTCGGCGGCCGAGCGGTAGTTGATGAAGGAGTCGGCGCAGAAGCAGTGGCCGGTGACCGGCACGTTGTCGAGGTAGATCCGCTCCGGCGGGTAGCCGATGGCCTTGCACAGCCGCATCCAGGAGTGCCGGTTGACGTTGTGCGGCAGCAGCAGGTCCAGCTCCCCCAGCGTGATCCCGGCGGAGTCCACCGCCGCGGTGATCACCTCGGCCAGCGCGTCCTGGTAGATCGCCTGGAACTCCGCGGAGCGCTCCGGCGTCAGACTCAGGCCCCCGTTGAACTGGCCGTGGGTGCGGGTGGCGTAGCTGAGCACCCGGTCCCGGTCGCCGTCCGCGCGTACCAGCACGGCGGCCGAACCCTCGCCCATGAACGTGGTGTTGGGGATCATCTGGGCGGTGGGGGTGAACGCCTTCTCCCCGGTGAGCACCAGTGCCCGGGCGTCGGGGTCGCCGTCGGCGGCCAGCAGCCGGCCGGCCAGGTCAACCGCGAGCAGCCCCGACGCGCAGGCGTGCTGGGTGACGCTGAACGCCGATGCCTGCCGTAGCCCCAGGGCGTCCCGCACCTCCTGGACGGGGTTGACGGGGTAGGGCACCACCACGGACAGGGTCCGGGCCTGGATGACGTAGCGGACCCGGTCCTCCTCGCCGATCAGCGACGTCACCTTGCCGGCTGCCGCCAGAGCGAGGTCGGACAGGGTGGCGTCCGGCTCGTAGAGCGTCTCGCGCAGCCCGTAGAACCGCTCGAAGACGCGGACCTCCTTGTCCGACAGGCCCAGCTCCCGGCCCACTTCGGCCACCGGCACCCGGGTGGAGGGGAGGTGCACGGCCACTTCCTCTATCGCGGTCACGGGGCGCCCGCACCATGGGCGGCCCCGTCGCCCGCGAGCGCCGGCAGCTCCGTCAGGAACGAGGTCAGCGCTTCGACGCTGGGGTGGTCCCACACCACCGTGTCCTGCAGGACGACGTCGAGGTGCTGCTCGATGTCGCCGCACAGCGCCAAGGCGAACACCGAGTCCAGTCCCAGCACGGCGAGGTCGGCCGTCACGTCTATCTCTTCCGGTGGCCTGCCCAGGTACTCGGCGACGCGTGCGGTCAGCCACGTCCGCAACTCCGACGCGCCGACTCCGCTCTGCTCTGCCATCAACTTCTCCCTTGCGGTTGCTCGCTGATACCCGGACGCACGCACGCTCCCCGGCCGGACGGCGTACGCCGGTCGCCGGGGCCGCCGTCGGGACGGCCGGGGACACACTGGGCCGCGCCGGGCGCGGCGGGCCCGCCTCGCGGGCGGACGGATCGGTCGGCCGGTTCAGCCCGGCAGCCGGTAGCGGTCCAGATCGAGGCTGAAGGCCCCTTCGTGGCGGGCCGACAGCTCCGCGAACAGGTGCTCGCGCAGGGCGCGGGCCGAGGCCGGGGCGGTGCCGCCGTCCGGGTCCGGGGTCCGGCCCAGCCCGGCGGCCAGCCGCTCCAGCGCCGCTACGGCCCAGGCGGGATCGTCGGTCCAGGTGTCGCCTTCACCGTCGGCTGTCCCCTTCGAGCCGGCTCGCAACCAGATGTTCAGGCAGGCGGAGGCGGCCAGGACGGAGGCGTAGCGGGCCGGCAGCCGCAGCGCCTCGGGGGTGGCGTCCACACCGAGTTCGCGGGGCGGCAGGGCGGCGCACCGGGCGGCCAGGTCCGATGCCTCGGCGCAGAACACCTCGGCCAGCGCGGCCAGTCGGCGCGACTGGGGCCCGGTGGCGGGGGCCTGCCCGGCCGCCAGCGCGTCCCGGGCCTGGAACAGCGCGTCCACGAGGGCGTCCTGCCCGCTGCTGCCGACCCGCAGCCGGGCGAAGTCCAGCGGCGGAAGCGCGCCGCCGATCCGGAACAGCGCCTCGGGAACGGCTTCCTGACCGGGGGCGGTCCAGGAACGCCGTGCCAGCAGGGGCAGTTGGGGCAGCATCGTGGCCAGGCACGCGACCTTGGCCGCGTGGCCGAAGCCGGCCGGCTTGAGGTCGCGCAGCAGCTTCTGGACGTAGCCGTAGCGGCCCTGGCGCAGGTAGAACGCGGAGCCCATCACGAGGGACAGCCGGTGCACGGCGCCCAGCAGCCGTTCGGCGGTGAGGTACTTCACCGCCGACGCGTAGACGCTGGTCTGGTCCGGCACCAGGTGGATGGCGCGGGCGACGGTACGGCCGAAGGCGTCGCAGATCAGCAGGTCGGTGAACGCGTCGGCCAGCATCGCCCGCAGCAGCGGCAGGTCGGCGGCCCGCCCGCCGTAGAGCCTGCGCTCGGCGGTGAAGTCGCAGGCGAGCCGGAGCGCGGCGTCCAGGCCGCCGCAGAGCATGGCGGGGATGCCGGTCCGGGTGAGCTGGAAGGACCGCAGCGCCGTCTCGATGCCCTGGCCCTCCCGTCCGAGGACGGCGTCCCCCGGCACCGGGCAGTCGTCGAACTCCATGCCGCCGAGCTGCACCCCGCGCATGCCCGTGCTCGGGAACCGCGGCAGGTCCCGCACCCGGTCGGCGGGGAAATCGTGGGCGTCGACGAGGAGTTGGGAGTGACTGCGGCTGCCGGGGCGGTCGGAGGTGCGGGCCAGCAGCACGATGGCGCGGGCTCGGGTCATATTGGTGACGACCTCCTTGCGCCCGGAGAGCCGCAGGTCGCCTTCCGGGCCGCGCCGGGCGGCGAACCCCACGCCGGCGAAGTCGTTGCCGTGGGCCAGCTCGTGGTAGGCGCAGGACGCCTTCTCGCCGCCGAGCAGCCGGCCGGCCAGCCAGTCGCGCTGGTCGCCGGAGCCGGCCGTCCACACGTTCACGGACGCGATGAACGAGCTGATCCCGTAGCCGAGTCCGAGGCAGGGGTCGCGGCGGAACACCACCCGCATCACCCGTATGAGGTCCTCCAGGCTGCTGAAGCGCCCACCCAGCTCGCGCGGCACGAACTCCGCGCTCAACCGGTAGCGGTCCAGGGCGCGCTCGCCCTCGCTGAAGAGCTCGTCCCGCTCGTCGGCGGCCAGCACGGCCGCGTGGCCGAGGGCGTTGGCCGGTTCGGCCGGGTCGCCGAAGAGGCGGTCGACCTCCGCCACCCGCTCCGCCGCCGACGGAACCGCGCCGCGCCCGGTACGGTAGCCGGCCGACGGGTCGGCCGCGTACCAGGACGCGGGCCGGAGTCGCTCCGGCATCTCCGACCCGCCCGTCGCGGGCGGCGCGGCGGGGGCTCCCTGCACGAGGGGTGAAGCGGGCACGTCGGCTCCAGGGCGGGAGGGTCGGGGGTGGGCCGGCGCCGGCCGGGGGCGGGCGCCGCAGGGGACGTCGCGGTCATCGCGCCTCCTCCCCCGCCCGGGCCGAGGCGGCGACCAGTACACGCGGCCCGGCCGCCGCCGGGGCCGGTGCGCGGTCAAGCCCGAGGTCGTCGAACACGGCGCCGACCAGCCCGGCGGCCGACGGCGCCGCGCCCGTGCCGGCCGGCTCCAGCCGGACCACCGCGGCGGCCAGCGCGCCCGCGAGCACCCGCCCGTCGGCCCAGCCGCCGTCCACGTGCAGCCGTATCGCGGCGGCCGCCGCCACGCACACCTCGTACCGTTCGGCCAGCGCGAACAGTTCCGGCTCGACCTCCCCGCGCTGCGGCCCGAGCTCCGCCAGCTCCCGCAGCAGCCGCTCGGCGTGGGCCAGCACCTGCCGGGCCATGGCGGCGGCGGCCGGGGCGCCGGCCGCGAGCACCTCGCCGGGGCCTTCCGCCGTACCCGCGCACAGGGCGGCCACCGCCTCGGGCAGCGAGCGCAGCAGGCTGCACCCGGTGCGCGAGACCAGCGAGACGGGGCCGGGCTCGGGAAGCGGAGCACCCAGCCCGGCGGCGGCGCGCACGCCCGCCTCGTCCCGGCCCTCCGGCGCGGCGGCCGCCGCCAGCCGCGGGAACTGGCGGATCAACGCGTGCCGGTTGACGAAGGTGCTGCCGTCGAAGATGCCGACGATCCGGTGGTCGCGCTCCAGCTTCTGGAACGCTCCGTCGGCGTGCTCGACGGTCAGGAACGCGCGGGCGCCCAGCAGTTCGCCGGCTTTTTCGACCACCTCGTCCACCAGCGTGGGCACCAGGGCCTTGGCCACCGCCGAGTACACGCTCAGCTCACCGGTGAGGGTGTGCGCGGCGCGAGCCGTGAACAGCGCCACCGCCTCGGCCAGGGCGCGCCCGCCGCGCAGCTCGCCGAGGGTACGGCGGGCGTGCGGCAACGAGGCCACCGTCCGTCCGTACAGGACCCGCTCGTCGGCGAACTCCTCGGCCAGCCGTAGCGCGTGGTCCGCCGCGCCCAACGAGAGGCCGGCGCACACCAGTCGGGTGAACTGCAGTGAGGCCAGGACCAGTTCGAGACCGGCCCCTTCGCCGCCCACCAGGCACTCCGCGGCCACCTCGACGCCGTCGAAGGCGATGCCGCTGATGTCCGCGCCCCGGATGCCGTGGGTGCGCTCCTTCGGCAGCCGCCGGACGGCCCCGGAGCGGACCTCCCGGGTGTCCACCACGAGGACGCTGTAGCCGCGCGGGTCGCCCGGCTGGCCGGTACGGGCCAGCACGGTCACGATGTCCGCCCGACTGGCGTTGTTCACAGGCCACTTGACCCCGGTCAGACGGTATCCGCCGGCCACCCGGTCAGCTACCAGTTCGCCCGCCAGCAAGTCGGCGCCGCGGTCGGGCTCCGTCAGCCCCCACGCGACCACGGTGCCGGCCTCGATCTGCCGGGCCAGCGCGCGGGCTGCGTCCACCGCCGCCGCGTCGGCCTGCGGCGCGCTGCCGGCCGTCCACACGCAGGCGCCGCCGAGGAACGTCTTCGCGTGCGCCACCGCCACGCTCAGGTCGTGCGCCGCGACCGTCCGCAGCAGGCCGAGCAGCGTGCCGTAGTCGTCCAGGCTGCCGCCGAACCGGGCCGGCACGTACCACCGCTGCAACCCGGCCCCGTCCAGCACCCGGCACGCCCCGGCGGGGAACGCCTCCCCCCGGTCCAGCGTCATCAGCCGGCTCGGGGCGAACTCGACCGAGCGGGCCAGCAGCAGCTCCAGCGCGGCCACGTCCAGCCGTGCCCCGCGCCTCCCGGGAGCGCCCGCTCCGACCCCGTCCGGCCGGTCCGCCGTGATCCCCTCGACCGCCCCGGGCGCACCAGGTGCCGCGTCTGCCGCCGCCACCGCGTCAGGTGCGGTGGTCTCCGCCGTCTCCACCCGGCTCACCGCGCACCGCCCGGCATCGCGGCGGCCGCGAGCTCGCCGGCGGCGGCGCCGACGACCGCCCGCGCCTCGGCCGAGACCTCGCTGAACAGCGGGCGCAACTCGCCCCGCAGGAAAGCCTCGCGCGCCCACCCGCGCCGTACCTTGCCGCTGGTGGTGCGCCGCACCGCGCCCGGCCGGACCAGCAGCAGGCCGGCCAGCGCCACCCCGAACTCCTCCGCCACCCGGCGCCGGACGGCCGCCGCCACCTCGGGCATCCGGCCGGCCGCGTCGCCGGGACGCACCTCGTGGACCAGCACCACCCGTTCCTCGGGCACCGGCACGCTGAACGCGGCGCCGACCAGGCCCCGCAGCGCCTCCTCGGCCAGCCTGGCCTCGTACTCGACGTCCTGCGGATAGAGGTTGCGGCCGTGGATGATCATCATCTCCTTGATCCTGCCGACGAAGTACAGGCCGCCCTCGAAGCGGACGGCCAGGTCCCCGGTACGCAGGAACCCGCCCTCGCCGGCGGCCGTCAGGCCGCCGAACACCCGCTCGGTCCCCTCCGGATCGCCCCAGTAGCCGGCGGCCACGCTCGGGCCGCGCAGCCACAGCTCGCCCACCCGCCCGTCGGGCAGTTCGCCCCCGTCGGCCGGATCGACGATCCGCGTGTCGGCGTCGCTCTCCTCGACAAGCCCGCACCGCACCAGCTCCCGCACCGGTCCGGTCGCCCCCTCCAGCGCTCCGGACGGTGTGGCCAAGGTGGTCGGCGAGCCGGGGACGGGGACGAGGTCTCCGCGTTCCAGGGCCGCGGCGTCGAACCGCCCCACCACGGGTTCGACCGCGCCGACCTCGCAGGTCACCATCAGAGTGGATTCCGCGAGCCCGTAGCCCGCGCTGAGCGTGCCGGCGCGGAACCCCTGGGGCGCGAACCGGTCGACGAACCCGCGCAGCGTCTCCGGCTGGACCGGCTCCGCGCCCATCACGGCCACCCGCCACGACGACAGGTCCAGGCCGGCCGCCCGCTCGGGGGTGACCCTGCGCAGGCACAGCTCGAATCCGAAGTTCGGCGCGGGCACGAGGTCCAGCCGGAACCGGTCGATGAGGTGCAGCCAGCTCCACGGCCGGCGCAGGAAGACCGACGCGGACATGTGGACCGTCCGTGCGCCCGTGTACAGCGGGAAGAGCAGCAGGAAGAGCAGGCCGAAGTCGTGGTGCATGGGCAGCCAGCCGCCGAACCGCGAGTCGCGGTCGCAGCCGGTCAGCCGGTGGCAGAGCTCGGCGTTGGCCGCGATGTTGCCGTGGGTGACGACGACGCCCCGGGGCTGGCTGGTCGAGCCCGAGGTGTACTGGAGGAAGGCCGGATCGTCCGGCTGGAAGTCCGGCACGGTCCAGGTGCCGCGCGTCGGCACGTCGGTGTCGACGGCGACCACCCGCAGCCCGGCCGCGCCGACGCCGACGGTCCACTGGCGGATGTCCGGGAGGGTGGCCGCGTCGGTGAGCACGCAGGCAGCACCCGCGCTGTCCACCACACCGCGCAGCCGCTCTCCGCGGTGCCGCTGGCCGTCGGGCACCGGCGCCACCACCGGCACCAGGCCCGCGTACAGGCATCCGACGAACGCCACCGGGAAACCCGGGCTCGGCGCGAAGAGCAGCAGCACCCGGTCGCCCCTGTCGATGCGGCTCCGCAGGTACTGGGCGAGGCCCCGCGCCCGGGCGTCCAGCTCGGCGTAGGTGAGCTGCTCCACCACGCCGTCCACAGGGTCCGCGACGAAGCCCACCGCGGGCTGGTCGGGCACGGTGGCGGCCCAGTGGGCCAGCCGGGCCACGACACCGCCGTCCCAGTGCGCGCCGCCGACCGCGCCGACTTCCCGGCCGGACGCCTGGGCCGAGCCGATGGCCGTACCGACCGGCCCGGACTCCCCGGCCAGGCCCGAGTAAACAGACACGATGACAACCCCCGATAGGGACCGAACGCGGTCCGGCTCCCCGGCCGGACCCGTACGAACGCGGTCAGCCTGTCAGCGGAGACCTGCCCACGACAGCGCCCTTCCGGCGCACGACCAGCACACCCCACTCACCACGCCCGGCCGGGCATACCCGCCCGGCCCCGCGACCGACCCGGGCTTCCGGGGCCCCGCCGGACCCCTCCCTCCGGGAAACACCGGCCGGGTGTCGGGGGCGTCCGTGTGGCCGCGCGCGCCCGCGGACCCGGTCATAGGCTGGTCGGGTACGCATCCCTCCGGGAAGTGAACGCCATGGACAGGTCGAAGGACAGGCAGAGGAAGGCACGGGAGGCCGCCGAGGAGGCACGCCGACGCAAGGAGAGCGGCGCCCACGAGGCGGAGGAGACCGTGGACCGCGGCGACGAGCAGCTCGTCGAGAAGGGCGACCACTCGATGGGGGCGCTGAGGCGCGACGACAGGTAGCAGGACAGCGGGGAACAGACCGCGGCCGTCCGACCCCGCCCCGTGCCCCATCAGCTCGGACGGCGCCCGCCCGGAACGGGGCGGGCGCCGACGTGTCCCGGGCGGCGGCGAACCGTCCACCCCGGGTCGGCGTGCCCGGGGCGGCAGTCGGCCTGGGCTGTCAGCATGCCGACCTGCCGGCCACCCTCAGCGGCGGCGCAGCCACGGGATCAGCCAGCACATGCTCACCGTCACCCTGCGCTCCTGCCGGCCATCCTCAGGGGCGGCGCAGCCCCCACGTCTGCAACGCGAAGGGCCGGCCCTTCTCCTCCCCCGTGATCAGCGGCACGTCGAGCAGTTCGAAGCCCGCCTTGGCGGCCACGGCGGCGCTGGCCGCGTTCTCCGCCTCCAGCTCCAGGACCACCTGCTCGGCGCCCAGCTCGTCGAAGGCGTACCCGGCCAGCACTCGCACCGCCCGGACCGCCAGCCCCTGCCCCCGGTGGGCCGGGCCGACCGCGTAGCCGAGTTCGGTGCCCTCGGGAGCCCGCCGCAGCATCACCTCGCCGAGCGGCGCACCGCCGTCGACGGTGATGGCGAGCAGGATGGCGGTGCCCTCCGCGCGCAGTTCCCGGGCCCGGTCGAGCCGCGCGCGGGCCGCCGCGGCGCCGAAGGGCGAGACGATCGGCGTCCAGTAGGCGATGTCCGGGTGGTCGAAGAGCTCCGGCATCGCGGCCAGGTCCTCCGTCGTCCAGTCGCGGAGGACGAGCCCCTCCCCCGCGAGTTCGATCCGCTCGGGAAAGGACGACGCCACGCTGCCCATGAGGGCCCCCTTCTGACCTGTTCGAGTTCCGACGCGTTCCGAGCTGTCCGGTTCCGACCTGCCCGAGCCTGCCCGCCGGATCGTCGACGACGTGACGGGCCGACGCGGCCGCTGACGGTCAGCGTTCAGGTCGTGAGTTTCGCATCACCTGGCCGCGGCGCTCCGGAGGGGGTGGGTGCGACAGCTCGGCCGGTGCTCTCTCAGCGGCCCGGGCGTGGCGCCGTCACCCGTCATCACCCGCCGTCACCCGCCGTCACCCGGCGACGGCGACGGCGGCGGCGGCGTGAGGGGCGGGGAATCCGCGGGGAGGGCAAGCAAGCACGACGGAGGGGACCGGGACACCGTCGGCCGAGGACCTGGAAGAGGTCCGCCGCGATCGCGCTGATCTGCCTGCCGCGCCCACTTCAACGGCTGCCCGCCGCGCCCACCTCGGCGTCCGCTCGCCTCAACGCCCGTCCTTCGCACCCACCTCGACGCCCGCTCGCCTCAACGCCCGCCCGCCGGGCCGCCGGTCAGAGCCTCGGCGTGCAGCATGGACCGCGGGGTGAGGGCGAGGACGCACACCCCGGCCAGGACCGCGCACAGGACGGGGAGGGTGCCGGCGGCCAGGGCGAGCAGGGCGGCGGGCAGCATGACCCGTTCGTAGAAGTGGAGTTCGGTCGCCCAGGCCAGGTGGGAGGGGCCGCGGCGGAACGCGGCGGGCGGCAGGCAGGACGTGCCGAGCACCGCCGCGGCGACCGTCAGGGCGACGAACCCGGGAGTGGGCGGCCGGTGCAGGACGCCCGGAGCGGTGGCGGCGAGGGCGTAGCAGGCGGTGGCGCAGCCGGTCATCGCCACGACGGCGCCGGCGGGTCCGCGCCGGACCGGGAGGGTGCGGCAGCCCACCGCGCGGTCGGTGTCGAGGTCGGCGAGGGCCAGCAGGGTGTTGCCGAAGGTGCCTTGCAGCCCGAGCGCGAGGGCGGGCAGCCACAGGGCCGGCGGCGGCCAGGTCGCGGTGAAGGTGGCGGCGGTCAGCAGGGCGCAGCTCCAGCCCGACAGGCCCACCGCCAGATCGCCCCACCAGCCGCGGTCCTTGAGCCATCGGCCGTAGGCGACCTGCCCCGCCGCCGCGGCGCCGATGAAGAGGAGGCCGCGCCAGTTGACCGCGACGGTGACGGCCAGGGCCGTCACCGTGCCGCCGGCGGCGCAGTGCCGCGCGGCCGTGGCGGACAGCCGGCCGGAGGGGATGGGGCGGTCCGGTTTGGTGGTGAAGTCGTCGTGGCGGGTCAGGTAGTCCGCCGCGTACAGCGCGCCGGCGCCCGCCGCCAGGGCCATGAGGGCGGCCAGCAGCACCATCGCCGGATCGGCCCGCGGCACGGCGAGTTCGGCGCCCGCGGCGGCCACCAGCAGCACCGTGACCAGGTCGTACGGGCGCAAGGTCTCCAGGTGCGCCGCCAGGCGGGAGACGCGGACGCCTGCGGTGCTCGGGTGGGCGGCGGTCATCGTGCCGGGCACGCCGCCCGCGGCGAGGTCCACCGCGCCAGCCGGTCCGCCAGCGCGGCCATCCCGGCGACGCCGGGGCCCGGCTCGAAGAGGGCGAGCGCCTGGTGGCAGCGGCGCACGTACTCCTCGACCACGGAACGCACGGCGTCCACCGCCCCGGTGCGCTCCAGCACGTCGGCCATTCGGGCGTGGGCGTCGGGGCCGCGCGCACCGTCGGCCAGCAGCTTCTCGACGAGGTGGCGGTCGGCCGGTGCGGCCAGCTGGTGTGCCAGGAGCACGGGAAGGGTGGGGCGCCGGTTGCCCAGATCGCTGTCCGCGGGCTTCCCGGCGGCCGCGGTCCCGTTGTCCCCGGCGGCCCCCGCGAAGCAGGTGTCGTAGGGCAGGAGGTCGTCGCGGGCCTGGAAGGCGATCCCCAGGGCGTGGCCGTACCGGCCGAGCGCGGCGGCCTGCTCCTCGTCGGCACCCGAGAGGACCGCTCCGATCCGGCAGGCGCCGCTGAAGAGCGGGGACGTCTTCAGCCCCGCCATCCGTACGTACGCCTCCAGCGACAGCTCCGGTGCCCCCGCGTGGTCGAGCTCCAGCACCGCGCCCCGGCACAGCTCCTCACCCGCCGCCGCGAGTGCCTGGCCGGCACGCACCACCCGTTCGGCGGGTACGCCCCGCCTCCCGCACTCGGCCACCAGCGAGAAGGGCCGCAGGAACAGCGCGTCCCCGCCGAGGATCGCCCGGTCCGTCCCGAAGCGGTGGTGGACGGCGGCCCGCCCGCGGCGCTCCGCGTCGCCGTCGATGATGTCGTCGTGGATGAGGCTGCCGACGTGCAGCAGCTCCACCGCCACGGCGGCCGGAAGCACCGGGTGGGCCGATCCGCCCACCGCCAGGGCCGCGTCGACCACCAGGAGCGGCCGCAGCAGCTTCCCGGCGGGCAGGACCGCGTGCCGGTGCAGGGCGGCCAGCGCGCCGTCGCCGCCGGCCGCCAGGCAGGCGTCGAGTTCGGCCAGCAGCGCCAGGCGCACCTCGCGGCGTCCGCCCTCCGGTGCGGGGTCGTCGGCGGCTGCGCGTGCGGACGGGCAGCGCACGGTGTCGTCCCCCCTCGTCATGCCGTGATCAACGACCGGACCGCACGGGGGTCACCGTCCACGCGTGGCCCTCGCGGTCTCCGCCGGCCCTCGGAAGGGCCCGCCGCGCCCGGCCCCCAGGACCTCTCGGTCCGCGCGGAGCCGGGCGCGCCCTCCGCCCTCATCCCCGAGGGCTGACCCCCGCGACGGCCAGAGCGAGCAGGCGGTGCGCCTCCGCGGCGGGGTCCGGGTGGTGTTCGGTGGCCAGGGCCACGCCGGTGACCAGAGCGATCAGGTCGGCCGCGGTGACACCGGGCGCCACCGCGCCGGCCTGGGCGGCATGCCGCAGCAGCGGTTCGAGCGCGCCGGCGAGCTTCACCGAGCAGACGTTCACGTGCTCCGGGTCGTACAGTCCGTCCTGGACCAGCGCGTCGGCCAGGCCGCGCGCGGAGGCGGCGTAGTCGGTGAACGCGCCCAGCCACTCCAGCAGCGCGGCCCGCGCGTCGACCGCCCCGGCCAACTCGGCGGCGCGGGCGCACAGGGCCTCGATCCGTTCGCCGAACACCGCCGCGAGCAGGGCCGGCCGGCCGGGGAAGTGCCGTCGCACGGTGGCCGATCCGACCCCCGCGACACGGGCGATCTGCTCCAGGGAGGCGTCGGCGCCGTGCGCCGCGACCTCCGCCTCGGCCACGGCGAGAATCCGCGCGTAGTTGCGCCGGGCGTCCGCGCGCTGGCCGGTCATGGTGCCATCTCCTTGCTAAGTGGCGGGGTCCTCCGTATCGTACCGGAAGGTAAGTGGCGGGCCTCGCCACTTAGCAGTGTGCGCCACCGACTCCGAGGAACACCATGGCCACTGAATCCGCACCCGTCCTGGTCACCGGGGCCACCGGCCGGCAGGGCGGTGCCACCGCCCGCGCCCTGCTCGCGGCGGGCGTGCCCGTACGCGCCCTGGTCCGCGACCCCTCGACCGACAGGGCGAAGGCCGTCGAGGCGCTCGGCGCCGAGCTGGTGACCGGCGACCTCGACGACCGCGACTCCGTCACCCGGGCCGCCGAAGGCGCTCGGGGCGTCTTCTCGGTGCAGATGCCGGACATGAACGGCCGCGCCCAGGAGGGCGAGTGGGCCCAGGGCGTCAACCTGATCGAGGGGGCGAGGGCCGCCGGCGTGCCGCAGTTCGTACACACCTCCGTCTCCGGCGCCGGGAGCCACACCGAGGCCCCCGGCTGGGCGGAAGGCCGCTGGGCCGCGATGGAGCCCTACTTCACCGCCAAGGCCGGGCTCCAGGACCGGGTGCGCGAGGCGGGGTTCACGCACTGGACCCTCGTCAAGCCGAGCACCTTCATGGAGAACTTCCTGCCCTCCGAGGCGTTCCTCATGCCCCACGGGGTCGCGGGCGGCCTGGTGAGCGTCCTCAAGCCCGGGACCCTGATCTCCCTGGTCTCGGTCGACGACATCGGCACGGCGGCGGCCGCAGCCTTTGCCGAACCCGAGCGGTTCGACCGCGTCGAGCTGGAACTGGCCGGCGACTACCTGACGATGACCGAAATCGCCGCGACCCTCTCCCGCGCCCTGGGCACCGAGGTGGCCGCACCCGACATGACCCTGGAGGAGGCAAGGGCCGCCGGGATGCATCCGGCCGGCGCCTCCCACGAGTGGATGAACGTCTTCGACACGCCCGCCCGTCCGCACTTCGCGCGGGCCCTGGGCATCCCGCTCACCAGCTTCGAGGAGTGGGCGCAGCAGCACCTGCGGCCCACCGCCTGACCGTGTCGGAGCCTTTCTCGAAGGCGAGTTGAAGGCGTGGACCCTCAGCCGCCCCTGGGACCGTTCACCCACGGGGGCGGCGCGCTGGCTGCGAACCGCCGGCGCGCCTGCCGCCGCTGGTACGCACGCCAGCAAGCCCGCGGTAGCTCGAAGTACACCAGTCTCATCGGCCAGTAGACCCCGTAGAGCAGCATCCACCAGACGAGCATGGCCACGGCCGTCAGACCGCCGCCGGCCGATCGAGAGCGGCGCCTTCGACGCCCCGCCGTCAACGGCACCGACACCCGCAGCGGTCCGATACCTCCAGACAGCCTCATCCCCACCAAAACCCCCAGACGCTCGTATGCCGTGGAGAACGTGCACGGACTTTACGGGACCGACAACACCATCTGTGCTCAATTCCCTGGTTTCGCTCCCTTCCATCTCCACGGCGTTCGTGCAGCCTGCGCGCCACGGCCCGTCCGGATCGCCCTGCGGATGGGTGTACTCCCGCGCACGCGGGGCCTCGTGCCGTCACGCGTTCGAGTCGCCGCCTCAGGTAGGGACGTTGTACGCCATCAGGGACACCTGGCCCGGCACGACGCGCAGCTCGGTGATCGCGCAGTTGCGCAGCCCGGGGAGGATCCGGCGGTACTCGCTCTCCGGGAGGCCGAGCAGCCGGCACAGCACCAGCCGGAAGAGGGTGTTGTGCGCCACGGCGAGGACCCGGTGGCCGGGCCGGGCGTCGGCCAGCCGCAGCAGGGCGGCGGCGCCGCGGGCCGCCGCCGCGACGGGGTCCTCGCCGCCGGGCAGCGGGTGCGCCGCCGGGTTCGCGCGGAAGGCGGCCGCCTCCCTCGGGTGGGACGCTTCGAGTTCGGCGAGGGTCCGGCCCTCGGCTATCCCGAAGTCGACTTCGAGCAGGTCCGGTTCGACGACGGGGACGAGACCGGTCGCCCGTGCCGCCGGTTCGGCGGTGCGCCGGGCGCGGGAGAGCGGGGACGTCGCGATCGCGTCGAGCCGCGCGCTCGCGGCCCAGGCGCCGAGCGCCTCCGCCTGGGCGAGCCCGAGCGGGGTCAGGCCCACGTCGCTGATCCCGGCGTAGCGGTTCTCCTCGTGCCACACGGTCTCACCGTGCCGGGCGAGGAACAGGGTCGTGGCGGCCGTCGTCATCCGTGCTCCCCTACCTGGACCGTCGTCATCCGTGCTCCCCTACCTGGACCGTCGTCATCCGTGCTCCCGTGCGTAGGCGGCTGTCTCCGGCGGGAGCCAGCCGCGGCGTTCCCACTCGTCCACGAGTGCCGCGAAGGGCTCGTGGAACCGCCGGCTCACCTCGGGGCGCGGCTCCAGCACCGTACGGAGGCGCACCATCGGGCGCAGGGCGGACAACGGCGGCGCGGACGGCCCCGGACGCTCCGCGGAGGTGACGCCGTGGGCGGCGAGCACGGCCATGCCGAGGGCGGAGTCGGCCTGTTCGGGGACGGTGGCGGGGCGGCCCAGCACGTCGGCGCGCAGCTGGTTCCAGTACGGGCTGCCGGTGGCGCCGCCGGTGAACGCGACGGGCCCGTCGATCCGGGCGCCCAGCAGCGTCACGTACGCCAGGCACAGCCGTTCCACGAACGCCACCCCCTGCAGCAGCGACGCGTACAGGTCGCTGTCGCCCGACGGGGTGCCCAGGGTGAAGGGCTCGGCGTCGGGGGCCAGGAAGGGGAAGCGCTCGCCCCGCGACACCAGCGGGTAGGAGAGCACGCTCGCGGGCTCGTGGCCGGCGGCGGCGCGGTCCAGGCGGGCCAGGTCGGCCCGGGGAACGCCCGGGCCAGCGCGCCGGCGCCGACGCTCGACGCGCCGCCCGGCAGCCAGTTCCCGTCGGCCGAGCGGTGGTTGTAGAGCACCCCGGCCGGGTCGGTGAGCGGCTCCGCCGTGACGCCCTTGATGACCAGCGTGGTGCCCAGGACGGTGTTCCACTGACCGATGTCCCAGGCACCCGAGGCGAGTTGGGCCGCGCAGCCGTCCGTCATCCCGGCGACGACCGGGGTCCCCTCGGCGAGACCGGTGAACGCGGCCGCCTCGGCGCCGACCGTGCCGAGCACCGTGCCGGGCGCCACCACCTCCGGGAAGTCCAGCCCGGACAGGCCCAGTTGCTCGTGGAGTGCGCGGGGCCAGGTGCGGCCGCGCGGGTCGTAGCCGGTCTTCAGGGCGTGGCTGGAGTCCGTCGGCACCGGCCGTCCGACGAGCCGGGTGGTGACGAAGTCCGCCTGGTGGCAGACCCGGGCGCCCCGCAGCCCGGCCGTTGCGGCGCCGTTCCGGCGGACCAGCCACAGGAGCTTCGCCAGTGCCCAGCTCGGCTGGATGCGGTAGCCGAGGCGGGCCCACACCTCCGCCCCGGCTTCCTGGGCGTCCCGCGCCTCGGCGGCGGCCCGGCTGTCGTCGTACATCAGAGCCGGCGTCAGGGGCGTGCCACGGGGGTCCGCGAGCAGCACCGTGCCGGACGTGCCGCACACCGCCACCCCCCGTACCCGCGCGGCCGCCGGCGGCCGCAGCGCCTCGCGGACCGCCGTGCCGACGCCCTCCCACCAGCGCGACGGCTGCTGCTCGTGGCGGTCGCCGTCCCGCTCGCCGGCGAGCGGGGCGGAACCGCGGCCGAGCACCCGGCCGTCGCCCGTCACGGCGAGGGCGCGGACGCCCTGCGTCCCGAGGTCGATCCCCAGCCACAGGTCCTGATCGGGTGTGTCGGGTGTGTCCGCCACAGGCTCCCGCCCCCTCGTCGTCCTCCGGTGGTCGCCGGACGCTTTTCACACCCGCTCACACCCGCTCACAGCCGGGCCAAGTACCCCCCGGCCGGGCTCCGGCAGGGCCCCGCCGGGGCCGCACCTCGCCTCTCACCTGGCACGAGGCGGCTGAGCAGGTGTTTTCGACGGGTTGACCGGAGCGCCACGGGTGGTGAACACTGCCGAACGCTACATCAGGGTTGAATGTTATATCCACAGCGCAGACTGTTATTGTCGGCCCGAAGGATCGGACAGGACCGAGGGATGTCACAGGACAAGGACCGCCGAGGGCCGTCGCAGCGCCGTCGTGAACTCGCGGAGCACGTGCTGGCCGAGGGGTCGGTCTCGGCCTCGGATCTGGCCGAGCGGTTCGGCGTGAGCCTGATGACCGTCTACCGCGACATCGACGAGCTGGAACGCGAGGGCATCCTGCGCAGGTTCCGCGGCGGTGTCACGGTCCAGCCGTCCGGCGTGTTCGAGAGCAACGTCGCCTTCCGCAAGAAGACCATGCTGGCCGAGAAGGAGGCGATAGCCGCCCGGGCGGCCGCGCTGATCGAACCCGGCATGTCCGTCATGATCGACGACTCCACCACCGCGCTCGAACTGGCCCGACTGCTGCCGGCCATCGACCCGCTGACGGTGGTCACCAACTTCCGCGAAGCCCTCGACCTGCTGGCCGAGGAGCGCGGGCTGCACCTGATGGCGCTCGGCGGCGAGTACGACCGGCAGCACGACTCGTTCCTCGGCGTGCCCTGCGTGGAGGCGGTCGAGGCGCTGCGGGTGGACCTGTGCTTCGTCTCCACGTCCTCGGTGCTCGGCGACTTCGCTTTCCACCAGGAGCAGCGCATCGTCGCGGTCAAGCGGGCGATGCTGAAGGCGGCCGGCCGCAGCGTCCTGATGATCGATCACTCCAAGCTGGGCCGTACCGCGCTGTACCGGCTGGCCCCGCTCAGCGCCTTCGACCTCGTACTGGTCGACGACCGCACCCCGCCCGACGCCCTGCGCTCCCTCGAAGAGAGCGGCGTCCCCTACGAGATCGCTCCGACCCCAGTGTGAAGGAGACCTCGCCCATGAGAATCCTCGCAGCGGGCGACCACTTCGTCGCCCCCGACCTGATCACCCGGGAGCTGGCGGCCGAGATCGGCGCCGGCCACCACGTCGAGGAGCTCCGCCTGCCGTGGCCGCTGACCCCCTTCGGCCGGGTCGCCGAGGTCGACGAGGCGTCAGGGGACGAGGAGGCCGTGCTCACCGCGCTGCGCGGGGTGCGGGTGTGCGTCACCCAGATGGCACCGGTGACCCGGAAGGTCCTGGCCGGCGCCCCCGACCTGCGGCTGGTGGTCGTCGGCAGGGGCGGGCCGGTCAACGTCAACCTCGAAGCGGCCAGGGAGCACGGCGTCCAGGTCTGCAACACCCCCGGGCGCAACGCGGCGGCCACCGCCGAGTACACCGTCGGGCTGATGATCGCGGCGATGCGCCGCATCCCCGAGACGTCCGCCGCGCTCGCCGCCGGCCGCTGGGCCGGCGAGTTCTACCAGTACGACAACTGCGGCCCCGGCCTTGACGGTGCGGCCGTGGGGCTGATCGGCTGCGGGGCCGTCGGCAGCCGGGTGGCGCGCGCGCTGGGCGGGCTCGGCGCGCGGGTGCGCGTCTACGACCCGTACGCCGACCAGCGGGCGCTGCGCGAGGTGGGCGAGCCCGTCGCCGACCTCGACGCCCTGCTGCGCGGCTCCGACGTGGTCTCGCTGCACGCGCGGCTGACCCCGGAGACCCGCGGCCTGCTCGGCGCCCGCGAACTCGCGCTGCTGCCCGACGGCGCGGTCGTCGTCAACTGCGCGCGCGGCGCGCTGCTGGACGAGGACGCCCTGTGCGACGCGCTGGAGTCGGGGCGCCTGGCCGCCGCGGGGCTGGACGTGTTCGCGGTGGAGCCCCCGCGGCCCGACTCCCGGCTGCGTACCGCTCCCCGACTGGTCATGACACCCCATCTGGCGGGCGCCAACACGTCCGTCGCGCACAACGCCGCCCGGATCGCGGCGGCCGAGGTGGGCCGGTTCCTGCGGGGCGAACCCCTCGCCCACCGCGTCGCCTGAGCTCCGCGGCGCCCGCGTCCGGTGCGCCTGACGGCATGTCACACATGCCCCATGCCACACGCGTCCCGCCCCGCGCCGTCCCGTCTCCGCACCACCCGAAGCTCGCCACCTGGAGTCACGTCACCTGGAGTTCGCGCCACCCGGAGTTCGCGTCACCTGGAGCCTTTCAGCCGAGGAAGGGAACGCACGGTGTTCGTCGGTCTGGACATGGGAACATCCGTCGCCAAGGCGGCGGCCTTCGCTGATGACGGCACGACCCTGCGCGTCGAGTCGACGCCGATCTCGCTGGGCGGGCAGGGCGGACACGTCGAGCAGGACATAGAGGAGGTGGTGCGCGCGGCCACCGGGGTCGTCGCGGCGGTCGCCGGTGGGCAGGCCCCCGCACTCGTCGCCGTCACCGGTCAGGGCGACGGGCTGTGGCTGGTCGACGCCGAGGGCCGGGCCGTGCGCCCCGCCATGTCGTGGATGGACGGCCGGGCCGGCGGCCTCGTGGCCGGCTGGATGGCGGACGGCACCGCCGACCGGCTCTACCGGCGGACCGGCAACGTGCTCTTCCCCGGCTCGGCCGGGCCGCTGCTGGCCTGGCTCGACCGCAACGAACCGGCCTCCCTGGACGCCGCCGCCACCGCCGCCTGCTGCAAGGACGTCATCCATCTGCGGCTGACCGGCGAGCGCGCCACCGACCTGTCCGACGCGTCGGCGCCCTTCCTGGACCCGCGGACCCGCGCCTACGCCCCTGAGGCGCTCGCCGCCCTCGGCCTCGAACACCGCGCCGGTCTGCTGCCGCCCATCGCCGCCACCCTGCCGTACGGGGTGGCGCGCGGGCGCACCGAGGGGCTGCCGGGCGGTACCCCGGTCACCTGCGGCCCATACGACCTGCCGGCCTGCGCGCTGGGCGCCGGGGTGACCGAGCCGGGCGACGGGCTCCTCATCGTCGGTACCACGCTGGCCTGCCAGGTCGTCGTGGAGCGCGTCGCCCTCGACGAGGACCCGGTCGGCTTCCACCTCGCCACGGCCAGGGCGGACCGCCACCTGCGGGCCCTGCCCGCGATGACCGGCACCGTGGCACTCGACTGGGTGCTCGGCCTCACCGGCTCCACACACGGCCAGTTGTCGGACCTGCTCGACGCGTCCCCGCGCGGCGCGCGGGGCGTCGCGGCGCTGCCGTACCTGTCACCGTCCGGGGAACGCGCGCCGTTCGTCGACCCGGCCGCGCGCGCCGAGTTCACCGGGCTCGACCTGCGGACCACCCGCGCCGACCTGGTGCGCGCCATGTGCGAGGCCATCGCGTTCGCCGCCCGGCACTGTCTGGAAGCGGCCGGTCTCACGGGCCGGTTGGCGGTCTGCGGCGGCGGCGCCCGCACCCCCGCCTGGCTGCGGCTGTTCGCCGACGTCCTGGGGCGCCCGCTGCGCGTCGCCCGCGGCCCCGAGCCCGGCGCGCGAGGAGCGGTGCTGGCCGGGGTGGCGGCCCACGGCGGCGCCCTCGGACAGCGGCTGGACCTCGCCGAGTGGACCGCGCCCGAGGCGGTGGTGGACCCGGACCCGGCCGGCGTCGCCTTCTACGAGGCGGCCTACACCGACTACCTGTTCCGGGTCGCGAGCGCCCGCGACCGCTGGCGGGGGCCCGCACACCTCCGGGAGGCCGGACGGTCGTGACCGCCCCCGCCCAGGCCCCCGCCCAGGCCCCCTCCCGGGCCCGCGCCAGGGCCGGGAGGCTCAGCCGGCGCCCCTCGTGTCGGTGTCCGCGGGGGCCCGCGGCGCGCGGCGCTGGTGCGGCGGCCGGGCTCGGGCGGCCGGCGCCGCGGGCCGGTCGGGACCGGTGAGCAGCCGGACCGGCCCCAGCAGGCCCGTCACCCGCTGGCCGGGGAAGACGAAGTGCGTCGGGCTCGCCGCGTCGAGCCAGGGCGCGAGGGTGCCGAACACCGTGACGTCCACGGTGTTGGGGCCCGGGGCCGCCAGCCCGGTCAGGTCGAACACGTACGGGGAGCACACCCGCACTCCGGCGGAGGCGCCGCCGACCGACACCTCCGCGGTGCCCCGCACCCGCCCGAGGTCGAGCAGGACCCGGCCCTCCCCGGCCTCGGCCGGAACGTCCACGACCCGGCGGTAGCGGACGCCGCCGCTGTACTCGGCGAGGCCGTTGGACTCCCACTCGCCGGTCCGGATACGGCCCGGGCCGGCCTCGCAGCGCACCGGCCCCGCCAGGGCGGCCCCGCCCTCGTGGCCCGGGGCCGGCTCCAGCCGCAGGGCCGCCGACCGTACGCCCGAGGGCGCGGCGCCGTCCGCGAGGCCGACGGTCAGGGTGCGCGGCCCGACACCGCCCGCCGTGGTGCCGCGGGCCGCGCCGTCCACGAACACCGTGGCCCTGCCGTGCACCTCCATCGTCAACCGGGCCGCGCCGGGCGGCAGTTCGAACCAGAGCCACTCCACCGGCGGCCGGGCTCCGGGCACCGCGAACCCGACGGGCAGCACGGTGCCGTCGTCGGCGTCCGGGTCCAGCCACGCGGCGCCGGGCAGCGGGTGGGGTCTGCGGCGCAGGTACAGGGCCGCCGGGTCACCCGCCGGTTCGCGGTGGACCGCCGGCGGCACCCGTTCACCGCCGCGCTCCGCCCACCAGGTGGCGTCGCTGTGCGCGGTCGCCAGGAGCGCCGAGCCGTCGCCGTGCAGGACGGCGTCCACGAGGACGGCGGGATCGTCGCCGCCGCCGGTCTCCACCGCGATCTCGTTGTCGCCCGCCCGCAGGACAGCGGCGACGTCGTACCGCCGCACGCGCGGCACGGCGTGCTCGGCGTACGGGTCGAAGCCGCCCTGCCGGCCCACCACCACGCCGTTGACCCGCAGCACGCACCGGCCGCGCGCGGCGACCTGGACCACGGCGCGCGCGGGCGGCGCGGCCAGCGTCAGGGTCGTGCCGACACGTGCGGCGCCCGCACCGGGACCGGCGGCAGGCCCGGCGGCGGAATCGGCACCGGAACCGGCGGCGGAGATCCACTCGGGGCGCCGGTAGCGGTCCGCGTCGCGGACGAGCGCCACATGCGCGCGCAGGTCGACGTCCCTGCCGGGGGTCAGGTCGAGCTCCAGGAGCAGGCGGCCGGGCCCCGACCGCACCCGGCCGAGGGCGAGGTGCCCGCCGTCCTCCAGCTCGACCGGCCGCCCCGCGAGCCGGACCGACTTCGCGGCGGCGGCACCGATCGCGAGGTGGCCGTCGAAGTCCTCGGCCAGCAGCAGTTCGGTCGCCACCCGTCGCGTCACCCCCGCCGGCGACGGGCCGAGGTGGATGAACTCCTCGGGCACATGGCCCTTGGGTCCCAGCACCTGGCGGTGCACCGGGTCCTTGCGGATGCCGCGGGAGTCGGACCACTCCAGCGTCCTCGACGGCTCCCCGTCGGCGCCGCGCAGCACGGCGTGCGGTCCGAACGTCGCGTGCGCGGACGGCTCGGCCGGCCGGGCGGTGCTCCCGGGCAGCGCCCAGCCGTCGCGTACGCCGTCCTCGCCCGGGCCCTCCACCCGGTGGCGGAACGTCCGCAGCTCGGTGCGGGCGGGGCCGTCCGGCCCGGCGGCCGGGCGGGCGAAGTCCCCCCAGGTGTTGTCGGCCGTCGGGACGAGGCGCGTCTCCCAGTCCGCGTCGGCGGGGATCACGACCACCCGGCCGGTCCCGGCGGGCGGGGCCGCCTCCGTCGGAGGCGGCTGCTCGCGAGGGCCGGGGAAGACCAGGAGGGCGGCGGGACCGGCGTCGAAGGGCACCTCGACCTCGCGGCACCCCGACTCGTCGTCGGCCACGCGGACCGGCAGCACCCGGGGGGCGCCGCCGAACGGGTCGAGCAGGACGGCGGGGCCCGCCACGCCCCGGACCCGGACCCGCGCGGCGGGCGCGTAGCGGCCCGGGTCGAAGTCGTAGCGCGCGTCGAGCCAGCCCAGCGCGGCGCCCCGCTCGTCGGGCGCGGCGACGGCCGCCCGGGTCGCGCGGGGCGCGGCCGCCGTGAGGAACACCACGGTGGCCTCCCCCGCCCTGCGGGCGAGCACGGGCACCGTCGCCTCGACGGCGGGGCGCGTCTCGGCCGGGCCGCCGGTCAGCACCGCTGCCAGCTCCTCCGCCGTGGGGACGAACACGGCCCGGCCGTCCGCGAAGCACGCCCGCAGCTCGGCGAGAACACCGCCGGTGTCGGCGCCGGCCCCGGTACCGGCCCCGGTGCCGACGACCTCCTCGGGGACGGCTCCGAGCGCCACGACCCGCCCGCCGGCCGAGGCGAACTCCACCAGCCGCCGTGCCACGTCCGCTTCGAGGACCGCGCACGCGGGCAGCAGGACCGTGGCGTACCGCTCCTCGGCGACGCACAGCCGCGTGCCGTCCGGCCCGCCGCCGCGCACCGCCGCCCGCGCGAGGGAGGCGTCGTCGATCACGTCGGCGTCGCGGCCGAGCCGGTCGAGCACCCCGGGCCTGGTGGTGAACCAGGTCATGTCGCCGACGAGTTCGAGGTAGACCGCCTGCGCTCGGGCCGCCGCGGCGCAGACGCCGTCCAGCGCGGTACCGGCCTGCGCGGTCGTGGTGGGCAGCAGCACCGCGAGGTCGCACAGGTGGTGGCCGAGGCTCAGGACCGCGCAGAGCCGGGTCACCGCGTCGGCGAAGGCCCGGTGGTGGCGCCAGTAGGGCTGCCGCCAGTCGGTGCCCGGCGGCGCCCACTCCCACCAGCCGCCCTTGGTCGTGTAGTACACCGCGTGCGGGTTGTAGAGGGTCGCTCCGGCGCGCAGCCACGGCAGCAGCCAGTCGAACGTCTCCTCCAGCGTGCCGCCCCAGCCGGTGGAGTGGAACGCCTCGATCCAGGTGCGCCGCCCCCCGTACAGATGCGCCAGCGAGGAGTGGACCCGGGCGTCGCCGTGGTGGTCGGAGCCCGGCGCCGAGAACCAGCGGTGGGTCCTGGCGTAGTCGGCGTACAACTCGACGCCGCCCACGGGGTGTCCGGCGCGCGCCGGGTCCTGCTGGTCGCAGCCGGCGAGCAGCCCGTGCCGCCGGTGCCAGTCGGCCAGCGGCCGGAAGAACGCCGCCTCGGCCAGCTCCGCCCGGGTCAGCTGGTAGTCGTGGCGTACCCGGGCGGCGTCCGGGGAGGCGCCGTCCTCGTACAGCGCGTCCAGGCGCGGCAGGAGGTCGTAGCCGCGCAGCCGCAGGAACTCCTCGGCGAACCGGGCCGACCAGGTGGGCAGCGAGGGCAGTTCGTCCTGGAACGAGCCGACGACCACGGTCCCGAGCCGGTCGCCGAGGTGCCGCTCGAAGGCGCCGTGCACCCGGTCGACCAGTGCCGCGCACGCCTCGGCGCCCAGGTAGTCGAAGCCGCGCGCCACGTGGTGGTGGAGGGTCAGCCGCCAGCGGCCGGGGCCCGGCGGCCGTACGGTACGTCCGTCGACGGCGAGCGGTACGGCGGGGCCGGCCACCCGCCCCGCCGCGTCCAGCGGTTCGGCGTGGCCGCCGACCGGCTGCCCGTGCGCCGGGCAGCCCAGTTCGCCGTCCCCGTCGACCACCGCGCGCACCCGTTCCAGGGCGCGTCCCCCGTACCGTGGCCGCTCGTCCACCAGGCGCGCCTGAAGATCCGCGCCGGAGAAGCCCAACTGGTCGTAGAACCACAGGAGGACGCCCAGTTCGGCCGCGTCCTCGCACACCCCGTCCAGCAGTGCCCACCAGCCGTCGCTCATGAACGCCGGGTCGTCGGCGTCGGAGCCGAACAGGGGTCCCGAGGGCGCCAGGTTGAGGACGACGAGGTTGAACACCCCTCCTTCGGCGAACCGTTCGAGCTGCGCCCGCAGCCGTGCCCGCTCCAGGCGCTCCCCGCTCCACCACCAGATGGCGGCGGGTGAGAAGGCCCTGGGCGGTTCTTCGAGGATCGCGGCCATCTCCGCCGGGAGAAGGCCGTGGACACCGCGGTCCCCGTCGGCGGCGCGGACGCCGTGGGCGCCATGGGCGCCGTGGGCATCGTTCATGACGTACCGTCAGCCCTTGAGGCCACCGGCGAACCCCTTGATCACGTAGCGCTGGAGGAGCAGGAAGACGACGAGGATCGGCAGGGCGGCCAGCACCAGGCCGGCGAAGACCATGCCGTAGTCGGAGACGTACTGCCCGACGAACGAGAAGACCGCCACCGGCACGGTCTCCTTCCCGGAGCCGCCCAGGTACAGCAGCGGGGTGAAGAAGTCGTTCCAGATGAAGACCGCGTTGAGGATGATCACGGTGCCGGTGATCGGCCGCAGCAGCGGGAAGACGATCCGGGTGAACGCCTGCCGGTGGTCGCAGCCGTCGATCAGCGCGGCCTGCGCGTAGTCCTGCGGCAGCGCCCGGATGAACCCGGTGTAGAGGAAGACGGTGAACGGCGTCTGGATGCCCGTGTAGAACAGGATCATGCCCTGGTAGGTGCCGAGCCAGCCGAGGTCGTCGACCAGCTTGTAGAGCGGGATCATCCCGAGCTGGAAGGGGAGGATGATCCCCAGCAGGAAGAGGACGTACAGCGTGTAGCCCATCCCGCGCACGCACCGGGCCAGGTAGTACGCGCCGGTGGAGCCGACGACGACCAGCAGCGCCAGGCTGGCGGCGGTGATGACCGTGCTGTTCACCAGGGCGGAGCCGAGGGACGCCGAGGACCAGGCCCTGCCGAAGTTGCCGAGGGTCGGGGAGGTCGGCGGCGACAGCGGTGAGCCGGCGATCTGCGACGGGCTCTTCAGCGCCAGCGCGACCAGGGCGTACACCGGGAAGAGGAAGGCGACCGCGGCCGCGACCATCACCAGTTCGAGGACGTAGCGCCCGTACCCGGTAGGCCGTTTGCGGCGGGCGGTGGCGGGGCGTTCGGCGCCGGCGCTGACCCCGCCGGCCGTGGCGGTGCTCACGCGGCGACCTCCCGGGCGCGCAGGTAGCGGAGCTGGAGCAGGGAGACGGCCGCCACGAAGAGGGCCAGGACCAGCGCCACCGCCGTGCTGTAGCCGAACTTCCCGTACACGAAGGCTTCCTTGTACAGCACGGTCGACAGCGTCTCGCTGGACGTGCCGGGTCCGCCGTTGGTCGCGGCGTACACCTGGTCGAAGAGCTTCAGGCCGCCGATGGTCGAGAGCATCAGGTTGACGGTGAGCGCGGGTGCCAGCAGCGGCCAGGTGACGTAACGGAACCGCTGCCAGGTGCCGGCGCCGTCGATCCGCGCCGCCTCGTGCAGTTCCGGGGGCACGCCCTGGAGGCCGGCGAGGAAGACCACCATGGAGTAGCCGGCGTACTGCCACACCACCATCGCCGCCACCGACCACAGCGTCAGCGACGGGTTGCCCAGCCAGTCCTGGCGCAGGCCGCCGAGGCCGACCGCGCCGAGGACGCCGTTGAGCCCGCTGCCGTTGTCGGGGTTGTAGACGTACTTCCAGAGGAACGCCACCATCACCGGGCTGACCACGGCGGGCGCGAAGAAGACCACCCGCAGCAGGTTCCTGGACCTGATCTCGGCGTTGACGCCGAGCGCCAGCAGCAGCCCGAGGCCGTTCTGCGCGACGACGACGGCGACGGTGAGCAGCAGGGTGTTGGTGATGGAGGCCAGGGCGCGGTCGTCGTGGAGCAGCGTGTGGAAGTTGGCCAGGCCCACGAAGGAGAACGATCCGATGCCGGACCAGTCGGTGAACGCGTAGACCACGCCCGCGACGCTCGGGTACAGGACGACGGCCGCGTACACGACCAGCGCGGGGACGACGAACATCCACGGCGGCACGGCGGGGTCGCGGCGGCCGAGCCGGGGCCCGGCGGTTCGGGGGGCCTTCACGAGGACTTCCCGTAGGCCGTGTCCATCTGCTCCAGCGCGCCGTTGACGTCGGTCTTGCCGGCGAGCAGGTCCTGTACGGCGGCGAAGTGGGCGGGCTGGACCTCGGCGTTGGGCCAGCGCTGGTCCATGAAGGGGACGGCGCGGTCGGCGTCGATGATGGGCAGGAAGTCCGACAGGGCGGGGTCGAGCCTGGTGGTGGAGTCGCGGGTGAAGGGGACGGCGGAGACGGCCGTCGCCCAGGCGTTGATGTTCTCCTGCCTGCCGAGGAACTCGATGAACTGCCGCCCCTTGGCCGCGTTCCTCGCCCGCGCGGACACGCCGAGGCCCACGACGACACCCGCCGGAATCCACAGGTTCGCCGGGTCGTCCCCGCCGGGGAAGGGGAACATGCCGAGGTCGTCGGGGGACTTCGCGGCCTGCCGGAAGGCGGCGAGCACGGCGGAGACCTGCACGGCCATGGCGGCCTTGCCGGTGGCGACCATCGAGGTCTGCTGCTCGTACGTGGTGCCGTCGGGGTGGTCGTTGAAGTAGCCCCGCTTCTGGAGGTCCTGGTACTTGCCCAGCGCGTCGGCCCAGCCCGAGCCGGCGAACGTCGCCCGTCCCGCCGCCATGTCGTCGTCGAAGGAGGGGTCCTTGGCGTATACGGCGTTGGGGACCAGCGCGTAGCTGATCAGCTGGGTGACCCAGGGCGTCTGGGCGCCGAGCGCGATCGGCACCACCCCCCTGGCCTTCAACGTGCCGCAGACGTCGAGCAGTCCGGACCACGTCGTGGGCGGCTTCACCCCGGCGTCCGCGAACACCTTCTTGTTGTATATGGCGCCGATGACGCTGCTGCCCGCCGAGTACAGGTAGGTCCTCCCCTTCCAGCGGTACGCGGCGTCGAAGCCCTTCGGGATGGTCCTCGTCCACGCCTGGTCGTCGAGGTGGGCCAGCAGCCCGGCCTTGGCCAGCTCGACCATGGACATCGCGCTGCCGCTGCCGGGGTAGAGGACGTGCACGTCGGGGGCGTTGCCGCCGGCGAGCTGCGTGCGGACCACGGTCTGGACCTGGTCGGTGGGGGCGAAGGAGGTGCTGAACGCGGTGCCGGGGTGGCTCCTGCGGTAGGCGGCGATCATCTCGGTGATCGGCTGCTGCTCGTCGGCGACGCCGACGACGCGCACCGTGCCGCCCGAGCCGCCGCCCGAACACGCCGCGAGGCCCGTGGGGAGCGCGGTCGCGGCCACGAGCCCGCCGCCGGCGCGCAGGACTCCTCGGCGGCTCACCGTGCCCCGGCCGGGCTGACTGCGGGAACCCGTCGTCATGGTGTGTCCTCCTCCTGGAGACCGGCGGGCGGCTGCGCCGCCGGAGCGAATGCCGCGGTGAAGTGGTAGGACCCCGAGGCCACCCGGTAGCGGGCGTGGTCCGCGCCGGTGCCGGTGAGCGTGGCGTGGCCGCCGTCCCCGGGTGCCGGTCCCAGCTCGCGGACCGAGCCGGGGTCGGTGGTGGGGACGAGGACGTCGGCGGTGGCGCCGGGCGGCACCCGCAGGCGCAGGCTGAGGCTGCCGCCCTCGCGCCGCCAGCGCACCGCGACGGTGCCGCGCGCCGACTCGTAGCGGGCGCCGGCGTGGGTGAGGTCGCCGGGGCGGGGCCGGACGTACAGCCGCCGGTAGGCGACGGAGTCCGCGCCCTGGTCCACGCCGGCGACGCCCCGGTAGAGCCACTCGCCGATGGAGCCGAGCGCGTAGTGGTTGAAGGAGTTCATCGCCGGCGCGCGGAAGCCGCCGTCGGGCGTCCAGCCGTCCCAGCGCTCCCAGATGGTGGTGGCGCCGTGCCGCAGCGGGAAGAGCCACGACGGCACTTCGGTGCGGCGCAGCAGCGCGTGGGCCAGATCGGCCCGGCCGTGCGCGTCGAGCACGGGCGCGGCGAGGGCCACGCCGAGGAAGCCGGTCCGCAGGGCGGGTCCTGCCTCCTCCACCAGTTCGGCGAGCCGGCGGGCGGCGGCGTCCACGAGGTCCTCGGGCAGCAGGCCGAAGGCGAGCGCGAGCAGGTAGCCGGTCTGGGTGTCGCCGGCCAGCCGCACCTGCCCCCGCTCCCCGTCGACGGTGACGAAGCGCTCCACGAAGACGGACCTGATCCGCGCCGCCAGCCCGTGGTGCTCCGCCGCCACGTCGTGCCGTCCCAGCGCCTCGGCGGCCAGCGCGGTGAGCCGGGTGCTGTGCGCGAAGTACGCGGTGGCGACGGCCTCGCGCGGGGTGGGGGTGCCGGGGGCGAGCCAGTCCGAGAAGTGCGGGCCGACCCGGTGCCGCCAGACGAGGTCGGGGTTGCGCCGGTGGACCAGGGCGACCCAGGCGCGCATCCCGTCCAGCGCGCGGGACAGGAACCGCGGGTCGCCGTAGGTCCGGTAGAGGTGCCACGGCACGACCACCCCCGCGTCGGCCCAGCCGGGGGCGCCCTCGTCGGCGACCCCGGCGAGGCGCGGCGCGACGTTGGGGAAGCCGCCGTCGGGGGTGCGGGCGTCGTCGACGTCGCGCAGCCACTTGGTGAAGAAGGCCGCCACGTCGGCGTTGAGCGCCGCCGCGGGGAGGAAGACCTGTGCGTCGGCGAGCCAGCCGAGCCGTTCGTCGCGCTGCGGGCAGTCCGTCGGCACACTGACGAAGTTGGAGCGCTGGCCCCACTCCACGCACGCGTGGAGCCGGCGGATGTCCGGGTCCGAGCAGTCGAAGGAGCCGCTCCAGGCGGTGTCGCTGTGCAGCGCGACGGCCGCCACGTCCTCGGCGTCCAGCTCCGGCAGGCCGCTGATCTCGGCGTAGCGGAAGCCGTGGTAGGTGAACCGGGGTTCGAACTCGACGTTCCGGCGGCCGTCGCCGACCAGCGTGTCCGTCGCCGCGGCCGTGCGCAGGTTCGCGGTGTACAGGCGCTCCTTGTCGTCCAGCACCTCGGCGTGCCGGACGACCACCCGGGCGCCGGGGGCGAGGACGTCGACGCGGAGCCGTACCCGCCCCGCGAGGTTCTGGCCGAAGTCGACGACGTGCGTGTCGGCGCCGACCCGGGTGACGGACACCGCCGGCACCTCGGCCATGGCCCGCACGGGCTCGTCGACGGAGGCGGTGAGCAGCCGGTGGTCGGCGTCGACGACCTGGGCCGGCGGCCAGCCGCCGGCGTCGAAGCCGGGCAGCTCCCAGCCTTCGACGGCCCGCCGCAGGTCGTGGCACTCGCCCATCAGGAGGTCGGCGTGGCGGATCGCCCCGGTGTGCGTGACCCAGGTGTCGTCGGTGACGACGGTGCTGACGGTGCCGTCGGCGCGGGTGAGGTGGAGTTCGGCGAGGAGTTGCGGGAAGGCGCCGTAGTGCGCGCCCGCCCGGCGCGGCTCGAAGCCGACGAAGCCGCTCCACCAGCCGTCGGCGAGGGTCGCCGCCAGGACGTTCTCGCCCGGGGCGACCAGTTCGGTCACGTCGTAGGTCTGGTACTGGACGCGGCGGGTGTAGTCGGTCCAGCCCGGGGCGAGTTCGGCGTCGCCGACGCGGACGCCGTTGAGCCGCACCTCGTACAGGCCGCGGGCGCTCACGTAGAGCCTGGCCCGGACGAGCGGCGAGCCGGCCGAACCGGCGGTGTCCGGGACGCCGTCGGCGGCTGCCGTGCCGGAGAAGGCGCGGCGCAGCAGCGGGCACGGGGCCAGGCCGTGGTCGTCCAGGGCGTGTTCGCCCTCGGTCGGCGCGTCCATCACGTCGATCGGGTCCGGGTCGTGGGTGATCCACGAGGCCCGCCACGCGGAGCCTCCGGTCCGGCCGGCCGGGCCCGAGGGCACGTCCATCCCGGTCTCGAACCAGGATTCGGCGCCGGCGGGGGCACCGTCCGGCGCGGACCACACCTCGACCCGCCAGTGGTAGCGGGTCCTGGCCCGCAGCGCGGGCCCCGCGTAGACGGCGCCGATCGCCGACGCGTCCTCGACCCGGCCGCTGTCCCAGAGGGGCCGGCCGCCGTCGGCCAGTTCCTCGGGCCGTTCGGCGACGCGCAGCCGGTACGCGGTGGGGTCGTCTCCGCGCAGGTCGGACGCCAGCCGCCAGGAGAGCAGCGGGGCGGGCTCGTCGATGCCGAGGGGGGTGGTGCGGTGATCGCACCGCAGGGCGTAAGGCCGCAGTGCGGACACAGGCACGTCCTCCTTGTGCACCGGGAACGGCGTGAAGATGATCATCCGCGAATGTGAAACTAACGCCGATTCTGTGGCGTGGAGACTATGAGCCCCCTGCGAGAGGTGTCAAGAGTCACGTTGGAGCACTGATGTACCATCCCGGGCCCGCGACGGATCTCCCGACGGGCTTGGCTCCGACCGGTGTTGCGGCTGGCCGCACGACTCTTGTGGCGGATCCCTCGCCGGTGATATTTCCTGAGTGATTACAACATGATTGAACGTTAAAATCGCTACGCCGCCGAGCGCCGCGGCCTCCAGCCCCCGCGCATGACCGGGTCCACCCCCGGGGTACGGAACGGGTGGGACGACCACGACCGCACGGGAACCCGAGGGGCGTCGAAGCGGGCCCGGTGCCATCGGCGACGGGCCGGGTCCCGTGCGGCCCCCTCCCCTTCCCCCTGCCGGCCGAGCCCCGCCCGCCAACGCCCGCGCTCCGCGCTCCCCCACCTCGTCGGAGAGAGTCCATGACCAGCACCGGCAGCAGCCTTCCGCACCCCCGCCCGCACCGGACGCCCGGCACATCCCGAAAGCCCAGGATCGGCCTGGTGGCCGGCGGCCTGGGGGCCTACTGGCCCCAGTTCCCGAAGCTGCTCCCCCAACTCCGGCGGTCCGCCGCCCGGGTGGCCGAGCGGATGGCCGGCTTCGACGCCGAGATCGTCGACGCGGGGTTCATCTCCGACGCGCCGGAGGGCGCGCGCGCCGCCGAGCGGCTCAAAGCAGCCGACTGCGATCTGATCGTCGGATTCCTCACCACCTACATGACGGCCACCATGCTGCTCCCGATCGCCCAGCGCTCGGCCGCCCCGGTCCTGCTGGTCAACCTGCAGCCGACGGAGTCCATGGACCACGCCGCGTTCGACACCGGGGACTGGCTCGCCTACTGCGGCGCCTGTCCCCTGCCGGAGATGGCCAACACGTTCGAACGCTGCGGCATCCCGTTCCGCTCCGTCTCCGGGTATCTGGAGGACGAGCGGGCCTGGACGCGCATCGGCCGCTGGATCCGGGCAGCCGGAGTGCGCTCCGTGCTCGCGCACGGCCGGCACGGCCTGATGGGACACCTCTATCCCGGCATGTACGACGTCTCCACGGATCTGACCGTGGTCGCCGCCGACCTCGGCGGGCACGTCGAAGTCCTCGAATTCGACGACCTGCGGGTCCGCGTCGACCAGGTCACGGACCAGGACGTCGCGCGCAGGCTCACCGAGACGCGCGAGGTCTTCGACCTCGCCGACTCCGTCGTGGCGGAGGACCTGCGCTGGGCGGCACGCGTCTCCGTCGGCCTGGACCGGCTCACCGCCGACTTCGACCTGGACTCGCTGGCCTACTACCACCGCGGCCTGGAGGGCGAGACGCACGAGCGCCTGGGCGCCGGGATGATCCTCGGCGCCTCACTGCTCACCGCACGCGGGGTTCCGGCCTGCGGGGAGTACGAGCTTCGGACCTCGCTGGCCATGCTGATCGCCGACCGCCTCGGCGCCGGCGGCTCCTTCACCGAGCTCCAGGCCCTGGACTTCCGCGAGAACGTCGTGGAGATGGGGCACGACGGCCCGGGCCATCCGGCGGTCAGCGAGCGGCGTCCGCTGCTGCGCGGGCTCGGCGTCTACCACGGCAAGCGCGGCTGGGGCGTCTCGGTCGAGTTCGACGTCCGCCACGGACCCGTCACGCTCCTCGGGATCGGGCAGCGCCGGGACGGCCGCTTCCGCCTGGTGGCCTCCCAAGGACGCGTCGTCCCCGGTCCGCTGCTCGCCATCGGCAACACCACCTCCCGGGTCGACTTCGGCCGGAACCCCGGGGAGTGGACGGACGAGTGGAGCGGCTCGGGCGTGGCCCACCACTGGGCGCTCGCCACCGGCCACATCATCCCCGACCTGCGGGCGCTGGCCGATCTCATGGAGCTGGAACTGGTCACCGTCGACTGAGCCGGTCCGCGGGGGCGGGGCCCGCCCTGCCCGCCCGGCCCCGCACCGCCCGCTGCTGCCGCCGCTTCGGAACGACCGCTCCTGACGCACCGGGAACACCCTGCGGGGGTGGGAAGTCGTGAACTGCCCACGGCGGCGGTCCGCAGTCGGCAGGATGAGTGCATGGTCGAAGGGGTTGTTGGTCCGGACGGAATGTGGCCGGTCGTGGTGCGGTACCCGGACGGTCCGGTGGAGGCCGTCGCGGAGGCCGACGCGCTCGACGCCGCCCGGCAGGCGCAGACACTGCTGGTACGCGGCCCGCTGTTCGGGGTGGTCGCGCAGGACCCCGGGGAGGCGCCGCGGTGGCGGGTGGTGGTCCCGGTGACGGCCGGCTCGCCGCAGGAGGCCCGGGACGGCCTCAACTCGCTGGTGTGGTTCCGGGCGAAGGACGAGGCCCGGAACCGGGAGGAGCGGCGCGTGCTGCTGGCCGCCCTCAGGCGGCTGGAGACCGAGCGCGTCGACGAGCTCACCGTCCTCGGAACCCGCTACCGCGTGGTGCGCGCGGAGGAGTACGCCGGCGCCGGGCCGGACGGCATCGAGCTGCCCCGCCCGACCGACCCCGAGCCCGCCGTCGCGGACTGGGGCCACGGCAAGCGGGAGCCGGACGTGGACGAGGATCTGGTCCTGGACCCCGAGGCGCCGATCACGCCCACCCAGGCGGCGGAGCGGCTGGCCCTGCGCGGCCTGGTCTACAGCGGGATCAGGTTCCCCGAGGACGTCCTCCACGACTCCCAGCGGGCCCTGGAGACCCACCCGGACGTACTGCTGCTGCCCACCGGCTTCAGGGTCCTGGAGAACAACGGGGACAGCGAGGGCTGGACGACCGGCGGCGGCCTGCACACCACAGCCCACGGAACCCGCCGGACCCTGGACTTCGGCCTCACCTGGTTCGAGCCGCGCCACCGGGGGCTCATCCCCATCGAGGCCGACCGGGAGACCGACGCGCGGACCGTGGTCGCCGAGGGCACCGACCCAGCGGCCCCGGAACTCGCCGAGTACGTCGAGGCCGCCGACCGGCTGCGGACCGAGCGCGCCAACCAGGTCGAGGTGCAGGGCACGGTCCACCGGATCTGCCGGGTCCGCCGGCTGATGCGCTGGAGCCCCGACGGACCGGAGGGGCCGCGCCCGTCGGACACCGACAGCCATCCCCCCGAGAAGATCCGCCCCACCCTCGACGAGGACGGCAACATCCGCCACGACCTCGACCCCGACCCCGAGGACGTCTGAACCTCCGCCGCCCGCGTCCCGGGCCGCGGCCCGGACGCGCGACGACCGCCGGGTCCGGTCTCCCGGACCAGGCGGCGGAGCACGCGCGGCGGCGCGACCTGCGCGTTCTCCGCCGCCGACACGGTCGGTCCGGCCCTGCCGAGGCGGTCGGCGCCGCCGCGCCGCCCGGGTGCCGCGACCATGATCGCACCCCGGCTGGGCGCCTATTCCCAGTTCCAGGCTATGTTTGCCTCGGACGGAGCGGGGTGGTCGAGGGCCTTGCCGTCAAGCGCTGTTGACAGTGACGGTGGACTTCCCTCCTCGCAGGACCGACGCACAGGGGTACGTAGAACGATGATCAGCCGCTTGCTGGGCCGACAGGCAGCCGCGAGTCAGAGGAACAACCCGCTCTCCGGATTCTCCGTTCCACCGGACGCGGGCCTGGTCACCTGCCGCGTACTCGACCCCGTCAGCGAGCCCGTGAGAGCGGCGGAGTTCACACTGAGCGACGCCCAGGGCAACAAGATCGTCAAGGGTGAGACCGATCCGTTCGGCGGGGTCGTCGCGATGGTGCCGGTCGGCGAGTACCGCATGTCGGTCTCGGCCGACAGCCTCAGCCCCTACCGGGGAAACGTCTCGGTGACGGAGAGCGGCAAACTCGTCACCCTCGGCGACATCACTCTGCAGTTCGCGCCCACGATGCCGCTGCCCGTACCGGGCGAGTGGGAGATCGAGACCGCGCACACCCGGATCGGCTTCTCCGCGCGGCACATCGGCCTCGGCCGCGTGCACGGCCGTTTCGACCACTTCGCCGGCGCCATCCGGATCGGCAGCACCATCGAGACCTCCGCGATGCACGTCGTCATCGACGCGGCGTCGATCGACACCAACGTCCGGATGCGCGACGACCACCTGCGGTCCGGGGACTTCCTGGACGTGGAGCACTTCCCGACGCTGGAGTTCTACAGCGACCGCTTCGCGCACCGCGGCGGCAACAACTGGGCGATCACCGGCGGACTCACCCTGCACGGCGTCACCCGCACGGTGACCCTCGACGCGCAGTACCACGGCATACGCGTCGGCATGGAGGGCGAGACCCGCGCGGCCGTCCAGGCCACCACCGAGCTGCACCGCGAGGACTACACCGTCAACTGGCAGACCATGCTCGCCCGCGGCATCGCCGTGGTCGGTTCGAGCATCAAGGTCGACATGGACATCCAGATCGTGCCCAAGGGCACGGAGCTCGAATACAAGTGACGCCGGGTCAGGCAGCGCGCTGACGTCGTCCGGCTCCGGCCGGACCGGGGGCGCCGCCTCGGACGTCCGCCGCGCGGGCCGGGTACGGCCGGCGCGCGGGCGCCCGGGACGGCGCCCCCGGCCGGTCCCGGCCCCGCCGTCCCCGCGCCCCCACGGCTTCCGGCGGGCCCGGTCGGCGCCCCGCGGGCCGGACCGGGCCGCCCTTCCCAGACCCCGTGGGCCCGCGCGTGAGGAACCCGCGCGGCAGAGCGTCCGTGAGGTCCTTCGCCGTCCGACCGCTCCGGTCGCGCCTCCGGGCGGGGCCAGGGTCCGCCGGCGCGGCAGAAGGCCACCCGCCGTGAGCCACCGTCCAATACTCGTTGACGGCCCGTCAGTCACGGCTTCGACGCCGCACACCCACCCTCGTCCGACGACCGGCGGGACCGCCTCCCGACGGTCGCAGCAGGTCCGGCGGCCACGAAGACGAACCGCACTAATCGCCAACCCCGGTTCAAATGCGCATACTTGACGCATCGTCATTTTGTCGCTTCGGATATGCATCTGCATCACAAGTGACATGCGTCACTCCTCCGGCACATGCCACTACACAGCGTCGCGACAGGCGACGCACGGAGAGTGCGACCAGGGCAGACCCGACGTCGCGGAGCCGGTACCGTGACGGTCAGTGGTCGAGCGTGCGGCGGGAGAGACGAATTCACGCCCTTCTGCCTTGACGGTTCTCTGACGGGTGCGCCAATCTGTGGATCGCCGCTCCGGAACGCCCCGTTCAACCAGCCGCCGTTCGGGGTCGATGACGTCTCCGTGATCCCGCTCGTCGGCATTCTCCCGCCCGCGAGCAGGAAAACGGCTGCCGTCACGTCGACTTCGACGGTAGGTGCACCATCCGGCTCCGGCCGGATCGACGGTGCTTTCCGTGAGTGCACGCCTCATCTGCCAGAACTGCCAATACCGATCATCTGCCTGAACTGAACCACGCACCGTCCACCCGGTGCGCGGTGCAATGACGTGCTCATTTTCAAGGGGGTCGGCATGTCAAAGATCGTGGCCAAGAATCACGAGGACCTGGTCAGTTTCTACAGCGGCAACGGTGCGGACCGGAGCAGTATTTTCGAGGTCTGGGAGGACGGTGGCAGCCGTGGGGACTCGGTCACCCCGTCGACCTACAGCCCCGAGTACCGGGACTGGATGGCCGACCTGCTGATCGGCGAGCTGGAGCACAACGGCGGCGGGCTGCTGAGCCTGGGCTGCGGAAACGCCGCGGTCGAGGCCCAGGTGGCGCGGAAGGGCTTCCGGGTCCTGGCTGTCGACGCCATGGAGGAGGCCGTCGCGCTGGCCCGCAAGAAGGGCCTGGAGGCCGTCTGCGCCGACATCTACCAGTGGCAGCCCGACGAGCCGTGGAACGTCATATACATCGACGGCGTCCTGGGCCACCTGTACAGCGCCGAAGACGGTCTGCTGCCCGTTCTCGCGCGCGTCCGCTCCTGGCTGGAGCCGCGCCCGGAGTCGGACCCGGACCGGCACGCGGCCTCCCTGGTGGCGTCGAACGACGCCCCGAACAACGGTGAGAGCGTCCAGAAAGCCCCCGGGGTGAACGGCTTCCACTGGCTGTCGGCCGCCTACCTGCGCGAGCAGGCGATCGAGGCGGGGTTCGACCGCGCCGAGACCCGGGAGTTCTCCTACAACCGGCCGGTCTCCGGGCCGCGTACCCGGGCCGTGATGACCGGGTACCTCGGACGTTGAGCAGTGCTGAGCGCAGCGGACGGAGTGACGTGCGAGGCAAGATGACGAACGGCGCGGAGATCCTCGTCGAGGCCCTGGTGCGCAGCGGTGTCGACACCGTCTTCGGCTTCCCCGGAGACACCAGTATCGGCTTCTACGACGTCCTGGCCCGGCGGGCCGACGAGATCCGGCACGTGCTGGCCCGCGACGAACGGCACGCGGGCTTCATGGCGGACGCGTACACCCGCAGCACCAGCAGGCTGGGCGTCTGCGAGGCGCCCAGCGGAGCCGGAGCGGTCTACCTGGCGAGCGGTCTGGCCGAGGCGTTCGCCGCCAGCGTCCCGCTGCTGGCGATCACGACGGACAACAACCGGCGCAGCCACGGGACGGCCCCGATCAGCGAGGTCGACCAGGAGCAGCTCTTCACCGCGTGCACCAAGTGGCGGCGCACGGCGGAGTCCGCCGAGGAGATCCCGGCCCTGCTCGCGGAGGCGGTCGCGGCGGCGCTGGGCGGCCGGCCGGGCCCGGTCGTGCTGATCCTGCCCGAGGACGTGCTGGAGGAGGTGCCCGAGGTCGTCCCGGCGACGGCTCCGGTGCGCGCGGCCGCGCCCGGCACCCGCGCCGACGCGCCCTCGGCCGCGCTGGACGAGGCCGCCGCCGCGCTCCGCGCCGCCGAGCGGCCCGTGGCCGTGGCCGGCGGCGGCGCCCACCTGTCGGGGGCCGGGCCGGCGCTGCTGGCGCTCGCCGAGCGGCTGGCCATGCCGGTCGGCACGAGCATCCACGGCAAGGGCGTGGTCGACGAGGCGCACCCTCTCGCGCTGGGGGTCGTCGGCGGCAACGGGGCGCGGGACTACGCGAACGAGCACGTGGCCGGGGGCGACCTCGTCCTCTTCGTGGGCACCCGCGCGAACGCGACCGACACCCTCGGCTTCACCACGCCCAGGCGCGACGGTCCGCGGATTCTGCACGTCGAGACCGATCCCTCGCGGGCCGGGCGCAACTACCCCGGCGGTATTCCGCTGGTCGGGGACGCGCGCACCGTCCTGGAGAGCCTGCTGGCCCGGGTGCCGGCGGTCCCGGAGGCCGAGCGGGCCGCCCGGCTGGCCCCCTGACCGCGGCGCGCGCGTCCTGGTCGGACCCGGTGGCCGTGGACGGGGCCGAGCTCGGCGAGGGGGTGCTGGCGCCCTACGAGATCGTGGGCGCGCTGGCGGACGCCTTCGGCCGGGACACCTGGATCGCCGCCGACGCCGGCACGCCCACCCCGTACCTCGCGTGCTTCTGGCAGGCCCCGGGGGACGGCTGGCGCGTGGTGATCCCGCGCGGTCACGGCCCCCTGGGGTACGCGATACCCGCCTCCGTCGGCATGGCCGTGGCCCACCCCGGCGAGCGGGTGCTGTGCCTGACGACGGAGAACAGCCTGGCCATGGCGGTCGGCGAGTGGGAGACCGCGCGGCGGCTCCGGCTTCCGATCACCTTCGTCGTGCTCGACAACACCTCCATGGCGTGGATCAAGATGATCCAGCACCTCTACGCCGGCCGCCGCTACTTCGCGGTCGACCCGGGACCGATCGACCCGGTCCTGCTGGGCTCCGGGATGGGCCTGCCGGGCGCCCGGGCGCACTCCGCCGAGGAGTTCGCCGCGCTGGCCAAGGAGGCCGCCCAGGCGGACGGGCCCTCGCTGATCCACGCGATGGTGCCGGAGCACATGGACCTCACGCCCCCCGTCCCGGTCTGGCGCGCCGCGCTGTCCGGTCGGATCAAGAGTCGCCCCATCCACTGAACCAGCCTCTGTCCCGGGCGGCGGAGGCCCGGCCAGAGCAGGAAGAGTCCGAACCACATGTCACCTATCACCGGGGTGTGGCTGCGCCGGGAGGCGTCGCCGACCGAGGAGCGGACCCCGCTCACGCCCGCCGACGCCGCGCGGCTGATCGCGGGCGGCCTGCCGGTCGCCGTCGAGCGGTCCGAGCAGCGGGCCTTCGACACGGACGCCTACGCGGCCGCCGGCTGCCGCGTCGTCGCCGCCGACAGCTGGTCCGAGGCGCCCGATCACTACGCGGTGCTCGGCCTGAAGGAGCCGGTCGCCCGGCCGGCGGACCTGACGCACCAGCACATCTTCTTCGGCCACGCCTACAAGGGCCAGGCCGGCGGCCCCGCGCTGCTGAACCGCTTCGCCGCGGGCGGCGGGCGGCTGCTGGACCTGGAGTGCCTGACGGACGAGAGCGGCCGCCGGCTGGCCGCGTTCGGCTACTGGGCGGGCTACGTGGGCGCCGCCCTGGCGGTGCTGCACCGGCGCGGCCGGCTCTCCGCGCCGCTGCGCTCGATGGCGAAGGACGAACTCGACGCCGCCCTCAGCGAGCAGCCGGGTGGGGCGTCCGCGCTGGTCATCGGTGCGCTGGGCAGGTCCGGGCGAGGTGCCCGGGCGGCGCTGGAGACCGCGGGCCTGTCGCCGTCGCTGTGGGACGTCGAGGAGACCCGCGACCTCGACAAGGCCGCCCTGCTGGGCCACGACATCCTGGTCAACACCGTCTTCGCCAGCGAGCCGGGACCGGCCTTCCTCGACGCCTCGGACCTCGACCGGCCCGACCGCGTACTGTCCGTCGTCTCCGACGTGACCTGCGACATCACCTCGGACTGCAACCGGCTGCCGGTCAACGACAAGCCGACGGACTGGGCCGAGCCCGTACGCGTGCTGCGCCCGCCGGCCCCCGGTCTGGACGTCATCGCCATCGAGAACCTCCCCTCCCTGCTGCCTCGGGAGTCCAGCACCGCCTTCTCGGCGGACCTGCTCCCCCACCTCGCGACCCTGCCGTCGTGGTCGCCGGTCTGGGACCGCTGCGCGGCGCACTTCCGGCAGGCCCTTCCGACGCCGACCGCTGACCGAGGAGAAGTGAGCGAGCATGAGTGAACTGATCACGCCCACCGGGCGCGTGCACTGGGTCGGCACCGGCATGTCGACCGGCAGCGGCCTGGGCCTTGTCTGCGCCGGCGCGTCGACGGTCCTGTGGGGCCGTACCGCGCAGAAGGCGGAGGACTGCCTGGCCCGCCTCGGCCTGGCCGGCGCCGCCGAGTCACGGGAGTTCAGCCCGGCGGCCCTGGCCGAGGCGCTCGCCCCCGGCGACGTCGTCGTCTCCATGCTGCCCGCCGGCGAGCACCCGGGCCTGGTGCGGCTGGCCCGGGAGGAGGGCGCGCACTTCGTGTGCTCCAGCTACCTGAGCCCGGGGGTGGCGGAGGAGGCCCGTCCGGCCGCGGACCGGGGCTGCGTGGTGCTGACGGAGGTCGGGCTCGACCCCGGTATCGACCACCTGCTCGCCCACGACCTGGTGCGCAGGGGCCGGGCGGCCGTCGGCGACGGCCCGGCGACCGCGCGGTTCACCTCGTACTGCGGCAGCAACCCGGCCGAGCCCAACGAGTTCCGCTACCGGTTCAGTTGGGCGCCGCGCGGGGTGCTCACCGCCCTGCTGAACCCGGCCCGGCTGATCGAGGACGGCGCGGAGAAGGTCGTCGAGCGCCCCTGGGAGGCGGTGACCACCCAGGAGGTCGGCGACGAGACCTTCGAGGTCTACCCCAACCGCGACAGCCTGCCCTTCGTGGGCACCTACGCCTTCCCCGCCGGCTGGCGGCTGGCGACCTTCGTCCGGGGGACGCTGCGGCTGGACGGCTGGAGCCGCGCCTGGCAGCCGGTCTTCGCCGCGCTGCTGGAGGCCGACGAGCCCGCCATCACCGACCTGGCCCAGGAGTTGGCGGCCCGCTACCCGACCTCGGCGGAGGACCACGACCGGGTGGTGATGAGCGTGCGCCTGGAGCTCACCGCCGAGGACGGGCGGACGTGGTCGGGCGAGTACGCGCTCGACGCCGTCGGCGACGAGAAGGAGAGCGCGACACCGCGGCTGGTCTCCGTCCCGCTGGCCCTGGCCATCCTGGACGTGGTGGACGGGCGCGTGGCGCCCGGACTGCACCAGGCCAGTGACCGGCCGGAGCTGGTCGCCCGCTGGCTGGAGCTGCTCGCGGAGAAGGGCGTCAGCGCCAGGTACCACGGCGGCACCGGCGAGGAGATCCATGGGTGAAGGCCAGGCGGGCCCACCGGCGACCAGCCTGCGCCAAGGAGTTCCCCCGCTGCTCGGCTACGCGGTCCTCACCGCGGCCATGGACGTGTACGCGGGCAACCGCTTCTCCGTGGTCAGCCCCGCGGGGCTCGCCGCCGTCTCGTTCACGCTCACGTTCCTCTTCTTCGGCGCCGCGGAGCTGCGGCGCGGCGGCACCCGGCGGATCAGCGCCCTGGCCGAGCACCGGGTCGACCTGGTGGCGATCAACATCACCACCACGGTCACCTGGCTGTCCACGTTCTACGCGCTGAAGTACCTGGAACCGGCGATCGTCAACGTCATCGGCCTCGCCCTGGGCCCGGTGATCACCACACTGGCCGGGCCTCTGATGCGCCGTCAGAGCAGCGTGATCCCGGCCGAGACGGCGGTGGCCGTGCTCATCTGCGGCCTGCTGGCGATGCTGCTGTGGGGGTCGTTCAGCGGGGACAGCGGCCTCGGCCACATCACGGCGCTGCACGCGACGCTCGGCCTGGTCTTCACCCTCACCTGCGCGGCCGGCTCAGCCGTCAACATCCTCTACATGAAGCGGCTCAGCGAGGCCGGCTGCGACTCCGGCACGGTCCTGGCCACGCGGTTCGTGCTGATGGCCGCGGTGTCCTGGGGGCTGGTCGCCGTCGGCGACCGCGGCGGGCTGCACGCGGCGCTCGTCCCCGGCGCCGTCGTCGCGGTGATCGGCGTCGGCGTGCCGATCTACGTACTCCAGGTGGGCATCCGGCACACCGAGCCGATCACCACCTCGCTGCTGGTGGCGCTCTCGCCGCTGTTCGCGTTCGTCATGCAGCTGGCGGACGGGCGGCTGAGCTTCTCGGCGCTGACCCTGGTCGGCGTCCTCGGCGTGGTCGCCCTGGTCTGCCTGGGCGTCCTGGCACGGGCGCGCCGGTCGGCCGCGGAAGCCGGCGCCGGGAGCCAGGACACCGTGTCGGCCACCGATGCGGGAGGGCAGCAGAACGTGCCCAGCGAACAGCACTGAGGGAGCGCACACATGACCATCGCCATCGTCGACGCCTACGGAGCGGGCAGGCTGCTGCCGGCCGCGCTCACGCTCCGCCACGCCGCGTACGTGCACGTCAGGTCGCAGGCTCCCGACACGCGCCTGGCCTACCGGCCCGAGGACTTCACCGTCGACCTCCAGCACACCGGGGACCTCCCCGCCCTGGTCGGCGCCCTGCGCGGGCTGGGCGTCGACTCCGTCGTCGCCGCGGCCGAGTCCGGCGTCCTGCTGGCCGACGAGCTCAGCCACGCCCTGGGCGTCCCGGGGAACGTCACCGCGCGCTCCACGGCGCGGCGGGACAAGCACCTGATGCAGGAGGCCGTCCGGGCGGCGGGGCTGGCCGCCATCGACGGCTGCTGCACCGCGTCGCTGGAGGCCATCACGGAGTGGGCCGCCGGGCGTGACCGCTGGCCTGTCGTGGTGAAGCCGGTCCTGAGCGCCGGCACCGACAACGTCTTCATCTGCCGCTCGATCGCGGAGGTCACCACCGCCCACGAGGCGATCATGACCTCCGCCGACCGCTACGGGCGGCGCAACCACGTGGCGCTGGCCCAGGAGTTCCTCGACGGGGCCGAGCACTACGTGAACAGCGTCAGCCGCGACGGCGCGCACCGGGTCATCGAGGTCTGGCGCTACCACAAGCGCCTGGTGGACGGGCACTCCGTCTACGACTACGAGGATCTGCTCTCCCTGGAGGACCAGGGCGTCCCGGAGCTGGTCGGCTACGTCCGGGACGTCCTCGACGCCCTGGGCGTCCGCAACGGGGCCGGGCACACCGAGGTCATGCTCACGGCGTCGGGCCCCACGCTCATCGAGTGCGGGGCACGGCTGGGCGGCGGCCAGATGCCGGAGCTGATGACCAGGTGCGTGGGGACGGACCAGGTCGACAGCCTGGCGTACTCCCTCGCCGACCCCGAGAGCTTCCTGGCGGAGGCCGAGGCCCCCTACCAGCTCAAGAGCCACCTGCGCTGCGTCAACCTGATCTCCCCGGGCGCGGGGAGCGTCCCGGACGAGAGCGGCTGGCAGCCCGTCCGCGAACTCGCCTCGTTCGCGGGGCTGGTGGTGAACCATCCGGCGGGCAGCCCGCTGTCCCGGACGATCGACATGGCCACCTGCCCGGGCACGGTGTACCTCGCCGCGGACGACCCGCAGCTGCTGCGGCGCGACTACGAGACCCTGCGCGGTTTCGAGACCGCGGGCCTCTACGGCTGACAACCCGGGGCGGGACGGGGCGGGACGGGGCGGCCCGGCTGACGGGCCCCGCCAAGCGACCGGCTCCGTCAAGCGGCCTGCTCCGCCAGCCGGCTTGCTCTCCCCCGGTGACGGGCTTTCGGACGGGGCGGCCAGGGATCAGGCCGCCCCGTCCGCCGGTTCCGCGACGGTCACGCGGTTGCGGATGGTCAGGACACCCTCCGCCTCGTCGTGGTCGGCCACGGCCGTCATCGAGGCGATCTCCCGCAGCCGCCGTACGTGCGTTCCCCCGCACGGCATGTGGGCGATCCCGCCCGGGGTCTCGCAGTACCAGTGGCGCCGGTCGGTGAGCCGGGGCCCCGCGCACTCGACGCGCACCGCCGCGTCGGTGGCGATCCACCCGGCCAGGGTGGCGTTCACCGTGTCGATGATCCCCGGCAGCCGCTGGAGGAACTCCGCCGTGTCGAAGCCCCGGCGGCGCAGGGACTTCCCGAGCCGGTACCGGTCGAGGCTGCCTCCGACGTCATGGCTGGTGTGCGCGCACGCCGCCGCGTCGAGGTCGTGGTGCCCCCGCGAGTCGGCCGGTGCCGGCTTGCGCCAGAGCCCGTGGGTCGCCTCGTTGAGCGCGTACGCGAGCAGGTGGCACGCGGAGTGCGCGGCGCTCAGCCGCAGCCGCCGCTCCCGGTCGACGGCGAGACGGACGCGGGCCGCCGCGGCCAGGTGAGCCCCCGCCTCGGCGTCCACGGCGTGGCCGACCACGAACACGACGTCCGCCTCGTCCCTGCGCACGTCGACAGCGTCGTCCACCATGACCGGTCCGCCGTGCCGCTGGGCGATGGTGACGGTGTCCCGCACCGGGAGGGGCGCGAGGCCCGGCACCCGCAGCTGCCCGTGGTCGGCCGGCTGGTCCGGCCACAGCGGGTCGCGCGGATGGAACGGGGTCACGTCGGTGACCACCAGCAGCCGCTCGCCCTCGCCGGCGCGCGGGTCGGGAAGGACACGCAGGACGGTGGCCTCCGCCTCGCACGCCCCGCCCGGATACGTCACCAAGGTCGGCCGCAGGTCGGTGAGTCGGAGATCGGTCACGCTGCCGGAGTGTAGCGACCACCGCCGCCGTGTTCTGGTGGGAACAGCTCTCAGGACGGTTCGTCCACCCCGGGGACGAAGAGCATGCGGCGGCCGCTGAGGTCCTTCCGGGTGGCTCGCGCGCCGGCGTACTCGGGCGAGGTGTACCAGGCCTTCGCCTGCTCAAGGTCGGGGAAGGCGATGACCACCATGCGGTTCCCGTCCGGCCAGTCGCCCTCCAGGGCCTCGGGCAGCGCGCCGCGGGCCAGGTAGCGCCCCCCGTACAGCGCGATCGACGCCTGGGCCAACTCGCGGTACCGGCGCACGTCCGGGGTGTCGACGTGGAGGGATTCGGCCACCACATACGCAGTCATATGACGATCATCGCACGCGGTCCGGCTGTGCCGGGGCCGCTCGCGCAATCTCCTGGAAGCACAGCGGGAGCGGCGCCGGAGCGACGCCGAGGGCGAGGGCGAGGCGGCCTGTCCGGCCAAGGGGAGGCCCGAAGCCGTGGATTCCACCACGCGCGCGGCCCGGTCGAAGGGGTACCGGGGGTCCGCTGCGAGAATCACCGCATGGCTGAGTACGAGGCGGACCAGGGATACCTGCTGGACAACCGGCAGTCCGAGGCGGGAATGCGGTTCGCGGCCTTCAAGGAGTTGTTCGACCCGGTGACGTTCCGGCACGTGGACCGGCTCGGCGTCGGCCCCGGCATGCGGTGCTGGGAGGTCGGCGCGGGCGGGCCGTCGGTGCCGCTCGGACTGGCCGAGCGGGTCGGCCCGGACGGCGCGGTGGTCGCCACCGACATCGACGTCTCCTGGACCCGGGGGGTCGCCGGCGGGGTGATCGAGGTACTGCGCCACGACGTGGCCGCCGACCCGCCGCCGCCCGGCGCCTTCGACCTCGTCCACGCCCGCCTCGTCCTGGTGCACGTCGCCGACCGGGAGGAGGCGCTGCGCCGGATGGTGCGGGCGCTGCGGCCCGGCGGGTGGCTGCTGCTGGAGGACGCCGATCCGGGGCTCCAACCGCTGCTGTGCCCGGACGAGTCCGGCCCCGAGCAGCGCCTCGCCAACCGGCTGCGCTCCGGCTTCCGCTCGCTCATGGCGGCGCGCGGCGCCGACCTCGCCTACGGGCGGACCCTGCCCCGGCTGCTGCGCGAGGCGGGTCTGGAGGGCGTCGAGGCCGACGCGTACTTCCCGATCACCTCACCGGCGTGCACCGTCCTGGAGGCCGCGACCGTACGGCAGATCCGCGGCCGCCTGGTGGAAGCCGGGCTCGCGACGGACGAGGAGATCGACCGCCACCTGGCCAACGTCGCCACCGGCCGCCTCGACCTGGCCACCGCGCCGATGATCTCCGCGTGGGGCCGGCGCTGTTAGGGCCCGGCGGGCCGGCGCCGGTAGGGCCCGGCGGGCCGGCGGCGGGGCCGTGGATGCCGGCCCTGCCCGCCGCTGCCGCGGACGGACGTCGAGTCGTCACGTCCGCGGCGGCGGCCGCGGCCGCCGGCTACTTCAGGGCGGCGAGGGCCTTGTCGTAGTCGGGCTCCTGCGCGATCTGGTTCACGAGCTCGGTGTAGAGGACCTTGTCCTGCTCGTCCAGGACGACGACGGCCCGGGCATTGAGGCCCGCCATCGGCCCGTCCGCCAGCAGCACGCCGTAGTCGGAGGCGAACGACGGGCTGCGGAACGAGGACAGGGCGACCACGTTCTCGATCCCCTCGGTCTCGCAGAACCGCTTCTGCGCGAAGGGCAGGTCGGCGGAGACGCACAGCACCACGACGTCGGTCAGGGAGGCCGCCTCCTCGTTGAAGCGGCGCGCCGACGCGGCGCACACGCCGGTGTCGAGGCTGGGAACGATGTTCAGCACCTTGCGCTTGCCGGCGAAGTCCGCCGACGTCACGTCGCCCAGGTCCGACCCGACGAGGGTGAACGCCGGGGCCTGGTCGCCGACCGCCGGCAGGTCCCCCTTGACCTGGACCGGCGTCTCCCCCAGAAGTACCTGCGCCATGTGGACTCTCCTTCGTTGCGATCACCACGGCAATGGGGCCGATTTTACTGCGCCCGGCACCACCTGCGTCTTCCGTCCCCGTGCCCGGTGGACGCCCCGGTGCCGCCGAAGCGGGCGGGCGGAGGAGACGGACGCGCGCGGCCGGTCGTCGCGGCGGCGCGCGGCCGTGGTGCCGGAGCGACAGCGGGCGCGTACAGGGGCCGGTGGGACGGCTGCCGATGCCCCCTGGCATAGTGCGCGCATGCTTCGACGGATACGGATCGCCAGACGTCGTCCCTCCGTCCTGACGGCCTGTCTCGTCGCCGCTCTCGCCTCGGTGGTGACGCCCGTGGTCCCCGCGGCGGCCGACGGCTCCGGCCGGGTCTCCCTGCGGGTCGCCGTCCCGGCGTCCTTCCGGATGTACGCCGCCGACGCGGGCGCCACGGCCGTGAACAGCGACTTCGTCGTCCCCGTCACCGTGGAGGGCGGCGACGGGGGCCCGGCCCGCGACGTCAGGGTCACCGTGGACACCTCCGGGTTGGACGGCGTCGCGCGCGTGGGCAAGGGCGGCGGCGGGAACTGCTCCCAGGACGGCCAGGTGTTCACCTGCGGCTACGGCGACGTGCAGAACGGTGACGGCGAGTCCGCCGCGCCCTTCACGCTCAGCGGCGTGGACGGGGTCGAGCCCGGCGACAGCGGGAGGGTGACGTACACCGTCGTCGCGGACAACGCGGCGCCGGTGACCGGGAACATCCGGATGACCGTGGGCGGACCCTCGCTGCACACCCCGGCGGACGACGAGTCGGCGGACGCGGTGGTACCGGGCACGTCCCGGACGACGACGCCCCGGTTCGCGAACCACAGCCGTTTCACGGCGGAGCAGGGTGTCGCGCTCCGGGTCTCCGCCGACGACGGGCTGCTGCTGACCTCGCGCCCCGGCAACTGCTTCTTCGACGCCTCCTCCACCTCGGCCTGGTGCGCGTTCTCCACCAGGGCCGCACCCGGCACGGCCTACCGCACCAGCACCCCGCTCCGTTACACGGCCGCCGCCGGGAAGCTGACGGGCACCCTCTCCTACACCTGGTCGTCCGAGCCCGAGCGCCCCGCCGGACTCACGGTGCGCGGCACCGACCCCCCGCTGACCCTGACCGGGACGGCCGACCGCGGCCTCACCGGCGACACCGGGCACGTCAACGTCACGACCACCGTGCAGGTCGACTACCAGCCGGTGGCCTCGACCGTCAGGGGCCGGGTCGGCGACACGGTGACGGTCCGGCTGGGCGTGCGCGACAACGGACCCGGACGGCCGTTGAGCGCGGAGACCATGGGCGGCTTCACGGTCGTGCCGCCGGAAGGCACCACGGTGACGTCCATCCCGTACACCTTCGAGGACGACGGCGGCGACTGGGCGTGCGTGCGGCCGAAGAAGCAGGGCGGGGCGTTCGTCTGCGGCATCGGCTCCGACGAGTTCTCCGGCGCGCTGCACGAGGGCGGGACGACCGTCATCGGGTTCAGGGTCCGCATCGACCGCCGGGTCCCCGGAGCGAAGGGCACCATCCGCACGTCCAACCCCTTCGACCGGACCCCCGGGAACGACGAGGCGGCCATCCCGCTGGCCGCGTCCCCGGCGCCGCCGCACCGGACGGCCCACGGGAGCACGGTGGTCCGGACCGCCGCGTCCGCCGCGGGGATCGCCGTGCTCGTCGTCCTGGTGACCGTCCGCAGGCGCCGCCGCCGAGGCGCCGCGGCCGACGCGGACTCCTGACGTGGTCGAGGACGGCTCGTGCGATCTCCGCGACGGGCCGCGGGCGGTCACCGTCGTTCCGCGCTGGCAGCACGGCGTCGCGCTGTGACCGGCCGAACGCCGGTACGATCAGCGCTCTGGGGAGGGGGAGCGATGGGAACATCGGACCAGGGCAGTGTGGGACACGGTTGCGCGCTGACCTCGGATGAGGACGACGCCGACTTCTGGGGCTTCGCCCATGGAGCCGAGGGGCTGTTCACGCCACTGCCGGAAGGGGACGGAGCGCGGCGGGTGCACCTCGCGGGCTGCCGTCCGCAGGGTGGCCTGTTGAAGAGCCTCGACCACATCGGCGGTCGCCGCGCCGTGGCGGGGAACGCCTGGTTCGACATCCTCGACGCTGACGGAGCCGCCATGGGCTCCTACTTCGTCAACGAGGTCACCGTCGTCGGCGCCGTACCGTCCGCCCTGGGTGGCGGCCTGCTCGACCTCACGGTGACGCTGTGGTGCGACATGGCCCTGGCCGGAGCGGAGCGTGTGTGGGACCTGGTCCGCTCGGGTCGCCTGAACCGCACCGGCCTGTGGCACGAGTTGGTCCCCGACGGCACAAAGGCGTGGTTGTCGGTGGCGCTGTGGTCCCGGGAGTACCTGCGCCGGGGGAAGGCCGACGCCTCCGCGGGCCAGGTGTTCACCTTGGACGGTCGGCACATCGTCGACGAGGACAGCTTCTACTGCGCGATCGGTGAGGCCGTCAACGGGCCCGGCGGATACTTCGGCTGGAACCTCTCCGCCCTGAACGACTGCTTGGCGGGCGGCTGGGGCGCCGCCACTCCATTCACTCTGCGCTGGACGTGTTCAGCCGAGGCCAGAGCACGGTTGGTGGAGCGCGTGCCCAGCGACGACGGCGACGTCGCGCTGTTCGACGTGCTCCTGGAGATCTTCGAAGAGCACGGGGTGAACGTCGTCCTTCAGTGACGCAGTGAACGGGCCGGGTGTCCGCCGGGTGTCCGCCGGGTATCCGCTGCCCTTCCCGGTGAGGGGCGTTGCCTCGCGCGGCCGTTCAGCCGGCACGGGTCGTACCCGACCCGGAGGGGGACGACGGCCGCGGCTCGGCGGCCCGCCGCCGGTGGGGGCGCAGGTGCAGCGCCCACGTGGTGGTCAGGAAGACCGCCGCCGGTACGGCGACCATGGCGCCCGCGGCCTGCGGCGGGATGTCGGCCCGGTGGGTGACCTCGTCCGCGCTGACGGCCAGGCCCGCGCCGACGGCCGCCGCCGAGGCGAAGATCAGGTAGTGGCCGTAGGCCCACCGGAACCTCCTGCCCGGGCCCTTGTGCGTGGTGGCGAGCAGCGTGTGGGCGGGCCGGGCGAAGTACAGCCACCACATGGCGAACACCGTCAGCAGGCCGCCCGCGGCGACAAGGGACAGGGTCCCCGTGCCGCGGTGCTCGTCGAAGGCGGTGCGGACGGCGGTCGTGGCGGCGGCGACGGACTCGCCGAGCACGATCAGCGTGAACGACCCGTACCGTTCGGCGATGTGGTGCGGATGCCAGGGAGTCATCCCGGCGGACTGGGCCCACACCGGGACGCAGACCTCCGCCACCACCAGCACCGCGATGCCCACCGGACGCACCGGTCCGGGCAGGCTCAGCAGCGCCACCCAGCCGGCCTGGCAGGCCACCACCCCGGCGGTGAAGCGCAGCGCGGTCCGGCGCCGGAGCGGGTCCGCCCGCGCGGCGCGCAGCCACAGCCCGGCCAGCGCGCCGCGCATCACGACGTACCCGAGGACGATGACGCTCAGGTCGTCCCCGTCGAAGGCCCGCCGTACGCCCGCCGCGAGGATCAGCGAACCGGTGATCTGGACGAACACCGTCAACCGGTACGCCGTGTCGTCCGGGTCGTAGGCGGAGGCGAACCAGCTGAAGTTCATCCACGCCCACCACACGCTGAAGAAGACGACCGCGAAGTGCAGCACACCGGCGGCGCCCTGCCCGCCCTCCACCGCGGCACGCAGTCCCGCGGACGCCTGGCTCACCGCGACCGCGAAGCACAGGTCGAAGAGGAGCTCCAGCGAGGTCGCGACCCTGTGCCTCTCGCCGGGGTCACGGGCCTTCATGACCCCGGCACCGGGCGGCCGCGCGGACGCGCCTCGACGCAGCATCATGCCGACGCCCCCAGCACGGCGTTCCCCGCGACACCGCGCCGCGGCAGCCCGCCCGCCGACGCGCCACCGCTCCGCCGCGCCCTGTCCGGCACGGCCCGCCGGGGCGTCCGCCGGGCACCCGCCCGGCCCGGGGCCGTCGGGACCGGTTCCGTCTGCTCGCCCATCCCGTCCCGTCTCCTCGGCGTCGGCTCACCGGCCGTCGTGGGGAGCCGGCCGCACGCCGACCGTAGGGCCCTGCGACGCCGCCGACCCGTCGTCCCGCGCACGGGACCTTGACCAGCGGCGCACCGGTGTACGAGGCCGCGGTCGCGGTCGCCGGCTCCCGGGGAGCGCGGACCCGGCCGCGGGGCGTCACGCCCCGCGGCCGAGGAGTTCGGCGACGACGCGGTCCAGGTCCAGGTGCGCCCCCTCGGTACCCAGCGGCACCACCGCGGCGGCCTGTTCCAGGAACGCGGTGACCGCCTCGGCCGCGACGTCCAGCACGGCGGCCCCGGCGGCGGACCCACCAGGCTCACCACTTCCAAGCGCCGCCGCCAACGCCACGGCCCGCATGCCCATAACCGGCCACTTCACCATGCCAACTCCTTCGAGCTGCTCAGCTCGTTACTACGAGTTGGTGGCCCGGGCATCCGAAGAGTCGATGATTGACCGCAACCGGGTTTTCAAACGCGAGGCGACCCCCGCCACAGTCAGTGGCGAGGGTCGCTGGCAAGGCATCTGGCCGCGTGTCGCCGCTACTCCGCAAGAATCGTCTTCATCGGAGCTGAGGCGACGCTGGGATGAGGAATATCTGCTCCCGGCGGGTCGGGATCGACGGGATCGACGATTCCCATGGTGAACCAGACGGACTTTCCCGGCCGATCCACATCGTAACGAGTGCCCCAGTCCTCCGAAAGCATGTCCACCAGCATGAGCCCCCGACCCCCTTCGGCGTCAAGGACTTGGCTTTTCATGACGGGAGTTCCAGCCCCGCAGTCCCACACCCTGACTTCGAGACTACTCACAGTGACGCGCACTTGGACATCAAAGAGGCGGCCGGTCGAACGCGCCTCAACAGTGCTCTTGATTGCGTTGGTGGCCAACTCCGATGCCAGGAGTACGGCGACATCCGCGTACTCACCAAGGCGCCAAGAGTGAAGCGTGTCCGCCACAAAAGATCGCACAACGCCCACAGAGGACGGCGAAGCTGTCATCGTGAGCTGTGCGAACCCGTTACGCAGAGAAGCAAGGGAATTTTGCCATGCTTCTTTCTCTCCGGGAATCTTATCTCCCACGCACATGACAACTGCGTTCAGAGTGTGCTCCAGCATGTGAATTCGCTGATCCCGAAGCACTTCGCTCCTACCCAGGTGGGCGAGATCGAGAAGAATGACTTGGCGCGTACCGGTGACGCCCATGGTGGCAACCATGTCGTCAAATTCGGGGCGCGGTCCGGAGTCGTCGTCAGTGAATATCCGTTGCAGGGCGAAGCCGCGGCGGTGGCAATAGTCCTTGAGGACGCTTTCCGCCTGGGCAAGATCCGCATCCGGAGTCGTCACATCAGCACATAAGTATCCGAAGGCCAGTGCACCCATCGCGCACCTTCCAATGATCCGCGCGGCCCCGACGACGGAAGCGACGAGTCGTCAGGGCAGCCTGAAGATGACCCTGTTGGCCGCCTCCATGTCGAGTGGCGGCGACAGGACGAGTGAAGCACTCGCAAGTCTCACCACGCAAGCTTTCATCAAGAGACTTGCACCGTGATGAGCTGCAAGATTGCACCCTCCTATTGCAAGGTTGGAGTGAAGGTGCTTTCATTCTGCGCGCAAGACGCTCTGACGAAGAGGGGGTGAAAAGTGGTGACAGATGCCTCTACGGGATCGACTGTGCCGCGCCGGCAACTTGGTCGGCAGCTTCGCGATCTGCGCCAACAGGCCGGGCTCACGCTCAAGGCAGCCGCCGCGACCCTGGAGTTCTCCGAGACGAAGATGTGGCGCATCGAGACCGGACAGACGGTCATGCGCACTCTGGACGTCGAACAAATGTGTCGCATCTACGGTGCGCCCGAGGACGCCACCAAGTACCTGATGAGCATCGCGAAGCAGACCCGGGACAAGGCTTGGTGGTTCAGCTACGGTGACGTGATCGTCCTGGGTTTCGACCTCTACCTCGGGCTGGAAGAGGCGGCCGCTCGCCTGTCATGGTACGAAGCAAACTTGGTCCCGGGACTGCTTCAGACGAGAAACTACGCCCGGACTCTGATACGGGAAGACAATCCCGATCTCTCATTTATCGAGATCGAACGTCGTGTCGACCTGCGCGTGGCACGACAGAGGCTTCTCCGAAGGAGCTTCAACGCACCGGATTTGCATGTGGTGTTGGATGAGGCGATCATGCACAGGCCGGTCGGCTCGACCGAGGTGATGGTCGAACAGCTGAAGCTACTGTTGAAGTTGGGAGATCTTCCAAACGTCTCACTTCGCGTCGTGCGGTATGCGGCGGGTGTACATCGCGGCCTCTTGTCCGGGCCGTTCGTTCTGCTGGACTTCCCGCTCAACGTCAACGGGCAGCCCAGCGAGCCTTCAACTGTCTACGTCGATGGCTTTGCAGGGTCTCTCTACCTGGACCGGCCTCACGAAGTGGAGCGCTACTCCAGCGCCTTCACAAAGCTCTGGGACGAGGCGGAAAACGAGAAGGACTCGGCGACAATCATCTATCAAACAGCAAAGGGACTGGAGAATTGAGTACTCACGATCTGACTTCCGCTGAGTGGTTCAAGAGCAGCCGGAGCAACGGCCAGCAGAACTGCGTCGAGGTCGCGATCCTTCCTGCCGTCGTGGCCGTGCGTGACACCAAGGACAAGGGCAGGGGTCCGATCCTCGAATTCTCTCCCGCCGTGTGGCAGGAATTCGTCACAAGCGCGGCGGACGGAGCGTTCGGCCTTCCTCGCTGACTCCTCAAAAGCGCGTTGTCCGTCACTGGGCAGCGCGCTTTTTCGCGTGCCCGTTCAGGTACGGGAAAGAGGGCCGAGGCCACCCGTTCTCTGAGCGTTCGGGCGGAGCCTTGCCGTCAAGGGCGCCTGTGGCGTTCCACGTCGTCCCGCGCACGGGACCTTGACCAGCGGCGCACCGGTGTCCCAGGCCGTGGTCGCGGTCGCCGGCTCCCGGGGAGCGCGGGCCCGGCCACGCGGGGCGTCACGCCCCGCGGCCGAGGAGTTCGGCGACGACGCGGTCCAGGTCCAGGTGCGCCCCCTCGGTACCCGGCGGCACCACCGCGGCGGCCTGTTCCAGGAACGCGGTGACCGCCTCGGCCGCGACGTCCAGCACGGCGGCCCCGGCGGCGGACCTGACGACGATCCGCGCCCAGTCCCGACAGCGGCTCCGCCGGGGTCGGACCAGGACGTCGCCGAGACCGGCCGGCCGGCACATCCCCTCCGCCAGGAGCCCGCGCGCGAACACCCACTCGACCGGGCGGGGTGACGTCGTCCCGATGGACAGGCACACGGCGTAGGGGTGCGACGCGTCGTACCGCAGCGCGGCCGGCAGCGTGACCGGAGGTTCGCCCGTGACGGCGACGTGCGCCACCACGTCGTGGGCGACCGAGGTTGCGGCGGTACTGGAGGACGGGTGGGTCATCTCGTACCCCTTTCAGCGAGTTCTCGGGGAGGCAGGGGGTTGTGCGACGACCCTAGAACCGCCGGCGGGCGCGGCTTGCCGGGGAACGTACGCGGCGTTGTCCGCGAGAGCACGGGCGCGCGGCCCGCCGACCGGACGGGCACCGATCGGACGGCCGCTGACCGGACGGCCCTCCCCTCGCCCAGGACGCAGGCGGCGCGGACGACTGGCCCGCGCGCCTCGTCCGCCACCGGGGTCAGTGCTTGATGCCGACCCCGCCGTAGAAGCCGACGCGCGCCAGCTCCCGCTCCGTCGGCACCGGGCCGTCAGGACGCCAGAGCGGCGGCTGGACGAGTCCGGGCTCGACCGGCTCGAAGCCGTCGAAGAAGGCCGACACCTGCTCGTGGGACCGCAGGGTGAGCGTGGCGGTGGCCCCCCTGTCCCGGTAGACGTCCCGGGCCTCCCCGAAGTCGCCGTCCAGCGGGTGGAAGTCGCCGGTCGCGTGGCTGAGGACCAGGTGGCTGCCGGACGGCAGCGCGTCCCGGTAGGCGGCGACCAGCCCCGCCGGGTCCTCGTCGTCCCGGACGAAGTGCAGGACGGCCATCAGCATCAACCCGACCGGTCGGCGGAAGTCGACCAGTTCCCTGACGGTCGGATGCTCCAGGATGCTCTCCGGGGCGCGCAGATCACCCAGGACGAAGCCGGTGTTCCCCGTACCCAGCGCACGCGTCCCCGCGTACGTCCCCACGATCGGGTCGTTGTCCACGTACACGACACGGACCTCGGGCGACACCTCGTGGGCCACCTGGTGGGTGTTGGGCGCGGTGGGTATGCCGGTGCCGATGTCGATGATCTGCCCGACACCGCTCTCCGCCATGTACCGCACCGCCCGGTGCATGAACCTCCGGTTGTCCCGCGCCATGGGCACGATGTCCGGGAAGAGGTCGATCACGCGCTGCGCGGCCGCGCGGTCGACGTCGTAGTTGTCCTTGCCGCCGAGGTAGTAGTCGTACATGCGGGCCGGATGGGGCCTGCTGGTGTCGATCTCCCCGACGGGGAATTCCTGGTCGGTCAACGCGTCCTCCCGTTGCTTCCACGTTCCCCGCAGGGTAGTTGGGGCAGCGCGGCGCGGGTACCCGTCGGCCGGCGTCCTCGCGGACCGGAGCGCGCCCGTCCGCTGAGGGATCGAGCCCTCCCCTCCGCCCGGTCGGGCCGGTGGCCCCTCCGCCCGGTCGGGCCGGTGGCCCCTCCGCCCGGTCGGGCCGGTGGGACGGGGGCCATGGGGGTACCCCCGTCCCGCCGGCCTGTACTCCGTGGAGGCGGCGGGCCGCCCGAGGGGCTCAGTCGGCGGAGCCGGTCGTCTCCGCGAAGCGCGCGAGCCCTCGCGGATCGTGCTTCAGGCCGCTGGCGTCCAGCCAGTCGAAGGGCCGGTAGACGGCGGGGCCCAGACCGATTCCCTCGGCCACCTGCTCGCGGAGGCGGTTGGAGGTGAAGCCGCCGATGACGTTCATCTGGGCGTCCCGGTAGAGCCGTTCCACCTCGCTTCCCTGGGTCACGCCCAGCGCGCCGAGGATCTGGACGGCGCGCGCCGCGACGGTCACCCCCATCTCCGTGGCGTAGATCTTGATCATGGCGATGAGGTCGCGGACCGGGCGCCCGGCCAGCCGCTCGGCCAACGCCCGGTGCGCCAGCAGACGAGCGGCGTCGATCTGCGCGCGCGACTCGGCGATCTGCGCCTGCACGCCCTCCATGTGTCCCAGAGGCCGGCCGAACGACACCCGTTCGCCGGCGTGCCGGACCGAGGCCGCCAGCGCCGACTCCGCGACGGCGATACCCGCGAAGGCGTTCTTCACCCAGCCCCAGGCCATCCCCTCGGCGAGTTCGGAGAACGGTACCGGGATGACGTCCTCCTCCCCGACCCAGGCGTCGGTGAAGACGATTCCGCCCCATGGCATGCCGCGCAGCCCCATGTGCGGGATGTCGTAGCGCCGGACCTGGTCCTGTCTCAGGTCCACGAAGGCGAGGCACCAGTCCGGTCCGTCGTCGTCCGCGGCCTTCTCCCGGCGGGCGAGGACGACGGCCAGGTCGGCGTTGGGGGCGTTGGTGATCTTCGCCTTCTCGCCGTTGATCACGAAGCCGCCGCCCGGCTCGGCGGCGGGGCGCACGGTGGTGCGGTAGGTGCCGGCGTCGCTCCCCGCCGTGGTCTCCGCCACGGCGAAGGCCGCCAGGCTCTCTCCCGAGAGCAGCGGGCGCAGCAGCCGCTCGTGCCGGACGGGATCACCGTAGGTGGCGATCAGCTTGCAGCACAGCAGTGCCGACACCGTCGCCGACCAGTAGGTGCCCGGGCAGGCCCGGGCCAGGGCTTCCATGGCCTCGGCCTGCGTTCGGGCGTCGGCCCCGGTGCCGCCGATCTCCACCGGGTGGAACAGTCTCAAGTACGCGCTCTCGCGCAGCTCCTGCCAGTTCTCCTCCGGTATGTGCCCGGTGGCATCGGTCCGGGCGGCCCGGGCGGCGATCCCCGGGAAGCTCCACGCGACGCGCTCGCTGTTGGTCATCCTCAGCACCTTTCTGGCGGTCAGCGGTCAGCGGTCAGCGGTCAGCGGTCAGCCGAGCTTCAGCAGCGGCGCGGCGATGACGGGGCGCAGCACTTCGGGTCCGCCACCGGTCTCGGCGAAGAACAGCGCGTCCCGGTGGGCCCGCGCCACGAGGTGGCCGCCCGAGAGCGCGTCCGGGCCGGTGATCCGCGCGGCCCCCTCGATGACCGTGCGCAGGGCGGCCGCCACGAAGAGCCGGGCGGCGGCGGCGTCCTGTTGCGAGGGGCGGCCTCCGGCGTCGAACTGTCCGGCGGCGCGGCGCAGCAGGCCCGCGGCCAGCTCGCACTGGGTGGCCAGGTCCGCGAGCAGGAAGCGGGCGGACTGGTTGTGGGTGAGGGGGCTCCCGAAGAGCCGTCGCGTCCGGGCCGCGGCGGCGGCGTCCTCGGCGAGGGCGCGCATCAGGCCCAGCCACGGCGCGCTCAGGAAGACCCAGTCCAGCGCCGCCAGCAGCGGTTCGACCTCCACCGCCGCGCCGCCGGCGGTGCCCAGCAGCGCCTGCGGCGGCACCGGGCAGTTGTCCAGTACCAGTCGGCCCCACGAGCAGGTGCGCATCGCCGCGGGCGTGGTGGCGCCGATCATCAGTCCGGGAGTGGCGCGGTCGACGAGGAAGGCGGAGCGGCTGCCGTCCTCCTCGGTGGCGATGACGAGGAAGTGGTGGGCCACCGGGGCACCGGCGACCATGTCCAGTTCGCCGTCGAGGACCCGTCCTCCGGGTACGGCCGCCTGCCGGCGGGCGGTCACGGTGGGGTCGGACGCGCCGCCCTGCGTCTGGAGCAGCGACAGCGCGCCGATCCAGGCGCCGGAGGCCATCCGGGGAAGGTAGCGTTCGCGCTGGCCGGAGCTGCCGAAGACGAGCAGCGGGGCGGTGGCGAGCACCGCGTGGACGGCCACCGCGAGGGACAGGCCCGGGTCCCGGCCGCCCTGGCCGAGCCCTTCCAGGAGCGCCAGTGTCCCGGTGGCGGAGAGACCGCTCCCGCCGAGCAGCCGAGGCACGAGGGGACCGGTGAGCCCCGGCCCTGACCCGTCGCCGGCGAGCGCGGCGAAGAGCCCCGCGTCCCAGCGCGACTCGCGGTCGCGGTCGTCCGCGCCGGGCCGGACCAGACGGGCGGCCAGCTCTTCCGCCCAGGACGACGACGGCGGCGGCACGGGTCCGTCGGCGTCGGGGCCCACGTCGGCAACGGGCTTTTCGTAGGTAGGAGAAAGCGACATCTGTTTCCCTTCTTCCCTTCGATACGGGGCACCCGAACATCCGGAACACGGTCACGCCGTACGGAGTTCAGATCATTCCCGGATTCGCCTGGAGGGCGACCGGACCCGCGGGTGAGGAGCAGACACCCGGCGACCGTATCCGAATCAGGAGCGGCCACTCGTGACGTGCCCGGAGAATTGAGGATGACACGACACTGGCTGACGAACCTGAACGGGTATGACGTTCACCGCACCATCGTTGACGAACCTCTGACATCGCAGACGTTGCAGGCCCAGGTGGCGTTCGGCAAGGATGTTCCCCGTCGCCACCGCACCGCCCGCCGGACGGAACCCCGGAAGCGGAAGGCGGACCGGATGCGCGTGCGTGCGTTACTTCAAGGCGCTTTTCCATCGCCGAGGAAACGAAGGAAAAGGAGCAATGCAATGGCCTCGAATCCGAGCGAAAGATCTCCGCGCCCCCTGATATCGGATGCCACTCTGCGCGATTCCGCGCACATGGCCGGCGTGGAATTCACTCCGGCGGACGCCACCGTCATCGCGAGTCTGCTGGTGCGAACCGGCGTGGAGCTCGTCGAAGTGGGAATGGTCTCCGGCCCCGACTCGAAGGACGCCGACCTGGTGCTGGCCACCCACGAGGCGGTCGGCCCTGAGCGGAGCATGACGCTGCTCGTCGTACGGGACCGCCAGCAGGTGGCGCGCGCCCTCGACGAGGCGGAGCGGCTGGGTGTGCGGCACATCATGTACTCGATCCCCACCTCCGAGCAGCACGCCCGGCTCAAGCTGGGCACGCCGAGCGCCAAGTTCCTCCACACGCTGGCCCGTTCGGCGATCGGCCAGGCCAAGGACCGCGGCTTCCACGTCACCTTCAGCGGCGAGGACGGCGCCCGCACCCCCAGGGAGCGGCTCGTCCCCTACGTCACCGCCGGCTTCGAGGCGGGCGCCGACCGGTTCCGCCTGGCGGAGACCGTCGCGTACCTGTCGCCGTGGCAGATGGAGGAGGTGATCGGCGACATCACGGCCATCGACGGCTCCGAGATCGAGATCCACTCCCACAACATGCTGGGGATGGCCGTCGCCAACTCCCTGGCCGCCGTGCGCGCCGGCGCGCGGTGGATCTCGGCGACCGTCGGCGGCATCGGCGAGCGGGGCGGCAACGCCCCGCTGGCTGAGCTGCTCACGTCGCTGCGCATCCTGCACGACGACACCCGCTTCGACCTGTCCCACCTCACCGAGCTCTCCCGCGTCGCCCTGCGGGGCTCCGGCCTCGGAGAGGCCTTCCAGTCGGGCCCGACGTCCCCGCACGCCTTCGCCTACGAGCTGCCCGGCCAGCTCATCCACCCCGAGGCGTACGAGACGCTGGCGGCCGAACTGGTCGGCAACAGCCGTGAGCTGCGCGTCCGCAGCCGCCTCACCACGGCGCTCGTGAAGTGGGCCCTCGACGGGTCCGGGCTCCTCGTCGACGTCGACGCCTTCACCCCGTGGCTCACCGAGCGCCAGGGCCGCGACGGCGACCCGCTGCTCGACCGGGACGCGATCCGCAAGGCCGCCGTCGACTTCCAGTCCGTCTGATCCCCCGGTCCCCCACCCCCCACGCACCACGCACCACCCGGGCCACCCCCACGCCCACCCGCACCGCTCCACCCGTCCCCATCAGTCCCCACCAGTCCCCACCAGTCCTGACCAGAACGGGAGACACCCATGACCACCGCCACCCTCACCGGCGACTGCCCCGAGTGCGAGACCGACCTGACCGTGCCGCCGGTGGTGCAGGGCGAGACCCTGTCCTGCCCGGAGTGCATGCTGACCCTCCGCGTCGAGAAGGTGGAGAACGGCCGCCTGGTCCTGGAGATGGTCGAGGTCCAGCTGCGCGACTGGGGCCAGTGAGCATGGCCGCGAAGGTCGCCGTCGTCGCGGACCGGATCGGCTGGGAGGAGCGTCGGCTCATCGACGCCGCCCCCGCCGCCGGTCTGCGGATCGACTGGGTCAACGACGAGTCGCTCTGCCTCGGCCACCCCAAGGCCCCCTCGCTCGACGGCTACCAGGCCGTGCTGGTCCGCAGCCGCAGCTACACCCGCGGCGGGCTGATCGCCACCCTGGCCGAGTCCTCCGGCGTGCCCGTCCTCAACAGCTCCGCCGCCATCCACGCCTGCGAGAACAAGCTCGTGCTGCGCACGGTGCTGCGCTCGGCCGGCGTGCCGGTCCCCGACTTCCGGCTCACCCTCTCCCGCAAGGACTTCGCGCGGGCCGTGGCGGAGATCGGCACGCCCGTGGTGCTCAAGCCGATCTACGGCGGCATGGGCAAGCGGGTCACCCTCATCCGCGACGCCGACCTGGCGCACTCGGTCTACGACTACGTCGAGGACCTCGGGCACGCCTTCGAACAGGCCGGCCTGGTCGAGCCGTACCTCGCGGCCGGCTCCATCCGCTGCCTCGTCGTCGGACGGCGGATCGTGGCCGCGGCGGAGTTCGAGACCGCCGGGGCCGACTGGCGCAGCAACGCGGCCCTGGGCAACCGCAGCCGCGCGCTGACCGACGACCCCGAGGTGCGGAAGGTCGTGGACGGCGTCGTCGACACCCTCGGCCCCGGGATCTACGGGGTCGATCTCTTCCGGACCCCGGAGGGCCACCTCGTCAACGAGGTCAACCACGCCCCGGCCTGGCGCGGGGTCGCCTCCACCACCGACGTCGACATCGAGTCGGCCGTCATCCGCCACGTCCAGGAGGTACTGACGTGATCCGCGCGGGAATCGTCGGGGCCTCCGGCCTCGCCGGCGGCGAGCTGATACGGCTCATCGAGCAGCATCCCGACTTCGAACTCACCTTCCTGGGCGGCGAGTCCAGCGCCGGGAAGCGCCCCGCCCAGCTGCACCCCGGCCTCCGGATCGACTTCGGGCTGACCGTCGAGCGCGTCACGCCCGAGGCCGTCGCCGACCGGTGCGACGTGGTGTTCCTCGCCACGCCGGCCCCGGCCTCCGCCGAGCTGGCCGCGCTCCTCGCCGACCGCGTGCCCTGCGTGGTCGACCTCAGCGGCGCGTTCCGCATCCGTACGCCGGAACTGCACCGGCGCTGGTACCCCAAGGCGGAGCGGACGACCGAGCTGGCCGACCGCTTCGTCTACGGGGTGCCGGAGCTCATCGGCGACCAGCTCGCCGGCGCGCCCCTGATCTCGGTGCCCGGCTGCTACGCCACCGCCATCACCCTCGGGCTGGCGCCGCTCGTCCTCGGCCTCGGCCTGGAGCTGCGGACCGTCGTGGTGGACGGCAAGAGCGGGTCCAGCGGCGGCGGCCTCCAGCTGCGCACCGCCGACCTGCACCCCTTCCGCAACGGCGCGATCGCCCCGTACGCGCCCACCGGCCACCGGCACGCGGCGGAGGTCGGCGACTTCCTCCAGCGCGCCAAGCCCGGCACCATCGGCTCGCTGAGCATGTCCGCCTACGGCGTCTCGCACGTCCGCGGCCTCCTCACCAGCTCCTACGTGTTCACGGACGAGCCGGTGGACCAGCGGTCCCTGCAGAAGGCGTTCGTGTCCTTCTACCGCGGACACCGTTTCGTGCGGGTGCGGCGGAACGCCGAGACGCTGATCCCGGTGCCCGACCCGCAGGCGGTCCTCGGGTCCAACTACTGCGACGTCACGGTCCTGCACGACGAGGACGCCGGCCGCGTCGTCGTCCTCTCCGCCCTCGACAACCTCGTCAAGGGCGCCGCCGGACAGGCCGTCCAGGCCGCCAACATCCGGTTCGGGCTCCCCGAGGAGGCCGGCCTGACGATGCAGCCGGTGATGCCGGCATGAGCGCGGCGGAGACGGCCCGGCACAGCGCGGTCCCGCTCGTCGTCAAGCTCGGCGGCAGCTGCCTCGACGGCCTCGCGGGCGACTGGTGGGACGACCTCGCCGCGCTCGCCCAGGACAGACCCCTGGTCCTCGTGCACGGCTGGTCCAAGCCGCTCAAGCGGCTCAGACCCCGCTACAGCGAGCCGTCGGCGATCCTGCGCGACCGCTACGGCAACCAGAGCCGCTGGACCACCCCCGAGGTCATCGCCGACATCAAGACGGTCAGCGCCGAGCTGGCCGAGGACGTCCTCGGACGGCTCGACCGCCGCGGCGTCGGCGGCGAACGGCTGCTGGGCAGCGACGGGCTGGTCGGCGCCGGCGAGGGCGAGCGGTGGTGGTGGCGGGAGAAGCAGCTCGTCGAGCTGGAGAACCTCGTCGGACCGATCACCTCCGTCGACCCGACCCCGCTCAAGGGCCTCCGGCCGGGCCACGCCCACCTCGTCACGCCGCTCGCCCGCAACTCCGCCGGCCAGGAGGTCAACACCGACGCCGACCGGGCCGCCGCGGCCCTCGCCGGCGCCGTCGGGGCGACCGACCTGGTGCTCGTCACCGACGTCGCGCACCTGCTCGTCGACGGCGCGCCGGTGGACCGGATCACCGCCGCGGCCGCCGCCGCCTTCCGCGACTCCGGCGCCACCGGCGGCATGCGCAAGAAGCTCCGCGCCGCCGGCGAGGCGCTGGACCAGGGCGTGGAACGGGTCGTCATCGGCAGCGCCCCGGTCTCGGACCTCCTCGCCGCCCGCACCGGCACGGTCATCACCCGGAACTGAGGAGCACACCATCGTGGCGCAACCCCGTGTACTCGTCGTCAACAACGGCACGCTCTCCCTCAAGCAGCTCCGCGGGCGTTTCGAGGAGCTGGGCTCGCGGACCGACGTCGTCACCGCCTCCGAGGTCCCCGCCCGCCTGGACGACCGCTACCAGGCGGTCGTCATGAGCGGGACCAAGGTGCGGGCCTACGACCGCGACTTCTACCGGCCGCTCATCGACCTGGTGACCGGCTCCCGGGTCCCGGTCTTCGGGATCTGCGGCGGCATGCAGATCCTCGGCGTCGCCCACGGCGGCCGGCTCGCCGACGGCCCCCAGCGGGTCGGCGGGTACGAGGTCCAGGTCGACACCGAGGACCCGCTCTTCGCCTACGTCAAGCCGTCCGTGACCGTCTTCCACCGGCACACCCTCTACCTCCAGGAGGCCCCCGAGGGCTTCCGCTCCATCGGCCGCTCCGAGCACGCGCCCGTGGAGTTCCTGCGCTCCGACGACGGGCGGATCTACGGCGCCCAGGCCCACCTGGAGTTCCGCCGGGACGGGCTGGAGATCCTGCGCGGCTTCGTCCAGCTCTACCAGTGACAGCCGTGCGCCGCCGGCGCACGTGACCCGACTCGACACCCCGGAAGGACACGAGAATGAGCGACCCCGAGAAGACGGACCCCGCGTTCACCGTCCACCTCAACGGCAGCGGCGGCAGCATCACGGGCTGGGTCGTCGTCGACTCGCTGTACGACGGCCTGGCCATGGGCGGCGTGCGCATGACGCCCGGCGTCACGCAGGAGGAGGTGGCGGGCCTCGCGCACGACATGACCCAGAAGTTCACCCTCGCCGGACTGCGCATCGGCGGCGCGAAGGGCGGCATCGTCTCCGACGGCACCGACCGCGACACGACCTTCCGCACCTTCGGCCGTACGGTCAAGCCGCTGCTGCACGGCGGCATCCACCTGGGCATCGACATGGGCGTCACCCCCGCCGACCGCGCCGTCTTCTTCGAGACGGCCGGCTACGACCCCCGCTACCGGCTGGGCGCCCCCGACATGCCGATCGACTGGCGCACCTACTACGAGCCGCTGATCGACTGCACCGGCCACGGCGTCGGCGTCGCGGCGGTCACCGCCCTGGAGGCCGACGGCCGCACCGGGCCGGCCCGCGTCGTCGTGCAGGGCTTCGGCGCGGTGGGCCGCGCGGTCGCCCGCTTCCTGGAGGACCGCGGGCACGTGGTCGTCGCGGTGGCGGACATCGAGGGCACCATCAGCGCCGACCGGCTGCCGGTCGCCGGACTGGTCGCCGCGACCGACGAGTTCGGCCGCATCGACCGCTCCCGCCTGCCGCAGGGCGTCACCGTGAGCGGCGAGCCCGACGCCTGGCTCGACGTCGACGCGGACCTGCTCGTCCTCGCCGCCCAGAAGTACGCGCTCAACGCCGACAACGCCCACCGGCTGCGCGCCCGCCTGGTGGTCGAGGGCGCCAACCTCGCCTCCGGTTCCGAGGCCCGGGAGAAGGTCCGCGCCTCGGGTGCCACCCTGGTCCCCGGGGTCATCGCCAACATCGGCGGGGCCGGCTCGGCCGCCCTGGCCGTCACCCGGGTCGTCCCCTTCGAGCTGGCCGCCGAGGCCCGCAAGGCGTGGGTCTTCGACTGGATCGGCGAGCGCGTCCGCCGCAACACCCGGGACCTGCTGGAGATCGCCTCGGCGACCGCCGGCGACCCACTGCCGGAGCTGCTCGCGGTGCGGCACGAGGAGCGTCGCCGGTGACCGCCGTCGGCGCCACGCCGGATCGGAGCACCTCGGCGGACCGCCTGGCCGAGTACCGGAGGCGCGGCTGGTGGCGCGACGAGACCTTCCTCGACGACCTCCGCCGGCAGGCCCGCGAGCGGCCGCGCAAGCTGGCCATCGCCGGACGCCGGCTGGACGAGGCCCGCACCGACACCCTCGACTACGCCGAACTCATGCGGCTGACGGAGCGGTTCGCGGGCGGCCTGCTGGAACTGGGCGTGCAACGCGGCGACGTCGTCGCGGTCCAGCTGCCCAACCGGTGGGAGATGGTGCCCCTGATGTTCGCCTGCATGTCGGTCGGCGCCGTCCTGTGCCCCATCGCCCCGGTGTGCACGGAGGACGAGCTGCGGCACCGGTTCGAACTCACCGAGGCCAAGGTCTGCGTCACGGTGGCCGACCATGACGGCTACCCGCTGGCCGAGACGGTGCACGCGATGCGCTCCGAACTGCCGCTGGAGCACGTCGTCGTGGTGGACGGCCACGCCCCCGAGGGCGCCGTCGACTTCCACGACCACTTCGTCTCCACCCACTGGGAGAAGCGGTACGCCGGGCAGCTCGAAGGGCTCCAGCTGCGCCCGGACGAGCCGTTCGTGGTGCTGTTCACCTCCGGCACGACCGGCTACTCCAAGGGCGTGGTGCACAGCCAGAACACCGTGCACTCCGGGGTCCGCGGGTACGTCGACACCTTCCTCCTCGACGAGGACCTGGTGGCCGTGGTGACCACGCCGCTGGTGCACTACTCCGGCCTCGGCCAGGGGGTGCTCGCCACGGTGATGCTCGGGGCGACCGCCGTCTTCCAGGACGGCCAGCACCACGCCGGGCTGCTCGACCTGGTGGAGCGGTACCGGGCCACCCTGCTGTACGGCCCGCCGCCCACCCTCTCCGGCATCGCCCAGGCCCAGCGCGTCGACCCGCACGACGTGTCCAGCCTGCACCACACCGTGACCGGTGCCGCGCCGGTGCTCCAGCAGCTGGTGGACGAGCTGCGGCAGACCTTCGGCACCCGGACGTACTCGGTCTGGGGCATGTCGGAGTTCGGCCCGGTCACCATCACCCGGCTCGACTACAACCAGGACTGGGCGGCGCACAGCCACGGCCGGGCGATCGACTCCATGGAGATCCGCATCGACCTGTGCCACGACCCCAGCAAGCGGGCACCGGTGGGCCGGCTGCGGGTGCGCGGCGCGTCGCGGGCCCTCGGCTACCACAAGCAGCAGGACGCCTTCGACGCCGAGCTGAGCGAGGGCGGCTGGTTCGACACCGGCGACGTGGCCCGCGACGACAGCCGCGGCGGCATCCGCATCCTGGGCCGCGCGCGGGACACCATCCTGCGGGACGGGCTCGTCGTGCCGATGGCCGAACTGGAGGCGATCCTCTCCCGGCACCCGAGGATCACCGAGGCGGCGCTGGTCGGACTCGACGGGACGGTGGACGACCCCATCCTGGCCGTCGTCGTCCCCCGCGGCGAGGCCGCGGTCACCCTGGAGGACGTCCGCGGGTACCTGCGCGACGCCGGCCAGGACCCCCGCTTCCTCCCGGAGCGGCTGGAGGTCACGCCCGCGCTGCCGAAGACGCTCACCGGCAAGGTCCGCAAGGTCGAACTGCGGCAGCGCTACGCCGCGGGCTGACCCCTCTTCCCCCTACCCCGGTCCCGCCGGTCGCCCCGGCCCGCCCTCACCAGGAGCCCGCCATGTCCCCACCCGTCCCGGTCACCCTGTCGGCGACCCTCGCCGCGGACGCGGAGCTGGACCGCCGCCGCCGTGCCGGGGAGGAGGTCGTGCCCCTGGCCAGCGGCGAGATCGGCCTGCCGGTGCTGCCGGAGCTGCGGGAGCGGCTGGGGCGGGCGGCGGACCGCAACGCGTACGGCCCCGTCACGGGGAGCGCCGCGCTGCGGACCGCCGCCGCCGGGTACTGGCAGCGGCGGGCCTGGAGGCCGACCCCGGCCTGGTGGTCTGCGGCCCGGGCAGCAAGCCGCTGCTGTTCGCCCTCCTGCTGGCCGTCGGCGGCGATCCCGTCGTGCCGGTCCCCACCTGGGTGAGCTACGCGGCGCAGGCCCGCCTCGCCGGGGGACGGCCCCTCCCGGTCCCCACCCTGCCGGGCGAGGGCGGGGTGCCGGACCCGGCGGCCCTGCTTGAGGCGGTCCCGCGGGCCCGCGCCGCCGGGCGGGACGTGCGCTGCGTGGTGGTCACGCTGCCCGACAACCCCACGGGCACCATCGCCTCCGCCGCGACCGTCCGGCGGCTGGCGGAGGCCGCCCGGGAGCTGGACCTCGTCATCGTCTCCGACGAGATCTACTGCGACCTGGTCTTCGCCCCCGGCGACCGGGCCGTCTCCCCGGCCGAGTTCGCCCCGGAGCGGACCGTCGTCACCACCGGACTGACGAAGAACCTGGCGCTCGGCGGCTGGCGCGTCGGCGTCGCCCGGCTCCCCGGCGGCCCGCTCGGGCGGACCGTGCACGAGCGGCTGGCCGCGATCGCCAGCCAGGTCTGGTCGAGCACGGCGGCACCGGTGCAGGCCGCCGCCGCCTATGCCTTCGCCGAACCCCGCGAGGTCGTCGACCGGGTCGCCGCCTCGCGCCGACTGCACGAACGGGTCGTCCGGGCCGTGGCCGGCCGCGTCACCGCGACCGGTGCCCGGCTGGCGCCGGTCCGGGCCACCTGCTACCTGTACCCCGACTTCGAGCCGCTGCGCGCCCGGCTGTCCCGGGCGCACGGGGTGGCCGGCGGCGGGGAGCTGGCGGCGCTGCTCGCCCGGCGCCACGGCGTCGGCGTCCTGCCGGCCACGGCCTTCGGGGAGCCGGAGGACGCGCTGCGGATCCGGATCGCCACCAGCCGCCTGTACGGCGAGAGCGAGCACGAACGCCTCGCCGCGCTCACCGCCGCGGACCCCCTCCGGCTCCCGTGGATCGCCACGTCCCTGGACCGTGTCGCGGCGGCCTTCGCCGACCTGGCCGGCGAGCCCGTACCGGGTTCCTGACCGGTCCCCGGAAACCACCCCCCAGCCCCGTACACCCTTCTCCCAGGAGGTACCCCCGTCATGACCGTCCTCTTCACCTGCGCCTACCGGGGCCGCCGGTACGTGGGCATCGGCAAGCCCGTCCCCGGCGTGCCGCACCGGCTGCACGAGGTCCCGCACGAGCGGCTCCGGGCGGCGTTCCTCGCCGGCGGCGGCGCGGAGGCGGTCGTCAGCGCCGTCACCTCGGGGACCGCGACGGTCGACGTCGCCGTCGACGACCCCGAACTGACCCTGCTGCCCCCGCTGCTGCCCGAGACCGGCGAGGCCCTGCTGACCGGCTTCATGGGCACCCACCGGTCCAAGTACGACCACGACCCGGACCCCGCCCAGGAGTTCCGGCCGCCCAACTGGCTGATCAAGGGCTTCGGCTCCTGGTTGCGCATGCCCGACCAGCCGCTGGCCGCCGCCGCGTCGACGGTCGCCCTGCTGGAGGAGCCGGAGGTCGCCCTCGTCCACGTCAACGACGACGACGGCACCCCGCACTACGCCGGCTACACCTTCGCCAACGACCTCAACGACATCGGCTACCACCTGCAGAACCCGTGGGGGTGGACCCCGTACTCCAAGCTCTGCGAGACGTCCATGACGCCCTGGCTCTTCCTCGATGAGCCGCCGCGCACCGTCACCGGCCGGATCACCATCGAGCGGGAGGGCGCGGCGGCCTGGAAGGGTGACTTCTCCTGCGGCTCGGACGCCCTCTACCACCGGGTGGACGACCTGCTGAACCACCTCTTCTCCTACCCGGTCGTGCGCCGGCCGGAGCTCGTCACCTACGTCCTGCTCGGCGCCGACAAGGCCAGCTACCACGACGGGTTCCGGATCGCCGACGGCGACCGGATCACCATCGACGTGCAGAGCCACGACACCGTGCTGTCCAACGTCATCGCCTACACCGGGCAGACCCGCGTCGTCTGACCGGCCGCGGTCGGGCGCCGCCGCCCTCAGGAGGCGGCGGCGCCCGCCTCCGACGGCGCGGCGGCCTCGCGGGCTCCGCCCCCGGCGGTGGCGAGGGGCCGCTGGCCGCCGCGCACCGCCTCCAGGTAGTCCGCGATGGCGTCCCGGTTGCGGACCAGGCACCGGATCCGCTCGGTCATGCTGTCCCGCTCGCTCTCCAGCGTCGCGATCGTCTCCGGCGTGGCACCGGCCACGTGGATGGCGCGGGGCTGGTCGATGCAGGGGAGCACCTGCTTGATGACCCGGGTGGGCAGCCCGGCCTCCAGCAGTCCCCGGATCTGGAGGACCCGGTCCACGCACCGCTCGTCGTACTCCCGGTACCCGTTCAGCGAGCGGGCCGCCGGCAGCAGCCCCTGCTCCTCGTAGTACCGCAGCAGCCGCCGGGAGATACCGGTGCGCTCCGACAGTTGACCAATGCGCATGTGACCCACCTCACGTGCCATCGACTTGACCATCACACCAATGTAAGGGTTTGAGGATACCGGTCATGACGACCTCTCAGGAACAAGCACCCGTCAGAAGCCAGGAAACAAACGCCGAATCGCGACTCCCCATGTCACCGCTGCTGGCCCTGGGCACGGCCGCGTTCATGGGCATCCTGACCGAGGCACTCCCCGCCGGCGTGCTCCCCGAGATGGCCCACGACCTCTCGGTCAGCGAGGCCGCGGCCGGGCAGTCGCTCACCGTCTACGCGCTCGCCACGGGCCTCTCGGCGATCCCGGTCTCCATGGCCACAGCGGGGTGGCGGCGCAAGCAGCTGCTGCTGCTGTCGGTCTCGGTCTTCGCCGTCGCCAACGTGGTGACAGCCATCTCGTCCAGCTACCTGCTGACCATGGCCTTCCGCCTGCTGGCCGGCATCGCCGCGGCCGTGGTCTGGGCCGAACTCGTCGGCTACGCACGCCGCCTGGCACCCCCGCACCTCCAGGGCAGGGCGATCGCCCTCACCATGGCAGGGGTCCCCCTCGCCCTGTCGTTGGGCATCCCCGTAGGCACCTTCCTCGGCAACGTCTTCGACTGGCGGGTCACCTTCGGACTGGTCGCCCTGATCTCCGTCCTCCTGCTGGGGTGGATCACGGCCTCGGTCCCGGACGCGCCAGGGCAGCGTGCGGGCAACCGGGAGCCCATCCTCCAGGCCCTCCGGCTCCCCGGCGTGGTCGCCATCCTGTTCGTGGTCGCGGCGTACGTGCTGGCGCACAACATCCTGTACACGTACATCTCCACCTTCCTCGACGCCTACCACATGGGCTCCTCGCGCGACATCGTCCTCCTGGTCTTCGGTATCGCCTCGGTGGTGAGCATCTTCATCACCGGCGCCCTGGTCGACCGGAAGCTGCGGACGCTGACGATCGGCAGCACCGCGCTGTTCCTGGTGGCCTCGATCTGCCTCGGCCTGCTGGCGAGCAGCCCGGTCGTGGTCTACGCGGCGATGGTGCTGTGGGGCCTGGGCTGGGGCGGCGTCACCACGCTGCTCCAGACCGCCGTCACCGACGCGGGCGGCGACCGCGGACAGGCGCTCCTGGTGACCGCCTGGAACTCGTTCATGGCCGGCGGCGGCGCCGCGGGCGGCATCCTGCTCGACGCCCTCGGCCCCAAGTCCTTTCCCTGGACGGTCGGGGCGCTCCTGGTGCCGGTGCTGCTGGTCGTCGTCATCGGCCGGCGGCACGCCTTCCCGGCCAAACGCCCCAGTGCCGTCTGATCCGTTCAGCACAGGGCCGCGGCCGTCACCACCCCTGGTGACGGCCGCGGCCCGGACCGTCTCCCGGCCCGATGCCCTCCGGAACGGGAACGCCGCCCCGGACGGACCGCCGATACGGGTTTCCACCAGCTCTGCCGACTCACAGAGGCCACTCACGTGCCGTTCTCGCCTCCGCCCCCGGCCACGGACGTGGAGGAGGGCGCCGGGCCGGGTCAGCCGCGGCCCATGCGGTATCCGACACCGCGGACCGTCACGATCCAGGCAGTGGATCCGAGCTTCGCCCGGAGACTGCTGACGTGGGTGTCGATGGTCCGGGTCGAGCTGGTCCAACTGGTTTCCCACACCTTGGCCATCAGCTCCTCGCGGGTCACTATCGCCCCGGGGGCCGCGGCCAGCGTCTGCAGGAGCTCGAACTCCTTGGCGGTGAGATTCAGCAGCCGCCCCGCCAGCCGCACCTCCCGGGCCGCCCCCTCGATCTGGAGCGGACCCAGGCGGGCGGTGAGACCGTTCGGCTCCGACCTGAACCGGGACCGCCGCAGCACCGCCTCGATGCGCGCCGCCATCTCCCGCGAGCCGCACGAGGCGACCACGCAGTCGTCCGCCCCGGCCTGGAGGGCCAGAACGCGGTCGAGTTCGGCGTCGTGAGTGGCGACGGAGATCAGCGGCTTGTCCCCCGCCCCCCGTATGGACCGGCAGACCTCAAGGCCGTCGATGTCCGGGAGGTCGAGGCCGAGCAGGACCAGGTCCGCGTGCCGGTAGGCCCGCAGCGCCGCGGCACCCGTGTCGACGCTGGTTGCCGCGTACCCCTGCCGGCGCAGGTCGCGCACCCGTCTGTCCGCGGCGTCGGGGTCGTCCTCGACCACCAGCACACGAACGCCCGACCTCTGCGCTCTCCCTGCCGGCCGGCGCTCCGAGCCCGCCGCGGAGTCCTCGTTCACATCATGCGATGAGGTGTCACCTGCGTGCATCGTTCCCCCTGATACCGAAGGGTGAGGAAGCATCAGTTATGATCCTCACGACTATCACAAATAATAGTGTATCTTTTTTTTCTCGGTCAACGGTGACCGGTCTCACGTCCGCGGGCGGCAGCACGCGGGTTGCGGTGGCGCGAAAGGATCGCAGCATGCAGGAGAGGGCGGCGCGGACACGTGAGGTCCTGATCCGCGCGGCCGCACGGGAGTTCGACAGCATCGGGTACGCGGGGGCCTCTCTCGCCGGGATCGCCAGATCGGCCGGGATCTCGGTAGGGGCCGTGACCTTCCACTTCCCGTCGAAGGCGCAGCTGGCCGCGGCGGTCAACGAGCGGGGGCTGGCGGCGACGGCCGCCCTCGTGGAGCGGGTGACGGCCCGGGGCGACGCCTCGGTGGAGTCCGTGGTCACGATGACCCTCGCGCTCGCCGACCTTCTGGAGAACAACGTGACCGTGCGCGCGGCGGCCAGGCTCACACGGGAACAGCAGGGCCAGGGAGCGGTGCAGGACTGGACCTCGGCCTGGATGCCCCGGCTCCGCGAACTCCTGGGGCAGGCGCCCGGCGGCTCCCGGGGCGCCTACGCCGACTCGACGACGCTCACGGCCCTGGCCTCCTACCTCGTGGCGGGCGTGGAGGCCGACCTACGGCACCGCGGCCAACCGGGCCACTGCCCTCCCGAGGGGCCTGTCGACCAGCTCGCCCGGATCTGGTCCCTGGTCTCCCACGGGCTCGTCCCGCCCGAGCCCCCTCCCAGCCATCGTCGTCGACCGAGCTCGTGACGGTTCGGGCACCGGGTGGCACGGGTGCGCCCGTGCCACCCGGTGCCCGAACCGGGCAGCACCCGGACCACCGCCCGGTGCCCGTGCCACCCGGTGCCCGGAACACCCGCCACCCGGACCGCCTGCCCGCCGAGGACCGGCGGAGGCTCGCTGAGGACCGGCGGAGGCGGCCGACGGCCGGCCACCGCCGCGCCCACTCCGCGCGCCCCCTCACACGGCGCTGCACCCTCCGTCCACGGGGACCGCGCCACCGGTGACGAACGACGCCTGATCGCTCAGCAGCCAGGCCGCCGCCCGGGCGACCTCGACCGGCTCCGCCAGACGAGGCTGGATGGCGCGGGCGACAGCCGCCTGCTCCAGTTGCGGTACGGCCGCGATCGCCTCCTCCAGCAGCTCGGTCCGGGTGGAGCCGACCATGAGCGCGTTGATCCTGATGTGATGCCGCCCGTACTCCGCGGCAGCGGCGCGGGTCAGCCCCAACACGGCGTGTTTGGCGGCCACATACGGTGACACCACGCCGGTGGCGAACGACCCCGCCGTGCTGGAGGTGTTCACGATGGCGCCGCCCGCACCCCCCTGGAGCATCGCCGGTATCTGCCGCTTCATGCAGTTCCACACCCCGCGCACGTTCACGTCCATGATGCGGTCGAAAACCGCGTCCTCCGTCTCGTGCAGTACCGTCCCGAGCGAACCCCACCCCGCGTTGTTGAAGGCGGCGTCGAGCCGTCCGAAGGCGTCAAGGGTGTGTGTGACGGCCCGTTCGACGTGCGCCGGGTCCGTCACGTCCCCCACGACCGCCTCCGCCGTGCCGCCCCCGTCCCGGATCTCCGCGACGAGGTCTCGCAACCGCTCCCCGCGCCGCGCCATCAGCGTCACCGCCGCCCCCTCGGCGGTGAAGAGCCGGGCCGCGGCCGCGCCGATACCACTGGAGGCCCCCGTGATCATGACGACCTTGTCACGAAGAAGCCCCTGGGCGGCTGTCATCTCGCTCTCCTCCCCCACGTCGCGTTCCTCCCCCGCGGCTTCGCGTCATCCCCCACCACTTCGCGTTCGTCCGCCACTTCGCGCCCTCGGCACGACGGCCTCGGCGCTCCACGCCCGCAAATCGGGCAGCACTGTACCCGCACGGGCACGCGGTCGACGCCGTGTTCACCGAAACCACCCGAGGTGGTCGTCCGCCCAGCTCCCGAAGGCCGTCGGCGCGCGCCCGGTGACGGCCTCGACGTCGCCCTCGACCTGCGCCGCGGCTCCCCCTGCCCGCCGGCGGGCTCCTTCGAGCAGGGCCTGGGCGACCTGCTCGGGCAGGCCCTTCCGCCAGCGCGCCAGGGCCTGGTCAGGGGTGAGCTCGACGAAGCCGAGCGGCCTCCCCAACGCTCGGGCGAGCTCCTCGGTCTGCTCCCGGGCGGTGATCGGCCGCGGCCCGGAGAGCGCGTAGGTCCGGCCCGCGTGCCCGTGAGACGTCAGCGCGTGCGCCGCCACCCGGGCGACGTCGCGCGGGTCCACCGCCGCGGTGGGCGCGTCTCCGCCGAAGCTCCGCACCGTCGAGTCGGAGCGGATGGAGGAGGCCCACGACCGGGTGTTGGACATCAGCGAACGCAGGCGCAACACCGTCCACTCCAGACCGGAGGCGCGCAGCAGCTCCTCGCACTCCCGGTTCCAGCGGGTGATCAGGTCGTCGGCTTCCGGATCGGTGACGGCCAGCCAGGAGACCTTGACCACCCGGCGCACCCCGGCCGTCCGCGCGGCCCGGACGATGTTCTCGTCGTGCTGAGGACGCAAGGGGTTCGCCGTCACCAGGAACACGGCGTCAGCGCCGTCCATCGCGCGGGCGATGCCGGGGCGGTCCTCGTAGTCGGCGTGGACGACGGTGCCCGGCAGCCCCATCCGCTCCACCTTGCCCGGGTCCCGCACCAGGAGGCGAACGTCCGGAGCCCGCGCCCCCGGTTCCGCGAGCCGGCGGGCCAGCTGGCTGCCCACGGCTCCGGTGGCCCCGGTGACCACGATCCGCGGCGTCCCCGGAGGCGGCGCGGGCGTCACCGGAGTCTCCCGCGAGCCTCGCCCAGCTCCACCCTGCCGACGGCACTGGGCGTGGCCACAGCCGGCAGCAGGAAGCGCCACATGTCCTCGACGCGCTGCGGGAGGTCCGCGTGCGAGGTCTCGACGCCGGCGTGCATCTGGGCCCCCGTACAGGCGTTGACCACCACCCGGGCCAGCGCCTCGACGTCGGTCGACGCCTTCAGCTCACGTCGGGAACTCGCGACGCGGAGGTCCACCAGAAGGATGTTCGTCCACTGCCGATGGGAGTTCTCCTCGGCCGAGGCGAACTGCTCCTGCTCCCAGACCAGTCGCGCGCCCGCTCGCAGGACAGCGTTGTCACGTAGCTGATAGGCCCAGGTGAGGGTGACATCGACAGCGCGCTGGAGCCCCTCGGAAGGGATCGGGGGCACGACGGCATCGGGCTGTCCGTGGACGATCTCCCACGCCAACTCCTCCTTGCTTCTGAAGTGGAAGTACATCGCGCCCAGCGTCACACCCGCCCGGTCGGCGATCTTCGCGACACTCGCCCCGGAGAACCCGCTCTCCCCGAAGACCTCCGCGCCCGCCTGGACCAAGGCCGCACGGGTCCTCTCGGCACGCTCCTGTTTGACCGTTCGTTCCGGCATGTTCCCCCTCAACATCTTCACAAAAATAGAAGCGTTCTTTATTTTATACGACCAGAGCCGATCGCGCACGCGCTCGGCCGGCCAGCACGTCTTCAGGGGAGAGGCGACTCAGCATGGCAACTTCGTTAGGCAGCAACCGCCCGGCGCTCACCCGCGTGGATCGGGACGCCGCCGCCGTCCACGCCCTGGTGCGCAAGACCGCCCACGAGGAGGCCCTCGTCACCGACTGGGACGAGGTTTCGGACAGCGTTCAGCGCGTCAACGTCCGCTGGAGCCCCGAACATCCCTTCTACATCGAGGGGGGGCAGTTCAGGGCCCTCCTGTTCACGGAGAGCCTCCGCCAAGCCCTGGCCCTCCTCACCCACGACGTCCATCAGGTCCCGCTCGGCCACCGCCTGGGCTGGGAGCACATCAGTCTCGCTGTGAACGCAGGAGCACTGAGCACCACGGACGGGGGAACGACGTCACCCTCCTCGTCAACCACCCCTCCGTGAACCGTCGGCGACTCGGCTCGGTTCGCGTCGTGTCCCACATCACGGCCCTGCGCCGCGGACAGCGACTCGGCACCGCCGAGGTTCACTACACGGCCCACCCCCCGGCCGTCTACGACCGACTGCGCGGCCGGTACGCCGATGCGCACACCTCCTTCGCGCGGGCGCTGCCGGCAACCCCTCCCGTCCCCGCCCCGACGGTGGGCCGCACCCACGAACGCGACGTGGTGCTCTCCCCCGAGCGTCCGTCGCTGTGGCGCCTTCGCATCGACGTCGGCCACCGGGTCCTCTTCGACCACCCGCACGACCACGTCCCGGGGATGGTCCTGCTTGAGGCCGCCGCCCAGGCCGCACAGGCCATGATGGACCATCCGGTGCTGGCGGTCGGCTTCGAGACGCGCTTCCTCCGCTACGTGGAGTTCGACTCGCCCTGCATGGTGTCGGCCGAGCTCCTTCCGGCAGACGCCGACGGTCGCGCCCGGATAGCGGTCAGCGCGTCCCAGGAGGAACGCCCCGTCTTCTCCTGCACCGTCACGGTCCTGCCGCGGGTGTCGTGTGACAACCGCCCGCCCGTCACGTCCGTCGAGGCGCTACCGCAGTGAGCCCGACCCGGTCCTGACGGCCTGACACATCCTCGGCAACGTGCTCGCCGCCCTGCCCGACCGCTCGGCACGCACACGTCGACGTCCGCACCGCAGACGCATGTGAAGCCCCTGGCAGGAACCGATCCACGAAGATCACGTTCCGTATGACCGGGGGCTTCACATGCCGTCTTCCCCTCCCCGCGCGCGGTTTCGTCCTCGCCGGCACGCGCAGAGTTCCCACCCCCGGGAGCGGGAGGCGCGGGCGAGGGCTGGCCGTGGATGTGACAGTGCCGGTCATCGCGGTCGGCCGTGCCCGGTTCCCGTGGCTTCGCCCATCCTGTCGGCGGGATGCCGCCCGTGCTTGGGTGACAGGGTGAGCCATGACGTGACCTGGTCCGGCATCCGCCAGACCTCTACACACACCGCACAACGGTCGTTCCTCATCCGCCGACCATCCGGAACGGTCCCCGGCACCGTGTGGACACCGGTCAGGCGCCCAGGACCAGTTCCCACGGTGCTGCTGGGACACGGCGGCAGCGGGCACCGGCACAGCGACCGGATCGTCTCGATGGCCGCTCAGTTCACATCGGCCGGCTACGCGGCGGCTGCGATCGACGGGCCGTACCATGGCGAACGACTGCGATCGCCGCTGACGCCGGCGGAGTACCAAGCGCAGATCGCCGCCGAGGGCATCGGCCAGGTGCTCGACCGGATCGCTGACGACTGGGTCACCACGAGCAACCTCCTTGCGGAAGCCGATGTCGCCGACGGCACGCGGCTGGCGTACTTCGGGCTGTCGATGGGCACCCGCTTCGGCCTGGCTACCGCGGTCGCCCTCGGACCAGCGCTGCGATGCGCCGTCTTCGGCAAGTTCGGTCTGCGGTCGGCCGCAGCCCTCAACCCGGCCCTTCACGCCCCGGACCGCGCACTGCGCGACGCCTCCCGGATCACCGCGCCGGTCCTTTTCCATCTGCAGTGGGAGGACGACCTCTTCCCCAGGGCAGGGCAGCTCGATCTGTTCGACGCCTTCGCCGGCGCCGAAAAGGAACTTCACGCCTTCACCGGGCGTCACGGCCACACCCCGCGACACGCACCCGGACTCTGGCAATCGTTCATCACCCGCCACCTCGCCCCACCACGTCGCGGCCAGTCGACGAGCCTCTGACCCGCTGGTGCCCCACCGAAGTCCGGCGCGTCCGCTCCCCTCACATCCGCGCGGAAAACGCGCTGCTGGCGCTCGGGCACCGCCTCCACGTCGAAGACGGCGATCCGGCCGCCCCTGCGCGTCACGCGGAGCACCAAGTCGTCCGCCTCATCGAGGTCAGGCAGGCGAGGTGCAGACCACCTCCATCTCCTCCTCCGAGAGCGGCAAGTCGACGTCCGTTTCGATGCGGACCGAGCGAATCCTCGCCCCGGACGCGGCCGCCGCAGCAGGAACCTCGAAAGGAATCGGACTCCAGGTCGGGGTGCCCAGAAGCCGGACCTGCCCGGGAAGACCGACGCGGCCTATGTCGACCCGCCCGAAGGGCCCACCGCAGGGCGTTCAACGACCAATCCACCCACACTTACACGCTCGCGGTGGCCGTCACTCCACCTACGCCATCGAAGGCCCCAAGACCAAACCCGCGCCCGCGTCCCCGACGGCGTACTACTCCCCTGCTGCAGCGGCGGCCCCAACTGCTCCCGAGTCCCGCGCCGTACGCCGCGGCAGACAACCTCCCTGCTCGGGCCGAACGGCGAACGAGTCGATGAAAACGCTCGTACGAAAAGACCGGCACACGCCGCAGGCGCTCCGGGGAACCAGCCCGACACACCACCGGCAGAGGAGCGTCGACCCGTATCGCCGACTTCCACTTCCGTGTTCCTCGGAGTTCCGTCTCCTTGGGGTCCGGACCGTCCGTAGGCCGCACGGATCTCCTCCTTGAAACCAATAGGGGTTCCGGCTGTTCAGCCGGAACCCCTATTCGCCGACCCGCGGATACCCTCATCACCATCGGGAGGGCAACCCAGTGAGGCTTTCCAAACGATGACTATTCGCAGATTTCGTTGAGAACGAGTGTGGTGGATTTAAAATCCAGCGAGACGGTTGTGATGCTATGAGGTTTGTGGTGCGAGTTCGCGACGCTTGGCCGGGTCGTTGATCCAGGTAGCGACTTAAGATGTCGATAACGGCATAGGCGTGACACGAGATATTCCGCCGGATCGTCACACCACTGGGACCTGCGCCCGCTCATGAACAGCAGGGTTTTGAATCAGCTCAGCCATAAGGGCGGAACCAACTCGTGGGCGGTGCCCCTCAATACTCCGGCCGGGGTTCATTCGACCACGGCGGGCGCGGAGTTGGTCGGAGAGACAGGGTTAACCGTGTCGAACACCACGGCGCTCGATGTTTCACTCAGATAGAAGTTCGCCGCGTAGAGGCCCGCTGAGACGCTGCGGTCGAATTCCTCGCTGGCCATCCAGTTATCCTCACCCTCGGGCAACTCCTGTGCGATCTTCGCTGGTAGCGAGGGCAACGACGCGGCTCGAAAGTGCCATCGCGAATCCCCTAGCAACGCGTGGACGCGGCCGGAATCGGCTGCTGTAAGTTCGCCGGCAAGGCGGATGTCGGTTGGCCCCGGCACATCGGAGCGGCCCGCCGAGAGATTCACCGCACACCATTCAGATCGAGCGATTTCCCCGAAGACGGGGAAGCGGGTCGCGATAGGTTGCACGTCCTGCTTCCTCACACATGCACCGGAATCAGACGAAGCGGCCTTATCGCTATGGTCCGTGTCCGTTCCGCACGCGGCTACGGCGAGGCCGGTGCTGAAGGCGAGCGCCACGAAACCCACAGTTGGCAACCTGGTCATCCTCTCTCCCCTCCTGACACCACACTGCTGCCCGCGATGTCGCCACGGGTCCAGGTAACCGTCCTGGTAACAGTCCCGCGAGTCATGCAAGGCTTAGCCCAACCCAGCGTCGCAAAACAGTCATTTACGTCATCCGGAATCCCGGTGGCGATGTCGCGCATCCCCTTGTTGAAGTCATACCGGCCCTTCTCGTGAATGACGATCTTCATCGCGAAGGTGTCACCCGATACCTGAACCGAACCACTTCGCCACATCACGTGCCCACCTAGAGCCTTCTGCCAATTTTCCATCACCGGGTAATTGCCGTTACCCACAGTCACCGCGCATCCGGTTGTATCCAAGGCAGAACTTTTGTTCATTTCCTCTATAATCTCCGCCCGTTTCTGGCCGTGCTGAATCTCCTGGCCCACGGCCCTTCTTATGACAGCATCCTGCCGATACGCCTTCTCGCAATCAACAGTCACGTCCGCCCCACTGCCGTCCGTATAGTGCGCGTAGAGTTCCGACGCGCCACGCGCCGTCGGCATCTCCCTGAGCTACCACACCGACCGCTGACGAGGCCGCCGAGTCGGCAATAGGCCCAGACCGCCACGCGGCGACTGAACTCCTCACACCACCGAAGCCCAGCTCAGACACAACTGATAATCCGTCAGTAAAGTCAGCATTGAGTCAGCATGAGGTACGCCTTGCCTGGTCACACGCGGGCGCACCGAAAGTACCGCGACCGGCCCACGAAGCACCCACGAGGCAGGTGAAGCCGGCGCCGAGCGAACCATCCCAAGGGTTCGCGCGGCGCCAACCGCACAGGCGGAGGGCAACCAAGAAGACGAGCAAACACCCAGGTCAGCGCGCACGTCCACGCGGCTTCAGGGGAGTTGGCGGGAGGGCCGGGGCGAGGAGGCGGGCGCCGTCGTAGCCGTGGACCTCGCCGAAGCGCGAGCCCTCGTTCCAGTCGGCGCGCGCCTGGACGATGTCGTCGTGGGAGCGGCCGACGAAGTTCCAGAACATGACGATCTTCTCCGCGAAGGGCTCGCCGCCGAGCAGCATCAGGGAGCTGTCGGACTCGGCGAGGAGCGGGAGTTCGCGGCGGCCGGCGCCGAGGTAGAGGAGGGAACCGGGGGTGACGGAGACGCCGTCGACGAGGGTCTCGCCGGACATCGCGAGGGCGGCGTACTCGAAGTCGGGTTCGAGGGGGAGCCGGGCCGCCGTGCCGGACGCGAGGGTGAGGTCCGCGCCGACCAGGGGCGAGTGGATGGTGCCGGGTGAGGCGGCGGTGTCGAGTTCGCCCAGGATCACGGTGGCGTGCAGGCCGCCCGCGCCGGTGACCTCGGGGAGTCGGGCGTGGTGTTCGAACGAGGGCGCGGTGTTGCGGCTCGCCTCCGGCAGGGCCACCCACAGTTGGGCGCCGTGCAGGTAGCGGGCGTGGTCGCGGGGGGACTCCTCGGAGTGTGCGATGGCCCGGCCCGCCGTCATGAGGCCCAGTTCACGGGGGCGTACGGTCTGCTTGCTGCCGAGGCTGTCGCGGTGCAGCACCTCGCCCCCATGGAGCCAGCTGACGGTCTGCAGGCCGATGTGCGGGTGGGGCGGCACCTGCATCCCGGGCTCGGTCGCGATGTCGTCGGGCCCGTAGTGGTCGACGAAGCACCAGGCCCCGATCATGCGCCGGCCCAGGTTGGGCAGCAGCCGCCGCACCCGCGTGCTCTCCCCGAGCGGAACGGTGCGGCCGGTGAGCAGTTCGCGGACCGGCGCCGCGGACACGTCCTCACGGCCGCCGCAGACGGTGGCGGCCGGCTTCACATCGAGATTGCTCATGGTCCGATCATCCCCCTGCCGGCCGCCGCGCCGCTCCACCGCCGCCCGGTATGTCGGCGCTCGCCGCCCGCCCCCCACCGTCCCTTCCGGCTGCGTCAGGCGGTCAGGCCGGCGCTGACCAGCCAGATGTGTTCGCAGGTCGAGGATGCCTCCTGCAAGTTCCCGCCGGCCTCCTGCGAAGCGTGGTAGAAGGTCCGCTCGATCATCCAGCACAGGGCGCGCGCCATGGCCGACGCTTGTTCCGGTGCGGCGCCGGCCTCGATGCCGGCCCGTTCCAGGACCGCGGTGATGGCTGCGATGAACAGGTCGGCCGTACGGCTCCACAGCTCGCCGATCTCCGGCACGGTCAGTGACAGGTCGATCGCCGTGCGCATGACCAGGCCGTGCTCGTTCCACAGTTCGACCGTGCGCCGCATGGCTGCCGCGATGGCCTGGCGCGGCTCGTCGGACTGCGCGGTGGCCAGGGACCGCTCCCACAGGTGCTCGACGGTGCGGGCCACGAGCGCCGTGACCACTTCCTGCTTGGAGCCGAAGTAGAAGTACAGGGCGCCGCGTGTGATGCCCGCGCCCTGGGCGATGTCGCCGACGGTCATGGCGTCGTAGCCCTTCTGCGCCAGCAGGACTTCGCAGGTGTCCAGAATGGCCCGCTCCCGGACGTCTCCCTTGCGTTCGGTGGTGCGTCGGCTTCGCGCGGGGTGGTGGCCGGGCATCAGAGCTGAGCACCCTCGGCGAAGTCGGTCGTACGGGAGAGCGCCTCCCACGCGCGGATGTCCTCGTCCACGGCCGTGCGCGCGGCGGTGACCAGTCGCAGCGCGTCCGAGCCCAGGACGAGGTGGGCCGGCGGCCGGCCCACCGACGCGATGTTCACGACGGCGTCCCCGGCCTTGGCCGGATCACCCAGTTGGTTACCGCTGGCCTTCTGCCGTGCTTCACGGATGGGGGTGAACAGCTCGTCGTAGTCGTCGATGGACCGCGCGGCACGTGTCATGGACCGTCCGGCCCAGTCGGTGCGGAAGGAGCCGGGCTCGATCGCCGTCACGTGGATTCCGAACCGCGCGACCTCCTTGCCCAGCGCCTCAAGGATGCCTTCCAGTGCGAACTTGCTTCCGCAGTAGGCGGACATGCCGGGCACCGCCATCAGCCCGCCCATGGAGGTGACGGCCATCAGGTGTCCGCGCCGGCGCCGGCGCATGTGGGGCAGGGCCGCCTGCAGGGTGGCCACCGTCCCGAAGACGTTGACCTCGAACTGCCGCCGCACCTCGGCCAGCGGTGTCTCCTCGAAGGTGCCCTCCAGGCCGTAGCCCGCGTTGGCGACCACGACGTCCAGAGCTCCGACGCTCTGCTCCACCTCCGTGATCACCCTCGAGACGGCGTCGCCGTCCGTCACGTCCAGGATGCGGCCGTGAGCGCGCCCGGGTTCGAGCTCTTCGAAGGCCCGCCGGTCCTCCTCGGAGCGGACCGTGCCGACGACGGTGTGCCCGGCGGCCAGGGCGGCTCGGGCGAAGGCACGCCCAAGGCCGGTGCTGACGCCGGTGATGAGCCACTTCTGCTGCTGCACTGCTCCTCCAGAAAGGACTTGGAGGGAGTCTGGCTGCTCCCTCGCTCCAAATTCTACACGTCGTCGATTTTTGTCATCTCCACGCAGATTCCGATGCCGCCTCACGACGCGCCAAAGGCTCCATGACGCTCCTCCCCGGAGTGAGACGTCCCGAGGGGAGGTGCTGAGGACGGCGCGGGAGGTCAGGACGCACTCCGCGTCATCCTCACCGGGTACGGGACGGAACGGCTCCGCCGCCACTCCGCCGGACCGACCGCGTTCGCCGAGCACCTCACCGCCCACCGCCTGGTCCTGGAGATGCCGGCCGAGCCCCTGCCCGGCATCCACGTCCCCGCTTCCCACCCGGGGCCGGGGAGACCGCTGCCCGCGTTCCCCGCCGCGAGGGCGGAGACGGAAGAACATGCGGGCGCTCTCGCGGGTTCGGCCTGGCCGGGCGGGGGCAGGGGTCGGGTCGGAGGCCCGGCATCGGTACCGGTCACACAGCCGGTCAGGGTCTGGCCTACGCTCCAGGTGCGGGCGGTTCCGATCTGCCGGCGCGGGACGCGACGGGCGGGCCGGGCGGACAGAGGAGGGCCGGGGCACGCCCTCGGGGGCCGGTTCCTCGGCGAGGCCGGCCGAGCCCGGCGGAGGCGGAGCCCCGGACGGGTCCGGGTGCGGAACAGCGAGGCGGCGGCAGGCCGCGGAGGGCAGGGGTGCCGTGGGCGTGGAGATCACCTGGTGGGGCCACGCCACCGTGGCCTTGAGGGATTCCGGAGTGCGGGTGCTGACCGACCCGCTGCTCGTGCGCAGGCTCGCCCATCTGCGGCGCCGCCGGGGCGCCGTGCCGCCGCCGGAGGCCGCCGGGGCGGAGCTGGTACTCGTTTCCCACCTGCACGCCGACCACCTGCACGTGGGGTCGCTGGCCCGGGTCCCGGCGGGCGCCACCGTGCTGCTGCCGAGGGGCGCGCGGGCGGCGGTGCCGGCGCTGCGACGGCTGCGCGGGCGGCTGCGGCTGGTGGAGGTGGTGCCGGGCGACCGGCTCGCCTTCGGGCCGCTCGACGTCCGGGTGGTGCCGGCCGCGCACGACGGCCGGCGGATCGCGCTCGGGCCGCAGCGCGCCCCGGCTCTGGGCTACGTGGTCACTGGCGAGGCCCGCACCTACTTCGCCGGCGACACCGGGCTGTTCGACGCCATGGCCGAGGAGGTCGGGCCGTGCGACGTGGCGTTGCTGCCGGTCGGCGGGTGGGGGCCGTTCCTCGGCCACGGGCACCTCAACCCCGAGCGGGCGGCGGTGGCCCTGGCCCGGCTCGGCGCTCCGGCGGCGGTACCCGTGCACTACGGCACGTACTGGCCGATCGGGATGGACGGGGTGCGCCCGCGCGAGTTCCACACACCCGGCCTCGACTTCGTCCAGGAGGCCGCCCGGGTCGCCCCTGCGGCGTCCGTGCACCGGCTGGCGCACGGCGAGAGCGTCACCCTGGCGCCCGCTCCACCCGGGCGGGTGGGGGGCCGTGGGCGGGCCGGAGGCCGCGGGCCCGACCTGCGCGGAGAGTCCGGCCGGGAAGGGGGTGCCGGATGATCGGCCTGCTCGCGTCGGCGGCCGCGCACACGGCGCCGTCGGAGGGGGCGCGCCAGGCTGTCGGGTACCCGTCGCTGTTCCTGCTGGTGGCGCTGGGATCGCTGGTCCCGGTGATACCGACCGGCGCCGTGGTGTCGAGTGCGGCGGTGGTCGCGCTGCACGACTCCGACCCGGCCGCGCTCGGCTTCGTCTTCGCCACCGCGTCCGTCGCCGCGTTCCTCGGGGATGTCGCGCTGTACTGGCTGGGGCTGCGCGGGGCGCGCTCGCGGGGCGGCACGCGCTGGCTGCACCGCCTCCAGCAGCGGGTCGACGACGGCACGCTGGCCACCGCCCAACGGCAACTGGACCGGCACGGCGCCGCCGTCCTCGTCCTGTCCCGCCTCGTACCGGCGGGGCGGATACCGGTGATGGTGGCCTGCCTGCTGGCGGAGATGCCGCTGCGCCGCTTCGCGCGGGGCGACGTGGCCGCGTGCCTGGCCTGGGCGGCGGCGTACGAGCTGATCGGCCTCCTGGGCGGTTCGCTGCTGGCCGAGCCCTGGCAGGGAGTGGTGCTCGCGGTGGCGCTGACCCTGGCCGTCGCGGCGTTCCCGGCGGCGGCCCGGCTCGTCCGCAGGGCACGGCACGGCCGGACGGCGTCCGACAGCGCGTCGTAGGTCCGATCTCCAGCGCGGCGGGGCGTGGCGCGAAGGGCGCGAAGGGGCGCGAGGGCTCAAGGACCTCAGGACAGCGGGACCTCAGGAAGCGGCTCGGCAGGAAGCGGCGGGGCAGGGGTGAGGACGCGGGAGGCGCCCACGGGGAGGTCCCACAGGGCCTCGCGAGGCAGTCCGGCGGCGCGCCACGCGGCGCGCAGGCGGGTCAGCGGCTCCAGCGGGGGCTCGCCGGACAGCAGGAACGTCGCCCAGTGCATGGGCGCCATGACGGCCGCGCCCAGGTCCAGGTACGCCTGGACGGCCTCCTCGGGGTCGGTGTGCACCGCGCTGAGCATCCACCGCGGCGCGTACGCTCCGATGGGCAGCAGCGCGATGTCGATGCCGGGCAGCGTCCGGGCGATGTCGGCGAAGTAGGGGCCGTAGCCGGTGTCGCCGGCGAAGTAGACGCGCCGGCCGCGCGCGTCGGTGAGGACCCAGCCGCCCCACAGCGAGCGGCAGGTGTCGGTGAGGGTTCGGCGGCTCCAGTGCCGGGCGGGGACGAAGTCGAAGCGGACGCCGGCCAGCTCCGCGTGCTCCCACCAGTCCAGTTCGGTCACCCGGGTGAAGCCCCGTCGGGTGAACCAGCCGGCGAGGCCGGCCGGCACATAGCAGGGGGTGTCCCGGGGCAGCCGCCGCAACGTCGGCGCGTCGAGGTGGTCGTAGTGGTTGTGGCTGATCACGACGGCGTCGACCGGGGGCAGTTCCTCCCACGGCACCCCGACGGGGGTGACGCGGGCCGGGGTGCCGGGGATGCGCTGCGACCACACGGGGTCGGTGAGGACGGCCAGGCCGCCGACGCGCACCACCCAGCTGGCATGTCCGGCCCAGGTGACGCTCACCCCGGCCGGGCCGGGATCGGGCACCGGTCCGGGCTCGACGGGCAGCCGCGGCACGTCGGCGAGGCTGTGCTCGGGCGGCCGGACGGCGCACTCGCGCACCAGCCGCACGATGTCGCGGATGCCGGGCTGCGGGAGCGGCTCGGTCAGGCGGTCGGCGAAGGTGGCGGGCCAGGCGCGCGGCCCGGGGGCCACCGGTTGGGCGGTCGGCCGCGGGTCCGGACGGGCGCCGCCCGCGCGGTCGCCGCCGGGTGGCGCCGGCCGCGTGGGGCGGGGTGGCGGGCTGTCGGTGGTCCCCGGGGTCCCGGTGGAGGTGGCGGTGGGCGCGGCGAAGGGGTTCGGGCCGTCGGCGCCGGTGTCAGGACCGCCGTCAAACCCGCCGCCGGGACCGCCGTCAAAGCCGCTGTCAGGATCGCCGTCGGGGCTGAGGGGGGTGGCGGCGGGGCGACCGGCGGGGTTCAACTGGCCGGCGCGGCCGCCGCCGGCTCCGCCGGGTTCCGCTCCGGGCCCTGCGGCCGGGCGGAACGGGGTGCGCGCGGAGGTGCGGCCCGGCGTGTGGGTCGCCGGCCGCGGTGGAGTGTGGGCGGCGGCGTGCGGCGCGGTGTGGGGGCCGGGTGGGCGGCGGGTCGGGCCGTGTGGCGGTCGCGCTGGTCGCTCATACAGGACTCCTCGCTGTCGCCCCGCCCCTTCGTCTCCCCCGCTGCGTCTCCCGCTCGGTCTCCTCCGCGGCGCCGTTTCCGATCGGCCGCCCGACGGGCCCGGGCGGTGAGCCGAACGTACGTCAGACCCCGCTCCCCCGCGATCCGGTGTCCGCCGATCCGCTGACCGCGTCCACGCCGGTCAGGCCGGTGACGGCGGCCTTCAGGGCGGCCAGGGCGGCTGCCACGTGCGGCAGGGCGGCCGGGTCGGGGGCGGCCAGTGCGGCGCGCCGCTCCTCGTCGGTGGTCCCGTGCAGGGCGCCGGTGTCGATCCGGACCCGGGGCTCCTCGGGGTCGTCGCCGAACCGCTGCCCGCCCGGCACCGGACGGCCCAGCGCGGCGGTCAGCTGCTCCTCTGCGGCCTCGGCCGCGTGCGGCCCGGGGCGCCCTGCCGTCGGGTAGAGCTGGAAACCGGCCCTGGGCGGCCGGCACACCGCACCGGCGTCGGTGACCGCGCGGAAGGCGGCCGCCGCGGTCCGGGCGTGCAGCCGGTTCGCGGCGGCGCCGAACTCGGCGACCTCGGCGGGCTCGGCGAGCACGTAGCCGGTGGCGGCGGCGACCGGCCCGGACAGCACCGCGCGGACCCCGGCGAGGACCCGTTCCGCCCGCTGCCGCAGGGACGTCCCGTGCGGCGTGGCCGGGAAGCGGGCCAGCCCCACGGGTACGTCGGCGGGGACGAGCGTCGCGCCGAGGTCGGCGAGGACGACGGTGTGGTCGGGCAGCATCTCGCCGGGGCTGAGCAGCACCGTGTCGTGGTGGTGGAGGGTGTCGGAGTACGTCTCGTCGGAGACGATCAGCAGCCCTGCCTCGGCGGCGGCCTCGCAGGTCTCGTGGAGGAGTTCGGGCGCGGTGACGGTGCCGCTGGGGTCGTCGACGGCCGAGAGCACCAGCAGCCGCGGGTCGCCGCCGTCGGCCCGGGCCCGCCGCACCGTCTCCATGAGGGCGACCGGGTCGGGTACGCCGCCGCCCTCGGCGGGGGTGGGCACCCGGTGCACCCGGCGGCCGAGCAGCCCGGCCGCCGCCGCCTGCCAGGCCGGAGCAGGACGGGCCAGCACCGGCTCGCCCCCGCCGGCGGCGAGCACGGCGAGCAGCAGCTGTTCCGCGCCGGGGGCGGCCAGCACGTGTTCGGGCCCGCCGGGCAGGCCGCGCCGGGCCCAGTAGCCGTCGGCGGCCTCCAGGAGGTGCTGCCCGCCGCCGGGGGGCTCCGCCGTGGCGCCGCCCTCGCGCAGCCGCACCGTCCAGTACGCGGGCACCGGCAGCCCGGGGTCGGGCCTGGCCTCGAACCTCCACGACATGGCGCGCGTCCCTCCGGTGGGCCCCGTCGCTGTCGCGTGCGCCACCCCGCGTGTCCCACGGCGCCGCACGTGCTTCCAGACCCCACCCTCTCCCGGAACGGCCGGCCGCGCCCGTCGGACCCGAGCCGCCGGCGGGCCGTCCGGAACGCGGGTGCCCGCCGGCGCCGGCCCGGGTGCGCGCGGGACGGTCAGCGGCTCCGAACGGTGCGCCGGGCGGGCCGGGCGTCCGGGCCCGGCGGGAGGACTCAGCGGGAGGGCCCAGCGGCCAGGACTGGCGGCCGGTGAACCGCCGGGTGAGGGATTCACGGCTCCGGGTAGGCGTGCCGTCGTGACGTATCCGTGGAAGAGCTGGGATCGCGCGGTGTTCGCGCAGGTGGCGAAGGTGCAGTGGCCGGGGGCCGAGCCGGTGCTGCCGCGGTTGAGCCGGGCCGCGAACCATGGTCGGTTGTGGGGCGCGCTGGCGGCCGGTATGGCTGTCGCGGGCGGGCGGAACGGGCGGCGGGCGGCGCTGCGGGGCATGGGATCGCTGGCTTTGGCCTCGCTGACCGTCAACACCGTCGGAAAGGGCGCGGTGGGCCGGGCCCGTCCGCTGCTGGACGCGGTCCCGGTGATACGGCGGCTCCACCGGCAGCCGGTGACCTCGTCCTTCCCATCCGGGCACGCGGCGTCGGCCGCGGCCTTCGCGGCGGGGGTGGCGGTGCAGAGCGGGCCGCTGGGCGCGGCGGTGGCACCGGTCGCGGCGAGCGTGGCGTTCTCCCGCGTCTACACCGGCGTGCACTACCCGAGCGACGTGCTCGCGGGCTGCGCGCTGGGGCTGGGCGCGGCGTGGGTGGTGCGGCGGCTCCTGCCGCCGCGGCCGCCGCGGCCCCGGCCCGGGTCGTCGGAGCGGGCGCCCGCGCTGGGGACGGGGCGGGGCCTGCACGTGGTGGCGAACGCGGCGTCCGGCCCGCCGCCGCTGCTGAGCACGCCGGCCGCGCGGATCGCGGCGGCCCTGCCGGACGCGGCGGTCGTCGTACGGACCGAGGACGAGGACCTGGCCGCGCTGCTGGAGGAGGCCGCCCGCAGGGCGGCGGCGGAAGGCGGCGCGCTCGGCGTGTGCGGCGGGGACGGCACCGTCCGCTCGGCCGCCGGAGCGGCTCTGCGGCACGACGTCCCGCTCGCGGTCTTCCCCGGCGGCACCCGCAACCACTTCGCGCTGGACCTGGGCCTGGAGAGCGTCGAGGCGACGGCAGCGGCGGTCCGCGCGGGCCGCGCCACGCGGGTCGACGTGGCACGCGGGGCGGCGGGCGACCACGCCGGGGTCTTCCTCAACACGTTCAGCATCGGCGCCTATCCGGACCTGGTGCGGGTGCGCGAGCGCTGGTCGCGGCGGGTGGGCAGCTGGCCGGCGAGCGTGCTGGCGGCCGTACACGTGCTGCGGACCTGCGAACCGGTGGAGATCGTGGTGAACGGGCGGCTCCGCTCGGTGTGGATGATGTTCGTCGGAAACTGCCGCTACTCCAGCTGGGGACCGGCGCCGGTACGGCGGCGCGACCTCGCCGACGGCCTGCTGGACGTGCGGATCGTCGACGGCGGGCCGTTCGCCCGCACCCGGATGCTGGGCGCGGCGCTGACGGGTGCGCTCACCTCCTCGCCGGTGTACACGGCGGCGGCCGTCCCCCGGCTGCGGGTGCGGATACCGGGGGTGGCCGTCCACCTCGCACACGACGGGGAGGTGGCCGCGGCGCCGGAGGAGATCCTGCTCGGGAAGGTGCGGGGCGGGCTGACCGTCTACACCGCTGAGCGCGGTCGCGGCTGAACGCGGGCCTTGCCGGGGCCGTCGGCACCCTACCGCGGCCACGGCGCCGGGCCGCGGCGCTGAGCGCCGGACGCTGAGCCGGACTCCCGGGGGCCGCGGAGCAGGGGCGAGCCAGGCAGGAGGGGCAGGGGCCGGCTCGGCAGCTGGGCGGGGCGAACGACCGGCGGAGGCGGGCAGCCTCGTGGACGCAGGTGGAAGGAGCCGGCACCTCGGCCCACTGGGGGACGAGGTGCCGGCTCCTTTCCGTACGGATGTGCCGGTGCGCACGCGCTGACCCGGCCAGGTGACGGCCGGAGAAGCCTGCCTGGGCGGCCGACCGGGTCGGCCGGACGGAGCGGACTACGGATCGGTCGCCGGGGAGTGGTCACGCGGGCCGGTCGTCCGGGGTGACCGGACGGGGTCAGCCGGCGGGCTCGGCGGGCGGCGCCGGGTCAGTTGCCGCCGACCAGGCCCGCCAGGGCGCGCACCCCCTCGCCGGAGATGCTCAGCGAATCCTCGTTGCCGGTGTCGATGGACAGGATCAGGTCGTCCGAAGGCCAGGCTCCGCTGAGGACGGCGAGTTGCACCAGCCGGTAGCGGCGGGTGGCCGGGAGTGCGTCGGCCATCCGGGTCTCGGAGGTGAAGACCGGCACCAGCTGCCGGCCGTCGTCCTGCTCGTAGACCGGCAGCTGGATCTCGCGCGCCGGGTCGGGCGCGCCGGTGGCGGCAGCGCCGTCGGCACCCTCGGTGGGCACCTCGGGCTGTCCTTCGGGCTGCGCCTCGGCGCCGGGCACGGGCAGCAGCACCTCGCTGACGGCCAGGGTGCTCAGAGCGATCACGTTCTCGTTGCCGTGCGCGATCTCGTGCAGGGCGCGTTGCGCCGGGGGCAGCGCGCCGTTCGGGTTGAGGTCGGACATCGTCGTGGCTTCCTCTCGCGGCGTCTGCGCTTGCGGGGGCCTCACTTGCGGTGGCTTGTGCGCTGAACCGCGCGTACCCCTCCTGCGGCGGCCCATGCGCCGGTGGGCGAGCGGCGGTGTGCGAGGGTCGGCGGATGCGATTCATCATCATCGGCGCGGGCGCCGTGGGCGGGACGATAGGCGGCAGGCTCTTCGACAGCGGGCACGACGTGGTCCTCGTCGCGCGCGGCGCCCATCTGGAGGCGCTGCGGACGTCCGGGCTGCGGCTGGAGCTCGCCGACCGGACGGCACAGCTCGCGGTGCCCGCCGTGGCCGGCCCCGGCGAGCTCCGGCCCGGCCCCGACGACGTGCTCGTGCTGGCCACGAAGACCCAGGACACGCCCGCCGCGCTGGCCGCGTGGGAGGGCTTCGGCGACCGTCCGGCGCTGGTGTGCGCGCAGAACGGCGTGGAGAACGAGCGGCTCGCGCTGCGGCGGTTCAGCGACGTGTACGGGATGTGCGTGTGGCTGCCGTCGTCCTTCCTGGAGCCGGGGGTGGTACGGGCGCGCAACGCGCCGTTGACCGGCATCCTCACGGTGGGCCGCTACCCGTCGGGGACGGACGGCCGGGTCCGGCGGATCGCGGGCTGCCTGGAGGCGTCCGGGTTCGAGGCACCCGTGACGGACGAGGTGATGGCGTGGAAGTACGCCAAGCTGCTGACGAACCTGGGCAACGCCGTGGACGCGGTCAGCGGCCCCGACGGCGACCCCGAGCTGGGCGCCCTGGCCGCGCTCGCCCTGGCCGAGGGCCGGTCGGTGCTGGCCGCGGCGGGCGTCACGTACGTCGGCGACGAGGAGCAGCGGCGGGTGCGCGGCACGAAGGTGCAGCCGCGGACGGCACCGGACGGGACGTCGGGCGGCCGGAGTTCCTCCTGGCAGAGCCTCGCACGAGCCACCGGCTCCGTCGAGGCGGACTACCTCAACGGCGAGATCGTGCTCCTCGGGCGCCGGTTCGGGGTGGCCACGCCGGTCAACGAGGCGCTTCAGCGCGCCGCCAACCGCCTCGCCCGCGAACGGCGCCCGGCAGGCGCGCTGACGCCGCGGGAGCGGGCCGACCTGCTCGCGGCAGCACGTTGACGCTCTCCGCCCCCGCCCGGTCCGACACCCGGTCCAGCGCCCGGTCCGACACCCGGTCCAGCGCCCGGTCCGACACCCGGTCCAGCGCCGGTCCGAAGGCCGCCGCCAACGGATGGCGGCCGAACTGGCGCTCGGGGGCGGTGCCGGGCTTCCGCGGTGACGGCCCCGCGCCGAGGCTGCCGGGGCCGTCACCGCGGTGCCGTCAGGGACCGGCCGGGTCCTCGGGCCGCATCCGGAAGTCGTACGCGGCCGGCAGCGGGTGCTCGCGGCGGGCTCGGGCGCGTACGGAGTCGTCGACGGGGCCGCCCTCGGCGGTCAGCGCCTCGGCGACGGCCCACCAGGTGTCGCTCAGGCTCTCGTCGCCCTCCCGCAGGTCGGCCACCACGAAGCCGTCGTCGAAGTACCGCCGGGCACGGGCGGCGTCGCCGAGCGCGAGGGCGGTACGGGCCCGCAGCAGCTGGAACCGGCCGCTGTCCGGCGGGGTGCTCCCGCCGGGCGCCGGGTGGTCCAGGAGCCGCCGGGCGTCGGCGGGGCGCCCGGCGTCGAGCAGCGCCGCCGCTGCCTCCAGGACGAGCGCCCGATGCGCTGTGCGGGCGGCGGCGCCCTCCGGGACACCGGGCTCGGGGACCGTGGGCGGGGCGTCGACGGTGAGGCTGTCGAAAGCCTCGATGTACCGTTCCGCGGCGCGTGCCCTCTCCCCCGCCACCGACTCGGCGACCGCCAGGGCCCGCAGCGCCCAGGGGGTGCGGCGGTCCGCGAGCGACCGTTCCCAGCTGCGGACGGCCTGGGCCCGGTCGCCCGCGGCCCACTGGGCGACACCCAACTGGAGGTCCCGGTACCAGGCGTTGCCGGGGAAGGTGTCGGCGGCCTCCAGCAGCTCCCGCCACTGCGGGCCGACCGGTGCGGCTCCGGGTGCCTGTCCCGGGGCCGGACGCGGTACCACCCCGGCGACCAGCAGTTCCAGCCACGGCTTCTGCTCCGGGCCGAGGGTGGCCGCCGGGAACGGGGTGCCCGGCAGAGCGAACCGGCCCCGTTCGACCTCCAGCGCGCCCCAGCCGGTGCCGACCGCGAGCACCTCCTCCGGTTCGGCGTCGGCGGCCCGCTCGCGCCAGCGGGTGAAGGCGTCGTCGACCGCCTGACGCGGCAGGACCTCCTCCAGACGGCGCGCGGCCTCGCCGCGGGCGGCCGCCCAGTCGTCCCCGTGGACCGCCGACGGGTCGGCGTCGAGCGGGCCGTACGCCTCCAGCCAGCAGAACTCGGCCTCGGGCGGTAGCGGTACGTGCTCCAACTGGGTGCGGGCCAGGCCGGCCTGGATCTCCAGGTAGCCGCCGGTGCCGGGTTCGGTCAGCCACTCCTGCCAGCGGCGGCCGCCGCGGCCGGCGCGGCCGGCGCCCCACAGGAAGAGCTTGCGGCCGCGCAGGGTGTCGGTCGAGGTCTGCGCGAGCCCGCGGCCGTCGCTGTCGAGGGCGGCGATCCAGCGCCGCTCGCCGTCGGGCACGTCGAAGAAGTAGTCGGCGGCGTGCTCGCGGCGGGCGGGATAACTGACGTCGGCGCTGCCCGGCGCCGTGGCCGGGACGCCGGACTCCGTCCGGGGCGGGGCCTCGGGGACCGGCATCGGGACACGGCCGAGCTCCTGCCGGTAGTCGAAGTGCCAGGCGGCCTCGGCGGGAGCCAGCACCCGCGTGCCGGGGGTCTCGGGCACGGCGGTGTTGGACCACCAGTACGCCGGGACGGTACGCGGGTGCGGGTTGCGGACCCTGACCCCGACCAGCAGGAAGTCGGAGCCGTCGGGCAGCCACAGGTCCACCTGGAACGGCAGGTCGCGCAGCCGCTCCCACTCCCACAGCCGCAGCATCGGACCGCCGTCGGGGGCGGTCACCCGGGCGGCGTGGACAGGCGCGCAGGTGTACGCGGCGTGGCCGGTGGCGCCGGAGTTCCACTCCACGCCGCCGGAGAACCAGGCCCCGGCCAGCGCGAAGTCCGCCGGCTGGAAGACCGGGTTGCGGTAGAGCAGCTCGCGGCCGGTCGGCTTGTGGAACAGCGAGTACAGCCTGCCGCCCAACCCGGGCAGCACGGTGGCGCGCAGCCGGTCGTTCTCCAGGACCAGCGCGTCCAGATCAGCCGGGGCGCGGTCGCGACCGTAGCCGTCGAGCACGCGAACGGGCAGGACTGATCGCAGCGTGGCGTACCCCAACTGCCGTGCCATGTCGGCCGGCAACCCCGCTCTCCCACCCGGCTCGACCTGGTGGACCTCCGCCCGTGGGTGCAGCGCGGGCAGGGGGTTCTCCGGGCCCAGCGGAGCGCTCGGCAGGGTCACAGCGGTACGTCGTACGGTCGTTGGCAAGGGCACCTCATCCACCGAGGGTGGCCGCCGTCCCCACGGTGGCCGTGTGTCGACCATGGAACCTCTTCCGGCGGCCGCTGACCAGAGCGTCCGGGCCGCGGCTTCGACGGATACCGCGTGCTGGCGTACGCCCGCGCCCTCCGGCGGCCCCGGGACCGGGGCCGCGGCCGGGACGCCGGCCGTCCACCTCGGGCGACCTGGGCGGCCTCGGGCCGCCCGGGGCGGGCACCGGGCACCGGGCACCGGGCACCGGGCAGGAGCCTCGGGGCTAAGGGGAGAGCAGCCCGCCGCCTCCGTCGACGGCTCAGTCCAGCCAGAGCAGCATGGCATGCCCATCCCGGGCGCCCGCCTCGAAGAAGGGCAGCAGGTCCCGGAAGTGCTCGGCCACGTAGTCCAGCGACTCACCGCGCTCCCAGATGATGCGCGGGTAGACGTCGGCCTGCGCCAGGTCGTCGGGGGTAACCCCGTCGACCAGGTCCTCGGGGGTCATAGCGGTCAGCTTCTCCGCGGCGAGCCGCACCCGCTCCGGGGTGAGGTAGCGGGGCGGGCCGTAGCCCCAGTCCTCCGCGCCGGGCAGTACCTCCTCACCGTGGACGATGTCGACCGGGAAGGCCAGACGGCCGAGCAGGAAGTCGAGGGCGTGCCATGCCTTGTCGGTGTCGTGGCAGCGCGCCGCCGAAGCGTCGGGGCTCTCCTCCAGCTCCGACTCGACCAACTCGTCGACGAAGTCCTGCGCCCATTCCGGGTCCTTGACGGCCCGTTCGAGTTCGGCCGGGGTCAGGCGTACGTACTCACCGATCATGCTCATGGGCCGGAGCGTAGGAGGCGGCACTGACAGTGCCGCACCCGGGGGCGGCACTCCCCCTCTCTCAGAAGCCTGAATCGCTCCGCCTTCCCACCCGCTCCCGGGGATGTCGGAGGCCGCGTCCATCGTGGCTGCCCGCGCCGACCGGCCGAGGAGGAGCCGGAGTACGGAAGACGGCAACCTCGGGGACGGCAGCCCCGGAGGGGACCGAAGGCTGCGGCCGGTGTGTCCGGAAAGGGAGTCAATGCGGCACGGGGACGGCTGTTCGCGGCCGGGACGAGGACGTACCGTCCTGACCGAGGAGTGATGCCCATGTCAAGAAGAGCATGGCGATTCGCTTGCGCGGTCAGTGGAACGGTGGTTCTGCTCGGCGGCTGCTCCTTCGGCACGCCCTCCGGCCCGTCCGACAAGGCGGCGCCCTCATCGGCCGCCACGCCACCGGTCGGCAGTATCGAGCGCCCCCGCCCGCTGGGATGCGCCGACGGCACCACCTTCAACGGCGAGCCCGACCCGCTCCAGGGCACCGTCCCCACAGCCATCGCTCCCGCACCCACCCGTACGTCCATTTCCGCCTCTCCTAGCTCGACTTACCCTCCGACCACCACGGCCCCTCCTCCCCCACCCCCCGACGTGCCGTTCCTGTCCTCCCTCTCGGCTCCGCCCTCACCCTCGTCTCCTCCCTCCTCGGTACCGTCCTCGTCATCCGCGCGCCGTACGCGTCCTGCCTCCGCCGCCGTTGGTCGCGGAACCGCCTCGGCCGCGCCTTCCCGGACGCCCGGTGGCACCTCCGCGTCGCCCGCCTCGCCGCCGGAGGACATCGCCGTCGGACCGCTGACCCTGCCTGGCCTGCGTGCCCTGGCCACGGGGACGCAAAGCGACTTCGGCATCCGGAACGGCGGCGGCTGGCACTATCGCGTTGAGGCCCTGGTGCGGGCGGACGCCGTGGTGACGGTGACCGTGGGCGCCGCGCAGCGGGCACACGCCGGGCTGGAGTTCAGCGGCGAGTACGGGGCCCCCACTCCTGCGGTGACCTTCAGCGGCTGTCCGGACGGTCCGACCGCCTTCCTCGGGGCCTTCTTCGTCGCCGAGGACGGCCGGGCGTGCGTCCCGGTGGACGTCCGGGTCGGCGACGGTCCGGCGCGGCATGTCGTGATCTCCTTCTTCGAAGGGCGCTGCCCTGCTTAGGGTGGGGGCATGACGGACCACGGACCCCAACCCGCCGACGACAGCGAGCCTGCCCACGACCCCGAGGTGCTCCAGCTCGCCGCGCAGGTCTTCGACCTGGCCCGGCAGGGGGACACGGACCGGTTGGCCGCCTACGTGGACGCCGGAGTGCCGGTCAACCTCACCAACGACCGGGGTGACACCCTGCTGATGCTCGCCGCTTACCACGGCCACGCGGAGACCGTCCGAGCCCTGCTCCAGCGGGGCGCGGAGGTGGACCGAGCCAACGACCGGGGCCAGACCCCGCTGGCGGGGGCCGTTTTCAAGGGCGAGCAAGAGGTGATCACCGCTCTCGTGGACGCCGGAGCCGACCCGGCCTCCGGCACTCCCTCGGCCATTGACACGGCCCGTGTGTTCGGCAAGGCGGATCTGCTGGAGCTCTTCGGGACACGGTGAACCCGCTGGGCCCCGGCAGAGCCCTCCCTCCGCCGTACCTGCTGACACGCCATGCCGTGCCGGCCGATGCGAACCGCCCGTCCGGTGGCGCTGTCGCCTCCCCCTCTACGGGCCGCCGCAGAAGTGGACCACAGGCGTCAGGCGTCAGGCGTCAGGCGTCAGGCGTCAGGCGTCAGGCGTCAGGCGTCAGGCGTCAGGCGTCAGGCGAGCGTCCTGGCCCGTGCGGCCAGCCGCGCGGCGCCCGTCTGCGTCAGCGAGCCGTGCAGCCGGAGCCGGGATATGCCTCCGTCGGGGAAGATGTCGATCCTCACGTGGGTGGCCGGGGCCTGCTCCGCCGGGTCGATGAGGAACCGGTGCGGGGTGTCGGGATAGAGACGGACCCGTTCCAGCAGCGGGCGCCAGTCCCCCTCGGAACCGTCGCGAGCCCACAGCTCCGCCCATCCCGCCGAGTTGCCCTTGAGGTAGGCGGTGTCGATCTCCACCGCTCGGACCACTCCCTGCTCCACCAGCCGGTACCGGATCCAGTCGTGGCCCTGGTCCCTACGGCGGCGGGTCTCCCAGCCCTCGTCCATCGTCCGGGCACGGCCGGGCAGGAGGGTGTGCTCGGGTGGTGAGTAGAAGCGGTCGGAGGCGTCCTCGACGGTACCGCCGTTCTCCAACGCGACCAGGTCGAAGGTGCCGAGCACGGACAGCCACCGGGGATCTGGCACGGCCTCCCCGTACGCCCTCAGCCGGGCGACACCGCCGTCCGGGAACTGACGTAGCCGCAGGTGGGTGAAGCGTCGCTCCAGATGGACGGCGAAGGCGTTCTCAGCGTGGCCTCCGACGGCGGTGCGGGGCACGAGCACGGTCCATTCCAGGCTGGGGTCGGCGAGTTCGACGGTGCCCGCGTGGCCGGGCAGCACCGCTGCCTCGACGGACACCGAGCGGGGTGGTTGCCGCGGAAGTGGGCGGTGTCGACGACGATCCCGCGCACCACACCGGGCACGGCGAGCCGCACAAGAGCCCAGTCGTTGTCCTCGGCGCCCGGATGGGGGCGGTCGGAGGACGGTCCGCGCCGGCGCCGTGTCTCCCAGCCGTCCATCACCTTGCCCTTGTGGCCGAACCGCTCCGGGTCGAAGACAGCCGGGCCGGGCAGCAGGAGGTTCTCCCGCTCGGCGAAGAACTCGTCGCCGGCCTCGACCACCGCTGCGCCGAGCCCCCGATCGGTCAGGTCCGTGAGGTGGGCGAAGGGCACGGACTCCGCCCTGCGATAGTCCGCGTACGGGTGTCCGCCCGCGTACGGAAGCGCGTCTCCGGTGAAGTCGGTGAGCGCGGTGGACGGCGCCGCGAGCTGGTCGGGCCCTCCGCCCCCGGGCCGGCCCCGGAGCCGGTCTCCGTCGCGGTCGCGGCCGCGGCCACTGGCGCGGCCACTGGCGCGTGCACCGATCCATGCCATGCTCCGAGCCCCGGCTCGGCCAGATCAACCGCTACCGGATCGATGGCCACTGGTTCGACCGTCGCCGGATCAGCCGTGGTGGACGCGCCGGCGTCAGGAGCACCTGCGTCCGGCGTGGCGCTTGGCCTCCGCGTCTCTCCCGCTCCGAGGTGTGCTTCGTAGCCCCCGCTGGTCATCTCGCCCCTGCCCTTCCTCTCTCCGGCGCCTGCCTTCGGCCCGCACCGCTCACGGCTCACGTCTCCGTACGCTTCACCCGCCGTGCACAGCGTCCGCCGGCACACACCCACTGTGACGAAGCATCACCGTTCATGTCCATCGAAAGATTCTGAACATTTCCTTCAGTTCCACTACACGTTTGTACGCGGTCGCACTCGCTCCGGCACGCACTCCCGGCGGCTTGGACCGCCTCCGGTCCGTCGCAGACAGTCCGTCACAGATAGACGCCGTCCGGTTCGATCCCCGCGGCCTGCCGCAGGGCGCCGAGCACACGGCGCAGCGGTGGGGCGTCCTGCGTTCCGGCACGCACGGCGCCGACGATGCGGCGCCGCGGCCGGTCGGCCTCCAGGGGGCGGACCACGACCTCGTACCACCGGCCGCCCGCCATCCGGGGCACGAGTGCGATTCCCATGCCCGCCGCGACGAGGGCGAAGACGGCCGGCCAGTCGGTGGCGGCGTGTGCCTGGTCGGGGACGAAGCCGGCGTCGGCGCAGGCGGTGAGGGTGATGTCGCGCCACGGCCCGCCGCTGCCGAAGATCCACGGCTCCTGCGCGAGCATGGCCAGCCGCAGCCCGGCGACGTCGGCGAGAGGGTGGCCGGTGGGCAACGCCACGTCCAACGGGTCGACGAGCAGCGGGAAGAGCACGAAGCGCGGGTCGCGGGCGGTGGGCGCGTCGACCGCGAGGGACACCGCGACGTCGATCTCACCGGCTGCCAACTCCTCGTAGACCTCCGCCGCTTCGGCTTCCCGGACCGTGAGGTCCAGGTCGGGCGCGGCGCTGCGGAGCAGAATCGCGGCTGGGACGACCAGCCGGGTGATCGCGGTGGCGATGGTGCCGACCCTGACCTGCCCGGCGTCACCCCGGGCGTAGCCGTCGAGTTCGGCTCCGGCGCGCTCCAGTTGGGCGAAGACGATCTCCGCGTGCCGTAGCAGGACGTGGGCCGCGCCGGTGAGCCGTACCCCGCGGCCTCGCGCCTCCAGCACGGGGGCGCCGACCTGCTTGGCGAGCGCGGCCAGTTGCTGGGAGACAGCGGACGGCGTCATCCGAAGCGCCGCCGCCGCTGCGGTGACCGTTCCGGTGTCGTGCAGCGCGCGGAGGATCTGGAGCTTGCGCAGGTCCCACTCTTTCATGCGGGAAGCCTAAACAGTCGTCCGATCGGCACCGGTCCTCCCGCCCCGGTCGGACAGGAGCCGGTACCGGTGCGGTCGTTCGATCCCTCGAACCGCGACCGGTTGGGCGCCCTCGCCAGCGGTTGCGGCCCCGGGCCGCGCGCGATCGCCACTGGTGGCACTACACCGGTGGGGCGGTCCGGTTCCTGGCCGATCTGGTGCGCGGCGCCGTGGAGCCCTGGGCGCTGCCGACGCTCCGGGCCGAAGTCACCTGGGTGCACCGGCCAGGCGGCGGGGGTCGCAGCTGAGGGTTCCCGGGCGCGGCCCCGTCGAAAGGGCGGAAGGGCACGCGAAAAGGAGGGCGCGCGGCAAAGAGGGCATGTGGAAAGGAGGGCGAGCGGGAAGAGGGCATGCGCCGGCGGTTCAGCCGGGGAACGCGCCGTGGCGGCCGTCGCCGGCGGCGAACCGGGCTGCACCGGCAGCGGCTTCGGCGATCGACACCCGCCCGTGGGCGGCCTCGACGGCGAGGGCGTCGGTCTCGGGCAGCCCTTCGGTCTCCAGGAGGGCGAGCCGGTCGTGGCGTACGCAGGTCTGCGGGAACGCGGCGATCCTCGCGGCCAGTTCCTCGGCGGCGGCGCGCGCGGTGCCCGTCGGTACCACCCGGTCGGCGAGACCGATCGCCTGTGCCTCGTCGGCGCCGACCGGACGACCGGTCAGCACCAGGTCCATCGCCCGCCCCGCGCCGACGAGCCGGGGCAGCCGCACGGTGCCGCCGTCGATCAGCGGGACGCCCCAACGCCGGCAGAAGACGCCGAAGACGGCGTCCTCCTCGGCGACGCGCAGGTCACACCAGAGGGCGAGTTCGAGGCCGCCGGCGACGGCGTGGCCGCTGACCGCCGCGATCACCGGCTTGCCCAGCCGCAGGCGGGTCGGCCCCATCGGGCCGTCTCCGTCGGGTTCGAAGCGGTTGCCGCGGGGGGTGCCCAACGCCTTGAGGTCGGCTCCGGAGCAGAAGGTGCCGCCCTCGCCCCAGAGCACCGCCGCGGCGGCACCGTCGTCGGCGTCGAAGGCGCGGAAGGCGTCGGCCAGGGCCCGCGCGGTGGGGCCGTCGACGGCGTTGCGCACCTCGGGCCTGGAGAGCACGACGGTGGTGACCGGACCGCTGCGCTCGGTCCGTACGGCGGCGGGTGCGGGCATCGGGGCCTCCACGAGGTCGACGGAACGGGGCGTGCGCGGGCGAGGAGAGCGGCGTCATCGACCTGTTGGGGCCGCGCCTGCCGACTCGCCGAGCGGCGCGGGCCGAAGGCCCCGGAACAGCACGGACCGGCCGGACCGGCCGGATCGGTACGGACCGGCCGGACCGGCCGGACCGGACCGCTCTGCCCCCGCAACCGGTAGGACGACGAGACCGGCCCTGCATGCCCGGCCCTCGTGTCCCAGGACCGACTCGGCCCACCCTAGGGGGACATCGGCTGTGCGGGGACATCAGCCGTGTTCGGAGAGCAACACCCCTGACGTACCCGGTTCGAGCGCGCGGAAGACGTGGTGGACGTCACCGGGGTAGCTGATGTAGTCACCCGGGAGCAGTTCGACCGGGTCCCCGGTGAGGCCGACGAGTGCGCGGCCGGTGCTGAGCACCACGTGTTCCACCAGGCCCGGCATGTGCGGCTCGGACTCGCGGGCGCTGCCGGGTTCGGCGGAGACCAGGTAGATGTCGCGGAGCGCGTGCGGCGGGCAGGAGGCGAGCAGCGTGGCCACGTACGAGGAGTGCTCGGCGGTGAAGGTCGGTCCCTCTCCGGCCCTGATGACCTGTACGCGCGGTCGCGGCGGGTCGACGAGTTGGGCGAAGGGAACGTCCAGAGCGACGCTGAGCGCCCAGAGTGTCTCCACGCTGGGGTTGCCGGTGGCCGATTCGAGCTGGGAGAGCGTGGACTTGGCGATGCCGGCCCGCCGGGCGGCCTCGGCGAGGGAGAGGCCGACACGGCGCCGTTCGCGTTGCAGGGAGGCCGCGATGGCCGCGAGCGGGGGCCGCCGGCGCGCTCACCGGCCCGGCCTGGTTCCCCTCCGGCGGTCCGGTCCCGGGTCCCGGCCCGGTCGCGCTGGCCGGCGCCCCGTTCAGCCTGGTCCGCGGCCGGGTCGCGTCGGTCCTTGGCCCGGGGCGATTGGTCCGCGGCCGGGTCGCCTTCCTGGTCCTCGGACCGGTCACCGGTCGGAGTCGCGCCCGGGGTCCGGCGCGCGCCAGGTCCGGTACGGGGGGCGGACGGTGCCATTGCGTACTCCTCCATACAACAAGGTGTTCGTTCGGTGAAACGTACGGTCGTGTTATTTGACGAACGCTCTCCGTGCGTTCAGTATAGACAGCGATGCGTTCGATATGGCGAACCCCGAAGACCGGGCGATCCGCGCTGGCGCGCTCCATCGGCCTGGTGTGTGCTGCCGACGCACTCGTCGGCCTGTCCTTCGGCGCCATCGCGGTGGGGCTCGGCCTACCGCTGTGGCTGCCGGTACTCATGTCACTGGTGGTCTTCGCCGGCGCGGCGCAGTTCGCCGTGATCGGCATCCTGGGAAGCGCGGGCAGCCCACTGGCGGCGGTGGCCGCCGGACTGCTGATCAACGCGCGGCACGTGCCGTTCGGCTTCGCCGTGGGAGACGTGCTGCGCGGCTCGGGGGGCTGGCGACGGCTGGCCGGCACTCACCTGATGGTCGACGAGACGGTCGCGTTCACCCTCGCGCAGACCTCGCCCGCCATGCGCCGAACCGCCTACTGGGGCTGCGGACTCGGGCTCTTCGCGGCCTGGAACGCGGGGGTGGTCGCGGGCGCGTACGGCGGCCGGGCCATCGGCGACACCGACGCCTTCGGGCTCGACGCGGCCTTTCCCGCCGTGCTGCTGGCACTGCTGCTGCCTTCGCTGAACCGTTCGGCACCTCGGCGCGCGGCGCTGGCCGGGGCCGTGGTCGCCCTGGCGGCGACTCCCTTCCTGCCCGCGGGCCTGCCCGTCCTCCTCGCCCTGCTCGGCGTCGCCGCGGCGGGGCGCGGGGTACCGCGGAACGAGCCGCCGCCCGCCGCGAAGACCTTGGCGGACGAGGGCAGCACCGCCCACGACGCGGTGGACACCGCCGGGGGCGCGGCCGGGCCCCCGGAAGCCGCTGCCGCGCGCCGTGCCCGGGGCACCGCGCCGCCGTCCGGCACCCCAGGCGGGAGCGGGGACGAGCTGCCGCGGCCCCCGCACGGGTCGGCCGGCACCGAGAGGGGCACGCGATGACCGGCACCGCGGGACTCCTCACCGCCACCGGCGTGCTCGGCGTCGGCACGTTCGCCTTCCGGGGCGCCGGACAGGTACTGCGTGCCCGGTTCTCGCTGCCGCCCCTGGCCGAACGCCTCATGGGCACGGCCGTCGTGGTCCTGCTGGCGGCGCTGGTGGCCACTTCAGGCCTCATGGAGGGGCACGGCTACGCGGGTCCCGCCCGCACGGCGGGGGTCGCGGTGGGTGGCCTGCTCGCCTGTCGGCGGGCGCCGTTCGTGGTCGTGGTGGTCGCGGCCGCGGCCACTGCGGCGGTACTCCGGCTCGTCGGCGTCTCCTGACGACCCACCAGCCCCATCGTCCTCCTTCAACGACCTCGGGCCGGGCCCTCGTTCGGCTGTCGCGCGGCGACGCCGGGCCGGCTCCGCGCAGGGGCGGGGCGAGTCCCCGCCCACCGTTCGAACCGGGCGCCGCACCCTGGGCCATCAGTGCCAGCGCGCGCGGAACCCGTCGTCCGCGCCGCCGGCGGCGGAACGTTCGCGTGTCCCGAACCGCACCGGCAACGTGACGTTCCGCGCATCACCCGAAGCGTCAGACGGCCCCAACAGCGGGCACCGCCTGGCGCTTTGGGCGTGGTTTCGACCGACCCGGCGCCGACCCGGGTCGGCGGACCTCGGCTCGGACCGCTCGTCCTGCCAACACCCCTGTAACAGGAGGCACGTTCACGCACAGGAGGTGACAGCAGGCCGACAGGTCGTGTTACGTGTCATGTCTCCGTCGATTCACGCGCGCCCGGCACCGTCCTGACGGAGACACAACCAACAGGAGGACACGTGACCGGTCCGCTCCGCCGCATCTCCGGTCGGCTTCGCGCCGCCGCCCTCGGTGCCGCCCTCAGTGCCTGCCTCGCCTTCTTCGCCGGCGGGACCCCCGCCTCCGCAGCCGAGACGGACTCGCTGCCGTTCTCGTCGACGACCGGGTCCGGCCTGCACAACACCTACGACCCGTCGGCCTTCCCCTACCTCGCCCAGGCGCTGGACACCGGCACCTCGATGATCGAGCTGGACGTCTGGGACGACTTCGTCACCCAGGAGTGGAAGGTCAGCCACGACAACCCGCTGGGCAACAGCAACAACTGCGTCAACGCCTCCTCCGCCGCCGACCTCTACACCGGCGCCGCGAACAAGGACCTGGAGACCTGCCTGGACGACGTCCGGGTCTGGCTGGGCGCCCACCCCGGACACGGGCCCCTGGTCATCAAGTTGGAGTTGAAGGCCGGCTTCCAGAGCACCTTCGGGATGAGCCCGGCGAAGCTGGACCAGTCGATCAGCGCCCACCTGGGCAGCCTCGTCTTCAAGCCCTCCGACCTGCTGGCCAAGCCGGGCGGCGGCCAGTACGCGTCCCTGGACGCCGCTGCGATCGCCGGGAACTGGCCCACTCGGGCGCAGTTGGCCGGCAAGGTGCTGATCGAGGCCATCCCGGGGACGGTCGAGGAGGCCAACCCGACGGACTCCCTGTGGACCGACCAGGAGTACGCGGGCTACCTCAAATCACTCCAGAGCCAGGGGAAGCTCTCCCAGGCCAACGTCTTCCCCGCCGTGCACAACGCCCAGGCCGGCGACCCGCGTTCGCGCTACTCCGACGCCTCGCTGCGGCCGTGGTTCGTGGTCTTCGACGGTGACGCCGCCACGTTCCTCAACGGCAGCATCGACACCAGCTGGTACGACACCAACCACTACCTGCTGATCATGACGGACGCGCAGAACGTGGCGCCGACCCTGGACGACACCGCTCCGGCCGCGGCCGACGCGCAGGCCCGGGTCGCCCAACTCGCCGCCGCGCACGCCACCATCGCGTCCAACGACTGGCGCGGGCTGCCGAGCGTGCAGTCCCTGGTCCTGCCGCGCGGCTGACCGCCCCCACCCGCCTGGCGCGGGAGTACACCGACGGCCGGCAGGGACGGATGTCCCGGCCGGCCGTCGGTGTACTCCCGCGCGCCGACGAGGTCGTACAGGAGCTTTGCCCTGCCTCCGTGGCGGCGGCGTGGTCCGGTCGCGGCTTCAGCTCTGGAGGGAAGTGCTGTCGCCCATGACGATGACCGGGTGGTCGGCGGGCTGCAGCGCGCGCAGCAGCGTGACCATGTCCGGGGCGGGGATACTGACGCAGCCGTGGGTGGGGCCGCCGTGGTCGACGTGCACCCAGATGCCGCCGCCCTTGTCGGCCCCCAGCGGCTGGGTGCCGTCCAGGGGTGAGGTGCCGGGGACGCGGTTGTAGTCGATGGCGATGACGTAGTCGAACGCCTCGTCGAGCGGCTCTCCGTCGAAGCCGACGCCACCCGCGTGGAAGCTGTCGGAGTGGTGGTACGGCAGGTGGGACCCCGGGTCGGCGTCGAACCCGCCGGCGTCGTGGAGGGTGAACACGCCGATCGGGCTGTGCAGGTCCCCGGCGTGGTGGTCCGTCGTCCAGCCGTCCTTCGCGTTGTGGCCGCGCCAGGTCGCGCCCGGACGCCAGTGGCCGTCCGGGAGCTTGACCCAGAGGGTGACCAGCGTGTTGGAGGAGTCCTTGGCCTGACCGGAGGCCACCAGCACCTGGCGGCTGGCAGCCGGCACGTCGGCCAGCGTCTTGGGGCCCAGCCCCGGAATGGTGGCGGGCATCGGGTCCCGCGACGCGGTGGCCGCCGGGGCCGCGGCGGCTGGCGTACCAGCGGGCTTGCCGGTGTCACGGCCGTTGTCGGCCGCGGCGGTCCGGCCTCCGCCCGAGTGCTGGGTGGCGACGTAGCCCGCGCCGAGCAGGCCCACCGCGGCGGCGACCACCGACACGGCGATCACCACGCGTTTGGCGGTACGACGAGGACGCCGGTGCCGTCGACGGTCACGGCCCGGAGGGCTTGAGCGCTCGGTGAGAGCGTCAGAGGGAGCGGCAGTCATCGCAACGATCCTCGCAAACCCGGGCCGCCGGTCGGGCACCCCACCCCCGGCAAGGCCCGATTCGCCCCATACGTCACCTTCGTGGCGCACGGAACCGCGCCGTACCCGGCCGGTTGGTCGACTACGCGGCCCCGAACGGGTGGTGGGCCGCGCGAGCAGCCTACCCCTGGTCCGACTCGCCTCCGGAGCACACGGCGCACGCGGCACTCCCCCACCCCCGGCCTCGTACGACCGCGCCGTCCCGCGACGCACCCCCAGGGGCGGCGCGCGCCCGGCGGGTCATCGCTCCCCACCCGACGGAGCCCCGACACCGCCCCGCCACGGGAGCGCGCCGACCACCCCCTCCAGGACGGACGCGGGAGGCGGCAACCGGTGCCGTTGCCGACGCCGTCCCGACGCCGCGTCGGCCGCGACAGCACGAGCCTGCTCCCTTCCGCAGCCACCGCTCGCCGGCCCATGCCCCCGACGTCCGGCCGCCCCTCAGGCACCGCCGGTTCACCCCCGCACCCCTTTCCCACCGCAGCCCCTGCCGTCGCTCCCAGCACATTCGACCGCACAGATCCCATCCAAAACGACGGCAAATCGCCACTGTTCAGACAGATCTGGCCAGGGATCAGTACAACCCCCCGGTAGATAACCTGTGTATACGCAGTGTGTAGGGTTCCGGTCCGGAGCCCACCCCATCGGGCTCCGGACCGCAGAAACGAGGGGGAATCCCGCATGCGTACGACCACGGCGCGCCGCACCCGCGCGCTGATCACCTTGCTGGCCGCGGGTGCGCTGGCGTTCGGCGTCTCCGGCTGCGACGGCTACACGGCGACCTCGCCGGCGGCCGCGCGCAAGGGGGCTCCCGCCGCGGGCACCGCGGCCTTCGCGCAGGGACCCGACGGCGCCGTGGACTGCCGCCACGTCAAGTGCGTGGCGCTCACGTTCGACGCGGGCCCCAGCGTGCGCACCCCGCAGATCCTGGCCATACTCGCCAAGTACCACGTCCACGCGACGTTCTTCACGCTCGGCAAGAACCATGTGCGGGTGCACCCGGAGATGGTGCGGGACATGGTCGCGCAGGGCCACGAGGTGGAGACGCTCACCTGGAGCCACCAGATCCTCACCAAGATCAGCACGGACGAGGTCCGCAAGGAGATCACCGAGGGGCGGGACGCCGTCGAGAAGGCCACCGGCCAGCGGCCGACACTGCTGCGCCCCCCGCAGGGCCGCACCAGCGCCAAAGTCACCAAGGTGGCGAAGGAGTTGGGCATGGCCGAGGTGGTGTGGAGCGCCAACGGCGCCGACTACAAGACCACCGACTCCAAGCTCATAGCCAGCCGCATACTCAAGCAGACCAAGCCGGACGGGATCATCCTGCTGCACGACCTGGTGGACCCGACCAACCGCGGCTACAACGGCACGGTCGCCTCGGTCGCCCCCATCATCTCCACGCTCCAGAAGCGCGGTTACACCTTCGTGACGGTCAAGCAGCTGCTGGCGCCGGGCAAGCCGGTGGCGGGCAAGGTCTACAAGTAGGCCCCGCGCGGATCGACGGCGGACGGTCGTGGTGGCCCCGCTCGCGCCACCGACCGGCCCGGACCGGGATCGGCGTGCTGTCGCCCGGCCGTGATATGTACTCACCGGGGGGGCGGGACGAACACGCCCCGAGTACAGCTGAGGGGGGTGCCGTATGCCGCTTTTCGGCCGCCGTACGGCGGAGAAGCAGGAGAAGAAGGCGCGCGAGCGGCGCCAGTCGTGGGGCCTGGTCGCTCCGCCGCGGCTCGACACGGATCTGGGTGATCCCCGCCTCACCGCCGTGCTCGGCGCGGCTCGGTCCGGCGACTGGGCCGGGGTGCGGGAGTTGCTGGCGTCGGCCGCGGAGGGGCCCGGTCTGGCCGGGCCGTGGACAGACGACCTGAGCTGGCTGGTCAACGAGGTCATGGACGTGGACGGCGCCGAGGAGTGGCTGGCCCGTGCGGTCGCCGACGACCCTCGGGACCCGCTGGCGCGGCTGGCGCTGGGTACCCGCCAGATCGGCTGGGCGTGGGAGGCGCGGTCGGCGAAGCTGGCCAAGTACGTGTCCAAGGAGCAGTTCGCCGTCTTCCACGCCCGGCTGCGGGACGCGGAGGAGCACCTCTACGAGGCCGCCGAGCTGGCCCCGGAATGGGTCGCTCCCTGGTACTTCCTCCTGACCTCGGGACGGGGGCTCCAGGTCGGGCAGGACGCGGCGCGGCGGCGGCTCGACGCCGTCGTCGCGCGCTTCCCCCACCACCTGCCGGCCCATCGGGTCCACCTCCAGCAGGTCTGCGCCAAGTGGGGCGGCTCGCACGAGAAGATGCACGACTTCGCCCGGACGGCCATGCTGGCGGCGCCCGAGGGTTCGCCCTTCGGCGAGTTGGTGGCGCTGGCCCAGCTGGAGGAGTGGTACGGCGAGCCGAAGGAGAACGGGACGAGCAGCCTGGCCCAACCGGAGGCCGCCGGCCGGCTGGGCCAGGCATGGGAGCGGTCGCTGGGGCATGCCGCCTTCCAACGGCACCCGGGGTGGACGGCGTCGGCGAACACCTTCGCGATGACCTTCTCCCTCGCCGGCCGCAAGCAGTCGGCGGTCGAGGTCTTCGCCATGCTCAACGGCGCGGTATGCAGGTCCCCTTGGAACCGTCTCAAGGGCGGCGCCGACGACCCCGTGGGCACGTACACGCGGTGGCAGGCCCGCATGCTGCGCTGATCCGCCGCTGACGACCGCCCATGGCGCCGCTACGGGCGTCGACGCCACCGTCGAGCCGGCGTCGCGTCACACCGTCGTGCCACCGGGGATTCCTCGTCCGGAGACCGCCGCATCCCCCGTCGTGGCGGCGTGCCCGGTCCCGACGCGGCCCCGGCGCGCACGCCACTCCCCTTTCTCCTCGGCCGATTTGGAGCCGCAACCGGTGTCAGATCCACAGATACCCCAGATCCCCCAGACGCCCCGGTCCGCGCAGACCGCCGTGTCCCCGCAGTCCGACCCGGCCACGCACACCTTCCAGGTCGACCTGCGCGGCCTGGTCGACCTCCTGTCGCACCACCTCTACTCCAGCCCCCGGGTCTACCTGCGCGAGCTGCTGCAGAACGCGGTGGACGCGATCACCGCGCGGCAGGCCCTCGACCCGGCCGCGCCGGGCCGGATCACGGTGACCGCCGGAACGGACCGGCTGACGGTCACCGACACCGGCGTCGGGCTCACCGAGGAGGACGTGCACCGCTTCCTCGCCACCATCGGGCGCAGCTCCAAACGCGCCGCCCAGGGTGCTGCGGCCGCCTTGGACGGAGACCAGCTGGTCGCCGAACGGGGTGACTTCATCGGGCAGTTCGGCATCGGTCTGCTGGCGTGCTTCGTGGTGGCCGACGAGATCACGGTGACCACCCGGTCGGCGGCGGACCCGGAGGCGCCGGCCGTGGAGTGGCGCGGCGGCTCGGACGGGCGCTACGCGATCCGCACCCTGCCGGCCGGCGCGGTGCCGCAGCCGGGCACCACCGTCACGCTGCTGCCGCGCCCGGACGCGGCGGAGTGGACCCGGCACGACACGGTGCTGGACCTGGCCCGCCACTACGGCGGGCTGCTGCGCCACGAGGTCGTGGTGGCCGCGGCAGACGGCTCCGCCGTACGCGTCAACGCCGTCGCCCCGCCCTGGCAGGCGACGTACCCCTCGCCGGCCGCCCGGCGCGAGGCCCTGCTCGAACTGTGCCGGTCCACCTTCGACTTCACCCCGCTGGACGTGGTGGAGCTGGACCTGCCGCTCGTGGGCCTGCGCGGCGCGGCGTTCGTACTCCCCACGGCCGTGCACCCCTCCCGGCACAGCGGGCACCGGGTGCACGTCAAGGGCATGCTGCTCTCCGACAAGGCGTCGGAACTCCTCCCGGAGTGGGCGTTCTTCGTCCGCTGCGTGGTGGACGCCGACCAGCTGCGGCCCACCGCCTCCCGGGAGGCGCTGTACGAGGACGAGACACTGGCCGCCGTCCGCGACGCGCTCGGTGCCCGCATCCGCGACTGGCTGACGGGGCTGTCGGCCAGCGACCCGGCGCTGCTGCACCGGTTCATCGCCGTCCACCACCTGGCCGTCAAGGCACTGGCCCGGTTCGACGACGAGCTGCTGCGGCTGCTGCTGCCGTGGCTGCCGTTCGAGACGACCGACGGGCACGTGACGCTGGACGAGTTCGCGCGCTCCCACCCGACGGTGCTGGTCGCGCAGACCGTCGAGGAGTTCCAGCAGGTGGCGTCGATCGCCTCGGCCGCCGGGCTGGGCGTGGTCAACGGCGGCTACACCTACGACCGGGACCTGGTGCACCGGCTCCCGGAGATCCGCCCCGGCACCGCCGTGCTCGACCTGGACCCGGCGACGGTGACCGCGCACCTGGACGCGGTGGACCCCTCGGTCGAGCTCGCCGCGGCGTCCTTCCTGCACATCGCGCGCGAGGCGCTGGCGCAGTTCGAGTGCGACGTGGTGCTGCGCGCCTTCCATCCGGTCAGCGCGCCGGCGCTGCTGCTGGACAACCGGGAGGCGCGGCACGAGCGCAGGCGCGGCGAGCTGGCCGGCAGCGCCGACGGCGTCTGGGCGGACATCCTGGGCTCGCTGCGATCGGAGTCGCCACGCGCCCAGTTGGTGCTCAACCATCTCAACCCCCTGGTGCGCCGGGCTGCTTCGGTGACCGGCCGGGAACTGGCGGTCACCGCCGTGGAGGCGCTGTACGGGCAGGCGCTGCTGCTCACCCGGCGGCCGCTGCGGCCGACCGAGAGCGCGCTGCTGAACCGGGCCTTCATCGGCCTGCTGGACCACGCGATGCACGAGGAGCGGTGATGCTGGAGACACCCGAGGCCGTCTTCGAGGCGCTGCGCGAGAACAGCGAGCGGCCCTACGGCCGGCCGCGGACCGTGCGTGCGGAGGAACTGGTCGAGGCGGCCGAGCAGTTCGACGACAGGGGCGCCCTGGTGACGGCGCTCTTCGAGCTGATGTCGGCGTACACGTACTCCGCCGAGGACCGCAAGTCGCCGGTGGTCTTCGCGCGGATCGTGCGGATGTGGGACGACCGGCGCGAGGACTTCAGCGAGTGGGAGGAGCACCAGCTCTACTGGCGCTTCAAGTGGGTGGCGACCGCGCTGCTCCAGGTGCCGGAGATGCCGCTGGCCGCGGTGGAGAAGTGGCTGGACGAGATGGCCTCCCGCTACCGCGCCGCGGGCCACGGCCTCCAGCCGGTGTACGCGATGCGCCACCACGTGGCCGCGCACACCGGTGTCGGCCGGGAGCGGGCGTACGAGTTGTGGGCCACTCGCGGCCGCACCGACCTGAGTGACTGCGAGGCGTGTGAGACCCGCAACCGGGCGCTGCACCTGATCGCGTTCGGCGACGAGGCGCGGGCGATGCGGGAGTGGGAGCCGGTGCTCGGCGGCAGGCAGACCTGCCTGGAGGAGCCGTACGCCAGCATGGCCTACGCGCTGCTGCCGCTGGTCCGGGCGGGCCGGCTGGACGACGCCCGCTCCTACCACCTGTCCGGTTACCGGTTCGCCCGCGGCAAGCAGGACATGGCCGAGAGTGTCGGCCGGCACGTGGAGTTCTGCGCGCTCACCCGCAACGAGGCGCGCGGCCTGGAGATCCTGGCCGAGAACCGGGTGCTGTTCGAGAGCGCGGGCGCCCCGCTGACCCTGCTGTCCTGGCTGACCGGGGTGCAGGTGCTGCTGGCGCGGCTGGCCGGGCAGGGGCACGGCGCGCTGGCGGTGGCCGGGCCGCCCGGCCGCAACTGGACGGTGGCCGAACTGCTGGTGCACGTCGGCGGGCGGGGCGACGCGCTGGCCGCCGCGTTCGACGCCCGCAACGGGACCACGGCGGTGAGCGACCGGCGGCGCGAGCGGCTGGAGCGGCTGCCGCTGCTCGACGAACCGCTGGCCCTGGGCCTGCGGGCCACGACCCGGCTGCCGCAGGCCGCGCCGGCCCAACCGCCGGCCGCCGCCGGACAGCAGCCGGTGGACGGGCCGGCGCTGGTGCGGCAGGTCCGGGAGTGGGCAGCCGAGGGCCGCCCCGCCGCGGACGCGTTGTGGGACCGCCTCGCCGCCCTGCTGGACACCCCGCAGTACGCACACGACGAGACGCTGGGCCCGTTGGAGGTGCTGCGGGCCGAGGTGGCGGAGCATCAGGGGCTGCGGGCGCTCCACCGCGAGGAGTGGGCGAGCGGCCGGGAGGCGCTGCTGCGGGCCGCCGACGCGTACGAGGCCGCCGGGCAGCCGGGCCACGCGTGCACGGCGCGGGCCCGGGCGGCCACCGCGCTGGTCACCGCGGCCTCGCAGGGTGCCTCGGACGGCACCTCGGGCAGCCCTGCGGACGGCGCGGCGGACAGCGCCGCGGCCGGTGCTGCGGACGGCGCCAACGGGGTCGCCGAGGCACGCGCCGCACTCGCCGCCGAACAGGCACGGGCAGCGGAGCTGTCGGCCGCCGGGGCCATCGAGCCGAACCGCTACCTGACCGTTCTGCAGTGCGTCGCGCTGGCGGCACGCGAGCCGCTGGTCGGCGGTGGGGACGAGCCGGGACCCGCCGAACGGGCGGCGTTCGACGCGGCGGTGGGACATCTGCTGGCCGAGGCGGAGCGGCTGGAGTCGCCGCCGCGCCCCGCCCAGGCCCTGCAGTACTCGGCCGACGTGGCCGCCCGTTCCGGCGAACTTGAGCGGGCCCTCGCGGAGTTGAAGTCGGCGCTCACGCTGCTGGAGCAGGCCGGGCAGCCCTGGCGTACCCCGCGTCCGCTGGCGCTGCTGGCGCAGTTCACGGTCTTCGCCGGCCGGCCCGTGGAGGCGGTGGAGTTGTGCCACCAGGCCCTCGCGGCAGCGGCGCGCTGGCCCGACGACTCGCTGTCGCTGGGCCCCTTGTACGCGCTGCTGGGGCACGCCTGCGCCCACAGCGGCGACCTTGAGGCCGCGGTACGGCACCTTTCGGAGGCCGCCGACCGGCTGGACCGCGACGGCTCCAGCGGCAGCGACGAGCACGCCGCCCAGGTCCGGATGGAGCTGGCGGACGTGCTCGGCGCCTTGGACCGGCCGGCGGACGCGGTGGCGGTGCTGGAGTCGGCGGTGCTCGACGAGGACGGTGTCAACCCGCGCCTGTCGGCGCAGATCCGGCTCAACCTGGCACGCGGACTGGCCGGGTTGGGCGAGACTCGGGCCGCGGCGGACGAGTTCGTGCGGCTCGCCGACACCGTCGGCGGCTGGAGCGACGAGCAGTTCACGCACACCCTGGTCGCCTCCGAAGCGGCGACGGCGCTGGCCCGGGCCGGCCGGTGGGAGGCCGCGGATCAGGCCTACCAGCGGGCCGTCGACTCCAACGGCCGGGCACCGCGGCCGGGCGCCGTGCTGGACATGATGCGCGAGTTCGCCCGGCTGGGCGTGGCGGAGCACGGTCCCGAAGGGGTACCCGACGCGCTGGCCCGGCTTGCCGAGGCGGACGCACTGATCGCCGAGGTGCCCTCGGACGAGAAGGACTTCCCCCGCTGGTTCCACGTCGGCACGGTCCACTACCAGCGCGGCCGCGCCTACGCGGAGGACGGCCGCTTCGAGGAGGCCGTGGCCGAGCTGGAGCAGGCCGTCGCGTCCCACGAGGAGGGCGGCCCGGCCGGCGAGCAGCCGCGCGCGGAGGCGCTGCGGGTCGCGGCACACATCGAGGGCACCTTCCTGAAGGACGTGCCCGCCGCCGTGGCGCGCCTCACCGAGGGCATCACCCGCTGCCGAGCGGCGGAGCTGCCGGACGCGGCGGGCGTGCTGGAGGCCCTGCGCGACCGCCTGGAGGCGGAGCGGGACCAGCCGCAGGAGTGAGGGCCGTTCGCGGGCGGGGGTCCTTCGCCGCCGCCCGCGACGTGCCGTTGACGGACGTTCAGCGGTAGGACGATCAGCGGTAGGACGATCAGCCGCGGGCCGCGCCCTGCGAGCCGTACGCGTCCATCGCCCACTCCACGACGGCCTCCAGGTCGGCGTGGTGCGCGCCCTTCCAGTAGACGCGGTCGCAGGCGGCGCACTGGGCGAAGACGTCGTAGGTGGCGCGGGTGCCCTGCTGGAGGCTGTCCCGCACCGACGCCTTGTCGGCGGGCACGAGTTGGCCGTTGCAGGCGACGCACCGCGTCCACGGGGCGAGTTCGGGGGCGAACCGCTCCAGGACGTCGGCCAGTTGGACGTCGGGGCGGTCGCTGTAGACGTAGCCGCCGCACCACAGCTCGCGCCGCCGCAGCAGGCCCCGGTCGCGGGAGAGCAGCACCCGCCGCTCCGCCGCGGACCGGGCGGCGAGCGCCGGGTCCCCGATGTCCTCGTTCTCGTAGGCCGCGTCGATGCCGAGGAGGCGCAACCGCCGGGCCAGCGTGCCGAGATGGACGTCCAGCAGGAAGCGCAGGGGGGCACCCGGGACCCGCTGCGGGCGCGGCACCGGGAGTACCTCGACGTCCGCACCGGCGGCCGGCAGGTGCTTGCGGGGCGCGTCCGCGCCGTCCACCCGGAGGCCGCCCACCTCGGTGAGCGGGATGCCCAGCGCCTCCACGAGGTGGCCCAGCGTCGACACCCCGTCGACGGCGGTCTCGACCACGGGCGCGCGCCGCCCCGCCGACAGGAAGATCCGCAGCTCGGCGGGGACGTGCACGGTGATCAGCGGACGCTGCCGCGTGGCATGGCTCACAACGCCCAGCATGCCACCCCCCACCGCGCCGCTCCACGGGATTGCCGCCGCCCCGGCGGGCGTTCCCGGGACCCGCCCGGGCGGACGTCGCCCGGCCGGTACCCAGGCCGCCGCCTCGGCCGACGAGACGGGCGGCGCGGACGTCACACGGCGTACGTGACCGTCACAGGAGCGTGGTCGGACCAGCGGAGGTCGTAGGCGGGAGCGCGCTCGACGGTGGCGCGCAGAGCGGACTTGGCCAGGTCCGGGGTGGCCAGGTGGTGGTCGATGCGCCAGCCGGCGTCGTTGTCGAAGGCGCGGCCGCGGTAGGACCACCACGTGTAGGGGCCCTCCCCCTCGGGGTGGAGGGCGCGCACCACGTCCGTCCAGGTGCCGAGGAGGCCGTCGAGCCAGGCCCGCTCCTCGGGGAGGAAGCCGGCGCGGTTCCGGTTGGCCCGCCAGTTGCGGATGTCGGCCTCGCGGTGGGCGATGTTCCAGTCGCCGACCACGAGCGCGTGGCCGCCCTCCTCGGCGGCGCGGGCCTCCAGCCGGGCCAGGTGGTCGGCGAAGGCCGCCATGAAGCGGTACTTCTCCTCCTGCCGCTCCGTTCCCACCTCACCCGAGGGCAGGTACAGGGAGCCCACCGTGACGCCGGGCCGGCCCAGGTCGACCTCCAGATAGCGCCCCGAGTCGGCGAACTCGTCGGCCGCGAAGCCGGTGCGGACGGCCACCGGCTCGCGGCGGGTGAGAACGGACACACCGGCGCGGCCCTTGGCGGCGGCGGGCGCGTGGAAGGCGTGCCATCCGGCGGGCTCGCGCAGTTCGGCCGGCAGCTGGTCGGGCTCGGCCCGTACTTCCTGGAGGCAGACCACGTCGGCGGAGGTCTCCTCCAGCCAGGCGGAGAAGCCCTTCTTGGCCGCGGCCCGCAGGCCGTTGACGTTCACGGTGGTGACGGTAAGACTCACCCGGGGACGATACCCCGGGGCGAGGCCCGGCCCGCCCCGGCGGACGGGGCGGGGCCTCGCGGGGGCGGACGTCCGGCGGCCGCACGGTGCGGGGCCGGCCGGGGGCTCGCACCGCCGGGACGGCGGCGGGGCGTGGCAGGTCGCGGGACGGTGGTGGTGAGGATCACTTGTCCACAGGGGGAGACCGCGCTGTCGGCGCGGGCGCCTCGGGCCGTGACCGGCGGGGTCTGCCCGGTAGCGAGGTGTCCTGGTGCGGTCAGCCGCAAGGCGCCGAACCGGCCTCGTAGCGGGCCTGCTCGGCCGGTACGGCAACGCGGCGGACGGTCGTGCCAGGGCGGCGAGCGGGGCAGACCCTGCTGAGAGCGGCACTAGCATGGGCGCGTGGAGATCAGAAAGACACGTTTCGACCATCCGGACGCGGTGCTGCTCAACGACCTGGTGCAGAAGGAGTACGCCGAGCGGTACGGCGACGAGGGCGACCGGACGCCGATGGCCGCCGACCACTTCGACCCGCCGGCGGGCCTCTACCTGCTCGGCTACGACGCCGACGGGCTGCCCGTGGCCAGCGGCGGCTGGCGCGCCCAGGACGACGCCGCGGAGGGCTTCGAGCCGGGCGACGCCGAGCTGAAGCGGATGTTCGTCGTGCCCACGGCCCGGGGGCGCGGTCACGCCCGGGCGGTGCTGGCCGAGCTGGAGGCGTCGGCCGCCGCGGCGGGGCGTGTCCGCATGGTGCTGGAGACGGGCCTGAAGCAGCCTGAGGCGATACGGCTGTACACGTCGTGCGGGTACGAGCCGGTGGGCGCGTTCGGCTACTACCGGTACGCCGACCTGAGCGTCCACATGGGCAAGCCGCTGTCCGCCTGAGCCCGCACCGGCCGCGCCCCACCGCACCGGGACGCGGGGCGGCACGGGGTACGTGACCCGGGATCGCGGGTCCGGGCGGATCAGCCGCTCAGCTCCTCGTACACCGCCAGCACGCTGCGCGCCTGCTGCTCCACCTGATCGGCCACCGGCACCCAGCGCGGCCGGTAGGCCGTCTCGTACGCCTCGCACCAGTCGTCCACCAGCCCGGTCACCGCGGGCACCCCGACGATGCGGCGCAGCATCGCCGCCGCGCGCAGGGGAATGCGCTGGGCGTAGACCTCGATACTGGTGACGCGCGCGGTGGTCATCTCCGGCAGCGGGTCGGCGTCCGGCGGGCGCACCGCCGGGTCCCACTCGGCGCTCAGCTGCGGACCGATGCCCACCAGTTCGCGGACCGTGCGCAGCATCGGCGTGTCGGCGCCGATCAGCTCGGGGTCGACGCGGGCCATCACCCGCGCCACGGTCGGGAGGTCCCGGCGCAGCGCGGCTCCCGCCAGCCGCAGGGCGCGGTCCGGATCGGGGTGCGGGGTGGTGTCGGCGGACCGGTCGCAGGCCCACATGGGCACCTCGACCACGGCGGTCACCCCGTCGTAGCGTTCGGCGTGCGCCCAGGTGGAGTGGGCTCCGTCGCCGACGGCCCGGTCGCTGTCCGGCATCACGTAGACGCCCGGCCCGGGGCTGGGCCACTGGAAGGCGTCGGAGGAGCCGCTCTCCAGCGGGATGTCGAGTTCCGCCGCGGACTTGCCGATGCGTTCCGGCACTCCGGGCACGTCCCGGGTGAGCTGGACGAAGCTGCCGCCGACGTCGATGGAGTGCAGGGAGCACTGGAGCACCGGCCGCAGCCGGTCCAGCACCCCCACCAGCGCGCGGGTCTCGGGCAGCGCGGCCCGCAGCGCGCCGTCCCGGGGCAGCCACTCGGGCTGCTCGGCGGCGCACGGGCGGAAGAAGTGCTCGTAGTGCCCGCGCAGCGTGTAGGGGCCCGACAGCCACGACTCGTTGAGGGCGGCGCCGTCCGGGTCGATACAGAGCAGGAAGTGCCAGGCGGTGCCGTCGTCGACGCCCAGCTCACGGTCGGCGGCGATCCGCTCGGCCAGGTGCAGCGCCGTGGCGCCGCCCACCGCGGCCTCGTTGGCGTGCGGCCCCGCCACGACGAGGACGCTGCGCTCCCCCTGGCCCACGCTCAGCATCAGCAGCGGCCGGCCCGCCCGGGATCTGCCCACCTCCTCCAGGCGGCAGATTCCCGCATATCTCAGCGTCAGAAATCGTGCACTCTCAGTAACATCACGTGTCGACGGATATCGCTCGGTCGTCACAGCAGTCCCCCTGCTGCGGGCCCCCGCCCGCGCCAGCCCGACGCGACCTGCGAGTCGGTTCCGTTAGTAGGTCATGGCGCCGCTGAGGTGTCAACGGTGCTACCGACGCCTCGCCGAACCGCTCGGAGCCGAGTCGAAACGTCCGCGCCGGCCCCCGCCGGAAGGGAACCGGCCGGGCGGCCCGGACGCCGGCCGCGTCGGGGCAGGTCGGCGGCGGTCCGGCCGTGGAGCCGACCGGACCGGCTACGGAGGACACCGGCGGTGCGTGGACGTCAGGCGCCGCAGGGCCGCTACGCAGCACGCCGTGGACGCAGCGGTCCCGGGAGCGCATCCGGAGTCAGCGGGGCGGACACACCCGGCATGGCGCGGCGCCGCGTGCGACCCGATCCGCCTCCCCCTCGGCCCGGTCGGCACCCCCGCGGGGACCGGGCTCCCGCAGAAACCGGTTGCCCCCGCGGGCCGTCGCGGTTCTCACGGGGGACCCGGCGGATGGGCCGGAAGCATATGACAATTCGTCACGTTCCGTAGCGTCGACGGGACTCGACGGCGCGCGCGGAGGCCCGGGGGCCGGCTCTCCCGCCTCCCCAGCCCCGGGTCCATCCAGGACCGCACGGGACCCGTCCCGGCCCCGCTCCGAACCCGCTCCGGCGACGGCTGGAACGTCGCCGGAGCGGTCGCCGGGCAGACCGGCCGTGCCCACCCGGACCGGCCCGCCCGGCCGGGCACGGACGTACGGCTCGGAGCCGGAGCCGGTTCAAACCAGCGCGGGGACGCCGAAGGTGAGGGTCGGCGCGGCCTGCGGGTCGGCGGGCGCGTCCAGGACGGCCGGGACGCCGAACGGCAGGGTGATCGTGGAGGGGCAGTGGCCGAAGCCGAACTCCTCGACGACGGGCACCCCGAGCGGCCCGAGCAGGTCCAGGAAGAGCGCCCGTACGTTCTCGTAGGGGCCGCAGTCCTGCCAGGAGCCCAGGACGATGCCGCACACCCCGTCCAGCCAGCCGGAGCGGAGCAGCTGGGTGAGGATGCGGTCCAGCCGGTAGACCTCCTCGCCGACGTCCTCGATGGCGAGGATGCCCCCGGCGGCCGAGGGGCGGCCGTAGGGGGTGCCGAGGTCGGCGGCAAGCAGGCTGACGCAGCCGCCGAGGGTGACCCCCTCGGCCCGCCCGGGCACCAGGGTGCGGGCGCCGGCCGGGCCGAGCACGAGGGCCTTCTCCGGCTCGAACAGCGCCGTGCGCAGGCCCTCCTGGGTGGGACCGTCCTTGAGGAAGGTCTCGGTGGCGGCCATCGGCCCGTGCAGCGTCGCCAGCCCCAGCCTCGTGGCGAACGCCTCGTGGAGGGCGGTGATGTCGCTGTAGCCGATGAACGCCTTGGGGGCCGCGGCGCGCATCTCGTCCCAGTCCAGCAGGTCGACCATCCGCTGCACCCCGTAGCCGCCGCGGGCGCACAGGACCGCGGCGGTGGTCGGGTCGCACCAGGCGTCCTGGAGGTCGTCGGCCCTGGCCCGGTCGGCCCCGGCGAGGTAGCCGGAGGGGTGGCCGTCCAGGACGTGCGGAGCGACGACCGGTTCCAGCTCCCAGCTCCGCAGCAGTTCCAGACCGGCCTCCAGCCGTTCGGCGGGGACCGGACCGCTGGGGGCGACCACGGAGACGCGGTCGCCCGGGGTGAGCCGGCGCGGCCGGATGAGGGCCGGCACCGGCACTCCGACCACGTCGGACACCCTGGTGAGCCGATCGGTCATGTGGTCAGCCCCAGGTGCGGCACGTCCGGCTCGAAGCCGAAGACCTGCCCGTAGAGCGAGAGTTCGGCCTCCAGGCTGGCCACCATGGTCTCCAGCTTGCGGAAGCCGTGGCTCTCGCCCTCGAAGGCGATGTAGGCGTGCGGGATGCCGCGGCCCGCGATGGCTTCGAGGAACCGCTCGCACTGCACGGGCGGGCAGATCGGGTCGTCCAGGCCCTGGAGGAGCAGGAACGGCACGGTGACCCGGTCCGCGCGGTTGACCGGCGAGCGGTCGCGGTAGCGCTCGGGCACCTCGGCGAACGGGCCGATCAGGGACTCCAGGTAGTGGGACTCGAAGTCGTGGGTCTCACCGCCGCTCAGGGACCAGCCGGTGAGGTCCAGGATCGGGTAGATGATCGTGCCGCAGGCGTAGGTGGTGCTGCTGGTGAGCGCGGCGGCGCTGGTCCAGCCGCCGGCGCTGCCGCCGCGGACGGCCAGCCGCCGCGGGTCGGCGGCACCCTCGGCCACCAGTCCCTCGGCGACGGCCGCGCAGTCTTCGACGTCGACGACGCCCCACTGGTCGCGCAGCCGGTTGCGGTAGGCGCGGCCGTAGCCGGTGGAGCCGCCGTAGTTGACCTCCGCCACGCCGATGCCGCGCGAGGTGAAGTACGCGATCTCCAGGTCGAGGACGGTCGCGGCGCGGCTGGTCGGGCCGCCGTGCGCCCACATCACGTAGGGTGCGGGGCCCTCGCCGGTGGCGGCGGGGTTGCGCGGCGGGTAGACGCTGGCGTGCACCTCGCGCCCGCCGGGGCCGGTGAAGACGCGGGCCTGCGGCTCGGGCAGGTACGCCGGGTCGACGGTGTCGTGGTGGGCGTTGCCGAGCACGCGGGTGCGCCCGGTCGCGGTGTCGAGCTCGACGACCTCGTGCCCGGTGCGGGAGCCGGCGCCGATGCCGATGACCCGGGTGCCGGCGGCGGCGAGGACGGGGCTCCACTCGGTCCAGCCGCCGGGGGCGTCGGTGACCTCGCCCGTCGCCGGGTCGAGGACCCCGAGGCGGGGCGCCCCGACGCCGTGCAGGACGGCGATCAGCCCGTTGTCGAGCGGCCGGAACCAGCGCTGGCCCAGGCGCCACAGCGCGCCGCCGAACTCCTCCTCGCGCGGGCAGAGGTTGACCGCGTCGCCCGTCTCGGGGTCGACGCGGTGCAGGTTCCACCAGCCGGTGCGGTCGGTGACGGCGAGCAGGCTGCCGTCGGGCGCCCATTCGGCCTGGGTGACGGACTCCTCCGGGCCGCCGATGAGGGTGCGGCCCTCGCCGAGCGTGCCGTCGGCGGCCACCGGGGCGATCCGCAGCTCGGTGCCGTCCCAGGGCATCCGGGGGTGGTCCCAGGCCAGCCAGACGGCGCGGCTGCCGTCCGGGGAGGTCCGGGGGGCGGTGACGAAGCGGTGGGCGGCGGGCGCGAGTTCGCGGATCGCGGCGCGGTCCTCGGCGGCGGAGCCGTCCAGCGGTACGGCGACCGGCAGCCGCCGGCAGTCCTGGGAGCCCTCGCCGGTGAACTCCTCCAGCACCGCATGCACCTCGCCCCGCGCGGCGTCGACGGTGAGGTCGGCGAGACGCAGGCCGCCGCCGACGGCGGACAGCGGGGTGAGCGGGCGCGGCTCCCGGCCGGCGGCGTCGGGGGCGTCGGGGCGGAAGACGTACAGCCGCTGGTCGGCGTGGTGGACGAAGGCCACCAGCACGGAGCCGTCGACGATCGCGCCGGCCCAGGGGGTGCCGCCGTACTCGATGACGCGGCTGCGCACGTTCCAGGGCGCGGCCAGCGGGATCTGCTCGGTGCCGTCGGGCAGCCGGCGCACCAGGGCGCGGCGGCCGGCCTCCGCGGGCCGGGGCGCGGTCCACCACACCTCCTCGCCGATGGTGCCGACGAACTCCGGGGCACCGTCGTGGGCGGCCGCGCCGGCGGCGTCGATCGGGGACGGCCAGGTGCCGTACGCGAGAGTGGCGGTCGTGGCGTCGGTGGTCACCGGGTCTCCTTCTCTGCGGGGGCGCCGGTGCGGCGCAGGAAGCGGTCGAGGACCCGCACGCCGAAGTGCAGGGCGTCCACGGGCACGCGCTCGTCCACGCCGTGGAAGAGCGCCTGGTAGTCGAAGTCCGGCGGCAGCTTCAGCGGCGAGAAGCCGTAGCCGGTGATGCCGAGGCGGGAGAACTGCTTGGCGTCGGTACCGCCCGACATGCAGAACGGCACGACGTGGGCGTCCGGGTCGAAGTGCTCCAGGGACTCGCGCATGACCGCGTAGGTGGGCGAGTCGACCGGGGCCTGGAGGGCGACCTCCTTGTGGTGGTACTCCCATTCGACGTCGGGGCCGGTGAGGGCGTCCATGGTGGTCACGAACTCCTCCTCGCCGCCGGGCACCACGCGCCCGTCGACGTGGGCGGTGGCCGAGCCGGGGATGACGTTCACCTTGTAGCCGGCCTGGAGCATCGTGGGGTTCGAGCTGTTGCGGACGGTGGGCCGCACCAGGGAGGCGGACGCGCCCAGGCGGTCCAGCAGGGCGTCGACGCTCTCGTCGCTGCTGAGGTCGGCGGGCACCCCGTGCAGCGCGGCCAGCTCGATGAGGGCGGCGCGGACGGTGGGAGTGAGCCGCAGAGGCCAGCGGTGCTCGCCGATCCGCGAGACGGCGGCGGCCAGCCGGCTGACGGCGTTGGCGTGGTTGACCTTCGAGCCGTGGCCGGCCTTGCCGCGGGCGGTCAGCCGCAGCCAGGCGGTGCCGCGCTCGCCGGCGGCCACCGGGTAGAGGCGCAGGCCGTCGCCGGCGTGGAAGGTGTAGGCGCCGGACTCGCTGATGCCCTCGGTGCAGCCCTCGAAGAGCTCGGCGTGCTTGTTCGCGAGGAAGCCGGAGCCGTAGTCGGCGCTGTCCTCCTCGTCGGCGGTGAAGGCGAGGACGATGTCGCGGGCCGGGCGGTGGCCGGTGCGGGCCCACGCGCGGACGGTGGCCAGCACCATCGCGTCCATGTTCTTCATGTCGATGGCGCCGCGGCCCCACACGACACCGTCGCGGACCTCGCCGGAGAACGGGTGCACGGACCAGTCGGCGGCTTCGGCGGGCACCACGTCGAGGTGGCCGTGGACCAGCAGGGCCGGGGCCGAGGGGTCGGTGCCGGGTACCCGGGCGACAACGTTGGCACGGCCCGGCGCGGACTCCAGGAGGCACGGCTCTATACCCGCCTCGGCCAGCTTCTCGGCGACGTACTCGGCGGCGGGCCGCTCGTTGCCCTCGCCGCCGCCGCGGTTGGTGGTGTCGATGCGGATGAGCTCGGAGGTGAAGCGGACCACCTCTTCGAGCGCCTGGTCGTCTACCGCTGACGCCCCGAAGGGGGCGAGGGCGCCGACGGCGCCAGGGGCGGTGTGCTCAGCCATACTGCTCCTCCACGGCCTGGGACACGAGAGTGGTGACGGCTTTGAAGGCCCGGACGGCCTCGTACATCGTCGGAAGGGTGTAGGCGACGCGGCGCGGGCCGGAGTGCTCGACCCCGGGGACCGCGGTGGCCGCGCCGGCCAGGTGGGTGGCGTCGAACTCCAGCTCCACCGTGTACGAGCCGGGTCGTGCCGGCTCGTGGCGCACCGCGAGCGGGACGGCCTCCCGGGCGGCGGCGCGGATGTCGGCGGCGGTGCGGGCCGGCGGCCGGCAGACCGCGGCATAGCGGGAGACGTAGTCCTTGACCGCGACGGTCCTGGCGTGCGGGGCGTACCCGTGCGCGTCGAGGCCGGTGCGGTCGTCCCCGGTGACGAGGACGACGGGCACGCCGTACTCGGCGACGACCAGGGCGTTCAGGCGACCCTCGCTGGCGGGCTCGCCGTTCACCCACACTCCGGTGATGGAGTTGGCGAGGTAGGTGTGCGCGAGGACGCCCTCGGTGCCGGCCCCGGTGTGGTAGCCCACGAAGGCCACGCCGTCGACGTCCCCGTGCTGGACGCCCTCGACCATGGACAGCTCCTTGTGGCGGCCGGTGAGCATCTGGGCCCGCTCGTCCAGCTTCTCCAGCAGGAGGTTGCGCATGGTCCAGTGGGCCTCGTTGATGAGCACCTCGTCGGCGCCGCCGTCGTAGAAACCGGCGATCGCGGCGTTGACATCGGAGGTGAACATGTGGCGGCACCGCTGCCACTGCTCGCTGCCCGGCAGGACGTCGGCCGGCCACGTCACACCGGTCGCGCCTTCCATGTCCGCCGAGATCAGGATCTTCGTCATGGCACGTCACGTTACGCGGCGACCACGTGCCTGTGCCACCCCTTGCCCGCCCTGTGGATAACCAGTGGTCTATACCTTTATCCGCCTCCGCCAAAGGCCCGTCGCCGGCCCGTCCGTCACTCGCGACCAGCCCCTTCTCCAGGCTTCAGGGCGGGCTCTCGGCGCTCCGCGCATTCCGCCTCGGTCTGCGGCCCCACCCTCGGACGCCCCGGTGCACCGCGGGCGGCGGGCACCCTCCGTGGCCGGCGGCGGTACCCGCGCCCGGCCGGCGGCCACCGCCGCCCCGCACCCCGTCCCGTCGCCGCCTACCGACCGCTGCCGCGTGCCGTTCTCCTCCCCGGGAAACCGGTGGCGGACCCGGGCCCGTCCGTGGTTGGTTGGTGTGCCCGCGGGGCCGGCCGGAAACGTCCCACCCGAGGACGGCGGCCGGGCCGCGGCCGACTACGGTGGCCGACAGGGGGCAGGCGAACGGCGTGGGCGCGGGGTGGGGCACGGGTACGGGCGAGGGGGCTGCGACAAGAGGCCCTGTTCCGCGCGCGTCCCGCACGCCTCGGGTACGCGCCCGCGCGGTGGGAACCCTGCCCGCCGTGCTAGCGTCCGAATCCTGTTTTTCGAACCATGAAGGGCCCCCGGGTGGCGCCGTCGGCCCGACTCCGCCGGACGGGACTCCGGCCGGGAGCCCCCGTACCGCAACGGAAGAGGTCACGTGACCACCCTGCAGCCCGCGCGCCGCGTTGCCGCCGTCCGGGGTCCACGGGCGCTCATCCAGCGGATCGACTGGCGGCACCCGGTCGCCGTCGCCACCGTCCTCGCCGCGGTGCTCCACCTGCTGTGGGCGCTCTACCTGGCCAAGGACTCCGGCGACATGGCCGCCCAGTACGCCTGGACCGAGTTCATAAGGGCGCACCCCTCCGCCACGTACAACCTCTCCTGGTACGGCGGCATGCATCCGGCCTCGTACAGCATCCTGTCGCCCTACATCATGGCGATACTCGGGGTGCGCACCACGGGGGTGCTGGCCGGCACGCTGACCGCCGGGGTGGCCGCGCTGATGCTCACCCGGGCGCGGATCAAGCGGCCGCTGATCCCGGTGCTGTGGACCACGCTCGCTCTTTGGGGTGATGTCGTCTCCGGCCGGGTGACGTTCGCGCTCGGCATGCTCTTCGCCCTGATCGCCGCGGCCCTGCTCTACCCGGACGAGCGGGCGGCCCGCGGGCGGCCCTCCCGGGTGGTCGCCGCCACCGCGCTGACGGCCCTGGCCACCATGGCCAGCCCGGTGGCGGGGCTCTTCATGATGGTCGTGGCCGCGGTGCTGTTCCTGACCAGGCGCCACAAGGAGGCGTACCTGATCGCCGCGGCCCCGCCCGTCGTGATCGGGGCCACGTCGCTGCTCTTCCCGTTCTACGGGGTGCAGCCCTTCAAGTGGTACTTCGCGATCATCCCGTTCGCGGTGTCGGTCGTGGTGGGCCTGGTGGTGCCGCGGACCTGGCGGGCGGTGTTCATCGGGTCCTGGGTCTACGCCCTGGGCGTGGTGCTGACGTTCGTCATCCCCTCCCCGATCGGCAGCAACGTGGAGCGCCTGGCGCTCCTGTTCGGCGGCACGGTGCTGCTCATCGTCGCGATGGCGAGCACCCGGCGGACCCGCCGCTCGGTGCTGCTCTGGCTCTCCTTCGCCAGTGCCGCGACCTGGCAGATCGTCACGCCGATAGTGGACCAGGTCATCACCTCGTCGGCGGTGGCCTCCTACCACGCGGCCCCGCTCATCGACGAACTCAAAACGCTCCACGCCGACCTGGGTCGTGTCGAGGTGGTGCCGCTGCGCTCGCACTGGGAGGCGTCGGGCCTGTCGCCCTACGTGAACCTGGCGCGCGGCTGGAACCGGCAGGCGGACGTCGAGCGCAACGCGCTCTTCTACGACGGGACTCTGTCGGGGGCCACCTACTACAAGTGGCTGCGCAACTGGGGGGTGCGGTACGTGGTGCTGCCCTCGGCGCCGCCGGACGGCGCGGCTGTCGCCGAGGCCCGGCTGGTGGCAGCCGGCCCCCCGGGGCTGACCGAGGTCTGGCAGGACGCGGACTGGCGGGTGTTCTCCGTCAAGGACCCGCTGCCGCTGGCCGAGCACCCTGCCGTCGTGGAGCGGGCCGGGCCGGCCGACCTGACGGTGCGGATGACCAGCAGCGGGTCGGCGCTGCTGCGAATCCCGTGGTCCCCGGTGCTGGGCATCGAGGGCTCCAACGACTCCGACCACGGCTGCCTGGCGCCGGACGGCGACTGGACGCGGCTGTACGCACCCGCCGCCGGCACCTACAAGATCGGCGGTTCCTTCGCGCTGATCCGCGGCACCCAGTGCGACAAGGCACAGATCCAGAGCGGCGCGGGGCGCGAGCCCGCCAAGACCTGAACCGAGCCCGCCACGCCTGACGCCGCCACGCCTGACGCCCAGCCGGAGCCCGCCAAGCCTGACCGTCCTGACCCTCCCGACCGCCGAGCCTGAGCCCGGCGGTCCTGGTCTGCCGCGCGCCGCCGCCGGGGGCCGGAGCCAAGCCTCCGGCCTCGGCGCCCGCACCCGGTGGTGCCGAGGGGAGGACGCGCCCGCGAGGACCGGCCCGGAAGGTGGCCGACCGGGCTCCGGAGGCTGCCACCACGAGGGCTGCTGACGGCAGCAGGTGGGCAGCACCGCTCCTGTCCGGCCTGCTTCGGCGGCGTGGGTCTCGGGACCGCGGCGTCGTAGGGGGCGGCAGCGCGCTCGTCACGGCGGCGTCAGTCGGCCGGCGGAGCCCCCGCCCCCTACATGGCTGGGCCCGGCAGCGCGCCCCGGAGTTCCGAGGCGGTGCGCTGCCGGGCCCAGTCCCCGGGCGGCCGGGGGCGGCTCAGTCCGCGTGGCCCAGTTGCAGGTCCCGCTCGGTGCGGCCGCCACCGGCGACCTGGAGCACCGTGGCGACCGGCGGGTAGCCGGCGGCGATCACGGTGTACTCCCCCGCGGCCAGGTCGACGAAGCGGAAGTGGCCGTCGCCGGCGGTGGTGACGGAGTCCACGACGTTGCCCGCCGCGTCCAGCAGGGTCACCCGCGCGTCCTCCACCAGCCGGCCGCCGGGCGCCCGTACGGTGCCGCGCAGCACGGCGCCGCCGGCCAGCTCGATGTCCTGCCGGGTCTCCCGGGACGCCTGCACCGACACGGGCAGGGCAGCCGGGCGGAAGGCGGGCGCGCTTGCGGCCAGGGTGTACTCGCCGGCGACGAGTTCGGTGAGCGCGAACGCCCCCTCACGGCCGCTGCGGGCGGTGGCCACGACGTCGCCGCGCACGTCGGTGAGGGTGACCACGGCCTCCCGGACCGGCGTGCCGTCGGCGGTGTGCACGGTGCCGGCCAGCCGCCCGGCTCCACCGAGCACCACGTCCAGCTCGACCGGGTGGTCCGCCACGGTGACGGTGACGGCCTGCGGCTGGTGGCCGCCGGCCGCGGCGATCAGTACGTAGCTGCCCGGGCCGGGGGTGCTGACCGCGTAGCGGCCGTCCTCGGCGGTGGCGCCGCGGCCGATCTGCCGTCCCGCGCCGTCGATCAGGGTGAGCGCGGCCCGGCCCACCGAGGTGCCGTCGGAGTGCTGGACGGTGCCGCAGACCGGGATGCCGCCGGACGCGCCGCGCCGGGCGCCGGGCACCGCCGACTCGACGGGCGGCGGGAGCGTGCCGGTGGCCGCCGTGAAGCCGCCGGCGCCGTGGCCGAGCTCTCCCGCCGGGTCGTGGGCCACGGCGTAGCCGGGGTCGAAACCGGGTTCGTACGCCGTCTGGGCGGCGGGGCCGTGCTGGGTCACCAGGGGTTTCTCCTTGAGCAGGAAGGCGAAGAGGAAGCCGAGGACGAGGACCGGCACCAGGTAGAGGAAGATCCGCGGCATGGCCTCGGCGTATGCGTGGACGTAGCCCTCGCGTACCGCGGGCGGCAGGGTGCGGACCAGCTGCGGGGTGACGGACTGGGCGTCGGGCAGCCGCACGCCGTGCGGCAGTTCGACGGCCAGCCGGCGGGTGAGCCGGTCGGCGAACAGGGTCCCGAAGACGGCGGCGCCGACCGAGCCGCCGATCTGCCGGAAGTAGTTGTTGGCACTGGTGGCGGAGCCGATGTCGGCGGGCCGCACGGAGTTCTGCACGGCCAGCACCAGCACGGGCATGATCATGCCGATGCCCAGGCCCAGCACGGCCATGTAGGCGCTGTACTCGGGGCGGCCGGTGTGCACGTCGAGCAGCGACAGCAGGTACATGCCGACGGCCGACAGGGCGGCACCCAGCACCGGGAAGACCTTGTAGCGGCCGGTGCGGCTGATGAGCTGGCCGGAGACGATGGAGGCGACCACGACGCCGAGCATCATCGGCAGCATCAGCAGGCCGGAGCCGGTGGCGCTGGCGCCGTCCACCATCTGGAGGAAGGTGGGCAGGTAGCTGGCCGCGCCGAAGAGGGCGACGCCGACGACCGCGCCGATGAGCGCCGTCGTGTTGAACACCCCGTCCCGGAACAGCCGCAGGGGGATGATCGGCTCCTTGGCGAACCGCTCGACGAGGAGGAACAGCAGGGCGCAGACGACGGTGCCGACCGCGAGGCCGGTGATCTCGCGGGAGCGCCAGCCGTACGTCGAGCCGCCCCAGGTGGTCAGCAGCACCAGGCAGGTGGAGCCGGCGGCGAGCAGGAGGGCGCCGAGCAGGTCCAGGCGGGGTCTGGCGGCGGGCTTGGGCAGCTTGAGCACCAGGCTGATCACCAGGAGGGTGAGCAGGCCGAAGGGAACGTTGATGGAGAAGCACCAGCGCCAGGAGGCGTGGTCGGTGAAGAAGCCGCCGAGCAGCGGCCCGGCGACGGAGGCGACGCCGTAGGCCGCGCCGATCAGGCCCATGAAGCGGCCCCGCTGCCGGGGCGGCACGATGTCGGCGATGATCGCCTGCACCCCGATCATCAGCCCGCCGCCGCCGACGCCCTGGACGGCGCGGAAGGCGATCAGCTCGTTCATCGACCGCGACCACGCGGCGAGCGCCGAGCCGGCGACGAAGGTGAGGATCGCGAACTGGAACACGCGCTTGCGGCCGAAGAGGTCGCCCAGCTTGCCGTAGACGGGCAGGCCGATGGTGGAGGCGAGCAGGTAGGCGGTGACGACCCAGGACATGCGGTCCAGGCCGTGCAGTTCGCCGACGATCTTGGGCAGGGCGGTGGCCACGATCATCTGGTCCAGCGCGGCCAGCAGCAGCGCCAGCATGAGTCCGACGAAGACCAGCCTGATCCCGCGCGGGGTCAGCCCTTCGCCGGCGCCGGTCCAGACCTCGCCCTCGGTGCCGCGGGCGCTCCCTTCCGCACCGCCGGCCGCAGGCCCCTCGTCGGCTCCCGCGGTCGGCGGCGCGGAAGCCGCGCCGTCCTCGAAGCCGGCCTCGGCCGTGCTCCCCGGCGCCGGGCCGGGCGCGCCGGCGGCCGGGGCCGCCGGCGCGGCTTCCGGGCCGCCGCCCGCCGCGGGCACACCGCCCGGCGGCGCCGCACCGCCCGCGCTCCGGTCCCCGGCCCCGTCGCCCTCCGCCGCCGCCGTCCGTTCGACCAGCGTGCTGCCCACCTGAGCCACTCCCCTCGCCGCGCCTGCCGCGCGACCGTCAGCCACCTCACCCGCCATGAGGCGACAACGAGACGCGGGCGCGACGATTCCCGCAAAGCGGGGAGATTCACCCGTACCAGTGAATGCGGGCGAAACCGGAGGGCGGCCGGGGGCGTTACGGGCCGGTGCGCGACGGGGAGCGGATCAGGCCGTCACTTCTCCACGTCGGAGGCGAGCGCGGCGAGCACCTCGTCCTGGATGCGGTTGAGGCCCTTGGGGGCGAAGGTCCGCTCGAAGAACCCGCCGACGCCCGTGGCCCCCTGCCAGGTGGTGCTGACGACCACCTTGCTGCGGCCCGCACCGGCCGGGGTGACCGTCCAGGTCGTCACCATCGAGGAGTTGCGGTCGGTCTCGACCAGTTGCCCGGGGCCGGGCTCGGTGACCTCGAACAGGCAGTCCCGCACCCGCTTGCTCGTGGCCTGGAGCCGCCAGTGCACGACGGTGCCGGCGCCCTGGCCGCCCTCGCGCACCTCGTACTCGGTGTACTGCGCAGGGAGCAGGCGGCCGCGGGTGCCGGCGTAGTCGGCAAGGGCGGCGTGGACCCGCTCCGGGTCCGCGGCGACGATCCGCTCCGTGGTGGCCTCGACCAGCGCCATGACTTCTCCTCGGTTTAGTTGTCCGGCGTGCTGTTTCACGCGACACACAGCCAACCACACCCCATTTTCGAAACTGTGTTCTATTGTGGGTGTCGGCGCCGCACCGCGCGGCGCCGACAGCAGGACGGGGGACGGCCGGAAACGGCGAGGCAGCGGGGGAACGGACGACGGAAGGAGGGCGCCATGCGCTGGGACGGGCTGGGCGCCGACGACTCCGCGGGCGCGCTCTTCGGCACGTCGGCGGTCACCAGCAGGACTTTCGACACCCCGGGCTTCCGGGGCATCACCTTCCACGAGGTGCGGGCCCGCTCGATCCTCAACCGGGTGCCGGCCGGCTCCCGGATGCGCTTCGACTGGACGGTGAACCCCTACCGGGGCTGCTCCCACGCGTGTGTCTACTGCTTCGCCCGCCGCACGCACAGCTACCTGGACCTGGACACCGGCCGCGACTTCGACAGCCAGATCGTGGTGAAGGTGAACGCGCCCGAGCTGCTCCGCCAGGAGCTGGCCTCGCCGCGGTGGCGGGGCGAGCACGTCGCCATGGGCACCAATGTGGACTGCTACCAGCGGGCGGAGGGCCGCTACCAGCTGATGCCCGGCATCCTGGGCGCGCTGCGCGACCGGGCGAACCCGTTCTCCATCCTGACCAAGGGCTCCCTGATCCTGCGGGACCTGGAGCTGCTGCGGGACGCGGCGCGGGTCACCTCGGTGTCCGTGGCGCTGTCGGTCGGGTTCACCGACGGCGGACTGTGGCGCGACGTCGAGCCGGGCACCCCCTCCCCCGAGACGCGGCTGGCGGTGTGCCGCACCCTGGCCGCCAACGGCATACCGACCTCCGTGCTGATGGCGCCGGTGCTGCCGTTCCTCAGCGACTCCCCCGCGCAGCTTCGGGCCACCGTGCGGGCCATAGCCGGGGCCGGCGCCACCTCCGTCACGCCTCTGGTGCTGCATCTGCGTCCGGGGGCGAGGGAGTGGTACACGGCCTGGCTCGCCCGCCGCCACCCGCACCTGCTGCGGCGCTACGAGGCGCTGTACGCGGGAGGCTCCTACGCGCCGAAGTGGTACCAGCGGCGGATCACCCGCCAGGTCCACGAGTTCGCCGCCGAGTTCGGGTGCGGCCCGGCTCGGGGGTTCCGGGACGCCGCCGCCGACGGCGCCGAGGAGCCCGACACCGGCGGCGCGCCGGCGAGGGGGGACGGCGGCCGCGTGCCGGAGGAGGGCGGCACCCAGCTCACCCTGATGTGACGGGGCGGCGGTGCCACCCGGCGGCGGCGCTGAAAACCGTTGGGCCGCCGCCGGGCCCGGCCCCTAGGGTCGCGGGCGTGACGGTGGTCAGGGCGATGGTCGAGGCGGACGTCCGGGCGGTGGCCGGGCTCCGGGTGGCCGGATGGCGGTGGGCCTATGCCGGCATCGTGCCGCAGCCGTACCTGGACGCGATGGACGTCGAGGTGGACGCCGCCGAGCGCCGGGAGATGCTCGTCCGGGGCGCCGGCCGGGCGCACAACCTGGTCGCCGAGGACGCCGTTGGCGAGGTCGTGGGGTGGGCGGCGTTCGGGCCCTACCGGGGCGAGCCGGCCGGCGGCCCGCTCGCCGAGCTGTACACCCTCTACGTTCTGCCGGCGCGGGTGGGAACCGGCGTCGGACGCGCCCTCACCGCCGAGGTACTGCGCCGCGCCGCCGCCCTGGGATGCTCCCGCCTCGCCCTGTGGGTGGTCGCGGAGAACGCGCGGGCCCGGCGCTTCTACGCCGCCGCCGGCTTCGCCCCGGACGGCACGGCGGCGGTGGAGCTGTACGGGGGCGCGCCGGTGACCGAGGTCCGCTACGTCCGCGACCTGCCACCCGCCCCGCTCATCTGAACACTTCACAGATCACCTGCGCAAAAGGGTGGCGGGCACGTTACCCGCCGGTTACCGTGAAGGGGATCGCCCGGCCGGTGGTGACGCGCCGCCGGGTGGACTGCCGTTGTCGGTTCGGCACTTCACGGCGGGCCCGGGACAGGGCCCGCCGCTCGCGCGGGTCGCCCGCACGGCCGCGGCCGCAGGGCCCCGCGACTCCACTCCCACCCTCACGCCCGCACGCCGACGCGCCCGGGTGTCCCGCTGTCACTGGAGTCACGCGATGGACCGTCCGACGTCCCCCGCTGCCGTCCCTCCGTCCCCTCCGCTCGGCCCGCGCCGGGAACCGCGTCCGCCCCCTCCGGGTCCGTGCCCGCCGCGGGCGCCCGGCCCGAGGCCCGATCCGCCGGTGCCGCCCCCGCCCCGCTCTCCGTGCCCTCCATGATCGCCGTGGTCGGCCTGGGCACCATGGGGACCGGCATCGCCGAAGTACTGGTCAGCGCCGGCCACGAGGTGGTCGGCATCGACGTGAACCGGCACGCGGCCCGGCGGGCCGCGGCCGTGCTGGAGGCGCGCACCGCCCGGGCGGTGGAGCGCGGCCGGCTCGCCGCGGACGAGCGGCCCGACGTGCTCGCCCGCTTCCGCGCCTACGGCGACCTCGGCGCCGCCGCCGGCGCCGACCTGGTGGTGGAGGTGGTGGACGAGCGGTACGACGTCAAGCGCGAGGTGTTCGCCGCCCTCGACCGGGTCACCGCCCCGCACACCATCCTGGCCACCGGCACCAACGCCCTGTCGGTGACCCGGCTGGCCGCCGGCACCGCCCGCCCCGACCGGGTGCTGGGCCTGCACTTCTTCGCGCCGGCGCCGGCGATGCGGCTGGTGGAGGTGGTCTCCACGGTGCTGACCTCGCCCCAGTCCACCGACGCGGTCACCGCGCTGGTGCGCGGCCTCGGCAAGGAGCCGGTGCCCGTCGGCGACCGGCCGGGCTTCATCGCCGACGGCCTGCTCTTCGGCTACCTCAACCAGGCCGCCGCGATGTACGAGGCGCGCTACGCGACCCGGGAGGACATCGACGCGGCCATGCGGCTGGGCTGCGGGCTGCCGATGGGCCCGCTGGCGCTTCTGGACCTCGTCGGCGTGGACACCGCCACCACCGTCCTGGACGCGATGTACGAGGCGACCCGGGACCGGCTGCTCGCGCCCGCGCCGGTGCTCCGGCAGCTCACCGCCGCGGGGCTGCTCGGCCGCAAGTCCGGGCGCGGCTTCTACACCTACGCCGAACCCGGTTCCTCGCAGGTGGTGGCCGACGCGCGGACGCCGGGCGCGAAGCCGGGGGCCGTGCCGGGCGCGACGTCCCGAACGGCCTCCGGAACGGCCCTGGGCGGGACGTCCGGACGGAACTCCGGCGGGCGGCCGGTGCGGCGGGTGGGCGTGGCCGGATCGGGCACCATGGCGGCCGGTATCGCCGAGGTCTTCGCCAGGGCCGGGCTGCCGGTGGTGCTGGCGGCGAGGACGCCGGCGAAGGCCGAGCGGGCCGTCGCGCGGGTCGTGGCCTCGCTGGACCGGTCGGCGGCGAAGGGGCGGCTGACGCCGGCGCGGCGCGACGAGGCCGTGGGGCTGGTCGCGCCGGCCGTGTCGTACGACGACCTGGCGGCGGCCGACCTGGTGGTCGAGGCGGTCGCGGAGGACCTGTTCGTGAAGCAGGAGCTGTTCCGGACCCTCGACAAGGTCTGCCGGCCGGGCGCGGTGCTGGCCACCACCACCTCGTCGCTGCCCGTCGTGGCCGTCGCCCGCGCCACCGGCCGCCCGGACGCCGTCGTGGGCATGCACTTCTTCAACCCGGCGCCGGCGATGCGGCTGGTGGAGGTGGTCTCCACGGTGCTCACCGGCGAGGAGGCGGCCGCCACCGTCCGCGAGGTGTCGGCGCGGCTGGGCAAGCACCCGGTGGACTGCGCCGACCGGGCCGGTTTCATCGTCAACGCGCTGCTGTTCCCGTACCTGAACAACGCGGTGAAGATGGTGCAGGACCACTACGCCACGGTGGACGCCGTGGACGCGGCGATGAAGCTCGGCGGCGGCTACCCCATGGGGCCGTTCGAGCTCCTCGACGTGGTGGGCCTGGACGTCTCCCTGGCCATCGAGCGGGTCCTCCACCGGGAGTTCCGCGACCCGGGGCTCGCGCCGGCGCCGCTGCTGGAGCACCTGGTGTCGGCGGGCTGCCTGGGCCGCAAGACCGGCCGGGGCTTCCGCGAGCACGCCCGCCGCTGAGGCGCCGCCACGGGGCCGGGCGTCGAGCCGGGGCGGTCGGCGCGGGGCCGTCGAGCCCGGGCCGTCGTGGGCTGGTCAGCGGCAGGCCCGGCCCGGCCCCGCGCCCTCAAGGGGTCCGGCCGCGCATGACGGGTAAGGGGCGTACGCCTTGGAGCACGGTCCTTACCAGCAGCGGACCCCGGCCGCCCCCTGGACCGGGTAAGGGGCGGCGCCCAGGGGCGTGCGGTCCTTACCCGGCGGCTCCGGACGCCGGCCCCTGCGTACGCCCGCACAGCCGTCCCGGCCCACCGACCGCGGTCGGCCGCGCGTCCCCGCCCGCCGTCCGGTCCCGCTCTTCGCCCACGCGTGTTCCCGCGCGCGGGAACACACGTCCGCCCCCTCCGACCACCCTGCCGCGGCCGCCCGCCGGACCGCGCGTCCCGGGCCGGGCCGCGAACGGTTGTTTCCGGCCACCTGGGAGCCGCTTTACCTGGCCGTGTTAGGTTCCCCACATGCCCCAGCCTGTGAAGACCGCCTCAGCGGACACCGCCGGCGGCCGCGCGGCTGCCCAGCGTCAACGGGTACGGCAGGACCTCGCGGCGGCGGCCATGCGGCTGTTCGCCACGCAGGGTTACGAGGCCACCACCGTCGACGAGATCGCGGCGAGCGCGGGTGTCGCCAGGCGCACCTTCTTCCGCCACTTCCGCTCCAAGGAGGAGGCGATCTTCCCCGACCACGACGACACGCTGGTCAGGGTGCAGGAGGTGCTGGACTCCGCCGATCCACGCGAGCACCCGCTGGACACCGTGTGCCGGGGCATCACCGAGGTGCTGCGGATGTACGCGTACATGCCCGAGGTGTCGGTCGAGCGGTACCGGCTGACCCGCGAGGTGCCCACCCTGCGCGAACGCGAGATCGCCTCGGTGGCGCGCTACGAGCGGCTCTTCACCCGCTACCTGCTGGGCCACTTCGACGAGGGCGCCCAACGCGACGGCGACGACGACCCGCTGCTGGCCGAGGTCGCGGCCTCCGCGGTGGTGGCCGCCCACAACCACGTGCTGCGGCGCTGGCTGCGGGCCGGCGGGAAGGGCGACGTCGAGGCGCAACTGGACCACGCCTTCGCCGTCATCAAGCGGACGTTCGGCACGGGCATCGGAGCCGGCCGGATACCGTCCAAGGCCGGCCCGGCGGCCCCGTCGGTCTCCCGCCAGGGCGAGGTGGTGGTCGCCGTCGCACGGACGGACGCCTCGCCGGCCGAGATCATGCGCAGCATCGAGGCGGCTCTGCGCAAGCACTGATCAGGAAGGCCGAGGCCGCTCAGCGCAGCACGGCCGCCAGCAGGTCGGCCCCCAGCGCCGTCAGATCGGGCAGGTTGAGGGCGTAGCGGACGTAGCGACCGTGCCGCCGGGTCGTGAGCAGGCCCGAGCGGCGCAGCACGGCGAGGTGGCGGGAGACCTCCGGGGGCGAGAGCTCCCAGGCGTGCGCCAGCTCGCCGGTGGTGTGCGGGCCGCGCGCCAGGGTGCGCAGCAGGCGCAGCCGTACCGGATGCGCGAGTGCCTCCAGCCGTAGCGTGACCGTCTCCAGCGGTACCGGCTCCGAGGGGCTCGACTCGGCCACGGGGTACTGCACCACCGGCTGCCATCCGGGCGCGTGGACGGCTACCAGGTGCGGGCGGCCGAAGACGCTGGGGAGGAACGTGACCCCGGTGCCGTGGGCGCTGGTCGCACTGTCCTGGAGTTTGTCCACGATGACGCTGTCGCCGTCCGGTGCCAGGGTGACGGCGCCGGAGACCGATGCGAGTGCCGCCCCGATGCCCTGGCGCTTCAACAGGTCGTTCTTCAGACGCAGATCGGTGGCGAGCCGCACGGCTATGCCCGTCCAGGCCGTGTCGAAGAACGCCTCGGCGCACTGTTCGAGGGTGTGCCGCACCCGCGCCCGCACGGCGGCCGGGTCCGCGAGCAGCCGCTCCGCGAAGGCCTCCTGGAGCGCGCCGCGGGCCTGGGCCAGGTCCAGGGCCCGTTCGCGCGCCGTCGCGTCGGCGAGCGGCGAAGGACCGGCGAAGTGGACCCTGTTGCTGCCGCACGTGGTGACGAGCGCGGCGGTCACGTAGGTCTCGTCGTCGATCCGGTCCACGTCGTCCAACTCCTCGGCGAGGGTCGGCCGGGGACGGGCGGGAACCAGGAAGTCGGCTCGTGAGGAACGCCAGAGGAACTCCGCCTCCCTGAGCCGCTCGGCCAGCTCCGGCCGCAGCCCGGCCCAGACGTCCCCGGCCCAGCCGGCGAGCCGCGGGTGATGTCCGGGTTCGGCCAGCACGTGCAGCATCGCGGTCAGCTCGGCCAGCGGGGAGGCGGCGAACCGCAGCCGCCCGCCCGGCGGACCGCCGATGTCGATTCTCAACGTCACCCCCTCATCCTTTCCGGTCAGACGGCCGACCGCCGCGTCGGTTGACGGTTTCCGTCAACCGACGCCGCCGGCCCGGCGGCCGAACGCACCGTTGACGCCATGGCAACCACCACCGGGATCCAGCCGCGCGCCCTCGTCCGTGCCTCCGGAGGCCCCCGCTATGCCGTCGCTCTGGCCGTGGACGCGCTCGGCACCGGCCTGCTGCGGCCCTTTCTGCTGCTCTACGGGGTGACGGTGCTGAAGCTGTCCGCGTCGGCCACCGGCATCGCCATGACGGTCGGCACCGTCGCGGGTCTGGTGTGCGTGCCCGCGGTGGGCCGTTGGCTGGACCGGGGCGCACGCAGCACGGTCGTGGCGGCGTCGATGCTGGTGCGGGTGCTGGGCGTGGCGCTGCTGCTGGCCACCCCGGCCGGGCACGTCCGGCTGTTCGCCACGGCGGCGCTCTTCCTCGGCCTCGGAAACCAGGCGTGGCCGGCCGCCCACGCGGCTCTCGTGGCCACGGTCGCCCACGGCCGCGAACGCGACGCCGCTCTCGCGGCCGGCCGCGCCCTGCGCAACGCCGGCCTGGGCGCGGGCGCCCTCCTCGCCACCGCGTGCCTGGCGGGCGGTACCGCCGCGTTGCAGGCGCTGGCAGCCCTCACAGGGCTCGCCTACCTCGCCGCTGCGGCCCTGGCATGGTCGGTCCACCTGTGCGCGCGTCCGGCCGCTGCTCCGGCCGAGGACAGGAACAAGGGCGGGGACAGGGGCGGGGCCAGGGCCGACGGGCCCGCACCCCGGATGCGCGTGCTGCTGGCCGCCAACGTCGTCTACGTCTTCTGCCTCAACGTCCCCGAAATCGCGCTCCCCCTGGTCCTGGTGGAACAGCTGCACGCGTCCCCGGTGTGGTCGGGGGCCGTCTTCGTGGCGAACACGGTGCTGGTGGTCACCTTGCAGGTGCCGGTCACCGTCTTCATGTCCCGCTTCTCCCGGCGGGCCGTGCTGGCTCTCGCCGGCCTGGTCCTCGCCGCTGCCTACCTGGGCTTCCTCGCGGCCACCCCGCTGGGACACGGCTGGGGTGCCCCGGCCGTCGCCTCGGTGTCCGTGGTCTGCGCCATCGGCGAGATCATCTACGCCGGCAGCGCCACCGCACTTGTCACCGCCCTCGCCCCGGCCCCTGTCCTGGGACGTGCCCTCGCCCGATTCCAGCTCTCCACGGGCTTCGGCCTCGCCGTCTCCCCGGCGGTCATCACCGCTCTCGCCTCCCACGGCCCGACCGCCCTCTGGGGCGGCCTCTCCGCTGCGACGCTCCTGTCCGCCTCCGCCGTCGCCACCGAGAAGGATCACGACGCGGCGCCGAGCGGGCGCCAAGCCCCCGGTCCGGTTCGCACCGCCCGCGCGCGGCCGCCGCACGCGCCGTACGGCGGGCGGGATCACCACCGACACCGCGTCACGGCCGTCCGGGAGGGTCAGGACGGCCCCTCATCCGCCCGGCTGACGGGCCGGCTTCATATTCGAGGCAAGTAAATGGCACGCAGTGTCTTTACGACTGACACCCCGTGCCATACCTTGAGAGGAGCCCGGACGGACGGTGCGCGATTCCGCGCACCCCGGCTGTCCCCCGGCGTCCGGGCCGCCCGCGTCACAGGTCATGCCGCGCCACCCGCGCGGCCCTTCACCGTCCCCCCGGGGACGGCCCGCCCCTGAACGCCGTGCCCGCTCGCGCCACCCCGGAGCCCGTCGAGCACCTCGACCGCACCCGCGCGGCCCGCGCCCACCCCGAGCACACCGCAGCTCTCCCCCGGGGCCCACCGGCCCCGTCTCGCATCCGCCGAACCGACGACGGCGCAGCACAGCTCAGCAGCCCATCCGACCCACCCTCGCGCACCCCGGCCACGCCGGCCGGGAGGCGTATCGCGGAGGCGAGTGACATGAGCAGTTCCACGAAGGAGATCAAGGAGATCCTGGACGCGGTCGAGGCGCCCGGCAGCACCACCGCCGACTTCGCCGCCCTGCCGCTGCCGGAGTCCTACCGCGCGGTGACCGTGCACAAGGACGAGGCGGAGATGTTCGCCGGGCAGGAGAGCCGCGCCAAGGACCCGCGCGCCTCGCTCCACCTCGACGACGTCCCGGTGCCCGAACTCGGCCCCGGTGAGGCGCTGGTGGCGGTCATGGCCAGCTCGGTGAACTACAACTCGGTGTGGACGTCGATCTTCGAGCCGGTGCCGACCTTCGCGTTCCTCGAACGGTACGGCCGCCAGTCGCCGCTGGGCCGCCGGCACGACCTGCCCTACCACGTGATCGGCTCCGACCTGGCCGGCGTGGTGCTGCGCACCGGCGCCGGCGTCAACAGGTGGCAGCCCGGCGACCGGGTGGTCGCGCACTGCCTGAGCGTGGAGCTGGAGTCCGCCGACGGCCACAACGACACCATGCTCGACCCGGAGCAGCGGATCTGGGGCTTCGAGACCAACTTCGGCGGCCTGGCCGAACTGGCCCTGGTCAAGGCCAACCAGCTGATGCCCAAGCCCGCCCACCTGTCCTGGGAGGAGGCCGCCGCGCCGGGGCTGGTCAACTCCACCGCCTACCGGCAGCTGGTCTCCCGCAACGGCGCCGGGATGAAGCAGGGCGACAACGTCCTCATCTGGGGCGCCAGCGGCGGACTCGGCTCCTACGCCACCCAGTTGGCGCTGGCCGGCGGGGCCACCCCGATCTGCGTCGTCTCCAGCCCCCGGAAGGCGGAGGTCTGTCGCCGGATGGGCGCCGGGGCCGTCATCGACCGCACCGCCGAGGGCTACCGGTTCTGGCCGGACGAGCACCGGCAGGACCCGCGCGAGTGGAAGCGGTTCGGCGCCCGCATCCGCGAGCTGACCGGCGGCGAGGACGTCGACATCGTCTTCGAGCACCCGGGCCGGGAGACGTTCGGCGCCTCGGTGTACGTCACCCGCAAGGGCGGCACCATCGTCACCTGCGCCTCCACCAGCGGCTACCGGCACGAGTACGACAACCGGTACCTGTGGATGAGCCTGAAGCGGATCGTCGGCTCGCACTTCGCCAACTACCGCGAGGCGTGGGAGGCCAACCGGCTCGTCTCCAAGGGCCGTATCCACCCGACCCTGTCGCGCGTCTACCCGCTGGAGCAGACCGGGCAGGCCGCCTACGACGTGCACGGCAACCTCCACCAGGGCAAGGTCGGCGTCCTCGCGCTCTCCCCCGCCGAGGGCCTGGGCGTCACCGACCCGGAGCTGCGCGAACGCCACCTGCCCGCCATCAACCGCTTCCGGGGGGTGTGAGGCCGCCGTGACGACGAACGAGGACCCGCGGGAGGTGCGGCCCCCGGCCGCCCCCGCGGGTGGGCCCCGGGAGGGCGGCCCCCGCCGGAAGGACCGCCCCTGGCTGATGCGCACCTACGCCGGGCACTCCACCGCCGAGGCGTCCAACGCGCTGTACCGGCGCAACCTGGCCAAGGGGCAGACGGGCCTGTCCGTCGCGTTCGACCTGCCGACCCAGACCGGGTACGACCCGGACCACGCGCTGGCACGCGGCGAGGTGGGGCGGGTCGGGGTGCCGGTGGCCCACCTCGGCGACATGCGGCGGCTGTTCGCGGGCATCCCGCTGGACCGGATGAACACCTCGATGACCATCAACGCCACCGCCATGTGGCTGCTGGCGCTGCTGCGGGTCGTCGCCGAGGAGCAGGGCTGCGACCTGGCGGAGCTGAAGGGCACCACGCAGAACGACATCGTCAAGGAGTACCTGTCGCGCGGCACGCACGTCTTCCCGCCCGGGCCGTCGCTGCGGCTGACCACGGACGTGATCGCGTACACGGTGCGCGAGATGCCGAAGTGGAACCCGGTCAACATCTGCAGCTACCACCTCCAGGAGGCCGGGGCCACGCCCGTGCAGGAGATCGCGTACGCGATGTCCACCGCCGTGGCCGTGCTGGACGCGGTGTTCGCCTCCGGGCAGGTGCCGTGGGAGCGGCGCGGCGAGGTGGTGGGGCGGATCTCGTTCTTCGTCAACGCCGGTGTGCGGTTCGTCGAGGAGATGTGCAAGATGCGCGCTTTCGGGCGGATCTGGGATCACCTCACCGAGGAGCGGTACGGCGTGGCGGACCCGCGGCAGCGGCGGTTCCGGTATGGCGTTCAGGTGAATTCTCTGGGCCTGACCGAGGTACAGCCGGAGAACAACGTGCAGCGCATCGTGCTGGAGATGCTGGCCGTCACCCTCTCCAGGGACGCCCGGGCCCGCGCGGTGCAGCTGCCCGCCTGGAACGAGGCGCTGGGCCTGCCGCGTCCCTGGGACCAGCAGTGGAGTCTGCGCATCCAGCAGGTGCTGGCGCTGGAGAGCGACCTGCTGGAGTACGGGGACCTCTTCGACGGCAGCCGGGTGGTGGAGGAGAAGACGGCCGCGCTGGTGGCGGGCGCCGAGGCCGAGATGCGGCACGTCGAGGAGCTGGGCGGGGCGGTGGCCGCGGTGGAGTCCGGCTACCTGAAGGGGCGGCTGGTCGCCTCGCACGCCGAGCGGCGGGCCCGGATCGAGTCCGGCGACGAGCCGGTGGTCGGGCTGAACGTCTTCCAGGACACCGAGCCCAGCCCCCTCACCGCCGACCTGGGGACGGCGGTGCTCACGGTGGACCCGGCCGACGAGGCGCGGGTGCTGGCCGGGCTCGACGCGTGGCGCCGCGAGCGGGACGAACCGCGTGCGGCGCGGGCGCTGGCGGCCCTGCGGACGTCCGCGCGGGGGCGGCAGGAGCGGGGGGACCTGATGGCGGCCTCCGTGGAGTGCGCCCGCGCGGGCGTCACCACCGGTGAGTGGGCGGGGGCGCTGCGGGAGGTGTTCGGCGAGTTCCGCGCGCCGACCGGGGTGGGCGGCGCGCCGGCCGCGCTGTCCGGGGAGGGGGCCGTGGAGCTGGCGGCGGTGCGCCGGAAGGTGGCCGCCACCGCCGGGGAGCTGGGTGGCGGGCGGCTGCGGCTGCTGGTCGGCAAGCCGGGCCTGGACGGGCACTCCAACGGCGCCGAGCAGATCGCCGTACGGGCCAGGGACGCCGGCTTCGAGGTGGTCTACCAGGGCATCCGGCTCACCCCGGAGCAGATCGTGGCCGCGGCGGTCGCCGAGGACGTGCACTGCGTGGGCCTGTCCGTTCTCTCCGGGGGGCACACGGCGCTGGTACCCGACGTGCTGGAGCGGCTGCGCCGGGCCGGGGCGGGGGACGTACCGGTCGTGGTGGGCGGCATCATCCCGGCCGGGGACGCCGAGCGGCTGCTGGCGGCGGGTGTGGCCGCGGTGTTCACGCCCAGGGACTTCGGTATCACGGCGATCATCGGCCGGATCACGGACGAGATCCGGCGTGCCAACGGCCTGGACACCCGGGCCGCCCTGGAGGCTCTGCACGCCCTGGAGGCCCCGGACTCCCCGGAGACGGCGGGCGAGCGGGACGTGCCGGACGATCATGACGAGTCGAACGAGCTGGAGGTCTGACTGTGCGGTTCGGACGCACCTTCGAGGAGTTCGAGGTCGGCGCCGTGTACAGGCACTGGCCGGGCAAGACGGTCACGGAGTACGACGACCATCTCTTCTGCCTGCTGACCATGAACCACCACCCCCTGCACCTGGACGCCCACTACGCGGAGGGCTCGACCGAGTTCGGCCGCAACGTGGTGGTGGGCACCTACGTCTACTCGCTGCTGCTGGGCATGTCGGTGGCCGACGTCTCGGGGCTGGCCATCGCCAACCTGGAGGTCGAGTCGCTGCGGCACGTGGCGCCCACCTTCCACGGCGACACCGTCTACGGGGAGACGACCGTGCTGGACAAGCGGCGCTCGCGTTCCAGGGACGACCGGGGCGTCGTCTTCGTGGAGACCCGCGGCCACAAGCAGGACGGCACCCTGGTGTGCGTCTTCCGCCGCCGGGTGATGGTGCCCACCGAGCGCCACGTCGAGGCGCGTGGCGGCAGGCAGCCGAGCCGCCCGGAGCCCGCACCCCGGCGGCCGCCGGCCCGAGACCCCGCCCCGCCCCGCCCCGCCACAGGGACGACAGCGACGACAGCGACCGGCACCGAAACCGCGACGACCGCCAGGGAGAGGGAAGGGGACTGAGATGGCCGACCGCCTCGCGCAGACCGACGGACTGACCGACGTCCAGCAGGAGATCCTGCGCACCGTACGGTCGTTCGTCGACAGGGAGATCCTGCCGGTCGCCACCGAGCTGGAGCACCGCGACGAGTACCCGTCGGCCATCGTCGAGGGCCTGAAGGCGATGGGCGTCTTCGGGCTGACGATCCCCGAGGAGTACGGCGGGCTCGGCGAGTCGCTGCTGACCTACGCACTGGTGGTGGAGGAGATCGCCCGCGGCTGGATGAGCGTGTCGGGGATCATCAACACCCACTTCATCGTGGCGTACATGATCCAGCAGCACGGCACGCCGGAGCAGAAGGAGTACTTCCTGCCGAGAATGGCCGTCGGCGAGGTGCGCGGCGCGTTCTCGATGTCCGAGCCGGGCCTGGGCTCGGACGTGTCGGCGATCCGCACGAAGGCGGTCCGCGAGGGCGACGCGTACGTCCTCAACGGGCAGAAGATGTGGCTGACCAACGGCGGCACCTCCAACCTGGTGGCGGTGCTCTGCCGCACCGACGAGGGGCAGCCCGAGGACGCCCCGCCGCACCGCTCGATGACCACGTTCCTGGTCGAGAAGGAGCCGGGTTTCGGCCCGAATCCCAGGGTGACCGGCCTCACGGTGCCGGGCAGGATCGAGAAGATGGGCTACAAGGGCGTCGACACCACCGAGCTGGTGCTGGAGGACGTCCGGGTGCCGGCCGACCGCGTGCTGGGCGGCGCCGGCGGCCGCGGCTTCTACCAGATGATGGACGGCGTCGAGGTGGGCCGGGTGAACGTCGCGGCCCGGGGCTGCGGGGTGGCCCGGCGCGCCTTCGAGCTGGCGGTCGCGTACGCGCAGACCCGGCACACCTTCGGCAAGCCGATCGCCGAGCACCAGGCCGTGCAGTTCAGACTGGCCGAGATGGGCGTCAAGGTGGAGGCCGCGCACCAGATGACGGTCAACGCGGCCCGCCGCAAGGACTCGGGCCGGCGCAACGACCTGGAGGCGGGCATGGCCAAGTACCTGGCCGCCGAGTTCTGCAAGGAGGTCGTGGAGGACTCCTTCCGCATCCACGGCGGCTACGGCTTCTCCAAGGAGTACGAGATCGAGCGCCTCTACCGGGAGGCGCCGATGCTGCTGATCGGCGAGGGAACCGCCGAGATCCAGAAAATGATCATCGGCCGCCGGCTGCTGGAGGAGTACCGTGTCGAGGGGTGAACGTCCCGGTTCGGGTGGCCCGGCGCCGCGCTACCCGCGCGAAGGTTCACCCTGTGTGAGAACGGCATGTATGGTTACCGGCCATCGACTCGCCCACCAGCTTGCCGAGTTGCCGGTGTCTGCCGATACCATCGACCACCAAAGCCGCCGTCCCCTGCACCATCTCGCGGCATCCTCCGCTACGAAGGTCTTCCATGCCCCACAGCCAACCCTCTGCACCCCGCGGCCGGGTCCGCCTCGCGCGGGGTGCGACGCCGTGGCTCCTGCCCACCGCGGCCACGGCGGCCGTGAGCCTGCTGCGCGCCCGCCGCTCCGGCCGCTGGGCGGCGCTGGCCGTCCCTTCCGCCGCCCTGACCGCCGGGATGCTGTGGTTCTTCCGCGACCCGGAGCGGGAGATCACCGACGCCCGCGTCGTGTCCCCGGCCGACGGCGTGGTGCAGAGCGTCATGCCGTGGAAGGACGGGCGCACCCGGGTGGCGATCTTCATGAGCCCCCTCAACGTGCACGTCAACCGCGCTCCGCTGGCCGGCACGGTCGCCTCCGTCGAGCACGTCCCCGGCGGGTACGTGCCGGCGTTCAACAAGGAGAGCGAGGACAACGAGCGGGTTGTCTGGCACTTCGACACCGAGATCGGCGACGTCGAGGTGATCCAGATCGCCGGGGCGGTGGCGCGGCGGATCGTTCCGTACGTGCCGCGCGGATGCAAGGTCGAGCAGGGTGAGCGGATCGGGCTGATCCGGTTCGGGTCGCGCGTCGACGTCTACCTGCCCGAGGGCGTCGAGCCCGGGGTGGACGTGGGGCAGAAGACCACCGCTGGGGTGACGCGCCTTGACCGTGACTGAGCACGATACGAAGGCCGGCAGCTCGGACTGGGTCACGGAGCTGGAGACCGACGCGGACGAGCTGCCGGTGTCCACCCGGCTGTCCATCGCCGACGCGCTCACTCTCGGCAACGCGATCTGCGGCTTCATGGCCGTGTACTTCACCACCACCGGGGTGCTGATCCCGCACCTGATGGGCACCGGCAGCAGCGCGATGTCCAAGCAGAGCGCCGGCAACGCCGTGACGCTGATGCTCATGGCGTCGGTCTTCGACCTCTTCGACGGGCTGGTGGCACGCAAGCTGCGCAGCTCGGCGATGGGCGCGGAGCTGGACAACCTGTCGGACCTGATCAGCTTCGGGCTGGCGCCGGCGTACTTCGTGGTGGTGTGGGGCATCGTCACGGACGGCGCCCACGGCAAGGTGGCCACGGCGGCCGCGGTCCTCGTGGTGCTCGCGGTGGTGCTGCGACTGGCCCGCTTCTCGTGCACCACGGTCCGGGAGGGCTTCTTCCAGGGCATGCCGAGCCCCTTCGGGGCGATGACGGTGATGTCGCTGGTCCTGCTGGAGCTGCCGTTCCTGCCCACGGTGGTGGCGATCGTCGGAGTGGCCTGGCTCATGGTGAGCCGGGTCGAGTACCCCAAGCCGCGCGGCCGGCTGGCGCTGATCACCTTCTGCTGGACGCTGGTCAGCATGGGCTGCCTCGCCGCCTGGACGTTCGACGTGCCCGGCGGCCACCAGCTCCTCCAGGCCGGGTGCGCGCTCCAGTGCGTGGCGGCGGCGACCATCCCGTGCTTCGCCACGACCCGCCGGGTGCACACCATGCGGGCCGCCCGCCGGGAGGCCCGCGCCGCGGCCCGCTGAGGCCCGGACGCCCGGAAGGCCCTCCTGAGGGCCGCTGAGATCCCTCGGATTCCCCGCTCCCATCCACCCGCCCGCAGGGTGGCTGGGGCGGGGAATCCGGCGTTTTGGCCGGCTTGGCGCCGCGTCGCGCTCCCTGGCACATGACGGCGAAGCCGTCCAGGAGGCCACCAGAGGCCCTTCAGGCGGGCGGGCGGGGGGAGCTGGGGGGATTCCAGGAGGCAATGGCCACAAGCCCGCAGCGGCCCGTACAAGGCCGCGCAAGCCCACGCAAGCCGTTCGGGATGCACCGGCTCGGACTCCGGTGGGGAGCGCACGGGGCCCTGAGGCCCGGACGAGGCCAGGGGGCCGACGGCCGACGGCGCGCCCTGTCCGGGGCCGGGACGGGATGTCCGGACCAGGCCGGGGACGGCTCGGAACCGGCAGGCCGGGCAGGGCAGGCCGGGGGGAGGACCGGGGGTACCGGGGAGGGCCGGGCAGGGCCGCCCGGGTCCGATCAGCGGGCCCCGCTCCGGTCCGATCAGCTGAGGAAGTCCGCGGCCAGCGCCGCCGCCGCCCGCTCCAGCAGCGGGCCCGCCTCGGCCATGCAGCGCTCCGGGTCGGGTTCCAGGTCGGTCAGCGCGTAGGCGCGGGAGATCCCCGCGGCGGCCAGCTCCTCGCGGCTGAGCGCCAGCCGCCCGCACACCGCCGCCACCGGCACGCCCTGGGCGCGGGCCCGCGCGGCCACCCCGGCCGGGGCCTTGCCGTGCAGGGTCTGGGCGTCCAAGGAGCCCTCACCGGTGATCACCAGGTCGGCCCCGTCCAGCGCGGTGGCGAACCCGAGGACGTCGAGCATCACGTCGATACCGGGCCGGAAGACGGCGCCGAGGCCCACCAGGGCGCCGTAGCCGACCCCGCCGGCGGCGCCCGCGCCGGGACGGCCGGCCGCCTCGGGGCCGAGCACCGCGGCGAAGCGGGCCAGCGCGGCGTCCAGCAGCTCGACGTCGGCGGGGGCGGCGCCCTTCTGCGGGCCGTAGACGGCCGCGGCGCCGGCCGGCCCGCACAGCGGGTTGTCGACGTCGCTGGCCAGCACCACCTCGGCGGCGGCCAGCCGGGGGTCGAGCCCGGACAGGTCGGCCTCGGCCAGGCCGCCCAGGGCGGCACCGCCGGGGGCGAGCGGGGCCCCGCCGGCGTCCAGCAGCCGCGCGCCGAGCGCGCTGAGCATGCCCGCGCCGCCGTCCGTGGTGGCGCTGCCGCCGACGCCGAGCACGATGGTGCGGGCACCCGCGTCGAGGACGGCCCGCAGCAGCTCGCCGGTGCCGTAGGTGGTGGCGGTCAGCGGCGCGAAGCCCCCGGGCGGCAGGTGCCGCAGTCCGGACGCCTCGGCCATCTCGACCACCGCGGTGCTCCCGCGCAGGGCGTAGCGGGCCGCCACCGGCTCGCCCAGCGGCCCGGTCACCCGGGCGGTGTGCTCGTCGAAGCCGCCGGCCACGGCCGCGGCCACCGTGCCGTCGCCGCCGTCGGCCACCGGCAGCGCCGCCACCCGCACCGCCGGGGCCACCGTCCGCAGTCCGGCCGCGACGTGCGCGGCGACCTCCGCCGCCGTCAGCGAACCCTTGAACTTGTCGGCGGCCACCAGCACCCGTCCGACCGCGGAATTCTGAGAACCACCCGTCGACACCTGTCGAACCTCCGTTGGGAACGTCGCGCCACCGGACCCTATCCCGGCCCGCTCGGGCGGACCGCACCGCCACCGTCCCGGCGGCGCCGTAGGTTTGGGCCCATGACCTCCGACTACGCCGCCTACATCGCGTCACTGCCGAAGATCCTCGCCAGCGCCAGCAGCCTCTTCCGGTCCGCCGACGGCCGGGTGCTGCTGGTCGAGCCCAACTACCGCGACGACGGCACCTGGACGCTGCCGGGCGGCACCATCGAGTCCGACAGCGGCGAGGGCCCGCGGCAGGGCGCCCGCCGTGAGACCGCGGAGGAGATCGGCCTCGACCTGCCGCCGGGGGCGCTGCTGGCGGTGGACTGGGTACCGGGGGCGGACCGGCCGCCGCTGTCGGTCTACCTCTACGACGGCGGCGTGCTCACCGAGCCGCAACTGGCCGCGATCCGGATCCAGGAGGAGGAGCTGGACTCCTGGAAGCTGGTCCCGGTCGGCGAGTTGGACGCCTACCTCCCCGCCAACGCCGCCCGCCGGGTGCGGGCGGCGCTCGCCGCGCTCGCGGCGGGCACCGGGCCGGCGGAACTCGTCGACGGACACCTCGCCGACCAGGCGGCGTTGGCCCAGGCCGGGCCGGCGGCGGCAGCAGCAGCAGCAGCGGACGGAAAGGCCCTGGACACCCAGCGATGACGAGGAGTTGACGCGAAGGCGGGGACAGGTGGCCTGAACTCGCCTAGGCTGCGGCTTGCGCACCAGGGGGCGCCCAGCCGCACGCGGGTTCGACGGCTCGGCGGTCGTGCGCGTCCACGTCGACTCCGTCCCGGGCTTCCGTATGCCCGGCGGCTTCCGTACGCCCGCGTGCGGCGGCCGCCGCGGCGCGGTACGCGACGGCCGGGGGGCGGTGGACTTCCCAGGCCCCGGCACCTTCGGTGCCAGTTGACACGATGTCAGAAAGTTGAAGTCCAATGGCAGAGCGGCAGTTCCTCGGGCGGGGCGTCACCACCTCCTGGGAGGGCCTCTGGTACGTCCTGGGCTGCATCGGCTTCGGCGCCGCCTACTTCGCCAAGGTCCCGGTGAAGAAGGCGCTGAGCGAGTACGGCCTGGTCGAGATGACCGGCGCGGAGAAGTTCTGGTACGTGCTGCAGTGCGTCGGCTTCGGCGCGGGCTACTTCCACAAGACGATCATCAAGAAGGCGCTCAGCGAGGTCCGCGAGGGCGGGCCGGCGGCACTCGCGGCCACCGGCTACGCGGTGCCGCCGCAGACGGGCCAGCCGGCCGTCTGAACACGGCCGGCACCAGCGGTGGTCGGGCCGTCGGCCACGCCGGCCCAACCACCTGGCGGAACCGCCCCGCCGGGCCCTCGCCGACAGGCCGCGGGGCCGCGCGGGCGCGGCGCTCAGCGCCGGGCGCTCAGCCGCAGGTGGCGCAGGACCGCCTTCGCCGCGTTGTGGCCGCTCATGCCGTGCACGCCCGGTCCGGGCGGGGTCGCGGAGGAGCAGAGGAAGACCCCGGGCCGGGGGGTGGCATAGGGGTTCGCGGCCAGCTTCGGCCGCAGCACGCTCTGCAGGCCGCTGAACGCGCCGGAGGCGATGTCGCCCTCCACGTAGTTGGCGTTGCGGGCGGCCAGCCCGGCCGGGCCGGTGACGCAGCGGGCGAGCACCAGGTCGCGGAAGCCGGGGGCGAACCGTTCGATCTGCCGCTCGACGGCGTCGGTCGCGTCGCCGCGCCAGCCGCGCGGCACGTGCCCGTACGCCCAGAAGACGTGCTTGCCCTCGGGCGCGCGGCCGGGGTCGACGACGGTCGGCTGCGCGGTGATCAGGAACGGCGTCTGGGGGGCGCGGCCGGTGACGGCGCGGTTGAGGGCGTCGCCGATCTCGGTGTAGGTGGGGCCGACGTGGACGGTGCCGGCCCGGCGGGCGGCCTCGGCGGTCCACGGCACCGGCCCGTCGAGCGCGTAGTCGATCTTGTAGACGGACGGGCCGTACCGGTAGCCGCGGTAGTGGCCGCCGAGCGAGGCGATGCGCGCCAGCGCGGTCGGCGAGGTGTCGAAGACGTAGGCACGGGCCGGCGGCAGCTCGTCGAGCTTGCGGACGGTCGTCCCGGTGGCGATGGTGCCGCCGAGTTCGACCAGGTGGGCGGCGAGCGCGTCGGAGATGGCCTGCGAGCCGCCACGGGCCACGGGCCAGCCCCGCTCGTGCGCGGCGAGGGCGAACATCATCGCCATCGCGCCGGTGAACGGCTCGGTGAGCCGGCAGATCGCGTGGCCGCTCAGCCCGGCGAACAGGGCGCGGGCCTTGGGGTCGTGGAAGCGCCGGGCCAGCACCGCCACCGGCGGGGTGCCGGTGAGCCCGAAGCGGGCGAACCGGTAGAGGTCCTTGGGTGGTCCGGCCCACGGCGGGCGGAAGAAGTCGGCGGCGACGGTGTCCCAGTGCCCGACGTAGGGGCTGAGCAGCCGCCGGTAGGCGGGGGCGTCGCGCGGACCGAGCGAGGCGGCGGTCTGCCCGACGGTGCGGGCCAGCACGGCCGCGGTGCCGTCGGGGAAGGGGTGCGCCATGGGCACCTCGGGGTGCAGCCACTCCAGTCCGTGCCGGGCCAGCGGCAGCCCGGCGAACACCGGTGAGCCGACACCGAAGGGGTGCACCGCGGAGCACGGGTCGTGCCGGAAGCCGGGGAGGGTCAGCTCCTCGGTACGCGCTCCCCCGCCGACCGTGTCGGCCGCCTCGTAGACCCGCACCGACAGCCCGGCGCGGGCGAGTTCGACGGCCGCGGTGAGGCCGTTGGGGCCCGCGCCCACCACGACCGCGTCGGCCACCACCGCCCGGCTCACCGATCCTCCTCGGCCCCGGTGAGCAGGTCGATCACGCGGTCGGCGGTGGCGACGTCACGGGCCACGGTGAAGGGCAGCGCGTTGCCGCCGGCCACCTGGAACGGCTGCCCGGCGGTGGTGCGGCTGGTCCCGCCGGCCTCCTGGACCAGCAGCAGCCCGGCCGAGTGGTCCCAGGGCGCCTCCCAGAAGAACGCCACGCCGTCGGCGTCGCCCCGGGCGACCTCCAGGTAGCCGAGGCCGGCACTGGTCACGCACGGCACCGTCTCGGCGGCGGCGGCCAGGCGGGCGACGGCGGTCTGCTCGGCGGGGGTGCGGAAGACGGGGTTGGAGATCCACAGCCGCAGCCGGCCGGGGTCGGTGGCGGTGCGCAGCCGCTCGCCGTTGAGGTGGGCACCGCCGCCGCGCCGGGCGGTGGCGAACTGGCCGCGCTGCGGGGCGTAGGTCCAGCTGGCAATCGGCCGGCCGCCGCGCACCAGCGAGACGAGGGTGGAGAAGCCGGTCTCGCCGCGGACGAACGCCGCCGTGCCGTCGACCGGGTCGACCACCCACACCGGGGCGTCGCCGCGCAGCAGGTCGAGCAGGCCGGGATCGGCGCTCACCGCCTCCTCGCCGACCACGACCGAGCCGGGCAGCAACGCGGTCAGCCGCTGGGCGAGTTGGGCCTCGGCGGCGCGGTCCGCGGTGGTGACCAGGTCGTGCGGGCCGTTCTTCTCGGCGATGTCGGACGCGGCCAGCCGCCGCCACCGCGGCACGACCTCCTCGGCGACGACCGCCCTGACGATCCGCTCGACGGCGGCCAGCAGCTCCCCGTCGACGTCCTGCGCGTCCACCCCGCCAGCCGGTGTACCGACCTCGTTGCCCATACGGCCATCAAAGCAGACGGCGGGCGCCCGCGGTCAGCCGGTCGTCCCCCCGCCCGCGCCCGGCCCGGGTCCACCGCGACCCCAACACACCCTCCGCCTGGGCCGGTTCGCGCCGCGTGGGCCGACTGCGGGGAGGCCGCGGCCCCCGCTCAGGAGGGGTCCGCGGGAGGCGGCGGGGGCGGGGGCGGGGCGTTGGAGACGGCCGGGTAGCCGAAGGTCAGGCCGCCGGAGATGTCCCGGGCCTGGACGACCGGTCCGTAGGCGGTGCCGGACAGGGTGTTGGTGGCCGTGGAGGCGTCCAGGGACGGCAGCGCGGCCCGCCACTCGGCGAGGGCGGCGGCGAACTCCGGCTCGGCGGCCACCCGGGCGGCCAGGGCGGAGCGCAGGGCCTCGGCCCGCGGGAGGTCGTGCGGGGCGGCCTGGAGCGCGGCGAGCGCGGCTTCGCCGGGGGCGGGGGCCGTCGCCTCGACGTCGCCCTCTCCGGCCACGGCCTCAGCGGCCTGCCCGGCCTCTTCGCCCCCCTCGGCCTCTTCGGCCTCTTCGGCCCCGGCTCGCCGGAAGGGTCGGCGAACCAGTGCGGCCAGCGCGGCCCACGCCTGGCGGCCCGCTTCCCCGCCGGCACCGCCCGCCAGTGCGGCGAGCGCCGCCGCCGACACGCCGTCCATGGCCCGCCCCCGTCCGCGTCGGCTTCACCACCCACGGTAGCGGGGAGCGGCCCCGCGCGCGGCGGATCGCGCCGACCGGTTGGACCGCCGGTGCGGACTCTCATGACCAGGAGAGTAAAGTTGCAGGCCAGAGCGACATGCCGACAGGCAAACTTGCAAGTTTGCCTGTCGAACTCGTATGGTGGGGCCATGCCACGTTCCGACCGGGCCCGCACCGCCGACGAGCTGACGACGCTTGTCTCGCAGATGTCGCGCAAACTGCGGGCTGTCTCCTCCGAAGCCGAGCTGACCCCCTCCCAGAACTCCGTCATGGGGCGACTGGAGCGGACCGGCCCGGCAACCACCGCCGCACTCGCCCGAGGCGAGCTGGTGCGCCCGCAGTCGATGCGGGCCACCCTCGCCGCCCTGGAGGAGCGCGCCCTCGTGGTGCGCGCCCCGCATCCGACCGACGGCCGTCAGGTCGTCTTCTCGCTCACCCCGGAGGGCGTCGAGTTGCTCGGCTCAGGGCGGCGCGCCCGCCGCGGCTGGCTCGCCGAGGCCCTCGACGCCGAGCTGACCCCCGAGGAGCACCAGGCGCTCGCCGCCGTGCTGCCGCTGCTGCGCCGGCTGGTGGAAGCATGAGCGCCCCCCGGATATCCGGCCGCGGCGCGGCCGCGGCCCCTTCCGTCGACCAGCCCGCCGGCACGTCCGCGAAGACCTCCGCGAACACGTCCGCCGGCCAGGGCGGAGCGGCCGAGGGCCGCGGCAACTTCGGCCCCCGCCTCATCGTCCCGCTGATGCTGGGCTCGGTCCTGAACCCGATCAACTCGACCATGATCGCCACCGTCCTGGTGGCGATCGGCGGCAGCTTCCACGTCGGCGCGGCCGACACCGCCTGGCTGGTGTCGAGCCTGTACGTGGCCAGCGCCGTGGCCCAGCCGGCCATGGGCCGGCTGGCCGACCGGCTCGGGCCGCGCCGGGTCTTCCTCGCGGGCCTGCTCGTGGTCGCCGCGGCCGGCGCCGTCGGCCTGTTCGGGCCGTCGCTGGGCTGGCTGATCGCCTCCCGCGTCCTGCTGGGCATCGGCACCTCGGCGGCCTACCCGGCGGCCATGGCGCTGCTGCGCGCGCACTCGCAGGCACTCGGGGTACCCACCCCGCGCCCGGTCCTGGGGCTGCTGTCGCTGGCCGGCCTGTCCAGTGCCGCCGTCGGCCCGGTCCTCGGCGGTGTGCTGGCGTCCACGCTCAGCTGGCGCGCGGTGTTCGCGGTGAACCTGCCGCTGGCCCTGGTCGGCTTCCTCCTGGCGCTGCTGTGGCTGCCGGAGATCCGTACGAAGCCCGCCGAGCAGGGCTCCGAAGCGCAGGGGGCGGCCGGGAGGGCCGGCTCGGGCATGGACCCGGTGGGCGTGCTGCTCTTCGCCGCCGTGCTGATCTGCCTGATGCTCTTCCTCATGCGGCTCGACGCGCCGAACTGGCCGGTGCTCGGCGGAGCCGCCGTGCTCGCCGCCCTGATGGCCGTGTGGGAGCTGCGCCAGAAGGCGCCCTTCGTCGACCTGCGGATGCTGGCGGCCAACCGTCCTCTGACGCTGACGTACCTGCGGCACGGCATGACCTACCTGGTCATCTACTGCATGATGTACGGCTACGCCCAGTGGCTGGAGGACGCGCACGGCTACTCCTCGGCCACCGCGGGCCTGCTGATGCTGCCCATGTCGGTGGCGGCCATGGTCACCTCGATGCTGGGCACCCGTACCAAGGGCATCCGGGCGCCGCTGACCGTCGCGGCCGTGCTGATGCTGGCCGGCTGCGGGACGCTGCTGGTCGCCGGGCACACCGCCCCCGGGCTGGCGCTGGGTGCGGCCGGCGCGCTGTTCGGCCTGCCGCAGGGCCTGGCCTCGACCGCCAACCAGGCCGCCGTGTACGGCCAGGCGCCGGCCGGGCAGATCGGCAGCGCGGCGGGGCTCCAGCGCACCGCCCAGTACATCGGCGCGATCACCGCGGCCAGCCTGATCGGCCTGTTCTACGGGAACCGCGCCACGGACTCGGGCCTGCACGACATGGCGCTGACCTCGGCCGCCCTCGGTGTGGCCGTGCTGCTGCTGACCGTGCTGGACCGCTCGCTGCGGACCGCGAAGGAATGAGCCGGACGTGCCCGGACCGCCGGTCCGGCCCCGCCGGGCCCGGCCGTCCGGGCCCGAACCGGCCGGCGCCGGGCCACCCGCGCGCACCGCGGCGCCGACCGCCCGCGACCGGCGCCGCCACCCCCAAGACCATCCCCGCCTCCCGGGTCACCCCGGAAGGTCCCGAACGAGAACCACACCCAAGGAAGAGAGCGCACATGCCCGCCACCACCCTTGACCCCCGTACCGCCCTGGTCGTCATCGACCTCCAGCAGGGGATCGTCGCGCTGCCGACCGTGCACCCGGCCGCCGAGGTCATCTCGCGCAGCGCCAAGCTGGCCGCGGCCTTCCGTGAGAAGGGCCTGCCGGTTGTCCTGGTGAACGTCGTGGACGTCGCGCCCGGCCGCAACGACGGTGGCCCCGGCGGCTCCGTGCAGTTCCCCGAGGGCTGGACCGAGCTCGTGAAGGAGCTGGGCCAGGAGTCCGGCGACATCACCGTCTCCAAGAAGCAGTGGGGCGCCTTCTACGGCACCAACCTGGACCTGGAGCTGCGCCGCCGCGGCGTGACCCAGATCGTGCTGACGGGCATCTCCACCAGCATCGGCGTGGAGTCCACCGCCCGTGACGCGTACGAGCACGGCTACAACGTGACCGTCGCCGTGGACGCCGTGACCGACACCGACGCGGACGCCCACCACAACGCCGTGACCCGCATCTTCCCGCGCCTGGGCGAGACCTGCGGCACCGACGACGTGCTGGCGCTGCTGGCCGCGAAGTAACACGCCCGCGGGTCCGGCCGTCAGGCCGGGCCCGTCGCGACACCGGCCCCGCCGTCCACCCCGACCCCCGGACGGCGGGGCCGGCGTGCGTCCGGGGGCGGGAGCGCGGGCCCCTGGGGGCGGGAGGACGGGCGCCGAAGGGCAGGCCGGCCTGTCGGGTGCGCGCGAAGGGCCACAGCCCGGCTCGAACACCGCTACGATGCCGCGCCATGAGCGACGACGTGCTCGACCTCGTTCTGGTCACAGCCGCCCTGGTCGTCGGCGGCCTGGCGGGCTGGCTCCTCCACGGGCAGCTGGGGCGACGGCGGCTCGCCCGCAAGCAGCGCTTCCTCGGCCTGCCACCGGAGTCGGAGTGCTTGCTGGTGGTGCCCCGGGACCCCGGTTCCCGGGGCTGGAGCCTGGCTCGGCACGACGCCTTCGCGCTGCTGGAGCTGTCCGCCGCGATCAAGGAGTGCGGAGCGCACGCGGAGGTGCTGGCGCACGACACGGCGTGGCAGGGGTTCGGCGCCCGTACCGAGTTCTGCGTCGGCAACCCCGCCTCCAACCTGCGGCTGGCCGCTCACCTGAGGTCGATGCTGCCGGGCCTGGAGGTCGACACCAGCCCGGCGCCGGGGCCGGACCAGGGCGCGATCACCGTCGGCGGGGAGACCTACCGGATGGAGAAGGGCGCGGTGGAGTACGTGCTGCTGGCCCGGCTGGCGTCGAACCGCGAGTCCGGCAACGACCGGCCGGTCTTCCTCGCCTCGGGGCAGCGCGGCATCGCCGACCAGGCGGCCACCCGCTACCTGGCCCGCCACCAGGTCCGCCTCGCCCGCCGGTACGGCCTGGACGCGACGTTCTGCCTGCTGCTGCGGGTGGTGAACTCGCAGGCGTACGGCGCCGACGTGGTGGAGCTGGTCGGGGACGTCACGAGGGCCGCCACCGGCCCGGCCCGCTCGGCGCGGACAGGCGGACGGGGGCTGGGCAGGGGCATCGGCCGCGGTGCGGGCCGGGACGGGAAGGAGTCCGCCGCGAACCGCGCGGAGGCACCGGGGGACGCCGACCGCGAGGGTGCGGCCGGGTCGTGACGGCGCCGGGGCCCGGGGACCCGCTCCCCGGGACCCGCTCTCAGTCGGCCAGGCCGATGACCAGCCACATCAGCCCGGCCCCGGCCACCGTGCACACCAGCGTCGAGGTGGACGGGTGCGGGGTGTGCGCCTCGGGCAGGATGTCGGACGTCGCCAGGTAGAGCAGGAAGCCGGCGAAGAAGCCCAGGTAGAGCCCGAGCACGCCGCTGGGGATGGTGAACGCCAGGGTGATCGCGGCGCCGACCACGGGGGCCAGCGCGTCGGCGGTGAGCAGCGCCTGGGCGCGCCGGCGGCCGTTCCCGTAGAGCCGGGTGATCGTGTACGTGTTGAAGCCGTCGGCGAAGTCGTGGGCGATGACCGCGATGGCCACCACGATGCCGACGGTCTGGCCGGCCTGGAAGGCGGCGCCGATCGCGAAGCCGTCCATGACGCTGTGGCCCACCAGGGCACCCGCCGCCGCCACCCCGATGCCCTTGACCGGCTCGTGGGCGTGCCCGTGGCCGTGGGTGTGGGAGGCGTACTCGCCCTCGTGGGCGCGGTGGATGGCCACCGAGCGCTCCACCACGTGCAGGGCCAGGAAGCCGGTCACGAACATCAGCAGCCCGGCGGGGACGCCGAAGACGTGTCCCGGGTGGTTGTCCAGCGCCTCCGGCAGCAGGTCGAAGCCGACGACTCCGAGCATCAGTCCGGCGGCCAGCCCGAGCACCATGTGGCGGCGGTCTCCGATGCGCTGGGCGACGAGTCCGCCGATCAGGGTCATCACGAAAGCGCCAGCGGCTACCAGGACGGGCATGGAGACATGATCCATGACACGCCGGTCAGGAGCGAATCCGGGTCCGGGTTCCGCGGCTCCGGCCCGGCGGCCGCACCGGCCGCCGCCGTACGGCCCGACCTGCGGTGACGGTCCGGGGGCGGCGGCCGGACCGTCAGGCCGCCGCCCCCGGGAACGTCACGAACGTCACCAGCCGGAGAGGACCGGGGAGCCGAGGCGCTCCTGGACCACGTGGGCCATCACCCGCTCGCCCTGGGCGTTGGGGTGGGCCGGGGCGGCGGGCGCGGCGGGGACGAGCGGCTCGATCCACCGCACGCCCTCCGGCCGGCACATGTCGTGCCCGACCGTGGGCGTGTAGGTGTCGGCGTACCGGGCACCGTGCAGCAGCGCCTCGGCCTCCAGCATGGCGTTGAGCCGCTTCTCGGTGCTCCGCAGGTAGGCGACGTCCCCGGCGGCGAAGGGCACCGTCGGGAAGCAGCCGGGGCCGCGGTCGGGCAGCAGGTCCGGGTAGCCGACGACGACCACGCTCGCGTGCGGGGCGCGCTCGCGGACCGCCCGCAGCACGGCGGCCACCTTGGGCGCGGTGGCCCGGACGGCGCCGGCCAGCTGGTCGGTGCCGCCCGAGGTGTAGTGCCGCTCGCAGGGGTCGCCGGCCGGAGCGGTGGCGCCCAGCGAGGCGCAGGTGGAGATGATCGAGCCGAAGCCGATGTCGTTGCCGCCGATCTGGAGGGTGACCAGGTCGGTGTCGCGCCGCACCGCGTCCAGCTGCGGCGGGTTGGCGCCCTGGGCCTGCCGCATCTGGACGGTGGTGGCGCCGCCACAGCTCACGTCGTCGAGCCGCCGGGCCGCGCCGGCGGCGGTGACCAGCGACGGGTAGTCGTGGTCGGAGCGCTCGCAGGCCGCGTCCACCTGGGTCGGGATGAGCGGGCCCGAGGTGTAGGAGTCGCCGAGCGCGGTGTAGTGCCCGTACCCGGGGTGGCCGGGGGCGTGCGAGCCGTGGCCGGGGGCGTGCGAGCCGAGCCCCGTCCCGGTCGTACCCGCGGCGGCCGGGGTGACGGCCCCCGCCGTGAGGGCGAGGGCGGCGCCGAGGGCCGCGATCCCGAGGGCCGGCGCCCGCCGTCCCCTGCCGCCTGCTCCCGATCCCTGCCCCGCGGTGTGCCCGGCCGTCTTCCCGCGCATCGCACCCTCCCCTGGTGGCCCGCGCCGCCCCGTGGCCCCGCGGTGCCGGTCAAGGCTCGACCGCGCGTCGCCCGCTGTCAATGCCCCCGACGCCCTCCGGTCGCTTCCGCTTTCCCCGGATCGCGGAAGGCCAGGCGGGGCAGCAGGAACTGGGTGACAGGGCCGACGGCGAGCGCGTACAGCACGGTGCCGGCACCCACCGAACCGCCCAGCAGCCACCCCGCTGCCAGGACGGCCGCCTCCATCGCCGTCCGCACCGCCCGTACCGAGCGGCCGGTGAGCGCGGCGCCCCCGGTCATCAGCCCGTCGCGCGGACCGGGCCCGTAGCGGGCGCCGACGTACACGGCGACGGACAGGCCGTTGAGCAGCACCCCCGCGGCCAGCAGCGCGACCCGCGCGGGCAGCCCGGCGGGCGGCGCGACGAGGCCGAGGCCGAGGTCCGAGGCGACGGCGAGCACGGCGACGTTGGCGCCGGTCCCGAACGTGGGCCGCTGCCGCAGCGGCACCCACAGCAGCAGTACGAGCACCCCGACGACGGCGCTGATCGTGCCGAAACTCAGCGGGGTGTGCCGCTCCAGCCCCTCGTAGAGGACGCTCCACGGGTTGACGCCCAGCCGGGCCCGGACCATGAGCGCCAGGCTGAACCCGTAGAGGGCCAGCCCGCCGAAGAGCCTGGGCAGCCGGGCCAGCGGGCGCTCGCGCAACGACAGGTACGTCAGCGGCGGCATCGTCCGGGCTCGGCGCCGGGGCCGTGCCCCGGGTTCCCGGCCCCGAGGCCGCGGCCCGGTGGGTGGCGCGGTGGAGGAGGCGGCGGGGCCGGTCACGAGGCCGGGGTCCGGGTGGGCCCGGCCACCGGACACGGGCGTGCCCACCCGGGCCTCCGGTGTCCGGCGGCCGCGGAGCTGCCCGATACCGGCGTCGAGGAGCGCGCGTCGCGGCCGGGACGGCGGACCGCCGCGGCGGTCGGGTGGCCCGGCGGCCGGCGTCGCGGCGACGGCGATCAGGTCGGCGGTCGAAGTGGTCGCGGCAGACGCGGGATCGGGCATGGCCGGGCCTTTCCGTTCGGCGGGCGGATACGGGACGGGTACGGAGCGGTACGGAGCGGTACGGAGGATCGGCCAGGAGTCTGTACCGTGATTGGTATGACGCGGGATGGCCAATCAGATGGCAATGGCATGGCGGACGCGGCCAGGGCGTCCGGCCCTGCCGTCGGCGCTCGGGAGCCCCACCGGGATCCGGCGCCGGAGGGGGACGCCGACGGGGCCAGGCCCGGAGCCCCCGGCGTGGGTGGGCGGAGCCTGGCCGGGATGCTGTCGGCACCGCCCCGGGGGTCGCCGCGTACCGCCATCTGGCCCACGAGATCAGCGGCCTGGTGCTGGACGGCCGGATCGCCCTGCACACGCGGCTGCCGGCCGAACGGGAGCTGGCCGCGGCCGTCGGTGCCAGCCGTCCCACCGTCACGGCCGCCTACGACCTGCTGCGGCAGGAGGGCTACGCCCGCAGCCGGCAGGGGGCGGGCACCTGGACGGCGCTGCCGCGCGGGCGGGCGCCGCGCAGCGTCGACCGCTTCCTGGAGCCGTCCGACTCGGCGATCGACCTGGCCAGGGCGGCGCCCGGCCTCCCGGGCGGCGTGCTGGAGCGGGCCCTGGAGCAGGCCGCGCCGCGGCTGGCCGGGCACGCCGCGACACCCGGCTACCACCCCTTCGGCCTGCCGGAGCTGCGCGCCCTGGTGGCCGAGCGGTTCACCGCCCGCGGCCTGGCCACGGTGCCCGAACAGGTCCTCGTCACCTCGGGCGCACAACACGCGCTGAGCCTGGTGACGGGGCTGATGTGCGGCCCCGGCGACCGGGTGCTCGTGGAGAACCCGACCTACCCGAACGCCCTGGAGGCGTTCCGGCGGGCCGGGTTGCGGACCGCGCCGGTCCCGGTGGCCGACGGCGGCTGGGACGCCGGCGTGGTGGAGGCGGTGCTGCGCCGGACGGTGCCCCGGCTCGGCTACCTGGTGCCGGACTTCCACAACCCCACGGGCTGCCTGATGCCCCAGGCCGACCGCGAGCGGGTGGCCGGCGCGGCGCGGCGGGCCGGCACCTGGCTGGTGGCCGACGAGACGCTCGCCGACCTGGCGCTCGACGTGCCGGCCCCGGCGCCGTTCGCCTGCTCGGCACCCGGCGGGGCCGGGCAGGTGGTCACCATCGGGTCGATGAGCAAGTCGTACTGGGGCGGCCTGCGCGTCGGGTGGGTGCGGGCCCCCGCACGGCTGGTGACGGAGCTGGCGGCACAGCGGATCGCCACCGACCTGAGCGGGCCGGTGCTCGACCAGTTGGTGGCGGCGCGGTTGCTGGACCGGGCCGGCGAGCTGTTGCCGCCACGCCTGGACGCGTTGCGGGAGCAGCGGGACGCGCTGGCCGGGGCGCTGGCCGAACACCTGCCGGGCTGGAGGTGGCGGACGCCGCCGGGCGGGCTGTCGTTCTGGGTCGACCTGGGCGAGCCGGTCGCCTCAGGGCTGGCCGAACGGGCACTGGGGTACGGCGTACGGATCGAGGGCGGTGGGTTCTTCGGCGCCGACCCGGGCCTGTTCGAGCAGCGGCTGCGCATCCCCTTCACCCTGCCGCCGGGCACGCTGCGCGAGGCCGTACGGCGGCTGGCAGCGGCGCTGGCCGCCGGGCCGGCGCGTACGTCCGTGGCCGCGCGGACGCGCTGGGTGGCCTGACCGGGCCCAGGGGGCACGGCGGAGCGGTCCGGCGGGCCCGGGTCCGGCGCCTTGCCTGGTCAGCGCAGGATTGGAGCGGGCGAGGCGGGGAATCCGCAGGATGAGGAGGTGCCGAAATGTCCGTATCCGCGCAGCAGATGACCCAGCTCGCGCTCCCCGACGGTGCCATCGCGCCCCTGGTGATCGGTATCTGCATCGTGCTCGTCCTGATCGGCGGCGTCTGGATCGGGATGCGCCGTCGCGAGCCGCCCGTACCCCCGGGCGAACATCCCAGGTCGGGTGCGTGGCAGACCCGCCAGGAACACGAGACCGGGGCCCCGCCGGACCACGGCCCCGGCCACCAGGGTGACGGTGCGCGCAGCCACGACGCGCGCCTGACGGAGCCCGACGTGATGCCGACCGACGGCCGCCGGAGGTTCCCGCACGAGGTGCACGACTCCGGCGTCCACGCCGGGCGCGTCCCCTCGCACCCGCGCCGCCACAGCGGTCCCAACGTCGACTGAGGTCGGCCAGGCGCGCTTTCGGTCCCCGGTGCTCTCACCGGGGACCGAAAACGCGCCTCTACGCGTCTGCGGCCGGGCAGCGCTGGACCGTGCTGGCCGCGGCTGACGGGCCGCGGCTGACGGCGGCTGGCGGCGCGGGCGGCACCATCCACCCGGTCACCCGGTCACCCGACGCGCCACGCAGCCGCTCCCGTACCGCCGATGGCGCCGCCGACGGCATCACCGCTGCCACATCGGCCACGTCGGGCCACGTAGGGGTGAATCTTCGACGTCAGGACCCGAACCCGCGCGATGTCGCGGTATGGCACCGGAAGCCGGCCAAGCCGCCCCGGACGTCGGCCGCCCCCAGAGGCCGGACGACCGGGACCTGGTCGTCAGCCGCCGCTGACGAGGTCGCGGGCCGCGGCGGCGATCGCGGTGGCACCGATACCGGCCGCGTCCAGTTGCTCGGCGGGGGTCGCCGAACCGGGCATGGTGCGCACTGCCAGCCGGGTCAGCCGCGGCATCGGGTGCCCGTCGCCGAAACTCTCCAGCACCGCGTCGGCCAGCCCGCCCTCGGGGTGGTGGTCCTCCACCGTGACGAAGCGGCCGGTGGTCCGGGCGGCCTCGCGCAGCGTCCTGGAGTCCACGGGCTTGACCGAGTACAGGTCCACCACGCGGGCCTTGACACCCTCGGCGGCGAGCTTGTCGGCGGCGGTCAGCGCCTCGTGCACGGTCACCCCGGCGGCGACCAGCGTGACCTGGTCCTCGGGGTCGGAGCGCAGCACCTTGCTGCCGCCGACGGGGAAGGCGTCCTCGGGTCCGTAGATGACCGGCGTGTTCCCCCGGGTGGCGCGCAGGTAGCAGATGCCCGGGCGCTCCGCCATGGCGGTCAGCAACTGCACCGTCTGGTTGGCGTCGCACGGGTACAGCACGGTGCTGCCGTGCAGGGAGCGGGTCATGGCCAGGTCCTCCAGCGCCATCTGGGAGGGCCCGTCCTCGCCGATCGCGACGCCCGCGTGGGTACCGACGACGTTGATGTCGGAGCGGGAGACCGCGGCCATCCGCAGGAAGTCGTGGGCGCGGGTGAGGAAGGCCGCGAACGTCGCCGCGTAGGGGTGCCAGCCGCGCACGCCGAAGCCCACGGCGGTGCCGATCAGCTCCTGCTCGGCGATGTAGCACTCGAAGTACCGCTCGGGGTGGTCGGCGGCGAAGAGCTGCGCCTTGGTGGAGTCGCCCACCTCGCCGTCCAGGGCCACGACGTCGCCGCGCAGCGACCCCAGGACGGCCAGCGTCTCGCCGAAGGCCGTACGGGTGGCCACCTCGGCGCCCCTGTCGTAGCGGGGCAGTTTCGCGTGCGGGTCGGGGCCGGGCGCCGCGGGGCGTCGACCGGGTCGGGGCGGCGTACCTCGACGCGCAGGTCGCGCAGGCCGCCGAGTTCGGCGACGGCCGCCGCGGCGTCGGGCAGCGGCTTGCCGTGCTTGCCCTCCTGGTTCTCCACGGCGGCGACGCCCTTGCCCTTGCGGGTCCTGGCGATGATCGCGGTCGGCGCGCCGCGGGTGGTGCGGGCCGCGGCCATGGCCTCGTCGATGGCGTCGACGTCGTGCCCGTCGATCTGGACGGTGTTCCAGCCGAAGGACCTGATCCGGCGCGCGTACGCCTCCAGGTCCCAGCCGTGCCGGGTGGGGCCGCGCTGGCCGAGCCGGTTGACGTCGACGATCACCGTCAGGTGGTCGAGGCCCTCCATGCCGGCGTGCTCGAACGCCTCCCACACCGAGCCCTCGGCGAGTTCGCTGTCGCCGCACAGCACCCAGGTGCGGTAGGGCAGCCGGTCCAGGCGGGATCCGGACAGCGCCACGCCGACCCCGATGGGCAGGCCCTGGCCGAGGGAGCCGGTGGCCACGTCGACCCACGGGATCTTCGGGGTGGGGTGGCCCTCCAGGCGGCTGCCGAGCTTGCGGAAGGTCAGCAGTTCGTCGTCGGTGACGGCGCCGGCCGCCTTGAACGCGGAGTACAGCAGCGGGGAGGCGTGGCCCTTGGAGAAGATCAGATGGTCGTTCCCGGGGTCGTCGGGGTGGTCGAAGTCGTAGCGCAGGTGCCGGGCGAGCAGGACGGCGATCAGGTCGGCCGCGGACATGGACGAGGTGGGGTGCCCGGAACCGGCCGCGTCGGCGGCCCGCACCGAGTCGACCCGCAGCTGCTGGGCCAGTTCGGCGATCTGGGCGTCGTTGAGGACGGTGTCCTGGGTGACGGTGGGTGCCATGGCGGCGGTGCTCCTCTCGCTGGCGGGTCCTACGGCCGAGGGGGCGCCGGCGCACGGCGTGCGGCTCCGCCCCCTCGTGACTCGGCTGCCCGGGGCATGTCCCGCCAAACGGCCGCCCGGGGCGCGCCGACGGCCCTGGAGGGGCGGTACGGGCGGCGCGCGGGCATGATGGACCCCATGGAGCTGATTAAGAAGGGCCACGCCTGCGTACGCCTTGAGCAGGACGGCCGGGTCCTCGTCATCGACCCCGGCGCCTTCGGCGAGGCGGACGCGGCGGTCGGCGCGGACGTCGTCCTCATCACCCACGAGCACGCCGACCACTTCGACGAGGGGCGGCTGCGGGCGGGCATGGAGGCCAACCCGGCCGCCGAGCTGTGGACGCTGGCCAGCGTCGCGGACCAGGTCTCCGCCGCGTTCCCCGGGCGCGTGCACACCGTGGGCCACGGGGACACGTTCACCGCGGCCGGCTTCGACGTCCAGGTGCACGGCGAGCTGCACGCGGTGATCCACCCCGACTTCCCGCGGATCACCAACATCGGGTTCCTCGTCAACGGCTCGGTCTTCCACCCCGGCGACGCGCTGACGGTTCCCGGGCGGCCGATCGACACGCTGCTGCTGCCGGTCCAGGCGCCCTGGAGCAAGCTCTCCGAGGTCGTCGACTACATCCGCGAGGTCCAGCCGGACCGCGCGCTGGACGTGCACGACGCGCTGCTGACCGACCTCGCCCGCCCGGCCTACGACGGCATGATCGGCGGCCTGCTCGGCGACCGGTCCGGCACCGAGCACCTGCGGCTGGGGCTCGGCGAGAGCCTCGCCGTCTGACCGACGCCCGGGGCACGTACGACCGCCTTCGGAACCGCCGCTTCGGCCACGGTCCGACCACCGTCGGACCACCGTCCGACCGGCCGTGGTCCGACCGCCCCGATCTGACCCGGGTCGTCCGATCGGGTCGTCCCACCGGGTTGTCCGACCGGGCGGCTAGGTTGAGGGCATGCGTATCGCGACCTGGAACATCAACTCGATCACCGCGCGGCTGCCCCGGCTGCTGGCCTGGCTGGAGAGCGGCGCCCCGGACGTGCTGTGCGTCCAGGAGACGAAGTGCACGGCGGAGCAGTTCCCGCACGACGAGCTGCGCGAACTGGGGTACGAGGCGGCGGTGCAGGCCACCGGCCGGTGGAACGGCGTGGCGGTGATCTCCAGGGTCGGCCTGGCCGACGTGGTCCACGGCCTGCCCGACGGGCCGGCCTACGAGGGCGTCGAGGAACCCCGCGCCGTCGCCGCCACCTGCGGCCCGGTCCGCGTCTGGTCGGTGTACGTGCCGAACGGCCGGGAGGTGGGCCACCCGCACTACGCGTACAAGCTGGAGTGGCTGGAGGCGCTGCGCGCGGCCGTGGCCGGGGACGCGGCGGGCGAGCGCCCGTTCGCCGTCCTCGGGGACTACAACATCGCCCCCACCGACGCCGACGTGTGGGACCCGGCGGTCTTCGAGGGCGCCACCCACGTCACCCCGCAGGAGCGGGAGGCCCTGGCCGGGCTGCGCGGCGTGGGCCTCGGCGACGTGGTGCCGCGCCCGCTGAAGTACGACCACCCGTTCACGTACTGGGACTACCGCCAGCTGGCCTTCCCCAAGAACCGCGGGATGCGGATCGACCTCGTGTACGGCAACGAACCCTTCGCGAAGGCCGTGTCCGACTCCTACGTGGACCGCGAGGAGCGCAAGGGCAAGGGTGCCTCGGACCACGCGCCCGTGGTGGTGGATCTGGAGGTGTGAACCGGGTGCCGTGCGCCCGGGAGGCGGTGGGCGCGTCACCACAGCGGGGGACGGCCACGGGCGTGTCAGCCCCCGAACGGCCGGGCCGGGCGGGGGCTGTGTGCATGATGGCTGGGGCCTGTCGGGAGAAACACCCCGGCCAGGACCTTGCGGACACCCACGGGGTTCCCAGCGCAGCGTCCCCGTGACGCACCCTCAGACCACCTTCACCACCGGCTTGTACGGAGGCACGACGTGGACTCCCTTCAACAACTGCCGAACATCGGGGCGGTGCTGGCCGACCGGCTGCGCCGCGCGGGCGTCGGCGACGCGGGCGAACTGCGCCGCCTTGGCTCGGGCCGGGCGTTCGAGAAGATCAGCCCGGAGCTGCCCGACGACGCCCGCACCCACACCCTGCTGGCCCTGGAGGGCGCCCTGCGCGGTATGCGCTGGACGGCCATCCCCCAGACGGAGCGCGACACCCTCGTCAACCGCGTCCTGGGATGAGGTCGGCGGCCGGCCGCGCCGGCCGGCCGCCGACCCCTGCGGAGCGCGGGCAGGCGGAGCGGCGTTCCGGGCTGCCGGAGGGCGCCCGCGCGGCTCCGCGGCGGCGGCAGCGGACCGCCGCCAGGCGGCCACACAGCGGACCACCACCGTCGCTACAGCGGACTGCCGCCGGTCTCCTGCTCGATGACGGCGCGCGCGGCGTCCACCGCGGCGCGGGCCGCCGGAAGGCCGCAGTAGACCGCGGTGTGCAGCAGCGTCTCCTCTATCTCCGCCGGGGTCAGCCCGTTGCGCAGCGCCGCCCGGGTGTGGTCGGCGAGTTCGCCGAGCTGTCCGAGCACGGTCAGCGCCGACAGCGCCACGAAGGTTCGGGCGCGCCGGTCCAGGCCGGGCCGGGTCCAGGTCTCGCCCCAGGCCCAGCGGGTGGCGTAGGCGTCGAATCCGGCACCGAAGTCGCCGATCCGGGCCAGCGCCGACTCGGTCTCGGCCTCGCCCAGCATCTCCCGGCGCAGCCGCATCCCCTCGGCGTACACGTCGGGGCCGCCGGACGGTGCGGCGGAGGCGGGGCGGGGCGTCACGGGTGGCGGTGCCGGGGCGAACGGGGCACCCTGCGGAGTCCGTTCGGCCCAGGCGCTCTCGAAGTGCCGGGCCAGCAGGTCGCCGACGGCGGCGGGCTCCTCGACGGGCGCGAGGTGGCCGGTGCCGGGCACCACGGCCAGCCGGGCGTCGCGGATTCCGGCCACCAGCACACGGGCGACCGCCGGCGGCGTCTCGGTGTCGTCGACGCCGGCCACCACCAGGGTGGGGACGGTGATCGAGGCGAGCTGCTCGCGGATGTCGAAGGAGGCCATCGCCTCGCAGGCGGCGATGTAGCAGGCGGTGTCGGTGGTCCTGACCATCTGCACCGCCCACTCGGTGATGGCCGGCTGGGTGGCCACGAAGGGGCCGGTGAACCAGCGCTCCGGGGTGAGGGCCGCGGTGCGCTCCAGGCCGTTGGCCCGGACCACGACGCCGCGCTGGCGCCAGGTGTCCGCGGTGCCGAAGCGGGCCGCCGCCGAGACCAGCGCGAGGGCGGCCAGCCGGTCGGGCCGCAGCAGCGCCAGCCGGGCGCCGACGGCGGCGCCGAGCTCGCAGCCGGCGTAGCCGAAGGTGTCGATGCCCTCGTCGTCGAGGACGGCCAGCAGCCGACGGGCGAGGTTGTCGACGGTGGAGGCGGGTTCGGCGGGGGCGCCGCCGTGCCCGGGCAGCTCGTAGCGCATCACCCGCCAGGTCGCCGAGAGCACCGGCATCTGGCGGTCCCACATGTGCCAGGTCGCGCCGAGCGCGGGGCCGAGGACCAGCACCGGGCCGTCCTCGGGCCCGTCGAAACGGTACTGGAGGGGCGGTTCGTGGTCGTCGCGCTCCTCGGAGTCCTCCACCGGGGACGCTGCGGGCAGCGCGGAGGGGCCGTCGGCACCGGCGGTGCCGCGGCGGTCGGCCTGGTCCGGGAGGTCGCGCGGCTCCGGCGCGGCCGACGGCTCGCGGTCCTCGTGCGCGCCGCCGGAGGCCGGCGGTCCCGCGGCGCCGAAGGCGGCGGTGTACGCGTCGTACCCGTCGTAGCCCTCGTCGTCCTCCTCTTCGCCCTTGTAGTAGCCCTTGCCGCCCGGGTAGCCCTCGAAGCCCTGCGGGTGGCCGGCGCCGCCTCCGGGGACGGCGGGCGGCGCGGTGGGGACGGCTGGGGCTTCGTAGGCGTCGCCGTCCTGGCCGGCGGTGCGGCGGTGGGCGGGCACGCTGGGGTGGCCGCCGAGCCGGTCGGCGGTCTGGTCGGTCACGTCGCTCATCGCCTCACGCTATCGAGTGCCGTACGGGACGCGGCAGGGGCCTGCCCCTTCGCGTGCGGGGGACCGTTCAGTCGTCCCCCCGGAGGCCGTGGAAACCGTGCCGGAAGTTGACGGTGGAGACCACGTAGACGCGCGGCCGGTCGGGGTGGGTCAGGTCGACGGTGATGGTGTGGTCGGGCTTGTCGCCGGGCCGGGTCAGCTTCACCCCGGCCCAGGTGTGGGGGATGCCGAAGTTCCAGCCGACGGCCTTGCTCTGCGCGGCCGTTATCGTCACCTTGCCGACCGTGAGGGCCGCGCGGCTGGTGCCGACCCGCGCGAGGAAGGTGTCCAGGCCGCCCGCGTTGGTGACGAACTCGGCGTAGAGCTCGCTGGAGTTCCAGGAGTTCTGCTCCATGTTGCGCACGGAGCGGGCGCCCGGCGGGATCGGCACCTGGTAGATGCGCTGCTCCAGCTGGGTCGGGTGGACCTGGGTGAGCCGCTCGCCGGCCTGCTGCTGGCGGGCGCTCGGGCCGCTGGCGCGGCTCTGCTCGGCGGAGATGACCACGTACCCCAACGGCACCAGGACCAGCAGCGGCACCACCGTCCAGCGCACCCAGCGCGGCGGGGTGCGCGGCGGCCTGGGGCCGCTGGTGGCGGTCGGTTCCGCGGCCTCCCGGCCACGCTGCTCCGCGGTCGTCACGACTGGCTCGCCTGCCGTTCGTTGCTGCGTCCGTAACTCCGCCCGAAGCGCTCGTAGCGCTCGACCCGGCGGCGGTTTGCGCGCCGGAACCGGCGGGCCACCAGTCGGGCGAGGTCCGCGGCGCCCACCATACCCGCCTCGGGGCCGAGCTCGGCCTTGGCGATACGCGCCTCCGGGCGGTAGCCGCGGCCGGTGAGGGTGCGCCGGAAGGCGTCCCGGGCCGGTGCGATCAGCAGGTCGTCGGCGGCGCTGACGCCCCCGCCGATGACGAAGCAGGACGGGTCGAGCGCGGCGGCCAGGTTGGCGATGCCCACCCCCAGCCACTGGCCGATCTCCTGGAAGAGCTCGACGCACATCGCGTCACCCTCGCGGGCGAGTTCGGTGATGAGCGGACCGGTGATGTCGCGGACCCGGCCGCCGACCCGGTCGATGAGGTTGTAGGCCACCGGAGAGTCCTGCGCGGCGAGTTCCCGCGCCTCGCGGACCAGCGCGTTGCCCGAGCTGTACTGCTCCCAGCAGCCGCGGTTGCCGCAGGCGCAGCGGTGCCCGGCCGGCACCACCTGCATGTGGCCGAACTCACCGGCCACCCCGAACCGGCCGCGCTTGACGTGGCCGTCCTCCAGGATGGCGCCGCCGATGCCGGTGCCGAGGGTGATCATGACCAGGTCGGGTTCGCCCCGGCCGGCGCCGAACCGCCACTCGGCCCAGGCGGCGGTGTTGGCGTCGTTGTCGACCATGACGGGCACCAGCAGCCGTTCGGACAGCCGTTCGCGCAGCGGCTCGTCACGCCAGGCCAGGTGGGGGGCGAAGAGCACCCGGGACCGGTCGGCGTCGACCCAGCCGGCCGCGCCGATGCCCACGGCGTGCACGTCGTGCCGTTCGGACAGGTCCAGGACGAGGTCGGCGATGGTGTCCTCGACGACCTTCGGACTCTTGGACTTGTCCGGGGTCTCGGTGCGCAGTGTCTCCAGGATGGTGCCGTCCGCGTCGACGACTCCGGCCATCACCTTGGTGCCGCCGATGTCGATTCCGACGGTGGGCACGCGGGGCGCGGTCAGGTGCGAGCGGCGCTCGCGCCGGTCGCGCAGGCCGACGCTCTGCCACACCGTGGCGCGGGCGGGGCCGCCGCGGTAGACGCGTTCACGATTGGCGCTCAAGCGGGGGTCTCCGGATGGGCTCGGGTGGGGGTGACGGTGGGCTGGTGCTCTGCCGGGCTGCCGCCCGGTCCGCGCGGGCGGCGGCACGGCGTCGGGGCGTTCCGACTCGTACTGGTGCTCTGCTGCTGCCCCGTCCTGTGCTGCTTCATCCTGCTCCGCCGAGCTGCCTTGCGGTGGTGCCCTGCCGACCTGCCGCCTTGCCGCCTTGGCGACGTTCCGGCCTGCTGTCGTGCTGCCCTGCTCTGCTGCTCTGCCCTGCTGCTCCGTCGTGCCGGCGGCGGCCGGCGCACGCCGGGGCACGGGGCGGCCCCGCCGGAGCGTGCCGCCATTGTGCCGTGTCCGGGCCCTGGGACGGGGCCGCGGGGGGCGGCCCGCGGGCACGTCCGCCGTACCGGCTGGTCAAGCCTACGGCGCCGGCGGCCAGGGCGCCCGATGCGCCGGGCGCCCCCCTCGCCGCGTCGCGGGCCGCCGGGCGGAACGGGTCCGGGCGGGTGTGACGAGCACCACAGGGGCGGCGCGGGCCCGCGATCTTCCGGGTCCGCGGGCCCAAGCCCGCCCGGGAAGATCGCGCGGGGGCGGCCGCGCTGGTGTCGGAGCCCGTTTCCCGGGAAAGGGGCACGTGAGCGCGGCATGATGGCGGAAGGCGGCACGGACGGGTCGCGGGAGGGGGCGGGAACGACCGGGCGGACGGCCCGGCGCGGCGACGCGCGCGGGCGTGTCGGGCGCGCCGGGGTGGCCGCGGACACGGCCGCCGGCGGGCGCGGGACCACGCCGGGCACGCCGACCGGGTCCGGAACCGCGCGACTCGGCGGCGGGCACGGCGCACGGGCGTCGGGTACGGCGGCGAAGCGGCCGGGCGGGTGACCGGCGGGCGCGCTTCGGGGCCGCTCCGGCGCGGGTGCCGCGGCCGGCTGCGGCACCAGGGCCCGGAGCCGGGCCCGGACGGGTGTTCGGGGCGAACGGCGGCCAGGACCGGCGGTCGCTCCGGCGGGGCGACGACGAGGACAGGGGTAGGCCATTGCGGATCGGGCTCATCGGCGCGGGGCGGATCGGCGCCTTCCACACGGCGACGCTGGCCGCCCACCCGGACGTCGGAGAGGTGCTGGTCGCCGACTCCGCCCCGGACCGGGCCGCCCTCGTGGCGGCCCGGCACGGCGGGCGCGCGGTGCCGGTCGAGGCGCTGCTCCCGGAGGAGGGCGGCGCGGGCGCCGCGCGGCCGGACGCCGTGGTGGTCGCCACCGCCACGGCGACCCACGCCGAGCTGGTCGCCCGGGCGGCGCGAGTCGGCGTCCCGGTGTTCTGCGAGAAGCCGGTCGCGCTGGACCTGCCGGGCACGCTGGCCGCGGTGGCCGCCGCGGAGGAAGCCGGCGCGGTGGTGCAGGTCGGCTTCCAGCGCCGTTTCGACGCCGAGTACGCGGCGGCCCGTGAGGCGGTGCGCGGCGGCCGGCTCGGCACCCTCCACACCGTGCGGACGGTCACCTCGGACGCGGAGCCGCCGCCGGCCGCCTACGTGCCGCTGTCGGGCGGCCTCTTCCGCGACTGCCTGGTCCACGACTTCGACATCCTCCGCTGGGTGACCGGCTTGGAGGTGGCGGAGGTGTACGCGGCCGGCGCGAACACGGGCGCGGAGTTCTTCCGGGCGGCCGGCGACGTCGACTCCGGCGCGGTGCTGCTGACCCTGGAGGGCGGGGTGCTGGCCACGGCGACGGCGGCGCGCTACCACGCCGCCGGGTACGACGTGCGGATGGAGCTGGCCGGCAGCGCCCGGCAGCTGGCCGTCGGCCTGGGCCCGCGCGCGCCGCTGGCCCCACCGGAAGAGCGGCCGGAGGAGCAGGCGCGGGAGCGGCCTCCGGCGGTGCCCTGGACGGGGTTCCTCGACCGGTTCGCCGCGGCCTACCGCGCCGAGCTGGACACCTTCCTGCGGGTGGCGCGCGGCGAGGCGGCGAATCCGTGCCCGCCCCGGGAGGCGCTGCGGGCGCTGCTGGTCGCGGAGGCGTGCGAGCTGTCCCGGCGCGAGCGCCGGCCCGTGGCGGTGGCGGAGGTGGCCGAGGCGGCGGCGGAAACCGGGGGCACCAGGGTTTCCAGGGGCAGCGGGGACACCGGGGAGTCCGGGGAGACCGGCCGGACCGGCGCAGGTCCGGGCGGCGGGCCAGGTGGTGGGACGGGCAGCGGGCCAGGTGGTGGGACGGCGGCGGGGCACAGCGGCCGAGGGGGCCGGGCCGGGCAGGCGACGGGACGGGTGGGCGTATGAAGCGGGGGCGGATCGCGGCGGCGCCGATCTCCTGGGGCGTGTGCGAGGTACCGGGTTGGGGCCACCAGTTGGACCCGCGGCGGGTGCTCGACGAGATGGCGGGCCTCGGCGTGACGGCGAGCGAGTTCGGCCCGGACGGCTTCCTGCCCGGCCCGCTGCTGGCCGAGCGCGGGATCACCGCGGTCGGCGGGTTCGTACCCGTGGTGCTGCACGAGGAGGCGTACGACCCGCTGCCGCGGGTGCGGGCTGCGCTGGGGCGCTTCGCCGCGGCCGGCGCGGGCACCCTGGTGCTGGCCGCGGCCACGGGCGCGGACGGGTACGACGAACGGCCGGAGCTGCCCCCCGAGGCGTGGCGGACCCTGCTGCGCCGCCTGGACGAGGTGGCCGGGGCGGCTGCCGCCGAGGGCGTCACCGCGGCCCTGCACCCGCACGTGGGCACGCTGGTGGAGGGGCCCGATGAGGTCGCCCGGGTGCTCGACGGCAGCGGCGTCGGACTGTGCCTGGACACCGGGCACGTGCTGGTCGGCGGAGGCGACCCGGTGGCGCTGGCCCGCAAGGCGGCCGACCGGGTCGCGCACGTGCACCTCAAGGACGTGGACACCGCCCGTGCCGAGAAGGTCGCGGCGGGTTCGGCGACGTACTCGGCGGCGGTCGCCGCGGGCCTGTACCGGCCGCTGGGCTCGGGCGGGCTGGACCTGGACGGGCTGGTCGAGGCGCTGGAGGCGGCGGGCTACCAGGGCTGGTACGTCATGGAGCAGGACACCGTGCTGGACCGGGAGCCTCCGCCGGGCGGGGGTCCGGTGGCCGACGTCGCGGCCTCGCTGCGCTGGCTGGACGCGGTGTGACGGGCGCCGCGGCGGACGTCCGGGAGGGGCCGGCGCCGGGTGCCGGGCCCCGGGCCCGGTACGACGTGGTGACCGTCGGCCGGGTGGGCGTGGACCTGTATCCGGAGCAGAGCGGCGTGGGGTTGGCGGAGGTCCGCTCGTTCGCCAAGTCGCTGGGCGGCACGGCCGGCAACGTGGCGGTGGCCGGGGCCCGGCTGGGGCTGCGGACGGCCGTGCTGACGGGGGTCGGCGACGACCCGTTCGGCGGCTACGTGCGCGGCGCCCTGCGCGGCTTCGGGGTGGACGACGCGCTGGTGGCCACGGTGCCGGACGCCCAGACGCCGGTGGTGTTCTGCGAGCTCTTCCCGCCGGACGACTTCCCGATCTACTTCTACCGGCGGCCGGTCGCCCCCGACCAGTGCCTCGCCCCGGAGCGGCTGGACACCGAGGCCGTCCGGGACGCGCGGGCGCTGTGGATCACGGGTTCCGCGCTGGCGGTGGAGCCGACCCGGTCGACGGTGTTCGCCGCGCTGGCGGCGCGGGAGGGCGGCGAGGTGTGGTTCGACCTGGACTGGCGCCCCATGCTGTGGCCCGACCCGGCGGAGGCGCCCGCGCTGTACGCCCGCGCCCTGGCGTACACCACCGTGGCGGTGGGCAACCGGGCCGAGGCGGAGGTGGCGGTGGGCGCGTGCGGCCCGGAGGACGCGGTCGGGCGGCTGCTGCGGAGCGGGGTCGGCACGGCCGTGGTGAAGCTGGGGCCGGCCGGGGTGCTGGGCGCCGACGCGCACGGGCTGGTGCGGGTGCCGCCGGTGCCGGTGAAGACCGCCAACGGGCTCGGCGCGGGTGACGCGTTCGGCGGCGCGCTGTGCGCGGGCCTGCTCGCGGGCGAGCCGCTGGCCCGGGTGCTGCGGGCGGCGAACGCGGCGGGCGCGATCGTGGCGTCCCGGCTGGCCTGCGCGGACGCGATGCCGACCCGCGCGGAGATCGACGCGCTGCTGGCGACGGGCGAGGTCCCGCCCTCCCCGGAACGGGCCCTGCTGCCGCGGAGCGGCTTCCCTCTGCACCCGCCGCACCGCGGCCCGTTGGACCTCACCGCGGTCCAACCCGCCGACGGGTGGCCCCCTTGCCCCGACCCCGCCGGACCGCCGACCCCCGCCGGACCGCCGACCCCCGCCGGACCGCCGGCCCCTTCCGGACCGCCGGCCCCTTCCGGACCGCGGCGGGAGCGGTCCCAACTCCCGCCTCGCGCGGGCGAGGAGGCGTCGTGACGGTGGACACGCCCGGCCCGCACCTGCCGGCAGGCAGCACCGCGCGGGAAGGCTACGACCTGTGGGTGGACCCGGCGGGCGCCGGGTGGACGTACTCCTCGCTGCGGGTGCTGACGCTGCCGCCGGGCGGGCGGCGGGAGTTCGCGACGGAGGGCAGCGAGTGGATCGTGCTGCCGCTCAGCGGCGGCTGCGAGGTCACCGTCGACGGACTGGTGTTCACGCTGCACGGACGTCCGGACGTGTTCAGCGCGGTGACCGACTTCGCCTATCTGCCGCGGGACGCCGAGGCCGTGCTGACCAGCTCCCGCGGCGGCAGGTTCGCCCTGGCCGGGGCGCGCTGCTCGCGGCGGCTGCCGGCCCGCCACGGCCCGGCCGCCGGCGTCCCCGTGGAGCTGCGCGGTGCCGGCCGGGCCGCCCGCCAGGTCAACAACTTCGCCGCGGCGGACGTGTTCGCGTGCGACCGGCTGATCGCGGTGGAGGTGCTGACCCCGGGCGGCAACTGGTCCTCGTACCCGCCGCACAAGCACGACGAGGCGGGCCCGCACGAGTCGCGCCTTGAGGAGGTCTACTACTACGAGTTGCGCGGCGGACCGGCCGCGCTCGGCTACCAGCGGGTGTACCCGTCGGCCCCCGGCGGCACCGACCTGCTCGCCGAAGTGCGCACCGGGGACGCCGTGTTGATCCCCGACGGCTGGCACGGCCCGAGCATGGCCGCGCCCGGGTACGACATGTACTACCTGAACGTGATGGCGGGCCCGGACCCCGAGCGGGCCTGGCGGATCAGCGACGACCCGGCGCACGCCTGGGTGCGCGGCACCTGGCGGGAGGCCGGCGCCGACCCGCGCCTGCCGCTGTACCAGGCCCCGGACGGCCCGGCGCGGGACGCCGGGCGGGTGGAGGACGACGAGGTATGAGGCTCACCGTCGCACAGGCGCTGGTCCGCTTCCTCTCCGCGCAGTACACGGAGCGGGACGGCGGGCGGCACCGGCTGATCGCGGGCATGTGGGGGGTGTTCGGGCACGGCAACGTCGCCGGGGTCGGCCAGGCGCTGCTGGAGGCAGGGCCGGAGGCGATGCCGTTCCACCAGGGGCGCAACGAGCAGGCGATGGTGCACGCGGCCGTCGGCTACGCCCGGACCCGCCACCGGCTGTCCGCGATGGCGTGCACCACCTCGATCGGGCCCGGCGCCACCAACCTGGTGACGGGCGCGGCGCTGGCCACCGTCAACCGGATTCCGGTCCTGCTGCTGCCCGGCGACGTGTTCGCCACCCGGCCCGCCGACCCCGTGCTGCAGCAGCTCGAAGTGGCGTGGGCGGGCGACGTGTCGGTGAACGACGCGCTGCGGCCGGTGTCGCGGTACTTCGACCGGATCTGGCGGCCGGAGATGCTGGGCCCCTCGCTCCTCCAGGCGGTCCGGGTGCTCACCGACCCGGCGGAGACCGGCGCGGTGACGCTGGCGTTGCCGCAGGACGTTCAGGCGGAGGCGTACGACTTCCCCGACGGGCTGTTCGCCGAACGGGTGTGGCCGGTGCGGCGGCCGTGCCCGGAGCCGTCGGCGCTGGCGGAGGCGGCACGGCTGCTGCGGTCGGCGCGCCGGCCGCTGATCGTGGCGGGCGGCGGGGTGCGGCACTCGGAGGCCGCGGCGGCGCTGGCCGGGTTCGCGGCGGCGACCGGCATCCCGGTGGCGGAGACGCAGGCCGGGAAGGGCGCGCTGCGCTGGGACCACCCGCAGTGCCTCGGCGGCGTCGGGCACACCGGCACCGCCCCGGCGAACGCGGTGGCCCGGCAGGCGGACGTGGTGCTCGGCATCGGCACCCGCTGGACGGACTTCACCACCGCCTCGGGCTCCCTCTTCGCCCCGGACACGCGCTTCGTCAACCTGAACGTCGCGGCGTTCGACGGTGCCAAGCAGGACGGCCTGGCCCTGGTCGGCGACGCGCGGGCGGGTATCGAGGCGCTGGCGGAGGAGCTGGCCGGCTTCCGGGCGCCGCCGTGCGCGGTGTCGACGCGAGCCTGGCACGCGCTGACCGAGTCCGTCTTCCGCGGCACCTACCGGCCCGAGCCGGTCGCCGGACCCCAGGAGCCCGGACCCCAAGAGCCTCCCCGGAGCGGCGGGTTGTCGCAGGGCGAGGTGGTCGGCGCGCTCGACGCCGTCCTCGCCGACCGGGACGTGATCGTCAACGCGGCCGGGTCGCTCCCGGGCGACCTGCACAAGCTGTGGCGGGCACGCGACCCGGAGCAGTACCACGTGGAGTACGGCTTCTCCTGCATGGGCTACGAGATCCCGGCCGCGATCGGGGTGAAGCTGGCGGCCCCGGACCGTGAGGTGTTCGCGCTGGTGGGCGACGGCACGTACCTGATGCTGCCGACGGAGGTGGTCACCGCCGTCCAGGAGGGCGTGGCCATCACCGTGGTGATCGTCCAGAACCACGGATACGCCTCCATCGGCGGGCTGTCGGAGCAGGTGGGCGCCGAACGCTTCGGTACCGCCTACCGGTTCAGGGCGGAGGACGGCACGTTCACCGGCGAGCCGCTGCCGGTCGACCTCGCGGCGAACGCGGCCAGCCTGGGCCTTGAGGTCCATCGGGCCCGCACCGCCGGGGAGTTGCGGGCGGCCCTCACGGCTGCCCGCGACTCTCCCCGGCCCGCGGCGGTCTACGTGGAGACCGATCCGTCCCGGCCCGCACCGCCGCCGGAGGCGTGGTGGAACGTCCCCGTCGCCGAGACGGCCACCCGCCCGGCCGCGCGGTCGGCCCGCACCGCGTACGACCGGGCGGCGCACGACCGGACCGGCCTTGACCGGCCATGACCGGGCCGAAGGCTTGGATCGGAGTCCCGGACCGGAGGCCCGGATCGGAGTCACGGACCGGAGTCACGGACCGGAGTCACGGACCGGCCGGCCGGTGACCGCGTCCGCCGGCGGGTGCCCGGCGGGGTAGAGTGCGCGCCTCACGTTCGGAAACCCTGGGGGGGCCTTGACGAAGTGGAGTGGGGCGGTCCGTGCCGCCCGGACGCGCCGTGCCCTGGCGACGCAAGCGGCCGTTCTGCTGCTGACGCTGGCCGCGTGCGGCGGCCACGGCTCCTCGGCCTCGGCCTCCCGACAGCCCACGACGGCACCCCCGACCACCCCGGCGAGTGCCTCCCCCGCGGCGGTGGCCGCGTACGACCCGAGACGGGACGCCGCCGCCGACATCACCGCCGCGCAGCGCGCCGCCAAGGCCGACGGCCACCCCGTCCTCATCGACTTCGGCGCTGACTGGTGCCCGGACTGCCAGGTCCTGGGCCGGACCCTCGCTCGCCCCGCCACAGCGAAGCTGCTGACCGGGTACCACGTGGTGCGGGTCGACGTCGGCGAGTTCGACCACAACATCGCCATCGCCGAGCGCTATCTGGACCTCGACACCAGCGGCATCCCCGCCCTCGTCGTCCTGGACCCGAACGGCAGCGTCAAGGTGGCCACCGACCAGGGACAGTTCGAGAACGCGCGCAGCATGCCGGAGTCGCAGGTGGACGCGTTCCTGATGAAGTGGGCCTGAGCACCATGACGTCGAAGGCCACGTCGGCCCCGGGGAGCGGCGGCCGCCCTGTCAGGTCCGGACGGGCTGCGGCCCGGCTCCAGGCCGCCGGAACGGCTCTGACGGCGGTACTGGCGGCCGTCGGCTGCGGCTCGGGCGCCAACCATCCGGGCACGCTGGCCGAGTTCACAGCCGGTGGCGTCAAAGCCGTGGTGGAGGTGAGCCGTTCCGGCGGGCACGAGGTGCGGATCACGGCGACGCTGCGGCCACGGCAGGCCGGCTTCCACCTGTACAGCCTGTCGCTGCCGGACGGCGGCGTGGACGGCCTGGGCATCCCCACCCGACTGAGCGTCGCCGCACCGCTCGTCGCGACCGGTCCCGTCACCTCCGACGACGCCGCCCACGGTCTGCGCGTCCCGGCGCTCGACGTGACGCTCCCCGTCTACCCCGACGGCCCGGTCACCCTCCGCCTGCCGGCCCGCGTGACGGGCTCCCCCACGACCGCGCGCCTCTCGCTCAGCTACGGCGCGTGCTCGGCCAGTCGGGGCTGCCTGATGCCGGTCCGCGACCACGCCCTGACCGTACGCCTGCCGGTCTGAGGCGAGGACGGCACCTCTTCACCGGAGACCACCGCGCGGCCTCGTAACGCCCTTACCCTGACCCGACTTCCCCGCGTCCTGGAGGACACGTGCCCGGAGTTCCGCTCCCCGACACCGGCTTCGCGCCCTTCCTGCGCGGCGACTTCACCGACGACGCGGCGTGGCAGGCCCTGGTGGAGGAGGTCGGCGGCGACTGGGTGTCCGTTGTCGCCGACCCCTCCCACCATGGCCTTTCCATGGCCGAGTTGGTGGCGCTGGTCCCGGACGGCGGGCACTGCGCGGTACTCGTCGTCGCCGACGCCGCGACGTTCTCCTCCGCCGAGCGTCCGCTGCTGCTGGTCGACGTCCGAGAGGAGCCCGGCCGTACGCTCCGCGTCGCCGCCGCCGCGTTCCCGTCGGTCATCGGCAACCTGGCGATCGGGAACCGGGGCTTCGACGACTACCTTGTCTGCCTCGACGACGCCGGCGTCTACCGGCTGCCCGCCCGGCATCTGGCCGCACTGGCCCAGCTCCAGGCAGCCGGCCGACCGGCCGCGCCGCACTCGGCCTACCCTTCCGCCGTGAACGAGACGACACCTGGCCTACGCGTCCGCCCGGGCGGCCTCGCCGACGCGCCCGCCATCCTTGACATGCTCGACGGCGCGATCGTGTGGATGAACGCGCGCGGGAACACCGAGCAGTGGGGCACGACACCCTATTCGCGGAAACCCGGCGGGGTACGGCGAGTCGAGCAGTACGCCACCGAACAGGACGCCTTCGTAGCGGAGTTGGACGGCGTCCCGGTCGGCGCCCTGGTACTGGGCTCCGGACCCAGCCCGCAGATGCCGATCCCGCCCGCCGCCGAACCCGAACGCTACGTCCGGCTGCTGATCACCGACCGCCGGTACGCCGGCCGGGGCATCGGCGCGGCACTCCTGGCCCACGCGGTGGAGGAGACCCGGCGCGCGGGCCTGACGCTGCTGCGGGTCGACTGCTGGGCGGGCGGCGGGGGCGAACTGGTCGCCTACTACGAGCGCACCGGCTTCACCCGCACGGAGCCCTTCCTCTCCGGGACCTGGCCGGGCCAGGTCCTGGCCCGCCGCGTCGGCTGAGCGACCGCGCGGGCACAGTAGGGAACCCGGGCCGGGTCGCGCGTCCAGCGCGCCCCGGCCCGGAGCGTCACACCGCGGTGCCTACTCGTTGTAAATGTTCGCGGGCGCGACGTCGGTGTAGAAGTTCGCCGGCGCGACATCGGTGTAGAAGTTCGCCGGCGCCACGTCGGTGTAGAAGTTCGCCGGCGTCACGTCGTTGTGGAAGTTCGCCGGCGCGACATCGGTGTAGAAGTTCGCCGGCGTCACGTCGTTGTGGAAGTTCGCCGGCGCCACGGCCGCCGAGGACGTGCCGGCGGCTGCCGCGAAGCCCGCGCAGGCAAGGGCGCCGACGGCGAGGATCCGGGCGGCGTTCGAACGGATGGTCATTGCTCCCCCATGATTGTCCGCGCAACCGGATCACGGAGGAATTCCCTCCGGATTCCGTCGCACGACCCACTCGAACGGTAAAACGATCTCAGGGAATTCCCAAGGGGAATTCAAGCCGTCCTCAGCATCCGCTCGCCATGCGGAATTTCGTCGACCCATGAGGCCCTACTGCCACATGACGGAAGCGCCAGCGGAATTCTTCCGTGCGGCTGCCGCCTTACCGTCAGCGGCTGGGGAGACGGAAACAACCAGGGTGGCCGGGGGCGACCCGCACTGGGCGCCTCCTTTCCGTGCCGTTCGACCGTGGTCGGTCGTCAGTCGGACGCCGCCGGCTCCACGTCGAGGACGGCCTTGCCGGCGATACGCCGGTCCAGCAGCGCCTGGGCGGCATCGGCGACGCGCTCCCAGGAGCCGCGCCAGTCGACCTCCGGGGAGAGCTTCCCGGCCGCGACGAACTCCAGCAGGGTTGCCAGGTCCGGGCCGAACGCGTCGATGTCACCGACCGTGCTCATCGTCCTGGACGGTCCGACGGAGAAGAGGGAGTAGGGCGCGAAGACCGCCGGTTCGCCCGAGGCCCAGCCGATGTTCCGTACGTCCCCGCCCGGGGCGAGGAGTTCCCAGGCCGCGACGAGCTGAGCGCCCCCGACGCTGTCGAGGACGAGGTCCACCGGCCGGTCGATGCCGTCCAGGCCGACCACCACCTCGTGGGCGCCGAGTTCGGCCAGCCCCTCGGCACGCGCGGCCGATCCCACGGAGGCGATCACATGGGCGCCGCCCAGGGCGGCCAGTTGGACCGCGTAACGGCCGACCCCGCCGGCCGCGCCGGTGATCAGCACCCGTCGGCCCAGGACGGAGCGGGAGCGCAGCGTGCGGAGTGCGGTGACGCCGGCCATGGGCAGCGCGGCGGCGTCGGAGAGGGCTACCCGGGCCGGGACTTCGGCCACCGCGGTGGTGTCCACCGCCATCCGCTGCGCCCACGCCCCGGCGCCGAAGGCGGCGACCCTGGCGCCGACTGGCGGGCCGCTGCCGTCTGTTGCGGCCCGTACGACGACACCGGCGGCGTCGTAGCCGTGGACGGTCCCGGCCGGACGCTGCCCGGCGAACGCCACCTCGCCGCGGTTGAGCGAGATGTGCCGTACGTCGAGTACGAGTTGGTCGGGTGCCGGGCGGGGCTCCGCGGCTGTCCCGAGACGCAGGGAGCCGGGTACGCCGGGATCGACGACGAGCGCGCGCATGTCCATCAGTCCTCCTCCGTGGAGCAGCACATCCGGACCGACAGTCCGGATGCAGCACGGTATGGTGCCGACCGCCGGTCCGTCCAGTGGGGAGGTGTCGATGGCCGAAAAGCGCGCCGAACGCGCCGACGCTGTCCGCAACCGTCGCGCGGTGCTCAGCGCGGCCGAGCAGCTCCTGGCCGAGGGCGGCGGGGACCACGTGTCGCTGGATCGTGTCGCCGCGCTCGCCGGGGTCGGCAAGGGAACGGTGTTCCGCCGCTTCGGCAGCCGCGCCGGACTGCTGGAGGCACTGCTGGAGGAGCGGTCCCGGCAGTTGCGCGACGCGGTCACGAGCGGACCCCCTCCCCTGGGGCCGGGGGCGCCCGCCGCCGAGCGACTGCCGGCGTTCCTCGACGGGCTCGGCGCGATCGCCGAGGGGAACGCCGCCCTGCTGTCCGCGCACGGACAGGCCTGCGCCGAGGGCAAGTACGACGATCCCAGCTACCAGTTCTGGCACCGCCACCTCAGCGGCCTGTTCGCCGAGGGACGTTCCGACCTCGACGCCGACTTCGTGGCGCACGCCGTACTCGCCGTCTTCGACGGTGACCTGATCCGCCACACCACTCCGCCCGACGACCCCCGCCGCTTCACCCGTTCCGTCCAGCAGACGGCCATGGCGCTGCTCCGGGGTGACTGACCGTCTCCGCTCTTCGGCCGCCCCCGGCCGCCCCCGGCCGCCTCCGGCCGAGGCGCCAACCGGACCACAGGCATGGGGGTCCGCCGCCTCGCAAAGCCGGTGACGCGTCCGTCGATCACGGCGGATAATCTGCTTCCATGGGAACGGGCGTGGGGGCCGGGCGCAGCGGTGCGGGTCTTGAGGACCACGGCTGGGGCGCGACGCGCGCGTGGGTGGAGAAAGGACTCCCCGACGCGGAGCGGGTCGAAGGCGTCGAACGGTTGCGTGGCGGCTGGACCTCGGAGATGCGCCGCCTGGACGTCTCCGGTCCGGGCGGCCAACGGTCGCTGGTCCTGCGGTCGTTCGTGAAGCCCTTCTTCGTCCGGCACGCCGAGGGCCTGCTGACCCGCGAGGCCGCCGTTCTGCGGCTGCTCGGCGGTACGGACGTGTCGGCGGCCGAGCTGGTGGCCGTGGACGCGACGGCGCGCTGGTGCGACCACCCCTCCCTGCTGATGTCCCTGCTGCCCGGATCGGTGCGCCTGGACGACGAGGGGGCCGACCGCCGTGCCGAGCTCCTGGCACGCCAACTCCTGGCCATCCACCGGGTGCCGGTAGCAGCGGAGGAACGGCCCCGCGCCTACCAGGCGTGGACCTCTCCCGAGCGGGTGAACCTGCCCGAGAGCACCGCCCGACCCGAGGTGTGGCAGCGGGCGGTGGACGTGATCCGCCGCGAGCCCCCGGAGTACCGGGCCTGCTTCCTGCACCGGGATTTCCATCCGGGCAACGTCCTCTTCACCCGCGAGGGAGACGCCCTGCGGATCAGCGGCGTCGTCGACTGGGTGGAGACCTCCTGGGGGCCGGCCGACCTCGACGTGGCGCACTGCTCGACAGCCCTGGCCCTGCTGCACGGAGTCCCGGCGGGCATGCGCTTCGCCGACCTGTACGTCGCGGCGGGAGGAACGCTGGCAGAGGACCGCGCCGCCCATCTCTACTGGCGGCTGCTCGACGCCCTGGCCTTCGCCCCGGACGCCGAGAAGGTCGCCGGCCCCTGGCGCGAGGTGGGCCGCGTGGATCTGACTCCCGAGCTGCTGGCCGGCCGGCTGGAGGCGTACGTCGAGGCGCTTCTCGCACGCTACGCCTGATCCCGGATCAGCGGCCTACGGGACAGCGGTGGCGGACCGGACTCCGGGGACATCGGTAAGAGCTCCAGCACGGGACACCGGGGCGGCTACGGTGGGGGGATGCCCGAGTTGCAGCCCCTGCGCGCTGAACACGCCGCGCCGGTCCTGGCCTTCGAGGTGGCGAACCGCGCCTACTTCGCCGCCACCATCTCCGACCGGGGTGACGCCTACTTCGACCGGTTCGCCGAGCAGTACCGCTCCCTGCTGGCCGAACAGGAGGCCGGCCTCGGCGCCTTCCACGTACTCGTCGCCGAGGACGGCTCGGTCGTCGGCCGGTTCAACCTCGGCTTCGTCGCGGACGGCATCGCCGAACTCGGCTACCGGGTGGCCCAGAAGGTCACGGGCCGAGGTGTGGCGACCGCCACGGTGCGGGAGTTGTGTGGCCTGGCAGCGGCGCGGCACGGGCTCCGCACGCTCATGGCAGCCGCCGCCCTCGCGAACACCGCCTCCCAACGGGTGCTGCTCAAAGCCGGGTTCGTCCCGATCGGCCCGGCCGACCCCACCTCCCTCGGCGGCAGACAGGGCACCTGGTACCAGCGCGACCTGGTGCTCCCGCCGATGGACGGGGCGTGACGCCCGGCCCTGGCGGATAGCCCCGCATGTTCCCTGCGGGGCCGGTCAGGACTCCCGGATGAGGGCCTTGCCGAGAGCCCCAGGTTCGAAGACGGCTGCGGCGACGCGCAGTCCGGGGTCGAGGGAGCTCCACACCTCGTCCAGCAGAGCCTCGCGGTCCCGGGCCGCCGTCCGCACCTCGGTGTACGGTGCGCCGGTCTCCACCGTACGGACGTCGGAGCGGTACGTGGTCACGAGGACGCCCTCACCGGGGTCGGCGTCGGCCACCCGCAGGGTCATCCGGTCGGTGGCCGCACGCTTCCCGCTGCTCCGGCGGGCCGCACCGAACCACGCCTCGCCACCCGTCGGGCCGCCCGCGACGACCGTGATCCGAGGGGTGAAGACGGGCGGGTCCGGCTCGTAGTCCAGGCCGTCCAGCGCGTCCCGGGTGGGCTCCCCTCCGGCGAGACGGCCCGCGACCACGGCGACCTGCTCCCCGTTGCCGTAGACCAGCCAGTCCCCCTGCTGCCGGGCGGCGACGTAGTGGCGCAGCGGATCGTGGACGCCCTTCTCCCGGGCGGCGACCACCAGGTCCCCTCGTCCGTCGAGCCGGAGCGAACGGGAGCGCGACGCCGGCGACCGGCCGGTCAGGAAGTACACACCCAGCCGCGTCCCATCCCCCGTCACACACCACAGCACACCGCGCCCGGGGTACGGGTTCTCCTTCAGCACCGCGCCCAAGTCGTCCATTTCGCACTCCACTCCAGTGTCCGACGGGAGGGACGGCAGCACTTCACCTCGCCACACGGAGAACGCCCGCGCATCCGACCCGAAGGCTAGCGCGGGTCCGTGCGTCCGGTTCCCGCGCTGGCCGCGCCGACACCAACTCGCCCTCTACTTCTTCCTGTTACGGCGTCGTGCGGGCACGAGGGTGTCGAGCGCGCCCACGGCGGCACGTACGTGGGCCGGTCCGCGACGCGACCGCTCCCCCGCGCACCACCAGACGATCCGCCCGTCCGCATCCTGCGGATGCATACCAAGGCCGTGCTCGGCGCACAGGGGCCAGACCCGCCACAGACGCTCCATGACGGTGTCCTGCGCCGCGTCGGCGACGGCGGACAGTGCGTAGGCGGGGTCGTCCGCCGACCCCGGTTGCAGGTTGTTGCCGTGCCACTCGCCGTTGGCCAGGGCGACGTACACATCCTCCGGCTCGTCCGCACCCCAGGGGCGCAGAGCCAGCAGCCGGAGGGGTTCCTGCTCGGGAATGGTCACGGCCAGATCCCGGTTGAGGAGGGCGAGGGCCCCGTCCCACAGGGGGTACTCACCGGGCAGGACGCGCCGGTGCTCGGGACGCTCGTAAGGGGCAGGCATGCGGACCATCCTCCACGGCGGTAGGACAGCCGTCGAGTACGGGTCGGCCGTCGCGGACGGTGGCAGGACTCCAGGAGCGCATGCCGCGCGACACGCCAACTCGGGAGCGAGGGGCACCAGATGAATCGACCGCTGCTGTTCCTGGACGTCGACGGACCTCTGAATCCCTATGCGGCTCAGCCCGAACGCCGGCCCGAGGGCTACATCACCATCCGCGTACCCCGGGAGCGCGTCAACGGCCCACTCTCCGGTCCGCGGCGGTCTGCCGCGAAGCCGCTGCGGGTGTGGCTCAACCCCGCCCACGGCAGGATGCTGCTGGCGCTCGGATACCAGTTGTGCTGGGCCACCGCGTGGATGGACGACGCCAATCGCTGGATCGGTCCCGCGCTCGGCTTGCCCACGTTGCCGTTCGTCGACTTCGGTGAGGCCCTGCTCCGTGAGCGTCCGGACGGGGTGCACTGGAAGTGCGAGCCGCTGCTCGCCCACGCCGACGGCCGGCCGTTCGCCTGGGTCGACGACGAGCAGGGTGACGCCGACCACGCCCACGTGGCAGCCCACCACTCCTCCGCCGCCCTTCTCCACCACGTCAATCCGCGGATCGGCCTGCGGGTCGACGACTTCACCGCCCTCGCCGATTTCGCCGCAGCCCTGGCGGAGACCACCGGACCGGCCTGAGATCACCCGCGGCCCGGCCGCCGAACGGACACGCCGCTCTCGCGGACCTCGCCTCGCGGGTCCGGAGCATGCTCCGGGTTCCGCCAAAACACCAGCTGTCAAAAAGATTCGCTTCCGTCTCACCGGCAAGCCGCAGTAGAGAGAGCAAGGTTCGCGCGGGGGCGCGGGAGTTCGACCCGAAGGGCGAGCCGACCTCTGCTGCCCTCAACCGCCATCCGCAAACCGGCGACCCACGAACGACGGAGGAATCATGGCCATGACCACCGACTGGCGCAACCGTGCCGCCTGCCGCGACGAGGACCCGGAGCTGTTCTTCCCCGTCGGCGCCACCGGCCCCGCCCTCGTGCAGATCGAGAAGGCCAAGACCGTGTGCCACCGCTGCCCCGTGATGGGGCAGTGCCGCGACTGGGCCTTGGAGACCGGCCAGGACTCGGGCGTCTGGGGCGGCCTGAGCGAGGCCGAGCGCCGCGCGTGGAAGCGCCGCACCAGCCGCAACCGCAGCCGCAACGCGTAGAGCTGTCGGGACCGAACGCCCGGGAGGGACGGCGTCAGGCAGGAAAGCGTCCGGCCTTCACCGCGCCCACGAACTCCGCCCACGCGCCCGCCCCGAAGAGCAGCGCAGGACCGCACGGGTCCTTGCTGTCCCGCACCGCCGTCACCCCGGGCAGGTCCGCCACCTCTACACAGTCGCCATTGTCACCACCGCTGTAGCTGGACTTCCGCCACGCGGTGAACACAACGGACGCGTCAGAAATGTGCCTCGCGGTCATGGGACTCGTACTCCTCGGGTCGTCGACCAAGTCAAGTACCGGTGTAGCGCTCCTGGACGTACCTGGCGTCCGCTCAGCTCTCAGGCAGGAAAGCGTCCGGCCTTCACCGCACCCACGAAGGCCGTCCACGCGCCCGGCCCGAAGACCAGCGCAGGACCGCACGGGTCCTTGCTGTCCCGCACTGCCGTCTCGCCGGTCAGATCCGCCACCTCTACACAACTGCCGTTGTCACCACCGCTGTAGCTGGACTTCCGCCACGCGGTGAACACAACGGACGCGTCAGAAATGTGCCTCGCGGTCATGGGACTCGTACTCCTTCGCCACCGATTCGATCAGGCCCAGGGATGCCTCAGGTGAGAGCCCTACGGCCTTGGCAAGATCGTAGGCCGCTCTGTACTGCTCGACCATCGCCGGGTCATCGACAAAAGTACCGGTGTAGAGCCCTTCGACGTACACAGCGTCCGGTTCGTCGTCGAACCGCATGAGCGACATCATGCTCACCATCGTCGCGTGGGCACCTGCCGAGTGCGGGACGACCTGTACCAGGACCCGGCCGTTCCGGGCCATTTCGGCGATGTGCCCGAGTTGCCGGGCCATCACCTCGCGCCCGCCCACCTCGGCGCGCAACACGTTCTCGTTGAGGATCACCCATACCGTCGGCCCATCAGAGCCGTCCAGGATCTCGGCCCTCGCAAGCCTGTTGACAACGAGCTTGTCAACCTCCTCCGGAACGTAGTTGGCGTGCTGCGCCTGGAAGAGCGCGCGAGCGTACCCGTCCACCTGGAGGATGCCCGGTACAAGCGATACTGCGTACTCCTCGATCGACGTCGCCCGCTGCTCCGCCTCAGCCGCCAGCATGAAGTGGTCAGCGAACCTTCGCCCGTTGAGTGTCGGCAGGAAGCGGACGAAGAAGCCATCCGTGCCCAGCTCGCGGTCGAGCCGCTTCGCGTCGTCCAGGCGTGGTTTTCGGCGACCCGCTTCGATGTGGGCGATCATCGACGGCGACAGGATCACCCGCTCTCCGAGAGCCTGCTGCGTGAGCTGCGCCGCCTCCCGCCGGAGGACGAGCTCGCGGCCGTAGGCGACTCGCGGGTCTTCCGACGACTGATGCTCCGACAGGTTTTCCACGTGCCAACCCCTCTGTTGACAAGGCCATTTGGAGAGCCCAGATGGCTGTCAAGACTAACGTCGGCCGCGTCACGCTGTGAATAGTCATCTACACAGTGCGACGAACGACGTATCAGAGGATCATCATGCGAACTCCGCCCCCTGCCGCATCCAATGCCCCCGAGACGGGCCGTCCGGAAGTCGTCAGCCGTTGGCCGCGCACCCGGCGCACCGTCGGGCGGGCCCGGGAGGATCTGCGGGTCGCCCTCGCGAAGTGGGGACTGGAGGAGCTTGCCGATGCTGCCGAACTCGTCCTGTCAGAACTGGTGACGAACTCGGTACGGCACGCACGGACGCCGGCGGGGCGGCTGGTCGAGACCCGGTACACGCAGTACGGGCGCGGTCTGCGGATCGAGGTGCACGACGCCGACGAGACCTGGCCACGGCCCCGCGCCGCAATGGACGAGGACGAAGGCGGGCGCGGCCTGGCCCTCGTGGACGCGCTGACGCAGCACCGCTGGGGGGTCGAGCCGCGCCCGGGGCCGGGAAAGTTGGTGTGGGCGCACATCGGCGACCTGAACGAGGTCGCGCCGGACGGACCGGTCGACGCGTAGGCCGGTTGTCACACGGGGGCTCGGCACATGTGTGACTGTGCATCATGTGGGACCGGGCTGGTGGGAGCCGAGGACCCGGCGGGTTTCGCTGTGCGCGCAAAGATCGTCCGGCGCCGGTCGGCGGACGTAGTCTCCTGGCCATGCAGCCGCCCGTTGTCTCCGTTCAGGCCCAGCCCCGTGACGCCGCCTCCTGGATCGCCCTGGCCCGACGCGTGGAGGCGGGCGGCTACGACGCCCTGCTGGCGGCCGACCACCCGGGCACCGCTGCCGCGCCCTTCGTCGCGCTGGCCGCCGCCGCCACGGCGACGGAGCGTATCGGCCTGGGCTCCTACGTCTCCCAGGCGGGTGTCCGCGAGCCGCTGCTGCTCGCCTCGGACGTCGCCACCTTGGACCTCGTCTCGGGTGGACGGGCACGGCTGGCCCTCGGGGCCGGCCACACCCCGGCCGAGTGGGAGATGCTGGGCGCGGAACGGCCCGACGTCGCGGGGCGTGTCCGACGGTTCCAGGCTGTGGCCGAGGCGTGCCGCGCGCTCCTCGCAGGCGAGACCGTCACCGTCGACGGTCCGGAGGTACGAGCCCGCGAGGCCCGGCTCGACGGACCCCGCCCGGTCCAGCGCCGGGTGCCCTTCACCTTCGGGGGCGGCAACACCGCCCTGCTGCGCTGGGCCGGGGAGCACGCGGACGTCGTGGGGCTGAGCGGGCTGGGACGCACCCTGTCCGACGGGCACATGCACGAGACGCGGTGGAACGGCGCGGACATCGACCGCCAGGTCGACCTCGTCGAGCGGGGGGCTGCGGGCCGGGCCGAGGCACCCGAGCGCGAGGCGCTCGTCCAGTTGGTGGAGGTCACCGACGACGCCGAGGCCGCGGCGCGGGAGATCGCCGGGCGATTCCACTGCACCGCGGCCGAGGTGCTCGCCTCGCCCTACGCGTGGGTGGGCACGCCGGAGGAGATCGGCGCCGCCTGGGCCGAACACGAACGCCGCTGGGGCATCACCCGCTACGTCGTCCGCGAGGCGCACCTGGACGCGGCCGACCGGGTGCGCGCGCGGCTGTCGAACGCCGCCCGCTGACTCCGCCGGGGAGCACGGGGGGCAGCCCTCAGGCGTCCGCGCAGCACGTGCCGCCGGCCCCGCCGCCCGGGACCGGGCTCTTGGCGGGGGTGTCGGCGTCGGCCTTGACGGTGTAGACCTCCCAGGGCTCGCGGCCGGGGCCGTGGACCCAGACCTTGTCCTGGAGGGCGTAGCAGCAGGAGGTGTCGTTCTCCTCGAACGTGGCCAGGCCCGCTTCCCGCAGGCGGTCAGTGGCCGCGGCGACCTGCGCGGTGGTCTCGACCTCGACGCCGAGGTGGTCCAGGCGGGTGTCCTGGCCCGGCTCGCCCTCGATCAGGACGAGCTTCAACGGGGGTTCGGCGACGGCGAAGTTGGCGTAGCCGGGGCGGCGCTTGGCCGGCTCGACGCCGAACAGCCTGGAGTAGAAGGCCACAGATCCTTCGAGATCGGCGACGTTCAGAGCGAGTTGGACGCGGGACATGGCTCGGCTCCTGACACTCTGCGCGGACGTCATCTTATTGACGTCTGTCGATACAAGCTTGCGTCGTGGATCGACGGGCGTCAATATAGAAGCATGTCGAATCAAGAGCTTGAGGTGATCGGCCAGGACACCGGGTGCTGCCCGACCCTGCTGGCCGCGCCGCTGGACGCGGAGCAGGCCGAGACCCTCGCGAGGGTGTTCAAGGCGCTGGGCGACCCGGTGCGGCTGCGCCTGCTGTCGATGATCGCCTCCCGCTCCGGCGGCGAGGTGTGCGTCTGCGACCTCACCCCCGCGTTCGACCTCTCCCAGCCGACGATCTCCCACCACCTCAAGCTGCTCAGGCAGGCCGGGCTGATCGCCTCCGAGCGGCGCGGCACGTGGGTGTACTACCGGCTCCTGCCCGGGATGACCGACCGGCTCGCCGCCGTCCTCACCCGCCCGGCCGACCTCTCCCGCGCCGCCGGGCACCCGCAGGTGGGGACCGCCGAGGCCGACCGATGAGCCGGGGTGAGCCTGTGCCCGACGGCCCGGCGCCCAACGGTCCCGCACCCACCGGTATCACCGAGCCCCACGGTCCCGGGCCCGCCGGTCCCGTCGCCGGCCGGCTGTCCTTCCTGGACCGCTACCTGGCACTGTGGATTCTCGCGGCGATGGCCGCCGGCCTCGTGCTGGGCCGCCTGGTACCCGGCCTCGGGGGCGCGCTCGCGGCGGTGACGGTCACCGGTGTCTCGCTGCCCATCGCCCTCGGCCTGCTGGTGATGATGTACCCGGTGCTCGCCCGGGTCCGCTACGACCGGCTCGGCACGGTGACCCGCGACCGGCGCCTGCTGGTGCCGTCGCTGCTGCTGAACTGGGTGGTCGGCCCGGCCCTGATGTTCGCCCTCGCCTGGGCGCTCCTGCCAGACCTCCCCGCGTACCGCACCGGACTGATCGTCGTCGGCCTCGCGCGGTGCATCGCCATGGTCGTCATCTGGAACGACCTCGCCTGTGGCGACCGCGAGGCGGCGGCCGTCCTGGTCGCCCTCAACTCCGTCTTCCAGGTGCTCGCGTTCGGCCTGCTGGGCTGGTTCTACCTGAGCGTGCTGCCCGGCTGGCTCGGCCTGGAGCAGACCGCGCTGGGGGTGTCGGCGTGGACGATCGCCCGCTCCGTACTGGTCTTCCTCGGCATCCCGCTCGCCGCCGGGTTCCTCACCCGGCGCCTGGGCGAGAGGGCCAGGGGCCGCACCTGGTACGAGGCGCGGCTGCTCCCCCGGGTCGGCCCGTTCGCCCTGTACGGGCTGCTGTTCACCGTCGTGGTGCTCTTCGCCCTCCAGGGGGACGCCATCACCGGCCACCCCGTCGACGTCGCGCGGATCGCGCTGCCGCTGCTGGCGTACTTCGCGCTGATGTGGACCGGGTCCATGGCGCTGGGGAGCGCGGTCGGGCTGGACCATCCGCGCGCCACCACGCTGGCGTTCACCGCCGCGGGCAACAACTTCGAGCTGGCCATCGCCGTCGCGGTCGCCACCTTCGGCGCCTCGTCCGGCCAGGCCCTCGCCGGGGTCGTCGGCCCGCTCATCGAGGTACCCGCCCTGATCGGCCTCGTCCACGTCGCCCTCAGGGCACGCCGCTACTTCCCGCTCCCGACCCCCTCCCCCGCCCCGGCTCCGGCTCCGGCTCCGGCTCCGGCGGGCGAGCAGGCCACCGTCCCGAAGGGACCCGCCCATGTCTGACGTCCCCGCCGCCGTGAAGCCCTCGGTGCTGTTCGTGTGCGTGCACAACGCCGGCCGTTCGCAGATGGCGGCCGCCTGGCTCCGCCACCTCGCCGGGGAGCGGATCGAGGTGCGCTCGGCCGGCTCCGCGCCCGCCGACCACCTCAATCCGGCCGTCGTCGCGGCGATGGCCGAGGCCGGCATCGACATCACCGCGCAGGCGCCGCAGGTGCTGACCGCCGACGCCGTGCGGGCCTGCGACGTCGTCATCACGATGGGCTGCGGCGACGCCTGCCCGGTCTTCCCCGGCAAGCGCTACCTCGACTGGGCCCTCGACGACCCCGCCGGGCAGGGCGTGGAGGCGGTCCGTCCGATCCGCGACGAGATCGAACGCCGGGTCCGGGCGCTGATCGACGAGCTGTGACCGGGGCCGTCCAGCAGGGACGGCGGAACGCGCCGGACGGCCGGGCCCTGGGCCGTGTCCGGCGCGGCACGTAGGATTCCAGTCCGACGGACCCGTCCGAGGGCGGGTTCAGCTCCGGAAAGGGCGTGGCGGAAGTGGCAGGCGTCGACACGCGGAGGTTCTGGGAGCTGCTGCGCGCGATCCCGGTGCCGGACGACGCCGCGTTCCTCTACGGTCCCGAGCCGGAGGGCCGGCTGCGCGAGCGGAACCTGCGGCGCTACCACGCGCTGATGGCCGGTATCGGGCCGCGGGTGGCGCTGGTGGGCGAGGCGCCCGGCTACCGGGGGCACGTCGTCTCGGGGGTGCCGTTCACCAGCATGCGCCAACTGGCCACCCGGCCCGGGCTGGTCACGGGCTCGCCGGAGGGCGACGGCTTCGACGTGCCGGACCACCCCGCCGCCGAGTGGGAGGCCTCCTCCGGCATCGTGTGGCGGGCGCTGGCCGCGTGGCGGGGGCCGCTGCCCCTGATGTGGGCGATCTACCCCAACCACCCTCACGAGATGGGCCGTTCGGCCACCAACCGGGCGCCCAGGGCGGCCGAGGTCGCCACCGGCACGCCCGTCGCCCTGGCGCTGGCGGAGGCGTTCGGCATCACGTCGTTCGTCGCGGTCGGCCGCAAGGCGCAGGGCGCGCTGGCCCGGGCCGGAATCGACGCGGTGGCGGTGCGCCACCCCGCGCAGGGCGGCGCCCGCCTCTTCACCGAGCAGCTCGCCGAGTTCAACGCCGCTCACCAGTAGGGAACTTGCGCTCGCACGCGCCTTCCCGTCGTCCGCGGCCGTCACGGCGCCCCTTCCCCGCACTCGGCGCCACGCGACGGGCGCCACGCGACGGGCGTCGGGCGTCGGGCGTCGGGCGCCGGCGTCGGGCGCCGTGCGTCGGACGTCGATGTCGGAGTCCGGGAGGCTTCAACCGAACGGCGCGGACGTCTCCACCGCCGCCGCCCGCAGGGCGTCGGAGAGCAGCGCCGCCGGCTCCGCCAAGGGGCCGGGGAGGCGGGCCAGCAGCAGGCGGCGCTGCTCCTGCGGGCCGCCCCGCACGGGAAGGACGCGGACCCCGGGCGGCACCGCCCCGGCCAGCGACGCCGGGATCGTGGTCAGCCCGAAACCCTCGGCCACCAGGGCGAGTTTGGCCAGCCAGTCGCGGACGGTGTGGACGATCTCGGGCCGCTCGTCCAGGCCCGGCCACACCCCCATCAGCTGGTCCTCGCCCGCGCGCGGCGCCGCGATCCACCGCTGACCGCGCAGGTCGACGATGTCGACCCCCTCACCCCGGGCGAGGGGGTGGCCGGCGGGCAGGGCCAGCAGGAGCGGCCGTTCGGTGAGCGTGCGCAGCGCCAGAGCGGGTGCCTCGCTGTCGGGTGGCCGGAAGGGCGGCGCCGACGCCAGCAGGGCGAGGTCGACGGTGCCCGCCCGTACCGCCCGGACCAGCGCCGGAGTGCTGCCCTCGCGGGTGACGACGGTGACCGCCGGGTGGCTGCGGCTCAGCGCGGCCAGCGCTCTCGGCACCAGCAGGGCGCCGGCGCTGGCGAACCAGCCGAGCCGTACCGTGGCCGGCCGGTCCGGCATGCCCGCCAGCTCCCTGGCCCCGGCGTCCACTTCGGCGACGACGGCGACGGCCCGGCGCAGCACCACGTGGCCGGCGGGCGTCAGCCGCACTCCGGACGGATGGCGCTCCAGCAGCGGCGCGCCGGCCGCCCGCTCCAGGGCGGCGATCTGGCGTGAGACGGCGGACTGGGTGTAGCCGAGGACGGCGGCGGCCGCGGTGAGGGTGCCGCGCTCCGCGACCTCCCGGAACACCCGGAGCGCGGTGAGCGAGGCGTCAGCGAGGGTCATGAGGTATACGCATACCAGGTCTGATCATCTCTCGCTGGCGGCATGGCCCGCGTCCTGCCTAGCCTGGACGTGCCCGGACCGCCCCGGCGGGCGGCTGCCTCCCCCCACGGGGGCTCCGGCGTCCCTTCCGTTCCGCGTACCGGCCGGGACCGCCACCCGTGAGGTGCGCCCTCCGGCCACCGCTCATCCGTCGAGAACTCCACGACAGAAGGCAGGCCCCGATGTCCACAGCGTCCACCCCGTCCGGTCGGCCCGGCTCGCACACGCCCGCCACCCAGGCCGCCGGAACCGCCGCCTCCACCGCGCCGGCCGCCGCCGGTGCGCCGGCACCTAGGGTCGCGCTGGTCACGGGCGCCACCCAGGGTCTCGGACTGGCGCTGGCCGAGGGGCTCGCCGAGCGCCTCGGCCCGCAGGACACCGTCTACCTCACCGGCCGCGACCCCGGCCGGACCGCCGACGCGGTGGCCGCGCTCCCCGCCGGGGGCGCGCGGGTGCGCGCCGAGGTCCTGGACGTCACGGACCCGGCCGCGCCGGCCCGGCTGGCCGCCGTCCTGCGCGAGCGGCACGGCGGCGTGGACGTGGTGGTCGGCAACGCCGTGATGCGGGTGGGCCCGGACGACGACCCGCGCGAGGTCGTGGCGCCCTACACCGAGGTCAACAACTTCGGCACCACCCGCCTGCTGCGCGCCTTCACCCCACTGCTCCGCGACGGCGGCCGGTTCCTGGTCGTCGCCAGCTCCCTGGGCCGACTGCACTACCTGGCGCCGGTGCTGCACGACCGGTTCGACGGCCTGACGTCGCTGGACGCGGTGGACGCCGCTGTGGCGGCGTGGCGCGACGAGGTCAGGGACGGCAGCGCGCGGGCGGGCGCCTGGCCCGGTTTCGTGAACATCCCGTCCAAGATCGGTCAGGTGGCGGCGGTGCGGGCGCTGGCCGGGCAGCGGCGCGAGGAGGACGCGAGGCGCGGCATCCTGCTGGCCTCGGTGTGCCCGGGGATGATGAACACCCCGACCTCCGCGCTGTGGTGGGACGTCAGCGGCGCCCCGACTGCGGCGCAGGCGGCCGTTGCGCTGCTGGCCCTGGCACTCGGCCCGGTCGACCCGGCGCACTACGGCGAACTGGTCCGCGACGGCGAGGTCCTGCCGTGGGCGCCGTGACATGCGGCGCACCGCACGACTCCGCCCCTCCGGCGCGCCCCGGCGGCCGGTTTCCGTCGCGGCGCCACGCGATTCCGCCCCTCGGCGCCACCTCCCCGGGGGCCGCACCTCCTGCCCGCCGGTTCCGGCGGCCCCGCGCCGCTCGCCTCGGGGCCGCCCGGACGGTCCGACGTACCGTCACACGTCCCAGGTGCGGCGCAGGTCGGCGAAGAAGCCGTGGAAGCCGGGGAACGTCTTCTTCACACAGCCCGGGTCGTCCAGGGTGGTACCCGGAGTGCGCAGGGCCGCGACCGAGAAGCTCATCGCGATGCGGTGGTCGGCATGGCAGGCGATCTCCACCGGCTTGGGGGTGCCGGGGTGGATCTCGATCCAGTCCCGGCCGGTCTCCACCCGGATGCCCTGCGCGCGCAGGTTCTGCGCGCAGGCGTCGAGCCGGTCGCACTCCTTGACCCGGGTGTTGTAGACGTCCTCGATGCGCACCGGCCCGTCCGCGAAGGGGGCGATCGCGGCGAGGGTGGGCATCGTGTCGGAGATGTCGCGCATGTTCACCGTCACCCCGGACAGCCGGCCGGTGCCGGTGACGGTGGTGGCGTCGGCGGTGGTCTCCACCTCGGCGCCCATCCGCCGCAGCACGTCGACGAACGCGAGGTCGCCCTGGAGGGCGCCGCTGCCGAGGCCCGGCACCGTGGCGGTGCGCCCGCTCAGCGCGGCGGCGGCGAAGACATAGCTGGCGGTGGAGGCGTCCGGCTCGATGGGGTAGTCCCGTGCCTGGTAGGTGGCGGACGGCACGACGAAGGTGTCGCCCTCCCGGACGACCTCGACGCCGAAGGCGCGCATCATCGCCAGCGTGATCTCGACGTAGGGCACGGAGACGATGCCCGTGACCCGGATGCGCAGCCCCTCGGCGGTGAGCGGCGCGGCCAGCAGCAGCGCGGTCAGGAACTGCGAGGACAGGCTGGCGTCGAGCTCGATCTCGCCGCCGTCGATGCCGCTGGCGGCGATACGCAGGGGCAGGTGACCGGACTCACCCTCGTAGGCGAGGTCCACGCCCAGGGTGCGCAGCGCCTCGGTGAGCGGGGCGACGGGGCGGCGGCGCATCTGGGCCGAGGCGTCGAACCGGAAGTCGCCGTGGCCGGCGGCGGCCAGGGCGGGCAGGAACCGGGCGGCGGTGGCGGCGTCCCGCGCGTAGACCTCGGCGGAGGCGCTGGCCGGCCCCTGCGGGCGGCCGGTGATCCGCCACTCCTCCGGCGCCCGCTCCACCGCGTATCCGAGGACGGTCAGTGCCTCGGCGAAGCCCTCGGTGTCGTCCGAGACCAGCGGACGGCGCAGGGTCGTCACCCCTTCCGCGGCCGCCGCGAGGAACAGGGCGCGGGCGGTGACGGACTTCGAGCCGGGGACGGCGATGACGGTCACGGGTTTCTCCTGGTCGTGCCGGGCGGGGACCCGCCGCGGGGCTCCCGTCCCCGCCCTCGGATTCTACGGGTGCCCGCATCCGGCCCTCTCCGCCTCACCAGCTCACGGGCAGCTCACGCACCCCCCGCATCAGGAACCCGCCGCGCCACTCCAGCCGGCCGGGCTGAAGGACGAGGCCGGGCGCGCGGGCGAGCAGCGAGGCGAAGGCGACGTGCGCCTCCAGGCGGGCCAGCGGAGCGCCCAGGCAGTAGTGGATGCCGTGGCCGAAGGCGAGGTGGGAGCGCTGCTGGCGGCGGATGTCGAACGTGTCCGGTTCGGGCAGACCCCGGCTGCCGTCACGGTCGGCCGAGGCGAGGCCCACCAGCACGGTCTCCCCCGCCGCGATCCTGCGACCGCCGAGCTCCAGCGGCTCCCGGGCCAGCCGCCAGGTGGCGATCTCCACCGGGCCGTCCCACCGCAGCATCTCCTCGATCGCCCCGTCCAGCAGCGACAGGTCGGCGCGCAGGGCGGCGAGCTGCTCCGGGTGGCGCAGCAGCGCGAGGGTGCCGTTGGCGATCAGGTTGACGGTGGTCTCGTGGCCGGCCACCAGCAGCAGGAAGGCCATGCCGACCAGTTCGGCGGAGGAGAGCGCGTCGCCGTTCTCGTCGCGCGCCCGGATCAGGCCGCTCAGCAGGTCGTCGCCGGGGCCGCCGCACCGCTTGTCCTCGATCAGCTCGGCCAGGTAGGCGCCCATCTGCCGCTCGGCGAACTCGACCTGCCCCGCGTCCGCGTTGCCGACGATGGCCTGGGACCAGCCGCGGAACCGCTCCCGGTCCAGGTCGGGGACGCCGAGGAGTTCGCAGATCACCGTCATCGGCAGCGGGAAGGCCAGCGACTCCACGAGGTCCGCGCGCCCGCGCGGCAGCATCTCGTCCAGCAGGCGGTCGGTGACCTCCTGGACGCGAGGGCGCAGCGCGGCGATGCGGCGCGAGGTGAACTCCCTTGCCACCAGCTTGCGCAGGCGGGTGTGGCGTGGCGGGTCGGACTCCAGCATGTTGTGGCCGACGCTTCTGACCCCGGCCTCGCCCTCCGGCAGCCACTGCTTGCCCAGGCGCGGGTCGGCGAGGGCCGCGCGGGCTTCCTCGTATCCCACGACGAGCCAGACGCCGTCGACGTCCGGCAGCCGGACGTAGTGCACCGGGCCCGACTCCCGCAGCCGCGCGTAGACCGGGTACGGGTCGCGGACGAACTCCACGCCGGGCTCGGTGAGATCGATGATCTCCTTGATCGCCATCGCTCTTCCCCCAACCGCATCGCGGGGCCCTGCTCCCGGCCCCGCCTCCTGCCGTCTCCAACGCCGCCCCTCCCCAGGGCGTTCCCGGATTCCACCACTCCGCACCTTTTCACCCGTTCGGCCGAACAGTTCAGGCCGACGCCCGACTTCGGCCTGACGGCTCATCAGATGACAGTCCGTCACCGCGAAGCGGCGGCCGGAGGCGTTGGGGCAGGTCGTCGTCGGCCGGGGTCCATGGCCGCGGCCGCCGTACACGGGAAGGACCCGTCAGGGGGTGGTGGCGAGGCGGTCGAGGAGTTCGGTGACGCGCTTCATGACCGTCTCCCGGTCGCCGGCCGTGAGGACGGGCCCCATGCCGACGGCCACCGCGCCCGCGGCGATCCAGTCGGGCGCCTCGGCGACGGTGATGCCGCCCACGGGCAGCAGCGGTGCCTGCGGGAGCACCGTGCGGACGTCGGCGAGCCAGCCGGGGGTGAAGGCGGAGGCCGGGTAGAGGGTGAGGGCGTCGGCGCCCAGCTCCATCGCGCGGACCGCCTCGGTGGGCGTGGCGACGCCGGGGAAGACCGGCACGCCGTGGCGGTGGCCGACGCGCAGCACCTCCTCGTCCAGGGTGGGCGAGAGCAGGAACCGCGCGCCGGCGTCGACGGCCATCCGGGCGGAGGGCCCGTCGAGGACGGTGCCGGCGCCGACGACGGCGTCGTCGCCGACCTCGCCGACCAGGGTGGTGACCACTTCCAGGGCGAACGGCGTGCTGAGGGAGATCTCCAAGGTGGTCAGCCCGGCCGCGAGCAGGAGCTCGGCGGTGGCGGCGGCCTGGTCGTAGCTCTGGCTGCGGATCGTGGCGAGAACCCGCTGGGCCAGGACGGAGCGGGTGATCTCCCAGCGGTACACGGTCGCGGGTCCACCTTCCTTGCGGTCGCCGGGCGGACACGGGCTGCCCGGCACAGTGTGAGCGTGCTCAGACGCTACGGGAGCGTGCTCAGACGCTACTGCCGGGCGGCGGCGCCCCGCCCGGCGGCCGGGACAGCTGTCATCGCACCGTGACATGGCAGGAGCATCCGCCCCGGTCCGGGCCCGGCGCATCACGGTGCCCGGCGTGCCGCGGAGACCGGCGCCGTCAGCCGATGTTGGTCGAGAAGAGGCCGCCGGTGGGGCCCTGCTTGTCCCCTCCCTGCGCCTTCTTCAGGGCGTTGGCCAGGCCCTCGATGGTCAGCGACTGGAGGATGACCCGCCCGTTGCCCTCCAGGGTGGCCAGGGACAGGCCCTCGCCGCCGAAGACCGCGTTCATGATCCCCTGGCGGTTGAGGCCGCCGATGCGCTGCACGCCGTACTGGATGCCCTCCTCGAAGGCGACGATGCAGCCGGTGTCCACCTCGATGCGGCCGCCGAAGTCGGCCGGGTTGAGGTCGATGAAGTTGCCCGCGCCGGCGATGATCACGGTGCCGGTGCCGGTGAACTTCTCCAGGATGAAGCCCTCGCCGCCGCTCATGCCCTGCCGGGCGCCGGCGAAGGCGATGCCGAAGCGGACGGAGTCCTCGGCGGCCACGAAGGCGTCCTTCTCGGCGAACCAGGCCCGCGATCCGTCGAGCTCCAGGGCGCGCATCTCCCCCGGGAGCACCCCGGCGAAGCCGACCGTGCCCTCGCCGCCGGAGGCGGTGAAGTACTGGAAGGCCAGCGACTCGCCGGCCAGGACGCGCTGCCCGACCTGCATCGCGGTGCCCATCGCCTGCCGCAGGAAGCCGCCCATGCCGCCGCCCTGGCCACCCGCTCCACCCTGCTGGCCGGCGCCGCTGCCGCCCAGCCGGGTCTCCATGGCGACGTTGGCCGTCTTGAACAGGAACTTCCCCGCCTCGCAGTAAACGGTCTGGCCGGGCTGGAGCGTGCACACGGCCATCTGCATGGCGTTGCCGACGATCTGTTGCTGGAGGGTCACCGAGGGCTCCTGGGACGGGCGGGGTCGTACGGGGTTGGCTGGTACCGGTCTGCCGGCGCCCTTGCCCGGCTGGGCCGCTTCCCGACGGTCCGGGCGCCTTCGGGGCATCCGGGCACGTTCGGCCACGTTCAGGCGGGTCCGGGCGTTTCGCGGGCGTTTGCGGCGCGCGCGGCGGCCGGGTGGTGCCGTGGGCACCGCACGGTCAACGTACCGCCCGGGCCGTTCGGTTCCACCGGGGGGCGGCGGGGCCCTCCTGGACGCCCGGCCGGGCCTGGACCTGCGGCACCGCCGCGTGCTCGCCGCCGGTGTCCAGGAAGCGGGCCAGCGGCAGGGTGGCGGCACCGACGGTGACGGCGTCGGCACCCAGCCGCCCCAGCTCGATCGAGGTCTGGGCGCTGGGGTGGCGCAGGGCGTACGCGGCGGCGGCCTCGCGGACGGCGGGCAGCAGCCGGGGGCCGAGGAGCAGGCCGGCCCAGCCGCCGATCACGATCCGCTCGGGGTTGAAGAGGTTGACCAGGTCGGCGATGCCCGCGCCCAGGTACTCGGCGGCCTCGGTGAGCAGCGCGGCGGCCTGCTCGTCATGGTCGGCGGCGGCCAGCATCGCGGCCAGGCCGGCCTCCTCGCTGGCCCCCTCGGGCGCCGGCTGCCACCGCCCGAGCAGCGCCTCGGCCCCCACGTACGCCTCCAGGCAGCCGCGCGAGCCGCACCGGCAGGTGCGTCCGCCGACCCGCAGGGTGGTGTGACCCCACTCACCCGCGCTGCTGGTGGCGCCGTGGTAGGGCTTGCCGTCGGCGACCACGCAGGCGCCGACGCCGGAGCCGATCAGCGCGATGACCACGCTGTCGGCCCCGCGGCCGCCGCCGAACCACATCTCGGCCTGGCCGAGCGTCTTGGCACCGTTGTCGATGAAGAGCGGCAGGCCGGTGCCCTCGCGCAGCAGCCGGCCGAGCGGCACGGCGTCCCAGCCGATGGTCTGGCCGTGCACCACGATGCCGACGCCCTCTCCGGGCACGGCGTCGCCCTGCTCGACGATACCGGGCACGCCGATGCCGACGCCCAGCACCTCGCGGTCGTCCACGCCGGCCTCGCGCACCACCGTGCGGATGCCGTCGAGCACCAGCCCCACGACGTGGTCGACGTCGTGGCCGCCGTCCGACAACGGCAGGTCGTCGGCGGCTCGTTCGGTCAGCGCCAGGTCGAACAGCTCGACCCGCGCCCGGGTTTCGCCGACGTCCACGCCGACAACGTACCCGTAGCCGGGGGCGACCTGCAGCAGGGTACGCGGCCGTCCGCCGTCGGACTCGACCGCGCCGGCCTCCTCCACCATGCCGTCGGCGAGCAGTTCACCCACCACGTTGCTGATCGAGCCGGCGCTGAGTCCGGTGTCACGACCCAACTCTTGCCTGCTGAGGGGACCTTCGAAGTACAGATGCCGCAGAAGCGACGCACGGTTGCCGCGCCGCAGGTCACGCACGGTCCGTCTGCCCCGTTCCGCCATCCCTTGCTCCCTCCTGGCTGGCTCCGCCGGAATCTATCGCTGCGCGGGGGCTTGACGCCATCTTTTCTCACAAGTTAAATCACGGCCTGAATTAAGGCACATGCGCTGTTCACTTCCCGAACGATCCCACCCTGAGAGGGAACCGTTATGCGCACCAACAGACTCCTCGCGGCCACCGCCCTCGTGGCCGCGCTCGGCCTGGCCGCCACCGCCTGCGGCGGCGGGTCCGACGACAGCGACGGCAGCAGCAAGAACGGCGGCAGCACCAAGGGCGTCACGCTCACCTACTGGGCGAGCAACCAGGGCGCCAGCCTGGACGTCGACAAGCAGGTGCTGACGCCGGAGCTGAAGAAGTTCCAGCAGCAGACCGGCATCACCGTCAAGCTGGAGGTCATCGGCTGGGCGGACCTGCTCAACCGCATCCTGGCGGCGACCACTTCCGGCCAGGGGCCGGACGTCCTCAACATCGGCAACACCTGGTCCGCCTCCCTCCAGGCGACCGGCGCCCTGCTGCCGTGGGACAGCTCCAACTTCTCGGCCATCGGCGGCAAGGACCGCTTCTCCGCGGCGTCCATCGCGGCGGCCGGCGCGGCGGGCAAGGACCCGGCCGCGGTGCCGCTGTACTCGATGGGCTACGGCCTCTACTACAACAAGAAGATGTTCGCCGACGCCGGCCTCCAGCCCCCCACCACCTGGGACGAGTTGAACGCCGACGCCAAGAAGCTCACCACCGGCGGCCACTACGGCATCGCCGTCGAGGGCTCCAACCTCCAGGAGAACGTGCACAGCGCGTTCGTGCTGGCCAAGCAGCACGGCGCGGACTGGTTCGACGCCTCCGGCAAGCCGACCTTCACCTCGGCCGGCGACGTGGCGGCGGTGAAGCAGTACGTCGACTTCATCGCCGACGGCGTGGCCGACAAGGGCAACGCCGAGTACGCGCAGAACCAGACCATCACGGACTTCGCCACCGGCAAGGCCGCGATGATGATGTGGCAGACCGCGTCGAGCACGATCCTCACGCACGGCATGAAGTCCGGCGACTACGGCGTCGTCCCCGTCCCGACGCTGACCGCCGGCGCCACCGGCGCCACGGGCGTCACCTCCATGGTGGCCGGCATCAACCTCTCGGTGTTCCAGAACACCAAGCACAAGGACGCCGCGCTGCAGTTCGTGAAGTTCATGACCAGCACGCCCGAGCAGAAGATCCTCAACAAGGCGTACGGCTCCATCCCGCCGGTGACCGAGGCGCAGAGCGACCCGGCCTTCCAGACGCCCGACCTGAAGACCATCGGCGGCGTGCTGCAGAAGTCCGCGGCCCCGCTGCCGCAGGTGACCAACGAGGCCCAGTTCGAGACGACGGTCGGTACCGCGATCAAGGACCTCTTCGCCGACGCCGCCAACGGGAAGTCCATAACGGACTCGCTGGTCAAGTCGGAGCTGGAGAAGGCCCAGTCGCAGATGCCGGCGTCCTGAGGCCCGGTTCTCCCCATGGCTGCCACCGCCCCTCCCAGGAGCGCCCCCGAGGCCGGTTCCGACAGCGGCAAGCCCGCTGGCCGGGGCCGGCTCCGGCCGCGTATCCCCGCCCGCCTGCGCCAGCTCAGCCTGCCCTACCTGCTGCTGCTGCCCGCCCTCGCGCTTGAACTCCTGATCCACATCGTGCCGATGATCGTCGGCATCGTGATCAGCTTCAAGGGCCTGACGCTCTTCTTCATCCGCAACTGGAAGAGCGCCCCCTGGACCGGATTCGACAACTACAAAGTCGCGGTCAAGATCCATCAGCCCATCGGCCAGGCGCTGCTGCACTCGTTCTGGGTGACGATCGCGTTCACGGTCCTGTCCGTGGCGTTCTCCTGGCTGATCGGCACCGCCGCCGCGATCCTCATGCAGGACACGTTCCGCGGCCGGGCCGTGCTGCGCGCCATCTTCCTGGTGCCGTACGCACTGCCCGTCTACGCGGCCGTGATCACCTGGACGTTCATGTTCCAGCAGGAAACCGGCCTGGTGAACCACGTCCTGCACGACCAGCTCCACCTCACCTCCGACAAGCCGTTCTGGCTGATCGGCGGCAACAGCTTCTGGGCGCTGGTCATCGTCTCGGTGTGGAAGTCCTGGCCGTTCGCCTTCCTGGCGCTGATGGCCGGCCTGCAGAACATCCCGCGCGAGCTGTACGAGGCCGCCGCCATGGACGGCGCCGGCGTCTGGCAGCAGATCCGCAAGATCACGCTCCCGTCGCTGCGCCCGGTCAACCAGGTGCTGGTCCTGGTGCTGTTCCTGTGGACCTTCAACGACTTCAACACGCCGTACGTGATGTTCGGCCAGGCCGCCCCGCACCAGGCCGACCTGATCTCGATCCACATCTACCAGTCGTCGTTCATCACCTGGAACTTCGGCAGCGGCTCGGCGATGTCCGTCCTGCTGCTGCTCTTCCTGCTCCTGGTGACGGCGGTCTACCTGCTCCTCACGTCCCGGAAGCGAGGCGACGCCGATGCCTAGGATCCCCTCGCAGCGGTCTCCGATGGCGCAGCCGCGGTCCTTCGTCTGGACCCGGCGGGTGGTGCTGACCCTGCTGCTGGCCTTCGTGCTGGTGCCGGTCTACGTGATGCTCAGCTCGTCGATGAAGAACCTCCAGGACGTGCAGGGCTCCTTCCAGTGGATACCCCACCACCTGACGCTGCGCCCGTACGTCGACATCTGGAAGACGATCCCGCTCGCGCACTACTTCGTGAACTCGCTGATCGTCTCGGTCAGCGCGACCCTCTTCTCGGTGGCGGTGGCGATCTTCGCCTCCTACGGCGTCAGCCGGTACCGCTTCCCGGGACGGCGGCTGTTCACGGTGACGGTGCTGTCGACGCAGATGTTCCCGGGCATCCTCTTCCTGCTGCCGCTGTACCTGATCTTCGTCAACATCGGCAACTCCACGGGCATCACGCTCAACGGCAGCCGGCTCGGCCTGATCATCACCTACCTGACCTTCTCGCTGCCGTTCTCGATCTGGATGCTGGTCGGCTACTTCGACTCGATCCCGCGGGACCTGGACGAGGCGGCGAAGGTCGACGGGTGCGGGCCGATGGGGGCGCTCTTCCGTGTCGTCGTGCCGGCCGCCGTCCCCGGCATCGTCGCGGTGTGCGTCTACGCCTTCATGACCGCCTGGGGTGAAGTGCTCTTCGCCTCCGTCATGACCAACCAGTCCACCCGCACACTGGCCGTGGGCCTGCGCGAGTACGCCACCCAGAACGACGTCTACTGGAACCAGGTCATGGCCGCGTCCCTCGTGGTGAGCGTGCCGGTCGTCGCCGGGTTCCTGCTCCTCCAGCGTTACCTCGTCGCCGGCCTCACCGCCGGTGCCGTCAAGTGACCTCACCGAAAGGTTAGTTGTGAACGACCTGAGCGCTCTGCCGGCCGACTTCGTCTGGGGTGCGGCCACCTCCGCGTACCAGATCGAGGGCGCGGTGGACGAGGACGGCCGGACCCCGTCCATCTGGGACACCTTCTCCCACACCCCCGGGATGGTCGACAACGGCGACACCGGCGACACCGCCTGCGACCACTACCACCGGTGGCCCGAGGACCTCGAACTCATGAAGTCCCTGGGCCTGGACGGCTACCGGTTCTCCATCGCCTGGCCGCGCGTCCTCCCGCAGGGCTCCGGCCCGGTGAACCCGGCCGGCCTGGCCTTCTACGACCGGCTGGTGGACTCGCTGCTGGAGGCGGGGATCACCCCCAACGCCACCATCTACCACTGGGACCTGCCGCAGGCCCTCCAGGACAAGGGCGGCTGGCCCGAGCGGGAGACGGCGGAGCGGTACGGCGAGTACGCGGCCGTGGTCGCGGGCGCGCTGGGCGACCGGGTCAAGGACTGGGCGACGTTCAACGAGCCGCTGTGCTCGGCGTGGATCGGCCACCTGGAGGGCCGGATGGCGCCGGGCTGGACGGACCTGACCGCGGCCGTGCGCACCTCCGTCCACCTGCACGTCGGCCACGGGCTGGCCGTCCAGGCGCTGCGCGCGGCCCACTCCGACCTGCGCATCGGCATCGTCAACAACCTCAGCCCCTGCGTGCCGGCCACCGACCGCGAGGAGGACGTCGCCGCCGCCCGCCGCGCCGACGGCCACACCAACCGCTGGTGGCTGGACCCGGTCTTCGGGCGCGGCTACCCGCAGGACATGGTGGAGGTCTACGGCGTCGACCTGCCGCTCAAGGACGGCGACCTGGAGTCGATCTCCGCCCCGCTGGACTGGGTCGGGCTCAACTACTACTTCCCGCAGACCATCGTCGACGACCCGACCGGCCCCGCGCCCTACGCCAAGATGGCGTACCTGCCGGACCTGCCGCGCACGGCGATGGACTGGGAGGTCAACGCCGACGGACTGGAGCAGCTGCTGGTCCGGCTGCACGAGGAGTACGCCGCGCCGCGCATCCTGATCACCGAGAACGGCTCGTCGTACCGCGACGTGGTCGGCCCCGACGGCCAGGTCCACGACCCGGAGCGCACCCAGTACCTGGAGGACCACCTCGCCGCCTGCGCCCGCGCGGCCGAGCGCGGCGTGCCGGTGGGCGGCTACTACTGCTGGTCGCTGATGGACAACTTCGAGTGGGCGTACGGCTACGACAAGCGCTTCGGCCTGGTCCACGTCGACTACGACACCCAGAAGCGGACCGTCAAGACCAGCGGGCGGCGCTACGCGGACCTGATCGCCGCGCACCGCCGCCGGGTGCGCCGGGCGGCCTGACCCGCGCATCCGCCCCCGGCCCCCGTGGCCGGGGCAGCGGCGTCACCCTCGGTTCGAGGGTGACGCCGCTTCACACGCCGGCGCCCGAGGCCGATCGAGGGTGCCGGCGTTCACGCGCCGCGCCGTCCGATCGAGCGTGCCGGCGCTTCACGCGCTCCCGCCGGCCGGCCGTCGGATGAGCCTGCCGGCGGGGCCCTCCCCCGGGGCCCGCGCCACCGGCGCCCCGTCCCGCGCGACCAGCCGGCCGCGCAGGTACGTCGCCCGGACCACCCCGCGCAGGGTGCGGCCAGCGTAGGCGGTGACCGGGTTGCGGTGGTGCAGTCGGGCCGGGTCCACGGTGAAGTCCGCGTCCGGGTCGAGCACGGCGAGATCGGCGTCCCGGCCGGGCGCGATGGCGCCCTTGCCGTCCATCCCCGCCAGCCGCGCCGGACCCTCGGCCATCCACCGGGCCACGTCGGCCAGGCCGTGGCCGCGGCGGCGCGCCTCCGTCCACACCGCGGGCAGACCGAGCTGGAGCGAGGAGATACCGCCCCAGGCGGCTCCGAAGTCCCCGCCGGGCGGGCGCTTCAACTCCACGGTGGCCGGGGAGTGGTCGGAGACCACGCAGTCGACCAGCCCGTCGGCCAGCGCCTGCCACAGCGCGTCCTGGTTGGCGGCCTCGCGTATCGGCGGGCAGCACTTGAACTCCGTGGCGCCGTCCGGGATCTGCTCGGCGGCCAGAGTGAGGAAGTGCGGGCAGGTCTCCGCCGTCACGGGCAGACCGGCGCGCCGGGCGTCGGCGAGCAGCGGCAGCACCGAGGCGGAGGACAGGTGCAGCACGTGCACGCGGGTTCCGAACTCGGCCGCCAGTTCCAGCAGTCCGGCCACGGCGCGCTCCTCGGCGGCGGGCGGCCGCGATGCGAGGAAGTCCGCGTAGGCCGGGCCGCGCGGGACGGGCGCCGCGCCGATCAGGGCCGGGTCCTCGGCGTGCACGATCAGCAGGCCGCCGAGGCGGGCGAGTTCGGCCATCACCCGCGCCAACTGGCCGTGTTCGAGGGGCGGGAACTCGGGCACACCGGAGTCCAGCAGGAAGCACTTGAACCCGAACACCCCCGCGTCGTAGAGGGCTTCGAGCTCGGCGGTGTTGCCGGGCACCGCGCCGCCCCAGAAGCCGGTGTCGGTGTGCACCCGGCCGCGGGCGGCGGCCCGCTTGACCTCCAGGTGGGCCGCGGTGGTGGTGGGCGGGAGGCTGTTGAGCGGCATGTCGACGAGGGTGGTCACACCGCCGGCCACGGCGGCCGCGGTGGCGGAGGCGAAGCCCTCCCACTCGGCCCGGCCCGGGTCGTTGACGTGCACGTGGGTGTCGACCAGGCCCGGCAGCAGCGCGTCCGTCCCGAGGTCCGTCACCCGCGCGCCCGGTGGCGGCGCCCCGTACGGCAGTACGGCCGCGATCGTCCCGTCCGCCACGACCACGACGGCCGGGCGCTCGCCCTCCGGGGTCACCACCCGTGTCGAGCGCAGCACCAGGTCCTCCGCCACCGCGGCCTCCTGCCCCCGTTCGCGAGCCCCGCGCCCGGCGCGCCGCCGGCGGTCCGGCCGCCCGCGGTCCGGCTGTCGGCGGCCGGCTGTCGGGGGACGCGTCTCCCGTCCGTCAACGCTCTGTTGACGGACATGGTGGTCAGCGTTCCCGGGACCGTCAAGGGCGTGGCGGGCCGGGTGGCCTGTCGAGCCGATGGATCGTCTGCTCGGCTCACGGGGAGCCGCCTTGCTGTCCGATCACCTCAACTGCGTTGCCCGGTAGCGTTGGTGGAGACGTCACACCCGCCGGACGGCGGGCAGAGGACAATCGGCGTGCTGGACGCCGTCGACATGGAGGTGCCGCAGTCGTGCTCGGGCAGGTGGAACGCGGAGGTGTGAGGCTCACCCTCACACGACGGGACGGTTCGGGCAGGCCGCTGCTGATCGTGCCGGGGGTCATGGCCGACGCCGCCGGATGGCAGCCGGTCGTGGACGCGCTCGGCGCGGCCGGAGCGGTCTACGTGCTGAACCGGCGCGGGCGCGAGCCCAGCGGCCCGCTCGGCCCCGGCTACTCGCTGCGCACCGAGATCGAGGACGTGGAGCTCGTTCTGGACGAGGTCGCCGCCGCCGAGGGCGCCGACCAGGGCGTGGACCTGTTCGGCTGGAGCTTCGGCGGCCTCCTCGCGCTGGAGGTGGCGGCGCGGCGTCCGGCGGCCGTCCGCTCGCTCACCCTCTACGAGCCGGTGGTGCGCCCCTTCGGCCGTGCCGCGCTCGCCGCCCTGGCCGAGGCGGACGCGACCGGCGACCTCGACCGCGCCGTGGAGATCGTGAACCGGGACGTGTCGGGGTTCTCCGCGGAGTACGTGGAGGAGCTGCGCCGGAGCCCCGTCTGGGAGGTCCTCAAGCCGCTTGCCGCGCCGCTGGCCCGGGAGCTGGCCGCGCTCGACGAACACCTCGTCGACCTGCGGACGTTCGACTCCCTCGACCTGCCCGTCACCCTCCTGCTCGGCGCCGTCAACGAGGGCCTCGCACCCTACGGCGAGGTGTTCGCCGAGTTCACCGCGGCACTGCCCCGCGCCCGCGTCGTCCTGATGCCCGGCCAGGGCCACCTCGCGCACGCCCAGGACCCGGGTGCCCTGGCCCGGCACCTGGACGAGGCGCTGAAGGAGGCGCGGGAAGCGGCGGCGCCGTCGGCGGCGGGTTCCGGGTCGCGGGCCGACGGGGCCCGGTCGGGGCCGGCGCCGGGGGCGACTCGCACGACGGCGCGGCGCGGTAGCGGCGGTACCGGCAGCGGCGGTAGCGGTAGCACCGGCCGGGGGGCGGTCGCGCTCGTCACCAGGGCAGCCGTCAGGCCGGATTCGGCGCGGCAGGCGGTGCGCCGTCCCGCGCGCGGCGGCGTGCGCGCCGAACGGCCGAACGCGGCACGGCAACGTCGTTCAGGGCGACACCGCCGCGGCGGCCGGTCTCACTTCGCGTTGCCGCTCAGGCCGTCCAGCGTGAGGTCGAGAAGGCGTTCGGCCTGGTCGCGCTGGTCGGGCTTCCCGGAGGCGAGGGCGATTCCGGTCAGCGCGGCGAACATGTCGGTCGCGCTGATGTCCGAGCGGATCGTCCCGGCGCTGGCACCGGCGGCCATGAGCGCGGTGAGCGCTTCCAGCATCAGCTCGCGGCTGTGCGCGTAGGGGTTGACGCCGGACTCGACGACCGCCCGAAGGGCCTCGGCCATGCCCAGCTTGGCGGTGGCGTAGTCGATGAAGCGCCCCATCCAGTCGCGTAGGGCCTCGCGCGGCGGCAGGTCCGCCAGCAGCCTCGGGGCCGCGTCGCACAGCCGGGCGAGTTCGTTGCGGTAGGCGGCCTCGATGAGGAGTTCCCGGGTGGGGAAGTTCCGGTAGAGGGTGGCCGTGCCCACGCCCGCCTCCTTGGCGATGTGCTCAAGGTGGGCGTCGAGTCCCTGTTCCGCGAAGACGCGTGACGCGGTGGACAGGATCTTGTCCCGGTTCCGCTGGGCGTCGGCTCTCAGCGGACGCCCTGTGCCCGTACTCATGGATGGATCTCCCGTCGTCCCGACTTGCTAAGTGGAGCCACCTCCACTTACAGTTCCAGTGAAGCGGAGGCGCCTCCAGTTCCCACTGTAGGGCAGCGGCGCCTACCGCCGCCTCCTGAAGAGAAGCACCCTCTCACCTCCGACCTGTGGCCGCCGACGAGCGGGACCCGACCGACGCGTCCGGCCTCAGCGCCTTCGTGACTCCAGGTGCCCCATCACTCACCTTTCGTATCTTTCGTACCTGATCTGCGGTCTGTCGCGAAGAGACAGGGCCCGGACAGGACTTCCCGTAGGAGAAGAAGAGACATGACTCTCGCACTCGAAGGCAAGGTCGCCGTCGTCACCGGCGGAGCGTCCGGGGTCGGCCTGGGCATCGCCCAGGAGTTCGTGGACCAGGGCGCGACCGTCGTCATCACCGATCTGCGGCAGGACCAGATCGACGCGGCGGTCGCCGCGATCGGGCCGAAGGCGTCCGGTGTGGTCGCCGACGTCTCGAAGCTCGCGGACATGAAGGCGATGTACGCCGAGGTCATCGCCCGGCACGGACGGCTCGACACGGTGGTGGCCAACGCCGGTATCGGGGCCCACGCCCCCCTCGAAGCCATCACCGAGGAGGAGTTCGACCGGACCTTCGACGTCAACGTCAAGGGCGTCCTGTTCACCGTGCAGCCGGCCGTCCCGCTGCTGCCCAGCGGCGGAACCATCACCGTCATCGGATCGACGGCCTCGATCCAGCCCCCGCGCGGGATGAGCATGTACGCCGGCGCGAAGGCCGCGGTGCGCAACTGCGTCCGGGTCTGGATCCAGGACGTCAAGGGCTCCGGCATCAGGATCAACGTCCTGAGCCCGGGCGCGGTCGACACCGAGTCCCTGCGGCGCGCGCTGGCCATGGCGCAGGGCGCCGACGCGGTCGACGCCGCGGTCAGGGCCATGGGGGAGGGCAACCCGACCGGCCGGATCGCGGCCCCCCGCGAGATGGGCAAGGCCGCGGCCTTCCTCGCCAGCGACGCCTCCAGCTTCGTCACCGGCGTGGAGCTCTTCGTCGACGGAGGCATGGCCCAGGTCTGAGCCCACCGCCGGGCGGCCGTGCCCGGACTGGGATGCGGGCCGGCCGGGGGCGTATCCGGTGGTACCGCCAGGTACGCCCCCGGCCCCACCCCTTGGCCGCGGCCACGGCCCCACCCGTCTCGCGGGCCGAGGTCCCCGTCGGCGGCACCCGCGAGAACCAGCCGCCGTACGACGGCGCAACATCCCGCGCCTGAGCCGGACTTCCGGCAGGCACCCCCTTGGACCCGGGCGCCGTGCCCGGGTCCAAGGCCGTCCGCGCCGGCGGAACGCACCGCCCTCACGCGCCACCCTCACGCGGCGGCGCCTCCGCCGGCCCGGTTCGGCCCCCGCGTCCCCCTTCACCCTTCAACCTCATCGGCCCTCACACCGGAACAGGACCACAGCAATGCCCTCTTCCTCCCCGTCCCCCACCCACGCCCGGCCGCCGGCCGCGCGTCGCGGGAGCCGGGCCCCTCGGCCCGCCGGCAGCGGCCGGACGCCCATCGGCATCGCCGTCGTGCTCGTCGCACAGCTGATGCTGACCCTCGACACCACCATCGTGAACGTCGCCCTGCCCAGGATCAGCACGGACCTCGGGTTCGGCCCGTCGTCCCTGTCGTGGGTCCTCAACGCCTACACCCTGGCCTTCGGCGGACTGCTGCTCCTGGGCGGACGGCTCGGGGACACCTTCGGACGGCTGCGGGTCTTCGAGATCGGCCTCGCCGTCTTCACCGCCTCCTCCCTCCTCGGCGGCCTCGCGCAGTCCCCGGCGTCGCTGATCGCGGCCCGGGCGGCCCAGGGCGTCGGCGCGGCCCTGGCGGCGCCGGGTGTCCTGGCCCTGGTCACCACCAGCGCCCGTGACGAAGCGGGCAGGAACCGCGCGCTGGCTCTCTTCTCAGCCGTCGGCGTCGGCGGCGGCACGCTGGGGCTGGTGCTCGGCGGCCTGGTCACCGAGTACGGCTCGTGGCGCTGGACCATGTTCGTCAACGTCCCGATCGGCGTCGCCGTCCTCGCCTCGGCCCGGCGGTTCGTCACCGAGACCCCCCGGAACCGGGGCCGCTTCGACGTGGTCGGCGCCGTCGCCGCGACCGGAGCGGCGGTGGCGGTGGTCTGGTCGCTGATCGGAGCCCCCGACCACGGCTGGACGTCTCCGCGGACCATCGGCGGACTGGCGGCGGGCGCCGTGCTCCTGGCCGTGCTGGCCGTGACCGAGGGCCGCGTCGCGCACCCCCTCCTCCGCCCGGACCTGCTCCGCAGCGGGCGCAGGATCGGCGGCCTGGTGATCGTCACCCTGGTCTTCGGGTCCCAGATCTCGACGTTCTTCCTGGTCGTCCAGTACGTCCAGCAGGTACTCGACCTCACTCCGCTCAAGGCCGGCCTGGCGTTCCTGCCGATGACCGTCGGCATCTTCGCCCTCTCCCGCGTCACCCCCCGGCTGGTGGGACGCTTCGGACAGGCGCCCCTCCTCGTACTCGGCACGATCGGTCTGACCGGCAGCTTCGCCTGGCTCAGCGACCTCGGCACCTCCAGCGGCTACTTCCCGGCCGTCTTCGGCCCGCTGCTGCTCAACGGAGTCTCGGCCGGACTGACCTTCATGCCCGCGGCCTCCCTGGTCGTCGGCGGTGTCAGGCCCGAGCACGCCGGCTCCGCCTCGGGCCTGCTCCAGACCACCCAGCAGCTCGGCGGCGCCATCGGGCTCGCCGTGGTCGTCTCGGTCTACGCCGCGGGCGCGGAACCCGGCGAATTCGTACCCGGTGCCCGCGCCGCGTTCCTGACCACGGCCGCGTTCACCCTCACGGCGTTCGTCGTCACCGTGCTCACCCTGCTCCCTACCCGGCGGCGCGCAGCGGCACAGGGCGCCTGAGCCGGCGGGCGGTCATGACCGGCGTACCGAAGGCGGGCCGATCCCGACCGGGCGGGCGGGTCAGGGGGCATCCGGCCGAAGCAGGCCAGGCGGTCCGGGCACACGGGTCCGGACCGTCCGGCTGTCCGGCCGCCCATGGGCGGCGCCCCGGCCCGGTGCGGGTCGGGGCTCCGGCGGTGGAGGGGGCCGGCCGGCGAGGCTCAGCGGGAGGCCGGTCCGGGCAGCGGGTCCAGCACCCTCGGCGGGGCCAGCCGCTCCACGGCCCGCCGCAGCCGTTCCAGCGGCTCGGCGAGCGCGCTGATCGACCCGACGGCCGCGGCCACCAGCAGGAGGAGATGGTGCATCCGTTCGGCGTCCACGCCATGCACCCCGTCCGTCCCATCCACCCCGGCCGCCCTGTCCGCCGGGCTCAGCGGCCTCCCGGCGGCCTCCGCCTCGGCCTCGCGGGCCAGGGCCGCCAGCGCGTCCTCGGCCACCGCGCGGTCCGGCTGGCCCGGCGGGTGCACGAGCAGGGCGCGGCCGAGCCGCTGCACCGCCTCGCGCAGCTCCTGCGCCGGTCCGCCCGCACCGGACGTTCCGCTGCGCTCACCATCGAGCACGTACGACTCCCCCACGTACTTCCCATCCCTGCTCTGCCTTGCCCTACGGCGACTCGGTCAAGTCCGCCCCGGGGAAGGTCAGTCAACGCCAAGGCGCGGCGTCCGCGCCAGCCGGTCCGCTGAATTGGCGGGGAAATCCACACTCCTCCCCGTCACGGACCCGCCACCGGGACTCCCCGACTCCCGACCACTGCCCACCGGGTCTTCGGCTCCCTGCCCTTCCGCGGGCGGACCGCTGCCACCAGGGGAGGGCGCGGGTGTCGACTCCGTCTGCCACACCGTCAGATCCAGCACGGCCGTCGGCGTGCCACCCTGCACAGATGATAGCTGACGGATCGTCACCATGGCGGTGAGGGTACCGTCCGAGCTCAGCACGCAGACCCGCGACCCCTCGGCGAGGACCGTGCCGGGTATCCGCAGCACCCGCTGCGCCTGCGCGGCCTGGCACGCGGCCCGGCTGTCGGGGGTGCCGACCGGGCGGGTGCCGACCAGCACCAGGGCGTGCCGGTCGTCCACGGCGAACGCGCTGCCGTCCGGGGTGAGCCCGAAGTCGCCGTTGTAGGTACCGGACCGCAGGGTCGGCGGTGAGGTGCCGAGAGCCAGCGCGTCCCCTGCGGGCAGCCGCATCCCGGCGTAGGCCGCGCTGTCGTTCCGCGAGGGCGCGGCGCCGCTCCCGCCGGGCGTGCCGCCGGTGGGCGTACTGCCGGGGGGTGTGGGCACCCCGGCCACCGGCGACGTGTCGTCGCCGCCGCGGCCGAACACCACCGCGGCCGTGACGGTCACCGCGGCCAGCGCGACCACCGCCACCACGCCGGCCGCGCTCCGCCGCCGCCTGGGCAGCGGCAGCGGGACGTGCACGTAGGGCGCGCGCGGCCACTGCTGGGGGTGCCGCAGGAAGCCACCGGGAGGCTGTCCGGGCACGCCGGGCGCCGGGTTTCCGAGTGCCGGGTTGCCGGGCGCCTGATGCGGGCCCGGACCGCCCGGCGCGACCGGGAGCAGCGGGGCCGCGGGCGGCGCCGGTGCGGCCCCGGCGGGTGCGGGCGTGCCCGGGAGCGAGGCGGGCGGCGGGATGGTGGCGAGGACCGCGGTCATCAGCGCCGGCGGCAGCCAGGAGGACGGCGCGGACTTGGGCGCCGCCTGGCCGCACATCGTGAGGATCTGGGCGGTCGACGGCCGCAGCCCCGGGTCCTTGATCAGGCATCGGGTGACGATCTCCCGCAGCTCGCCCGGGAGTTCGTTCAGGTCGGGCTCGGCCTGCTGGACCCGTGAGCCGTCACCGAAGGGCGCTCGGCCGATCGAGGCGTAAGCGGCTATCTGGCCCAGCGCGAAGACGTCCGTGGCCGGGGTGGCCGGACGCCCCGCCGCCTGTTCCGGGGACCGGAACGCGACGGCCTCACAGCGGCATTCGCCAGATCCCTCCACCCAGCCCGGACCCTCCCCCGCGCCGGAACCCGAGCCGGAACCCGAGCCGGAACCCGAATCCAGGCCAGAACTCGGGCTGGGGCCAGAACTCGGCTGCGCACCGGCGCCGTTGACTGACAGGCGCGAACCCGGCCCACCCACGCCGGAGTTGGGAACGGCCTGGCCGGACGCTGTCGCGCCGGGCCGTGCGCCGCCCTGGCGGCCTCCCTTCCCGACCGGTGCCTCCAACGTGAAGTCGCCGTCGCCGTGTTCGGCGACGGAGGCCCCTTCGGCCACCACCCCCGTCCCCGGCGCCGCCTCGGTCAGCCACGCCAGGCCGTGCGCCTTGAGCCGCGGTCCGTCCTGCGCGAGCAGCACGTGTGCCGGTCGCAGCCCGCCGTGCACGCCGCCGGCGTGGTGCACGGCCTGGAGCGCCTGGGCGAGCCCGGCGACCAGCCGCAGCACCACCCCGGTGGGCAGCGGCCCGCCGCCCGCCACCGCCGCCCGAAGCGGAAGCGCGGGCACGTACGGGGTGGCCGTCCAGTAGCGGTCACCCTCCCTGCCGCTGCCGAGGACCGGCACCGCGTGGGGTTCGCACACCTGCCCGGCGGCCTGGGCGGCGTGGTGGAAGCGGGCGGCGAAGTCAGGTCCGGCGTCCGGCCCGGGGGTGTGGACGGTGAGCGCCACGGGCTGCCCACCGGGCGTGTAGGCCAGGAAGGTGACGTGGCGAGGGCCCGACCCCAGGCGCGCGGTGACACGGTGTCCGGCGACGACGGCCGGGTCGCACTCGGCGACCGGTCCGAAGAGCGGCCCCCGGAAGAAGACCGGCCCGGCGTGCGCTGCGGCCATCAGTCCCCGCTCCTCACCTGGCAGTCCATCCCTCCGCTGGCCACGGTGCGACGATACCGGACCGCGCCGCGCCGCCCTCCGGCTGTTCCCCCGCCGTGGCGCGCGCGGTACGAAGGGGCCATGGACGACACGGACGCCGCGGGCGGCACGGGCGGTACGGACGGCACGGGTACGCGGGGCGAGGTGGCGGGGCTGCTGCTGGCGGCCGGCGGCGGGCGGCGGCTCGGCGGCCGACCGAAGGCGTTGCTGGACTTCCGGGGCAGGCCGCTGGTGGAGCACGCGGCGCGGGTACTGCGGGCCGGTGGATGCGCGCGGGTGTACGTGGTGCTGGGCGCGGCGGCCGGCCTGGTGCGGGCGCGGGCCGTCCTTCCCGGCTGCGTCCTGGTGGACAACCCCCGCTGGGCCGAGGGGATGTCGACCTCGCTGCGGGCCGGACTGGCCGCGCTGGAGCCGGCGGAAGGTCCGGTGGCCGAGGCCGTCGTGGTGGCACTGGTGGACCAGCCCGGGGTGACGGCGGAGGCGGTGGCCCGGGTGGTGGCCGCGGCACGGGCCGGCGGGGACCTGGCGTCGGGGCTGGTCGCCGCCTCGTACGGGGGACGGCGGGGCCACCCGGTGCTCTTCGGCGCCGCGCGCTGGGGTGCCGTCGCGGCCGGCGCGACGGGCGACCGCGGCGCGCGCGGCTACCTGCTGGAGCACGCCGCGCGGACGGCCGTGGTGGAGTGCGCCGACGTCGCCGACCCGGCGGATGTCGACACCCCGGACGACCTGTCCCTCCTCCTCGGCCCCGAAGCGAGGGGCGGCCCCGGTAGCGGGCCGACGACCGCGGATCGTTGAAATTCCGCAGTGCGAAAAATATAGTCCGCAGTGCAGAAGCAACGGGGGTGCCGGACGCCGAACGGCGCCGCCACCGGTGGGCGGCACCACGGCTGTCCCGCCGGCCCGTTGACACCGCCGGCCCGTCGGCACCGTCCACCCGTCGATTCCGGCGGCCCGTCCCGTCCGCCCGCCCTACCCGTACGGCGTGTCCCTGTCCGGTGGCCGAGCCGCCGTCCGCCGCCCCCGGTGTGCGTCGCGGCCCGGTTCCCGCCGTCGCGCCCGGTTTCCGCACCACCGCGCCCGCACCGGGCCCTCGCGAGGAGTGACCGCATGGCAGCAGACGAGGCGTCCCCGGCCGTCGTGACCGACGCGGCCGCCGCCGTGCCCCGCTCCGAGGAGGTGCTGACCCCGCGGGCGCTGGCCTTCCTGGGCGAGTTGCACCGGCGGTTCACCCCGCGCCGGAACGAGCTGCTGGCGGCCAGGGGCCGGCGCCGCGAGGAGATCGCCCGCACCGCCACACTGGACTTCCTGCCGGAGACGGCGCACGTCCGCGAGGGCGACTGGCGGGTGGCCGCCGCCCCGGCCGCGCTCCAGGACCGCCGGGTGGAGATCACCGGTCCCACCGACCGCAGGATGACGGTCAACGCGCTCAACTCCGGCGCCCGGATCTGGCTCGCGGACTTCGAGGACGCCTCCTCCCCCACCTGGCACAACGTCGTCACCGGGCAGGTGAACCTGATCGACGCCTACGAGCGGCGGATCGACTTCACCACCCCGGAGGGCAGGAGCTACGCGCTGCGCCCGGACGCCGAGCTGGCCACCGTGGTCGTACGTCCGCGCGGCTGGCACCTGGACGAGCGGCACCTGACCGTCGACGGCGAGCCGGTACCGGGCGCGCTGGTGGACTTCGGGCTCTACTTCCTCCACAACGCGGGCCGCCTGCTGGAGCGCGGCCTGGGCCCCTACTTCTACCTGCCGAAGACCGAGTCGCACCTCGAAGCGCGGCTGTGGAACGACGTGTTCACCTTCGCCCAGGACTACGCGGGCATCCCCTACGGCACCGTGCGCGCCACCGTGCTCATCGAGACGATCACCGCCGCCTTCGAGATGGACGAGATCCTCTACGAGTTGCGCGACCACGCCGCCGGGCTGAACGCGGGCCGCTGGGACTACCTGTTCTCGATCGTGAAGAACTTCCGCGACGCGGGCGAGCGGTTCGTGCTGCCGGACCGCAACGCGGTCACGATGACCGCCCCGTTCATGCGCGCCTACACCGAACTGCTCGTGCGCACCTGCCACCGGCGCGGTGCCCACGCGATCGGCGGCATGGCGGCGTTCATCCCGTCCCGGCGCGACCCGCGGGTCAACGAGGTGGCGCTGGCGAAGGTCCGGGCCGACAAGGACCGCGAGGCGGCGGACGGCTTCGACGGCTCCTGGGTCGCCCACCCGGACCTGGTGCCGGTGGCGCGGGCCAGCTTCGACGCGGTGCTGGGGGAACGCCCGCACCAGAAGGAGCGGCTGCGCGAGGACGTCCACGTCACCGGGGCGGAGCTGATCGACATCGCCTCGCTCGACGCCCGCCCGACCCCGGCGGGCCTGCGCAACGCCGTGCAGGTGGGCATCCGCTACATCGCCGCGTGGCTGGGCGGGAGCGGCGCGGTCGCCATCTTCAACCTGATGGAGGACGCGGCCACGGCGGAGATCTCCCGGTCGCAGCTGTGGCAGTGGACCAACGCCGGCGTCGTCTTCGAGGACGGCGAGAAGGTGACGCCGGAGCTGGTGCGGCAGGTCGCGGCGGACGAACTCGTCGCGATCCGGACCGAGGTGGGCGAGGACGCGTTCGCCGCCGGCACCTGGGCGCGGGCCCACGACCTGCTGGTGCGCACGGCGCTGGACCCGCGGTACGTCGACTTCCTCACCCTTCCCGCCTACGACCAGTTGGAGGGTTGAGCGGCCGCCATGCTGGTACGTGACGCGGTGGCCGGCGACTGGCCGCTGATCTGGCCCTTCCTGCGCGCGATCTGCGCCGGGGGCGAGACGTTCGGCTACCCCGTGGACATCACCGAGCGGCAGGGCGAGAGCTTCTGGATGCTCGCGCCGCCCGGCCGCACGGTGGTGGCCGTCGACGAGACGGGCGCGGTCGTGGGCACGGCGAAGATGAACCCCAACCAGATGGGCAACGCCGCGCACGTCTCCAGCGCCAGCTTCATGGTCGACCCCGCACACGCCGGCCGCGGCGCGGGACGCGCCTTGTGCGTGGAGGCTTTGCGCTGGGCCGCCGAACAGGGCTTCCGCGCCATGCAGTTCAACGCGGTGGTGGAGACGAACACACCCGCCGTGCGGCTCTACGAGTCGCTGGGCTTCCGCGTCCTCGGCACCGTCCCCGAGGGGTTCCGCCACCCCCGGCACGGCTACGTGGGCCTGCACATCATGCACCGCCCGTTGTAGCCGGCCGACAGCGGCGACCACTTCGAGCGCGAACCACCCGCACGTGCCCGACAAATGACGCTCCGTCAGTCGATTCCGGCGATGCGGGCCAGCCGGCGGGCCTGCTCGCGGGTGGCGCGGGCGACGGCGTCCTCGTCGACGCCGGTGAGCCGGCCGCTCTCGACGACCGGACGGCCGCCGACGAGGGAGAGCGTCACCGGAGCGGCCGGGCCGAGGACCAGCGCGGCCACCGGGTCGGCGATCGAGGCGTGGCCGAGCCCGTCCAGCTTCCACAGCACGAGGTCGGCGAGCTTGCCGGGCTCCAGCGAGCCGGTCTCGGCGGCCCGGCCGAGCACCCGGGCGCCGCCGAGGGTGGCCAGCCGCAGCGCCTGCCGGGCGTCGAGGGCCGCCGGGCCGCCGCGCAACCGGTTGACGAGCAGGGCGTTGCGCAGCTCGGTGTGGAGCTCGCCGGCCTCGTTGGACGCGGTGCCGTCGACGCCGAGCCCCACGGGCACCCCGGCGGCCAGCATGTCCGGCACCCGCGCGATCCCCGCGGCCAGCCGGGCGTTGGACGAGGGGCAGTGGGCCACGCCGGTGCCGGTGCGGGCGAAGGCGGCGATGTCGGCGTCGTCCATGTGCACGCAGTGCGCCATCCACACGTCCTCGCCGAGCCAGCCGGTGGTCTCGAAGTAGGCGGTGGGGCCCATCCCGAACAGCTCCCGGCAGAACTTCTCCTCCTCCACCGTCTCGCTGCCGTGGGTGTGCAGCCGCACACCCTTGCGCCGGGCCAGCACCGCTGCCTCCCGCAGGAGTTCGGTGGAGACCGAGAACGGTGAGCAGGGCGCCGCGGCGATGTGCAGCATCGACCCGAACGACGCGTCGTGGTGGGTGTCGATCGCCGACTCCGTCGCGCGCAGGGCCTCTTCGGTGCTCTCCACCGCGAAGTCCGGCGGCAGCCCGCCCTCGGAGCGGCCGCGGTCCATCGAGCCGCGGGCGGCGGTGAAGCGGACGCCGAGCTCGGCGGCGGCCCGGATCTCGGCGCCGAGCAGGTCGCCGGCTCCGCGCGGGAAGACGTAGTGGTGGTCCATCGCCGTGGTCACCCCGCCGCGGGCCATCATCGCCAGCGAGCCGGACGCGGCGGCGTGCACCATCGGCTCGTCGATCCGCGCCCACACCGGGTACAGCTCGACCAGCCAGTCGAAGAGGCCGCTGTTCTGCGCCAGGCCGCGGGTGATCCACTGGTAGAAGTGGTGGTGGGTGTTGACCAGGCCGGGCGTGGCGAGGTGGCCGGCGGCGTCGACACGGCGGACGACGTTCCGCAGTCCGGCCGGGGCGGGCCCGGCACCGACCGCCTCGATCACCTGCCCGGCCACAACCACGTGGCCGGTGGCGTACTCGGTGCCGGCGGCGTCGACGGTCGCGATGGCGCAGTTCTCGATGACGGTCCGCTCGACCGTCGCGCCGGACCCGCCCGCGGCCGGGTCGGGGTTCGCGTCGGGGTCGTGGTGCGGGCCGGGTGCGGCCTGGTTCGGGCCGGTGCTGCCGTTGCTCATCGGGCGCGGCTCCTTCGGTCCGTGGGGTCGGTCCATGGCTTCGGTCCGCTCGGCGGGCCGGTTCCGCGGGTTCAGTCCGCGGGTATCGCGGCGGTGGCGCCCTCGCGCAGCACCGTGCCCTCGATCAGGCCGTAGGGGCGGTCGGCGGCGAAGTAGACCTCGTTGTCGTTCTCCAGGCCGAAGGGTGCGAGGTCCACCAGGAAGTGGTGCTTGTTCGGCAGCGACAGCCGCACCTCCGCCACCTCCGGGACCTCGTCCACCACCCGCGACCCCATCGCGTACAGGGTCTGCTGGAGGCTGTACGAGTAGGTGCCGGCGAACGCGGCGAGCAGCCGGGAGCGCACCGCCGGGTAGAGGGCCTGCCAGTCGGGGCGTCGCCGGAGCCGTTCCAGCCGTACCGCCAGCGGGCGTTGACGTCGGTGGCCAGCACGCGGTCGGCGGTCTCGGCGAGGGTGGTGTACTCGTCCTTGGCGAAGCCCCGGAACTCGGAGTCCGTCGAGTTGAGCACGGTCAGCCCGGTCAGCCCGCCCAGCACCTGCCACGCGGCGCCGTCGTACCCGACCTCGGCGGTACGGACCTCCTGCCCGTCGCGGACGAAGGAGTGGCCGGTGGCGGGTTCGGTGATCCGCCGCCAGCCGTAGCTCTCGATCCGGACGCGGGCCCGGTGGATCGACGGCCGGCCGGTGGTGAAGTGCCGGGCCAGGTGGATGCCGAACGCCTCCGGGGAGGCCACGCCGTGGCTGCGCGCGAAGGCGTAGACGGTGTTCTTGACGGCGTCGGTGGTGAGCAGGCCGGCGTTGGAGCCGGACAGGTGCGCCTCGTCCATGGCGCCCGACAGCGCCACGGACACGTTGAGGTCGGTGAGGTGGTGCACGGCGCCCTCGCGGACCACCCGGACCACCCGGGTCTCCGCCTTGCCGTACTGGTTCTGGCCGAGCCGTGCGCTGGACACCGGCGGAGTCGCGGTCATGGGTCAGCTCCCTCGGTAGACGGAGTAGCCGAACGGGCTGAGCAGCAGCGGCAGATGGTGGTGCTCACCGGTGGTGACGGCCGCGACGACGGCCACCTCGGGGAAGAACGCGGCCGCGCCGCCGCCGTCCGCCGGGTCGGTGCGGCGGGTCCGGACGAGGTACGGCTCGACGCCGAACCGCAGTCGGACGTGGGCGGTGTCCTCGGGCAGCGCGGGCAGGTCCCGGCAGCGGCCGTCGGCGTCGGTGGCGGAGGCGGCGTGCGCGGTCCACGGCGCGTCCGCGCCGGGCCGTACGGACACCTCGACGGCGATGCCGGCGGCGGGGCGGCCGGCGCTGGTGTCCAGCACGTGCGTGGACACCGTGGCGGCGGGGCGGGCGGGGCTCATGCGGGGTCCTCCTGGGCGAGCCGGGTGAGCCGGACGCGGTTGATCATCCCCAGTTCGCGGCGGACCGTCCCCCGTTCGGCCGCCGGGTCGGCGCCGAGCCGCTCGCGGAGCGCGGCCAGTATCTCGGCGCCGGTCCGGCCGGTGGCGCAGATCAGGAAGGTGTGGCCGTGGGCCTCCTGGTAGGCGAGGTTCAGCCGCAGCAGCTCCGCCCGTTCCGCGTCGCGGACACCGCCCTGCTCGCGGGCCGACACCGGGTCGCCCGGCGCGGGGCGGCCGATCGGCGGGTGGGCGCCCATCGCCTCGTCCAGTTCGGCCGGGGTCAGCGCGGCCGTCGCGGCGTCACTGGCGGCGAGGAGGTCGTCGAGGCCGGCGTAGGGGCGCCCGCCGCCGACGGCCGCGGTCCAGGAGCCGCTGCCGCAGACCTCGCGCAGCAGACGTTCGGCCTCCGGCCGTACGGCGGCGTTGAGCCGGAGCAGGCCCGGCGGAGTGCTGGACGTCACCTCCCGCACGCTACGATCCGCGCGGAGCGGGCGTCAACAGTTCGTTGGGGAAACCGGCGGGGTGTCACCCGTGGCGGCGCCGGCCGGAACGGCGCGGGGCTGTCCCGGGCGTACCCAGGCGCTCACCGCCGTCGCGGACGGCGTTCTCCCCTGTTGAGGCAGGTGTGGACGGTGAAGCGGCTCACGCCGAGCGCGGACGCGACGGTCTCCACGCCGTGCCGCGTCGCGGACGCCCCGCGCTCCTCCAGCAGCCGCACCACGCCCCGCACCGCGGACGGGGTCCCCCGCGCGCGCCCGGCCCCGGCCCTGCCGCGCCATGCCGCGCCCTCCGGCCGCGCCGACACGCGAACCTGACCGATCGCCCGGCCGACCCGGCCCCGCGGCTCCGCCCCTCACGCCCCCGCGCCGTAGAAGTGCCTCCGGACCCGGCGCAGCCACGCCTCGACGGGCGCCTCGTCGGGCTCGTCCGGGAGCGCGCTCGCGGTGCGGTCGAAGCGGTCCTGGTAGTCGTCGAGCATCGGCAGCGCCGCCATGGCGTCCCGGGCGACCCGCTCGCCGAAGTCGAAGTACGCCTGCGGGTCGTCGACCTCGATCTCCAGCCGGCCCGTGGTGTAGAGCGTGTAGCCCTGGTGGCACAGCCGGCGCAGGTGCCGGGCGTGCTTCGCGGTGCGGTGGCGGGCGTCCACCGAGAACGTCCCGTCGCCCCGGTCGTACAGCCGCTTGAACTGCTGGGTGGCATAGCCGAGATACGCCCTGCGGACCCGCTCGCCGCTCACGAACGCGGTCCGGATGCCGATCAGTTCGTCGCCCAGCGGGGTGCGTGTCTCGTACAGGCGGTCCGGCAGCCACACGAGTTCGAGGACGGTCGGGTTGCCGGCGAGGGCGAGCCGGCACCACTTGGCCGCCTCGTGCAAGGTGCTGTCCGGAGCACGGGTGACGTGGGTCTCGGCCGGGCGGCGCAGGCCGTGCAGTTCCTCCGTGGGGACGGCGAACACGCCGAGCCGGTCGATGTCGGAGCCCTCGCGGGCGAGGCCGTAGGCGGTCGAGCCGACGATGCCGGACAGCAGGGTGTGCGGGGTGCCCATGCGGGACGTCCTCCCCGAGGCGCGGTTGCGGAAGCGGTCCGGGCATCGTGCCCCGGCCGGGTCACCGCAGGCCACCGACTTTCTCCTCGTCGGTCCGCGCGGGCCGGCCTCGAAGCCCCCGCTGCCGTCGTCAACGCCCTTCCACGCGGTGGAGATGCGCCGACACCGCGACGGAGAGCGCCCGTACGCCCGTGGTGAGGGTCAGCCGCGCGTGCGGCCGGAACCGCGGGGAGTGGTTGCCGGGCACGGCGGCCATCCGTTCGGCCGCGGTGCTCCCGGCCGCCGCCCAGTCGCGCGGGCCCACGCAGCCGAGCATCCAGTGGACGGGCCGGATACCGGCCACGCCGTGCAGCCGGTGCCCGGCCGGCCCGAGCAGCGGGAAGTCCTCGGTGGACATCGACGCCTGCCAGGGGGCCACCCGGGCGGCGCCGAAGGCCGCCACGTGGGCGCGGCGCACCGGGCCGGCCGCGGTCGGGTCGCTCACCGTCACCCCGGAGCGGGCCAGCTCGCGGACCTCGGGCGGGCGGGGCGCGCCCGCCGCGTCGGCCTCGGCGCGGGCGATCCGCCGCACGGCGGTCAGCGCCCGGTCGAGCGCCCCCGGGGACAGGGCGCGCGCGGTGACCTCCAGGACCGCCTGGTCCGGGATGACGTTGGCGGCGCCGCCCCCGGCGTGCAGTGAGCCGACGGTGAGCACCAGCGGCTCGCCCGGGGCCGCCTCGCGGGAGACCACCGTCTGGAGCCGCAGTACCAGCGCCGCGGCGGCCACCACCGGGTCCACGGCGAACTGCGGGGCGGAGGCGTGGCCGCCGCGCCCGTGCAGCACGACCTCCAGGGTGGCGCCGGCCGCCAGTGCCGGGCCGTCGGCGTGGGCGACCATGCCCGCGGGCAGCGGCGCGGTGTGCTGGGCGAGCACCACGGACGGCGCGGGGAAGCGCTCGTAGAGCCCGTCGGCGAGCATCGCGGCGGCGCCGCTGAGGGTCTCCTCCGCCGGCTGGCCGACCACCACCAGAGTGCCGCGCCAGCGGCCCGCGGCCCGCGCCAGCAGCCGGGCCGCGCCGGCCGCGCAGGCGAGGTGCGCGTCGTGGCCGCAGGCGTGGGCGGCGGGGCGCGGGCCGGTGACGGTGCTGGTGTACGGCAGGCCCGTCTCCTCGGCCAGCGGCAGCGCGTCGAGTTCGGCCCGCGCCAGCACCACCGGTCCGGGGCCGTTGCGCAGCACGCCGACCACGCCGTGGCCGCCGACCCGCCGCGTCACCTCGTAGCCGTCGCGCTCCAGCCAGTCGGCGAACCGTCCGGCGGTGCGCTCCTCGGCACCGGAGAGTTCGGGGTGGCGGTGCAGGTCCGCGTAGAGGGCCGCGACGTCGGGCAGCACGCCCTGGACGGCGTCGGCGGTCCCCGCTTCCGCGGCACGGTTCCCGGGCCCGGACCGTGCGGGGGCATCGGCGTCACTCATCGGGTGCCTGGTCCTTCCCCGGCGCGGGGCGCCGACGAGGTGGGGCGGGCGCGGCCGGGGCGCCGGGGTGGGATGCTCGGGCGGTGCGGCACGGGCCTGTCGGGCCGGGCCCGTCGGGACGGCGGTCGGGCCGCGCCAGCGGGGTGCCAGGGACATGCCAGCGAGGTGCCAGCGAGACGACAGCGGATTCGCCAGCGGACGCGCGTAGAACGGTGGGCACGGCCTCCCACCGGCCGTGCCCACCGAAGAGAAGGGGGTCGCCATCATGGCCGACATCTCCAAGCTGGACGCGCCGCTCGCCTCCCTCGCCCAGGAGATCCTGGAGCTGGAGTCCGAGACCTTCGAGATCACCGACTACTCGGACGCCAGCGAGGTCATGCTGGGCTCGTCCACCAGCTGCTCCAGCACCAGCACCTGCTCCAGTACCACGAGCACCACCAGCTGCACCGCCTGATCCGGTCAGGCGCCGAGCCCGCGCCCGGGCGGCCCCCGGGCGCGGGCTCTCGCGCGTACCCACGACTCCGCCACGCCGGGGGCCGGGGCACCGGCCTCTCACGGGAAGGGGTGCGGGACGGCGCGCACGGCGGCGTCGGGCAGGTCGTCGGGGCGCATCCCGGCGCGGCGCTGGGCCGTGCGCAGCCGGGGCATGGTCAGGGCGCGCTGCCGGGCCCAGCCGAAGTCGATCGGCAGCAGGCCGGGCACGATGGTGCACACCGTGCTCAGCCCCAGCCTCCGCTGCTCCGGGGTGGTCTGGTCGACCGCTATGACGTCGTGCCCGGCGGCGGCCAGCTCACCGGTGAGCCAGGCCAGGGCCTCGCGCAGGTCGGTGCCGGGCGGGCGGCGGTCCGCCCAGCCCGCGTAGGTCTCCGCGAACGTCCGTACCGCCGGGGGCGCCAGGTAGCCGCCGAGGTGCTCGCGCATCCGCGGCAGCCCGAACAGGGCGGCGTGGTCCGGCAGTCGGCGTACCAGACTGAAGTCCTCCGCCATGGCTTCGAGTTCCTCTGGTCGTTCGGCGACCTGGCGGGGCAGGTGCGGCAGGTAGGTGAGGATCTCGGCGACGGCGGACTCCACGGCCGCCATCGGGTCCAGCGCGGCGCCGGCGGCGAACGCGAAGGTGCCCGGACCGCCGTCGCGGCGGACCGCCAGGCCGGTGGCCACGGGGACCGGCAGGTCGACGCGGTTGTCGAAGACGTGCACGTCGTACCCGCACAGCGCGGCGCGGTCGGTCATCGCGCGCAGCTCCGGGCTGCCGCAGGAGGCGAGGTCGATGGCGGGCAGCGGCGCGTCGCCGTACCAGCCGAGCAGGAAGGCGTCGCGTTCGACGAGTTCCAGCAGCCCGAAGAGCACCGCCTCCTCCGGGCAGCTGCCGATCGCGCAGCCGTTGGAGCACTCGAAGACGAAGTCGTCGGCCGGGGTGCCGGCGCCGTAGTGGACGAGCCGGGCCGGGACCAGCACCGGCCGGCCCTCGCGCAGGGAGTGACCGCGCACCCAGGGCAGCGGCCGGGCCGGGTCGAAGGGCGAGACCATCGGGTCCTCGCGGTAGGTCTGCTCGCCGTACAGGCCGCACGTACGCGGGTCCAGGGCGGGTTCGCCGCGCGCGACCAGCTCCTCGTACGAGGCGGTCGTCAGGCCGGTACGGGAGCGGCGGTGGGTGCCCGCGTACCGTTCGAGCCCTTCGAGGAACGCGAGGTCGCGGCTGGCGGCGAAGGAGTTGGCCTGTCCGCTCCAGGTGACGTCGGTGAGGCCGGCGTAGCCGCGCATGAAGACGCTGCCGGCTACCGGCGCGGTGGTCGGGGACGTCACGTCGAGCCAGGTGCCGGCGCCCAGCACCCCGCACACCGGGTTGGCCAGCGCGTCGGCCGGCAGCCGGTACGAGGCCGGGCCGCGCAGCCGGTACCGCCCGGGAGCCGGGGTGGGCCGGGGCACCGCGCCCAACACGGCGCAGGCGTCGTACGGTTCGGCTCCGACGCGTGGTGGCTCGTGGCGCGGGCAGAGCGGCTCGGGCAGCAGCGGCACCGTGGCGGTGCGGCCCGTCTCCAGGTCGAGCCGGGTGACACGGGCGGCGCCGTCGGGCCGGGGCGGCTGCGGGCCGCCGGTGGTCCAGTCGAGCAGTGCCCACACCGCGTCGGCGGTCCAGTCGGCCGGGGTCGGCCAGCTCCCCGCCGGTACGGTGTCGGTGCCCGTCTCCAGTGCCTCACGTTCGGTCCGCGTGCGCAGCCGCTGCCAGCGCACGGCCAGGCAGCAGCCGCAGGCGGCGCCGTCCCCGCCCCAGGGGCCGACGAGGACGGCGTCGGCGGCGAGGTGGACGCGGGCGGCCGCGCGGCGGGCGGCCGCCGCCTCGGGTTCGGCGTCCGGGCCGAGCAGGTCGCGGGCGCCCAGGGCGGCCACGGCCGGCGCGGGGCGGCCGGCCGCCGCGGCCCGGACGGCGAGGCGGTCGGCCAGGGCGCGGGCGGCGGCGTCCAGGCCGGGGGCGATGGCGCCGTACCCGGCGGACCGGGGCGGCGCGGGGGCGGCGGTCGGGGTCATGTCCGGTTGCTCCAGCGGAAGACGCGGGCCGCGACCAGCCCGAACAGGAGGGTGAAGCCGACCAGCCCGGCGCAGTCCAGCGCCAGCGGCCCGGCGGCGGCGCGGCCGGCCAGCACGCTGGTCAGGCCGTCGTCGAGGTAGCGCAGCGGCAGCGCCCAGGACAGCGTCCTGATCCAGCCCGGCAGCAGGGCCGCCGGGTAGAACGCGCCGGACAGGAACGCCATCGGCACCATCACGAAGTTGGCGATGGCCGCGACCGCCTCGGGCGTGTCGGCGAGGCTGCCGACGACCAGGCCGAGCGCGAGGAACGCGGCGACGCCGAGCACCAGCAGCGGCAGCGCGAGCGCCGCGTCGGCGGGCAGCCGCAGCCCGAACCCGGGGAGCACCGCCACCGCCGTGAACAGCACCGCCTGGCACAGGCCCACCCCGACGGCGACGGCGAACCGCGACGCCAGGACGGTCGGCAGCGGCGTGGGCGTGCGCCACACCAGCCGCAGGATGTCGTCGCGCCGCCAGTGCATCAGCGCGAACGCGGGCCCGAACAGCGCCGCGTTGCCCACCCCCCACGCCAGTACGCCGGGCGCCGTGTAGTTGATGTACGGCAGGTCGCCGTCGACCCGCTGGCCCCGGAAGAGCAGGCCGAAGACCAGGAGGAAGACCAGCGGGAAGGCGAAGGTGAAGAAGACGGTGGTGCGGTCGCGGACGGCGGCGAGGTAGGCGGCGCGGGTCAGCGCCGCGTAGGCGGACGGCCGGCGCGCGCCGCGGTCCGACCGGCCGGCCGGTGGACTCCCGCCGCCGGTGGTCCCGTTCGCGGGGCTGGCGACGGGCGGGGTCGGCCGCTTCGGGGTGGAGGCGGTGGTCATCGGTGCTGCTCCGTTCCGGCCGCGGTGAGCCGCAGGTAGGCGTCCTCCAGGGTCGCGGTCCTGGTCCGCACGGTGTCCAGGTCGACGAGGGCGCCGACCGCGACCAGCACCCGGCTCGCGGCGCGGGTCTCGATGACGACCTCGCCGCCCTCGACCAGCACCCGGTCCACGCCCTCGATACCGCGCGCCTGATCGGCGGTGATCCGGTCGGCGGGCACCAGGAGCCGGGCGGGCGCGGCGAGGGAGCGCACCAGCGCGCCCGGCGTGTCCAGCGCGACGATCCGGCCGCCGGCCACGATGGCCACCCGGTCGCACAACGCCTCGGCCTCGTCGAGGTGGTGGGTGGTGTAGACGATGGTGCGGCCCTGTGCCCGCAGGGCGCGCAGCAGCTCCCACAGCGAGCGCCGGGCCTCCGGGTCGAGGGCGGCGGTCGGTTCGTCCAGGAAGATCAGCTCCGGGTCGTGCACCAGGGCGGTGGCCAGCGCGAGCCGCTGCCGCTGCCCGCCGGAGAGGTCGTCCACCCGGGTACGGGCCTTGCCCGCCAACCCGACCGACTCCAGGGCACGGTGGGCGGCGTCGCGGTCCAGGCCCTGCAACGCGGCGACGGTGGCGAGGTGTTCGGCGGCGGTGAGACGGGTGAAGAAGGCCGAGGACTGCGTCTGGACGCCGATCCGGCGCAGCAGCGCGGTGTTGCGCGGCCACGGCCGCTGTCCGAGCACCTCGACGGTGCCGGCGTCCGGCTCCCGCAGCCCCTCGACGATCTCCACCAGCGTGGTCTTGCCCGCGCCGTTGGGCCCGAGGATGCCGAAGAACTCGCCCGGACGGACAGTGAACGAAACGTCGTCCAGGGCTCGTTGGGCGCCGTAGCTCTTGCTCACGCCCTCTACCGCCACGGCCGGCGCGGCGGGCCCCCGGGGTCCGTCCCTGCGGTCGGTCTGCTCCATCACGTTCTTCTCCCGGGGCGGCTGGACGGTGTCGGACGCCGGCTGGTCGCGCGGCACCGACGGTACGGCGGCTGGTACGGAGCGGCCGGCGGCCGGTGGCCCGGGGACGGCCTGCCGAGGCGCGGACCCGGACGGTGCCGGCACGGACGGTGGCTGCCCGGACGAGGTCTGTTCCGACCTGGGCCCGGCCGGGGCGGCGGACACGGCCCCGGACACCGCGGGTGCGGCGCCGACGGCTCCCCCCGGGGACGGCCGCGCGGACCGTGTCGCCGGAGCGGCCCGGCGGGCGGCGGCCCGCACGCCCAGCGCACGCAGCGGCACGGCCATCGCGGCCACGGCCAGCGGCAGGCAGGCCGTCCAGCCGGGCCAGCGGTGCGGCAGCACCGCCCCGCACAGCAGGCACCCGGCAGCCAGCACCCCCGCGGCCAGCACCGCGCACAGCGCGGCGTACCCGGCGTGGACGCGCCGCAGCCGTCCGGGGTAGGCGGCGACCCGCTCCCGGGCGCCGGGCCGCCGCGCCGCGGCGGCGAGCGCCAGCCGGGCGTAGGTCCGGCTCTCCGCGGCCAGTCGCAGCGTGCCGAACGCGTAGCCGAGAGCCTTGTACCCGTCGAGGGGCGGCAGCGGCACGAGGTTGAGCAGGCCCGTCGCCGTGCCGAGCAGCAGCAGTCCGCCGACGAAGGGCACCGCCTGCGCGTGGTCGGGCAGCAGCGCCCACACCGCCCACCAGGGCAGCAGGAACACGAGGTTGGCCGCGGCCCCGGCGCACGCGACGGCCACCTGCGGGCCCCGGCGGCCGAGGAACCACACGTCCTCCACCTCGCAGTACAGGTACGTCATGAAGCCGGCCACCCTGCGCAGTCCGATCTCGGCGACGCGCAGGCCGTACGCGCGCGCCACGAGGCCGTGGGCGAGCTCGTGGACCGCCAGGCTCAGCCACAGCACGCAGCCCGCCCCGACCAGGGCGACCGGCTGGTGGAAGAGGCGCCCGGTGGCGTCGGCCAGCGCGCCGTACCGCAGGCCCTCCGCCACCAGCAGGGCCGTGCACAGGGCCCCCAGCACGGCGAGGGCGATCCTGTTGCGGGCGAACCCGGTTGCCCGGTAGAGCCGTTCGACCGCCGCTTCCGCGTCGGCCACCAACCGGGTCCGGCCACCGGCCCAACTCCCCCTCGGGTGAGCCCCGGACGGCGCCTCCGCCGCCGCTGGGCGATGCGGCGGCCCGCCGGCGAGCAGGCCGCGCCCACCCAGCAGCCGCAGCAGCCGCGTCCACTGCTCCTCACCGAGGCGGGCACCGAAGGCGGCGGCGTACTCCGCGCCGATGTCGGCGAGCGGACGACTGCCGTCCAGCCGCGCGATGACGAACTCCTCCTTCGGCCCAACCTCCCAACGGCGACCGCTCACAGGGTCCTTGACGAGGTGCACGGTGCGTGGGCCGCGGCTGAGCGGCGGCCCGACCCGCACCTCGGACCGCACCGCGGGGCGCAGCGCGAGCAGCTCGGCCCGGCCGGCGGTCGTCACGGCGCCGCCGAGGGCTCGGGCTCGGGCTCGGCGGTGGAGCCGGGCTCGACGGTGAGGCCGGACTCGGCCTGCCGTAGGGCCCGGCCGAGCACGTACGACAGGTACGCCTCGTCGCGCACGCTGACCGACAGCCGGTTGTTCGTCATGTGCATGTAGGGCGAGGCCAGCATCGGCAGCGCCTGCCCGGGCTCGGTGACGCGCAGATCGCGGGTGCCGTCCCAGGAGCGGAAGACGAGGTCGCCGTCGCGGGCCAACGCGGCGGCCCTGTCGCCGAGTTCCAGGCAGTGCTCGGCCCAGCCGCGCAGGAACCCGGGAAGCCGTTCCGGCGCGGGTTCGGCCAGGGTGCGGCGGATCTCCTGGAAGCGGCGGGCCAGTGCGGCGTCCATCGTGCCGTAGGCGCGGTCGTAGCCCTCGCTGGCCGTGTAGTTGGTCCCGGAGAAGGCGGAGTTCCAGAAGGCGTGGTAGCGGTCGAGGAACTCCAGCAGCACCTCCCGGTCGGGCAGCAGGCAGCCGGACATGGTCATCATCAGCTGTGCCGCCGTCCCCAGCAGAACGGTGCGCACGTGCAGGTTCACGCTCGCCGCCGCGTCCACCACGAGCTCGCTGGAGCGCTGGAAGTGCCACTCCGCCAGCTCGACCCCGGCCGGGCCGCCGTACTTGCCGTACTCCGGCTCGTAGGGCTCCGGGCTGAAGGAGTTGTTGGGGCGCAGCCGCATCCGCCCGGCGGCGTCCGTCCAGCGGTCGCGCTCGCCGCCGGGGTACTCCAGCTCGAAGAGGGTGTTGTACAGCTCGGCGAGGAAGCCGTCCTTCACCTCGTACAGCGCCGGCCGCCGGGCGAGGAAGTCCCGGACGGCGTCCTGGGCACGCGCGGCGACCTCGTCGGCGGCCTCCGGGCGGGTCGGCCGCAGCCGCAGCCGGATGTGCGGGCCCTCCAGCCAGTAGTTGATGAAGAACCAGCCCGACAGCAGCCCGTCGCGGTCGAGTTCGGCCACCAGCGGACGGACGCACTGGAGCAGGAACGGCCGGGTGCTCGCGGCGTAGAAGACGTGGTACGCCTGCCACTCGGCGCGACCCTCGGGGCCTGCGGCGGGGGCGCGGCCCACGGTGGGCCCGGGGGTGGTGTCGTCGGCGGTCATGGGCGCGGGTCCTGCCTTCCGGGTCGCGGGGTGCGGGGTGCGGCCGCACGGGGGACGATCTCCACGGCCAGTTCGGCGACGTGCCGGCCCCGGGCGGAGCCCAGGTGCAGTTCCCCGGCGGCCGGGAGCATCTCCTCGAAGTCCGTGCGGGCGCTCCCGCCGCCGGTGAGCGCCTCCAGGGCGAGCAGCGACAGGGGGCTGTCGAAGTCGACGTACGCGGGCTTGGCCCCGCCGCCGAACGGCCCCTGCGCCGCGCCCTCCGCCCGCACGGTGGCGAACACCTGGCCGGGCAGCCCGTGCCGCCGCCGCCACCGCCGCCAGTCCAGGAAGTACGCGGCGTCGCCCTGCCCCTTCGCCCGCACCGGCAGGGCACCCGGCCGCGCGCTCCAGCCCTGGCGGTGCAGCACCAGGCTGCGGTAGCGGACCCGGGGGCGTGTGGTGACACCGTCCACGGCCGGGCTCTCGGGCACCCCCCGCCACAGGTCGGGCCGGGCCCGGGAGGTCGGCGAGAAGAGCAGCAGGGTGCGCGGCACCTCCGGCAGCACCATCGGCACCAGGTAGCCGAGGTAGAGGGGCACCACCTCGCGGCGCAGCCGCCGGGAGCGCAGGAGCAGCCGGTCCTGGGCCTCGTCGTGCTCGGCGTAGAGGTCGCCGAGGTCGATACGGGCCTCGGGCGGGGCGGTGCTGGTCTCACCGGGGCAGACGATCTCGTGGTCGGTCAGCCGCCCGTGCAGGTTGAGGTTGGTGGTGGCCGCCCCGGCGGTGACCTCGGCGAAGACCGCCCCCGGCGGCTGCCAGCCGCGCAGCCGCCCGCGCAGCTCCGCCGTCAGACCGGGGGCGGCGGACCCGTCGGGAGCGGCCGGCGCCGACGGGTCCGGGGCCGGGTCGAAGCAGTGGGTGAAGCGGGTGAAGGGGAAGGCCAGCCCGCCGTAGGAGTTGTTGAGCACCACCAGCGGGTCGCCGGGGCGTTCGGCCAGTTGCAGGAAGTGGCTGTGCGGGGCGAACGACGGTCGCAGCGGTGCGAGTTCGGCTGCCACGGCGTCGACCGTGTCCTCGTCGAGCCGCAGCTCCGCAGCGCCGGCCGGGTGCTCAGCCCACAACCGGCGCATCCTGCGGCCGAGTTCGGCCCGGCCCCGGTCCAGCGCGGCCACCTCCGGCATGCCGAGCCAGTTCTCCTCCGGGACGTACGAACCGTCCTCCGCGTAGGGGGACTTGGCCGAGGTGAACTGGAGGTACTGGCTGAAGATGTCCTCGTGGAAGTCGTGCACCAGCCGCAGCACGTCCTCGCACCGCCCGCCGCGCCCGTAGCGGGCGAGGAAGAAGCCCTTGAGGGTGAGCCGCTGCGGCAGCGACACGTCGAACGCGGGCAGTATCCGCGTGAGGGAGTCCAGCGGCTCCGCCGCCAGGCCGGTCCACCGCCGCGGGTCGGCGGTGACCGGGCCTGCGCTGACGTCCTCGTAGAGCAGGGTCTGCGGCAGCGTCACCCGCCCGGCACCGAGGCCCGCCCGCACCGCGTCCAGCGCGGCGCGCAACTCCCGCAGCAGGCCGCGGCGTTCGTGCAGCCCGGCGGCGGCGTACCGGCCGACGCAGCCGCCCACCGCGTCCAGCGCGGCGGCGGCCTGTCCGGCCCACGGGCGGTCCAGGGAGCGCAGGGCGGCCTGGAAGGAGCGCAGCGGGTCGGGCGCGTGCACATCGGTGTGCAGGCCGGCGGTCTGGAGGACGCCCAGGTCGAGCAGGGTCGCCAGGTAGCGGGCGGCCTCCTCGGGCGGCGCGCCCGTCTCGGCCGCCAGCCACGCCTCCAGCTCGCGGCCGCGCGGCGCGGCGCCGTCCGCGAAGAGGCCGATCATCCGATCCAGGACGCCCTTGCGGCGCAGGAAGAACAGCCGGTCGTGGGCGGCGTCGAAGCTGACGGCGGCGGTGTCGTCGCCCGCGGTCACCGAGCGGCGGACGAACCGCAGCCGGTCGTCGTCCAGGTCCCACCCGGCCGAGAGGGTGACGGGCAGATCGGCCCGGCGCGCGGGGTCGGCCGCGATCAGCTCGGCGAGACGGGCCAGCACCACGACGTTCAGCCGGGGGTGGCTGCTCCGCTCCTCCCCCAGCGCGGAACCGCTCCCGCCGACGGGCACGTCCCGGTCCGGGTCAGGGTCCTGGCCGGAGGCCGGTGCCGGGTCGAGGGCCGGTGCCGGGTCCGGGTCGGGGCCGGGGCGGGGCCGGGGCGGGGCGGGGCGGGGGCGGGGGCGGGGCGGAACTCCCCCGTCGCCACAGCGGTGAACGTGCTGAACGGGCTGGTCTTGCACGCCGTCCGGTACAGGTACGACAGCAGCGAGCGCTCCTTCTTGCGCCCCCTCTTGTCCGGTACGGGCGCCGCGTCCGAGATGTAGGCGTCCAGTTGACCGTCGAGCGTGGGCGAGGCGAGCAACAGGCCCAGCCGCAGCCGGTCCTCGCGCGCCAGTTCCCTCAGCCGGCCCCGCGCGGCGGCCAGCCCCGGGCGACGACCCCTCCCCGGCCGCCTCGGCCGCGGCCAGCTCCAGCCGAGCGTCCAGCCAGCGTTCCAGCAGCTCCCCGGCGGCTCCGCCGGTGGTGCGGGCGAGGGCGCGCACGGCCTCGGCGTCGCCCGGCATCCGGCCGTTGAAGACCTCGCGGCGCACCGCCAGCACGGCCCGGCGCGCCCGGTCCTCGCCGGTGGCGGTGACGAGCGCGGTCAGCGGCTCGGCGAGTCGCTCGGCGACCGCGGCCACGCGCTCCGCCGCGTCCAGCGTCGACTCGGCCCAGCCGGACGCCTCGGGGTCGCGCAGCCCGTGCACGGCCTCGACGGGGAGCGACGCCACGCGCAGCACGAAGCGCCGATGCAGCGCGTTCCCCGGCGGGTGGCTCTCAGGCCCTGATGCCCGCTCGGACGTGCCGGGGCCGGGGGAGAGCCGCGCCGGGTCGGGCGTCGCGGCGGCGGTGTGGTCGGTGGTCGTCTCGGTCACGGTGTCCCCGCTCAGGCGATCTCGTGGCGGAAGTCGGCCTGGCCGGGGCGTTCGTGGCCGGCCGGCATGATGAGCAGCGGCACTTCACCGGTCCGGTCCAGCCCGAGCTCCTCGGTGAAGGAGATCGCGTCGAAGCCGAGGGCCACTCCGCAGGCGATCCCGGCGGCGGAGGCAGCGGTGTAGAAGGCCTGGGAGACGCCGCCCACCAGCGCGTTCACCAGCCGGTAGCCGCGGTCGCCGACGGCGTCCAGGACGGCGCGGGTGCGGGCGGCGGGCACCACCACCGCACCGGCCTGCTCCAGGTTGTAGTTGGCCAGGAAGTAGTTGCGCTGGAGGAAGTCGCCGGGTGGGCCGGCCTTCAGCAACCGCAGCGCGCCGTCGGCGCGGTCGTGGAGGTAGGCCCCGGGCGGAAGGCCCGCGACGTGGTTGACGAAGACGTACAGCCGCGTCAACGGCTCGTCGTTGTCGGATGGTTCGGCGTCGCTGCCGAGACGTCCGGCCCTGGAGGCGGCGGCGAGCAGCGTGGACAGGTCGGCCTGCGACAGCGGCTGGGCGGCCTGGAAGCGGCCGAAGCTGCTGCGGCGGCCGCGGAGTGCCTGCCGGACCCCGCCGACGAGAGGGCGCGGCGCCGGAAGGGCGTACCGTTCGCCGTCCTCGGGCACGGCCTCCGCGAGCGCGGGGGTGAGTGCCGCCGGGCCGGGCCGGGCCGCGGCTCCGTCGAGGGTGGCCGCGTGCATTCGGGTGACCGTCTCGAAGACGGTCAGCCGGCGCGAGCGCTCGTCGTCCCGGTGACGCACCGCGGGCTCACCAACCGGTCGAACGCCTTCCATGTCAGGGCAATGTGACGATGTGTCACCTGACCATCGCAGCGGGACGACCGCGAAGACGCCTTCCTCCTCGGGGTCGAGGCCGAGCAGCGTGCCCAGTCGCGGCTCGTCGAACCACAGGGCGGGGGCGATGTCCAGGCCGTGGGCGCGTGCCCAGAGCCGCCAGGTGGCGAGCAGCGCGCCGGTGTCCATGGTGACGACGTGGTAGCAGAAGCTGTTGTACTTGAAGGCGTTCTGCCAGAACCGCACGGTGAGCACGAGGAACTGGCGGTAGCCGTCCGCCGGTTCACCCACGGCGGCGCGCACCTGCGGGGTGACGTCGCCGGTCAGCAGCCGGCGCAGGGCGTGGTGGCGGGTGTCATAGTAGTGGACGCCGGGGGTGAGGGGGCCGCCCGGTCCGCTCACCCAGTGCACGCCGACCGGGTAGAGGCCGCCTCCGGAGGCCGAGCCGCGCGACCAGTTGGCCTGCGTGTACATCGGCAGCGTGCCCAGGTCGGAGTTGGCCTGCACGCCGAGCCGGCGGCCGACCAGGCCGTAGGAGTCCTGGAGCATCCCGGCCAGCAGCGGCAGCGTGAAGGCGCCGGTGCCGCGCGGCCCGTACAGCCCGCGCTCCACCGTGGCCCCGGCCGGTGGCACCGGTCCGGCGGGCAGCGGGTAGGAGTCGGCGGCCGGGAAGTGCTTCCCCTTGCGCGGCCGGTCGGCCCAGTCCGGCACCCAGTCGGCGGGCTCCATGGGGTACCGGCCCCGCCGGACGATGGCGGTCGTGTACTCATGGGCGAATCCCACGGGTGGTCCTTCCTCTCGGGTGCGGGCCCTTCGGGCGAGCGGGCCGGTTCGGTTCGGCGGGCTTCGGACGGGACGGGGTCGGACGGACGGGGTCAGCCGGACGGGCCGGGTGGACGGGCGGCCTGGACGGGCGGGGCGGACGGGCCGGGTGGACACGGACGGGTCGGGTTCGGGCGTCAAGGGAACGGATGCGGGGCCGGGTTGAGGTCGACGGGTGCCAACGGGACGGCGACCAGACCGGCGTCGCGGAGCGCCGTCCTCATCCGGGGCATGCGGGGCGCGCGTTGGCGGCTCCATCCGAAGTCGATCGGCACCAGGCCCGGCACGATCACCGCGGCGGTGTGGAACCCGAGCCGCCGCTGCTCGGGCATGGTCTGGTCGACGGCGATGACGTCGAAGCCCTCCCGGGCCACGGCGGCCACCACCTGCTCGACGTCCTCGCGCAGATCGCCGCAGGGGGCGATCGTGTCCCGGGCCAGCGCCGCCGGAGTGACCGCGGGCCGCCGTGGACCGCCCGGCGCGAGCAGGAAGTCGGCGTGCCGTGCCATCTCCGGCAGCCCGTAGAGCAGCGGATGGTCGTGCAGCACCTCGACCCGGCGGAAGTCGGCCTCCATGGACCGCAGTCGAGCCTCCTCCCGCAGCGTCCGGCTCCGCAGGTTGACGGCGTCGGTGGCGATCTCGCACAACCCGGCGGCGAGCGCTGCCTCCGGGTCGAGACCGGCGCCGGCGCCGAAGCAGAGCCGTCCCATACCGCCGTCGACCCGTTCGGCGACGGCGGTGACCACCGGCACCGGCAGGGTGAGGCGGGTGTCGAAGAAGCGGGCCCGGTAGCCGTACATCGCCAGCCGGTCGATCATCGCCCGGGTCCGCGGGTCGGCGCTGGCCGAGCCGTCCACCTCCACCAGCGGCGCGCGGCCGTACCAGGCGAGCAGGAACGCGTCGCGCTCCACCACCTCCATCAGCCCGAAGTACACCGCCTCCGTCAGACTGCCGCCGGAGGCACGGCCGTTGGAACTCTCCTGGACGAAGCGGCCGGCCACCCCGCCGGGAGCGTGGTAGTACGCGGTGACCTCGGGCACCAGCAGCGGGCGCCGGTCGCGCAGCGACCATCCCCACACCCACGGGATCGGCCGCGCCGGGTCGAACGGCCGCACCTCGGGCACCGCGCGGTGGAACGCGTCGTCGTACAGGCCGCAGTCGCGCGGGTCGAGCGCCGCCTCGCCGCGCGCGACCAGGTCCTCGTACGAGGCGGTGACCCGGGTACGGCGCCCGCGTGGCCGCATCCCGGCCGCCCGCTCCAGCCCTTCCAGCAGCCCCACCCGCACGCTGGAGCGGTAGCTCGGGGTGTGCCCGCCCCAGAAGCACTCCCGGAGGTAGTCCCCCGAGCGCAGCAGGAACGACCCGACGGTGGACGACGTCGACGCCGAGACCAGGTCCGGCACCGCCGACGGCCCGAGCATCCCCGCGGCCGGGTTGACGTACGCCTCCATGGGCACGTCGTACGCGTCGGCCGGACGGGCCCGGAATTCGGTGCGCGACCGCTTCGGTGTGCTGTCGAGCCGTACGGCGGCGCCCTCGGCGGTGTCGGGCGCCGGCTGCCCGCAGACCGGGCACTCGGCGTCGGGGACCAGCGCGAAGCGGGTGGTGCGCAGCGACTCCAGGTCGACGAGGAAGGCGTACGGGAAGGACGGCGCGGGCGCGGTGGACCTCCGGTCGCCGGACGCGGTCGGTCGCGGCGCAGGGCGGACCGGGTGGTCCGGGTGGTCCGGTTGGTCCGGGCCGGCCGGAGGGGTCGGGGCGACCCGGCGCGTCGCGAGCAGTGCGGCCACGGCGGTCGCGGCGAAGGGCTGGCCCCAGGGGCTGGGCCCGGCCGGGCGGGTGCCGCCGCCGAGTTCGAGGGCGTCGCGCAGGCTGCGCCCCCGTACGGCCTGCCACCTGCGGGCAAGGCAGCAGGCGCATCCGGGACCGCCCTCGGGGGTGAACGGTCCGACCAGCGCGTGGTGGCCGTGGACGTGCACGACGGCCGGTGCGGGACGTGCCGCCACCTCGGCTTCCCCGGACGCGAGTTCGTCGCGCACGCCGAGCGCGGCCACCCGGACCGGAGCCAGGCCGAGCCCCGCCAGCGCGGCGGCCAGCGCCCCGGCCAGCTCGGCCGCCGGCCCCGGCTCCCCCAGCGGGTGCGCGTCCTCCCGCCCGGTCCCGCGGGCGGGGGCGGACGGTGCAGAGGTCTCCGATGCCCCCGGGCTCACCGGGTTCCCCGGGGCCGGGGTGGAGGGCGGCACCGGCCGGGCGCGGACGTCAGCGGCCATCGGCGGGCCCGGAGGTGAGCACGATCCGGGTGGTGTAGAGCCGTCCTGCGGCGAGGTCGGGCGCGAGGGCCGGCGCGGCAAGCACGTCCCGCCCGGCGGCGCGCAGCCGTTCGGCGACGGTGGGCCAGGCCGTCGCCTCGGCCAGGTCGGGGGCGGCCGCCGTCCCGGAGGTGGCCAGCGCCGCCGGGTCGAGGTCGCGCAGCAGCGGGTCACCGATGTCGAGCGGGGCGGGGGCGTCCGGCTCGGCGGCGAGTTGCACGGCCCCGAGCAGGTCGCGCAGGGCTTCGAGCGCCGCGTCCCGCCAGGACAGGGCCGTGCCGAGCGCCCACCGCCCACCGGCCCGGGCCAGCACGGCCGGCACCGCCCGCTCCTCCGGCGTGCCGAGGTCGAGCAGCTCGACCTCGGCGCCGAGCGTGGTCGCGGACCGTACCAGGAAGGTGAGTTCGGGGTCGCCGGCGGAACCCACGGCCTCCGAGGCGATCGGCCGCACGGCTGCGGCTCCGTGCAGCGCGGCGCGCAGCGCCTCGTACCCGAGCGCGGTGAGCAGACCGCGCGCGGCGGCCTCCCGGGGACTGCGGCCGGCTCCGATGCCGGCGGCGGTCGGCTCCACCACTCGCTCGGCGTTGTCCGGCCCGAACGGCCGCAGCGCGGCGGCGGGGACGAGGACGGTGCCGCCGCCCAGCAGCGAGACCGCCGGGGCCCAGACGGCGACGGTGTCGGCGTCGGCGCCGAGGCCGCTGGCGGTGCCCAGGTCGGCGGGGTCGACGGCCGGCCGGTCCGCGCGGGCGGCGGCCAGATCCGGGCCGGTCAGCGCCCCGGCCACGGGTACCACGTGGTCGGTGTAGACCTCGGCGGCCCGGCGCAGCGCGCGCAGCCGGGCCCCGGCCACGTGGTGGACGTCGAAGGCGCTGACCGTGCGACGCACCCCGTGGCCCAGGCCGAGAGTGACGGACCCGGCCTTCAGCGGGGTCTGCGCCCAGCGTTCGTCGGCGTAGCCGCTGAAGACGCCGGCCATGGGCCGCACCAGGACGGCACGGGTGGTGAGTTCGGCCAGGGCCTGCTCGGCGGCGTCCGCGTCGCCGGCCGCGGCGGCGGGACCGCCGGCCGGTCCGGGCCGGTCCTCGGGCAGCGAGGCCAGGACGGTGGCGGGCGGTTCGGCGTCGGCGGCGTCCAAGGCACCCAAGGCACCCGAAGCACCCGAGGTGTCCTGGAGATCCGTGGCACCGGTGGAGCCGGTGGTACCGGTGGTACCGGTGGAGCCGATGTCGTCCGGCCCGCCCTCGGCCTCAACAGCCGTGTCCTCGGGCGGCGTCGGAGCGGCGAGCCCGGAGCAGGAGGGGCAGCGGGGATGCGGGAGGAGCGGCTCGGCCACGGTGTCGAGGGAGTCGGTGTCCTGGACGATGAGCTGCCCGGCGGTCTCGGCGGGGAGCGCGCCGGTGGCGATCCGGAAGACCTCGTACGCCAGGAGGTTGCCGAGCATCGCGGCGACCGGTCCGGAGAGGGCGGCCGGGGTGGCGCGGGGCCCGGCCGGGGCGAGCGTACTCCACAGGTCGGCGGCGTGGGCGGGGTCCCCGTTGGCGCCCAGCCGCAGGGCCGCGCAGGTCCAGCAGCCGGCGGTGCCGTGGGCCAGCAGCGGTCCGGCCACGGCGGAGCGGCCGAACATCCACACGGGCAGCACCTTCCTGCCGGGGGGCACGGCCGCGGCGAGGGCGGCGGTCTGCGACGGGCCGTCCGCACCGGTGACGACGACCAGGTCGCGGTCGGCCAGCTCCGCCCAGGTGTAGGGGGTTTGCCGGGCAGGCAGCGTCTCGACTGTGACCGGGCAGCCATCCGCCCGCAACTGCTCTGCCTCGACGCCGAGTTCGGCGAATCCGTTGCCGGGGGCGTCCATCGCGGCGGCCACGGCGACGGAGGCGCAGCCGTTGCGGAGCAGCGACAGCGCCGCCCAGCGGGCGGTCCGGTCGTCGCCGAGCACCGCGACGCGGGTGGCGCGGAAGCGCAGGAAACGGGCGGCCGCGTCGTCGGCGTAGTGGTCGGCGTAGGCGATCTGGGGTGCGAAGCGGCGGGCCACCGCGGGCTCGGGGACGGGGGCGTCCTCGGCGGGTGGCACGGCGTCCCGGGCGAAGCCACGCGCGTAGAGCGCGCGCACGAGCCGGGCGACCATGTCGCGCTGCTTCTCTCCGAGGCCCTGGCAGAGAGCCGCCACCGTCACCTCCCCGGTCAGGTGCGGCACGATCAGGGAGGCGAACCGGTAGGCCGACGGCATGACCACGCTGAACCCGCCGCGCGCGTTGTGGAAGTGCACTCCGTCGGGCGTGCGGGTGAAGAGCACGTCGCGGCGGATGCGCGGCCGGGTCCCGGCGATCTCGTCGTACGGCGTCGCGGGCCGGGGCACGGTCGCCGTGGCGGCCCCGCCCCCCGTGCTCGCCGCGCCGGAGGACGGTACGGCGCCGGGGTACGGTGCCGGGGCGGCGGTGCCCGCCGCGGTGTCGGTCACGTCTGTCACGGTCGGTCACGCCTCCGTCGGGTGCAGGTCCGCGGCGCCGGGCCGGGGCTGGTGGGTGGTGCGGCCGGCCGCGCGCGCGGCGCGGGCGGTCCTGGCGCCGACGCCCTCGGCCGCGGCGGCGCGGGTGAACGCGCGCAGGAGTTCGTGCATCCGGTAGTGGCCGCGCGGGCCTTCGGTGAGCAGCCCCGCGCCGACCAGCCGGTCCAGCACGTGCGCGCCGCTGACGAGCGGCTCCGCCGCGTGACCGGCGCCGAGATCCGCGACGGCACCGGCGTCCGCGACGGCACCGGCGTCCGTGACGGCGTCGGGGATCGCACCGAGCGGGTCGCCAGGAGCCGCGGCGGAGTTCAGGCGGCCGCCTCCGGCGGCGGCACCGTGGAAGGCCGAGGGGTCCGAGGGGTCCGAGGGGGCCGGGGAACCGCCGGAGGCGGCGAACGGAAGGGCCGGCGAGGACCCGGCAGGCAGCGGACCGGCCGCCGCCGCGGTGGGCGCCACGGCGGCGGCGGTCGCGGCGGTCCGGGGCGGCCGCGCTGGCCCCGGGGTGTCGGCCCGGTCCGGAACGGCGGGCGCCTGGGCGCCGGTCCCCGGTCCGGCGGCCCGGACCCGTCCGGCGGGCTCCGAGGGCTCCGACTCCCCCCGCAGAATGGCGAGTTCGAGGCGTTGGAGGGAGGCTCCGGGGTCGACGCCGAGGTGGTCGGCGAGGTGCCGCTGGGCCCTGCGGTACTCGGCCAGCGCCTCCGCCCGCCGCCCGGCCCGGTGCAGGGCCTCCATCAACTGTTCGGTGAATCGCTCGTGGAGGGGGTGTGCGCGCGCCGTGGGCCAGATCTCGGCGAGTGCCTGGCGGTGGCGGCCCAGGGCGAGTTCAAGGTCGAAGATCCTTTCGATGGCCCGCAGCCATTCCTCCTGGAGGCGCGGCACCTCGTCCCGGTGCAGCAGGTCCGAAGGAACGTTGGACAGCAGCGGAGGGTGCCATAGCGCGAGGGCCCGGCGCAGTGTGGCGAGTTCTCTTTCGGCATCCGTCTCGGAATATCCGGCGGCCAGCAGCCCGCGGAACTCCACGAGGTCGAGGCTCGCCGCGTCGGCAGTCAGCCGATAACCTCCCGGCACTGCCTCGATAAGGTTTCCAGCCACCCCGTATTTGATGAACAGTCGGCGCAGCCGTAAAACGCAACTATGCAATGCCGGCTTCGCCTGGACCGGTGTCTCGTCGCCCCAGATCACTCGCTGGAGCAATTCCGTGGAGACCGCTGAATTGGCGTGCAGCAGCAGCGCCGCGAGGAGCGCCGCGGGCCGGGACGGCTGGAGGACGGCGGTCTCCCGGCCGTCCGTGACACCGAGCATCCCCAGCACCGTGAAACGGGTCGTTCTCCCGCCGGGCGTCCCGTCCGCCGCGCGTGGCGACGTCATCGCCGGCGTGCCGATCGCCTTCGCGCGGATTCCGCCCACACTGGTGCATGGCGCACGCTTCACCGTCCCCGTAATTCCCCGCTGCGCCGTCGGCTCGGTAGGTGTGCACCGGGCGAAAAAGGCGGCCGGATGCGGCCGCCAACCGGCGTGCGGGAAAGACGATACGGCAGCTCCCATGAGGTGTCCAGAGAAAAGGAGAAGCGCACTGGAGGCACAATCCAGGACAGGCCGGACGGATCGCCGGCAAGTCACCGGATGGCAAACCGTCATGTTTCACTGCATTTACGGCGATGTGAAATCCACTCCCCCCGGCATTCACTCCGGAGGACGGGTCCGCTTTACCGCGCCGGTCTCGTCCCCGGGCCGGTCGGAGCGCCTCGACCGCGTTTCGGCGGGTGTTCCCGAACCTTATCCGGGAAGCTCCGTGGACGTCGCGTCCAGGCCGCCGCCCGGCCATCCGGCTCGGCGCGGCCGGGGCCGATCTCCCGCATCCGGCACCGCGCCACCGCCATCCTGCGACTATGGATGTGCGGTCGCGCCAGCCGGCGCGGCACCGGACAGGCGCCGGCGGTGGGAACGGAAGTGGTGAGCGATGACTGAGCGGGTTCCGGTGCGCTGTCCCACCTGCGGGCGCGACCACAACTGGACGTGTCCGAGCTTCCCTTGTGCCTGCGGCACCCCCGTGGCCGTGCCCGTCCTGCCCGGTGTCCGGCCGGAGCGGATCGAGCACCCCTCCTGGGAGGACTCGTGGCTCGAACTGCACTGTCCCGCCTGCGGACGCCAAGGCCAGTGGCCCCGGCCGGAGTTCGGCTGCTCTTGCGGCGCGCTGCTGCGGCTGCCGGTCGGTCCGGGCAGCCGGCCGGAGGCCACGGTGGCGGAATCCGCCCCCACCGGGACGGGAGTTCGGCCGGCCTCGGAGGACGCGCCGGCTCCGGACCCGACGGGGGCGGCCGCCCCGGACGAGAGCCGGACCGGACGCCGGTCGCCGTTCCGGCCGGTGACGATCCGCACCGGCAAGGACGCGCTGGCCGCGGCCGCCCAGTACCTGCGCTGGGTCGGCTTCACCGGGGTACGGCTGGCCGGCGACCGCACGGCCACCGGCATCGACCTGCGCGGCGACCGCCTCGTGGCCCAGGTCGATCCGACCACCACCCCCACTCCGGTGCGGTCGGTGGAGTGCCTGTGGCTCAACTGCGGCCACGAGGACGCGGCCGGCGCGTTCTTCTCACTGGCCGGCTACGACTACGACGCGCTGGCCCGGGCCGACGAGTTGGGCGTGCCGCTCTTCGAGCTCGACCTGACGGGAACCCCGCAGCCGGTCAACGCCCCGGCCGCGGCGCTGCTGCGCGACGGGCCACCCGACCTCGGCGCCCCGTCCCACCACCGCGAGCACTCCGACCACCTCGACACGGTCGACAGGCGAGGCCCCGCCCACGACCACCCGCTGGACGGCCACCCCGGCCCGGACGACCCGGACGGCCCGGACGACCCGGGCTCGCGCACCTGACGCACCGGCACAGGGGTCCGGCGGTCAGGCACCGAAGCCCTCCCGCAGTTCCACCTTGCGGACCTTGCCGCTGACCGTCATTGGGAAGGCGTCCATCACGCGCAGGTGGCGCGGCACCTTGTAGTGCGCCATCCGGCCGGCGCAGAACTCCCTGACCTCCGCCAGGGACGGCGGGTCGGCGGGGTCGCGCGGCACCACGCAGGCCAGTACCTCCTCGCCGTACCGCTCGTCGGGCACCCCCACCACCTGCACGTCGGCGATCTTGGGGTGGGCGTAGAGGAACTCCTCGACCTCGCGCGGGTAGATGTTCTCGCCGCCGCGCAGGATCATGTCCTTGATCCGGCCGACCACCGCCAGGTACCCGTCGTCGCGCATCACCGCGAGGTCGCCGGTGTGCATCCAGCGGGCGGCGTCGACCACCTCGGCGGTGCGCTCGGGTTCGTCCCAGTAGCCGAGCATCACCGAGTAGCCACGGGTGCACAGTTCACCGGGGGTGCCGCGCGGCACGGTGGTGCCCGTCACAGGGTCCACCACCTTCAGCTCGATGTGCGGCAGCGCCCGGCCGACGGTGCCGGTGCGGTGTTCGAGGTCGTCGTCCGCGCGGGTCTGGGCGGAGACCGGGGAGGTCTCCGTCATGCCGTAGCAGATGGACACCTCGGCCATGTGCATCTGCTCGATCACCCGCTTCATCACCTCGACCGGGCACGGCGAGCCCGCCATGATGCCGGTGCGCAGCGAACTCAGGTCGTACGAGGCGAAGTCGGCCAGCCCCAGCTCGGCGATGAACATCGTCGGCACCCCGTACAGCGAGGTGCAGCGCTCCTGCTGGACCGCCCGCAGGGTCGCCGCCGGGTCGAAGGACGGCGCGGGGATGACGATGCAGGCGCCGTGCGAGGTGGCGCCGAGGTTCCCCATCACCATGCCGAAGCAGTGGTAGAACGGCACGGGCAGGCAGACCCGGTCCTGTTCGGTGTAGCCGACCGTACTGCCCACGAAGTAGCCGTTGTTGAGGATGTTGTGGTGCGAGAGGGTGGCGCCCTTGGGGAAGCCGGTGGTGCCGGAGGTGTACTGGATGTTGACCGGTTCGTCGCAGCTGAGCCCGGCCTCCCGCGCGTCCAGGTAGCCGTCCGGCAGCGCCGCGCCGTCGGCCACCAGCACGTCCCACGCCGGGTCGCCGAAGTGCACGACCTCCAGCAGCGCCGGGCAGTCGGCGCGGACGTGTTCGGCCATCGCGCGGTAGTCGCTGCCCTTGTGGGAGTCCGAGGCGACCAGCAGCCTGATCCCCGACTGGTTGAGGACGAAGGCGAGTTCGCTGGTGCGGTAGGCGGGGTTGATGTTCACCATGATCGCGCCGAGCCGGGCCGTCGCGTACTGCACCAGCACCCACTCGGGGCAGTTGACCGCCCAGATGCCGACCCGGTCGCCCTTCGCCACGCCGTGCGCCGCCAGCCCCAGGGCCACCTCGTCCACCGCCCTGCCCAGTTCGGCGTAGGTCCAGCGCCTCCCGCTGGGCACGTCGACCAGGGCCTCGCGCTCCGGGAAGGCGGCGACGGCCCGGCCGAGGTTGCGGCCTATGGTGTCGCCGAGCAGCGCGGTGGTGTCGGCGCCGTGGGCGTACGAGGGTTCGGCCGTCGGGAGTCCGCCGGCGCGCTCGGCCGCGGGCGCGGTCCGCTGCTGGGGCACGGTCGGCACGGCCTCGACCGACGACCGCTCCGGCCGGCCCCCACCCGTGGAGCCGGCGGAGCCGGTGGCGCCGGAGCCGTCCGGCGCGCTCACCGGAAGTCCTCCTCGTGGAACTCCCTGCTGCCGTCGTGCATGGTCGCCTCCCGCAGCTCGACCCGGCGGATCTTGCCGGACACCGTCTTGGGCAGCTCCGCGAACTCCAGCCGCCGCACCCGCTTGTAGGGGGCGAGGACCGCCCGCGAGTGCTCGAAGAGCGCCCTGGCGGTGTCCGCGTCGGGCTTCCACCCCTCGGCGAGCACCACGTACGCCTTCGGCACGCTCAGCCGCACCTCGTCCGGCGCGGGCACCACGGCCGCCTCGGCCACGGCCGCGTGCTCCAGCAGCGCGCTCTCCAGCTCGAAGGGCGAGATCTTGTAGTCGGAGGACTTGAAAACGTCGTCGCCCCGCCCCACATAGGTGACGTAGCCGTCGGCGTCCCGGCGGCCGATGTCGCCGGTGTGGTAGTAGCCGCCGGCCATCGCCTCGGCGGTGCGTTCGGCGTCGCCCGCGTAGCCGGTCATCAGGCCGACCGGGCGCGGCGACAGCTCCAGGCAGATCTCGCCCTCGTCGCCCGGTTCCCCGGTGGCCGGGTCCACCAGGGCGACCCGGTAGCCGGGGAGCGGACGGCCCATCGAGCCGACCCGCACCTGCTGCCCGGGCGGGTTGGCGACCTGGACGGCCGTCTCGGTCTGTCCGAAGCCGTCCCGGACCACCAGCCCCCACTCCCGCCTGACGTGCTCGATCACCTCGGGGTTCAGCGGCTCGCCGGCGGCCACCGCGTCGCGCGGCGGGGTGCGCAGCGCGCGCAGGTCGGCCTGGATGAGCATCCGCCACACGGTGGGCGGCGCGCAGAAGCTGGTCACCCCGGCGCGGTCCATCGCGGCCATCAGCCGGGGGGCGTCGAAGCGGGTGTAGTTGTACACGAAGACGGTGGCTTCGGCGTTCCACGGCGCGAACAGACTCGACCAGGCGTGCTTGGCCCATCCGGGTGAACTGATGTTGAGGTGGGTGTCGCCGGGACGCAGCCCGATCCAGTACATCGTGGCCAGGTGGCCGGCCGGGTACGACAGATGGGTGTGCTCCACCAGCTTCGGCCGGGCGGTGGTGCCCGAGGTGAAGTACAGCATCAGCGGGTCGCTGCCGCGGGTGGGGCCGTCGGGGGTGAAGCCGGCGTCGGCGGTGCGGGCGTCCTCGTACGCGAGCCAGCCGGGCCCGGCGCCACCCGCGGCGCCGGGCCCGACGGCGATGCGCGTGTAGTCGCCGGGCACCTCGTCGAACTTGGCGGTGTCCGCGGCCCGCACGATCGCGTGCCGGGCCTGGCCCCGGTCGATCCGGTCGCGCAGGTCGGCCGTCCCGAGCAGCGGCGTCGCCGGGATGAGGACGGCCCGCAGCTTCATCAGCGCCAGCGCGCTCTCCCACTGCTCGACCTGGTTCCCGAGCATCACCAGCACCCGGTCGCCGGCCCGTACGCCCTGCGCGCGCAGCCAGTTGGCGATCCGGTCGGTGCGTTCGGACAGCTCCGCGAAGGTGACGGCCGTCTCGGAGCCGTCCTCCTCGACGATCCACAGGGCGCGCCGGCCGGAGCGCGCCGGATCGGCGGCGAGCACGTCGAACCAGTCGAGCGCCCAGTTGAAGTACTCGGGGCGCGGCCAGTCGAAGCCGTCGTAGGCGGCCCGGTAGTCCTCGCGGTGCCGCAGCAGGAAGTCCCGGGCGGCCCGGAACGCCTCCGTCCCCTCGGAAACCGCCATGTCTCCTCCTCATCGGCCGAGCCCTGAGTAGCATCGTGCGTGAGTGACGTGGGTCTCACCACCCCCGGAAGGGGGTGAGGGCCCGGGACCGGGTCCACTGCCCCGGCGCGGTTTCCGCTCACGGGACGCCGGCGTTGCCTCGGGGGCGCGCCGCGCGCACCCGGAGCGGGGGTTCCGCGCGGTGGCCGGGCCCCGGTGGGACCCCGAGGGGACGTGGTGCGGGTGATGGACGGACGGGGCGAGGCGGTCGAGGTGCGGGCCGCGCTGCTGCGGATGCGCAGGTCGGGGCTGCTGCCGGTGGCCTTCGGCGGGCTGCTGCCCGCGGGCAGCAGCCCGCCGGTCGGCTACGGTGCCCGGCAGTTCCGGATCAACGAGCTGGCGGGCACGGCGACGGAGTCGCTGCGCGGCCTGACCATCGCCACCGGCAACGGCCTCGGCGGCAAGACGCTGGCGATGGGCCGCCCGTACGCGGTGACGGACTACCGCTCCTCCCGGGTGATCAGCCACGAGTACGACGCGGCGGTGGCCGCTGAGGGGCTGCGCTCGGTCCTGGCGGTGCCGGTGGTGGCGGCGGCGGGTGCGCGGGGTGCTGTACGGGGCGCTGCGCCAGCCGTACGTCCTCGGCGACCGGCCGCTGACAGTGGCGATGGACGCGGCGCGCGAGCTGGAGCAGGCGCTGCTGGTGCGGGACGAGGCGCAGCGGATGCTGTCGTACACGCAGCCCCCGGCGACGGCGGACCCGCGGGCGTGGGAGGTGGTCCGGGAGGCGCACGCCGAGCTGAGGTCGCTGGCGGGCCAGGTCTCGGACCCGCGGCTGCGGCAGGAGCTGCTGACGGCGTGCGCGCGGCTCGCGGCGGCGGGCGGTTCGGCGGGTCGTGTCGCCGGGGCGGGGTCGCCCGCCGGGCCCGGGTTCGCCGGTTTCCCCGCGGACGGGGGGCGCGGCACCATCCGCCCGGCGGCCCCCCGCCGCTCACGCCGCGCGAGTTGGACGTGCTCAGCGCGATCTCCTCGGGCGCGACGAACGCCGTGGCGGCGGAACGGCTGCGGCTGCGGCCGGAGACGGTCAAGAGCTACCTGCGCTCGGCGATGCGGAAGTTGGGGGCCCACACCCGGCTCGAAGCACTGGTCGCCGCCCGCCGCGCCGGCCTCCTGCCGTAGGGCCGTCGCCGCCCGGCGGGCCGAGATCCCGCGCCGCGCCGCGCCGGTGCGCGCACCGTCGGCGCGGGCCTGCCGATGCCACGGGCCCGCCGACGCCCCGGGGCAGGGTGCCCGGGTCCTGCGGTCGGGGAGCCGGCCTGACCTCCGTACGCTGTCGGCGGATGCGTCGTCACGCCGCGTTCGCCGTCGTGGCGGTGCGGGAGGGAGGCGTGGGGGTGTGCGGGTCGGCGGCGCCCAGCCAGGCTCTCGGGGACATGCCGAAAGTGCTGCGGAAGGCGCGGCTGAAGTGGCTGGGGTTGGTGAACCCCCACCGGCGGCCGACGGCCGCCACGCCCGCGGCCCGCGCCGCCGGGCGGAGCAGGTCCCGGCGGCAGCGTTCCAGCCGCTCGGCGCGGATCCACGTTCCGACGCTCACCCCTTCGTACTCGAAGAGCTTGTGCACGTAGCGGGCGGACATGTGGTGCGCGTCGGCGATCTGGGCCGCGGACAGGTCGGGGCGGTGGAGGTTGCTCAGGGCGTACCGTTTCACCAGCTCCAGGGCGACCGGCTCCGGTGGCGTCGAGTCCGCGCGGGTGCGGTCGTGCACCTCGTCGACGAGAACGGTCAGCAGGTCCAGCGCGATGGTGGAGAGGCGCCGCCCGGCGGCCGCGTCGAGCGACGGTGCCTCCTGGGCGAGCCGGGTGAAGAAGCTGCTGACCAGGGCGGCGCTGCCGCCGGTGCCGCGGAAGGCGGTCGCGGTGAGGGTCCGCAGGTGGTCGTCCCGGACCGGCAGCAGCTCGCGGGGGATGCAGAACGACGTGAAGCGGAAGTCGCCGTCCAGCCTCTTCCGAAAGCTTCTGGACGCGTCGGTGAGGGAGAACTCGCCGGGCCGGACGACCGTCTCCCGGCCGTCCTGCTGCTTGGTCGCGGTCCCCTGCTCCTGGAGGGTCAGGATGAGGTAGGACGGCCCCGAGGCCCGCGCCACCTGCCGGCCGTCGCGGGAGACCACCTGCGGGCCGGCCTCTACGGCGCAGACCCGCATGGGGCCGAGCCCGGTGCTGGTGATCCTCCCCGCCCCGGAGCGCGGCTGGAGCAGCCGGACGTTCATGGGGACGAAGGCGCGCGAGACCGTCTCGCGCCAGCGGTCCCCGAAGTCGTCGGGTGCGGGAAGTCGGTCGGGTTCCGTACGCCCGTGGAGCGCCGGACGCTCGTCGGGTTCCGGATGTTCGTCGGGACGGGCAGTGCCCACCGTCACCTCCAGGGTCGGTCGGCGGCTCGGCGAGCCGCTCATGTCCGATCCCACCTCCTGGCGGGAGCCCCGTCCAGGAAGAAGTGCAGGAAGAAGTACGTCCGCCGGCCCACCGCTCCTGGGAGCGCCCGGCGCCGGTCAGGGCTTCGGCGGAGTCGGCTGAGGCCCGGATGGCGGCACCTCGTCGTGTCGGGCAGGGTCTGACACGGAGCGGGCACGGACGTCCGTGATCACGGAGTCCTCGACGCTCCGCGACCATGGTGACCCACGCGACCAGTGCGTGAGGCGGGTCGCGTGCGGCAGAGCGGACGGCCGACGAGGCCTCCGAGCCACGTGGTTGAGACGTCGGACAGCTCGGTCGACAGCGCGGCGCCTCGCTCGTCGCGCTTGCGGCCGCCGACTGGTCGGAGACCGCCGGGCGTCACCCGCTCGGCGGCCACGTCGAAGAAGCTCCGCGGTCGAAACCGCGGCGGGTTCGTGGAACAGGTCGGTGACAACGGCGAGCCGGAGGTGCCGCGTCGGCCGCGCCCACGTGTCCGGCTACTTGCCGGCCTCGACGCGGTCAGCGTCCTTCTGGGCGTCCGTGAAGTGCTCGCGGAACTCGGCCACGGTATCCCGGACTTCCTGCCGTGCGGCAGCGTCAAGGGGGCTGTTGCCCGCGTCACGCCCGAAATAGGCCAGCATTGACAGATCGGCGGAAAGCAGGCCGTTGTCGTCGTACCAGTCCCTGACCGAGGACGGCTCGTCGGCGGCAGCGAAATAGCCGTCCACCTTGGCGGACGCGTTCTTCCACGGCTGCTGGTCGCCGTTCTCCGCCTTTTCGTACCAGGCGGAGAACGCCGGATGGCTGCCGGGGGCAGGCGGGTTGAGGATCAAGGCGACGCCGTCGTCGAACTCAGCCTGGTAGTAGGCGTCGGCCGAGCGGCAGATCTGGGCGGCCTGGTGTCGTGCCGCGGCCGGCGCCAGGGATGTGGCGTCCGGTGCGGACAGCGACGCGGGGGTATCCGCTGCGGCCTCCCCCGCGGGGGTGGCTGTCCGCATGCTGGCAGTCGGCGAGGGGGACGCTGCGGCCTTCCTTCCGCCGCTGCTGTCCCTGGGGCCGGAGACCGCTCCGGCGATCACGCACACCAGCACACCAGCCACCGCGATCCCGACGCGCTGCGGGATGCTCCGCCGACGCCACCACGACGGCATGCCCACCCCCCGGTCCTCTGTGCCGCATCCCAGCGCCATGCCGCAGCAGACCGTACAGCACACACGGGCCCGCGCGTCACCTGCCCTGTCCGGCACGTCGGCTCGCCCGCCGCCGTCCTCAGCCGACCTCGACCTCCGGTCCTGCGGGACCGCCGCCGGGCAGTGCCCGAATCCGGTGGATCGGGCTCGGGAGACACACCCGCCGGCTGCGGACCGGAAACGTATCCCGAGCGACGGCCACCGTCAGGAACCTCGCGATCGGAGCTCTCCGCCCGGCCGGCGTCCGCACCACCGCCTCCGGCCTGGCGACGCGCGGCCCGGGACCGAACCCGGTCCCTCGTCCTCCCCGGCCTCACATGACCGACACGGACGGGCCCGTACTACGCCGAAGCCCCGCGGCGCCGGTCACGCACCCGGCGCGGGCACAGTTCTCCAGCGGTCAACAGGCTGTGCGCCGCACGGCGACTCGCCTGCCCGCGGTTTCCTAGTCTGGCGGAGTCGAACCGAGAACCCACCCCCTGGAGAAGACCATGAGCGAGACCCCGTCGGCGGCGCAGCCCTTCCTGGAGCCCGAGGCGCGGGCCTTCGCGGACGCCACCGCGAACCCGCCCTACCTCTTCGAACTCAGCGTCAGCGAGGGCCGCAAGGCCGTCGACGACGTGCAGTCCGGCGCGATCCGGAAGCCGGAGGTCGACGAGGAGTGGATCACCGTCGAGGGCGGCCCGACCGGCAGCGTCCGGGCACGCGTCGTCCGGCCGGCCGGCCACACCGGTGTGCTGCCCGTCATCCTCTACATCCACGGCGCCGGCTGGGTGTTCGGCAACGCGCACACCCACGACCGGCTGGTGCGCGAGCTGGCCGTCGGCGCGACGGCCGCGGTGGTCTTCCCGGAGTACTCGCTCTCGCCCGAGGCCCGCTACCCCGTCGCCATCGAGCAGAACTACGCGGTGGCCCAGTGGGTCGTCGCCCACGGCGCGGAGAAGGAGCTCGACGGGAGCCGGCTGGCCGTGGCGGGCGACTCCGTGGGCGGCAACATGTCCGCGGCGCTCACCCTGATGGCCAAGGAGCGCGGCGACGTCCGCCTGCTCCAGCAGGTGCTGTTCTACCCGGTCACGGACGCGGCCTTCGACACCGCCTCCTACCACCAGTTCGCCACCGGCTACTTCCTGCGCCGCGACGCGATGTACTGGTTCTGGGACCAGTACACGACCAGCGAGGAGGAGCGGGCGCAGATCACGGCCTCGCCGCTGCGCGCCACCACGGAGCAGCTCGCGGACCTCCCCCCGGCGCTGGTGATCACCGCCGAGGCGGACGTGCTCCGCGACGAGGGCGAGGCGTACGCCGCCAAGCTCCGCCAGGCCGGTGTCCCGGTGGCGGCGCTGCGCGTCGACGGTGTCATCCACGACTTCGTCATGGTGAACGCGATGCGCCCGACCCAGGGCGCCCAGGCCGCGATCACGCTGGCCGCCGCCACCCTGCGCGACGCGCTGCACCAGGTCTGACCCGCGTTCGCGGTGCCGCGGCCGGCGGCCGCGGCACCGCGAACCCCTTCCGGCCCGCCGGTGTCCGCTCGCCGCCGACCCGCGGGGCCGCCGGTCACTCGAACCGGGTGCGCGGTGCCGGCCGGCTGGCGGCGAGCGCCTCAAGGCCCTCGACCGCCTCGTCCCGCAGGGCCGGCGGGACGGGCCCGTCGACGGCGAGCACCGCCCGGTACGCCGCCGCGGCCTCCTCGGCCTCGCCGAGGCCGGCGAGCGCGTGGGCGAGGTAGAGGCGGGCCTTGCCCTCCACGCGGTAGTTGCCGCGGGCCTCCCACCGCCCCTGGACAGGACGCAGGAGTTCGACCGCGTCCGCCCACTGCCCCTGGTTGAGGCAGGCGAAGGACGCGTGGTACGCGCCGGTCAGCGCGGTGAGGTCCCGCACGTCGGGCGGGATACGGTCGCGGTTGACCGGATCGGCCAGGGCGTCCGTGACCTCCCGGTGGATGGCGGCCACTTCGGCCACGCGCCCGCTCTTCCCCAGCGCCAGGACGGCGCCGTTGGCGGCCTGGAGGTACCCGACGACGTCGTCGGCCCGGGCGAACAGCTCCATGGCGCGGCGGTTGCTGTCGGCGGCGGCCGACACGTCGTCGACGGCCTCCTCCAGCCAGCCGAGGTAGGTGTGGGCCCACGCCTGCTGGTTGACGTCCCCGGCGGCCGAGGCGAGGCGGAGCGCGGCGGCGGCCGCGTCGAGCGCCGCGTCGTGGCGGCGGTCGCAGGCCCAGTACGCCCACGCGAGGTAGTTGCGGTGGGTTGCTTCCAACAGGGGATCCCCGAGCGCGGCGGCGGCCCGGGCGGCACGTTCGTAGACCTCGCTCCAACTGCCCCAGGAGATCCAGTTCTCGGAGAACCAGTGCATGGCCTCCGCGACGTCCGTGACGGCGGTGTGCTCCCCGAGTTCTGCGGCCTGCCGGAACGCCGCCAGCCAGTTGTCGCTCTCGGCCCTGAGCCAGCCCGCCGCCTGCTCGCGTTCGTCCAGCGGCACCAGCCGGCCCGGGTCCGGAGCCGGCGCGCCGTACCCCGGCTCGTACCAGCGGCCGGCGGTGACGGCCGTCGCGAGCAGCCAGGACCGCAGCCGGGACGAGGCGGCCGGCGACTCCTCGCCGTCCTCGTCCTGGTGGCGGGAGCGCGCGTACAGGCGCAGCAGGTCGTGGAAGCGGTAGCGGTCCTCGCGCGAGGTCATCAGCAGGCCCGCTTCGAGGAGTTCCTCCAGCAGGTCCTCGGCGTCGAGCGGGGACACGTCGGCGAGGACGGCCGCCAGCGGCATGCCGAAGTCGCCTCCGGGCACCAGCGACAGCAGCCGGAACATCCGGGCGGCGGCGGGGGCGAGGCGCGAGTAGGACAGCGAGAAGGCGGAGTTGACGCGCAGGTCGCCGGCGCTCAGCGCGTCCAGCCTGCGGTCCTCGTCGGCGAGCCGGGAGGCGAGGTGCCGCAGGCTCCAGTTGGTGCGGGTGGCGGCCCAGTTGGCGGCCACCCGGAGCGCGAGCGGCAGGCGTCCGCACAGCTCCGTCACCTCGCGCGCCGCCTCGGGTTCGGCGTCCACCCGCCCGTCGCTGACGACGGCGCGCAGCAGGGACGTGGACTCCTGCTCGGTCAGCGCGCCCAGTTCCACCCGCTGCACGGCCTCCAGCCCGGCCAGGGTGCGGCGGCTGGTGACCACCACCAGCAGGTCCCCCTCGCGCGGCAGCAGCGGCCTGATCTGCGCCTCGCTGGCGGCGTTGTCGAGGACCACGACGGCACGCAGTCCCGCCGCGACCCCGTGGTAGTGCGCCAGGCGCTCCTCGCCGTCCAGCCGCGCCAGCCGGGAGTCGGGCACGCCCCAGGCGGCCAGCAGGCGCCGTACCGCCTCCTCGACGGGAAGCGGCCGCTCCTCCAGCCCCCGCATGTCCAGGAAGTGCGCGCCGCCCGGGAAGCAGGACCGGAACTCCGTGGCGAGTTGGACCGCCAGGGTCGTCTTGCCGCTGCCGGGCGCGCCGAAGACCACCGCCGCCGGCGGCGGCACGGCCGGACCCGCTTCCCGCGAGGGGTGCCGCGCGCTGTCGGCGGCCCGCTGCGCCAGCGCGCGCAGGGCGGCCAGTTCCGCGTACCGGCCGACGAAGTCCCGGACTCCTCTGGGCACCGCGCACGGGGAGACCGGGACGGGCAGCGGGTGCCGGACGGCCGGACGGGCCGCCCGGGCGGCGGCCACCAGCTCGTCGTGCGCCGCCGGGTCCAGGCGCAGTGCCTGCGCCAGCGCGGTGACCGTGCCGCGTTGGGGGCGCAGGCTCCGTCCGCGCTCCATGTCGCCGATCGCCCGCCCGGAGACGCCCGACGCCTCCGCCAGCTCCTCCATCGTGAGGCCGCGGCTGTGCCGCAGCTCCCGCAGGAGGCGGCCGAACCCCGACCCGCCCGCGGCTGCTCCCGCCTGGTTCACCGCACCGTCCGGCCGGCCGCGCTCCGGCCTGCTCCCGCCCGCGCGACGATCGCCGCTGTCTCCTGCCATTCCCTCGCTCCACACCTCACACCACGACCACCACCGTTGGTACCCCGCGACCTGGCATCAGCCTATCCACGGGGAAACGCCCAGGTGAACGGGGTGACGCCGGACGACGGAGGTGCCCGCCGGGAGGCCGGACGGGATTCCGGCCGTCGAGGCCGGGCAGCCCCCGGGCGGACGGGCAGAACGGGCAGAACGGCGGACCGGCGGACCGGCGGACCCGTGCAGCGTGCGGACCGACTGGCCCTTGCAGCGTGCGGACCGGATGGCGAAAAGCCGTAGCCGCCGTCCGGGTGGGCGCGTAGGGTGGCGCGACCTGGAAGTCGGCGGTCGGGCGGAGGGGGCGGCGATGGGGTGGGATCGGGTGCTCGGGTTCGCGGCCATGTCGCTGGTGCTCGTACTCATCCCCGGCCCGAGCGTGCTGTTCGTGCTCGGGCGGGCCCTGGCCCACGGACGGCGGACCGCGCTGGGCAGCGTCCTGGGGAACGCGGTCGGGGCGTACGTCCTGGCCGCGGGTGTGTCGGTGGGGCTGGGCGAGGTGGTGAACCGCTCCGCCGCCGTCTTCACCGCCGTGAAGCTGGCGGGCGCGGCCTACCTCGTCCTCCTCGGGGTGCGCGCGTGGCGCGGGCGGTGGAAGCTGGCCGCCACCCAGACGGGTGAGCGGTCCGACGACGGGCCCGCGGGCGCCGCGCCCACCGCCGTCACGGTGCCCGCCGGCGCCGCCCTCGCCGCAGCGGGTGCCGGGCGGCGGCGCGGGGCGTTGCGCGGGGACGTCCGCACTCTGCGGCAGGGCTTCGTGGTCGGCGTCACCAACCCCAAGACCTGCGTGTTCTTCGCAGCCGTGCTGCCGCAGTTCGTGGACCCTGAAGCCGGGCGGGTGCACGAGCAGATGCTGCTGCTGGGCCTGGTCTTCACCCTCATCGCCCTGGTCTGCGACAGCCTCTGGGCGGTGACCGCCGCCGCGGCCCGCAGCTGGTTCGCCCGTTCACCGCGCCGGCTGGCCGCGGTGGGCGGCACGGGCGGCCTGGCCATGATCGGCCTCGGCCTGGCCGTCGCCGTCACCGGCCGTGCCGACTCCTGAGCACCGCGCCGGGGCCGGGCAAGCGATCCACGAGCACCAGCAGCACCAGCAGCACCAGCACCGATGACGGCAGAGGGCAGCAGAGGGGACCAGGGGAGGCGTCAGGGGGCGGGGAGGCGTCGAAGGGCTGTGAGCAGGCGCACACACCACCCCATAGCGAAACGTTTGCGTTTCGATAGTGCCGGACGTACGGTCATCCTGGAACGGCAGTACGAAACCGTTTCGTTCCCTCCGGCGGCCCGTGCGGACCGCACCTCCCCGTCCCTCCAGGAGACCAGGAACATGTCCACACACTCCGCAGCCGACGCGCCCGTCGACGCCTCCCCGCCGGGGGTGCCGGTCGAGCTCGGCAAGCAGCCCCGCCACGAGCGCGCCAACCACCGCTGGTGGGTGCTCGCGGTCATCGCCACCGCCCAGCTGATGGTGGTGCTCGACGCGACCGTCGTGAACATCGCGCTGCCCTCGGCCCAGAAGGCGCTCGGCTTCAGCGACGGCAACCGCCAGTGGATCGTCACCGCCTACTCGCTGGCCTTCGGCAGCCTGCTGCTGGTCGGCGGCCGGCTCGCGGACCTGATCGGCCGGCGCATCGTCTTCCTCATCGGCGTGGTCGGCTTCGCGGGTGCCTCCGCGCTCGCCGGCGCCGCGCAGAACTTCGAGGTGCTGGTCTCCGGCCGCGCCCTGCAGGGACTGTTCGGCGCGATGCTGGCGCCGGCCGCCCTGTCGCTGCTCAACACGACGTTCACCGACGCCAAGGAACGGGCCAAGGCGTTCGGCATCTACGGTGCCATCGCGGGCGCGGGCGGCGGCGTCGGCCTGCTGCTGGGCGGTGCCCTGACCGAGCACCTGAGCTGGCGGTGGACCCTCTACGTCAACCTGGTCTTCGCCGTCATCGCCTTCATCGGCGGCCTGATGCTCCTGCGCAAGGGCGCCCCCGCGGACCGGCCCCGGCTGGACCTGCCCGGCACGCTGCTGGTCACCGTCGGCCTGTTCTGCGTGGTCTACGGCTTCTCCAACGCCGAGACGCACCACTGGGGCTCCCCGATGACCTGGGGCTTCCTGGCCGGCGGCGTGGTCCTGCTGGCGGTCTTCAGCTGGTTCCAGACCCGGACCCGGCACCCGCTGCTGCCGATGCGCGTACTGACGGACCGCAACCGCGGCGCGTCCTTCGCGGTCCTGGGGATCTCCGGCGCCGGCATGTTCGGCGTGTTCCTCTTCCTGACCTACTACCTGCAGCTGCTGCTGCAGTACAACCCGGTCAAGACGGGCCTGGCCTTCCTGCCGATGATCGGTGCCCTGATGGTGGCCGCCCAGATCGCCACCAACAGCCTGCTGCCGAAGATGGGCCCGCGGCCGATCGTCCCGGTGGGCATGGCCCTGGCGGTCGGCGGCATGGTCTGGCTGACCGCGCTCAACCTGCACAGCGCCTACGCCGCCAACGTGCTGCCGCCGCTGCTGGTGACCGGCGTGGGCCTGGGCCTGGTCATGCCGTGCGCGATGTCGGTGGCCACCTCCGGCGTCAGCGAGCAGGACGCGGGCGTCGCCTCCGCCCTCGTCAACACGATGCAGCAGGTGGGCGGTTCGATCGGCACCGCGCTGCTGAACACGCTCGCGGCCACCAAGGAGCACAGCTACCTCAAGGCCCACCCGGGCGGCGGGGTGGCGGGCGAGGCCCTGGCCAAGCTGCACAGCTACGCGACGGCCTACTGGTGGTCGGCGGCGCTCTTCGCCGTCGGTGCGATCGTGGCGGCGCTGCTGTACCGCAGCGGCCGGATCGAGGGCTCCCCGGGCGAGGCCCAGGCCGTCCACATGTGAGCCGCCTCCGGGCGCGCCGTCCCACGGCGGCCGCCCGGAGAGGCCGAGCACCGCAACCCGGCCGCAGGACTCCCCGGCGCTCGACGAGCGGTGAGCGCCCGGGGCGAGGTCCTGTCTGGCAGAGACCGCCGTCCGCCCGCAGGGCGGGGCCGGCGGTGTCTGGTGGGCCGACCGCGAGCCGGGGGAAGGCGGGCGCAGCGAGCTGCACCGACGACCGGCGACGCGGCGAGGGGCCGTCCAGGCGCCGCCCGCCGGGCGGGATGTGTCAGACAGGGCCGAGGGGCCGGGCCGCCGGGTCATCGTGGGGACGGGACACCCGGCAGTGCGACCCCTCACCCGCCGCCCCGCCGGTACGCCGCCTCCGCGCGTACCGGCGGGGCGGCGGCTTTCGGGCCGGGCGCCGCGGGCCATCCGCTGCCGTACGGCCTGTCCAGCCGGCCGGTCCGTACGGCCGACGGACGCGCGAACCGACCGAACGACCGACGCCCGTCCGTCCAAGCCGGCCCGAACGACGACGCCCGTCCGTCGGACCGACCCGGCCGAACGGTCAGTCCCCCACCGCGGTCAGTCCCCCACCGCGGCCGGTTCCGGCGGGGCGGCCGGTGCCGCAGTCCCGTCCCCGGCTGGGTCCTTCGCGCGCCGGCCGGGAGCCAGCAGCGCGCAGAGCGCGCCCACCAGGACCACCGCCGCCGGGACCGCGATGGTCGGCTTGACCGCGTCCACGTAGCCGTGCACGAAGATGTCGTGCGCGGCCCGGTGGAGCTCGGCGGTGACGCCGGCGGACTGCCCCTTGGGCAGCGGTACGCCGCCGTCCTGGCCGGGCGCGACGTCGAGGCCGCCCGAGCCCGCGGCGGCGTAGCCGTGCAGGAACTGGGCCTTCACACCGTCGGGCACGCCGCGCAGGGTCGCTGTCCGGGCGCGGGCCTGGGACGCCAGGTGGGAGGCGAGTTGGTGCTGGAGGACGGCGCCGACCACGGACGAGCCGATGACGCTGCCGACCTGGCGTACGGCGTTGAACATGCCGGACGCGGCGCCGACCTGCTGCGGCTGGATCTCGCGCATCGCCTCGGCCGTCATGGGCGCCATGCTGAGGCCGAGCCCGGCGCCGGCCACGATCCCGGGCAGCAGGAACTCCGGGACGCCCGCGCCGAGCCGGATGGCCGGGATCATCAGCGCGATGCCGCCGCCGAAGAGCAGCAGCCCGGACGCCAGCACCCACTTGCCCCCGTACCGGTCGGCAAGCCTCCCCGCCATGGGCGCGGCGAAGATCGTGGCCAGCGACCAGGGCGCCAGGGTGAGGCCGGCGTGGATGGCGCTCATGCCGACGACGGACTGGAGGAAGAGGATCACCGGCAGGTAGATCCCGAGGATGCCGAACGCGACCAGCGCCTGCACCCCGTTCATGACCGAGTAGACGCGGTTGCGGAAGAGCGCGAGCGGCAGCAGCGGTTCGGCCGGCCGCCTCTCGTACAGGACGAACGCGATCAGGACCGCGGCGCCGGCGCCGATGATCTCCCAGATGGTGACCGGCCCCCAGCACGCGCCCCAGTCGTAGCGCTGGCCCTCGACGAGGCCGAAGACGATCAGGAACAGTCCGGCGCTGGCCAGCAGTACGCCGGTGACGTCGAGGCGGTGGCTGCGGCCGGGGCGGATGTCGGGGACGTAGAGGAAGGTGCCGACCAGGGCGAGCAGGCCCACCGGCACGTTGACGTAGAAGATCCAGCGCCAGCTCGCCTGGTCCACCAGGACGCCGCCGAGGGTCGGGCCGGCGATGGTGGACGAGCCGATCACCGCGCTCCACACGCCCATCGCGGCGCCCCGCTTCTCCTGCGGGAAGACGGAGTTGACGATGGCGAGGGTCTGCGGGGTGAGCAGGGCGCCGCCGATCCCCTGGATCACCCGGGCGGTGATCATCTGCGTGGCGGTGTCCGACAGGCCGCAGGCGACGGACGCCCCGGTGAAGACCACCAGGCCGACGACGAACAGGTTGCGCGGCCCGAAGATGTCGCCGAGCCGGCCGCCGGTGATCAGCAGCGTGGCGTAGGAGAGCAGATAGGCGTTCACGACCCAGACGATCTGGTCGAGCGAACTGCCGAGCCCGTCAAGCATGGCGGGCAGGGCGATGTTCACGATCGTCGTGTCGAGCATGATCATGAAAAAGCCCAGGCAGAGGACGAGCAGGACCAGCCAGGGGTTGGCTTCCCGCCCTCTCGCCGTCGTCTTCACGGTGGTCACTGAGGGCTCCTCACAACGGGCGCGGGACCGGTACGGAAACCCGCGCGGAGAGCGGGCGGAGAGTGCGGGGCGAAGGGCGGGGCGCGGGCGCACGCCGAACCGGGCGGTGCGGGTCCGCGCACGACGGGACGTGACGAGCGTGACGGGCACGCCGGGCGCGAAGAGGTACGGCGTCGTGTACGACCGCCGCGGGACCGGTTCCGCGCCCGGTACGGCGCCGGGCGGCGGGAGCCCGGAGGGGCAGCTGCCGGAGCGGGACACCCATTACGAGCTTTTACTCGTACTAGGCGCCACAGTACGAGTGATTGCTCGTAAGTGTCAACGGCTCCGGCCTGGGACGTTCCGACCCGCGCGGGATATCGTGGACCTGCCGTGCGCCGTCCGCCGCGGCGCGGGCCCGAGGGAGGACGGATGTCGCAGACGCCGCAGACACCGCGGACACCGCCGGCCGTGCGGCCGCCGCGCCGCCGGCTGGCCCGGGGGGAGCAGCGCATAGCGCAGCTCCTGGACGCGGCCGCGCAGGAGTTCGCCGAGTCGGGGTACGAGTCCGCCACCACCAACAGCATCGCGGCGCGGGCGGGCGCCTCCCCGGGCACCCTCTACCAGTTCTTCCCCAACAAGGAGGCCATGGCCCAGGCGCTGGCCGAGCGGTATCTGGCCGAGCTGGGCGTGGCGTTCGCCTTCGTCGGCGATCCGGCACTGGCCGCGGAGCCGGTGGGCGCGCTGGTGGACCGGGTGGTGGACCCGGTGGTGGCGTTCACGGTGGCCAACCCGGCTTTCAAGGCGGTCTTCGCCGGCAACGCGACGCCCCGTCACCTGGCCGCTTCCTCCGAGGAGTTGCACAGTACGGTGCAGGGCTGGATGGAGGCGGTGGTGACCGCCGTCGCACCGGGCCTTCCGGCCGAGCGGCGGCGGCGGGCGGCCACGGTGGCGATGCACATCCTGCGGGCCATGCTGCCGCTGCTGATCCAGGTCGGCGCGCGCGAACGGGGGAAACTGGTCAAGGAGTTCAAGGCCGCCCTGCGCGGCTACCTGGAACCGCTGGCCGCCGGGCCGGCCGCCTGACCCCCGTCCCGCGCGCGAGCGGGACGGCGGGGCCGCCGGGGCGCCGGGGGCACCGGAGTGAAGGCGTCACGGCACCCCGGACACCCCGGCGCGCCGTCCCGGGTCAGACCTCGCGGGGGGCCTCCAGGCCGTCGGCCAGCCGGTCCAGCAGGGACGCCAGGGTCGCCGCGTCCTCCGCGCCCAGGAAGGCGGTGATGCGCCCCTCCAGGGCCATCATGGCGGTGTCGGCCTGGGCGAGCAGCTCCTCCCCCTCGGGGGTGATCCGCATCTCCAGGATGTGCTTGTGCCGCGGGTGCGGTTGGCGGCGGACGAGCCCGCGCCGCTCCAGACGGCTCGTCAGGCCCGCGATGTTCTGCGGCGTGACCCCCAGCTCGCGGGCGACCTCGGCTCCGGTGGCGCCGGGATTGAAGGCAATCGCGGCGAGCAGGAGGTAGTGCGCCGCCGCGAGGTCCAGGGGGCGCAGCTCCTGCTCCTTGGCCCTCTGCATGGCCCCTGCGGCACGCCTCGCGGTCCATAGGACCTGGTTGAGCGCGTGTTGGTTCATAGCGTCATCGTAACGATCACCAGCGGCAGGCAACAGGTCAGTCACTGAGTATCCATCACCGTGTTACGAACCATCAAGTGCTTGACATGGGGCAACTGGATGAGTGAGGGTTGACCTGCCAGACCCGTACCACTGCCGAGGTTCGAGAGCACGACCGAGACGGTTGAGACAGGGGAAGTTGTGAAGCGGCCAGCGGATCAGGACCTGCCGGCGGGCAGCCGAGGGGCCCTGGCACACCGCTTCGGAGAAGCGCCGGGGTTATCCGGCCGGCGTCCGCCGCGTCCGCACCCGGCCGCCCACCGGCGCCGCTTTTCCTCCAGTGCCTCCCCCGCCGTCTCCCCCGCCGTCTCCTCCAATGCCTCCGCCTGGCTGTCCCGCACCCGGGCCGCCGCCGGCTCCCGCGCACGGCCCTCCGCCCGATCCGCCGCCGGTCCGCGCCCCGGGCCCGTCCGGCCGCCGTACCGCCCCGGGCCCGTCCGGCCGCCGCACCGCGTCGGGCCGACCGCGGCGCCCCGCCCGCTGTCGGCGCGGCGCGTGCCGCGCCCCTCGCCCGCCACCCGCCTGCCGCGCCCGCTGCCCGCCCACTGCCGCGCGGTCCGGGCACGGTCCCGCTCCCGCGGAGCCGCGGCCGGCCGGCCGCACCACCACCATCGCGCCGGCCACCCGCTCCGGCCCGGCCACCGCGTCGGATCCGCCGCACGGCTTCCCGCCGCCGGCCCGAGGCGGGAGGGGCCAAGATGACGACGCTCCCCTCCCGCACCGCCTCGGCCCGCCGGCCGGCACGCACGTCCCCGGCCATCCGGGCCGTCGCGGACCCGCCCGCGCCCCGGCGACCGGCACGCCACCCCCTGGACACCGGACGGCCGAACACCAGAGCGCCGTGTACCGAAGAGCCCGGACAGCCCAAGACCGCACCGCCGCGTACCGGAAAGCCCGGACAGCCCACCGCCGGACCGCCGAAGTCGCCGCCCGCGCGGCGCCGTTGGCGGGCCGCCGGAGCCCTCCGGCCGCCCGCCGGCCGCCGCCCCGCGGCTACCGTCCGGCGGCCGGCCCCGCACCCGCGGCGGCCGCCGCGTCACCCCCGTACCCACCACGCAGCACCGCGCACGTCCGCCTGGAGGAACCGCATGTCCGCTGACACCAGCCTGTTCACCACCGCCTACGAGATCCCGAAGAAGTGGAGCGTCGCCCAGATCCCGAACCTCACCGGCAAGCTCGCGGTCGTCACCGGCGCCAACAGCGGGCTGGGCCTGGTGACGGCGCGGGAGCTGGCCAAGGCCGGTGCCGACGTGGTCATCGGCGTGCGGGACACCGGCAAGGGCGTCGCCGCCGCCGCGGAGATCAGCGCCGCCGCGCCCGCCGCGAAGGTGGACGTCGGCCGGCTCGACCTGGCCGACCTGACCTCCGTCCGCGCCTTCGCCCAGCGGTTCCTCGGCGAGCACGACCGGCTCGACCTGCTGATCAACAACGCGGGCGTGATGGCGCCGCCGCGCCGTACCACCGCCGACGGCTTCGAGCTGCAGTTCGGCACCAACCACCTCGGCCACTTCGCGCTCACCGGCCTGCTGCTGCCCGCCCTCGTCACGGCGCCCGCCGCGCGGGTGGTCACCATCAGCAGCTCGCTGCACACCATGGGCAAGATGGACTTCGAGGACCTTCACAGCGAGCAGAAGTACAGCCGTTACGGCGCCTACGGCCGCTCCAAGCTGGCCAACCTGCTGTTCGCGGCGGAGCTCGACCGGCGGGCGGGCGCGGCCGGCACCCGGCTGCACTCGTACGCGGCGCACCCCGGCTACGCGTCCACGAACCTCCAACTGGCCGGTCAGAAGGGCGCGATGCGCGGCATGATGGCCGCCGCCAACGGCCTGTTCGCGGTGAGCCCGCTGGCCGGCGCGTCCCCGACGCTCTGCGCGGCGACCCTGCCGGACCTGCCCGGCGGCGTGTTCGTCGGCCCGCGCAGCCTCGGCGGCTACCGCGGCACGCCGGGCGTGGCCAAGCCCCACAAGCGGGCGCAGGACGCGCAGGTCGCGCAGCGGCTCTGGTCGGTCTCGGAGACGGCCACCGAGGTCGGCTACGACTTCGCCGCCGCGAGCACCCGGCAGGTGTGACGCCGTGACGACCGCGAAGGGGCCCGTGAAGGGCCGCAGGCACTCCCCGCGGGGCCGCGAGGCCGACGTGGTGGTCGTGGGCGCCGGGCTGGCCGGGCTGTCCACCGCGCACGGGCTGCGCGAGGCGGGCCTCGAACCGCTCGTGCTGGAGGCCCGCGACCGGGTGGGCGGACGGACGTTCAGCGAGCCGATCGGCGACGGCGCCGTGGTGGAGCTGGGCGGCCAGTGGCTCGCGGTCGGCAACGACCGGATGGGCGCCTTCGCGGCCGAGGCCGGGGCTCCGCTGTTCCGCACCTGGACCCAGGGCACGGACCTGATGGAGCTCTCCGGCGACCTCCGCCGCCAGCGCGGGCAGGTTCCGCCGCTGCGGCCCGCCGCGCTGCTCGACGTGGCGCTCGCCCGCTTCCGGCTCGACCGGCTGGTGGGACAGGTGCCGGTGCGCGAGCCGTGGCGGGCGGCGCGGGCCGAGGAACTGGACGGCAGGACCGTCGGCGACTGGCTGGACCGCACCGTGCGCAGCCGCGAGGGCCGGGCACTGCTGGACACCGCGTTCACCACGGTGTGGGGCGCCGACCCGCACCGGCTGAACCTCCTCCAGGCGCTGGCCTACATCGGCTCCACCGGGAAGTTCGACAACCTGACCACCACCAAGCTCCACCACCGGATCACCGGCGGCGCGGCCCGGGTCGCCCAGTGGCTGGCCGCGGGGCTCGGCGACCGGGTGCTGCTCCAGGCACCGGTGACGCACGTCGACACCGCGCCGGCCGGCGGCGGCGTGGAGGTGGTGCACGCGCGGGGCACCGTACGGGCCCGGCGGGTGGTGGTGGCGGTGCCGCCGCAGCTGGCGGCGGACATCGTCTTCACGCCCGACCTGCCGCACGCCCGGCGGGCCGCGCTGCGTGCCGTGCCGATGGGCTCCGTCACGAAGGTGTCGGCCGTCTACGCCGCCCCGTTCTGGCGCGAGCGGGGCCTGAGCGGCCGGGCGCTGACCACGCGCGGCCCGCTGACCGGCGTCTTCGACAACTCGCCGGTCGGCGAGGAGGTGCCGGGGGTGCTCGTCGGGTTCGTCCCCGGCGCCGCCGCCCGGGAGTTCGCCGGCCGGCCGGAGGCGGAGCGGCGGCGCCTGGTGCTGGAGACCCTCGCGCGGCTGTTCGGCGCCGAGGCGGCTGAGCCGGAGGCGTACTTCGAGAAGGACTGGAGCAGCGACCCCTGGTCGCGCGGCGGCTACTTCGGGCTGCCGGCGCTCGGTGCCATGAACGGCTCCGTGCGTCTGCTGAGCGAACCGGCCGGGCCGGTGCACTGGGCGGGTTCGGAGACCGTCCTGAAGGACTACGGGGGGATGGAAGGTGCCGTCTCCTCCGGCGAGCGGGCGGCGGCCGAGGTCCTCGCCGCCCTGGGAACAGGGGTCGAACAGCACGTCTGAACCGGCGATGCGGCCGATGACGGGGGCTCCTTGGTCCTGTTCGGCGAAGATCGCCGGTCCGCCCGCAGAACGGGCCGGGCAGGCGGGATGCGTCAGACAGGGCCCCGGCACGGATCGTCCTGCCCGAGCGGAGAGGCTGCGTGAAGCGAGTGGACCACATACAGGCAGAGCGCGACGGCGCGGTGCTGACCGTGCGCGTGCTCAACGGACCGTACAACTTCCTCACCGGCGCGGTGACGTCCGAGCTGGCGCGGACGCTGGCCCGCGCCGAGCACCGCCGCGGCGTGCGCGCGGTGGTGCTGACCGGTGAGGTGCCCGGGGTGTTCCTGGGCCACTACGACGCCGAGGAGCTGCTGGCCGGCGCCGAGGCCGGCGGCATGCGGGTGCCCGCGGCCGCCGCGCCCGGGCCGCTGCGCCTGGTGGGCGCGCTCGGCCGGGTGCCGGGCGCGGGGCGGGCGCTGGACCGCAGCCCGGTCGCGGGCATCCGGGCGCTGCTGGCCTTCCACGGGCTGATCCGCCGTATCCAGGCCAGCGACAAGGTGTACGTCGCGGCGATCGACGGCCTGGCCCTGGGCGGCGGCTTCGAGCTGGCCCTGGCCTGCGACATCCGGGTCATGGGTGACGGCGGCTACAAGGTCGGTCTGGTGGAGTCGACACTCGGGCTGATCCCGGGCGGCGGCGGCAGCCAGCTGCTGGCCCGCACCCTGGGCACCGGGCGGACCCTCGAACTCCTCCTGGAGGGAAGGCTGCTGGGAGCACAGGAGGCCGCCGAGGCCGGGCTCGTGCACCGGGTGGTGCCGCACGAGGACGTGCGGCGGGAGGCGGCGGCCGTCGCGCTGCGGCTCTCACAGCGGGCGCCGGGCTCCGTGCGGGCCGTCAAGCAGGCCGTGCACAAGGGGGGTTCGAGCTCCCTGGGCCGGGGCCTGGCGATGGAGCGGGCCCGGTTCCTGGCGCTGGCCAGCCGCAGGTCCACCCAGGAGCACCTGCGCCGGTACGCCGAAGGCGTGCGGGCGCACCGGGAGAAGACCGGCGGCGACGCCGCCTCGTTCGCCGAGGACTGCCTGCCCGCGTGGCTGGCGGAGACCGGCGGCGACACGCGGTGAGCCGCTGACGACGCCCGCCCCTGAATCTGACGAACCGTCAACACAACGCTGTGTCAACGATGTTCGACAGGTCGCCACAGCCATCTCAACGGCACGGCCGGACGGCGGCTCGCCTTCCCGGGAGCCGCCACGCGGACTCCCCGCCCGAGGCGCCGAACCGGCGCTCCACGCCGCCCTGTCCATTCCACCCGCCCGCCGACGCGACCGCGAGCGCTCTCGGCCGTCCCGCCGCAAGGGCGTCCACCCGGCCCCGGCGGCGGCCCGATCCGCCGTCCCCCACGACTCCGCACGCCCGCGCACCTCGTGCGTCCCGCACACCCGGCAACACCCCGAACACCTCGAACACCCCGAACACCCGCACGTCCGTACACACCCACTCGCTCGCCCTCGCCCTCGACCAGGGCCTACCCAAGAGAGTGATGCACCGATGCTGGGAAACACCGTAGGTGACGGCGCCCGAGTCGCCGTCGTCGGCAGCGGCATATCCGGACTGTCCGCGGCGCTCCACCTGGAACGCGCGGGCTTCGACGTCGACATGATCGAGCGCGAGGACCGGCTCGGCGGCCGGTTCGGGGTCGCGAAGCTGGGCGACCGGCCGGTGATGATGGGCGGCAAGAACATCGGCCGCAAGTACACCGCCTTCCGCACCTTCCTGGACACCCTGGGCAGCTACCGGTGGGAGCCGTTCGGGATCAACACGTCCATGATGAAGGACGACGAGGTGCTCACCCTGGACAGCACCCGGCGCACCCGGTCGCTGGCCAACATCCGCAAGATGGGCAAGCCGCGCGACTTCGCGCGCCTCGCGGCGATGGCGGCGCGCATCCAGAGCGACGAGTCCAACAAGTTCCTCGGCTCGAAGTACTTCACCGAGCTCGCCCGCAAGTACGACCACGAGCCGCTGTCGGCGCACTTCAGCGAGCAGATCACCAACACGCTGCTGCGGCCGATGACGGTCCGGATGAACGGCGCCGAGCCGGACGACGTCTACCTCGGCACGTTCGGCACCAACCTGGCGCTGCTGCTGGACTACTACGACCAGTTGGTCGACGGCGTGCAGCCGGCGCTGGAGGCGTTCGCCCGGCGGGTGAACGTGCGGCTGAACACCACCGTCGAGGGCCTGGTGGTCCGCGACGGCCGGATCGCCGGGGTGCGCGCGTCCACCGACGGCGCGCCCGCCGAGGAACTGCCCTACGACGGCGTCGTGGTGGCCGCCCCCGCCTACGCCGCCGCCGAGATCGTCCGCTCCGAACTGCCGGGCCTGGGCAAGCGGTTGAGCGAGGTGCGGTACAACCCGTCGTCGGTGATGCTGGTGGAGTACGACCGTCCGGTGTTCACCAGCACGGTACGGGCGCTGGCCATGCACGACGGCGGCCCGTGCAGCAACGCCGGCTCCTACGGCATGAACGACCGGCACATCGTGCGCTACACGTTCAGCGGGCGCGGCGCGCGCGACACCGAGCTGTCCACCGAGCAGCTGAACACCTGGGTGGAGCAGACCGAGCGGCGGCTGACCCGCTACCTGGGCGCCACCCGGGCCAGGCCGCTGAACCGGGTGGGCCGGATCTGGCCGGCCGCCTACAGCGCCTACCTGCCCTACCACGGGGAGTTCCTCTTCGACGTGCGGCACGCGGTCCAGCAGCTGCCCGGCCTGGAGCTGTCCGGCGACTACCTGTGGGGCGTGTCCATCGAGTCGTGCACCCGGGCGGGCAACGCGGCCGGGCAGCGGCTGACCGAGCAGCTGACCGGGCAGTCGGCGGCCTCGGCGCCGGTGCGCAAATGAGCCGGGCGTGGCGGGCCGGTGCGGCCCGCCACCGCGGCTGGGCGGTGGTCACCGGCGCGTCGTCGGGGATCGGCCGGGAGATGGCGGGCCGGCTCGCGGCCCGAGGCCACCGGCTGCTGCTGGTGGCCCGCCGCAAGGACCGGCTGGACGAGTTGGCGGGTCAGCTGCGCGGCGCGTACCGGGCGCGGGTGGAGGTCAGGGCCTGCGACCTGGCCGACCGCGCCGACCGCGCCGAGTTGGTGGAGGAGTTGGCCGCGCTGGAGATCGGGGTGCTCGCCAACAACGCGGGCTTCACCACCTGCGGCTACCTCGCCGACGGCGACCCCCGCGCGGAGGCCGCCGAGGTGGAGGTCGACGTGGTGGCGATGCACGAGCTGACGCTCGCGGTGCTGCCCGGCATGCTGGCGCGCCGCTGCGGGTCGATCCTGATCACCGGGTCGACCGCGGGCATGCAGCCCGTGCCGGGCGCGGCCACGTACGCCGCGTCCAAGGCGTTCGTCAACACCTTCGCCGAGTCGCTCCACGCCGAGCTGCGCGGGACCGGGGTCAGCTGCACGCTGCTGGCCCCGGGCCCGGTGCGCACCGAGTTCATGGCGGTGGGCGGCGCGGCGGAGCTGGAGGCCAAGCAGTGGATGGCCTGGAAGACGCCGCGGACGGTGGCCCGGGCCGGGCTGCGCGCGGCCCGCCGGGGTCGCCGGATCGCGGTGCCGGGCGTTGTCGCCAAGGCGCAGGCGCTGGCCGGCCGGCACGTGCCGCACCGGGTGACGTTCGTCGTGGTGCGGCGGCTGGTGCTGCCGCGACTGCGGCGGCCGGCCGCCGCGGCGGCGGCGGACCCGCGCGAGCGCCCGGCCCTGGAACGGGCCGGGCGCTCGTAGGCCCTGTCCGGGCGGGTGCGGCGCGCGCCCGAGCGGGGGCCGGCCCACCGGCCCCCGCTCGGGCGCGCGGTTCAGCCGCCGAACGGGCCGCGCAGCTCCTCGGTGACCCGCCACAGGCGGGCGGCTGCGTCCGCGTCGCGGGCGGCGGGCGAGGCCGGCGTCCGGTCGAAGCGGTTGTAGTACGCGCCATTGACGACATCGGGGGAGGTCGCGAGGTGGACGACGGGCCCGGCCCCCTTGCCGGGGGAGAGCGCGAAGACCGACAGCATCGCCACCTGGGCGCGCGGCAGGTCGCGGCCGATGCGGGTGCGCACCACGCCGGGGTGCAGCGCCACCACGCCCAGGTGCGGGAGCCGGCGGTGCAGCTCCGAGGTGAAGAGCATGTTGGCCAGTTTGGAGCGGCTGTAGGCCGTCCAGGTCTCGTAGGATCGCTCCAGTTGCAGGTCGGAGTAGTCCAGGAAGACCGCTCCGCCGCTGATCGCGGCCCGGTGGCCCTCGGAGTTGACGTTGACCACGCGTCCGCCGCCGGCCTCCAGCAGCGGCAGCAGCGCACCGGTCATGGAGTACGGGGCCAGGTGGTGGACGGCGAAGTTCAGCTCGATGCCCTCGGTCGTCACCTCGCGGCGGCGCGAGACCAGGCCGGCCGCGTTCACCAGCACGTCGACGGCGGAGGTGCGTTCGCGGACCGCTTCGGCGATCTGCGCCACGCCCGCCGCGGTGGAGACGTCTCCGCCGACGAAGGTGTGCGATCCGTCGCGCGGGGTGTGTTCGGCCAGTTCGCGCAGCAGGTCGCGGCCGCGCGAGGCGTCCCGGCCGACGGCGATCACCCGGTCGCCGCGCTCGGCGAACCGGGTGGCGGCCGCCCGGCCGATGCCGGAGGTGGCGCCGACCAGCACGATGGTGGCGGCTTCACGGACCGGCGGGGCGGTGGTGGACGTCGTGGTCGCGTCCAAGAGTCACTCCTTCGGGGGTGCGGGACCGGTGGCGGGGCCCCGGGCAGCGCCCGCGACGGTGCCGCGGACCGTACTGCCGGTGGGGCCCCGGGCGGGGTGCGGGGCCGGGAGCGGTACGCGCTCCGGCCCCGTCTCGGGTCGGTGCGGTCAGCAGCCGCCGGCGACGATGTCGTCCATGGCGCGTTCGGCCAGCGCGGCGATGGTCAGGGAGGGGTTGGCGCCGCCGACGTTGCCCGGCAGCAGCGCGCCGTCGAGGACGTACAGCCCACGGTAGCCCTTGACCCGGCCGTAGAGGTCCGTCGCCTGGCCGATCGGCACGCCGCCGAGCGGGTGGGCCGTGCCCTCGGCGGAGGGCGCGATGGTGTCGACGGCGCCGCCCAGGCCCTTGTCGATGATCACCTGGTTGAAGTTGGACGCGGCGTCCAGCGACGGGGTGTTCTTGCTCTCGTCCCAGTCGAGCATGTCGACCTTGCCGGTCTTCTTGTCGTACGTCCACGTGCCGCGGTTGTCCAGGTCGGCGGAGACGCTGAACTGGGCCATGTACGGGGTGCTGTTGAACGGCATGAAGTACCAGTTCTCGACCCGGGTGGGGATGCCGAGGCCCTTGTCGCTGTCGACGAAGACCGTCGAGGCGCAGGGCGCCCCCTGCGTGGCGCCGACCGGTCCGTCGAAGGTGCGGAAGGCGAACGTGTCGCCGTTGCTGCCCCAGTTGGTGCCGACCGAGGTGTCCAGGCCGGGCAGCGCGCCGCTGTCCCGGGCGGCGACCATCAGCCGGGTGGTGTTGACCGAGCCGGCGGCGACGAAGAGCAGGTCGGCGGTGTAGGTGGCGGTGCCGGCGAGGGTGCCGTCCGGGTTGTACCGGCGGACGTCGACGCTCCAGCCGCGGCCTCCCGCGCCCTGGTGGATCGCGGTGACCTCGGTGAGGGTGGCGATGCGCACGTTGCCCGTGGCCAGCGCCCTGGGCAGGTAGGTCTGGGTGAGGTCGTTCTTCGCGCCGTCGCTGTTGCCGAAGGACGACTCGCCGGCGATGGCCGAGGGCCGCAGCCGGCCGGCCAGCTCGCCGCGGACCTTGGTCCAGTTGAAGACGGTGTCGACGGGGCTGCTGGCGTAGCCCGCCGCCGACACCTGGGCGTCGAAGGCACGCGAGTGGGTGAACGGGTCGGAGCCGTAGATGTCCGAGGGCATGGCGGAGGCGCCGATGTTGCCGCGCACCCGCGGGTAGTAGACCTTGTCCAGCTCGTCGTAGGAAAGGCCCTTGGGGTAGAGGGCGTTGAAGTACTTGCGCGGCGGCTGCACGGTGACGCCGGCGTAGACGACGGAACCGCCGCCCAGGCAGGCGCCGGCCGCTATCTGGATGGCGCCCGCGGTGATGACCTCGATCAGGCCGGGCACCGGGCTGATCGGTACCGGCTGCACGCCGGGCCACTCGGCGGTGTTCTGGAACCAGAACGTCTGGCTGGTGGGCGCCAGTTCGTTGCCGAACACCGCCTGCGTCGGGCTGTAGGCGTAGTGCTGGCCGCGTTCCAGGACGAGGGTCTGCACGCCCGCGGCCCCCAGCCGCAGGGCGGCCACGGAGCCGCCGAACCCGGAGCCGATGACCAGGGCGCTGGTCCCGGCGGCAAGCGAGCGCCGGGAGTCGGCGAACGCCTTCGGAAGGCCCAGCACCCCGGCAGCGGATATCCCGCCGGCCGTGGCCGCACGGAGAAAGCCGCGTCTGCTGAACGTCGTCACGTGAATGACTCCTTCATCTGTCTTCTGCTACCGGCGCACGCCCTCGCGTTTATGCTCTCTCAGGGAGTGCGCGGGTACCGCAGTCCCCCCGGACCGCGGGAGCAAGCAGACACCAGCGCAAGCCTTCTCAGCAAGCACGATCTTCGAATGACACCGGGCGCCGGGTGACTTAAGCAGCCGGCCCTGGCGAATATGCTCCGGCCGGCGAACAACCTATAGGGCGGGTGACCGCCGCCCTGCGCCGTTCCAAAATGAATTTTTCTACGGGGGAACGCAGAATGAGTACCACCGAACAGCGGCTTGCCGACCGGCTGGCCGTGGGGATGCTGACCTGGACCTATCCGTTAGAGGCGGTGGAGAACGCGATCACCGCGGCCGGCCGGTGCGGCCAGCGGAACCGGCTGCTGCCGCCGCACCTGGTGGTCTACTTCGTGCTGGCCATGTGCATGTTCCCGGCCGCGCGGTACGAGGAGGTGGCGGAGCTGCTGGCGGAGGGCATTCGGCTGACGGCGCCGGCCGGGCTGAGCACGCTGCGCTCCGTACCGTCCACCGCCGCCGTCTCCCGGGCCCGGATGCGGCTCGGCGCCACACCGCTGGAGACGCTCTTCGCGCAGGTCGCGACGGTGCGGAGTGTGACACCGGGGGCGCCGCCGGAGCGCCTGGAGGACCTGCGGGTGCGGGTGCTCGGGGGCAGGGTCTCGGCGCTCCCGGAGAGCCCGGAGAACGCCGCCGTGTACGGGGCGGCCTCACCTGGCGGGCGGCCGAGCGGGCCGCGGCTGCGGATCAGCGTGCTGGCCGACAACGCCAGCGGCGCGCTGCTGGGCGCCCGGCTGGACCCGGTGTACGCGGGCGTGGGCGACGTGGCGGGCTCCCTGCTGGGCCGGGTCGGCCCCGGCGACCTGGTGGTGGCCGACGCCGACTACGGTCGGCCGCGGCTGTGGCGTACCGCCGCCCGGACCGGTGCCGACCTGCTGTGGAGCGTCCCCGACGGGGTGGTGCTGCCGCCGGCCCGGCCGCTGTCGGACGGCTCCGCGCTGACCCTGCTGCCCGCCCGGCCGGACCCCGCCTCGGGCCGCGCCGAGCTGGCCACGGTGCGGGTGCTGAACGCCCGGCCGGGCGGCGGGAAGCAGCTGCTCACCACGCTGCTCGACCCGCGGCAGGCCCCGGCGCCGGCGCTGCGCGCGGTGTACGCCGACCGCTGGAGCTTCGAGGCCGCCTCGCAGCGGCTGGCCGACCGCGGCAAGCGGGAGCTGCGCTCGCGCTCCCCGGAGATGGTGCGGCAGGAAATCTGGGGCCACCTCCTCGTGTACTCGGCAATACAACGGCTCTCGAATGATCCCCGCGCTTAAGTCACCGGATTCCTGTTGTGTCACCCCCGGGCAGCTGGACCCACCGTCTTCCCGGGGGAAACACACTATTCACACGGGGGCCTCTGGAGCGCGTTGACCCGGGATGCACCGGCGGCTAGAGTGAGCCGGGCAACCGGTCTTACGGCCGGGAATTACGGGGGGCGCCCTCCTGGAATCGCGGATACCGAATTCCATGGCGGACGCGCGGGTTCTGAGCAATCCCCGCACCGCGGCACCGACGCCGCCTCTCAACAACACGTAAAATCCGCACATCATATGCGCGATCGAATTCTGCATGCCGCAGTGCCGATTATTTCGCACACAGGGGAGCGGGAATTGGAAACGCCACTCAAGCACCCGACGGTCTCCGTCCTGCTGTCCGAGAACGCGCAGGAGCTCGGCGACCGGACCGCCTACACGTTCCTCGCCGACGGGCAGGACGAGGCCGAGGCTCTCACCTGGGGCAGGCTCGACCTGGAGGCCCGGGCGGTCGCGGCCCGGCTGCTGCGCTCGGTCCGGCCGGGCGACCGCGCGATGATCCTCGCCGCCGACAACGCCCACTTCGTCCGGGCCTTCATGGCCTGCCAGCACGCCGGCGTGATCGCGGTGCCGGTGGCACCGCCCACCCCGCTGCGCAACCCGCGCAAGACGGCCGTCCTGCAGTCCGTGGCGCACGACAGCGGCGCCGCCGTGGTGCTCACCGGCAGCACCCCGGACCTCCACGACCCGATCTCCGAATTCGCCCCGGAACTCGGGGCGTTGGAATGGATAGCGGTGGACACGGTGCCGCTGTCGCAGGCCGCGGACTTCCGCCCGCCGGCCACCGGCCCGGAGGACATCTCCTTCCTCCAGTACACGTCCGGCTCGACCTCGCTGCCCAAGGGCGTGATGGTCACCCACCGGGCGCTGCTGCGCAACGAGGAGATGTTCGCCGACATCATGCGGATCGGCCGGCAGGACGTGCTCGTCTCCTGGCTGCCGCTCTTCCACGACATGGGCCTGATCGGCAAGGTGCTGCAGAACTGCTACGCCGGCTCGCACCTGGTGCTGCTGCCGCCGCTGGCCTTCGTGCAGCGGCCCTCCCGCTGGCTCCGGGCGATCACCCGCTACCGGGGCACCGTCACGGGCGCGCCGAACTTCGCGTACGACCTGTGCGTACGGCGCATCCCCGAGGAGGACCGCGCCGAGTTCGACCTGAGCAGCCTGCGGGTCGCCTTCTCCGGCGCGGAGCCGATCCGCCCGGCCACCGTGGAGGCGTTCGCCGCCGCCTACGCCCCGCACGGGCTGAGCCGCGGGGCGCTGATGCACGCCTACGGGCTGGCGGAGGCGACGCTGATCACCTCCGGCACCGAGGCGGGCGCCGGCCCGGTGTTCATCGCCGCCGACCGCGAGGCGCTGCGCAAGGGCACCGTCGTCCCGGGCACCGACCACGTGGTGGTCGGCGTCGGCAGGGCGCGGTTGAGCCGGGAGATCGTCATCGCGGACCCCGAGACGCGGCGCACCCGCGCGCCGGGCGAGGTCGGCGAGGTCTGGACGGCCGGCCTGGACACCCCCGCCGGGTACTGGCGCAACGCCGAGGAGACCGAGCGCACGTTCCACGCCCACACCTCCGACACCGGCGCCGGCCCCTACCTGCGGACCGGGGACCTGGGCGCCCTGGTCGACGGCGAACTCGTCATCACCGGGCGGCTGAAGGACCTGGTCATCGTCGGCGGACGCAACCACTACCCGCAGGACATCGAGCTGACCGCCGAGAGCGCGCACCCGTGGGTGCGGCCGGGCTGCGGCGCCGTCTTCGCCGTCTCCGCCGGCGAGGGCGAGGCGGACGACGAGCAGGTGGTGCTGGTCGCGGAGGTGCTGCGGCCCCGGGAGACCCGGGGCAAGGGCGCCCGGGCCGCCGAGCTGCCCTCCCTCGCCTCGATCCGGCGGGCGGTGCTGGCCGCCGTCAGCGCCGAGCACGGCATCCAGCTCGACGTCGTCCACCTGGTGGTGCCCGGCTCCGCGCCGAAGACCTCCAGCGGCAAGATCCAGCGCCGTGCCGCCAAGGCCGAGTTCCTCGCGGGCACCTTCACCGCGGCCCCGGAACCCGAGAGCCGCGCCCTGGAGGGAATCTCCTGATGAGCCGTCAGCAGGAAGTCGCCAACTGGCTGGTGGCGCGGCTGGCCGAACTCCTCGGCCTGCCCGCGCGGGAGGTGCCCACCGACGAGCCCTTCACGGGCCTGGGTGTCTCCTCGCTCCAGGCCGTCGAGCTCTCGGACACCCTCCAGCGGTGGGCCGCAGTGGAGTTGAGCCCGACGGTGGCCTACGACTACCCGTCGGTGGACGAGATCGCCGCTCACGTGGCCGGCCTGCTCGCCCGTTCCGCGCCGGAGGAGGAGCCCGGAACCGGCTCCTCCGGGGCGGAGCCGGCGGCCGCGGGCACCGCCCGCGCGGACGGCGGCGCCGTCCCCGTCGCGGTGGTCGGGATCGGCTGCCGGGTTCCGGGGGCCACCGGGCCCGCGGAGTTCTGGCGGCTGCTCACCGAGGGGGTGGACGCGATCAGCGAGGTGCCCGCCAACCGGTGGGACGCGGACGCCTTCTACGACCCGGACACCTCCAAACCAGGGCGGATGAACACCCGTTGGGGTGGCTTCCTGTCCGACGTGGAGGGCTTCGACGCCGACTTCCACGGCGTCTCCGCACGCGAGGCGGCCCGCATGGACCCGCAGCAGCGGCTCACCCTGGACACCGCCTGGGAGGCGCTGGAGGACGCCGGCATCCCCGCCGGTTCGCTGGCCGGCTCGGCGACCGGCGTGTTCATGGGCGTGTCCACCTTCGACCACGGCACCGCCGTCTTCGGCTCCCTGGAGGGCACCCAGCCCTACGACGGCACCGGCGGCGCGCTGAGCATCGTGGCCAACCGCCTCTCCTACACGCTGAACCTGCGCGGCCCCAGCATGGTGGTGGACACCGCCTGCTCGTCCTCGCTGGTCGCGGTGCACCTGGCCTGCCAGGCGCTGCGGGCGGGCGAGGCCGACCTCGCGCTGGCCGGCGGGGTGAACGTGATCGCCAGCCCCCGGATCGCGCTGAGCTTCAGCCAGAGCGGCCTGATGGCGCCCGACGGACGGTGCAAGCCGTTCGACAGCCGCGCCGACGGCTACGTACGCAGCGAGGGCGTCGGCGTGGTGGTCCTCAAGCCGCTGCCGGCCGCCCTCGCCGACGGCGACCGGGTGTACGCGGTGGTGCTGGGCGGCGCCGTCAACCAGGACGGCCGCACCAACGGCCTGACCGCGCCCAACGGCCCCTCGCAGGAGGCGGTGCTGGCCGCCGCGTGCGCGGCGGCCGGGGTGGCGGGCGGCGAGGTCGGCTACGTGGAGGCGCACGGCACCGGCACCGCCGTCGGCGACCCGATCGAGGTCGCGGCGCTGGGCAGGGTGCTCGGCGACCGCCCGGCCGGGCGGAGCCTGCGGATCGGGTCGGTGAAGTCCAACGTCGGCCACCTGGAGGCCGCGGCGGGCGTCACCGGGCTGATCAAGACCGCGCTGGCGCTGCACCACCGGTCCATCCCGCCGACCGTGCACTACCGCGAGCCGAACCCGCTGCTGGGCCTGGAGCGGCTGCCGGTCACCGTGGTCGCCGAGCAGGAGCCGTGGCCGTGCGACGCCGCCGGCGCGCCGGCGCCGGCCGGCGTGTCCTCCTTCGGCTTCGGCGGCACCAACTCCCACCTGGTACTCGCCGCGGGCCCCACCCCCGTGCGCGCCGACCGGCCGGCCGACCGGACCGGGTCCGGACAGCCGGCCGCGGCCGGCGCGCCGCCCGCGGCGGGGCGGACCGAGGACGGGGACGCGGACGGCGCGGACGGCGACGCCGTCCTCGTCCCCGTCCTCGTCCCGGTCTCCGCCCGCTCCCCCGAGGCGCTGGCGGCACGGGCCGCCGCCTGGGCGGCCGAGGCCCGCGCCCACCGGGACGAGCCCGGCTGGCTGCCCCGGGCCGCGGCCGCCGCGGCCCTGCGCACCGACCACGCCCGGCACCGGATCGCGGTCGGCGCCACGGACGCCGGGCAGCTCGCCGACGCCCTGGCGGCGCTGTCCGGCGGGCAGGCCGCCGCGTTCGCCGCCGGGCCGCGCGCGGCCGCGCGGACCGAGCCGCGGGTGGTGATGGTCTTCCCCGGGCAGGGCTCGCAGTGGGCCGGCATGGGGCGGCGGCTGGCCGCCGCCGAGCCGGCCTTCCGCGAGGCCGTACGGGACGCCGACGCGGCCGTCGCCCGGCACCTGGGCCGCTCCCTGTGGAGCGACGAGGAGGGGCTGGTCGTGCGGGGTACGGCCGAGATCCAGCCGGCGCTGTTCGCGATGCAGACCGCGCTGGCCGCGACCTGGCGGGAGTGGGGGCTGCGGCCGGCGGCCGTCGTCGGGCACAGCATGGGCGAGATCGCCGCCGCGCACGCGGCGGGCGCGCTGTCGCTGGCCGACGCCGCCGCCGTGGTGTGCGAGCGCAGCCGGCTGCTGACGGAGCTCTCCGGGCTCGGCGGCCTGCTGCTGGCCGAACTCACCGCGGCCGAGGCCGCGGCGCTCGTCGAGGGCCGGGAGCGCGAGGTGTCGGTGGCCGCCCTCAACGGGCCGCGCGCCACCGTGCTGTCGGGCACCCCGGCGGCGCTGGACGCGATCGAGGCGGAGCTGGACCGGCGCGGCGTGTTCGCCCGGCGGATCGCGGTGGAGTTCGCCGCGCACAGCCCGCAGGTCGAGGCGGTCCAGCCGCGGCTTGCGCGGGCCCTGGCCGGCCTCGCCCCGCGCGACGCCGAGGTGCCGCTGTACTCCACCGTCACCGGCGCACCGGTCGGCGGCCGCGAACTGGGCCCCGGCTACTGGGTGCGCAACGTGCGCGCCCCGGTCCTCTTCGGCCCGGCGCTGGAACGCCTCGCCGACGACGGCTACGACGCGTTCCTGGAGATCGCGCCGCACCCCGTGCTGGCCCGGCCGGTCGCCGAACTCCTCGACGGACGCGGCCTGGGCGCGCTGCCCGTGGTCTCCTCGCTGCGCCGCGGCGAGGACGAGCCGCGCACCCTGACCACCGCGCTGGGCGAGCTGTGGACGCACGGCGTGCCGGTGGACTGGCGCCGCCGCCACCCGGGCCCGGCCGCGCACCTTCCGCTGCCCGGCCACGGCTGGCGGCGCCGGCACTTCCCGCTGGTGCCGCGCCCCGCGGCCCCCGGCGCGGAGACCCGTCGGGCCGCCCAGCTCCCCACCCGGCCCGACGACCACCGGCTGCTCGGCGCCCGCGTCCCGGTGGGCGCCGAACCCACGCTGACCGTATGGCAGTTGGCGGTCGGCGAGCAGGCCACCCCGGAGCTGGCCGACCACGTCGTGGAGGACACCCCGATCGTGGCGGGCGCCTACTGGCTGACCGCCGCCGCACAGGCCGCCGCCGTGGTGAGCGCCGGCAAGCCGTTCGCGCTGCACGACGTCGCCTTCTCACAGCCCTGCCCGCTGCGCGAGGACGGCGGCGAACTCCAGCTGGGCCTGCGGCCGGACGGGGCCGGGCAGTCCTTCGTCATCACCTCCTGCCCGCCCGACGGCCACCCCGTCGTCCACGCCCGCGGCACCGTCGGCGGGCTGCCCGGCGGACGGCGCCCCGGCGCCGAGGACACCCCCGAGGCCGTCGCGGCCCGCTGTGCCACGCCCGTCGCGGTCGACGCCCACTACGACCGGCTGGCCGCGGCGGGGCTGCGCTACGGGCCCCGGTTCCGGGCGCTGACCGGGCTGTCCGTCGGGCGCGGCGAGGCGCTGGCGCGCTTCGCGCTGCCCGACGGGCTGCCCGCGCGGGGGTGGCCTCTGCACCCGGCGCTGCTGGACTCCTGCCTGCACACGGTGGCCGCGGCCGCCACGGAGGCCGGCCGGGGCGGCGCGCTGCCGCTGCCGGTCGGCGCCGACGAGGTGTGGACCCGCACCGACGGGCCCGCGGTCACCGAGGGCTGGTGCCACGCCCGGGTCGTCTCGGCCGACGGGCTGCACATCACCGCCGACGTCGCCGTCCTGGACGCGCACGGCGCGGCCGTGTGGTCGGCGACCGGGTTCCGGGTCCGGCTGGCCGCGCCGCGCCGTCCGGAGGACGGCCGCCTGTACGAGGTGCGGTGGCTGCCCGTCGAGGCCGGGCCGGGCGGGTCGGCGGAGGGCGCCTGGCTGGTGCTGGCCGAGGACCCGGCGCTGCGGGAGCGGCTGGCCTCGCTGGCCGAGCGCTCCGGCGGCCGGGCCCTGACTCCCCCGCCGCGGGCGGACGAGGCCGCCGACGCCCTGCTCGCCTGGGCCGAGGCCGAGGCGGGCGGCCCGCTGCGGGGCATCCTCGACGCCCGCGCGATACCAGCGGCCGGGGCACCTCAACCCGCGGACGCCGCGTCGGCGTTGGCGTCGGGCACCGGGAGACTGCTCACCCTGATACAGAGCCTGACGCGCCATCAGGTCGACCAGGCGGCGCCCCGCCTGTGGGTGTTCACCGCGGACACCCAGGGCCCGGCCGGCCCGGGCCGGCGGATACCCGCGGGCGCCGCCCTGTGGGGCCTGGGCCGGGCCTTCGCCAACGAGCACCCCGAGATCGGCTGCACCCTCGTGGACCTCCCGGCGGAGCCGGCCGCCGCCGCGCTCACGCCGCTGGCCGCGGCGCTGCGCGCCGCCGAACCTCCCGCCCAACTCGCCCTGCGCGACGGCGTCCTGACCGAGCCGGTGCTGGCCGAGGTGCCGCGGGCCGCGCCGTCCGACGCGCCGCTGGACGGCGACCGCGTGCACGTCGTGACCGGCGGCCTGGGCGCGCTGGGCCTGCGGACAGCGGCCTGGCTGGCCGGCCGCGGCGCCCGGCACCTGCTCCTCCTGGGGCGCGGCGCGCCCTCGCCCGAGGCCCGCGAGGCGGTGGCTGACCTCACGGCGGCCACCGGCTGCTCGGTGGCGACCGCGAGCGTCGACCTCGCCGACCGCGAGGCGCTGCGCGCCGTACTGGCCGCCGCCGGCCGGCCCGTCGGGGGCGTCGCGCACCTGGCGGGGGTGCTGGAGGACGCGCTGCTGCCCGACCTCGACCCCGCGGCGCTGGCGCGGGCGCAGTCCGGCAAGGCGGCCGGCGCGTGGCACCTGCACGAGCTGACCCGCGACGAGCCGCTGGAACTGTTCGTGGTGTTCTCCTCGCTGGCCGGCCTGATCGGCTCGCCCGGCCAGGCCGCCTACGCCTCGGCCAACACCTTCCTGGACGCCCTGGCCCGGCTGCGCGCCGCCGAGGGGCTGCCTGGGCAGAGCGTCGACTGGGGCCCCTGGGGCGGCGCCACACTCGCCGCCTCGGGCGGCGGCGTGGACCGGCTGGCCGCCCGGGGAGTGCCCCCGCTCGACCCGGACACCGGAGTGGCGCTGCTCGACGAGGCCGTCCGCTCCGGCCGCCCCCACACCGCGGCGACCGCGCTGGCCCCGGCCGACCTGGTCAGGAGCGGGGTGTGGCCGGCCGCCCGCGCGCTGCTGGCCCCGCTGCTGCCCGTCCCCGACGGCCGGGACGGCGGCGCGGACCCGGCTGCGGCCGGGCGGGGCGCCGTCCGGGAGCGGGTGCTGGCGCTGGACCCCGGCCCCGAACGGCTCGCGGCGGTCCTGGAGTTCCTCACCGAGCAGCTGCGCCAGGTGCTGGGCGCGCGCCCCGGCACGGTCCCCCCGGACGTGCCGTTCCAGTCGCTGGGCTTCGACTCGCTGATGGCGATCGAGCTGCGCGGCCGGCTGGAGGCGGCGCTGGACGTACGGCTGTCGGCGACGCTGGTGTACGCCCACCCCACCGCCGGGGCTTTGGCCGACCAGCTGCTCACCAGGATCGTCCCGGAAACCGGCTCCGACCCTGCGCCCGCGCCCCGGCCCGTACCGGCCGCCCCGCCGCCCGAGCCCGGCGCGCCGGACGCGCTCGGTGCCCTGGAGGAGCTGGCCGACGACGAGTTGGCGGCGCTGCTGGCCGCCGAACTCGACGCGTTCGACGGCGTCGGCGGTCTCGAGGACGTTCTCGGCAACGGTCCGGGAGACGACACGGGTGCCGCCCCCGGGGACCGGCACCCCACCACGACAGCGACGGGGAGGCACAGACATGACCACCGCGCCCGACCAGCGCACCCTCCTGGAACAGGCACTGCGCCAGTTACGGGAGGCCCGCACCCGGCTGGCGGCGGCCGAACGCGGCCGACCGGAGCCGCTGGCCGTCATCGGGGCGGCCGTCCGCGCCCCCGGCGGCGTCGCCGACCTGGACACCCTGTGGGAGCGGCTGCGGGCGGGCACCGACGCCGTCACCCCGTGGCACGCCGACCCCTCGGGCCGCCGCGCCGGCGGCGACGGCTCCGCCACCGGCCGCTGGGCCGGGCAACTGGACCAGGTGGACGGCTTCGACGCGGACTTCTTCGGCATCAGCGGCGACGAGGCCGACCACATGGACCCGCAGCAGCGGCTGGTGCTGGAGACCGCGTGGGAGGCCGCCGAGGACGCCGGGCTGCCGCTGGAGCGGCTGCGCGAGCGGCCCACCGGGGTCTTCCTCGGCATGTACGGCGCGGACTACCTGACGATGCAATTCGCCGGGCAGGCCGGTATCAACGCCTTCACCGCGCCCGGCGGCGCGCACAGCATCGCCGCCAACCGCGTCTCCTACCTGCTGGACCTGCGCGGCCCCAGCCTGGTGGTGGACACCGCGTGCTCCTCCTCGCTGGTCGCCCTGCACCTGGCGGCGCGCGCGCTGCGCGCCGGCGACTGCGACCTCGCCCTGGTCGGCGGCGTCAACGTCATCCTCGGCGAGGCCGCGATGGCGGCCACGGAGAAGGTGCTGCCGATGGCGTCCGGCGGCCGCTGCCGCAGCTTCGACGCCGGCGCGGACGGGATCGTACGGTCCGAGGGGTGCGGGGTGCTGCTGCTCCAGCGGGCCGCCGACGCGCGGGCCGACGGCCGACGGGTCCGCGCCCTGGTCCGCGGCACCGCCGTCAACCACAACGGCCGCACCAACGGCCTGACCGCGCCCAGCCCGCGCGCCCAGGCCGAGCTGCTGCGCCGGGCGCTGGCCGACGGCGCCGCGGACCCGGCGGACGTGGTGTACGTCGAGGCGCACGGCACCGGCACCCACCTGGGCGACCCGATCGAGGCCGAGGCGGTCCGCGAGGTGTACGGCGCGGGTCCGGTGCCGTGCGCGATCGGCTCGGCGAAGTCCAACTTCGGCCACCAGGAGGCCGCGGCGGGCGTGGTCGGGCTGCTGAAGGCGATGCTGGTGCTCGACCGGGGCGAGGTCCCGCCCGGGCTGCACCTGGACGAGCTGAACCCGGAGGTGGACCTCGGCGGGTCGCGGCTGTCGGTCCCGACGGTGCTGACCCCGCTCGCCGCGCCGCCCGAGGGGCGCCCGCCGCTGGCCGCCGTCAGCTCCTTCGGCTTCGGCGGCGCCAACGCGCACGTGGTGCTCCAGGCCCCCGAACTCCCTGTGGGAGAGGGGGCGGAGGAGGCCGCCGAGAACGTTCCCGAGGGCGGGCTGCTGCTGCCGCTCTCGGCGCGGAGCGCCGGCGCGCTGGCCGAACTGGTCGGCGCGTACGCCGGGTTGCTGAACGGCAGCAGCCCGCGGGAGGCGGCCCGGCTGTGCGCCGCCGCGGCCGCCGGCCGCAGCCACCACCGGTTCCGGCTGTGCGCGACCGCGCCGGACCCGGCCGCGCTCGCCGCCGAACTCCGCTCGGTGTGGACGGACTTCCTGCGTCCTGTGGCGACCGGCCGGCGGATCGGCTTCGTGTTCAGCGGGCAGGGCACCCAGTGGGCCGGCATGGGCCGGGACCTGCTGGCCGAGCCGGTGGTGCGGGCCGAGGCCGAGCGGTGCGACGCGGTGGTCCGCGAACTGGCCGGCTGGTCGGTGCTGGAGGAGCTGCGGAGTACCGGTCCGGGCCGGCTGGGACGTACCGACGTCGCCCAGGTGTGCATCGCCGTGCTCCAGTTGGGGCTGGCGGCGCTGTGGTCGTCGTGGGGGGTGCGGCCCACCGCGGTGGCCGGGCACAGCATGGGCGAGATCGTGGCCGCGTGCCACAGCGGCGCGCTGGACCGGCGGCAGGCGTTCGACCTCATCCTGACCCGGGCCCGGGTGATCGAGGAGGGCGCGCGGGGCGGCGCCATGAGCGGGCTCGCCCTGCCGGCGGCCGAGGCGGCCGAGGTGGTCGAGCGGGCGCTGGCCGAGGGCGGCGGGCGGCTCGGCGTGGCCGCCGTGAACAGCCCGCACTCCACGGTGGTGGCCGGCGACCCGCGGCTGGTGGAGCGGGCCGAGGCGCTGGCCGCGCGGCGCGGCGCGAGGTTCCGGCGGCTGGCCGTGGAGTACGCCTTCCACAGCCCGCTGCTGGACGGCCGGGACGCCGAACTCAGCGCCGCCGTCAAGCACGTCACACCCGTCCCGGGCCGCCTCGCGCACTACTCCACCGTCACCGGCGACCGCGTCCGGGCCGCCGACCTGACGCCCGAGCACTGGGGCCGCAACCTGCGCGACGCGGTGCTCTTCGCCGACGCGGCCGCCGCGATGGCCCGGGACGGCGTCACCGTCCTGGTGGAGGTCGGCCCGCACCCGGTGCTGCTGCGGGACATCGCGGCGACCCTGGACGGCGTGCCGCACACCGCCGTCGGCAGCCTGCGCCGGGACACGGCCGGGCGGACGGCGCTCAACGCGTCGCTGGCCGAGCTGTACCGGGCCGGCACCGACCTGGACTGGGCCGCGGTCAGCCCGCCGCGCGGCCCGGCCGCGCTGCCGCTGTACCCGTGGCAGCGCCGCCGCCACTGGCTGCGGCTGCGGGCCGCCGCGCCCACGCCCGGCGCGGACCTCGCGGCGGACGACACGCCGGACGCGGCGCCGGTGCCGGACGCCCCGGCGCTGGCCGCGCTGCCGGCGGCCGAGCTGGAGGAGACGCTGGTCGGCTACGTGCGGGCCCAGCTCGCGGACTCCCTCGACCTGGAGGGCCCCGGCCGGGTGCGGGCCGACAGCACCTTCGACTCGCTGGGCCTGAGCTCGCTGATGATCGTCGAACTCAAGAACCGCGTCGAGCGGGACTTCGCCGTGGCGGTGCCGCTCCAGGCGCTGCTGGAGGGCGGTACTCCGCGCGGCCTGGCCCGCGCCGTCGCCGGCAGTCTCACCGCCGGCGCCGCACCGCCGCACGGCTCTCGGACCGGACCCGGCACCACCGATGACAGCGGAGCGTGACGTACCCGTGGACCCCGTGGACACCCTCGGCAACAACCCGCCGGCCTCGGCCCGGAGCGGCCCGGCCGCCACCGCGACCGCGCCGGCCCCGGACCGGCTGCCCTCCGGCGCGACCGCCGGCACCGTGCTGACCTGCTCGATGACCCGGCCCGACGCCCGGCTGCGCCTGGTGTGCTTCCCGCACTCCGGCGCCGGCCCGGCCGTCTTCCACCGCTGGGCGCACCCGCTCGGCCGCGAGGTCGAGGTGTGGAGCGCCACGATGCCGGGCCGGGCCGCCCGCTCCGGCGAGCCCTTCGCCACCGACTGGGCAGGGCTCACCGCCGAGTTCGCGGACGCGGTGGAGGCCCTGGTGCCCGGCCCGTACGCGCTGTTCGGGCAGAGCCTGGGCTCGGTCGTGGCCTTCGAGGTCGGCCGGGAGCTGACCCGGCGCGGCCGGCCGCCGCTGCACTTCGTCTCCTCCGCCGGCGCGGCGCCCGACGTGCGCCCGGTGTTCACCGTCCCCGAGGACGACGACGCGCTGATCCGCAAGGTCGACGTCCACTACGCCGGCATCCCCGCGGCGGTGAAGGCGGTGCCCGAACTCGTCGCGTACTTCCTTCCCGTCCTGCGGGCGGACCTGGAACTGGCCGCCTCCTACACCTACCGGCCGGGCCCCGGACTGCCGTGCCCGGTGACCGCGTTCGCCGGCGACCGGGACGGCACCGTCTCCGCCGACGGCCTGGCCGCCTGGCGGCGCCACGCGGGCGGCGGCTTCGAGGCGTACCGGCTCCCCGGCGGGCACTTCGCCTTCACCGACCACGAGGACCGGGCGCTGCGGACGATCGCCCGCAGGCTGCGGGGCCGGCCGTGACCGCCGCCGGCCGCCCCTCGGGGGCTCCCCGCCGTCCGCCGCCCGCGCCGGCACGGCGGGATCGACCGGTACGGCCGCACGCGGAACCACCGGCACGGCCGCACGTAACTCCCCACCCGCACGCCCGGGCCGCACGCGGACCGGTGCGCACAGCAGCAGGAGGTTGTCATGGGCGCGGTGATCACGGCCGACCGGCGGCCGGCGGCGGGCCACAGCCGGATCCTGGGCACGGGCTCCTTCCGGCCCGCCCGGGTGGTCGGCAACGACGAGGTGGCCGGGCCGATCCACTCCAGCGACGATTGGATCGTCAGCCGCTCCGGCATCCGGACCCGCCGGTTCGCCGGCGAGGCGGAGCCGGTGGTGGACATGGCCGTGGCGGCGGGCGCCCGGGCGCTGGAGGACGCCGGCGTCGCCCCGGAGCAGATCGACACGGTGCTGGTGGCCAGCATGTCCTCCCAACTGGCCGCGCCCACGCTCTCCACCCGGGTGGCGCACCGGCTGGGCGTGGGTACGCCGGCCGCGCTGGACATCAACGCGGCCTGCTCCGGCTTCTGTTACGGCACCGAGCTGGCCAGCAGCCTGGTCCGCTGCGGCGGTGCCCGCAACGTGCTGCTGATCGGCGCGGAGCGCATGTCGGACCTGGTCGACCCGGCCGACCGCTCGACGGCGTTCCTCTTCGGCGACGGGGCCGGCGCCGCGGTGATCGGCCCGTCGGACGCCCCCGGGATCGGCCCGGTCGTGTGGGGCTCGGACGGCGGCCGGGCCGGCGTGATCACCATGACGGCCCCCTTCGGCACCGTGCGGCGGCCCCAACCGCCGGGCGCGCTGCGGATGGAGGGCCCGGCGGTGTTCCGCTGGGCGATCAGCGAGATGGGGGACGTCGCCCAGCTCGCGGTGAAGAACGCCGGATTGAGCATCACCGACATCGACGTGTTCGTTCCGCACCAGGCGAACCTGCGGATCGTGGAGACCCTGGCCGGCGCGCTGGCGCTGCGCGGCGACGCGGTGGTGGCGCGGGACGTGGTGGACACCGGCAACACCTCCGCCGCCTCCGTCCCGCTGGCCCTGGACCGGCTGCGGACCGAGGGCGCGGCCCGCTCCGGCGACCTCGCCCTGCTGATGGGGTTCGGCGCCGGGCTGGCCTACGCGGCGCAGGTGGTCCGGCTGCCGTGAGCCGGACCGCACGACCCCGTCGGCCCGGCCGGCACGGCAGGCACAGCAGGCACAGCCGCGAGCGCCGGGGTCTCCGGCACCGAACCTACCGAGGGAGTTGTTGTGGCCGAGCAGTTCGACGTCGTGGTGGTGGGGTCCCGGGTCGCCGGGGCTCCGCTGGCCGCCCTCCTGGCCCGGCGGGGGGTGAAGGTGGCGGTGCTGGAGCAGACCGTCTTCCCGCAGCCCACGCTGTCCTCGCACTGCATCCAGGCCGACGCGCTGGCCTTCCTCGACCGCTTCGGCGTCCTGGAGAAGGTGAAGGCCACCGGCGCGCGGCTGATGACGCACACCGACACGCGGCTGGAGGACTTCCGCTTCGTCGCGGAGTTCCCGAAGTTCCCCGGCTTCGCCGGCGGCGCGGCCAGCATCCGCCGCCACGTCCTGGACCCGATCCTCGCCGACGCCGCCGCCGAGTCCGGCGCCGACCTGCGGATGGGCGCGAAGGTCGTGGACCTGGTGGAGGAGCGCGGCCGGGTGGCGGGCGTGCGGGTGCTGAGGGGCGGCCGGGAGTCGGTGCTCAGGGCCCGGCTGGTGGTCGGCTGCGACGGCCGCACGTCCACCGTGGCGAGGAACCGCGGCGCCCGCCGCTACAACGTCACCCGCAACGAACGCTGGTACTACTGGACGTACTTCGAGGGCGCCGACCTGTCCGGAGCGCCCACCTTCGTCTTCCACCGCTGGGGCGACCGCCACATCTTCGGCGGCCCCGCCGACAACGGCCTGTACATCGTCGGGGTGTCCCCGCAGGAGCACGAGAAGGAACGTTTCCGGGCCGACCGGCACGAGTCGCTGATGGAGCACGTGCGCTCCTGCGAGCCGGTGGCCGAGGTGCTGTCGGAGGCGAAGGTCGCCGAGAAGATCTACGGCATCCTGCACTTCGAGGGCTACTTCCGCGAGGCGGCCGGCCCCGGCTGGGTGCTGCTCGGCGACTCCGGGCACTTCAAGGACCCGGCGGCCGGGCGCGGCATCGGCGACGCCTTCCACCAGGCCGAGCGGCTGACCGGGGCGATCGTCAAGGGCCTGCGCGAGTCCGACGCGGCGCTGGACCGCGGCACCGCCGCGTTCTGGCGCTGGCGGGACCGGCAGTACTCCGAGTACTACTGGCTCGCCACCGACCTGGGCCGGGTCGGGCCGCTGCCCTCGGTGGTGCCCGAGGTGGCGGAGGGCATGTACGACGCGGGCCGGATCGGGTCGTTCCTGGAGCTGTTCAGCCACCGCTCCGGGCCCTCCGAGCTGATCACGCCGGGCCGGCTGCTGGGCGCGGCGGGCCGCCGGCTGCTGGGGCCGGGCGGCGGGCGGCGGGAGTTCGCCCGCGACCTCGGCGAGACCCTCCGCGACGAGGCCCGCCGCCGCTGGCTCAGCCGCCGGCCGGTCTACGAGCGGCTCACCGCCCGCGCTACGAACTGCGGGCAGCCGTGGCGGAGGAGGCCCGCAAGGAGCACGGCCGGGCCGGCGCCCCGGCGGCCTGAGCACGGGGCCACCGGCTCCGGAGCCCATGACGGCCGGACGGCCGGAGCGGCCGTCCGGCTCGGCTCCGGGCCCGGAACCCCCGCCCCGCCTCACGCACCGCCCGAGCACCGTCCCCGCCCCGCCGCCGTACAGCCCACACACCGTCCCCGCCCCGCCGCCGTACAGCCCACGCACGGCCCCGGCCACCGCGCCCGGCCACCGCACCCCCGAGGCGCACCGAACCACCCCGGCGCGCCCGGGGAGCACCTCCCCGTCCCCCGAACACGCCCGAGCACGCCGAGAAAGCAGGTCCGCCATGTCCGCGTACGAGGCCGCGGCTCCCGAAGCGCCGCGCATCCGGCTCACCCACGAGCAGACGGTGCCACGGGCCATCGCCCACCGCCGCGCCGTCGGCGAGGTGTTCGTCACCGACTCCGCCGCAGTCTCCGACGACGAGTTCCTGCTCGCCTGGCAGATCCCCCGGGCGCACGCCCTGTGGGGGGACCGCCTGGCGCCGTTCCACGACCCGTTCGCGGTGGCGGAGGCGGCCCGGCAGGGCTCCTTCGTCGTCGTCCACCGGCACCTGGACATCCCGCTGGACCTGCCGTTCAGCCTCCAGCGGTTCGCCTTCCAGGTGCACGACCTGGCCGCCTTCCGGGACGACCGGTCCTGGCCGCTCCAGGGCCTGCTGCGCTACCGGATCTCCGACCGGCGGACGCGCGGCGGCGACCTCGGCAGCATGACGCTCCACGGCGAGGTCGAGATCGGCGGCGCGGTGGTGATGGAGGTGGGCGGCGACGTCGTCTTCCTCTCCCGGGCCGACTACCGGGCGCTGCGGGAGTTCCAGCGCTCCCGCAAGCCCCTCGCGGCGGAGGCCGACCGGTCGCCCGCGGAGCCGCTTCCGCCGGCCTTGGTGGGCCGCGCCGACGTGCGCAACGTGGTCGTCGGCGAGCCGGAGCCGCTGCGCTTCCCGGCCGGGCTGCTGCGCTACCCGCTCGTCGTCGACCGCACCCACCCCTCCTACTTCGACCACGACTACGACCACGTGCCGGGCCCCTTCGTCGTGGAGGGGTTCCGGCAGGCGGCGCTGCTGGCGGCCGGCCGCGACGGCGCGCTGGCCTCGCCGGTGGCGGCGATGACCGGGCTGGAGACCACGTTCGCGGACTTCGGCGAGTTCGAGGCGCCGCTGCACTACTCGGCGGAGGTGCAGCCCCGCCAGGAGGGCGAGCCGCGAGTCCACGTCCAGGTCGGACTGCACCAGTTCGGCGCCGAACTCGCCCAGGGCCGTATCGAGCTGACGCCCTACACCGACTGCTGACGCCGCCTCACATCCGGCTCGAACCGGCGCCGCCGGGTCCCGAACCGGTCCCGAACCCGGTCCCGGGGGGAACTCGCCTCCGGGACCTCACCACGACCCCATCCGCTCATCGACCACCCCCCGACCACCCCTCGACGAACCATCAAACGGGACACCTCGCAAAGGAATCACGACATGTCATCGATGAACAGGCGCAGCGTCCTCAGGAGTGCCGTCGGCACCGCCGGAGCCGTCGCCGTCAGCGGCGCGGCGGCCGCCACGGCCGAGGCCGCGCCGGCCGGGAACGCCGCACCGGCCGCCACCGCCCGGAGCACCGGCCCGACCACCGGCTCGGTGCCGCCCGCGCCCAGTGTGACGGCGTCGGACGCCCGCTACCCCGAGCTGGTGCGCGGGGTCAACCAGCGCTGGGTGGCGGCGCCGGACGCGGTCCGCCTGGTGACCACCGCCGACCAGGTCCTCCAGATCGTCCAGGACGCCGCCACCGCCGGGAAGCGGGTGGCGGTGCGCAGCGGCGGCCACTGCTACTGCGACTTCGTCTCCAACGCGCAGACACAGATCATCATCGACCTGTCCGCGATGCACGCGATCACCTACGACACGGAGCGCTGCGCCTTCAGCGTCGAGGCCGGGGCCCAGCTCGGTCAGGTCTACGAGGTGCTGTACCGCGAGTGGGGGGTCACCGTGCCCGGCGGGGTGTGCCCGTCGGTCGGCATAGGCGGCCATGCCACGGGCGGCGGATTCGGGCTTCTCACACGGCAGTTCGGCCTGGTCGCCGACTACATCGAGGCCGTCGAGGCGGTGGTCGTCGACAGCCGGAGGAAGGCGCACCGGATCGTCGCCTCCCGCAACCCCTCCGACCCGAACCACGACCTGTGGTGGGCGGTCACCGGCGGGGGCGGCGGCAGCTTCGGCGTCATCACCCGCTACTGGTTCCGCTCCGCCGACGCCACGGGAAGCAACCCGTCGGCCCAGCTGCCGGCGCCGCCGAAGAGCATCCTGCTCTCGTCGGTCGGCGCGCCCTGGGCGACGGTGTCGCAGGACCAGTTCACGCAGCTGGTGACCAACTTCACCAACTGGTACCTGGCCAACAGCGCCGCCGGCTCGGACCTGCTCGGCCTGTCCGGGGTGCTGCTGGCCAAGGCCCGCTCGGGCGGCGGCCTCGGCCTGCTCACCCAGATCGACGCCTCGATCCCCGACGCCGCCGACGTTCTGGCCGAGTACGGCCAGGCCGTGACCGCGGGCACCGGCATCACCACGCCGTTCCTCGGCCGCCCGGTCAACTGGCTGGCCTCCACCAAGCTGGTGGCCCTCAACAACCCGGTGCTGCTGTACGACCCCACGATGCGCAGCGCGATCAAGACGGCGTGGACGAAGCAGAACTTCACCGACGCCCAACTGGCCACCATCTACCAGCAGCTGCTGCGCACGGACTTCGACAACGCCAACGCGACGCTGCAACTCGCGGGCGCGGGCGGCCGGATGAACCAGGTCGACCGGACCGCCACGGCCTCCGTGCACCGCGACGCGGTGCTCTTCGCGGAGTTCGAGACGTTCTGGGTCTCACCGGCCGACGACGCGGCCAACCTCGCCTGGCTGCGCGACATCTACGGCCGGACCTTCGCCGACACCGGCGGCTACCCCGTCCCCGGCGACCGCTTCGACGGCACCTACATCAACAACCCGGACACCGACATCACCGACCCGGCCTACAACATCTCGGGGGTGCCGTGGACCACCCTGTACTGGGGTGAGAACTACCCGCGGCTCCAGCAGGCCAAGGCCGCGTTCGACCCGACGGACTTCTTCCGCCACGCCCAGTCCGTCCGGCTCCCCGGCGCCTCGTAGGACGACGGCCGGCCGGCCCGGCACCCTGGCCCCCGCCCGGCGCGCCCCCTTCGCGCCGGGCGGGAACACCGGAGGCACACCGGGAGCGTCCCCGGACGGCTCCGGTTCTCCCGCCGCCCCGCCGCCCCGCCGCGCGGCGGGGTGGCGGGAGAACCCGGCCGCCACGTCCGCGGGCCGGCCGCCTTCCCTCCCCCGGCGTCGTACCGATCCTCCGACGCCCTCCATGCGTCCGCCGTACGCCCCCCGTACGCCCTCCGTACCCGCTCCGACCTGGCCGGAAAGTGCGGGGAAGCTTTGGCCAAGGATTGGACGCCGGGGGGAGCGCCGGGGCGTGGGGGGTTACCGTGGAGGACATGCGCTTGAGCCAGCACCAGCCGTCGGTCGGGGGAACCTCGGAGCAGGGCGGGACGGCGGGGCGTTCCCTCTACGTGCCGGTCCGGCGCGGACCCGCGGGGGACGTGGTCCGCCTGTGGCGCACCCCCTTCGGTACGAGAACGGCTGTGGCCTTCACCACAGACCGGCGGCTGCGCTCGGTGCTCGGGCCCACCCAGCCGTGGATACGGCTCTCGGAGACCGCCCTTCGGCGGCTGGCCGAGCCGCTCGGCGCCCGGCTCATCACCGTCGACCCGCTGCTCACCGCACGTCCCGCCGGCAGCCGCGCGGCCGAGGCCGAGGTCGTGGCCGAGATCGGGCCCGCGAACGCACCGCAGGACGTGTCGGGCGTGCCCGCCGTGTCCACCGTTTCCCCGATCACGCCTGTGCCGCCCGCGACCGCCGCCCACCGCCCGGGCCGCGGGCAGGGCCGCCGCACCCCCTCCGCCACCGCCTGACCGCTGTCCGGCCACGGGCCCTGGCCATCGCCCGGCGCGGCCCCGGTCACACCCCGGTCGCGCCTCCGGCCGGGCCGGCCGGTCGGGGTACCGGGCGATGCGGACTCCGGTGCCCGGGCGCGCCCCCGCTCGGTCCTGCGGCCGGACCCCGGCCCCGCCTCGCCCCTCTTCCCCGCTCCCGGGGTTTCCGTTATCGGTCCCGTGGTGGCACCGTCTCCTGTCCGAGGGCCCGTGGCGGGCCCGGACGGAAACGGAACGCGGAGCGGAGCGAGCCCATGCGTGCAGGCGACCGGGTCGGGCCGGACCCCCAGTTGGTGACCGCGGCGCGGGCCGGTGACCAGCGGGCCCTGGACGCGCTTGTCACCGAGTGCCTGCCGCTGGTCTACAACATCGTCGGGCGGGCCCTGGACGGCGGCGACGACGTCGACGACGTGGTCCAGGAGACGCTGCTGCGGGTGGTACGCGGCCTGGCCGAGCTACGCGATCCGGCCGCGTTCCGGTCCTGGCTGGTGGCGATAGCCGTCCGGCAGGTCCGCGACCGCGAGCAGGCCCGTGCCTCGGCCTGGCACCGGCAGACGGCCCTGGACGCGGCCGAGCTGATCCCCGACCCGGCCTCCGACTTCGCCTCCGTCACCATCCTGCGGCTGGGCCTGACCGACCAGCGCCGGGAGATCGCCGAGGCCACCCGCTGGCTGGACCACGAGGACCGCACGCTGCTGGCGCTGTGGTGGCTGGAGGAGACCGGCGACATCGGCCGGACCGAGCTGGCCGAGGCGCTCGGGCTGAGCCGCCGGCACGCGGCGGTGCGGGTCCAGCGGATGAAGGAGCGGCTGGAGACCTCGCGGGCGGTGGTACGGGCGCTCGGCGCCGTCGAGGAGTGCCCGGAGCTGGCCGAGCTGAACGCCGGCTGGGACGGCCTGCCCGGCCCGCTGTGGCGCAAGCGGTTCGCGCGGCACGTCCGGAGCTGTGCGGCGTGCGGCCGGGCGGGCGGGATGCTGCTGCCGATGGACCGGCTGCTCAGCGGGCTGCCGATGCTGCCGGTACCGGTCCGGCTCGCGCGCTGGCGCCCCGGCCCGACCGCCCCCAGCCCGCACCCCGCGCCCGGCCACCCCGCGGCCCACCCCGCGCCGCGGCCCGCACCCCACCTCGCGCCTCAGCCCGCACCCCACCCATCCGGCCAGGCGCACCCCTCCGCCGGTGCTCCCGCCGGGCCGGGCCGCCGACCCCCCGCACCGCGCACCACTCCGTCCGCCAACCCCCCACGGCGGAGCGGTGCGCACCGGGCCCACCGGCTGCGCCTCGCCCACGGCCCGGCCGCCGGGCCCGCTGCCGCCGTCACCGCCGTCGCGGCGGTGACGGCGGCAGCGGTGCTGGCCGTGCACCTCTCCGCCGAGCGGGCGGCGCCGGCCGCGCACGCCGCGCCGCCGACCCGGGCCACGACGGCCCCGGGCCCGCGGCAACGGCGCGGACCGCCGCCCCCACCGCCCCCGCCACCCCCGCCACCCCTGCCACCCCTGCCACCTCCGGCGTCCCGGCCGCCCGCACGCCGAGGCCCGCCCCGACCGCCCCGCGGCGGGCCGGCCCGCCACCCACGCCCCGGTGCGGGCCGCGACGGCACCGCCGCCGGCGGCCTCCTCCCGCAAGGGCGTGGGCGTGTGGGGCTTCGACGGCGTCGACACCGCGCTCGCCCGGTCCGGCGCCGGCTGGTACTACACCTGGTCCACCACGCACGCGGGCGTCTCCGGGCCGGGCTTCGTCCCGATGGTCTGGGGCGCGGACAGCGCGACCCCGGCCGCCCTCGCCCAGGCGAAGCAGGCGGGCCCGTACCTGCTCGGCTTCAACGAGCCGGACATGGCCGGGCAGTCGAACATGACGGTGGACCAGGCGCTGTCGCTCTGGCCGGCGCTGGAGTCGGCCGGCACGGTGCTCGGCAGCCCGGCCGTCGCGTACGGGGGCGACACCCCCGGCGGCTGGCTGGACCGCTTCATGACCGGCGCCCGGCAGAAGGGCTACCGCGTCGACTTCGTCGCCCTGCACTGGTACGGCGGGGACTTCACCACCGCTGAGGCCGTCGACCAGCTGCGCTCCTACCTCCAGGCCGTGTACGACCGCTACCACAAGCCCGTCTGGCTGACCGAGTTCGCGCTCACCGACTTCTCGACGGGCACCGCGCGCTACCCGACCGACCAGCAGCAGGCGGCGTTCCTCAGCGCCGCGACCCGGATGCTCGACGGGCTCCCCTACCTCCAGCGGTACGCCTGGTTCTGGCTGCCCGCCAAGGACGACGGCCCCAGCACCGGACTGTTCCGCAGCGGGCCGGCGGAGACCCCCGAGGGCCGGGCGTTCGAGGCCGCGCGCTGACGCCCGGGGGCGGCGCGGGAGCACGGCGCCGTCCGGGGCGCGTCACGGCGGCTCCACCCGGACCTCGGGCGCGGCCCGCGGGTCGGAGGCGGCGAGCAGGTCCAGGGCCTGGCCGGTGAGGGTGTCGCGGTCGGCCGGCCGCAGCGGCGCGAAGGGCGCGAGGACGACGGCGGCACGGCCGGGGGTGCGGGCGAACCGCCAGGTCCCGGCGACGAACCCGTCGAGCAGCAGCGTGCCGCGCACCAGGCCGTTCGCGGTGATCACCCGCTCCTTGGGGACGTCGCCGAGGACGCGGGCGCGGTCGGCGTGGGAGAGCAGGAGGTTGTCGAAGTCGGCGACCAGCCGCGGCGGCGCGGCCAGGTCCGGGTCGGCGAGCTCCGCGTCCGGCAGGTCGTACAGGACCGCGCCGTCCTCGGTGGTGACGGGGCGCAGGTCCATGGCGGCGAAGGTGCGGCGCAGCCCCGTCAGGCCGCTCCACTTCTGCGCGTCGGCGGGGGACGCGGGGCCGAAGGCGGCCAGGTAGCGGCGGACCGCGCCGGCCGGGTCGGGGTCCTGGGCGGGCGGGGCGCCGAGCCAGTCGTCGGCGAAGGCGTACCGGGGGCCGCCGGCGGCGCCCCACAGGCCGCGCGGCGGCACCTGGACCAGGGGCGCCCTGATCCGCAGCAGGTTCACCAGCGACTCCGGGTCCGCCTCGGGGAAGCGCGGGCCGAGCGCCGCCCGCAGCTCCGCGGGGCCCAGCGGCCCGCCCGCCAGCGCCTCCCGGCCGGCTGCCGCCAGCTCGGCGCGGTCCACCCCGGCGGCGCCGCGCGCCCAGCGGCTGGACTCCACCGCCCGGTCCAGCGCGGGCTGGAGCAGCGGCCGCAGCCAGTGGACGTCCTCGGCGGCCATCAGGTGCACGGTGGCGCGCATGGCGGTGATCCGGACGACGCGGCGCGAGGTCAGCAGCTCGCCGAGCGCGTCGAAGCGGAAGCCGGCGAGCCGCGACCACAGCCCCGGGTACGGCGAGGCCGGCGTCTGCGACTGGAGGCCGACGAGGTGCCGCACCACCTCCCGCGGCCCGGTGCGTGCCCGCTCCAGCAGGAACTGCCGGGTGAGCAGGGTGCGGTTGAGGGTGCGCCGGGAGACGGCTCCGGTGGGCATACCGCAACCGTAGGCCCCACCACCGACAGTGCCCGGCGCTCACGGGCCTCGGCGCGTCCGGCAGCGCCACGGCTCCCCGCGGGCCCCGGCGCGTCCGGCGCGGCTACGGCCCGTCCGGTGCGGCGGCCAGGGCCGGGTGCGGGCGGTGGATCGGGGTGCGCGCTGCGCTGAGGGGGGCGCCGGTGGCGCCGTAGCGGTCGGCGACGATCTCGGCGGCGATGGACAGCGCCGTCTCCTCGGGGGTGCGCGCGCCCAGGTCGAGGCCGATGGGCGAGCGCAGCCGGGCCAGCGCGGCCTCGGGCAGCCCGGCCTCGCGGAGCTGTTCCAGCCGCCGCAGGTGGGTGCGGCGCGAGCCCATCGCGCCGACGTACCCGAGCGGCAGCCGCAGCGCCCGGGCCAGCAGCGGCACGTCGAACTTCGCGTCGTGGGTGAGCACGCAGACGGCGGTGCGGCCGTCGGTGCGGCCGGCCCGCGCCTCGGCGTCGAGGTAGCGGTGCGGCCAGTCGACAACGACCCGTTCGGCGCCGGGGAAGCGGCGCGGGGTGGCGAAGACGGCGCGGGCGTCGCAGACGGTGACCCGGTAGCCGAGGAAGGCGCCGGCCCGCGCCAGGGCCGCGGCGAAGTCGACCGCGCCGAACACCAGCATGCGCGGCGGCGGCACGCTGGACTCCACGAGCAGCGTCAGCGGTTCGCCGCAGCGCCCGCCGTCCGCGCCGAGCACGGCGGTGCCGGTGCGGCCGGCCGCGAGCAGCGCGGCGGCCTCGGCGGCGGCCGAGGCGTCCCGTACGGGGTCGCCGAGCATGCCCTCGTGGCAGCCGTCGGGCCGCACCAGCAGGGCCCGGCCGAGCAGTGCGGGCGGTCCCGCGGTGATCCGGGCGAGGGCGGCGGCCTCGCCCGCGGCGGCGGCGGCCAGCGCGGCGCCGGTCTCGGGCCGCTCGGCGGGGTCGATCCGCTGGACGAGGACGTCGAGTTCGCCGCCGCAGGTCAGTCCGACGGCGAACGGGTCGCCGTCCTGACCTGCTGCGGCCGCGCCGTCGGTGCGGCCGAAGTGCTCGACGGCCGCCGGCGGCCCGTGGCCGGCCAGGGCGGCGCGGCACAGCTCGTAGACGGCCCCCTCGACGCACCCGCCGGAGACGCTGCCGGCCACGGTGCCGTCGGCGTCGACGGCGAGCGCCGCGCCGGCCTGCCGCGGGGCGCTGCCTGAGGTGGCGGCCACCGTGGCGACGGCGAACGGGCGCCCCCGCCGGAACCAGCGGTCCAACTCGGCGGCGAGGTCAAGCACGGCGCTCAACTCCTCGGCGGGTCATGGCCGTCGGGCCTGGGAGGGACGGAGTGTCCGGCGATGGCATGACGGACCGTCACTCTCGGTTCACGCGTGCGACGGTGAGGTGCTCCGGCCGTACCGGGGTGCGGTCGAGTGCCAGGCCGGTGGCCTGCCGGATGGCGGCGAGCACGGCCGGCGTGGCGGAGAGGGTGGGCGCCTCGCCGACACCGCGCAGTCCGTAGGGGGCGTGGATGTCGGCGAGTTCGAGGATGTCCACCGGGATCGCGGGGGTGTCGAGGATGGTGGGGATCAGGTAGTCGGTGAAGGACGGGTTGCGCACCCGCGCGGTCACCGGGTCGACGGTGATCTCCTCCATGACGGCGATCCCGAGGCCCTGCGTGCTGCCGCCCTGGATCTGCCCGGTCACCGACAGCGGGTTGAGGGCCTTGCCGACGTCCTGCGCGCAGGCCAGCTCCACCACCTTGACCAGGCCGAGTTCGGTGTCGACCTCGACGACGGCCCGGTGCGCGGCGAAGCTGTACTGGACGTGGCCGTCGCCCTGCCCGGTGCGGCGGTCGAACGGCTGGGTGGGGCGGTGCCGGAACTCCAGCGTCAGGTCGACCGCCTGGTCCTCCAGGACGGCGGCGATGTCGGCCAGCGACTCGCCGTCCTCGGTGACCACCTGGCCGTTCTCCAGGAGGAGTTCGGCGGTGGCCCAGGCCGGGTGGTAGGCGCCGAAGCGGCGCCGGCCGATCTCCAGCACCCGCTCCCGTACCGCCTCGCAGGTGTTCTTCACCGCGCCGCCGGTCATGTAGGTCTGCCGGGAGGCGGAGGTGCCGCCGGCCGACCCGACGGTGGTGTCGGCGGGCTGGATGGTGACCTGGGAGACGCCGAGTTCGGAGCGGGCGATCTGCGCGTGCACGGTGACGCCGCCCTGCCCGACCTCGGCCATCGCGGTGTGCACGGTGGCCACCGGGACGCCGCCCACGACCTCCATCCGCACCCGGGCGGTGGAGTAGTCGTCGTACCCCTCGGAGAAGCCGACGTTCTTGATGCCGACCGCGTAGCCGACGCCCCGCACCACGCCCTCGCCGTGTGTGGTGTTGGACAGGCCGCCGGGCAGGGCGCGCAGGTCGGGGCCCTCGGTGGTCTCCCACTGCCGTTCGGGCGGCAGCGGGCGGGCCTTGACGCGGCGCAGCAGCTCGGCGACGGGCGCGGGCGCGTCCACCAGCTGGCCGGTCGGCATCCGCGCGCCCTGCTCCATGGCGTTGATCTGGCGGAACTCGACCGGGTCCATGCCGAGTCCGGCGGCGACCTTGTCCATCTGGGCCTCGTAGGCGAAGCACGCCTGGACCGCGCCGAAGCCGCGCATGGCGCCGCAGGGCGGGTTGTTGGTGTAGAGCGCCAGCGCCTCCAGGTCCACGTCCTCCACCACGTAGGGGCCGACGCTCAGCGAGGCGGCGTTGCCGACCACGGCCGGGGAGGAGGAGGCGTACGCGCCGCCGTCCAGCACGATCCTGCACCGCACGTGGGTGAGCCGGCCGTCGCGGGTGGCGCCGTGCTCGTATTCCAGCCGGGCGGGGTGGCGGTGCACGTGGCCGAAGAACGACTCGAAGCGGTTGTAGACGATCTTCACCGGCCTGCCCGTGCGCAGCGCCAGCAGGCAGCCGTGGATCTGCATCGACAGGTCCTCCCGCCCGCCGAAGGCGCCGCCGACCCCGGAGAGCACCATCCGGACCTTCCGCTCCGGCAGTCCCAGCACCGGGGCGATCTGCCGCAGGTCGGAGTGGAGCCACTGGGTGGCCACGTACAGGTCCACGCCGCCGTCCTCGGCCGGCACCGCGAGGCCCGACTCCGGCCCGAGGAACGCCTGGTCCTGCATGCCGAAGACGTAGCTGCCGCGCACCACCACGTCGGCGCGGGCGGCGGCCGCGGCGGCGTCGCCGCGCACGACGGGCTGCCGGTGGACGATGTTGGGGTGCGGGACGTGGGCGCTGTGGGGGTCGTCGCGGTCCTCGTGGACGAGCACGGCGTCCGGGGCGAGCGCGCTCTCCTCGCCGGTGACGACCGGCAGCTCCTCGTACTCGACGCGGATGCCCGCCGCGGCCCGGCGGGCCGTCTCGGGGTGGTCTGCGGCCACCAGCGCGACGGGTTCGCCGTGGTGGCGTACCTTGCCGTGCGCCAGGACGGGCGTGTCGGGGATCTCCAGGCCGTAGTGGCGGACCTCGGTCGGCAGGTCGTCGTAGGTGAGCACCGCGTACACCCCGGGGGTGGCCAGGGCCCGCGAGGTGTCGATCGAGACGATGCGGGCGTGCGCGGTGGTGCTGCGCAGGGTGTGGCCCCAGAGCATGTCCTCGTGCCACAGGTCGGAGGCGTACGCGAACTCGCCGGTGGTCTTCAGCACGCCGTCGGGCCGCGGCGTGGACTCGCCGATCCGGCCGGTGCCGGCCCCGGCGACCCCCTGGGTGAGGCTGGTGGGCGTCCGGCCGGGGCCGGCTGCGGGCCGCCGGGCGGGGGCGTCGTCCATGGTCACACCGCCTGTTCCGTGCGGGCGGCCGCGAGGCGGACAGCGTCGAGGATCTTCTCGTAGCCGGTGCAGCGGCACAGGTTGCCCGACAGCGCCTCGCGGATGTCGCCGTCGCCGGGCGAGGGGTCGCGCTCCAGCAGCTCGTCGGCCGCGACCAGCAGCCCGGGGGTGCAGAAGCCGCACTGGACGGCGCCGGCGTCCAGGAACGCCTGCTGGACGACGGACAGCGTGCCGTCCGGCCCGGCCAGCCCCTCCACGGTCAGCACCTCCCGGCCCTCGGCCTGCCCGGCCGCGACCAGGCAGGAGCAGACCGGCACACCGTCCAGGCGGACCGTGCACGACCCGCACTCGCCCTGTTCGCAGGCGTTCTTGGAGCCCGGCAGGCCGAGCCGCTCGCGCAGCACGAACAGCAGGCTCTCGCCCTCCCACACGTCGTCGGCGGTCTGTCCGCGGCCGTTGACGGTGAACGTCACCCGCATGCCGTGCTCCCCTCTCGTCCGTCCCGGTACTGCTGCCAGCTCCACGCGAGGGTGCGCCGGGCCAGCACGCCCAGCGCGTGGCGGCGGTACGCGGCGGTGCCGCGCACGTCGTCGATGGGGTTGGCGGCGCCGGCCGCCAGCGCCGCGTACCGCCCGGCCAGCGAGGGCGGCAGCGGTCCGCGGCTCTCCCACAGGCCGGCCTCGTCGAGCGCGGCGGCCAGGAACTCCTCGGCGGCGACCGCCCGTACCGGGGTCGGCGCGGCCGACCCGATGCCGGTGCGCACCCGCCGGGCCGCCGGGTGCAGCGCGACGGCGAACGCGCAGACGGCGATCACCATCGCGTTGCGGGTGCCGACCTTGGAGAAGGACTGCGGCCCGGTCGCCCGGCGGACGTGGACGGCGCGGATCAGCTCCTCGGGCCGCAGCGCGTTGCGCTTGACGCCGGTGTAGAACGCGTCGATCGGGATCATCCGGGTGCCGTGCGCCGACTCCGCCTCCACCTCCGCCCCGGCGGCCAGCAGCGCCGGGTGCGCGTCGCCGGCCGGGGAGGCGGTGCCGAGGTTGCCGCCGACGCCGCCCCGGTTGCGGATCTGCGGCGAGGCGACGGTGCGGGCGGCCTGTGCCAGCCCGGGCAGCCGCCCGCCCAGCCGCTCGATGATCCTCGTGTACGGCACGGCAGCGCCCAGCCGGACGGCGTCCCCGGCGTCCTCCCACTCCGCGAGCTCCCCGATCCGGCCGAGGTCCAGCAGGTGGCGGGGCCGGCGGTGGTCGAAGTTGATCTCGACCATGACGTCCGTGCCGCCGGCGATCGGCACCGCGTCGGGGTGCTCGGCCTTGGCGGCGAGCGCCTCCTGCCAGGTGGCGGGGCGCAGGAACTCCATGGCGTCGTCCCTTCTCGGTACGGCGGGGGCCGTGTCCGTCGCGGGCCGGGTCGCCGTACGGCGGGTACGGGCGGGCTCGGGCGGGTGCTGCGGGTGCTGCGGGTACGGCGGGTACGGCGGGTACGGCGGGTACGGCGGGGTGCTGCCGGAACCGGCCCGCGGGTGGCCCGGGCCCGGGCTGTCCCATGACCTGTTCACGCGGCGTGCCCCAAGTACACGGCTGCTGGGCCGTCCGGGTGCAGTCACCGAACACCTGAACCGTTTGGGCGGTCCGCGGCCCGGTCTTGTACATTCCTCCGAAAGGGAGCGGGGGCGAAACGCCGACGCATCGCACGGGTAACACCGGTACCGCACACTCCCGGAGGAACCCGCCGGGGACCTCCGGGCGGACGCCTCGCCCGGCCCCGGGCAGGCCCTCCACGGCCCCGCGACCGGCGGCCGGAACGGGTGGGAGCCGGGCGGAGCCGGGCGGCAGGGCAGAAGAAGGACGAGGACGGGCGCCGCCGGGCGGCGCCGTCGGGTGAGGAGGGCCGGCGCATGCGGCTGCGCGCACTGCTGGAGGCCGAGGTCCTCGGCCTGCGACTGCTGGGTGGCGAGGCGGAGCTGGACCGCGCGGTGCGGGGTGTGATGACCACCGACCTGCACGGCCCCAGCCGCTACCTCTCCGGCGGCGAGCTGGTCCTCACCGGTATGGCCTGGCGGCACTCCCCTGCCGACTCCGAGCCGTTCGCGCGGGTGCTGGCGGCGGCCGGGGTGGCCGCGCTGGGCGCCGGGGAGGCCGGCGTGGGGGCGATCCCGCAGGACCTGGTGGACGCCTGCGCGCGGCACGGCCTGCCGCTGTTCGCCGTCGACGAGCGGGTGGCGTTCGCGACCGTCACCGAGTACGTCCTGCGGCGCGTGTCCGGCGAACGGGCCGGCGACCTGGCGGCGCTGGTGGACCGGCACCGGCGGCTGATGGCGCCCGGCCCGGGCGGCTCCGGCCCCGGCGCGGTCCTGGACCTGCTCAGCACGGACCTCGACCTGCGGGCGTGGGTGCTGTCGTCCACCGGGCGCGGGGTCGCCGGCGCCGAGCGGCAGCTCCCCGCGCCGGTGCGCGCCGAACTCGCCGGCGCCCAGCAGGCCGCGCGCCGCACCGGCCGCCCGGGCCCCTACCGGGTGGCGGTGCAGGGCCGCGTCTACTCCCTCTTCCCGGTCCGCGCGGGCGACCCGGACGCGGATGTGCGCGAGACGGTGCTGTCGGACTGGTTCCTGGCGGTGGAGGCGGACGCGGGCGAGTGGCCCGCCGAGCGCCTCGACCTGCTGGACGGGGTGTGCCGGCTGATCGCGGTGGAGCGGGAGCGCCGGGACGCCGCCCGCACGGTGCGGCGGCGGCTGGCCGCGGAGGTCTTCGACCTGGTCGCGAGCGGCGCCCCGGCCGCCGAGACCGGGGCTCGGCTGCGAGCCGCCCAGCCGATACTGGTGCCGGGCACGGACCGGGTGCCGTGCTGGCAGGTCGTGGTGGCCCGGGTGGACTGGGCCGACGGCGCGGTGCCGTCGGGGCCGTCCGCGCGGGCGCTGCTGGAGGAGTTGCTGGCCGAACCGTCCGACGCGGGACCGCAGCCGTCGGACCGGGTGGCGGTCACCACCGCGGAGGGTCGGGCGATGGCCCTGGTGCCCCTGCTTCCGCGTCCGGCGTCCGCCCCCGGAGACCCGCGCCCGGAAGAGCCGGAAGGGCCGGAAGGACCGGAAGCCGAGGCGGGGACGGGCACGGAGGCTGGTACGGAGGCCGGCGCGGGGGACGTCCCAGGAGATGTCCTGGGCGGCGCCGCGTCCGGCGGCACGGAAGCAGGACCGGCGGCGGGCACGGAAGGCGGGCCGGCGGCAGCGCCCGAGGCCGGGGCGGAGGCAGGGCCCGAACGGCTGCGTGCCGAGCGGCTGCTGGCGGCCGTTCGCGGGCCGCTGGCGCGCGGCCTGGGTGAGGACGGCCGGCTGACCATCGGCGTGAGCGCCCCGGTGCACTCCCCCGAGGGCCTGCGCGGCGCGCTGGAGGAGGCGCGGCACGCCCGGCGGGTGGCGGCGGCCCGGCCCGGCCCGGTCAGCGCGGCCGGGCACGACGAGCTGGCCTCGCACGTGCTGCTGCTGCCGTTCGTGCCCGACGACGTCCGACTGGCCTTCACCGCCCGCCTGCTGGACCCGCTGCGGGAGTACGACCGGCGGCACCGGGCGGAGCTGATCCCGACGCTGGAGGCGTTCCTCGACTGCGACGGCTCCTGGACCCGCTGCGCCACCCGGCTGCACCTGCACGTCAACACGCTGCGCTATCGCGTCGGCCGGATCGAGCAGCTCACCGGCCGCGACCTTTCCCGGCTGGAGGACAAGCTGGACTTCTTCCTCGCGCTGCGAATGAGCTGACCACACCCGGTCCCGGCCCGCGGCGGGGCGCCGGACGGGGCCCGTCGACCGACCTCGTGAAAGTGATCTCTTTCACAAGAACCCTCGCCTACCCCTTGGCGCGGACCCGGTGGGCGTGCTGGACTTTCCGCCAACCGCACGCGCACCCGACGTGGACACGGCGTGGACACAGCGCGAGGGAGCGCCGGCGGCCGTGCCCGCACGCGGCGGCACCCGCGCACGTGGCAGGCACTGCACTCGCACGCTCGCTTTGGCCCGACGACGCGCTTGGGGGAGATGCTGTGGCGGACACCGTCCTGTCGGATTCGGCGGCCGGGGCACCGGACGTACCGGATGTACCGGACGTATGGCGGCTGCGGGCACGCGGCTGCTGGACGGAGGCGGCGGCGCTGCTGGCCCCCCGCAGCACGGAGGACGCCGGGGCGGCGCTGACCCGGGCGTCACTGCTGGTGGAGGCGTGCCTGTACCTGGTCGAGGGCTGGGCGGAGGCCGAGGACGCGCTGCGGACGGCGGAGGCCATGGCCCACACCGACCAGCAGCGCGGCGCGGCGGCCTCCGAACGCGGCTACCTGGCCTACGCGGCGACGCTCTTCTCGGTGCGGGACCGCTCCGACGAGGCCCGTTCGGCGTTCGGACGGGGCGCCGCGCTGCTGGGTCCCGGGGCCGCCGGACGCCCGCTGCTGGACTTCCGGCGGGGGCTGGTCGCCGAGAACCTGGCGGCCAACCCGGCCGCCGCCCGGGCCGCCTACCGCAAGGCGCACGCGGGCGCGGTCGCCCACGGCGACGTCCTCCTGACCTCCTCCACCTGGCGGCACCTGGCCGGGCTGGCCGCCGCCGAGGGCGACCTCGCCGAGGCCCGCCACGGCTTCGCGGAGTCCCTGCGCATCCGCGTCTCGCTCGGCCACGTCGTCGGTACGGCCCCGGCCCTGCTCGCCCTGGCCGAGGTCACCGCCGACGCGGCCGAGAGCGAACGGCTGCGGTCCGAGGCAGCCCGCCTCCACGAGCTCCTGGGCGGCGTCCCGACCTGGCTGGCGTCGGCACTGTCGGCGTAGCCGTGTCCCGTGTCCCGTGTCCCGTGTCCCGTGTCCCGTGTCCCGTGTCCCGTGTCCCGTGTCCCGTGTCCCGTGTCCCGTGTCCCGTGTCCCGTGTCCCGTGTCCCGTGTCCCGTGTCCCGTGTCCCGTGTCCCGTGTCCCGTGTCCCGTGTCCCGTGTCCCGTGTCCCGTGTCCTGTGGAACTTGGGCCGGCGGGTCCGGGCGGCGCCGGTTTCCACGGGGGGTGGCGCGGGTCGGCTCCCCCGTGGAACCGGGGGGCAGGCGCGGGTCGGCTCCCCGCATGGCCCGCGGCTGACGGCCCGTCGATGACGTGGCCGCGGCCGGAACCAGCGGCCCCGTCCCATGGCCCGAACCCCGCCCACCGGCCGTGTGCGCCACGGCGCCCCGGTCCGGACACCGCTACCGGCCGGGCGCCCTCGGCCGGGTCAGCAGCCGAGGTGGGCTCGGGCCAGGCGTTCCACCCGCTCCAGGTCGCCGCAGGACAGCGCTCCCAGCAGGGCGAAGTGCTCGGCCGCCGCCGCGGCGAGGCCGCCGGCCCGGGGCGGCGCGGCGGCGAGCAGCGCCGGCCACTGCGCCCTGCGGTGCATCTCGTCCGCCACGGCCAGCAGCCGCTGGTTGCCGCAGCCGCCGAGCAGGGCCTGGTGGAAGGCCCGGTCGGCCTCGCCGTACACGCCCCGGTCGCCGCGGGCGGCGGCGTCGGCCGCGGCGGCGGCCAGCGGACCCAGCGGCGCCCAGTGGTCGAACGGCCGGCTGCCGGCCAGCCGCACCAGTACCGGCACCTCCAGCAGTGCCCGCACCTCGGCCAGCTCGGCGACGTCGCGAGCGGTGTACTCGGCGACGCGGAAGCCGCGGTTGGGCAGCACCTCCACCGCGCCCTCGCGGGCCAGCAGCTGCATCGCCTCGCGCACCGGCGTCGCCGACACCCCGTAGCGTCCGGCCAGCTCCGGCGCGGAGTAGACGTTGCCGGGTGCCAGTTCACCGCGCACCAGCGCGGACCGCAGCGCGTCCACCACCTGGTCGCGCACGGACAGCCGCTCGGGCAGCCGGGCCGGCGGACGCTCCGACGGGGCGCCCGGCCCGGCAGCTGCCTCCGGCCCCGGTCCGGCGTCCGGCGCGCGACGGTCAGCAGGACGGCCCGCCTGCTCCGGCAGCCGTCCGTACGCGGCGGCAGGCTCGGCTGACTCCACCGGTCGCGCCCCTCTCCTTGGGTTCCATCGGGTCCATCGGGCTCTGACGTGTTCCGTCACGTTCCGCTTCGGGCCGGTCGAAGGCCGTCCAGGTCCGTCCAGGTCCATCCAGGTCCATCAGGGCCCGCCACCGCCGACCGTCGGCGGCCGCCGGCCGGCTGCGCCGGCTTCGGCGCCGTGCGCGCCCTCGGCGCCGTGCGCCCCGCCCTCTCCGGCGGACGCGCCCGTGCGACGGCCGCACCCGAACGGAGTACTGCGGTTAGCGTAAACCCCGATTTTGATGGCTAAGGTAAGCCTTACCATGCCAGTGATCAGCGCATCGTACGACCGCCTGGCCGCGGTGCTGCCCGCCCTGCGGGTCGCCGCGGCGCCACCGCGTTCGGGAGCCGGCTGGACGCGCGCCGCCGAGATCGCGGCCGGCGGGCGGGCGCTGGCCGCGTTCGTGGCGCGCGACACCGAGCGGCTCGCCCTGGAGCACGGCCGCGCGCCCCGCCCGGACGTCGCGGCGACGCTGGCGCTGCACCGGTACCTGTGGCCGGTGTGCCTGCTCTTCACGGTTCCCTGGTTCCTCCAGCGGCGGGTGCCGCGGCTGCCGGTGGAGGACGTGTCGTTCCACCCCGACAGCGGGCGGGTCACCGCGCTCCCCCGCGCCTTCGGCTGCCTGCCCGACGATCCGGCGGCCGCGCTGCCCGACGCCCGCCCGGTCGCCTCCGCCGCCGCGCTGCGCGCGGAGTTGCGCTCGGCGGTCGCCGAGCACGCGGGTCCGGTGCTGGCCGCGTTCCGCCCGCTGGTGCGGCGCGGCCCGCGGGCCCTGTGGGGGCTGGTGGCCGACGAGGTCGCCGAGGGGCTGTGGTTCGCCGCCCGGCTGCTGGGCGAGGAGGAGCGGGCGGTGGCCGAACTCCAGGCGCTGCTACCGGGCGACACGCCGCCGCTGTCCGGTGCCGCCGGATTCCACCAGAGGGGTGACGGACCGTCCTGCGGCAGCACCACCGGCGGAACCGCGCGGACCCGGCTCGCCTGCTGCCTCTACTACACTCTCAGCCCTGCCGGCGCCTGCGCGGGCTGCCCGCGGGCGGGCGGTGCGGGCCGTATCGGACACCGGGCCGACGCCGCCTGAGCGACCGCGCTACGATCTCGCTCAACTCGACAGTTCTGGGACGAGAGTTCGAACCCGCGCGCACCGCCGGCGGACTTTCGGGCCATAACGTCCACACTTACCCGCGCTCTTCGCAATGATGTCGCTCGTAGGCCGTCCCTCGGCCCGAGCGCGACGGAAGCGACACGAGGAATCGCACATATGAGACTTGACGGAATATCGCTGAACTGGATGATCTCGGGCGCCATCGGCCTGATCGTCCTGGTGGCTTGCGTCGTCGTGTTCCGCAACCGCCGCCCCGACACGGACAACGCGACCACCGACTCGTGGGAGCGCAGCGAGGAGCGGCGCCGGCGCAAGGAGGCGCTCTACGGCAGCGCCTCGTACGTCCTGCTCTTCTGCTGTGCCGCGGTCGCCGCGGCCCTGTCCTTCCACGGGCTGGTGGGCTTCGGGCAGCAGAACCTCGGCCTGTCCAACGGCTGGGAGTACCTGGTGCCGTTCGGGCTCGACGGCGCCGCGATGTTCTGCTCGGTGCTGGCGGTCCGCGAGGCCAGCCACGGCGACGCGGCGCTCGGCTCGCGCATGCTGGTGTGGCTCTTCGCCGGTGCGGCGGCCTGGTTCAACTGGGTGCACGCGCCGCGCGGTGTGGACCACGCGGGCGCTCCCCAGTTCTTCGCCGGCATGTCGCTGTCCGCCGCGGTGCTCTTCGACCGCGCGCTGAAGCAGACCCGCCGGGCGGCGCTGCGCGAGCAGGGCCTGGTGCCGCGCCCGCTGCCGCAGATCCGCATGGTCCGCTGGCTCCGGGCGCCCCGGGAGACGTTCGCGGCCTGGTCGCTGATGCTCCTTGAGGGCGTGCGCTCGCTGGACGAGGCGGTGGAGGAGGTCCGCGAGGACAAGCGCCAGCGCACGGAGAACTCGCAGGCGCGGCGCGACCACGACCGGTTGGAGCGGGCGAAGATCAAGGCGCTCAGCCGGCAGGGCCGTTCCTGGCCGCGCGGCGGCGGAGGCGGACGCCAGGTGGAGCTGCCCTCGACGGGTGGCGCCGGCGGCGGCCAGCCCGCGTCGGAGCCTGTCATAGCGGCGGAACTGCCCGTCGGTGAGCTGCCGGTGAGGTCGCGTCCGGCGCTGCAGCCGGTCCGCGAGGAGGCCGTTCCGGCGTCCTCCACCGCGTCCTCGACGATCGACCTCACCGCGGAGGACGACACCCTCACGCTGCCTCGCCTGGACTCCCTGGAGCGCAAGCTCCAGGATCTGGAGCGGCAGTTCGGCTGACACGCCGGCAGGCGGGCAGCGGTCGGGCGAACGACCGCCGTCCGCGACACGGGAGCACGGAGCGCGGGAGTACGGGCGGCGCGGTCCCTTCGGGGGCCGCGCCGTCGGTCGTGCGGCCGTCGGCCGACTCCGGTACTCAGCCGAGGTTCCGAGCCGGGGCGGTCCCTGCTCCCGACCGGCCGGCGGAACCTCCGCTCCGGCCGGCGCCGACGGCACGTCGCCGTCACACCGTCCGTGCCCTCGCACCGCGCGCACGACCCCGGTACGCGCGCTCACGCCCTCCGCCCCGTCACGCCGTCAGCTCACCCGCCGTCCGGCCGTCCGCTCACCCGCCGTCCGGCCGCCCTCGCGCGCGACCGCCTACGCCGCCGAGGGACCCTCGTCGGCAAGGGACCTCACGCGGCCCGCGCCTCGGGCCCGTCCGCGCCGCCGTCGAGCTCGAACCAGACCGCCTTCCCGGCCGCGTCCTGCCGTACGCCCCACTCGTCGGCCAACGCCTCCACCAGCATCAGCCCGCGGCCGGAGGTGGCCTCGTCCGGGCGCGGGTCGCGCGGGCGGGGCCGGCGCGAGGTGGAGTCGTGCACCTCGACCCGCAGCCGCTGCTGCGGGCCCGTGGAGAGGGTGGCGGTGACCACGGCACCGCCGTGGGTGTGCCGCAGCGCGTTGGTGAGCAGTTCGGTGGCGAGCAGTTCGGTCGTGTCCACCAGCGCCGGCACGCCCCACTGCCGCAGGCGGTCGCGCAGCAGCCTGCGGGTCTCGGCGACGGCCGGCAGGTCCGCCCGCCCGACCGTGTGCCGCATCCGGTGCCCCGTGGTGTCCGTCGGTCTCCCCCGTCATCCGTCCCACGGCCCGTCCCGGGTGGCCCCGGGCCCCCGGGCCCCCTGCCGATAGGCATGCCCAGCCGAGGTGTTTCCACGCGTACCACTCCAGGACGGTTGCGCAACTCCCGGGTGAATCCTCCCCTTCCGTGGCCGTGCGGCCGAAAGCTCCTTCAGCGGTGGGAGCGTGCCGGGCACCTGCGCGCGGAGACGGTCAGGGACGGGGGACGTTGCGCAGGTTGGAGCGGGCCAGCTGCACCATCTTGCCGACGCCGCCGTCGAGCACCGTGCGGCCCATCGACAGGGCGAAGCCGCTGATCTGCTCCCCGGTGATCCTCGGCGGGATGGACAGCGCGTGCGGGTCGGTGACCACGTCCACCAGCGCGGGGCCCTTGTGCCGGAACGCGTCCTTGAGCGCGGCCCGCAGGTGCTTGGGCTTCTCCACCCGTACCGCGTAGGCGCCGGCGGCCTGGGCCAGCGCGGCGAAGTCCGGGTTGCGGTTGGTGGTGCCGTAGGCGGGCAGCCCCTCGACCATCATCTCCAACTCGACCATGCCGAGCGAGGAGTTGTTGAACAGCACCACCTTCACCGGCAGGTCGTACTGGACCAGGGTGAGGAAGTCCCCCATCAGCATGGTGAACCCGCCGTCGCCCGACATCGACACCACCTGGCGGCGCCGGTCCAGGAACTGCGCGCCGATCGCCTGCGGCAGCGCGTTGGCCATCGAGCCGTGGGAGAACGAACCGATCACCCTGCGGCGCCCGTTGGGCGTCAGGTAGCGGGCCGCCCACACGTTGCACATCCCGGTGTCGACGGTGAACACGGCGTCGTCGTCGGCCATGTCGTCCAGCACGGAGGCCACGTACTCGGGATGGATCGGCACGTGCTTCTCGACCTTGCGGGTGTAGGCCCGCACGACCCCTTCGAGCGCCGCGGTGTGCTTGCGCAGCATCCGGTCCAGGAACGCGCGGTCGTTCTTCTCCCGCACCCTCGGGGTCAGCGCCCGCAGCGTCTCCCCCACGTCGCCCCACACCGCCAGGTCCAGCCGGGAGCGCCGCCCCAGGTGCTCGGGCCGGACGTCGACCTGGACGATCGCCACGTCGTCGGGGAGGAACGCGTTGTACGGGAAGTCGGTGCCCAGCAGCACCAGCAGGTCGCACTCGTGCATCGCCTCGTAGGCGGCGCCGTAGCCGAGCAGGCCGCTCATGCCGACGTCATAGGGATTGTCGTACTGAATGTGCTCCTTGCCGCGCAGGGCGTGCCCGACCGGGGCCTTGATCCTCTCGGCGAACGCCATCACCTCGTCGTGCGCGCCCGCGGTGCCGCTGCCGCAGAAGAGGGTGACCCGGCGGGCCGCGTCGACCATCCGGGCCAGCTCGTCGATCTCCGCGTCGCCCGGCCGCACGGAGGGCCGGCTGCTGACCAGTGCGTGCTCGGTGCTGCCCGGGGAGGGGGCGGGCTGTCCGGCGACGTCGCCCGGCAGGGTCACCACCGACACGCCGCCCCGGCCCACGGCGTGCTGGATCGCGGTGTGCAGCACCCGCGGCATCTGCGCCGGGTTCGCGACCAGCTCGCTGTAGTGGCTGCACTCCTGGAAGAGGCGGTCCGGGTGGGTCTCCTGGAAGTACGTGGTGCCGATCTCGGCACTGGGGATGTGCGAGGCGAGGGCCAGCACCGGCGCCATCGAGCGGTGTGCGTCGAACAGGCCGTTGATCAGGTGGAGGTTGCCGGGGCCGCAGGAGCCGGCGCAGGCCGCGAGCCGCCCGGTGAGCTGCGCCTCCGCGCCCGCGGCGAACGCGGCGGTCTCCTCGTGCCGGACGTGCACCCAGTCGAGGGCCCGGTTGCGGCGCACGGCGTCCACCACCGGGTTCAGGCTGTCGCCCACCACGCCGTAGAGCCGCCGCACCCCGGCGCGCACCAGAATGTCCACGAACTGCTCGGCAACGGTCTGTTTCGCCATGGAGCCCATCTCCCCACGGATGGGCGGCACCCGCATCCCCGGGCGGGCGTTCAGGCGTCCCCGGTACGGGAGGCCGGGCCGTCCGCCCCCGCCCCCGTCCGCGGGGACGCCTCGCGGCCGGGCCCTCAGGCGTCCCAGACCGTGACCGCCGTCCGGTCGTCGGCGTAGCCCTTCACCCGGGTCTGCACGTCGGCCAGGTACGCGGCCAGGCCCGGCACCTGCCCAGTGCCCCACCGCCCGGCCAGCAGCTCCGGCAGCTCCGGCTCGCCCCGCAGCGGCTCCGCCATACCGGCGCCGCACATCAGCAGCACGTCACCCGGACGGGCCTCGGTGGCACGGAACCGGAACGACGCCCCCGGCCCTCCGTACTCCTCGGGCCCGCCCGGCCGCTCGCTCCACCCCTCCGGCTCGCCCCGCTCCGGTACGGCGCCCCGCGGCGGACCGGCGTGGGGTTCGCCGGACGCGCCGGGCGGCCGTACGAGGCGGCTGGGGCCGGGCTCCGGGGAGGCGGGTTCGCCGCCGAGCGGGTCGAGGTCCTGCCAGCCGCCGTCGCGGAGCCGGAAGAGCCCGCCGTCGCCGACGCCGAAGAAGAGCCGGATGCGGCAGTCCGGGTCGGCGGGCAGCAGCAGGCAGCGCACCGCGGCGGTGTACGCGCCGGCGGCCAGGCCGAGGTCCTCGCCGCGGGCGCGCAGCCGTCCGTAGCAGCGGTCGGTGAGCCGGTGCAGCCCGGACTTCAACGAGCCGCGGCGGGCCGCCCGCAGGTCGTCGCTGAGCCGCGCCCGGCTGCGGCCGACCGCCCCGGCGATCCACCGCACCGCGTCCTGCGCGGCCCGGTGCGCGTCGTCCGAGCCGCGCGCGCCACTGGCCATCGCCACCAGGAGCAGCGCCTCGTTCCCCGTCCCGAACCTGGCGGTCAGCAGCGCGTCCCGGCGCGGCTGCCCCCGGTACCGGGCGGAGTCGCCGCGCACCGCCGCGCTGCGCACGGTGAGCGGGCCGTACTGGGCGCCGTCCAGCACGGTGTCGGGCACCTGCGCGTCCAGCATGTCGGGGTCCGCCTCGGGCCACGCCGTCGGCTCGGCCGCGTACGTCGGCGGACCGTCCCCGACGACGCCGACCGCACCCGGCGGCTCCTCCCGTACCTCTGCGCCGCCGCCCGCGGCCACCCAGCCGGGGGGCAGCTCCGGTGCCCAGCGCACCTCCCCCTCGCCGAACGCGGTCTCGCCCCACGCCTGCCCCGGCTCGGGCCGTCCGGGGACGGCCTCTCCGGTGAACGGTACGGACTCGGGAGCCTCTTGGAAGGGTTCCGGTTCGGCGGCGGCCGCTTCCACCTCGAACACCGGCGGCCCGTAGCCGGATGGGGGCGCGGGCCCGTCACCGTCGCCCTCAGCCTTTCCCACCATGTCTGGCAGATACGGAAGTTGAGGACCACGCGCGGTCGGCTGCCCCTGCCGGGGGATGCCAGGCGGAGCCGCCACCGGCGCGGGAGGTTCGGCCGCCTCGACGGTCTCCACGGGTTCACCCGTCAGCGGCGCGGCGGGACCCGCCTCGAAGCCGGGCCTCGGAATGACCTCTTCCGCTGCCGTGAACGGGGCCCTCGGCGACTGCGGTTCGGCGTACGAGGTCGCGTCGCCGTCTTCGCCACCCGTCGGTTCGGGCAGCTCCGGGTCGAACGACGCCGTCTGGCGCGGCAGTCGGACTGCCGGGTCGATGCCGTACGACGGACCCGCCGCCGGGTCGGCCGGCTCGGGCCCGGCCTCCCGCACGCCAGGGACGCGGCCGTCCTCCGCGGCCTCCGCCACCTCGACCGGCACCGCACCGGGCACCGCACCGGCAGGGTGCCTCACCGCGCCGGGCTCCGGCGCGGACGCCGCGCCGTCCGGTTCCGGGGGCGCGACGGTTTCGCCCGGACCGGGGCGGTCCGGCTCGGCACGCCGGCTCCTCGGCCACGCGAGGTCGGTACGCTGCGGGGTTCTCGTGCCGGGGCGCCGCACGGGGAGCGGCGGCAGCGGCGGCGCGGGCGGCGGGGTGGCCTCCCGTACGGCGGTAGCGGTCGGGTCCGGGTCGGACGGAGCGTCCCGGCCGGGTGGTTCAGGGGCCGCGAGGTCCGCAGCGCGCGGAACGCCACCGGCGTCACCGGGGGTCGGCAGGGCGTCGGGCCGCTCGGCCGGCTCCGCACCGCCGAACCCGGCAGGCGCGTCCGGCCCGCGCTCGCCGTCCGGACGTTCCGGAGTAGGCGGGTATGCGGGCGGATCGACAGGCCGGGGCGGGGCGCTGGGCGAGGGCGGCGCGTCCTGCGGCGGGCTGCTCCAGCCCTCGGCGGACGGCGGGGCGGTCGGCGCGGACGAGCCGGACGGCAGCGGCGCGGTGGGGCGCGGTGTCACCCAGGCTTCCCAGGGCCGCGCCGGAGGCGGACCGGGGCGACGCGGGTCGGGTTCCGAGGCCGGCTCGGGACCGTTCGGGGCCGGAACGGCCGGGTCCGGGACGGCCGAGTCCGGAGCGATCGGGTCCGGAGCGATCGGGTCCGGGACGGCCGGGCCAGGTACGGCCGGGCCCGGGACGGCCGGGCCCGGAGCGACCGGGTCCGGGACGGCGTCGGCCCATTCGCCGCGCCCTCCGCCCCTTCCGCGCCCGGCCCACTCGACCGGACCTCCCGCACCCGGACCACCCGCACCCGGACCACCCGCACCCGGGCCGCCTGCCCAGGGCTCAGGCGCCGGACGCTCACGGTCCCCCGTCCCGAGCGGAGCGTCGTCGGTACCGGCCCCGCCCCGCGCGTCCGGACGGGCCTCCCGCGGCCCACCGTCCTCCGGGCGCGCGTCCAACGGGTCCTGGTCAGCGTCCGGGACGGCATCCCACGGGCCCTGGTCCGGCACGCGCGGCACGTCCGGCACGCGCGGCACGTCCCGCACGCGCGGCCCGTCCGGCGCGCCGCCCTCCGAACCCGGCCCCGCCGGGCGGTCGTTCCTCGGGGCCGACCCCCGCGGACGCGGCCACACCCCAGCGCGCGCCGGGCCGAACTCCCCGACCGGCGGCTCCGACCCGTCCCTCACCTGCCCCGCCGGGTCGGACCCGGCCGTGCCACCAGCTGCGTCCTGGACCGACGCGCCCTCCTCGGCGGGAGGTTCAGGAGTCCGTGTCGGGCCGGGGAAGGTCGGCGCACTGTCCCAGACCTCCCACGGGTGGGGCGGCGGCGGTCCGACCGGGGCTTCCGGCACGGGCGGGGGTGTGTCAGGGGCGTCCCGCGTGGAGGGGGGCACGTCGCGGACGTCCTCTTCCGTGCCGGTCGCAGCCGCGCCCGGCACCCCCGACGCCCCCGGCCCGCCGGACACGCCTGGCACCCCCGACGCCCCGGCCCGCCCCCCGGCGCACCGAATGCGCCCGGCACACCGGGCTCCTGCCCCTCCGAGGGTTCCTCGACCGGAACGCCGAACGTGGGCGCGGCCGCCCACGGGTCCCATGCCGCGGCCGGCCCGCGGCCGCGCGCCCGGTCGGCGTCGGGCGGGGCGCGGCCTGTTCACCCGGTTCACCCCGTCCGGGCGCGGCGGCCGGCGGCCGGGTGGGGCGCGGCCAGGAGGGCGGGGGCGGCGGAGGCGTGGGCCGGCGCAGCCGCATCGTCTCCGCGCGCGGCGCCGGCGGCGGGGTCATCGCGTCGACCGCCGTGTCGAAGTGCGCGTCGATCGAGTCGGACGCGGCGGCCGGCGGCGCCGGCCGCTTGGCGTCATCGTCGTACAACTGCCGCCACCAGTCGTCCTCTTGGCCGCGCCGCTCGTCACCCACCTGGCTCATGCCGTTATTGTCCACCGCCGGGGTGACAGGGAAACGCGAAACGCCACGCGCGCCCCCTCCCACCCCGTCCCGCGGCGGACGCCCCGACTCCGCGTCCCCCGGGCCGAACCCCGCGGGGAGAAGGGCCGGGTACCCGTCTCCGTTCACGCCGGGGGGATATGCTCCGCTGTGCGACGCAGATCACTCCGGAGCCGGACAGCCGTCTGGTGGCCGAGACCCGGCCAGGACGGCAGGATGGCGCGTGAAGCGCGGCCGCGGCGGCTCGTTCCGCCGCCCGGGAGGGAACGCACTTGCTCAGCGCGATAGGTCTCGACGACGCACAGGAAGCGGCGTACCGCGCGCTTGTCGCGCTCGGCGCCGCGGATCTCGGCGAACTCGCCCACCGGCTGGGGCAGTCCGAGGAGGAGGCCGGCCGGGTGCTGCGCCGGCTCGCGGACCACGGCCTGGTGGCCCGCTCCTCGGCGCGCCCGGGCCGCTGGGTCGTCGCACCGCCGAAGGCCGCGTTGACCGCGCTGTTGGCCAGCCGCCGCCACGAGTTGGAGCGCGCCGAGCACGCGGCGGCCGTACTGGCGGCGGAGTTCCGCGCCGAGGCGGCCGAACCCCCCGTGCACGACCTGGTGGAGGTCCTCACCGGCGCTAAGGCGGTCGCCCGGCGCTTCCTGCAACTCCAGTTCGGCGCCGAGCGTGAGGTCTGCGTGCTGGTCACCGACCAGCCGATGGCCATATCCGGTCTGGAGAACGACGCGGAGGAGGAGGCGGCGGGCCGCGGCGTCGCGTACCGCGCCGTCGTGGAACGGGCCGCTCTGGCCCGTCCCAGCGGGCTCACGGAGCTGGCGGCGGCGCTCAGCCGCGACGAGCAGGTGCGGATGGCGGAGCGGGTGCCGACGAAGCTGATCGTCGTCGACGGGGCCCTGGCGATGCTGCCGCTGGCCGGCCGCACCGAGCCGGCCGCGCTCGTGGTCCACGCCAGCGGGCTGCTGGAGGCGCTGACGGGCCTCTTCGAGGCGGTGTGGGCCGCCGCCATGCCGCTGCGGATCGACGAGCGCGGCGCCGTCGCCGAGCTCCCCCGGGAAGGCCCGGACGCGATCGACCTGCGCATCCTGTCACTGCTGCTCGCCGGGCTCACCGACACCTCCACGGCCCGGCAGCTCGACCTCGGGTTGCGCACGGTGCAGCGCCGGATCAAACGGCTCATGGAGATCGCCGACGTCAGCACCCGGCTCCAGCTGGGCTGGCACGCCTACGAGCGCGGCTGGATAGCCCGCGACCGCTTCTGAACTCCGATCCCCATCCCGGTCCGGGTCCCTGTCCCGGCCCGGGTCCCGCGCGCGTCGCCCGCCTCTCCTGTCTCCCCCCGCCGCCTCCGCCGCCTCCGCCTCTGACCGGTCCGTCCCGGTCCGTCCCGGTCCGAGAGGGCCGCGCCTCACCCGTCCGGCCGACCGCCGCGCCCGCCCGAAGCGGAATCCGCGCCACCGCCTGTGGACGCACCGCGTCCGCCGGGGCCTCCTCAGCGGCGATCAGGTAACGGCGGGGGGCGAAGCGCGCCGTCGGACAGCGAACCGGCCCGGCTTCGGGCAGGGTGGCTTCCATGGGGACCGCACAGTTGTGCCTGATCGGCGCGGTGATGCTGCTCGGGCTCGCGGGCGTGCTCGTACCCGGTGTCCCGGGGACGCTGCTGTGCTGGGCCGCCGTGCTGTGGTGGGCCACCCAGGAGCACACCGCGCTCACCTGGGGCGTCCTCGCGGGCGCGACCGGGCTGCTGGCGGTGGCGCAGGTGGTGGTCTGGCTGATGCCGAACCGGCGCATCCGCGACTCCGGCGTCACCTGGCGCACCGTGCTGACGGCGGGCGGGGTGGCGTCGGCCGGCTTCTTCCTCCTGCCCGTGGTCGGCGCGCCGCTGGGCTTCGCCGGCACGATCTACGTCCAGGAGCGCATCCGGCTCGGCGGCCACCGCGCCGCGTGGGGGGCGACCCGTCGGGCCATGCGGGCGGTGGGCACGTCGGTGCTGGTGGAGCTGATGGCGTGCCTCGTGGTGGTGGCGACCTGGATCTGGGCCGTCCTCGCCGGCTGACCGGCGGGGCGCGTCACCTCGTACGCCCGCGCGGGTGGCCGTGGCTCCGTGCCTCGTCCACCCGTGTCGCTCGTGCCCGGGCTCACTCCTCTCCGGGCTGCTCCAGGTTCCAGCTGACGTTCCGGTAGGGGTGGATGCGGATCAGCTCCTCGCTCAGCCGCGCTCGGCGGTCGTGCGGTCCGACGACCTGCTCGGCCGCCCCCGGATCTCCACTCCGCGCGCGGTGGAGGGGTCGCCGAGGCGGGCCATGTCGTCGACCACGAGGGAGACGCTGGGGTTCGCGGCCACGTTCCGCCGCTTGCCGGCGGTGCCCGTCGCGAAGCCGCCGACGTCCACCGTGCCGTCCTCGCGCAGGAAGCAGCCGACGGGTTGGTCGGGGGGCGCCCTTCGGCGTCCGCCGTGGCCGGCCGGCCTGGGCGGGGCCGGCCGGGACAGGCGGGGCCGGCCGGGACAGGCGGTCTCGTCCGGGTTCAGCACAGTGCGTGAGCTGCCGGTCGTCGTGCCGCCCAGCGTCGCAGTGTCCCGCCGCGACCGCGTCGGAGGCGAGTCCTGCCGACGGGGCCCGCCGACGGAGCCCGCCGTCGGGGTTCCGGCGTCCTCGGCCCGGCCGGACCGCTCGTGAGGCGGCCGGACGGACGCTGGCGGCAAACTCGGAGAGCGCTCTCACGGAGCCTGCCCGACCGATACGCTGACTTCGAAGATCTGTAGGGAATTTGTGTTATCCGCTCGCTAAGGAGCCCTCCCGTGTCCGACTCCAGCTACGCGCCCCGTCCCACGCTGGAGGACATCGCGGCACGGGCGGGGGTGTCGCGCGCCACCGCGTCGCGCGTGGTCAACGGCAGTGAGGGCGTCCGCGCCCCGCTGGCCGAGCGGGTCCGGCAGGCCGTGGACGAGCTGGGCTACGTCCCCAACCAGGCGGCCCGCGCCCTGGTGACCCGGCGCAAGGACGCCGTGGCCGTGGTCGTCGCCGAGCCGGAGACCCGGTTCTTCTCCGACCCGTTCTTCGCCCAGCAGGTCCGCGGTATCAGCCGCGAACTGACGGCTCGCGACAACCAGTTGGTGCTGCTGCTCACGGAGGGCGCGGACGACTACGAGCGGGTGGGCCGCTACCTCGCGGGCGGCCACGTGGACGGTGCGCTGATCTTCTCGCTGCACGCCGACGACACGCTGCCTGCGCTGGCCGAACGCGCCGGGGTACCCACGGTGATAGGGGGCCGCCCCGACTGGTCGGACGGCGACACGCTCTACGTCGACTGCGACAACCGCGGCGGCGCGCGCGACGCCGTCCACCACCTGCTCGGGCTGGGGCGGCGCCGGATCGGCCACATCGCCGGCCGCCAGGACCAGACAGCCTCCGTGGACCGGCTCGACGGCTTCCGCGACGTGGCCCCCGACGCCGACCCCGGCCTCATCGTCGAGGGCGACTTCACGCCCGACGGCGGCGCCCGCGCCATGGCCGAACTACTGGACCGCTACCCGGACCTGGACGGCGTCTTCGCCGCCTCCGACGTGATGGCCTCGGGCGCGCTGCGCACGCTGCGGCAGCGCGGCCGGCGGGTGCCGGAGGACGTGGCGGTGGTCGGGTTCGACGACATCGTGTCGGTGGCCGAGTGGACCGACCCGCCGCTCACCACGATCCGCCAGGACATCGAGGAGATGGGCCAGATGATGGCCCGGCTGCTGCTGCGGCGGCTCGACGCGGCGGCCGGCGGCGGCCCGGCGGACGACGCGCCCCTGAAGCCGATCGTCACGCCGACCCAGGTGGTCGTCCGGGCCTCCGCGTAAGGCGTTTCGGGCCGGCCGTGCGCGGCGGGCACCCGGCTGGACGGGGTCCCTCGGCGCGAACGGGCGCACGCAGCCGTACGGTTGCCCGTCACCCGCGGAGCCGCCCGCGTGGCGCTCGCCATACCAGCCGATCAAGGGCCAATTAGCCCATCTCACCGGCAGTTTTTCAACTCTGCCCTCGTGTACGGGGGTTGGGTGGTCCGGATAACGGGAAGGCCACGGTTGAGCGGCAGCGGTGACGGCGCGGTGAAGACCGTGCATATACGAGGAGGTCCCGGAATGGCGTACAGCGTGGTTCTCGGAATCGTGATCGTGGCACTGGTCGTCGCGTGCGTGATCGGCTCGTTCTGGAGTTCGGGGAGCCCCCTGGCGGTGCGGCGCCGCCACGGCCGCGGCGGCGGCGCCGGGTAGGCCCCGGAGCACCGCCGCCTCGGACCGAAGCCCGCCGGCCGTCCCGCGAGGGGTACGGCCGGCGGCTCGCTGAACGAGACAGCCCCGAACGGCACCTGAGCACCCGCACGGACGCGCGGCGGCCCTGCGGCCCGGCCGCGTCGCGCCCGCGCGGAGTTCGGACGACCGGTGCTCAGCCGGCTCGGCCGTCGCGGTGGCCGCCGCCTCCACCGCGCTTGCGCTCGTACATCTCACGGCCCGCCGCCGAACGCCGCTTCCACTCGCGGCGCATCTCCGCGCGCAGCCGCTGGTCGGTGCGCGAGGCGATCCAGGCGTTCTCCCGGAGCAGCTTGCGGTAGCTCTCCAGGCGCCGCACCGTCAGCGCCCCGTCCTCCACCGCGGCGGCCACCGCGCAGCCCGGCTCGGAATCGTGGGCGCAGTCCTGGAACCGGCACCTCCCGGCGATCCCCTCGATGTCGGCGAAGACCTGCGCGAGTCCGTCCTCCGCGTCCCACAGGCCGACGCCGCGCAGCCCCGGGGTGTCGATGAGGACGCCGCCGCCGGGCATCGGCAGCATGTCGCGCGTGGTGGTGGTGTGCCGGCCCTTGCCGTCGGCGTCACGGATGGCCTGGACCTCCTGGGCCGTCGTGCCGGTGAGGGCGTTGGCGAGGGTCGACTTGCCCGCGCCGGACTGCCCGAGCAGGACGGAACTGCCGCCCGACAGCACGGCGGCGAGCACGTCCACGCCCTCGCCGCTCTCCCCGCTGACGGCCACCACCTGGACCCCTGGTGCGGCGGCCCGGGCGTCGGCGAGAAGGTGGGTGGTGTCGTACACCAGGTCGGCCTTGGTCAGGGCGACCAGCGGCTGCGCTCCGCTCTCCCAGGCCAGGGAGGTGAACCGCTCCAGCCGGCCCAGGTCCAGCTCGGCGGCCAGTGACACGCACACCACCACATGGTCGAGGTTCGCGGCCAGCACCTGGCCCTCCGACCGCTTCGACGACGTGGACCGCACCACCGCGGAACGCCGCGGCAGCAACTCCCGCACGAACCGCGGGTCACCCTCGGCATCGACGGCGGCCCAGTCCCCGGTACACACCACCTTCATCGGATCACGCGGCACCACGAACTCGGTGTCCGCCCGGACGAACCCGCCGGCCGTCACCACATCGCACAGCCCGCGATCCACCCGCACCACCCGCCCGGGCACCAACCCGCGCTCGGCGAACGAACGGAACTCCGCCTCCCACACGTCATCCCACCCAAAGGGCACGAGAACATGCGAAGAAGCGTCACAAAAAGAGAAAGACAAGGGGAAACCCTTCAACCACAGGGCGGCCCCGGCACCCGCGCACGACAGCGCGGCAACGAAGAGGGAATCAGCCGGAGACCACAGAGGTGAACGAACCAACCGTCTGAATGCGGGCAGCAACACCCGTCGCAACGACAGCCATCGGTCAACACCTCCAGGTCACACACACGACTCGGACCAGGACCCCACAGGGCCCCGTCACCAACACCCCGCACGCTAACGCCCCCAGCGGTCCCCCGCCACCGGTTTTCCCACGCCACACCGCCAGGATCGGCGCGGGACAGGAGATCCACGTCAAGCGGACTGGTCGTGCGCAATGAGGCTTATGCTCAAGTCGGCTCCGAGGGCACCGGCCAGGCGGCGCAGCATCGGAAGGGTGGGCATCGTTCCGCCGGCTTCGAAGCGGGAGACCTGCGGCTGTTTCATCCCGCACCGCTCGGCCAGCTCGGCCTGGGACAGCCCGAGCACAGTGCGCCGGTCGTGGATGAGTCGGCCCAGCTCACGGGCGAGTGCTGTGGAGGCGTCACGCATGACTTCTCCCGGGCTCAGGCGGCCGGGGTGGCGATGGTGACGGTCGGCTCGTCCCCGGGGGCGAGGTGCATGTCGACGGTGAGGTCCAGGGCTCGGGCCAGGCGCATGATGACAGCGATAGGCGGCAGTTCGGTGGCGGTCTCGATGCCTTCGATCTCATCGGTGGTGGTGTGCAGGCGCTCGGCCAGGTCGGCCTCGCTCAGCCCGAGTTGCCTGCGCCGGTCGTGGACGGCCTTGCCCAGTGTCATGGCCAGGCTGGCTTCTTCGTAGACGCGGTCGTACTCGGTGTCGGCGTCGAGGTGTTCACCGGCCAGCCGGCGGTGGCGGCGGGTCCTCCATTCGCTGTGATTCATCGGTTCTCCTTGAGGTCGCGGCTGTAGAGGTCGTGTTCAGCGGCTGCCTGGTGTTCGGCTTCGCAGAGCCGTTGAGCGGCGTGCGCGCGGTCCACTTCGGCCTGCTCGCGCATCTTGGTCTTGCGGAACACGGTGAGCAGCACGACGCGACGATCGGGCGCGAGCCAGTAGGTGACGCGCTGGTGAGCATCGCCGAGGCGGAAGCGCAGCTCGCGGAGCTTGCCCCCCAGGTGGCGGGAGTGCGGTTCGTCAAGCGTGGTGGGCTGCTCGGCGAGCAGGTCGGCGACACGTTCGGCCTGCGTGTAGTGATGGGCGGGAAGGTCCTCCAGCCACAGCCGCACCTCCGGCTCGATCTCGACCGAGTACCACCCACTGCCCATAGCACCGATGCTATACGGCTCGGAGTGCGAGAGGGCGGCGTCGTAGCCCAGGTCGTGTGCCGTCGCCGCGACCGCAGCCACTCCGATGGCGCACACCGCGCCCCTTCGTCCTGATGCGGCGACGCGGCTGCGAAAAAGCGCCAACCGGCCGACGAGGCGGCGCAGGGCCGGCTTCCCTCGGCACGAGCGGGCCCGAGCGGGAGAGGCGGCGGCTTCCGGCACCCCCCGGGGGGAGGGTGCCGGTAGCGGCCGGCCCTGCGGGCCTCGCCGATCCGCCGCTTTCGACCGACGGGCGTCTGATGGGTCCCACGGGGCCTGCCGCGTCCCCTCGGTGACGCGTCGGCGGCGTGGCCGAGCGCGGAGCGCGTCCGGCTCCGCGGTCGAGCGGTGGTCGTCGGGATGCCCCGGAACCACCGCCCCGCCACCTGGCATCAGGGGATGACCCGTCCGCCTGGCATCAGAGGCTGACCCGTCGCCTCCGTGCTCCGCGAGCGGATCGCGGAGCACGGAGAACGGAGAACGGAGCACGGCTCGCGGAGCACGAGGCGCCGAGCACGGACCGTGGAGCGCGCCGCACGGAGTACGGAGTTCGGCCCGCGGAGCGGTCGCGGCGAACGAGGACGGCGCGCTCTTCTGCTGCCCCGTTGCGCCGTGCCGCCGCCGGTGCGACGGGCCTCGGGTCAGCGCGTGACCAGGGTGAAGCCGCCGGGGAGCACCTCGGCGGTGACGACGCCGCCGGTGGAGGTGGCGATCCTGGCGCGGGCGATGCCGTACTGGTCGTAGCTGACGACGACGCCCCGGCCGGTGCCCGGCACGGCGACGCGGACGGTGCGGCTCGTCGTGGCGACGCTGTTGAGCAACGCGACGGCGTGTCCGTTTCCGCTGGTCACCAGCTGCGAGACCAGCGGCGTCAGCAGCAGCGAGTCGAGCTGCCCCGTGCCGCCGGTCGTCGTGCCGGTGATCGAGGTGGCACCGGCGGGCAGCGATCCCGGCAGCGTGACGGGCAGCAGGGCGCCGGGGGTTGCCGCGACGCCCTGGGCGCCGCCGGCTCCGTAGCGCACGGTGCCGAGAGAGGTCCTGCCCGAGGTGAACGTCGTCCGCGCGGCGCCGCCGTCGGTGAGGTAGGCCACCGGCTGCACCATCCTGGGCTGGCCGGACGCGGACACCTGCCAGGTGAGCCGGCTGCCGGCCGGCGAACTCACGTAGGAGGTCGCGCTCCACTGGGCCTCACCGGTCCACGCCGACGCGGGCTGGACCGTCTGCGCGCCGCCGGAGAGGGCCGCCGTGTTCGCCTCGACCACCTGCTGCCCGTCGCGCTTCACGACGTGGCCCGCGGCACGGGCGGTGTCCGCGACATCGGGGTTGGCGTCCAGGGTCTCCATGGTGAGCAGGCCGTGGATGGTGGACTCGGCACCCGAGTTGAGGTTCACGGTGCCGTTGGCCGCCACGCCGTCGAAGGTGACGCCGGTCGCCGGGTCGTACGTCGGGACTCCGGCCGGGTTCTGCCCGAAGAACCAGCCGGCCGCCACCCCCGCGACCTGGCGCAGGCCGGTGCTGCCGGTGGCGTCGGCGACGGCCAGCACCGAGCGGGCCACCGCGTCGGCGCCGTAGGCGATCTGGCTGCCGTCGACCGGGGTGGGCATCCAGCCGTTGTCGGGTCCCGTCGCGGTGAGCAGGTGCGGGACGAAGACGGCGGCGTCGGCGAGGGCGGGCCGCAGCAGTGCCGGATCGTGCAGCGCGGTGGCGGCCTGCGCGAGGGCGGTCGCCATCTCGTCGCCCCAGCCTTCCCACTGCGAGGGCGACGTGGTCGAGGGGAGGAGCGCGCCGTAGGGCCAGTTCCGCGCGGAGCCCGAACCCATCGCGGCGATGCCGTCGGCCAGCTGCGACAGGGCGGTGCGGGCGGTCGAGGTGCCGCCGGCGGCCACGTAGGCCGTCAGCCCGAGCACGGCCTCGGACGAGGCGTCGGCGCCGTCGGAGATCAGCCACGTCGGCAGCTGGACGCCGTTGACGGTCTTGTACTGGCCGTGCTTCGTGAGGTTCTGCCGGTCCAGTGCCCCGACGGCCAGGTTGAGCCGCTGCTCCAGGAAGCCCGCGAAGCCGGGGTCGCTCGTGCGGAAGTCCGCGTACCCCTCGCCCAGGGCCCACAGGGTGCGGGCCAGCCAGTAGGACGATCCGGTGTCGGAGGGGTTGGGGCTGTCCGCCGGCGTCGGGGTGGGGTTGAGACGGCCGTCGGGCTGCATCCACAGCACGACGTCGCCGGCGTCGGGACCGGTGTCCGTCTGGAGGTAGGTGAGCCCTCGCAGCAGCGCCTCCGCCTGGTCGCGGCTGTGCGTGTCGCCCCACTGCTGCCAGTGGCGCAGGTAGACGACGGCCGCCCGGGCGATGTCGTCGGCGTCGTAGGCGCCCTGGCCGTAGGTGTCGGTGGAGGCGTCGTACGTGCCGCCGCCGACGGGCTGGTAGCCGCCGTCCGACTGGTGGTTGGCGTAGACCCACAGCACGCCGAGGTCGGGGTGGTCGGCCAGCTGGTAGGTGGTGTGCCCCGGCTGGGAGGGCGGTGCCACCGTCGTGGTCAGGGCGTCGAGGTGGTCCAGGTTGGTCAACGGCGCCGGCTGTGACGCCGCGGCGGGGCGCGGGGACGCCGCCGCGCTGACGGCGCTCAGCGGGGCGATCAGGGCGGCTGCCGTGGCGACGGCGGCCAGCGAGAGTTTGCGGTGTCTCAAAACATCCTCCTGATGTAGTGAATTCCCACCGACCGGAGCGCGCGCGGCCATGGTGCGGGCGCGCTCCGCGGTCGGGTTTTCTGCACTGCTCTTCCAGCTGCTCGCCGCGGGGTGCCGGCGGCAGCCGGCTGGACGGGCGCGCCGGGCCGTGGCGTGGCGCACCCGTCGTGAAGACCGTTGCCCGGACGACCCGCCGGTCCGCCGCGACCGCCGACCCGCCGGACCGCCGACCCGCCGGACCGCGGCCTACGGCGCGGCGGCCAGAAGCGGGTCCCCCGGCGCTGACGCGGGTGTCGGGGTCGGGCTGGGCGACCCGGGAGGGCACCGGCGCCTTCCCGGGTCGCCCGGTCGGTTGCTCGTCAGTGCCGTGGCCGCTCCAGCCAGACGGCCGTGTCCGGCGGCAGCGCGCCGTCCGCCAGCGGCCCGCTGGACAGCAGCACCGTGCCGTCGGCCAGGGGGACGGGGCGGTCGCCGAGGTTGGCCTGGCAGGTCAGGGAGTCCCCTCGGGTGAAGGTGAGGACGCCGGCCGGCGAGTCGGCCCAGGGCAGGGGCCCCTCGCCGGACGCCGGGTGCTCGCGCCTGATCCGCAGCGCCTCGCGGTACAGCGCCAGGGTGGAGCGGGCGTCGGCCGACTGCGCCCCGGCGGTGAGCGGCCCCCAGTGCGCGGGCTGGGTGAACCAGGTCGGAACGTCCGGCCCGGCCGGGGAGAACCCGTACGGGGGCCGCGATCCGGACCAGGGCAGCGGTACGCGGCAGCCGTCGCGGCCGCGTTCGGTGTGCCCGGAGCGTTCCCAGACCGGGTCGCGGATCTCGTCGTCGGCCACCTCGACCTGGTCGAGCCCCAGTTCCTCGCCCTGGTAGAGGTAGGCGGCGCCGGGCAGCGCGAGCATCAGCAGCGCCGCGGCCCGGGCCCGGGCGAGGCCGCGGGGCCCGCCGCCGAACCGGGTCGCGGTGCGGACGGCGTCGTGGCTGGCCAGGACCCAGGTGACCGGGGCGCCCACCGGCGCCATCGCGTCGAGCGAGTCGTCGATCACCCGCCGCAGTTCCGGCTCTCCCCACCGCGCCTCCAGGAAGGCGAAGTTGAAGGCCTGGTGCATCTCGTCGCGCCGGACGTAGCGCGCCAGCCGCTCCGGGTCGAACACCGCGGCCTCGGCGACCAGGAGGCGGTCGCCGGGGTACTGGTCGACGAGCGCCCGCCACGCCCGGTAGAGCGGATGGAGCTCCTCCCGGTCGTAGTACGGCATCAGGTGGTTGCGGTCGATGTCCAGGTGCTGCCCCGGCCCCGCGTCGGCGAGCCGCGCGTCCTTGAACAGCGCGTGCGCCACGTCGATGCGGAAGCCGTCGATGCCGCGCTCCAGCCAGAACCGCAGGACGCGCTCGAACTCGGCCGGCACCCGCGGGTCGCGCCAGTTGAGGTCGGGCTGCTCGGGCGCGTGCAGGTGCAGGTACCACTGGCCCGGCCGCCCGTCCGCGCCGGTGGTGCGCGTCCAGGCCGGGCCGCCGAAGGCGGACTGCCAGTCGTTCGGCGGCAGCCCGCCGTCGGGCCCGCGGCCGTCGCGGAAGACGTACCGTTCCCGTTCCGTGCCGCCCGGGCCGGCGGCCAGGGCGGCACGGAACCAGGGGTGGGTGTCGGCGGTGTGGTTGGGCACCAGGTCGATCAGCACGCGCAGCCCGTACGCGTGCGCCTGGGCCACGAAGCGGTCCAGGTCCTCCAGGGTGCCCAGGTCCGGGGCGACGGCGGTGTGGTCCTCGATGTCGTAGCCGCCGTCCGCCATGGGCGAGGGGTAGAACGGGGTCAGCCAGACCGCGTCGACCCCGAGGTCGCGCAGGTGCCCGAGGCGGGCGGTCGCGCCGGGGAGGTCGCCCACCCCGTCGCCGTCGCCGTCGGCGAACGCCCGCACGTAGAGCTCGTAGCAGACCGCGCCGCGCCACCACTCCGGCTCAGACATCGCCCACCCGCACCCTTCCCGAACCGCTCCCCGCCCGCGCGGCGGCCGACGGCAGGACGACGGGCAGCGTGGCGCCGCTCTCCGCCGCCCGCGTCGCCGTCTCGGCGACGGCCACCGCCGTGAGCCCCGCGTAGGCGTCGGCGACGGGGGTGCCGCCGTCGCGGGCGCAGCGGAGCAGGTCGGCGAAGGCCGCGCGCACGCTGCCCGCGTAGACGTACTGCTTGCGCGCTTCCCCGCCCAGATCGACCACGGCTTCCACGCGGTGCGGAGCGGTGCGCTCCACACCGCGACCGCGGCACGGCCCCGGTGCGCCCGCGTCCCGGTGCACGGTGACGGACACCCGGTCCTCGCCGTGCGGGGTCAGGCCGGGGACGTGCAGCAGCTCGGCGGCGCGGGCGGGCAGCTCCTGCCAGCGGCCGGCACCCTCGTCGTCGGTCCACGCCGTGACGGTGGCGTACGTCGGAATCCAGCCGGTCACCCGGGCCTCGGCGAAGCCGTAGTCGAGGCGCGTCAACTGCCTCTCGCAGCGGTGCGCGTGGGTGAACGAGTGGGTGTGCGTGGCGACCGCCCCACCGGGGTGGACGGCGGTGGCCACGACGATGTCCACCGGCCCGGCGGGGTCCCTGGCCACCGCCGCGGCCTGGACCGAGGTCGGCTCGCTGCCGAGCAGCGAGCGCGCCGCGTCGAAGAAGTGGACGCCGTGTTCGACGAGGATGCCGCCGCTGTGCGACGGGTCCCAGAACCAGTGGCCGGGGTCGAGGTCCTCGTCCGAGGCGTCGTTCTCGAAGGCGAAGCGGCGCGGGGCGTCCAGAAGGCCCTCCTCGCGCAGCCGTTCCAGCATCCGCAGCACGGGGTTGTAGCGCAGGACGTGGTCCACGACGAGAACGCCCGGCGAGGTGTCGGCCGCGTCCCGCACCTCCGCCGCTTCGGCCGCCGACACGGCGAGCGGCTTCTCGCAGAAGACGTGCTTGCCGGCGCGGAGCGCCGCGACGGCCATCGCCGCGTGCGTCGCCGGCGGGGTGGTGATGGCCACCGCGTCGACGTCCGGCCTGGCCAGCAAGGCCTCGAAGCTGTCGCACGCGGCGGTGCCGTGGGCGCCGGCGAGCCGGTCCCGGCGGGCCGGGTCGGGGTCGGCGACGGCCACGACCGCGACCCCGGGGAGGTCCCGGACGGCGTCGAGGACGTATCCGCCGAACGCTCCGCAGCCGACCAGGCCCAGCCGCACCGGCACCGCTTCTGCTCGTGGGTCGGTCATGCCCGCGGTGCCTGCTCCCCGTCGCGGTCGAGGCGGGCGACACCGATGTGGGCGTCGGCCATGCCGTAGAAGACGTACGTCACGCCGTCGATCTCCTCGATGGCCGTCGGGAACACCACGTTCGGGACCGTTCCCGAGCGCTCCTCCTCGGTCTCGGGGGCCATCAGCGGCACGGCCGAGCGGGCCAGGACGCGGGACGGGTCGGCCGGGTCGAGGATCATGGCGCCCGCGGCGTAGCTGACGCGCTGGTTCTGCTGGAACGGGTCGTCGATGGAACCGGAGACGCCGTGGTGGATGAGCAGCCAGCCCTCCTCGACGCGGATCGGCGCCGGGCCGGCACCGATCTTCAGCGCCTCCCACTCGTGGGCGCTCAGCGCCACGAGCCTGTGGTCGCGGGGACGGGTCAGCGCGGTGATGTCCTGCTCGACCTCGGTCACCGGAACGTAGGAGATCCAGATGCCGGGACGCTCGTCCGTGACGCCGGCCGGCAGGTGCACGCCCTCGCCGGGCCGCATCCACCCCAGGTCCCACATCGGGCGGTGCAGCATGGCGTAGCACGGCGTCCCGTCGGGGCCCGGGACGGGCTCGGGGAAGTGCACCACGTCCTTGTTGGGGAAGAGGTTCAGGTCCGTGTCGAGGTCGTGCTGGTAGGTGAACTGGATCGGGCCGAGGCGGTGCCAGTCGGTGAGGTTCCGCGACACCGCGAGAGCGGGCTTCGGACCCATCGGCCCGTAGGCGACGTAGGACATCACGTACTGGCCCAGGCTCGGGATCCAGGTGACGCGGGGGTCCTCGACGCCGGCGTTGTTCTTGCCGCGCTCCCAGCCCGCGTCGGGCGCGAGGACGACACCGCGGCGCTCGACGCCCGTGGGCACGCCGTCCGCGAGGACGACCTCGGCGAGGCCGACCCGGGAGACGTTGCCCTCGGACACCAGGCGCGGCAGCAGGTGCAGCCGTCCGTCCGGAGTGCGGCCGGCGGCCGGGTTGAGGACCCCCTCCACCTCCAGCGGCTCGCCGGCGAGCGGCGACATCACGACGCCGACCCTGGTCAGGGTGTACGGAACGTGGGTGGAGGGAGCGGAGGAGGGGACGGTGGTGGTCATGGTTTAGCCCTTTACGCCGGAGCCGAGATTGGTGGAGACGAAGTGACGCTGGAACACCAGGAACAGTCCGACGACCGGAGCGGCCAGCGCGCAGGCGCCGGCCAGGATCGCGCCGAACGGGTTCGAGGCGGACGACGACACGGTGGTGATGTAGTTCGACAGGGAGACCGCGAGCGGCTCCATGCTCTGCTGCTTGGTCACCAGGAACGGCCACAGGAACTCGTTCCACGGGCCGACGAAGGTCAGCAGCGCGGCGGTGAGCAGAGCGGGCCGGATCAGCGGGAGCGCGACGCGCAGGAGGATGCGGAGTTCGGTCGCGCCGTCGATCCTGGCGGCTTCGAAGAGCTCGCGCGGGAGTTGCAGGAAGTACTGCCGGAACACGAACACCGCGGTGGAGTTGATCGTGAACGGCAGGATCATGCGAGGTAGGAGTCGGAGAGGCCGTAGTCGCGCGCGATCAGCACGTACAGCGGGATGGTCAGCAGCTGGAAGGGCACGATCTGCACCAGCAGCATGGTGTTGAACAGCAGGTTCTTGCCCCTGAACTGCAGCTGCGCCAGCGCGTAGCCGGCCATCGAGCCGAACACGAGGGTGCCGAGGATGACGCCGCCGGTGAAGATGCCGGAGTTCAGCAGCGACCGGCCCAGGTCGATCGCCTGGTTGATGTTCCGGTAGTTGGCGAACGTCAGGTTGCCCGGGTGGGGCAGCACGCCGGAGAGGCCGGAGTCGGTGTGGGTCTGCAGCGAGCCCACGACCATGTAGTAGAAGGGGAAGAGGAACGCCAGCGCGCCCGCGAGGAGGAGCAGCAGCCGCCAGCTCCGCCCGCGTACACGGGGAGAACGCGGTTCGTCCGCGCCGGCCGGTGTCCGGTCGGCTGCCGCGCGGGGCCGCTGCCGCTCGCCCGTCGCCCGGGTTTCGAGGTCCACCATCAGTCACGCTCCAGGAATCGACGGCTGACCAGGGCCACGATGAGCACTCCGATGATCAGCAGGACCCCGAGTGCCGAGGCGAAGTCGGGATGGTTCTGCTCGATCCCCTTCTGGTACATGAGCAGCACCGGGGAGTCGGAGGCCCCCGCGGGCCCGCCGCCACCGGTCAGCAGGTACGGCTCGGTGAAGAGGTTGGCGCCGGTGACCAGGGAGAGCAGCGTCACGAGCGTCGTCGCCGAACGCACCCCCGGGACCGTGACCGACCAGAACGACCGCCACTTCGTCGCGCCGTCGACGGAGGCGGACTCGTACAGCTCCTTCGGCACGTTCTGCAGCGCGGCCAGGTAGAGCAGGATGTAGAAGCCGAGCTGCTTCCAGGTCACGAACAGCGCGATGGACGGCATGGCGAGATGCGCGTTGACCAGCCACGACGGGTTGGGCGCCAGGGAGCCCAGCGTGTGGTTGACCAGTCCCGTGGAGTTGAAGAGGAACAGCCACACGCCGACCACCGCGACGCTCGCCGTGACGTAGGGGACGTAGTAGCTGACGCGGAAGAACTTGCGGAACGGGATGGCCGCGTTCAGCGCGACGGCGAGCACCAGGGACAGCAGGACCGTCAGCGGCACGTTGACGACGAGGAAGACGAGGATGTTGCCGAACGCCTGGCGCACCGCCGGGTCGCTGAGGACGTCGGTGTAGTTCGACAGTCCGACGAACGGCCGGTCGACGGTCGCGCCGGGGGCCGCGAAGAAGTACCGGTGGAAGGAGATCCACACGGCCAGCCCGAGCGGGTAGGCGAAGACCACCGCGAGGAAGACGGCGTAGGGCGCGGAGAAGAGGATGCCGATCGGCTGGCGGCCCACCAGGGCCGTCAGCCGGCGGACCCGGCCCTGTGCTTTGGGTGTAGTGAGCTGACTCATCGTACGTTCCTCAGCTCACTACTTCTGAGCTGCGAGCTTGTTCGCCTGGGCGGCGGTCTGGGAGAGGAACTGCTGGGTGCTGTTCTGGCCGCTGATCACCGACTTCTCCCAGCCGTTGCGGAAGTCCTGCCAGATCGTGACCGACTGCGAGAGCTGCGGGACCTCGACGGTGCGCGCGGCGGCCGAGGCGAAGTCGTTGTAGGACGGGTTCTTCGCGAAGTAGCTCGCGTAGGTCTTCTGCAGGTCGGTCCGCATGGGCATCTGCCCGGTCATGTCGAGCAGCTTGCCGTCCTGCTCCTGGCTGGTGGCGAACTTCAGCACGTCCCAGGCCGTCCCCTGGTTCTTGCAGGACGCGTACATCGCCGCGTTCTTCGCGTCGCTGAAGGTGTGGGCCTGGGCCGCCGGCGTGGCCTGCGCGGTGGGCACCGGCACCTCACCCCAGTCGACCTTGTTCTGGTAGGTCGAGATGGCCCACGGGCCGACGATGGCCATGGCGGAGGTGCCGTCGGCGAAGGCGTCGCCGTTGTAGGACTCCTTGCCGGCCAGGTTGTCCGCGTACAGCGTGTGCCAGAAGTCGGCCACCTGCTCGCCGGCGGCGGAGTCGAACTGCGCCTTGCCGTTCTCCACCAGCTCCTTGCCGCCGGTCTCGGCCGCGAACATCGGGTAGAAGTCGTACCACGGCTGGTAGAACTCGCTGGTGGGCGACGGGTAGATGGCGTACTTGGCGGCGCCGGAGGAGACGACCTTCTTCGCCGTCGAGAGGAACTGCGTGTAGGTGCTCAGCGGCGGGTTCTTCGGGTCGATGCCCGCCTTCTGGAAGATCTTCTTGTTGTAGAAGATCATCACCGGGTTCGACTTCCACGGCATCTGGTAGAAGTTGCCGTCCGACGACTTGTACTGGTCCGCCGTGGCGCCGGTGCGCGCCTGGATGTAGGAGGCGGCGCCGGGGAACTTGTTGAGCGGCACCAGGCCGCCCATCTGCTGGAACTGCGGAACCGACGCCGGCGAGGTGTTGAAGATCAGGCACGGCTCGGTGCCGGCGGTGATCGCCGCGCCGATGACCTCCTCGGACGAGGTGCCGGTGGGGACCTGCCGGGCGGTGATCTTCTCCGTGGGATGCGCCTTGTTCCAGGCGGCGACCATCTGGTTGCCCCAGCCGATCTCCTGGGCGTTGTTCGAGTACCAGATCTGGATGGGTCCGTGCGCGCCGGCGGCGTCACCGGAGGACCCGGAGGAGCCGCATCCTGTGAGGGTCGCGAGACCCATGCCTATGGCGACGGCGGACATGCAGACACGCTTCATCGAAGCTCCTACTGGGTGGAAGTCCTGGCGGGGTGAGGGGGAATGCGTGAGGACGTGACGCGCGCGGGGGCGTCACGTCATGGGCGACCCGTACGGGCGGGCCGTCGACGAGCGGACGATCAACTCGGGCGACTCCAGCTCGACGTCGGGCGCCGATCCCGAGTCCACCAGGCGGAGCAGGGTCCGCGCGGCCTCCTGGCCCCAGGCGAACGGGCTGGTGCGTACGGTGGTCAGGGTCGGATGCACGTAGGCGGCGAGTTCCGTGTCGTCGAACCCGGTCACCGAGAGCCGCTCGGGCACGAGGAGGCCGAGCTCCTGGGCGACGGCCATGCCGGCCATGGCCATCAGGTCGTTGCCGTAGACGATGGCGGTCGGCGGTTCGTCGAGGCCGAGCAGCTCCCTGGTCGCGGCGGCGCCGCCGGACGCGGTGAAGTCGGAGACCACGACCGGCCCTTCGGGCACTCCGGCCGCCGCCAGCGCGGCGCGCCAGGCGTCGCGGCGGCGCACCGAGTGCATGAACTCGACGGGCCCGGTGACGTGTGCGATGCGGGTGTGGCCCAGCGCCAGCAGGTGCTCCGTCGCCGCGGTGATGCCGGGAGCGCTGTCGTCGAGGCACACGGCGGGGAACGGCGACGGGACGTCCGAGCGGTTCAACGTCACGGCGGGCAGTTCGAGTTCGCTCAGCAGCGCGACGCGCGGGTCGCCGTGGCGGAGGTCGGTCAGGAAGACGCCGTCCACCCGCCCTTCCGTGGCGAGTCGGCGGTAGGCGGCGGCGTCCTCCGCGGGGTGTTCGAGCACCTGCAGGAGGAGCGCGTAGCCCGACTTCGACAGCACGGACTCGGCACCGGCGATGAACGAGGGGTAGAACGGGTCGGAGCTCAGCAGTTCCGGCGCCCGGGCGAGGATCAGGCCGAACGCGAAGGCCCGTGACACCGCCAGCGAGCGTGCCCGCTGGTTGGGCGTCCATCCCATCTCCCGCGCCACGTCGAGGACATGCTGCCGCGTCGCCTCCGCGAGACCGGGCCGCCCGTTGAGCGCGAAGGAGACGGCGCTCTTCGACACGCCCGCACGGGACGCGACATCCGCGATGGTGACGACGCGCTTGATCACTCCGACCTGCCTCCTCAACGGCTATTTAAAGCGGTTTAGTTGCTACGGTTCGGCAATTTCAACCTGCTCCACGGCGCGGGGTCAAGATCAATCTCGGTAACGTATCGGCAACAAAGGAGTCGAACACACGTCCGCGTAGGGTGCGTGGGCAGGACGGCGGCGGCGCCCTTCCGGGGCCTCAGGACCCGGGCCCCAGCCCTCCGGCGGCACCCTCGGAACCCGCGGCGGGGCCGGTGTCCAGGCCGATCCGGGGTGCGGCTCAGCGGCTCGCCGCGCAGGGCCCGTTGCCCCCGTTCCGACTTGGGCGGGCAGCCGCGCGCGACCTGTCGGCGCGGGGCGGCGAGGCACCCTGCCGGGCGGTGTTGGACAAAGCAACAACGTTATCTATAGTCCTCCTTGCCCCCGCTTCAGCATGTGCGCGGAGCCAGGTCCCCAGTCGGCGGACCGATCCCCACGCCTCCTGGGCCGAGTTCGGTCTGCCCAGGTCAGGGCAGCCGAACTCCGCGTCGACGCGGGGCCGGCAGGCACGGCCGCCACCACGCCGGAGTGGGTGGCGCGCCACCGGCAGCCGTCTCGGCCGAGACGGCCCCGAGCCGGCCCCGAGCCCGCGAGGCGACCGGTCCCCCGGACAGCCTCCGGACGGCCCCGGACGACAGCACCTGGACAGCACCCGCTCCGCGCCCACCGACCGCCGGCCCGCCCCGACTTCCCCGATCAGAGGCGGCCGGCCCCCACGTCACCCGCCCGGCGCGACACCGAAAGGAGCACCATCCGCATGGACCTCCTCGCCAGCACCGCCCGCCGCCACGGCAGGGGGCCGGCCACCGCCGCGCCCGCCCCGCTCGGACCGGACCCGCGGGCGAGCCGCAGGCCGGACCGCGGACGGGCGCCCGCCCGGACGCCCCTCCCGCGCGGACCGTCCGCTTGCCCTCGCGACCGCCAGGGGTACGGTGACCACCGGAGACGGGGCCGCCGTCTTCCGCGCCACCGTCCCTCTGGCAGCATGACGGCGACAGGACCCCTCACGGCGCCCCACCTCACCCGTGGGATCCCGGCCACCGCCCGGGGACCCGCACCCGCCCACCCTCCCTCCGGCGCGAACGCGCCATGAAGGACCCGCGCGCACACCACCAGCGCGGCCCGACGCCGCCGGCCCGCGGCAGGCTCGGCCGGTGGCCGCACGGCGCCTCCGTGCCGGACGCCACCCGACGGCCTCCGTCGGACGGCGCGGCCGGACGGCCGGCCACCGGCCGAGCCGGCCGCGACGTCCGGACCCCGAAGCGGCCGCGCAGCCCGGACCTCACACGACCACGCGGGTGGCCGACCGGCCACCGCCGGCCGCCTCCCGCCGACTCCCCGCACCAGCAACCCGTAAGGCAGGCCATGCCCGACTACTCCCGCCTCGTGAAGGCCTACGACATCCGCGGTGAAGTGCCGTCGCAGTTGAACACCGGCATCGCCGCCGATCTCGGCGCGCTGTTCATCCGCCTCACCGGCGCGGACCGGATCGTCATCGCCCGGGACATGCGCGCCACCTCCCCCGCCCTGGCCGAGGCGTTCATCGAGGGGGCCACCGGCGCCGGGGCCGACGTCGTCGACGCCGGACTCGGCTCGACCGACTACCTGTACTTCGCCTCCGGCAGCCTGGACCTGCCCGGCGCGATGATCACCGCCAGCCACAACCCCGCCCAGTACAACGGCATCAAGCTCTGCCGGGCCGGGGCCGCCCCCATCGGTGAGGACACCGGCCTCGCCCTGGTCCGCACCTGGCTGGAGACCGGCGACGTCCCCGAACCGGCGGCGGCGCGCGGTTCCGTCAGCCGTCAGGACCTGCTGCCGCAGTACACGGCCCACCTGAACTCGCTGGTCGACCTGCGCGGCATCCGCCGCCTCAAGGTCGTCGCGGACGCCGCCAACGGCATGGCCGGACACACCGTCCCCGCGGTCTTCGCCAACCTGCCGATCGACCTGGTGCCGATGTACTTCGACCTGGACGGCACCTTCCCCCACCACGAGGCCAACCCGCTGGAGCCGAAGAACCTGGTCGACCTCCAGGCCGAGGTCCGCCGCACCGGCGCCGACATCGGGCTCGCCTTCGACGGGGACGCCGACCGGTGCTTCTTCGTCGACGAGACCGGCCGGGCCGTCCCGCCGTCGGCGATCGTCGGGCTGGTCGCCGCCCGCGAACTGGCCAAGGACCCGGGATCGGCGATCGTCCACAACGTCATCACCTCGGCCGCCGCCGTCGAGATCATCCGCGAGCACGGCGGCACCCCCGTCCGCTCGCGCGTGGGCCACTCCTTCATGAAGGCCCTGATGGCCGAGCACAACGCGGCCTTCGGCGGCGAGCACTCCGGGCACTACTACTTCCGCGAGTTCTGGCGCGCCGACACCGGCATGCTCACCGCCCTGCACGTCCTGGCCGCCCTCGGCGAAGCGGACCGGCCGCTGTCGCGACTGGTCGCCGACTACTCCCGCTACACCGCCTCCGGCGAGATCAACTCCGAGGTCGCCGACGTGCCCGCGACGCTGGACCGGGTGGAGGCCGCCTACCTGGGGCGCGACGGGGCGACCCTCGACCGGCTCGACGGTCTGACCGTCGGCCTCGGCGGCGGACGCTGGTTCAACCTCCGTCCCTCCAACACCGAACCGCTGCTGCGGCTCAACGTCGAAGCCCCGGACCAGCAGGCCATGGAAGCCCTGCGCGACGAGGTCCTCGCCCTGCTCCGCTGACCGCCCGCTCCCCCTCTCCTGCCCGGCCGCCCGGTTGCCCGGTTGCCCGGTTGCCCGCGGAAGCCCGCGGCCGACCGGCGACCGGCGACCGGGCAGGACCGGCGCTCGGCGTCCGGTCGGTGCGGGCGCACCCGGCGGGGTGGGCACCCGCGGTGAGGGCGCGGGGTCCCGGGGAACTGTCCGGAATCCGCCCTCGGCGGGCCGCGGGGGCGGGAGTCCCGCACCCAAAGGTTGCGGCGGACCACTTCCCAAGGCGTTGACGGCCTGTTAGCTTCGCGTTGTGGGAGCGCTCCCACACCTGCCGTCCCCGACTGCCGACGCTCACCGGAAGCAGTGGTGGACGGCATCCCGGGCTGCCCGACTGCCGTGTACACAGGGTCAGTTGACGCCTGATCACGACGGGCAGCGGGTCGCCCGACCGCTCCGCGCAGGACAGCACCGAACCGAAGTGCACCGGCTTCCAGAAAAGCTCGACGGGGCGCGTCGCCCGCCCCCACCCCAGATCCGGCAGCGGGCACGTGACACCCGATCACCTGAACAGCTGAACAGCTGAACAGCTGAACACCCGACCCGGCACCGGTCCTGAGCCGCATCCGGCTCGGGCGCCGGCCGTCACCGGTCGCAGCCGAACCCGGCCGCAGCCGAACCCCGGTCGCAGCCGACGCCCGGTCGCAGCCGACGCCCGGTCAGCAGCAGCGCCACCTCGCAGCAAGCACGGACCCTGGCCCACGCCCCCACGGCAGGACCAGGGACCGGTCATCCCCCCACAGCGGCAAGGAGAACAAGGCGTCATGGCCAAACCCGTATCCCGGAGGCGGTTCGCCACCGCCGTCGGCGGCGCGCTGATAGCCGCTGCCGCCGCGCCCACCGTGGCGAGATCCGCCTCCGCCCCCACCGACGGCAACGCCGCACCGGCCGCCGCCGCGACGGACGCGTACACGCAGCAGTTCCTGACCCAGTACAACAAGATCAAGGACCCGGCGAACGGCTACTTCAGCAAGGACGGGATTCCGTACCACTGCGTGGAGACGCTGATCGTCGAGGCGCCGGACCACGGGCACCAGACGACGTCCGAGGCGTTCAGCTTCTGGTTCTGGCTGGAGGCCACCTACGGCCGGGTGAGCGGCGACTGGACGGCGTTCAACAACGCCTGGACCACGGCCGAGCACTACATCATCCCGCAGCACGTCGACCAGCCGTCCAACAGCTCGTACAACGCCTCCTCGCCGGCGACCTACGCCCCGGAGTGGCCCGACCCCAGCTCCTACCCCAGCCCGCTCGACTCGTCCGTCTCGGTCGGGCAGGACCCGCTGGCCGGCGAGCTGACGTCGACGTACGGCACGTCGGACATCTACGGCATGCACTGGCTGATGGACGTCGACAACGTGTACGGCTACGGCAACACGCCGGGCACCGGCGCGGAGAACGGCCCCGGAGCCGGCCCGTCGTACATCAACAGCTACCAGCGGGGCGCCCAGGAGTCGGTGTGGGAGACGATCCCGCAGCCGTGCACCGACCTGATGAAGTACGGCGGGACGAACGGGTATCTCGACCTGTTCGTCAAGCAGAGCGACGCCTACGCGAAGCAGTGGAAGTACACCAACGCCCCGGACGCCGACTCCCGCGCCGTCCAGGCCGCGTACTGGGCACTGCGCTGGGCCACCGCGCAGGGCGCGCAGGGCCAGGTCGCCCCCTCGGTGCAGAAGGCGGCCAAGATGGGCGACTTCCTGCGGTACGCGCTGTTCGACAAGTACTTCAAGCAGATCGGCAGCTGCACCAGCCCCACCGGGTGCTCCCCCGGCTCCGGCCGCAGCTCCGAGCACTACCTGCTGGCCTGGTACTACGCCTGGGGCGGGGCGGAGCCCGGCGGCGGCTGGGCCTGGCGGATCGGCGACGGCGCCTCGCACCAGGGGTACCAGAACCCGCTGGCCGCCTACGCCATGTCCACCGTGGCCTCGCTGACGCCCACCTCGCCCACCGCGCAGAGCGACTGGTCCAAGAGCCTGACCCGGCAGCTGGAGTTCTACCGGTGGCTGCAGTCCGCCGAGGGCGCCATCGCGGGCGGCTGCACCAACAGCTGGAACGGCGCCTACGGCACCCCGCCGGCGGGCACCCCCACCTTCTACGGCATGGCCTACGACTGGGAGCCGGTCTACCACGACCCGCCGAGCAACAACTGGTTCGGCATGCAGGCCTGGTCGATGGAGCGCGTCGCGGAGTACTACTACGTGACCGGCGACGCCACCGCCAAGACCCTGCTGGACAAGTGGGTGAAGTGGGCCTCCTCCGTCACCACGGTCACGGCCACCGGTTTCCAGATCCCGTCCGACCTGAGCTGGACCGGGCAGCCCGACACCTGGAGCTCGACCAGCCCCGGAAGCAACGCCGGGCTGCACGTCTCGGTGACCGACTACGGCAACGACGTCGGCGTCTGCGCCGCGTACGTCAAGACGCTGACGTACTACGCCGCCAAGTCCGGCGACACCGCGTCCGCGGGCCTCGCCAAGAGCCTGCTCGACGCGATGGCGACGATGGCCGACTCCAAGGGCATCTCGGTGCCGGAGACCCGCAAGGACTACAACCGGTTCGGCGACACGGTGTACGTGCCGTCCGGCTGGTCGGGCAAGATGCCCAACGGGGACGCGATCAAGCCCGGCGTCACGTTCCTGGACATCCGGTCCTGGTACAAGAGCGACCCGGACTTCCCGAAGGTCCAGGCGTACCTCAACGGCGGCGCGGTGCCCTCGTTCACCTACCACCGCTTCTGGGCCCAGGCCGACATCGCGATGGCCTTCGCCGTGTACGGCGAGCTCATCGTCGGCGGCACCAGCAGCGGGGACACGACCGCTCCCAGCGCGCCGACCGGCCTGAAGGTGTCGGGGACGACGAGCAGCACGGTGTCGCTGACGTGGACCGCCGCCACCGACAACGTGGCCGTCACCGGCTACAACGTGTACCGGGGCAGCACGCTCGCCGGCAGCTCGACGACGACCTCGTTCACCGACACGGGGCTGGCGGGGTCCGCGCAGTACTCGTACACGGTCAAGGCGTTCGACGCGGCCGGGAACCTGTCGGCGGCCTCCAGCGCCGTGACGGCCACCACGACGGCCGGCAGCGGGGACACCACGCCTCCCTCGGCTCCGACGAACCTCGCGGTGTCGGGCACCACGGCCACCGGCGTGTCGCTGACGTGGACCGCCGCCACCGACAACGTGGGCGTGACCGGCTACGACGTCTACCGCGGCTCCACCCTCGCGGGCAGCTCGACCACGACCTCGTTCACCGACTCCGGCCTGACCGCGGCCACGCAGTACTCCTACACGGTCAAGGCGAAGGACGCGGCCGGGAACGTCTCGGCGGCCTCCGGCGCGGTGACGGCGACCACGCTGTCCGGCTCGACCGGCGGCGGCTCGGTGAAGGTGCAGTACAAGAACAACGACAGCTCCCCGAGCGACAACCAGATCAAGCCGGGCCTGCAGCTGGTCAACACCGGCACCAGCGCGCTGACCCTGTCGACGGTGACCGTCAGGTACTGGTTCACCGGCGAGTCGGGGGCCTCCACCTACAGCACCTACATCGACTACGCGGCGCTCGGGTCGTCGAACGTCACCACGAAGGTGGTGTCCACCACGGCCAGGACCGGCGCGGACCACTACCTGGAGATCGGCTTCACCAGCGGCGCCGGAAGCCTCGCCGCCGGCAAGAACACCGGCGACATCCAGACCCGGCTGAACAAGACGGACTGGTCGAACTTCAACGAGGCCAACGACTACAGCTACGGCACCAACACCTCGTACGCGGACGCGCCCAAGATCACCGTGTACGTCAACGGCACCCTCGCCTACGGCACCGAGCCGTAGAGATCCGGCTCGCCCCTCGCGTGTGGGGGGCGGTGGCCCCGCCCCCCACACGACCCACCGCCCACCACCAACCCGACCTCCTCGAAGGAGTCAGTCGTGCCCTTCTCCCCCCACGGGCTCTCCCGCCTCCGCACGTCGCGGCCGACACACCCCTCGCGCGGAAAGCGGCTCGGCGGCGTGCTCGCCGCCCTCACGGCAGGTGCCGTGGGGCTGGCCGCGTTCGTGGCGGCCCCCACCGCCTCCGCGGCGACCTCCACCCTGGGCCAGCTCGCCGCCGGCCACGGCAGGTACTTCGGCACGGCACTCGACAACAACCACCTGTCCGACAGCTCCTACACGTCGCTCGTCGGCAGCGAGTTCAACGCGATCACCCCCGAGAACTCGATGAAGTGGGACACGATCGAACCGTCGCAGGGCCAGTTCAACTTCTCCTCGGGCGACGCGATCGTCAGCTTCGCCCAGCAGCACAACGAGATCGTCCGCGGCCACAACCTCGTCTGGCACAGCCAGTTGCCGAGCTGGGTGTCCAACCTGCCGACCTCGCAGGTGCAGGCGGCGATGGAGAACCACATCACCAAGGAAGCCACCCACTACAAGGGCGAGGTCTACGCCTGGGACGTCGTCAACGAGCCCTTCAACGACGACGGCACCTACCGCACCGACGCCTTCTACAACGCCATGGGCAGCGGCTACATCGCCGACGCGCTGAAGACCGCCCACGCGGCCGACCCCAACGCCAAGCTGTACCTGAACGACTACAACATCGAGGGCACCGGCGCCAAGGCCGACGCCATGTACAACCTGGTCAGCTCGCTCAAGTCGCAGGGCGTGCCGATCGACGGCGTCGGGTTCGAAACCCACCTCGACATCCAGTACGGCTTCCCGACCAGCATGCAGCAGAACATGCAGCGGTTCGCCAACCTGGGGCTGGACGTCGCGGTCACCGAGCTGGACGTCCGCCTGACGCTGCCGCGCGACTCCTCCAAGGACGCCACGCAGGCGACGTACTACAGCAACGTCACCAACGCCTGCCTGGCGGTCTCGCGGTGCGTCGGCATCACCACCTGGGAGCCCACCGACAAGTACTCCTGGGTGCCGGACACCTTCTCCGGCGAGGGCGCCGCCTGCCTGTACGACGACAACCTGCAGACCAAGCCCGACTACACCGCCGTCTACAACGACCTCGCGGCCGGCCAGAGCGGGGACACGACTCCTCCGTCCGCGCCGAGCGGTCTGACGGTGTCGGGGACGACGAGCAGCAGCGTGTCCCTGTCGTGGTCTCCCGCCACGGACGCCGTCGGCGTGACCGGGTACGACGTCTACCGCGGCTCGACACTGGCGGGCAGCACCACCACCACGACCTTCACCGACTCCGGTCTCACCCCCTCCACCGCCTACACCTACACCGTCAAGGCCAAGGACGCCGCCGGGAACGTCTCCGCCGCCTCCACCGCGGCCACCGCCACCACCCAGGCCGGCAGCGGCACCGGCGACACCACGCCTCCCTCGGCTCCGACGAACCTCGCGGTGTCGGGGACGACGAGCAGCAGCGTGTCCCTGACCTGGACCGCGGCCACCGACAACGTGGGCGTGACCGGGTACGACGTCTACCGGGGCTCCACGCTCGCGGGCAGCTCGACCTCGACCTCGTTCACCGACTCCGGCCTGACCGCCGCCACCGCCTACACCTACACCGTCAAGGCCAAGGACGCCGCCGGGAACGTCTCCGCCGCCTCCACCGCGGCCACCGCCACCACCCAGGCCGGCAGCGGCACCGGCAGCACCGGGACGCTGAAGGTGCAGTACAAGAACAACGACACGGCGCCCGGCGACAACCAGATCAAGCCCGGCCTGCAACTGGCCAACACCGGCACCTCCGCCGTGAGCCTGTCCACCGTGACCGTCAGGTACTGGTTCACCGGGGACACCGGAGCCTCCACCTACAGCACCTACATCGACTACGCCGCGCTCGGCTCCTCGAACGTCACCACGAAGGTCGCCTCCACCACGGCCAGGACGGGCGCGGACCACTACCTGGAGGTCGGCTTCACCAGCGGCGCCGGAAGCCTCGCCGCCGGCAAGAACACCGGCGACATCCAGACCCGGCTGAACAAGACGGACTGGTCGAACTTCAACGAGGCCAACGACTACAGCTACGGCACCAACACCTCGTACGCGGACGCGCCCAAGATCACCGTGTACGTCAACGGCACCCTCGTCTACGGCACCGAGCCGTCCTGACAGGAGCGGGGTGCCGGGAGGCGTTCCCGGCACCCCGCCCGGCCGGCGGGGTCCGTTCCCGCCCGGAGGGCGGTGTTCGGCCGGCCTCCGGGGCCGGGCGGGCACCGCCCTCGCCTCACAGGTCGCGGCCCAGGGTCAGCGGGAAGTGGCACGCCGCGCGGTGCGGGCGGCCGGGCGCCTGCGGCTGCGGGTCCCGTTCACCGCAGCTCACGCGGTCCGGACGGTGGCGCGGACCGGCCGGGCACCGAGGGTGGAAGGGGCAGCCCCGCGGGGCGCCGCCGGGTCGGGTGCCTCGTCGTCCAGGCGCGGCGGGCCGGGCAACCGGGGGGAGGGCAGCGTCCGTACGGCCAGGGTCGGCTCCGCGTCCAGGAGCATCCGCGTGTACGGGTGCCGGGGTGAGCGGAACAGCTCCTCGGCCTCGGCGTGCTCCACGATCCGGCCGAGGTACATGACGGCGACCAGGTCCGACATCCTCCGGACCGCGCTGAGGCTGTGGCTGATGAACAGGACGGTCAGGCCGAGACGGCGCTGGAGGCCGCGCAGGGTGCCCAGCACGGCCGCCTGCGTCGGGGCGTCCAGGGCCGAGGTCATCTCGTCCGCGATCAGCACCCGGGGCTCCACGGCGAGCGCGCGGGCGAGGGCCACCCGCTGGCGCTGGCCGCCGGAGAGCTCCCGCGGCAGCCGGGGGCGACGTCCGCGTCGAGGCCGACGAGTTCCAGCAGCTCCGCGACCCGGAGCTGCCGCGCGTCCCGGTCCGGCCGCCGCACGGCGGTCACCGCCTCGGTCAGCTGGTGCCGCACCGTCATCCGCGGGTCGAGCGACGTGTCCGGGTCCTGGAACACCATCTGCACGCGCCCGGCCAGCCATCTGCGCTCGCCGACCGTCCGCACGCGTACCGGCCGTCCGTCGACCAGGACCCGGCCGCCGTGCGGCGGGCACAGGCCGACCAGCGCGCGGGCCAGCGTCGACTTGCCCGAGCCGGACTCCCCCACCAGGCCGGTGGTGCGGCCCGCGGGCAGCTCCAGGCTGACGCGGCGCACCGCGGTGACCGGGCCGCGCGGCCCGTGGTGGCGGACGGTCAGGTCCTGGGCATGGAGCGCCGGCGCTGTCATGGGTAGGACACCTCTCTCGGGTCGCGCGGGAGCGGGGCTTCCAGGGGGTGCCAGCAGGCGACCTCGTGGCCGGTTGCGGCCGGTTCGAGCGGCGGCCTCTCGCTGGCGCACCGCTCGCCGCGGTGCGCGCAGCGTGCCTGGTACGGACACCCCGCCCCGGTCAGTGCCAGGACCGGGACCGGGACCGGCGCCGGGTGCGGCGGCAGCGGAGCGGTGAGCGCCGTGACCAGTTCCCGGGTGTACGGATGGCGGGCGTCCGAGGCGAGGCGGGCCGCGGGCACGCTCTCGATCACCGTGCCCGCGTACATGACCAGCACCCGGTCGCAGAGCTGGGCCACCAGGGCCAGGTCGTGGCTGATGAACAGGACGGCCATGCCGGTGTCCCGGCGCAGCCCGGCCAGCAGGTCGACGACCTGGCGCTGGACGGTGGTGTCGAGCGCGGTGGTCGGCTCGTCGGCGACGAGGAGCCGCGGACCGGTCATCAGCGCCGCGGCGATCAGGACGCGCTGCCGCTGGCCGCCGGAGAGCTGGTGGGGACGGACCCGCAGCAGGCGGACGGGGTCGGGCAGCGCCACCTGCCGCATGGCGGCCAGCGCGCGGGCCGTGGCCTCCGCGCGGCTCAGGCCCAGGTGCGCACGGGCCGCCTCGGTCAGCTGGGTGCCCACGGACAGGGCCGGGTTGAGCGCGGAGGCGGGGTTCTGGAAGACCGTCGCCATGCCGGTCGCGAGGAGCCGGTCGCGCTCCCTGGCGGTGAGGGCGTCCAGGTCGTGGCCGAGGAAGCGGTGGCCGCCGCTGCTCACCTGGAGGCGCGGCGGCAGGAGGTCCGCCAGGGCGAGGGCGGTGAGGGACTTGCCGGAGCCGGACTCGCCGACGAGTCCGACGAGTTCTCCCACCCGGACCGAGAGGGTGACCGCCTGGACCGGGCAGGCCGCCGTGCCGTGCGCCCCGGGGACGCGAACGGTGAGGTCCGTCACGGACAGCACGGGTTCCTCCGCCGCCCCCGTGCCGGTCGAGGCGCGCGTGCCGTCGGAACGCCGAGCCGACGGCGCTGCCGGGCGCGGTACCGGGTGCGGTACCGGGTGCGGTACCGAAGACGGTGCGGGACGCGGTACCGGTGCCGGGCGCGGTACCGACGGCGGTGCAGGACGTGGCCCGTGCCGCCGGGCGAGCCGGCCGGCCACCGACTCTCCGAGAAGCTGGAACGCGAGTCCCGCCCACAGGATCGCCAGCGCCGGGGCCAGGGCGGGCAGCGGATCGGTGTAGACGCGGTCGAGGCCCTGGCTGAGCAGCACGCCCCAGTCGTAGGACGGTGGCTGCACGCCCAGCCCGAGGAAGCTGAGCCCGGAGAGCGCCACCAGCGCGGCCCCCGCCGACACGGTGGTCTGGAGGACGAGGGGTTCGGCGGTGTTGGGCAGCACGTGCCGCAGCAGCAGCCGGTGGCGCCGCAGGCCGAGGAGGCGGGCGGCGTGCAGGAAGTCCCTCTCCGCGACGCCCGCGGCGAGGGTCTGCGCGACCCGCGCGAACCCCGGGACCATGGCCACGGCGAGCGCGAGCGTCGCGCCGCGTGCTCCCGCCCCCAGGACGACGGAGCAGAAGACCGAGACCAGGATCGCCGGAAAGGCCAGCAGGAGCTGGATCACGAAGGCCAGGGCCCGGCGCGCACGGGCGCCCACGACCGCGGTGGCCGCGCCGAGCGCCACTCCGGCCGTGCCGCCCAGGGCGGTGGCCGCCAGTGCCAGCAGGAGCGAGATCCGCGTACCGGCCAGGACCCGGGCGAGCAGGTCGCGCCCGAGGTGGTCGGTGCCGAACGGATGGGCGGCGGAGGGTCCGCGCAGCACCTGCGCGGGGTGCGGGCGCGCCGCCTCCGTGCCCCAGAGGACGGGGCCGAGGACCGCGAGGGCGACGAGCACGCCGACCATGGCCGCGGCGACGAGGTCCGTCGGTGTCGCGGCGCGGGCCCACCGGGCGCGGAGCCGGCCGGGCGTCCCCGGCCGGCGGGATGGTGCGGACGACGGCACGGACACGGTTCAGCCCTCCCCGAGCGTCGAGCGCGGATCGAGCGCGGCCAGGGCGACGTCCACCAGGAGGTTGGCCGCGAGCACGGCCGTGCCCAGGACGAGGACCGTCGCCTGCACCACCGGGTAGTCCTGCGCGACCACGGACTGGGCGATCGCCGAGCCCAGCCCCGGCCACGCGAAGACCTTCTCCACCAGGGCCGTTCCGGCGATGAGCGCCGGCAGCAGGTTCCCCGCCACGGCGAGGGAGGCGGTGAGCATGTTCGGCAGCGCGTGGCGGGTGTACAGGGTGAGGGCGGGGAGCCGCTTCGCCCGTGCGGTGCGCATGTAGTCCTCGGACAGGACCTTGAGCGCCTCCACGCGCACGACCCGGGTCAGCATCGCGCACGGCGTGAGCGCGAGCGCGGTCACCGGCAGCACGTACGCCGTGGCGCCCGTGCCGCCCGCGACGGGGAACAGCGGCAGGCCGACCGCCAGCGCGGCCGTCAGCCCGGCCGCCAGGACGAAGTCGGGCACGCCGGCCAGGACCGAGGCCGTGGTGGTGAACGCCAGGTCGGCGCGCGGCCGGCGGCCGTCGCGCGTCCGGACGGCCGCGAGCAGCCCCGCGGGCACCGCGACCGCCAGCACCACGGCGAACGCCAGCCCGGCGAGCCCCAGCGTGGCGGGCAGCCGTGTGACGACCAGTTCGGTCACCGGTTGGCCCGTCACCAGGGAGGTGCCCAGGTCGCCGTGGAGGACAGCGCGGAGGTACTGCCGGCACTGCGCGGCGAAGGGCTGGTCGAGGCCGAGTTCGTGGCGCCGGGCCGCGACCAGGGCGGGGGGCGCGTCCACGCCCAGGGCGGCCCGCACCGGGTCGCCGGGGACGAGGCGGACCATCGCGAACGCCCCGGCCGCCACCAGCAGGAGCGACAGGGCGCATCGGGTCAGGCGGCGCGCGAGGAAGGCCGTCCACCGACGGCACCGCCCGCGGCCCGCGGGCACGTCGGTCATACGCGGTTCCTCCTGGAGCGTGCGGTGCGCCCGTGACTCACCGTGCCGCGCTCCGGCGGGCTGTCGTCCGGATGCTGGCGGGCATGAGGCGGCCCCCGTCCCCCACGTCGAACCGCACCGCGTGTCCGTACAGGACCTCGCTGCCGTCCGCGACGGGCAGGGCGTCGGCGTGGCGCAGCACTGCCTGGGCCGCCCGGTTCCACAGCGGGCAGCCGGCGGTGTCGGGGCGGCGCACCGCCTGCCGGGCCAGGTCGGCGTAGCGGGGGTCGCGGATGTGGGCGAAGTTCAGCCCGGCCGGCGGCGGCGGGCCGGAGAAGAAGGGGACCAGCTGGGCCGGAACCGGGGGGCCCGGCGCGCTTCCCATGACGACGTCGAAGTCGCCGTCCTCGTACATGGCCCGCACCAGGGCCGGGAGGCTCTCGCTGACGAGGTCGGTCCGCACGCCGAGTGCCTGCCAGGTGACGGCCATGAGCTCGGCCACGGCCGGCAGGGTCGATCCGCTCGCGGGGCTGCTCAGGACGCGCAGCCGCAGTTGGCGGCCGTCGCCGGCCCGCCGGAGACGGCCGTCCGCCGCCCGCCGCCAGCCGGCCTTCCGCAGCCGGGCCAGGGCCGCGGCGCGGGTCAGGCGGGGGAGCCTCAGGTCCGAGTGGCAGACGGTGCCGCGTGCCGTGAGGTGCCCGGCCGGTGTGCCGTCGCCGCCGACGGCGACGTCGGCCAGGCCGGCCCGGTCCAGGACGCCCACCAGCGCCTCGCGCACCACCTGGTCGCCGAGCGGACGCCCGGGCGCCTCGTTGAAGAAGCTGAGCCCCACCACCGTGGGGACCGCGGCCTCGTACAGCCCCCGTCCGGACAGCCGGGCCCGGTCGGGGCCGGCGACCTCGGCGATGTCGAGGCCGCCGGTGAGCAGCAGGTTCGCCGCCGTCGACTCCTCGGGAACCACCGAGAGCACGATCCGGGTCGGCGTGCGGGCGGCGTCCGGGCGGGTGCCGCCCGGCCCCAGGCGTACCCGCGGCGCCGCGCGAAGACGTAGGGGCCGCCCGCCCTGGAGGCGCGCAGGACGTAGGGGCCGGTTCCGTGTGTCGCCCGGTCCAGAGAGCGCGGATCGTCCAGTCCGGCGGGGCAGATGACGGGGAGCAGGCCGACGGTGCGGACGAGGAAGCCGTAAGGGGACGTCGTCGACACCGTCACCTCCCGGCGCCGGTCGTCGGCCCGGACGGCCAGCGGCGTGCCCGGCAGCGCCTGCTGAGCGGCGGCGAGGTGGTTCCCCGGGTCGGCGGCGTACCTCAGGGAGCGCGCCACGTGCGACGCCTTGAGCTCCGTTCCGTCGGAACACGTCACGCCCGCGCGCAGGGTGAACGTGGCCGAGGTGGCATCTGCCCGCCAGCGGGTCGCGAGCCCGGACTCCACCTGCCCGGCCCGGGAGAGGTGGACGAGGGAGTCGTAGGCGTACGGCGCGGCCGCGGTGCCCGACGTGGAGTACGGGTGGAAGCTCGTGATGTCCGACGGCACGGCCACGCGGACGGTTCCGGGCGCGGCCCGGCCGGCGCCGGGCACGGCCGCGCATCCGGAGAGGGCGCAGGCGGCGGCGGTCACGGCGGCGGCGGTGCGCTGAAGGACGGTCAGGCGTCTGCGGAGCACCGGCCCATGATGCCGCGACGTTCGCGGGTGCGAGCGGAGTCGAACCGGTCCGGAACGTGTGGCCGGGCGGACCGCCGGGCCGGGTTCGGGGGCGCTCTGCCCAGCACCGGCGCCGCGGACCACGCGTTCGCCCTCCGGAAACCGCCTTCCCGGTACGGCGGGAACCGATCCCGAAAGTCGCCCTCCCGGGTGACCGAACAGGAGGTCGATCGGGAGGACGGCGGTGAATGACCGGAATAGGCCGACCCGTTCGGTCAATTCCTGGGGAAGGTAGGCCGGAGGCGGTGTCCGGGCCGTTCCTGCCCGACGGGCGCGGCACCGAACCCACCGCCGCGGGCTGGAATCACGCCCTCGGTACGGCTGCCCTTTACTCGTCCGAGTGAACGGTCGCCAAGCGGCTTGGCCGCGCCCGGATCACCTCGGCTAGGCTTTTTCCGGTGCTGGAATCGACCCCGAGGCCGCCGCCCGGCAACGGGAGCCGGAATCACCGCCGCAGACCACCACCCCGTCCTTTCAGAACAGCGCTCAGGAATCCGCTCAGAACTCCGCGCCGATCACACCGCCCGCTCCGTATCCGATCTCTCCCCTCCCTCCGCTTCCTCCGCTCCCTCCCTTTGCTTCACCGCCCTGCTCGCTTTGCCCCCGCGATCTCCTTTCCGTGGGGCGCCCGAGGGGATTCCAGAACTCAGGCGGCCTCTGCTCAGCCGGCCTCCTCCATCGTTCGACCTCGGCTGTCGGCGGTCCGGGAAACCGGGCGTGCGGCTCGGCGCGGGCCGCCCGTGCCCCGGCGGTTCACGCGCTTCCCGCTGCCGCCTCGGCCGCACGCGATCTCCGCGCGCGCCACGCGGCAGCCCAGAACCCGAGAAAGGGAAACCATGCCCCCTGTCGTCCCGCCGTTTCTCATCGGCCTCATCGTCGGCCCGCTCGCCAAGAGGCTCGTCCGTCCTCTGGCGAAGGGGCTGCTCAAGACCTCGGTCGGGCTGGCCCTGGAGGTGAAGCGGGTCGCACACGAGGCCAATGAGGGGCTGCACGACCTCGCCGCCGAAGTGACCGCCGAGGTGGTGGCCGCGCAGCTGGTCGACGACGGACCCACGGTGAGCGTGCCGTCCCCCGCCGCCGCGCGGGGGACGGAGTCGGTTCCCTCGGCGGCCCAGGAGAAGGCCCCCGCGTCCGGTGTCGCGACCGGGTCGGCCCCGAAGGGGCGGCCGGTCGGGGCCGGCAAGACCTCCTGAGGCCGTCCGCTTCCTCTCCGGAGGCCGTCCGGCGCTGAAGCGGACGACGTCGCGGACCTCGGCATCGAGGTTCCCCGCGACGTAAGCGTGCGCGGCGGCAGCCGCCAGGGCCGCATCGTCGGCGCCGTCCGGAGCGCCTGCGCCGTCCGGAGCACCGGCGAACAGCTCCAGGGCGAGAGCACGTCTCCGGTCGCGGCGCCACACCCCTCCGACCAGCCCGTCCACCACCACGGTGGGGCTGATCCGCCCGCCGCCCGCCCAGACCCTCGCGAGCACGTAGGTGGCGGAGCCGTCCTCCCGGACCGGGCCGAAGCAGGCCCTACCGAGCAGCGCGGACGAGCGGACGAGGTGGAACGGGACCTGTCCGGAGGCGTTCAGGCCCGCCCGTCCGCGAGGGCCTCGGCGACCACCCGCTCCCCCAGCGCCAGCTCGTCCGGCCTGAGCCCCAGCTCGCGGTACGGGCGCTCGCCGCGGCGCAGCAGCCGCGGGGCGAGCAGTTCACGGCGCCGGCCCGCGTCCGGGGCCGGGACCAGGTACCGCGTGGCCCGCGCGAAGCCAGCCACCCTCCGCACGGCGCCGAGCGCCAGCCGCAGGTCCGCCTCGGCCAGTCCTGAGCCGCGCGCCCTGAGCCCCAGCGCCGCCTCCCGCACGTCCGGAGCCCGCACCGGCGGGCACCGCTCCATGACCTCGGTCACCGACCTCGCGCGCCGGTCGCCCGCCACGCCCCGCGCCCACACGCGGAGCGGCCTCACCTCAGCCGCACCGAGCTCCCGCACGCCCGCTCCCCTCCTGCCTCACGGCTACCGACGGTTGCCGAACCGTAGCCGTTCGCCGTCGCACACGCTGCGGTGCGCGGGGCCGCACCGGCCCGGACGGTCCTCGCCCTGGGAGGCGGCGGTGAGGGTGGGGGCGGCAGGGGTCCACCCGCTCCACCCCGCGGCCCCAGGCCGGGTACGCCGTGCGGACGGCCACGGCCGCCGCGGGTACTGCCTGTGCAGTACACCGAAGTGACAGCAACCGCACGACGCGGCGAACGGCCTGTTCAGGGGAGGGTTGAGGGGTCCCCGAGAACAGGAAGCTGAGGGTACGAGCACTGTGGCTACTCTCCTATACCGTCTGGGCCGGAACGCGTTCCGCGCCCGATGGCTGGTCACCCTCCTGTGGGGGGTGGTCCTCGTCGGCGTGGCAGTGGGCTCGCAGGCCGCGCCCAAGGCCCAGAACGAGACGACGACCATGCCGGGTATCGAGTCCCAGCGTGCGTACGACCTCATGGACCAGCGGTTCCCCCACGTCGCCTCCGACGGCGCCACGGCGCGGATCGTGTTCGTCGCCCCGGATGGCGGGAAGGTCACCGCGGCCGGCAACAAGGCCGCGGTCGAGAAGACCGTCGACCAGGCCGGCCACGCGCCCGCCGTCGCCTCCGCGGCCGATCCGTTCAGCTCCGGCGCCGTCAGCAAGGACGGCACCACGGCCTACAGCACCGTCTCCTTCAAGGAGGCGTCCGCGGACCTGACGGACGCGGACAAGACGCCGGTCGAGAACGCGATCGACCAGGCCCGCACCGCCGGGCTGACCGTGGAGGTCGGCGGCGACGCGCTCGCCGACCCGGTGTCGGCGGGCGGTCCGGCCGAGGGGATCGGCATCGCCGTCGCGGCCGTCGTGCTGGTCGTCACCTTCGGGTCGATGGTCGCCGCCGGGCTGCCGCTGCTGTCCGCGCTGATGGGCGTCGGCACCTCCGTGCTCGCCGTCGGGGCGCTGGCGAGCACCTTCGGGTTCTCCTCCTCGACCAGCGCGCTGGCCTCGATGCTGGGCCTCGCGGTCGGTATCGACTACGCCCTGTTCATCGTCTCCCGCTACCGCGAGGAGCGCGGCAAGGGCCGCACCGCGCGTGAGGCGACCGGCACGGCCGTCGGCACCGCGGGTTCGGCCGTGGTCTTCGCCGGCCTGACCGTGGTGATCGCCCTGGCCGGGCTGTTCGTCGTCGACATCCCGACGCTGACGAAGATGGGCTTCGCGGCCGCCGGCGCGGTCGGCGTCAGCGTCCTCGTCGCGCTCACCCTGGTGCCCGCGATGCTCGGCTTCTGGCCCGACGCGGTGCTGCCGAAGAAGCTGCGGCGCGTCGCCAGGCGGGCGAGGCGTCAGGCCGTGACGGGCGCGAAGGACGCCACGGCCGCGACGGGCGGGCGCCGTGCGCGCCGCCGGGCCGGCCGGGAGGCGTCCGACCGGGCCGTCGCCCACGCGGCGGTGAGCGGCGTCGGCGCGGCGAAGCCGTCCAACGGCGGCAGCCGCTGGGCCGGGTTCGTCACCCGCCGTCCGCTGCCGGTGCTGCTGCTGTCCGTGGTGGGCCTCGGCGTCCTCGCGGTGCCGGTGCTCGGACTCCACCTCGGCATGCCGGGCGCGGAGTCGAAGCCGACCTCGTCCACCGAGCGCCGGGCCTACGACGACCTCGCCAAGGGCTTCGGCCCCGGCTTCAACGGCCCGCTGACCGTCGTCGTGGACGCCCACGGCGCCGGGGACCCGCACCGCGCCGTCACACAGGTCTCGGACCGGCTGGAGTCCACGAAGGGTGTGGTGTCCGTCTCCCCGGCCCGCTTCAACACCGCGGGCGACACCGCCGTCCTGTCGGTGGTCCCCTCCACCAGCCCGACCGACGACGCCACCGTCGACCTGGTGCACTCCATCCGCGACCACCGCGCGGAGACCGAGGCCGGCACCGGCGCGACCTTCGAGGTCACCGGCACCACCGCGCTGAACATCGACGTCGCGCAGAAGGTCCAGAACGCCCTGGTGCCGTACCTGGTCCTGGTCGTCGGGCTCGCGGTCGTCCTGCTGGCGATCGTCTTCCGCTCCGTCCTGGTACCGCTCAAGGCGGCCCTCGGGTTCCTGCTCTCGGTCCTCGCCGCCCTCGGCGTGGTCGTCGCGGTCTTCCAGTGGGGCTGGGGTGCGAGCCTGATCGGCGTCCAGCAGTCCGGCCCGATCATGAGCATGATGCCGATCTTCCTGGTGGGCATCGTCTTCGGGCTGGCCATGGACTACGAGGTCTTCCTGGTCTCCCGCATCCGGGAGGCGCACGTCCACGGCGAGGACGCGCGGACGGCCGTGGTCAGCGGGTTCCGTGCCAGCGCCCGGGTGGTCGTGGCCGCCGCGCTGATCATGATCTCGGTCTTCGCGGGCTTCGTCACCGCCCAGGACTCCATGATCAAGACCATCGGGTTCGGCCTCGCCGCCGCGGTACTCTTCGACGCGATCGTGGTCAGGATGGCGTTCGTGCCGGCCGTTCTCGCCCTGCTGGGGAGGTGGGCCTGGTGGCTGCCCCGCCCGCTGGCCCGCGTCCTGCCGAGGGTCGACGTCGAGGGCGAGGCCCTCAGCGAGCACCTCGAACCGCTGCCCGCTCCCCCGCCGGAGCGGGAGCGCGCCGCCGCCGGCCGCGTCTGAGCGCTGCGCCGACCGGGGCATCGGGCCCGCCCGTGTCATCCGACACGGGCGGGCCCGGCGTCCGTGCTCCCGGCCGGCGACCACGATGTACCCCTGGGAAGTCCGAGCGGAGGGCACGATGCACACCACCGGGCCGGTGACCGTGCGCTGGCGTCAGTACGCCCGGCGCCGGCCGCTCGCCTCCGACGCGATCCTCGCCACCGCGCTGTTCGTCGTCATCGGACCGAGCGGCGCCTGGATCAGCTCCCGGGTGCAGAGCGGCCCCCAGTGGCTGTGGGGCACGCTCCTGGCGGCGGCCGGCTGCCTGGCCCTGCCGGGCCGCCGGCACCACCCCACCGCCGTGGTCGTCGTCACGGCCCTCTGCGGTGCGGCCGCCGCCCCGCTCGGGCTGCTGCTCACCCCCCTGACCCTCGGGCCGCTGATGCTCGCCCTGTACTGGATGGCGCTCGACCACGACCGGCGGGCGGCCTTCCGCTGGGCGGTCGGCATCACCGTCGTCCTGGTGCCCCTGGCGCTGCTGACCAGCCCCGGCAACGAGTCCGTCGTCCTGAAGACGCTCAACCCGGGCGCGTGGCTGCTGCTCATGCCCCTGGTCGGCGGCAACCTCCAGCTGCGGCGCGCGTACGTCGACGCGGCGGAGGCCCGCGCCGTGTACGCCGAACGCACTCGGGAGGAGGAGGCCCGGCACCGCGTCGCGGAGGAGCGCATCCGCATCGCCCGCGAGCTCCACGACGTCGTCGCCCACCACCTCGCCCTGGCCAACGCCCAGGCCGGCACCGCCGCCTACCTCGCCCGCGCGCACCCCGACGACCGCGTCCGCACGATCCTCGAAGAGCTCGCGGGCACGACCTCCGAGGCGCTGCGCGAGCTGAAGGCCACCGTCGGCGTCCTGCGCGACGACGACGAGTCGCCCCTGCACCCCGCACCCGGGCTGGACCAGCTGGACGACCTCGCCGGCTCGTTCGCCAGCATCGGCCTGACGGTGTCGCTCTCCACCACCGGCACCCCGGTCCCGGTCTCCTCCGCCGTCGGTCTGACCGCCTACCGCATCGCGCAGGAGGCCCTCACCAACGTCGCGAAGCACGCCGACACCGGCACCGCCCACGTCGCCCTCGCCTTCGGCGCCGACCGCCTCACCCTCACCGTCACCAACGACGGCCCGCCGCCGCGCCCCGGCCGCCGCGGCTCCACCGGACCGTCCGGCTACGGCCTCATCGGCATGGCCGAACGCGCCCAACTGGTCGGCGGCCACGTCTCCGCGGGCCCCCGCGGCACGGGAGGCTTCTCCGTCACGGCGGAACTCCCGCTGCTCTCCGCAGACCCCATCCCGCCCCACGGACCGGAGTCCCCCACGTGACCACCACTGTGCTGCTCGCCGACGACCAGGCACTCCTGCGCGCCACCTTCCGGCTGCTCATCGACTCCGCCGCCGACCTCACCGTGGTCGCCGAGGCCGCCAACGGTGCCGAGGCCGCCACCGAGGCGCGCGTCCACCGCCCCGACGTCGTGCTCATGGACATCCGGATGCCCGGTACCGACGGCCTGGCCGCCACCGAGGCGATCTGCTCCGACCCCGACCTCGCCCGGACGAGGGTGCTGATCCTCACCACCTTCGAGACCGACGAGTACGTGGCCCGCGCCCTGCGCGCCGGGGCCAGCGGCTTCCTCGGCAAGGACGCCGGCCCGGACACCCTCCTCGACGGCATCCGCACCGTCGCCGCCGGCGACGCCCTCCTGTCGCCCACCGCCACCCGCCACCTCATCGCCACCTTCCTCGAAGGCCCGGTCCTGCCCTCGGCGGCCGCCGGGCGGGCCGTCGCCGACCTCACGCCCCGCGAGAGCGAGATCACGACGCTGGTGGCCGAGGGGCTCACCAACGACGAGATCGCCACCCGCCTCACCCTCAGCCCGCTCACCGTCCGCACCCACGTCCAGCGCGCCCTCACCAAGACCGGCTCCCGCGACCGCGCCCAGCTCGTCGCCCTCGCCTACCGCACCGGCCTCATCCGGCCGCCCGCCTGACCGGCACCGGCACCGGGCCCGGGGACCGGCGGCGGCCGGCCGCCGGTACCGCTCACGCGCCGGCGTCCAGGTTCTCCAGGACGACCGCCAGCCCCTGGCCCACGCCGACGCAGACCGCCGCGACGCCGTACCGCTCCCTCCGCTCCCGCAGGACCGCGGCCAGCGTGCCGAGGACCCGCCCGCCCGAGGCGCCCAGCGGGTGCCCGAGGGCGATCGCGCCGCCCTTCTGGTTGACCAGCTCCGGGTCGCGCAGCCCCTCCCCGAGCCAGGCGTCGACGCAGACCAGCGACTGCACGGCGAACGCCTCGTTGAGTTCCACCGCGCCGACCCGGTCCCAGCCGACCCCCGCCCGGCGCAGCGCCCGGGCGGCGGCCTCGACCGGTGCGTAGCCGAAGTCGCGCGGGTCCAGTGCCGTCACGCCCCGGCCGGCGATCCGGGCGAGCGGGTCGCCGCCGATCGCGGTGGCGGCACCCTCGCCGCCGAGCAGCACCGCCGAGGCGCCGTCCGACAGCGGCGAAGCGTTCCCCGCGGTGATCGTGCCGTCGGGGCGGAAGGACGGCTTGAGCCCGGCGAGCACCTCGACCGTCGACGCGGGCCGGATGCCCTCGTCCCGGGTCAGTGCCCCGCCGGCCCGCGCCCCACCGCCGGTCAGCCCGCCGCCGGCCACCGCTGCGCCGGTCTCCACGGGCGTGACGAGGTCGTCGTAGAAGCCGCTCTCCCATGCCTGGTGGGCGAGCCGGTGCGAGCGCGCGGCGAACGCGTCCTGGCGCTCGCGGCTCACTCCGTACCGCTGCTGGAGCAGTTCGTTGCACTCCCCCAGCGGGATCGTCCACTCCTTCGGCATCCGCGGGTTCACCAGCCGCCAGCCGAGGGTGGTCGACACGGCGGCGGCGTCGCCCGCCGGGAAGCCCCTGTCCGGCTTCGGGAGCACCCAGGGCGCCCGGGTCATCGACTCGACGCCGCCGACGAGGACGATGTCGGCGTCGCCGGTCTCGATCGCGCGCGAGCCGGTGATCGCCGCGTCGAGCGAGGAGCCGCACAGCCGGTTGACGGTGGTGCCCGGGACGCCGGCGGGAAGCCCTGCCAGCAGGGCGGCCATCCGGCCGACGTTGCGGTTCTCCTCCCCCGCGCCGTTGGCGTTGCCCCAGACCACCTCGTCGACCGCCGCCGGTTCGAGGCCGGGGGTCCGGGCGAGCAGTCCGGTGATCGCGGTGGCGGCCAGGTCGTCGGGGCGCACGCCGGCCAGCGCGCCGCCGAACCTGCCGAAGGGGGTGCGGGTCGCCGCGTAGAGGTAAGCACTCACCCTGCCACGGTAGGCGCGGGCGCCCCCGGTGAGCGCCGCTTCGGCCGCGTCGCCGCGCGGCCGGGTCCGTGCCACCGGTAGGCGCGGGGGTCATTCCTGCCGCACCACCGCCGTAGTTGATCACTCGTCAGATTGACGATACGTCAACACGCACTCGAAACACCCTCGGTGATCCTTGACGCCGGCCATCGGCACGGAGAAACTCACCACGGTACAGACCATCGCAAAGCCGTATGAGACAACCACGCGAGACGGCTCACCGCGCCCCTGCGGGCCGGGCCCGGCGCACCTCCCCGGCCGGCGCCGCGCCACCTCCCCCGTCCCGCCGCCTCCCCGTCCCGCCGGGCCGACCGCCGCCGAGCGGCGGCGACGCCGAGCGGCGGCCGCCGCACCGCGACGGCGACGCCGATCCCGCCTTCACGGGCTTCCCCGCGCTCCGCACCGACTTCGCACGGCCCGCCCCTCTTCCGAAGGAGTCGCAGATGCCCCCCACCCGCGCCGCCGCCGCCCGCAGGCCGTTCGCCGGCCTGATCGCCCCGGCGCTCGCAGCGGTACTGCCCCTGACCCTGGGCTCGCTCGCGCTGGCCGGCGCCTCCCCCGCCTCCGCGCGGCAGACCGGGGCCGCGTCGCCGCAACGGGCGGAGAGGGACGGCCCGCACTCCTTCCACGGCCACCAGGCGGCGGCGCCCGCCCCCTCCGCGCTGTCGCGCCCCCGGCCCGCGCAGGCCGCGACCCGCCGCGTGGCCCTGCGCGTCGAGCCGCTGGGCGACTCCATCACCTGGGGCGTCGGCAGCAGCAACGGCAACGGCTACCGGGGCCCGCTGGGCGAGGAGTTGACGGGCGAGGGCTACACCCTGGACTTCGTCGGATCGGGCCGGGGCGGCACCATGCCGGACCCGGACAACGAGGGCCACTCCGGGTGGCGGATCGACCAGATCGCCGGCATCGCCGACGCCTCGCTCGCGACGTACCAGCCGAACGTCGTCACCCTGATGATCGGCACCAACGACCTGGCCAAGAACGACCAGGTGCCCACCGCGCCGGACCGGCTGCACGCGCTGGTCGACCGGATCACCGCCGCCGACCCCGCCGCGACGGTTCTGCTGGCGGACCTGATCACCTCCACCTCGGCACCCGTCGTGCAGGCCGAACCGGCCTACAACGCGGCCGTGTCCGACATCGCGCGCCAGGAGCGGGACGCGGGCAGGCACGTCGGCTACGTCGACATGGGCGCGCTGACCAGCGCCGACCTCTCCGACTCGCTGCACCCGAACGACGGCGGCTACCGGAAGATGGCCGACGCCTGGAACGGGGGCGTCCAGGCCGCCGCTGCCGCGGGCTGGCTGAGGCCGCCGACCGCGGTGACCGGCCCGGTGCGCTCCGGGGTCGCGGGCAAGTGCCTTGCTCTCGACGGAAGTCCGGCGGACGAAGGCGCCGGCGCGCGGCTCCGGGACTGCGACGGCACCACCGCCCAGCAGTGGACCTCCTCGGCCGCCGGCACCCTGCGGACCGCCGGAAGGTGCCTGGACGCCGCCGCGCCGGCGCCCGCCGACGGCACGAGGGTGGCGGTCCAGGAGTGCGACGGCGGCCCCGGCCAGCAGTGGCGGCCCTACGACGGCGGCCTCCGCAACCCCGCCTCCGGCCGCTGCCTGGCGGCCGCCCCGGACCCGTCCGCCACCGACAGCACCGAGAGCACCGACAGCACAGACAGCACCGACGGCACGCGGGTGGAGCTGCGGGACTGCGACGGCAGCGCGAACCAGCAGTGGTACACGGCCTGACCGTCCAGGGCGTCGGAGAACCGGGCCGCGCCACGGGTGCGGAAGGACGTTCCGGCACCGCGTCCGCCGGGAGGGCGTCCTACCGACGGACGCCCGCGGCCACCTGGTGCAGCGTGCGGCCGGAGCGGACCGACCGGGCGCGGTGCGGGTCGGGGGTGCCGCGACTGTGGGGGGCGGCCTGGCCGTCGTGGTGCTTGACGAGCAGCCACGCCTCGCCCCGGCCGTCGTCGCCTCCGCTCCGGAAGCGGGTCAGGGCGTAGCCGCCGCGCAGCTTGCCGCCGTCGAGCCGGAAGGAGGCGTGGCCGTCGCGGAGCGCCTGGGCGAAGGGCACCTCGTGTCCGTGCCGGTCGGTGGCCAGGCTGCGGTATCGGCCCTCGTCCCAGACGATCACGGCTCCGGCGCCGTACTCGCCCTCCGCGATCACGCCCTCGAAGTCGCGGTACTCCAGCGGGTGGTCCTCGGTGGGCATCGCGAGCCGCTTGTCGTGCGGGTCGGTGGACGGGCCTTTGGGCACCGCCCAGGACTTCAGCACGCCGTCCACCTCCAGGCGGAAGTCGAAGTGCGTGGTACTCGCGTCGTGGATCTGCACCACGAAGCCGAACTCCGGACCGCCGCCGCGGCCGGCCCCGCGCGGCTCGCGGGTCCGGCCGAAGTCCCGGCGCCGCCGGTACTCGCCGAGCCCGTCCCCCGCTCTGCCGGCGCGCCCGTCCCCCGCTCTGTCGGCGCGCCCGTCTTCCGTGCTGTCGCCGCGCCGGCCGTCCACCTGCCCCCGGTGCTCCGCGCGTGCCATGTCCGCCTCCTCCGGGTACGCCTGTCGGACCCTGCCGGACGGGTACCCCGCGCCCCGGAGACACGCCGTACCGGCCCCGGGCCCCGCACCCCGGCCTGTCGAGCCGCCCCACCCCGGCCCCGCGCACCCGTGCGCGTTCGGCTCGGCCGGTGCCCCGGGCCGCCGCGGCGTAGCCTGGAAGGAGCGGGGGTGCCGGTACGGGCGGCCGCTACGGCGCGGGACCATCCCGTCGACGGCCTCACTGTCCGTGATTGGGAGCTGTCATGGCGGAAACCACCGAGATCTGGGTAGAGCGCATCAAGAAGCTCGACGACGACTCCGGGGAGACCGAGGTCCGGGAACTGGTGCACGAGGTGTACGAGACGGCCCAGAAGGACCTGGACGCCCAGCGGGCCATCGCGGAGTTCGAGCGCGAGGAGTAGCAGCCGGCGGACCGCGCACGGCCGGTCCGAACAGGCGCTGAGTGGCGGGCCCTGAGAGGCGGGGGCTGAGGGGCGGAGGTCCCGGCGCAGGCCGCGGGCACCCGCCCCCGCATCGTTGCGGCCCGTTCGGACCGTCACACGGCCTGGGGCGGCGGCGCCACCGCGGTACCGGCGCCGCGCCGGGCAGACCGGTCCGTCGATAATCGCCTCGCCATCGGTCGCGATGTTCGGGGAGACTCGGCGCGATGACCAGAATCGACGACACGCCGCCCGCGTGGGACGAGCGCACCCAGCTCACCACGTTTCTCGACTACACACGCGACGCCGCGCGCGCCAAGTGCGACGGAGTCTCCGAGGAGAACGCACGCAAGGCGCTCCTGCCCGGCTCGCCTCTGATGACCATGAGCGGAGTGGTCAACCACCTCCGCTGGGTCGAGTACCACTGGTTCCACGTGGTCTTCCTCGGCGGGGAGGACCGGGGTCCCTGGACCGAGGAGGACCCCGACCGTGAGATGCGTGTCGCCGTCGACTTCCCGCTCGCGCGGTTGCTCGACGAGTACGCCGGCCAGAGCGCCCGCTACCGCGAGCTGGTCGCCGGGCACGACCTCGACACGCGGGCCCGCCGAGCCGTCCGCAACGGCCTGCACGTCGACCTGCGCTGGATCCTGCACCACCTCATCGAGGAGACGGCCCGCCACAACGGCCACTTGGACATCCTGCGCGAGATGCTCGACGGCACGACCGGCACCTGACCGACGGCTGACCGGCCACTGACCGTCGTCCGGCGCCGCGACCGGCGGGGTCGGCCCGGTGCCGAAGGCTGTCGGCCTCGCCCGCCCCGGCCCGCGGCGCGTTCGCCGCGGGCCGGCGGCCCCGGCGTCGACGGCGGCTTCGGGCCGCGGCCGGACCCCGGATCGCGAGGAGTCACGTAACGATCCCGCCAACCACCGCCGCAAAGCCGCGCGGACGGCGCATCGTTCTCGCATGACGGTAGGTCGGTAGGAATGGCGGGGGCGGTGGCGAACAGCGGAGATCTGCGCCGGGAGATCACCTCCGACCTGGTCGACGAGTGCCTCGACCGGTCGGGCGGCAAAGTGGGGCGGGACGTGCCGCTCGTGGTCTTCTCCGGGCCGCGCGGCAGCGGCAAGACACGGTTGTTGGAGGACGTGCGGGACCGCTTCACCGATTCGGTGGCGGCGCCGTACGCCTGGCTGGACCTGGCGGGCAAGCCCTACACCCGGGCGTGGCAGGTGGCGGCCCATCTGGCGGGGTCGCTGGGCGCCACGCGGTGGAAGCGGTTCGGGTCGATGGGGTTCCCCCGCCTCACCCTGGGCGCGCTGGTGATCCAGCAGGACGCCATCGGCCTCAACGACCCCAGCCGCGCCAGGGCGGATGTGGAGCAACTGCTGCGCGGCCAGAGGTCGTTGGACGGGGCGCAGCAGGTGGTGACCGACCTGCTGCGGCAGTTGCTGACGTTCGTGCTGCCGCCGCTGGCCTCGGTGGCCGATCCGCTGGTGTCGGCGGCGTTCACCTCGCGGCGGGCGGTGCGGCTGCTCTTCCAGACGGGCACCGACTGGTATGGCAACCGCGGCCACGGCCAGCCCGGCGACGGGTTCGGCGCGCTGGCCGACCTCAGCACCCTGGAGCACCGGCAGGGCGACGCCGGCCACGACGAGGTGGACCGGCTGCTGTGCCAGGCGTTCCTGGCCGACATCGCCGCCGCCTACGGCTCGCAGCGCGACCCGCGCAACACGCTGGCGCTGATCGACAACGTCGACGAGAGCGCCGGCACCGCCTTCCTGGAGGCGCTGGCCGGCGCCCGGCACACCGCGAAGGCGGCCAGCGGGAGCTGCGACCCGCTGGTCGTCTTCAGCACCAGCGGCCGGCGGCTGGACGCGCTGTGGTCGTGGCGGCCCGAGGGGGACGCGGACGCCACCGGCCGGCACCGGCTGATCGGCGACGCCGGCAGCGCCGGCTACCGCGACTGGGAGCGGCGGCGCCCGCCGACCGGGACGGACCACTGGTACTACGCGGTGGCGCTGGACGACTTCGACGAGGACCGGGTGCGGACCATGGCGTCCCGTGCCCGGCCGAGGGAGCTGAGCCGGCTCACCTCGTTCGTCCACCGGTCGACGTTCGGCCATCCCGGGGGGACCGCACGGGTACTGGAGTACCTGGCCACCCGGCCGAGCACGCCGGGCGAGGCGGAGCTGACAGCGGTGCTGGACGCCCGGGTCAGCGGTTCCGGCACGCTGGGCGACGAGCTGCTGGAACGGCTGCTGAGCGACGAACTCGCCCCATGGCGGAGCGAGTTGGTGACCTGGTCGGCGGTGCGCGACCCCAAGTCGGCGCTGGGCGCGCGGATCGGGCTGCGGCCGGGCCAGCCGGCCCGCCGGGACATCGCCGACGCGGTCTCCCAGTGGCTGTGGCAGGTGCCGTCCGGCTCGCCGTTCTCCACCGAACCGGAGCTGCACCCGCTGCTGCGGCGGCTGCTGCTGCGTTCGCTGGCGGCCAGACCGGACAGCCACCCGCTCAACTGGGCTGCGGTGCACCGCCGGTTCGAGGAGTGGTTCCTCGGCCGCGGGGAGGGGGAGCGGGCCTGCTATCACGCGCTCGCCAACGGGAACCTGCGTCCGGCGGTGGACCACCTCGTGTCGCGGTTCCGCACCGACGGTGCCGAGCGGTGGATACGGGCGTTCGACGACATCACCTCGGCGCCCAACCGGCTCGCCCTGCGGCCCGCCGTCCGGGACCGGGACGGCGAGCCGGAGCGGTCCGCGCCCACCGCCTACCTCCACCTGGACGCGCTGCTGGAGTCGGCGGCGCTCGCGGACCCGGCCCCCGTCGCGGGACCGGCCGATCCGGACGCCGCACCGGACCCGCTGCGCACGGTGCTCACCCACCTGGTGGCGGCGCGGTGGATACGCAGCGATCCGCTGCTCGACCCGCACCAGAAGCTGAACGTGCAACTCGCGGACGGCTTCACGGAGTTGCACCGCCTTGCGACACGCGACAGCACCCGCTACTCCCAGGAGGGCGAGTACTACCGGCACTTGCGGGACTACTGAGCGAGCCACGCGTCGATCCGAAGGAGAGAGATGTCCCGTCCCGTGCCCATCCGGCCCCGGGAGCCGTTCCGCGTCGCGTATCCGGCGGTCTTCTGGACCGCGCTCGCGGTGGTCCTCGGGGTGGTCGCCGCCGCCGCGGTGTACGTCACCCGCCAGCACGCGCCCGTCTACGTCACGGACGGCTCGCACGTCTTCAACAGCAACATCGCCGGGGTCGAGAAGAAGATCCGCGCGGAGAACGCCCTCGTCACGGCGTCGGGCGGGAAGTACGTGACCATCGCGGTGATGGAGACGATGACGCCCGACCCGAAGGCCGAACCGCTCGACCCCAACCGCACCCGGCACGCGCTGGAGGGCGCCTACCTCGACCAGTACCGCACCAACCACCCCAACGGCCCGACCGGGCGGCTCGGCACCCCGCTGGTCAAGCTGGTGCTGGCCGACGAGGGCAGTCTGGAGAAGACAGCGCCGCAGGCGGTGGCGAAGCTGGAGAAGATGACGGGCGCGCCCGACCACCTGGTGGCGGTGACCGGGCTCGGCATCAGCGTCGCCGCCACGGACAAGGCCGTCGCCGACCTCGGCAGGGCCGGGATCGGGATGGTCGGCGCCGTCGTCAGCGGCGACAAGTTGGACGGCGCCCCCGGATTCGTGCGGGTCGCGCCGACCAACTCCGACCAGGCCGCCGCGGCGGTCGGGTTCCTCGACTCCCATGCCGAGGGCGGCGCGGGCTCCAAGGGGAAGGTGAACGTCTGGCTGGTGCAGGACCAGAACAGCAAGGACGACTACGCCCGTTCGCTGGCCACCTCCTTCCAGCGGGCGATGCGCACCTCCAAGCGGCTGCGCTTCGTGGGCCGGGGCACCGTCTACGACTCGGCGCTCGGCGACCCGCAGTCGGCGCTCGGGCAGGTCGGCTCGTCGGTCTGCGACGCGGGCACCGACGTGGTGTACTTCGCCGGCCGCGGGGTGGACCTGCCCGGGCTGCTGCGCGGGGTGGCGAACCGTTACTGCGCGGCACAGCGCAAGCTGCTGGTGATCACCGGCAGCGACGCCACGCAGCTGGTCAACCAGCAGAACCTGTGGGCCGCCAAGGGCACCGACATGGAGGTCTACTACACCGCCCTGGCCCACCCGGGCATGTGGAGCGGACCGCACCCGCAGGGCGCCGCGCCGGCCGTGGCGGACTTCACCGACTACCCGGGGTTCGCCAAGGTCTTCCCCGACGAGCCGTCCAACGCCCTCGACGACGCCTGGGCGATCATGTACCACGACGCGTTCGAGACCGCGGTGCAGTCGGTGGTGTCCCAGTGGAACGGCCGCGTGCCGGAACCGGGGGCGGTGGCCAACCAGCTCTACGGGCTGTCGGTGAACGGCGCCAGCGGCTACCTGTGCTTCGACAGCGCCCACGACCCGATCGACAAGGTGATCCCGATCGTCCGGATGGACGCGCAGGGCAAGCCCACGTTCTCCGGGCTGTCCTCGGCGACCGGCGCCCCGCCCTCCGGCGACCCCTGCCACCGGAAGGCCACGAGCTGAGGAGCGCGGAGCGGGGGCCGCGAACCGGGGGCGGCGGGCCGATCGCCGACGAGCGGGGCCCAGGACCGGGGGCCGGCGCCCCCGGTCACTCCTCCCCGCTCGCGATGTACGCCTCGTACGCGTCGGCGGTCATGAGGCCGTCCAGCTCGGCCTTGGCGGAGAACCTGATCTCGACCATCCACCCGTCCCCGTGCGGGTCGTCGTTGAGCTGCTCCGGGTCGTCGTTCAGCGACTCGTTGATCGTGACGACCTCTCCGGACAGCGGCGTGTACAGCTCCGAGACCGCCTTGACGGACTCGACGGTGCCGAACTCCTGGCCGTGGTCGAGGCGGTCGCCCACCTTGGGCAGCTCCACGTAGACGACGTCGCCCAACTCCTTCTGGGCGAACTCGGTGATACCGACCCGGGCGGTGTCGCCGTCCACCCGCACCCACTCGTGCTCCCTGGTGTAGCGCAGCTCGCCGGGGTAGATCGTCATGGAGGCTCCTCGGGCCGTCGGTGTGCCGCCGGTTCGGGCGTCGGCGTGCCCATCCTGCCCTGGATCAGGGCGCGGTGGCGGGTACGTAACCCGAGCGGGTGAGTCGCGCGGCGGAGCCCCGGGCGAACCGCTCCTGAACCCCCTTCAGCCCGCACCCGGCACCGGCAGCGGCCACCGGCGAGCCCGGCGCGGGCGGACCCGGCGGGTCGCCGCGTCTCCCCCTGGCACGGAACGTATACGCAGCTCAGAGGGGTTCCGTCCGTCGCGGGCGGGCCGGATCGACCACATTGACCAGGCGGCTTAGGGAAGCCTAACCTAAGTCAACTCTTCCTTCCGTTGCGACCAAGGGGTCATTCGCCATGCCCGTTTCCGTCCCGCTGTCCGACGCGCTGCCGTACGCCGCGGCAGCCGCGCCGTCCACACCACTGGGCCCGTTCGAGGACAGCGCCGTGGCGTGGGCCGCCTGGACGACGCTGATGGGCTTCGTCGGCCTGGCCGCCCTGGCGTCGGTGGCCGCCGGACCGGCGGCGCGGCGGATCGGCCCGGCCGCGCTCGCCGCCGTCACCGCGCGGCTCTCCCGGGCGGCGGTCGTCCTGGGGGTGCTGGCCGTGCCGGCGGTGCTGACCGACCTCGCCCACGGGGCCTCGCCGAGCGGCGGCTACGACTACACGGCCGCCTGGAACGCGCTCTACGACGGGAGCAACGCCGGCCGGCTGTCCGGGCTGGAGGTGACCCTCGTGCTCGCCGGAGCGGTGCTGCTCGCCCCGCTCACCGTCCGCACGGTCGCGGCCGGCCCGGCGGGGCGTTGGCTGCTGGCCGCGGGGCTGGGCGCGGGGACCGTGGCGCTCGGCACCACCAAGTTCCCGGACGCGGCCCCCGACGACTGGGGCCGGACCGTCTTCGAGACGCTCATGTGGATGCTGCACCTGGTCGGCGGGGCCGTGTGGCTCGGCGGCCTGGTGGGCCTGCTCCTGCTCGCCCTGCCCGGCGCGGTCGCGCCCGCCGACCGGGGCGCGTTCTGGGCTCCGGCGATCCGCCGCTTCTCCGCCGCCGCCATGGCGTGCGTCGCCGTCATCGCGCTGTCGGGGCTGTTCCTGTACTGGGAGCACGTCGACGGCCTCTCGCAGCTGGTCTCCACGATGTACGGGCGGGTGCTGGGCGTGAAGATCCTCATCTTCGGCACCCTGATGCTGCTCGGCGCCTTCAACCAGTTCTGGCTGCACCCGCGGGTGGACGCGCTGCGCGCCGCCGGCGACCGGCGCCCCCTGCGCGTGCTCCTCGTCCGGACCTTCCCCGGCGTCGTCGCGGCCGAGAGCGTGCTCGGGCTCGCGCTGCTGTTCGTCGCGCCGTTCCTGCACGGTTCGGCCCGCAACCAGGCCTACCAGGCCCACCTCGCCGAGCACTCGGCCCTGGACCCCGACAACCTCCCGAGGCTGGCCGCGAAGGAGGTCAGCGCGTCCACCTGGGTGTGGGGCACCGCCGAGACGGTCGCCGTCATCGCCGTGATGGTCGCCGGCTACCTGATATCGGGGCGGCTCGCCCGCCGCCGCGCCGCCGCGCACGCGAACACCGCCGCGACCGCCGCCGCCACCGCCGAGCCGGGCGACCTCGTCGGGGCGTGAGCCCCGCCGCCCGGGTGCGCTCCGGCCGTGGCCGCACCCGGGTCGGGCCCGACCGAAGACGGCGGCAGCCGCGTCGGCCACCGTGGTCGAACCGCCCGCCGGGGTCCCGTGACGGGCCCCGGCGGGCGCCGCCCTCGGGCCCGCAACCAAGCCGTGGACAGCTTCTTGACGGGCCGCCACCCCCGGTTCAGACTGCTGGAGGACGGTCACGATGGTCAGCGCTCACCGGGCGGGTTCCGCCGGGTGGGTCATCGGCCCCGGCTCGCTGACAGGCAACCCTTCCACCGCGACGGGGTGCCCCGGGTGACGACCCGGTCCTGCCGTACGGCGGGACAAGTGCGGTCCCGCGACCCCGCGGGACCCGGCGGAGGGATCTGCGCGAATGAGCACAGCGGCGGCGTGGAGCGGCGGCCGGACGGCCCCGCGGACCTCCCGGGCGGCCGTGGTGCTCCTGACCAGACGACGCCACATCGACCTGCTGCGGCTGCGCCGCGCCTGCGCCCCGGGCGGCTGACCCGGAAGGGTTCGCACCCCGGTCCCGCACCCCGGTCCCGCACCCAGGTCTCCCGGCCCGGGCGTCGACGTGCGCCGCCGCTCCCCTCGTGGACGCGGACCGCGCCTCCTCGCGACGCCCCGGCGCTTCCCCTGCTCACGGCCCACGGCGCCCACGGCACCGTTCGGGGCTTCGTCACCCGCGTGGAGAACACCATGGCCGACACCCTCGCCCGAACTTCCCTGCCGACGACCCCCACCGAGCACCGCACTCCCCCAGCGCCCGCCGCCGTCTTCCAGGGCCGGATCAGCGCCGATCCCGACCGCGGCTTCTACCCGGCGCCGGGCCGCTACCACCTGTACCTCGCGCCGTGTTGTCCCCGTTCGCTGCGGGTGGCCGTGACCCTCGGCCTGCTCGGCCTGGACGACTGCGTGGGCACCACGCTGCTGGGCGGCGCCGCCGACCCGTCCGCCTCGCCCGGGCTGCGCGCCGCCTACGAGGCCGCCCGGCACCACTACGACAGCCCGTTGACGGTCCCGGCGCTGTGCGACCGGTGGAGCGGGCGGGTGGTCAGCAACCACACCCCGCACATCCTGGACGACCTGGCCCTGCGCTTCAGCGACCCCGCCGACCCGGCCAGGCCCCAGCTGCGGCCCGCCGCCCTGGCCGCGGACATCGACGCGCTGCGCGAACTCGTCGAGGACGGCACCGTGGAGCCGCTGCTGCTGGACCTGCTGGACTGCCGGCTGGCGAACCGGCGCCACGTGCTGGGGGCGGCGCTGACGGCCGCGGACGTCGACGTGTGGGCCGCGCTGGCCCGGCCCCCGGCCCACCGGGGCGGCGACGGCGACCCGCTGGCCGGCCGGCCGCACCTGGCGGCGTGGTGGGAACGGCTGGGCGCGGAGCCGGCGTTCGCCGCCGCCCGCTAGTGCCGCGACCGGCACGGTTCGCCCGGTAGCGAGGTGTCCTGGTGCGGTCAGCCGCAAGGCGCCGAACCGGCCTCGTACTGGGCCTGCTCGGCCGGTACGGCAACGCGGCGGACGGCCATGCCAGGGCGGCAAGCGGGGCACACCCTGCCGGTCACGGCACCAGGAGCCGGCCCGGGAGGACGCGCCCGCCCCCTCCCTCAGCACGCCCGTCCGGCGCCCGTCCGGGCCCCGGGCACGCTGCCGGGCAGGCATCGGGGGGAACCCGGATGCCCGCCCGGCGGCGGTGGGCCGGCGGCGCGCAGGCCCGCGGTACGAGGCCCGCGGGCGGAGGCCGGCCGTACGAGACGGCGGCGCGGAGCCGGCCGGGTGCGGCGGCCGGAGACCAGGGGCCTCCGCACCGGTGTTCAGCCCCGGCGGAACCACTCCTCGGCCAGCAGCCGGTAGGAGGCGACCCGGTCGGCGTGGCCGTGGGTGATGGTGGTCACGGCGATCTCGTCGGCGCCGGTGGCGTCCCGGAGCACCTCCAGCTGGTCCGCGACCTGCGCCGGTGTGCCCACGAATTGCGTCTCCACCCGGTCCTCGACCAGCGCCCGGTCCTCGTCCGTCCAGACGTGGGCGCGCGCCTCGTCCGGGGTGGGGAAGGCGATCGCGCCCTCCCCGCTGCGGATGCTGCGCACCCACAGGCCGTAGCCGGTGGCGAGTTCCCGCGCGGCCTCCTCGTCCTCGGCGACGACGACGTCGGCGGAGACGCACAGGTGCGGCCGGTCCAGTTCGGCGGAGGGGACGAAGGCGGCCCGGTAGCCCTCGGCGGCCTCGACCACGGTGGCCGGGCTGACGTGGTAGTTCGCCGCGAACCGCAGCCCGTTGGCGCCTGCCACCTCGGCGCTGACGCCGCCGCTGCTGCCGAGGATCCACACCTGGAGGTCGGCCCCCTCGCCGGGCACCACGTGCGCCTCGACACCGTCGGCGCTGTACGTGCCCGCGAGCAGCGCGAGGATGTCGTCGACCTGCTCGCCGTACTCCTGCGGTTCGGCGTTCGGCTGCCGCAGCAGCCGCTGGTGCAGTACCACCCGGGGCGACTTCAGCAGCGTGGAGACGTCGAACCGGGCGGGTATGCGCAGCCCGTTCGGCGTGCGGCCGTCGACGATCGGGGTGCTGTCCGGGAGCGGCGCGTGCGCCGCCCGGCTCAGGCCGGAGGGCTTGCCGCCGGAGCGGCCGAGGCCGAGGTCGAAGCGGCCGGGGTGGAGGGCGTCGAGCAGCCCGAACTCCTCCACGGTGGCCAGCGCGGTGCGGTGGCCGAGCTGCACCGCGCCGGCGCCGAGCCGGATCGTGGAGGTGGCCGCGGCGGTCAGCGCGAGGACGACGGCGGGCGAGGTGCCGGCCACGCCCGGGTTGAGGTGGTGCTCGGCGAACCAGTAGCGGGCGTACCCGAACCGTTCGGTCTGCTGGGCGAGGTCGATGCTGTTGCGCAGCGCCTGCGGGGCGGTCGAGCCGGAGCTGACGGGCACCAGGTCGAGGACGGCGAGAGGGGTTGCGGTCATGTCAGGCTCCCTGGGCCGGAACGGCGGACGGCTGCTCGTCGGGGTTCACCGGGGCCCACGGCCACGGCGGGTCCGGGAGGGCGTCGCGCAGTTCGGGGGCCACCCGCTCCTGGAAGAGCTCCAGGGACGCACGGTGCCGCGCGGGGCTGAGCCCGTTGGGCTCGGCCTGGACGTGGAGGACGGAGTGGCCCAACTGCTTGTGGTAGCGGTGGATCTTGTCGGTGATCTGCTGCGGGCTGCCGATCAGCGCCGAACTGCGCTCGACGAAGTCCTCCAGCGTCGGGAAGACGATGTCGAACCCGGCCGCGCGCTGGGTGGCGAGGCGGGCCTCGAAGACCGGCCGGTAGTCCGCCAGCGCCTGCTGCGAGGTGGGGGCTGCGTAGAGCGCGGCGGTGCCGGCGCCGACGGCCGCCAGGGCCGGGTCGTGGCCGTAGTGGGCCCAGCGTTCGCGGTAGTGCGCGACCAGCTCGGCGTAGGGCTCGACGGGGTTGGTGACGTTGGCGGAGAAGAGCGGGTCGCCGTAGCGGGCCGCGAGGTCCGCCGAGGCGCGGCTGGTGGCGCTGCCGTGCCAGACCCGGACCGGCCGCTGGTAGGGGCGCGGCCACACCTCGGCGTCGGCCAGGGCGGGCCGGAACTTCGGGGTGGCGGTGACGGCGCCCTGCCGCCACAGGGTGCGGAAGATCTCGTACGACTCGGCGTTGCGCTCCCACTGGTCCTCGGGGGTGACGTGGAAGAGCTCGCGCTGGGCCGAACCGTTGCCCTTGCCGATGATGAGGTCGAGCCGGCCCTCGCTGAGGTGGTCGAGGGTGGCGTAGTCCTCGTACGCGCGCACCGGGTCGAGCAGGCTGAGGGTGGTGACGGCGGTGAAGAGCCGGATGCGCCGGGTGCGGGCGGCGGCGTGGGCGAGGAGCACGGTCGGCGCGGAGGACAGGAAGGGCCGTTCGTGCCGCTCTCCGACGCCCCAGCCGTCGAAGCCGAGCTCCTCGGCCAGCACGGCGCTGTCGACCACCTGGCGGAGGCGCTCGTGGGTGGACGGCTGCCGCCCGGTGACCGGGTCGGGGCCCTGGACGACCAGGGTGACGGCGATGAACCTCACGACGCCGCCCCGGCGGTGCGGGCGGCGGGGGTGCGCAGTCCGAGGTGCTCGCGCAGGGTGGTGCCCTCGTACTCGGTGCGGAAGACGCCGCGCTCCTGGAGGATCGGGACGACGGTGTCGACGAACTCGTCGAGGCCGCCGGGGGTGATGTGGGGCACCAGGATGAAGCCGTCGGCGGCGTCGGTCTGCACGAACTCGTCGAGCGCGTCGGCCACTTCGGCAGGGGTGCCGATGAAGGACTGGCGGCCGGTCACCTCGATGACGACCTCCCGGGTGGAGAGCTTCTTCTCCTCGGCGAGGGCGCGCCACTCGGCGGCGACGGCGAGCGGGTCGCGGTTCATGCGGACGCTCGCCCGGCCGCGGGACACCGTGTTCTCGCCCGGCAGCGGGTCGATCTCGGGCAGCGGGCCGTCGGGGTCGTGGTCGCTGAGGTCGCGGTTCCAGAGCTGCTCCAGGAACTTGATCGCGGTCTGCCCGCTGACCTGCTGGCGGCGGATCACCCGGGACCGCTCCTCGGCTTCGGCGTGGGTGTCGCCGAGGACGTAGGTGACGCCGGGCAGAATCTTCAGGTCGTCGGGGGAGCGGCCGTAGGCGGCCAGGCGCCGTTTGACGTCGGCGTAGAACTCCCGGCCGGCGTCGAGGGTGCCGTGCCGGGTGAAGATGGCGTCGGCTCCGGCCGCCGCGAACTCCCGGCCCTCCTCGGAGTCGCCGGCCTGGAAGATCACCGGTCCGCCCTGCGGGCTGCGCGGGACGTTGAACCGGCCGGTGATGTCGAACTGGTCGGTGTGGTGGTCGAACCGGCCGGCGTCGGGGTCGCTCAGGAAGACGCCGGCCTCCTTGTCGGCGGCGATCTCGTCGCCCCGCCAGGTGTCGAAGAGCACCTTGGCGGTGTCGAGGAACTGCCGGGCCCGCTCGTAGCGGGCGGACTGCGGGAGGTAGCCGCCGCGCCGGAAGTTCTCGCCGGTGAAGGCGTCCCATGAGGTGACGACGTTCCAGGCGGCGCGGCCGGCGGACAGGTGGTCCAGGGTGGCGAACTGCCGCGCCACCTCGTAGGGCTCGTTGAAGGTGGAGTTGATCGTGCCGGCCAGCCCGAGCCGGTCGGTGACGGCGGCGAGCGCGGCCAGCACGGTGAACGTGTCGGGCCGGCCGACCACGTCCAGGTCGTAGATCTCGCCGCCCTGCTCGCGCAGCCGCAGGCCCTCGGCGAGGAAGAGGAAGTCGAACTTGGCCCGTTCCGCGGTCTGGGCGAGGCGGGTGAAGGAGCTGAAGTCGATCTGGGAGCCGGAGGCGGGGTCGCTCCACACGGTGGTGTTGTTGACGCCGGGGAAGTGGGCGGCCAGGTGGATCTGTTTGACGGGCTTGCTCATGTGGGCGGTGTCCTCGTGGTCTCGGCGGGGCGGGCGGCAGGGCGGAGCGGCAGGGGCGGACGCGGGCGGGGGTCAGACGCCCGCGGGGGCGGCGTAGCGGTTGGCGGGCCGGGGAAGTCCCAGCAGGCCGCGCAGGGTTTCGGCCTCGTAGGCGGTGCGGAACAGGCCGCGCCGCTGGAGTTCGGGCACCAGGTGCCGGGTGACCTGCCGCAGGTCGTGCGGGATCGCGGCCGGCCGCAGCCGGTATCCGGCCAGGCCCGCCGCCTGCCACTCCGCCAGCAGGTCGGCCAGCGCGGCGGGGGTGCCGGCGAAGACGTGCGCGTCGCTGGTGAACGCGGCCCCGGCCCGCTCGTCCAGCCGGGCCAGCCGCTCCACGGCCCTCCCGCCGTCCTCGTCCAGGACGACGACGAGGTCGGCGAAGACGTGCACCGTCTCCTCGGCCCGGCCCGCGGCGGCCTGGGCGGCCCGGATCTCGGCGATGGTCGCCTCCGCCGCGGCGGCGCTGCCCGGGGTGACGAAGCCGACGTCGGCGGAGCCGCCGATCAGCTGGTACGGCACGGTGCCGTGGCCCAGCGCGACGACGACCGGCTGGCCCTGCGGCGGCCGGGGCGTGATGGACGGCCCCTTGACGCTGAACCGGCGCCCCTCGAAGTCGATGTAGTGCAGCTTGGCGCGGTCGACGAACCGGCCGGTCGCCACGTCGCGGATCACCGCGTCGTCCTCCCAGCTGTCCCACAGCCGGCGCAGCACCTCGACGTAGTCCGCGGCCTCGTCGAAGAGGTCGGCCACGAGCCGCTGGACCTCGGGACGGTCGAGATCGGCCGGCAGGATGTCCGGGATGACGCGCCGGCCGAACAGGGCGGCCTCGTCGGGCGTTCCGGAGACCCGCACCCGGACGCCGCTGCGGCCACTGCTGACGTAGTCGAGGGTGGCGATCGCCTTGGAGAGGTGGAAGGGCTCGGTGTGGGTGGTCACCGCGGTGGGGACGAGGCCGATGTTCCTGGTCAGCGGCGCGACGCGGGCCGCGATCTGCACCGCGTCGAGCCGTCCCCGGACCTGGTCGGTGCGCTGGTCGGGGCGGAGGGGGGCGTCGGACTGGAGGCCGAGGGAGTCCTCGATGGTGACGAAGTCGAGCAGGCCGCGCTCGGCTTCGGCGACGAGGCCGGCCCAGTACCCGGCGGAGAACAGCTCGCGGGGTTCGGCGTCCGGCTCGCGCCAGGCGGCGGGGTGCCAGCCGGCGCCGTCCAGGGCGACGGACAGGTGCAGGGCGGGGGGCGGTTGGGACACGGGACTCTCTTCCTGCTGCGGGCGAAGGCGCGGGCCGGCCGCACCCGGGCGGACCGGCGCGGCCGGGGCCGGACGGGAGGCCAACCGGGGGTCGGACGGGGGTCGGACGGGGTGTCGCCGGACGCGGGTGGGCGCCGGCGGTACGGCTGGGGGCGGGCGCGGCCGGGCGTGCCGGATCGTCCGCGCCCGGGGGGGGCGGCACGGCGGCACGGGTGAGGACGGGTGAGGACTGACGGCGAGGGTCCCGCCGCCCGCGGAACGGGCGGGCGGACCTCTACGGGATGTCGCGGGTACGGCCGTGGCCGGTCGCCAGGGGGCCGGGGGCCTCTTCGAGGCCGGCACGCCGCGGGTCAGGACAGCGGGGCCGCCGGACAGAGCGCGCTGGAGATCCGCTGCAGATCGATGTGGCGTCGCGAGTAGGTACCGATGGCTCCGCGCACGTCAGTCCCCTCCAGCCGCGTCTCGTGTGCCGGCGTCCACCGGCACAGCGTCGCGGGCCGTCACCGGGGCCCGCGGTGGTCGGGGGATTGCCGGCCGCGCTCGGCCGGGGCGTCGCCGCCGCCCCCCGCACTCCCCGACACGCTAGCTCCGGTCGAGCGCCGAACACAATCCCCGCTCTGCCGGGAGCCGTTCCCGGCCGCAGGTCACACCCGGCCCGCACGAGGTCCGGCGCGCGGCCCGCACGAGGTCCGGCCCGCCTCCCGGGTACGGCCCGCACGAGGTCCGGCCCGCAGCCCGCGCGGGGGCCGCCGGGCGGTGCGGCGCCGGCGGAGGCGGCGTGCGCCACACACCTCGGCCATTGTCAGGACCGGGTCGAGCGTCTAGCGTGAAGTGCGGTGGACCTGCGGCGCGTTGCGTCCGGCCCACCCGAGGGGCCCCCTCCACGGGGGTGCCCGGCCGACCGAACACCACCGCGCGGCGGTCCCGACCGCCGGCGCGCGAACCCGGAACGGAGGACGGCGAGGTGATTCCCCTGCGGGCACGACGCTCCGCCCTGGCGGTCGCCTCCCGTCCCTACGGGTTCTCCCGGCTCCGGGTCGCCCGGCGCCATGTCGACCTGCTCAGGGTGAGCAGCGCGCAGTGTCCGGGAGCCGCCGCGGTCCGCTGACCGCGCCCCGCGCCCTCGGGCGCCTGCCCGACCGTGCCCCGCGCCCCGTTGGCGCCGTACACCTCCCCCGCCCGTTTCCGGGCGCACCCTCGTACCCCGCGCGCCGCGCCGCCGCCCCGCCCGGGGCGTCCGCGTGGCGTGCTCGACGGGATGGACCTCCACGGCCATGAGCGAATCCGACACCACGGCGCGCCCGTTCACCGCGCCGGACCCCTCGCCCCCGCCCGCCTCCGCACCGACCGCGGCACCGTCGCCAGGAACGGCGCAGCGGCAAACCGGCGGTAGCGGCGCCACCGCCCGACTCCAGCCCACCGACCAGCAGTTGCTCGACGCCAGGATCGTCCCGCTGCGCCGCCCCGGCCAGTGGGTCTCCGCGCTGGTGCTGCTGGTGCTCCTCGCGATGCTCGCGCACACCCTGGTCCGCAACCCCCGCTTCCAGTGGGGCGCCGTGGGCGACTTCCTCTTCGACGGCTCGATCACGCGCGGCCTGGAGCTGACCCTCTGGCTCACCGGGGCGGTGGTGGCCACCGGTTACGCGCTGGGCATCGGGGTGGCCGCGATGCGCCTGTCCCGCAACCGGGTGCTGACCTCGCTGAGCTTCGGCTTCGTCTGGCTGGTCCGCTCGGTGCCGCCACTGGTCCAGCTGCTCTTCTGGTACGAACTCGCCTCCCTCTACCCGCGGTTGTCGTTCGGAGTGCCGTTCGGCCACGAGTTCGCGACGGTGCGCACCGCCCACCTGTTCAGCGGCGTGCTGGCCGCGTACGTGGCCCTGAGCCTGGACGTGGCGGCCTTCGCCTCGGAGATCGTCCGGGGCGGCATCCTGTCCGTCGACCACGGTCAGACCGAGGCGGCACAGGCCCTGGGCCTGGGCGGTCCGCGGATCTTCCGCCGGATCGTCCTCCCGCAGGCGATGCCGGCGATCGTGCCGGCCTCCGGCAACCTGCTGATCGGCACGCTCAAGGCGACCTCGATCGTGAGCGTGATCGCCGTTCAGGACGTGCTGTACTCGGCGCAGTTGATCTACAACCAGAACTACCTGGTGATCCCGCTGCTGCTGGTCGCCACCCTCTGGTACGTGGCCCTCACCACCGTGCTGGCGATCGGCCAGTACGCGGTGGAGCGCTACTACGCCCGCGGCAGCGAACGCGGCGGAGGCGGAGGCGGCGGCTTCTGGCGGATCGTCCGCGGCAACATCCCGCTCTTCGGGCGGACTTCGGCCCTGGCGGGGCTGTCATGAGCGCCGCTGCCGAGCCGCTGGTGCGGGTGCGGGGGCTGCGCCGCAGCTTCGGCGGGCGCCCGGTCCTGGACGGCGTCGACCTGGACGTGCGCCGCGGCGAGGTCGCGGTGCTGCTCGGGCCCTCGGGCGGCGGCAAGTCCACCCTGCTGCGCTGCGTGAACCACCTGGAGCGGCCCGACGCCGGTTTCGTCGAGGTCGGCGGCGAGGTCATGGGGTACCGCTACCGCGACGCCCGGCTGCACGAGGTCGGCCGCCGGACGGTCGCCCGGCAGCGGGCCCGGATCGGCATGGTCTTCCAGCAGTTCAACCTCTTCCCGCACCTGACCGTGCTGGAGAACCTCGTGGAGGCGCCGGCCGCCGTCCGCCGCGTACCGCGTCGGCAGGCCGCGGAGCGGGCCCGGGAGCTGCTGGACCGGGTCGGCCTGGCCGGGCGGGAGGGCTCCTACCCGGTACAGCTCTCCGGCGGCCAGCAGCAGCGCGTGGCGATCGCCCGGGCGCTGGCGATGGACCCGGAGCTGCTGCTGTTCGACGAGCCCACCAGTGCGCTGGACCCCGAGCTGGTCGGCGAGGTGCTCGCGGTGATCAAGGACCTCGCCGACAGCGGGATGACGATGATCGTGGTCACCCACGAGATCGGCTTCGCCCGGGAGGTCGCCGACAAGGTGGTCTTCCTCGACGGCGGCCGGATCGTCGAGTCCGGGACGCCCGAGGCCGTCCTCACCCGCCCGTCCCACGAGCGGACCCGGGCCTTCCTCGCCGCGGTCCTCTGACCCCGGCCCCTGCCGCGGCCTTGCGCGCCCCGGCCTTGCGACCCGACCCCCGAGCCCGTCCTCCGGCCCTCCGGGCCCGATTCCGACGCGACCCTCTGACGCGACCCTCTGACGCGACTTCCTGACGCGACCTCCTGACGCCACCGGGGACCACTGCCGCTCCCCCGGCCTCCTCCTCTCCGGTCCCCGCGCCCCACGACGGCCGCCGGCCGGCGCAGTGGGCACCTCGACGCACCCGACGCGCCCAGACATGTGCTGACGAACCGTCAGACGCGTTCCACCCGAGCCCCGTTCGATCCAGGCCCCTCGAAGGGAATTCCGATGACCACCGCACGCCCCGCCCGCCGCGCCCCGAGGACGGCTCTGGCGCTGGCCGCCGCAGCGGCCCTCGCCCTGCTCGCCGCCTGCGGCTCCGGCTCCGGTTCCACCGCGTCGTCCGGGGCGGGGAAGGCGGCCGGCGGCGCGCCCGCCGCGAGCTCCTCCTCGGCCATCCCCACGGAGGACGTCGTCTCGGCCGTGCGGACCGACCCGGCGCTGAAGGCGGAGCTGCCCGCCGCCGTCCGCGGCCGGGGCACCCTCGTCCTGGGCACGACCAAGGCGGTCGGCACGTCCGGGCTGCCGCACGCCGGCCAGGACGCGAGCGGCAAGGAGGTCGGCCTCGACGCCGACCTGCGCGACGCGGTGGCCAAGGTGCTCGGCGTCCGCCTCGACGTCGAGTACGGCACGTTCCCGACCCTCATCCCGGGCGTCCAGAACGCGAAGTACGACGTCGGGTTCGGGAACTTCGGCGCCACGGCCGCCCGGGAGAAGGTCGTCGACTTCTCGACCTACCTCAACGACGGGCAGTCCTTCCTCGGCGCGAAGGACATCCCGACCGACCACGTCTCCACCCTGGACGACCTGTGCGGCTACACGATCGCCACCAGCCCCGGCTCGACCTTCCAGCAGATCCTCACCGACGGCGCCGCCAAGTGCGCCGCGGCCGGGAAGAAGCCGTACAAGGTGCAGTACTTCTCCGACACGGGCCCGATCTTCCTGGGGCTGGCCAACGGCAAGGTGGACGTCTTCTTCGGCCCCACGCTCAGCCTGAAGTACGAGGCGGAGCACCTCGCCGGCACGAAGTACCTGGGCCAGATCAGCAGCACGCCCGTCGGGTTCGTCACCGCCAAGGGCTCGGCACTGGCCAAGGCGCTCAGCGACGCCGTCAACAAGCTCATCGCGAGCGGCGACTACGCGCGGATCTTCGCCAAGTGGGGCGTGCCCGACACCGCCGTCACCAAGTCGGTCGTCAACCCCGCCACCACGCTGTGACCCGCCTGCCCGACCCCCGACCCCGCCGGACCCACGACGTGGGCGGCCCGGACCAGCCGCGACCTGGGAGGACCAGCATGACCGCCGTGACCCACCGCCGCGCCCCGAACGGACGGACGGCCCTGCCGTCCCGGACGGCCCGCACCCGCCGCACGGCACGCCCGAGGCCCCCGGCACCGAGGCCGCCGAGGCCGCCTCACGGGCCGCGATACCCGGACTGTTCCGGACGGCCTTCCGGCGGCACCCCGCGGGTGTCGCCGTCATCACCGTGCCGGGCGCGTCCCGGCCGGCGGGGTTCACCGCGACCTCGGTGGCCTCGCTCTCCCTCGACCCGCCGCTGGTCTCCTTCGGCATCTCCGGCACCGCCTCCAGCTGGCCGCACCTGCGCGACAGCGCCACGGCGGTGGTGCACTTCCTGGGCGCCGGCCAGGAGGACATCGCCCGGCGCTTCGCCACCAGCGGCATCGACCGCTTCGCGCCGCCCACCCGGTTCGCCACCCTGCCGGGCGGTGAACCCGTGCTGGACGGCGTCGCGACCTGGCTCCTCGTCGCCATCGAGTCCCTCGTCCCGGCGGGCGACCACCACATCGCCGTCTGCCGCGTCACCCACGTGCACGCCGGAGCGCCGCAGAGCCCCCTGCTCTACCACGACGGCATTTACCACACCCTGTGACGGTGGCGGGCGCCGTCACGGCCCGGACGTCCCGCCGACCGGCCGGGACGTCCGCGGCCGGTCGGCCGCGCCCGGCGCCGCGGCAGGCGACCGCGACAGCGGGCCCGGCCGGATCGCGTTGAGTTGGGGCTTCGTGGCCAACCCGGCGCGGGCGGCCGTCGTGCACCCGCTGGCGGTGAGGTTCCGGCTCCTGGTGCGCCTGGAGGGCCGGGTTGTCGGTGCCAGGCCCTAAGTTCGTGGTGGACACGGCCGCACGTCCCGGACGTGCGGCGGTCCCATCACCTTGGGGGGTTCGATTGCTCATGTTCACAAGGCGGTTGACCGGCCGCGGGCTGGTGCTGGCCGCGGTGTGCGCGGTCGTGGGAGCGGGTGCCGTCCAGACGGCCGCACACGCTGACTCCGCGCCGCCCGTGCCGACCTCGCTGCGCACCAGTCCCGCACCGACAGGCGGCGCGTCGGATGACGGCTGCGGTGCCGACGAGCCCTACGGCTCCATCGGCCTGGGCAGCGTCACCTTCGACGCGACCTCCACGACGACGGGCGGCTCGCTGGTGCGGACCGAGTTCTCCGTGACGCCGGGCGACGGTTCTCCGGGGTACGACTACACCAGCGGCGACCTGGCCAGCGGCACCCAGACCGGTGTCACCCTGCCGAGCGACGACTTCACGGACGGCGTGACGTACACCTGGCAGGCCCGGGCACTCACGGACAGCGGCGCCGCCTCCGACTGGTCCGCGCCCTGCCACTTCGTCACCGACCACACTCCTCCGCCGGTGCCGGTCCTCACCTCGACCGACTTCCCGTCGTCCGCCTCGGGGCTGCCGGCACCGGTGGCCCGCACGACCGGCACGGTGCACCTCGCCGTGAGCGGTCCGGGCGCATCGGACGTCGTCGCGGCGCGCTACGCGCTCGACACGGCCATCTCCGTCCTGGGCGGTCCCTCGGTGCCGGTCGGCGCCGACAGCACCGCGGACATCACGATCACGCCGACGTCCTGGGGCTACCACACGCTGACGGTCCAGACCGTGGACCGCGCTGGGAACAGGTCGCAGGAGGTGAACTACTCCTTCTACGTCGTGTCCGACCCCGCGTCGGACGCGCACGGCGACCTCGACGGCGACGGCTCGGCGGACCTGATCGCCACCGGCGCGGACGGCACGCTGTACACCCTGCTCGGCAACGGGGACGGCACGCTCCGGCCGGCGGTCACCCACGCCGACTCCCCGACCACCTTCGGTACCGGGCTGATCGCGCAGAACGGAGACGGGAACGGCGACGGCTACCAGGACCTGCTGTGGATCACGCCGAACCACGGGCTGGAGGAGGCCACCAACAACGGTCTCGGCGACTTCGGCCGGGTGGTCCTCGTGACACGGCCGGACGGCTCCGACTGGTCGGAGACCACCCAGCTGGTGCAGCCGGGGGCGGGCGACGGCACCTCGTGGGGCGGCCTGATGTCGGTGGAGAACGGCCACCTGCTGCTGTGGCCCACGAACATGGCCCACATCTTCGGTGGCCCCACCGACCTCGGCGCGGGATACGCCGATCTGACCGTGCTCACCCCGGGAGACGTCACCGGTGACGGGGTGTCCGACCTGCTGATCCGCGACGACAGCACGGGCGGGCTGCGGATCGCACCGCGGGCCGCCGACGGCACCGTGCTGCCGGAGTCCGACTGGACGACGGTCGGAACGGGCTTCACCAAGGCCGCGTACCCGATGCTGACGGTGGCCGGCGATGCCGACGGCGACGGTTTCCCCGACATGTACGGCGTGACGGCCCAAGGGACCCTGAACTTCATACCCGGCGAGGCGGACGGCCGCTTCGGCGAGGCGCAGCCGATCTCCGGCACCGGCCTGGACTGGTCCACGATCACCGCGCTGGCCTGAGCCGGCCACCGCGGGCGGCACGGCCGTGCCGCGGTGGACCCGCGTCGAGCTGTCCGTGTGCGGCGGGCCGGTGGCCCGCCGCACACGTCGCACACCGTGTCGGCCCGGTCGGAACGCCGCGAGGCCGGCAGGCGTGCCGGCCCCGTAGGTCCGTCATAGCCCGGCTGGCCGGCGCACTGGTGGCCGCCTCCAACCGTCCTGGCTGTCGTAGACGGCGACAGGGGTGTCCGGGCGGCGACCGCGGCCACGTCCGCGACCACGCGGCCGGGGCAGTTGGTGTCCTGCTGCCCGGCCGGCTTGTCGACCCGCGCCGAACACCCGCTGCTCGCGGCCCCCTTCCAGGGGTTCCGCACCGTCTCACCCCAGCCGCGCGCGTCGTCGGCCGGGGTCGGCTTCGTGCCGCCGACGGAGACCGCGGAGGTCAGGTCGGCGGGGAAGCTCGGCAGGCCGTAGCCGTAGTCCCCGCCGGCGACGGTGATCGCCACGCCCGGGCGGGAGCCGGCCGAGGCGTACGTCGCCGGGGAGCCCGATTCCGGCCCGCCGTAGCTGTTGGAGATCTCGGTCGCGCCGAGCCCGGCCGCGGTGTTCTCCGCCGCGGCGAAGTCGCCGGAGTCGCCGTCGTCGCTCTCCACCAGACCATGGCGGGACCGAGTGCGGTCCCGCCGTCCCGCCCCGGTCCTCCGGGGCGCATGCGCTTCAGCCTCATCGCGTCGTGTGACCGGCCCTCGGCCCGGATGATCACCAACGCACGACGTTCCGGACGCGGTTGGCTTCGCCGCCCCGGGCCGGACCGCGCGACGGGCCCCCGGCCCACCCACCCGCGTCGGCATGGCCGTACGGAGGCCATCTCATGTACCGCCCTCGGAGGGGGCGGGAGCGCTCGCCGGCCGGCCGCGTCCCGCCCCCTCGGCTACAGCAGTTCCAGGATCCTGTTGACGGCGTCGACGACCGGCAGGCCCACCGCCCCGACCGTCGCGGCGATGCCCGCTACGGCCATCAGGGCGCGGTGCCGCTCCTGGGCCGGCACGGTGGCGTCGGCGGTGATGACCGGAAGCGCCTCGTCGATGGTCCGCACACTGAACGGCGGTACCTGGGCGCGCAGTTCCCGGACCAGGTGCAGCAGCTCCTGGACCACCGCCCGGAGTTCGGCCGACTCGGGCGCCGCGGGCACCGTCTGGTTCTTGATCATGCCGACGTTGTTCTGCCCGCCGTACATGTTCACGTTGTCGCCGTAGTAGTGGTTGGTGCTCATGCCCCCGCCATTCCCACGTTGCCGCTGCCCCCGTACATGTTGACGTTGTCCCCGAAGTAGTAGTGCTTCGGGCTGAACGAGATGCTCTCCACCGTCACCTGGAACTGGGCCTCGGGGTTCTCGATGGCGTCGGCGATCTGCCGGACGAGCTGGTTCAGCAGCTGCGGGTTCCGGCTGGTCACCACCGCCTGGGACGGACCGGCGGTCTCGACGGCCAGCACGAAGTGCGGCTGGGCGGTGAGGACCTGGATCATCTCCACGAGGGAGTAGACCCCGGCGGCCGCCGCCCCGAGGTAGACGAGGGTGAGCAGTCCGCTGCCCGCGTCCCGGCTCCCCAGGAAGGTCAGGCCGCCGATGATGGTGAGGGCGATGGTCACGGCCGCGATGATCACGCTTCTCCTGAGGAAGAGGACCACCGCCTCCTTGCGCCGGGGATGGATGGTGAGGGTGTGCACTCGCGCGACGTTCTCCAGCGGGTAGCAGGCACCCCCGACCCAGAGCAGCCGCTTGCTGACCATCAGGTCGACGCTGGGCGCGAACACGGGCGGTGCGGCCGGCGGCGCGGTCGGCGGCGGAGGCACGTCGAAGTGCCCCGGAGGTTCCGTCGTTGCCATGAATCCCCCTGAGGTCGAGCGGTTCGCGGGCGGTTTCCGATGGGTTTGGTGAGGCTATTGACCACGTAACCCGGCCTCGGCGCAAGTCGGTTACGCGGAGGAGAGGGCGCGGCCGGGATGGGAGGTTGACGACGCCGGCCGGCCGCCGCGCTCAGGGCCGCTCGGACGCGGCGGAGACGGCAGGCTCGGTGGAGACGGCGGGCGCGGGTGGGCGGGTCAGCTGCACCTGCTGCTCGGCGTCGGCGAAGCCGAGGGCGCGGTAGACGCCGATGGCGTGGTGGTCGGGGTCGGGGTCGGCGACGATCACCAGGGTGGCGCGGGCGCCGAACGCCCCGAGCCCCCAGCCGCCGGCATGGTGCACGAGGTGCGTGGCCAGCCCGCGGCGCCGGACGTCCGGGTGGGTCTCGACGTTCTGGAAGCGCGCGAGCCCGCCGCCGTCGCCGAACAGCCCCGCCCCGGCGAGCAGCCGGCCGTCGGCGAAGGCGCCGAACCAGGCTCCGTGCCCGGCCTCGCACAGCGCGCGGGCCTCGGCCGTCCGCCGTTCGGCGAAGAGCCGGTGGTTCGCCTGTGCCGAGGGTCCCGTCGGGCCCTCGGCACAGGCGAGGTTCAGCTCAACGGCCTGCGCCCAGTCGTCGTCGCCGGCCAGTGGGCGGAGGACGGCGCCGGGGGCCGGGCGGGCCGGCGGCGCCAGCCGGTCCGCCGTCAGGACGGTCAGCGTCTCGACCGTCACGCCGAGCCGTTCGAGCTCGGCGGGGTCGCCCGTCGCGCCCCGTGTGCCGTCCACGCCGATGGCGAGGTGGGCGGCGCCGGGGAACTCGGCGGCGAACCGCTCCGCCCACCGGCGCGCGTCGCCCGGGAGCGGCGGCTCGGGGTGGAGGAGGAAGTTCCCCCACCAGAAGCCCGGGTTGGCCGGTGTGCGCACGGCCAGGTACGAGCCCTGGTCGGTGACGGCGGCGCCGGCCATCCGCCGCAGCATCAGATCCGTCCGGTACCCGAGCGAGACGACGTCCATCCGCCGATCCTATGATCATCACGGTTGGTGGCTCCGCTCCTTTTCGCGGCCGCCCGCGCCACCCGTCCGCCACCCCGTTCGCCGGCCCGTTCGCCGGCCCTGTACGCCGTCCCGCACGCTTCCCGTACGTCCGCGCGTGGGTCCGCCCGGTCCGGCTGCCCCGCCGGGACGACGGCCGGGCGGCGTACCCCTCGGCCACCCGCGACCGCCCCGCAGGACCGCCGGGGCAAGGCCCTCCGGGCACGCGAGCCGACGCCACGTCAAGAGAGCGTCAAGGTGCCGGGGCGAGGCGGCAGGAAAGCGTCAACACTCTGGTCGCGCGGGGCCGGCGCGGGGTTGCTTGGACGTGATGATCGTCCGCACAGGCCCCGCCCCGGGAGGCCCCTCCATGGCCGCCGCTTCCGCCTCCTCCGCTCCCTCGGGCCCCTCGGGCCCCTCGGGCCCCTCGGGCCCTGACCGCCCCGACGAGTCGGCCCCCGGCACGGGCACGCCCCGCACGGCCGGAGCCGCTCCGGCACAGCCGCTGAACCGGTCGGCCGGCCAGTCGTACGAGCAGGCGCACGAACAGGCGCTGGAGCAGGCCCGGAGGGTGTCCGAGCTGCTCACGCCCGTCCCGCAGCGGTCCCGGCGCGGCCGGCTGAAGGTGTTCCTGGGCGCGGCGCCGGGCGTCGGCAAGACGTACCGGATGCTGGACGAGGGACACCGCCGGATCGCCCGCGGCACCGACGTGGTGGTGGCGTTCGTGGAGTGCCACAAGCGCGAGCGCACCCTGGCGATGCTGGAGGGCCTTGAGGTGGTCCCGCGGGCGGTCCGCGAGTACCGCGGCACCACCGTCACCGAGATGGACCTCGACGCGGTGCTCGAACGCCGGCCGGAGATCGCGCTGGTGGACGAGCTGCCGCACTCCAACCCGCCGGGCGGCCGCAACGCCAAGCGCTGGCAGGACGTGGAGACGCTGCTGGCGGCCGGCATCGACGTGGTGACGACGGTCAACATCCAGCACCTGGAGTCGGTCAACGACGTCGTCGAGAAGATCACCGAGGTGCCGCAGCGGGAGACCGTGCCGGACGAGGTGGTGCGGCGGGCGGAGCAGATCGAGCTGGTGGACATGCCGGCCGAGGCGCTGCGCCGGCGGCTGGCGCACGGCAACGTCTACTCCGCCGAGAAGGTCGACGCGGCCCTCGCCAACTACTTCCGGATCGGCAACCTGACCGCCCTGCGGGAGCTGGCGCTGCTGTGGGTGGCCGGACGGGTGGACGAGGCGCTGCACCGGTACCGCAGCGAGCACGGCATAGGGCGGGTGTGGGAGACCAAGGAACGGGTGGTGGTCGCGCTGACCGGCGGCCCCGAGGGCGGCACGCTGATCCGCCGGGCGGCCCGGATCGCCGACCGCTCGGCCGGCGGCGACCTGCTGGCCGTGCACGTGGCCCGCAGCGACGGCCTGGCCGTCGGCTCCTCCCCCGCCGCGCTGGCCCGGCAGCGGCAGCTGGTGGAGAGCCTGGGCGGCAGCTACCACTCGGTGGTCGGGGACGACGTGCCCTCCGCGCTGCTGGAGTTCGCCAAGGCGGCCGGCGCCACCCAGCTGGTACTGGGCACGTCGAGCCGCCGCCGGTGGGAGCGGCTGGTCGGCCGCGGCATCGGCGAGACGACCGTCGGCCGCTCCGCCGAGATCGACGTGCACATGGTGACCCACGAGCGGGCCAACCACGGGAGACTGCTGCCCTCGCGGCGCCGCACGCTGACCTCGTGGCGGCTGTTCGCCGGTCCCGCGACCGGGCTGGTGCTGCCGGTGGTGCTCACCATGGCGCTGGCCAGCGACCGCGGCAGCCTCAACCTGACGAGCGAGGCGCTGCTCTACCTGCTGGCCGTGGTGGGCGTGGCGTGCTTCGGCGGGGTGGTGTCGGCGGTGGTGGCGTCGGTGACGGCGTCGCTGCTGCTCAACTACTACTTCATCACGCCGGTGGGCCGGTTCACCATCGCCGAGCCCAACAACATCCTGGCCCTGGTGGTGTTCGCGGTGGTGGCGGGGACGGTCGCGGCGGTGGTGGACCGTTCGCTGCGGCTGTCGCGGCGGGCCGCGCGGGCCACCGCGGAGGCCGAGACGCTCTCCTCGCTGGCCGGCAGCATCGTCCGCGGCGGCGACGTGCTGCCCTCGCTGCTGGAGCGGGCCCGGGAGGCGTTCGGCATGGAGAGCGCCGAACTGGTGGAGCCCGGCGGCGACCTCCCGGAGGCGGACGGCGCCGCGGTGGTGCGGGTGGCCGCCGGCTCCGGCCTGGAGCTGGTGCTGCGCGGCCGCACCCTGTCCTCCTCGGACCAGCGGGTGCTGGCCGCGTTCGCCGCGCACGTGGCGGCGGCGGCCGAGCGGGCCCGGCTGGCGGAGGCGGTCGCCGAGGTCGAGCCGGTGAAGGCGGCCGACCGGATGCGCACCGCGCTGCTGGCCGCGGTCAGCCATGACCTGCGGACGCCGCTCGCGGTGGGCTGGGCGGCGGTCAGCTCGCTGCGCAGCCAGGACGTGGACTTCTCCGCCGAGGACCGCGAGGAGCTGCTGGCCACGGCCGAGGAGTCGCTGGCCCGGCTGAGCCGGCTGGTGGACAACCTGCTGGACATGAGCCGGCTCCAGGCGGGGGCGCTCCAACTGCGGCTGCGGGCCACGGCGCTGGAGGAGGTGCTGCCGGCCGCGCTGGAGGCGCTGCCCTCGGACGCGGAGGAGGTCGACACGCACGGGCTGGAGGAGGCGCCCGCGGTGCTGGCCGACCCGCCGCTGCTGGAGCGGGTGATCGCGAACCTGCTGAGCAACGCCGTCCGGCACGCCCCGCCCGGCCGGCCGGTGGTGCTCACCGCCAGCGCGCTGGGCGACCGGGTGGAACTGCGGGTGGTGGACCGGGGGCCGGGGCTGCCGGCGGCCGGCCGGGAGCGGGCCTTCGAGCCGTTCCAGCGGATGGGCGACAACGACAACAGCACCGGCCTGGGGCTGGGCCTGGCGTTGTCGCGCGGGCTGACGGAGGCGATGCACGGCACGCTGACGCCCGAGGACACGCCCGGCGGGGGCCTGACGATGGTGCTCTCGCTGCCGGCCGCGCCCCCGCCGCCGCTCCCCGCGCAGGGCCAGGGCGCGCTACAGCGTGCCGCCCGGCACACCGACCCCGGAGACGTCCGCCCGGACGACCCGGACGACCCGGACGACCCGGACTGCCCGGAGGCCGCGCTCCCCGGCCTGGGCGCCCCGGCGCCGTGCCGGCCACGTCCACCGCCCCTGCCTCGCCCGCCGCGGCCGAGCGCCCCGCCGCCGTTCCGCCGCCGGATGCGCCGGAGCGGCCCGGGACGGGGCCCGCCGCCGAGGAGTCCTGATGACGTCCGTCCTGGTCGTCGACGACGACGCCACCATGCTGCGGGTGCTGCGTACGACCCTGGCACGCCGCTCCTTCGCGGTGGTGACCGCCTCGGACGCCGGCACCGCCCTGCGGCTGGCGGCCGGCCGCCGTCCGGACGCGGTGCTGCTCGACCTGGGCCTGCCGGACCTGGACGGCCTGGAGGTGCTCCAGTCGCTGCGGGCGTGGAGCAGCGTGCCGGTGCTGGTGATGTCCGGCCGGACGGGCGTGGACTCCCGGGTGGCGGCGCTGGACGCGGGCGCCGACGACTACCTCGTCAAGCCGTTCGCGGTGGAGGAGCTGGCCGCCCGGCTGCGCGCGGTGCTGCGCCGGCCGGCCGGCACGGACACGCCGGACCGGGTGGACGTCGGCGCCTTCACGGTGGACCTGCGGGCCTACCGGGTGACCCGGGCGGGCGGTGACCCGCAGGAGCCGGCGGTGCACCTGACACCGACCGAGTGGCGGCTGCTGGCGATGCTGCTGCGCAACCCGGAACGGCTGGTCACCGGGCGGGACCTGCTGACGGAGGTGTGGGGCGGGCAGTACGTCAAGCGCACCAACTACCTGCGGATCTACATGGCGGGCCTGCGCCGGAAGCTGGAGCCGGAACCGTCGGCGCCGCGCCACCTGGTCACCGAGCCGGGCCTGGGCTACCGCTTCCTGCCGTGACGGCGATCCCGATCCCGATCCGGGACCCGATTCCGATCCGCGACCTGGTCCCGATCCCGGACCCGATCCCGGCCCGCCCGCACCGCCTCAGCCCGCGTGCACGTGCGGGCGGCGGGACCGGTCCGGCTCGGCCTCGCGCAGCACCTCGCGGGTGACGGGGGCGACCTCGCCGTGCCCGAAGAGGAAGAACCGGGTCAGGTTGGCCAGCGGGTTGCCCTCGGTCCACTCGAAGTAGATGTGCGGCGAGCTGCCGGTGGTGTCGCGGATGTGCAGCAGCAGCGCGGCCAGCGCGTTGGGCACCGTGGCGCTCTCCAGCACCAGCACCCGGAAGCGCCCGTGCAGCACCTCGCCGCGGACGGTCAGCGCGGACTCGAACTCGGACGGGTCGCCGACCGTCACCTCGACGAAGACCAGGTCGTCCTCGGCCGGGATGTCGTTGTCGGCACGCATCTGGCGGGCCTTGTCGCGGTACTCGGCCTCGTCGCGGCGGTCCGGCTCGTTGGCGATGAGCCGCACCCGGCGGCTGGCCACGTCGCGGACGAACCGTTCCGCCATCGGGTCGAGCTCCACGCTGGTGACGCGCAGCTCGAAGCTGCGGGCCAGCCGGGACAGCAGCGACACCAGGACGATGCCGGCGATGAAGCAGGCGCCGATCTTGACGCCGTCGGGCCGCTCCACGATGTTGTCCACGGTGGTGTAGACGAAGACCACCGCGATGACGCCGAAGCCGATCGCCCAGCGGCGCCGGCCGGACCGCCGGGAGGAGATCGTCACCGCGATGGCGGCGGAGCTCATCAGGACCAGGACGCCGGTGGCGTAGGCGCCGCCCTGCTTGTCCACGCTGGCGTCGAAGATCCAGGTGACCAGGAACGCGACCAGGATGAAGACCAGCACCATGGGCCGCACCGCGCGCGCCCAGTGCGGGGCCATGCCGTAGCGGGGCAGGTAGCGCGGCATGAGGCTGAGCAGGCCGGCCATCGCGGAGGCGCCGGCGAACCACAGGATGGCGATGGTGGAGAAGTCGTAGACGGTGCCGAAGGCGGAGCCGAGGTAGGTGTGCGCGAGGTAGGCCAGGGCGCGGCCGTTGGCCTTGCCGCCGGCCTGGAACTCGGGCTTCGGGATCAGCACCGTGGTGATGAAGCTGGTGGTGATGAGGAAGCAGCTCATGATGAGCGCGGCGGTGGTGAGCAGCTTGCGGGTGTCGCGGATGCGGCCCTTCGGGTGCGCCTCGGTGTCCCCGAGGTCGCCCTTGACGTGCGGCATCACCGCGACGCCGGTCTCGAAGCCGGACATGCCCAGGGCCAGCTTGGGGAAGATCAGCAGGGACACGCCGATCATGGTGGCGACGCTGCCCCGTTCGGTGGTCAGGCCGTGCCGCCAGTCGGTGACCAGCTGCGGCGCGGAGACCACGTGGTAGAGGCCGTCCACGACGACGACCACGTTGAGCACCAGGTAGATGCCGACGAGGACGAAGGCCACCCCGATGGCCTCCAGGAAGCCCTTGAGGAAGACCGCGCCGAGCAGCGCCAGCAGCAGCAGCGTGATGAGCATCTGGTGGCTGTGCAGGGCGGCGTTGAAGTGCGGGTTCTCCACCAGGTGGGTGGAGGCGTCGGCGGCCGACAGGGTCATGGTGATGAGGAAGTCGGTGGCGGCGAAGCCGAGCAGCGCCAGCACGAAGAGCTTGCCCTTCCAGAAGGACAGCAGCCGCTCCAGCATGGCGATGGAGCCCTCGCCGTGCGGGCTCTCCACGGCCACCCGCCGGTAGACCGGCAGCGCCCCGGCCAGGGTGACGAGGACCAGCACCAGGGTGGCGATGGGCGACAGCAGCCCGGCGGCCAGGGCGGCGATGCCGGGCTGGTAGCCGAGGGTGGAGAAGTAGTCGACGCCGGTGAGGCACATCACCCGCCACCAGCGCTGGCCCTCGTGGGCGGGTACCTCGGCCTTGGCCGGGGGCGGGCCGACGGGCTGGCGGCCCATGTCGGTCAGCCCCTCCAGCAGCCAGGCGCGCAGGCGGTGGGGTTCGGCGGCGTCGGCGGTCATCGGCGCCTTCTCCTCACGGTCTGAGTCGGTCTCGGTCGGTCGCAGTCTTGGTCACTGTCGGTTGTACTCAGGCGCACTCGGTCACCGTCGCGTCAAGATCGCTCCCGTTCCGGCTCCGGCGGGGGCGCCTACCCGTCCCGGGCCGAACCACTACCACACGCCTCCGGCGGCTGCCGGGGGACGGCGGAGGGACGGTTCCGAGAGCGGTTTCCGGCCGCCGCGCGGGGGCGTGGCGGGTCCTTCGCCGGCCAGCCTACGCACCGTAGCCGCCCCAGGCCGCGCGGACGGGCGCGTCAAGGCCGTGTCAAGGGCGTTCGGGGCGCGTCAGGAAGGCGCTAACGCCGAGGGCTGCCGGGCCGTGGCCGAGATGTAGTGGGTGGGCCGGCCCCCAGAGGCCGGCACCGCCTTGCCGGAACGGAGTGCGTCGACGGCACGGCAGGCGGTTCCGTCCACCGAACGAGTGCCCGGGGTACCCCGCATGGCTGACCTGATCTTCGTCCTTCTCACACTCGCCGTCTTCGCCGTCATCGGCCTGGTGGCCAAGGGGGTGGAGCGGCTGTGAGCGCCCAGAACATCGTCGGACTCGTCTGTGCCGTGGCCCTGATCGGTTACCTGGTGCTGGCGCTGATCCACCCGGAGAAGTTCTAGTGAACGAGACCCTCGCCGGCTGGCTGCAGATCCTCGCTCTGCTGGCCGTGCTGGCCCTGTCCTACCGGCCGCTGGGCGACTACATGGCCCGCGTGCTGACCTCCGCCAAGCACCTGCGGGTGGAGCGCGTGCTGTACCGGATCGGCGGCGTGGACGGCGACGCCGACCAGCGCTGGCCGGTCTACCTGCGCAGCGTGCTGGCGTTCTCGCTGCTGTCGATGCTGTTCCTCTACGCCCTCCAGCGGTTCCAGAGCCACCTGCTGCTGTCCGTGGGCATGAAGAACGTGCCGGCGGGGGTGGCGTTCAACACCGCCGCCTCCTTCGTCGCCAACACCAACTGGCAGTCGTACTCGGGTGAGACGACGATGGGCCACCTGGTGCAGATGGCCGGCCTGGCGGTGCAGAACTTCGTCTCCGCGGCCGTCGGCGTCGCCGTGGTGGCCGCGCTGATCCGCGGCTTCACCCGCAAGCGCACCGACCGCGTGGGCAACTTCTGGGTGGACCTGACCCGGATCACGCTGCGGGTGCTGCTGCCGATCTCGGTGGTCTTCGCGATCGTCCTGATCGCGGCCGGCACGGTGCAGAACTTCCACGGTGTGGAGGCGATCCACAGCATCACCGGCGGCAGCCAGAGCATGACGGGCGGCCCGGTGGCCTCGCAGGAGGTCATCAAGCTCCTGGGCACCAACGGCGGCGGCTTCTACAACGCCAACTCCGCGCACCCGTTCGAGAACCCCAACGCGTTCACCAACGTGCTGGAGGTCTACCTGCTGCTGGTGGTGGCGGTCTGCCTGCCGCGCACCTTCGGCAGCATGGTCGGCGACAAGCGCCAGGGCTACGCGATCCTGGCCGTCATGGGCCTGATCTGGGCGGCCTCGGTCGCGGTGATCACCGTCAACGAGCTGCACAGCGTCAGCAGCCAGGCCGGACACGCGGCCGGCGGCATGCTGGAGGGCAAGGAGCAGCGGATCGGCGTCTGGGGGTCGGCGCTCTTCGCCACCTCCACCACGCTGACCTCGACGGGCGCGGTCAACTCCTTCCACGACTCGTACTCGCCCATCGGCGGCGGTATGACGATCTTCAACATGATGCTGGGTGAGATCGCGCCCGGCGGCACCGGTTCGGGCCTGTACGGCATCCTCGTGCTGGCGATCATCGCGGTCTTCGTGGCCGGTCTGATGGTCGGCCGGACCCCCGAGTACCTGGGCAAGAAGCTCGGCGGCCGGGAGATGAAGTTCGCCTCCCTGTACATCCTCACCACCCCGACGGTGGTGCTGGTCGGCGCCGGCCTGGCCATGGCGCTGCCCGGGGAGCGCGCCGGGATGCTCAACTCCGGCCCGCACGGCTTCTCCGAGGTGCTGTACGCCTTCACCTCCGCGGCCAACAACAACGGCTCGGCCTTCGGCGGCCTGTCGGTGAACACGAACTGGTACAACACCGCGCTGGGCCTGGCCATGATCCTGGGCCGCTTCCTGCCGATGGTCTTCGTGCTGGCGCTGGCCGGCTCGCTGGCCCGCCAGCAGCCGGTGCCCGCCACGGCCGGCACCCTGCCCACCCACCGGCCGCAGTTCGTCGGCCTGCTGACCGCGGTGATCGTCATCGTGGTCGGGCTCACCTACTTCCCGGCGCTCGCGCTGGGTCCGCTCGCGGAAGGTCTGCACTGATGTCGTCCCTGACCACCCTCGAACCCCCGGTACAGCCGGGGGACACCCCACCGCAGGAGCGGCAGAACCGGGTCGCCGGCGGCCTGCTCGACCCGAAGCAGATGCTCGTCTCGCTGCCCGACGCGTGCCGGAAGCTGGACCCGCGGATCATGGTCCGCAACCCGGTGATGTTCGTGGTCGAGGTCGGGTCGGTGCTCACCACCCTGGAGGCGATACGCGACCCCAGCGTCTTCGCCTGGGTGATCACCGCCTGGCTGTGGCTGACCGTGGTCTTCGCCAACCTGTCCGAGGCCGTCGCCGAGGGCCGCGGCAAGGCGCAGGCCGAGACGCTGCGCCGGACCCGCACCGACACGGTGGCGCGGCGGCTGGTCGACTGGCGGCACGGCGCCGTGGCGCCGCGTGAGGAGGAGGCGCCGGCCGCGGAGCTGCGGCTGGGCGACCACGTCGTCGTGGAGGCCGGGCAGGTCATCCCCGGTGACGGCGACGTGGTGGAGGGCGTGGCGAGCGTCGACGAGTCGGCGATCACCGGCGAGTCGGCCCCGGTCATCCGCGAGTCCGGCGGCGACCGGTCCGCGGTCACCGGCGGCACGAAGGTGCTCTCCGACCGGATCGTCGTCAAGATCACCTCGAAGCCCGGCGAGACGTTCATCGACCGGATGATCGCCCTGGTGGAGGGCGCGTCCCGGCAGCGCACGCCGAACGAGATCGCGCTGAACATCCTGCTGGCCTCGCTGACCATCGTGTTCCTGCTGGCGGTGGTCACCCTCCAGCCGTTCGCGATCTACGCCGGCGCCGAGCAGTCCATCGTGGTGCTGGCCGCGCTGGTGGTGGCGCTGATCCCGACGACCATCGGGGCTCTGCTGTCGGCGATCGGCATCGCCGGCATGGACCGGCTGGTGCAGCGCAACGTGCTGGCCATGTCCGGCCGGGCGGTGGAGGCGGCAGGCGACGTGACGACGCTGCTGCTGGACAAGACCGGCACCATCACCCTCGGCAACCGGCAGGCCGCCGAGTTCCTGCCGGCGCCGGGCGTCTCCCTGGAGAAGCTGGCCGACGCGGCGCAGCTGTCCTCGCTGGCCGACGAGACCCCCGAGGGCCGCTCCATCGTGGTGCTGGCCAAGGAGCGGTACGGCCTGCGCGGCCGGGCCGAGGGCGAGCTGCACGGCGCGGAGTTCGTGCCGTTCACCGCGCAGACCCGGATGAGCGGCGTGGACCTCGTCGGGGAGGCGGCCGGCGAGGGCAGCCGGCGCAGCCTGCGCAAGGGCGCCGCCACCGCCGTCATGCAGTGGATCCGCGAGAACGGCGGCCACCCCACCGCCGAGGTCGGCCCGATGGTGGACGCGATCGCCGGCAGCGGCGGCACGCCGCTGGTCGTCGGCGAGGTGGTCAGCCGCGGCGGCACCGACACCGCGACGGTGCTGGGCGTCATCAACCTCAAGGACGTCGTCAAGGCGGGCATGCGGGAGCGGTTCGACGAGCTGCGCCGGATGGGCATCCGCACGGTGATGATCACCGGTGACAACCCGATGACCGCCAAGGCCATCGCGGACGAGGCCGGCGTGGACGACTTCCTCGCCGAGGCCACGCCCGAGGACAAGATGGCGCTGATCAAGAAGGAGCAGGAGGGCGGCCGGCTCGTCGCGATGACCGGCGACGGCACCAACGACGCGCCCGCGCTGGCCCAGGCCGACGTCGGCGTGGCCATGAACACCGGCACCTCGGCCGCCAAGGAGGCCGGGAACATGGTGGACCTGGACTCCAACCCGACCAAGCTCATCGAGATCGTGGAGATCGGCAAGCAGCTCCTCATCACCCGGGGCGCGCTGACCACCTTCTCCATCGCCAACGACGTGGCGAAGTACTTCGCGATCATCCCCGCGATGTTCGCCGGGGTCTACCCCGGACTGCGCCACCTCAACGTCATGGGCCTGCACAGCCCGACCTCGGCCATCACCTCGGCGATCATCTTCAACGCGCTGATCATCGTCGCCCTCATCCCGCTGGCGCTGCGCGGCGTGCGCTACAAGCCGTCGTCCGCCGCCAAGCTCCTCAGCCGCAACATCTGGGTGTACGGCCTGGGCGGCCTGGTGCTGCCGTTCGTCGGCATCAAACTCATCGACCTGATCGTCCAGTTCATCCCCGGGATCAGGTAAGGAAGGCCACGTCATGCTCACCCTGCTGCGCAACCACCTGGCGGCTCTGCGGATGCTGCTGGTGTTCACCGTGATCTGCGGGCTGGCCTACCCCCTGGTCATCACCGGCATCGCCCAGACCGCCTTCTCCGGCCAGGCCAACGGCTCACTGCTCAAGGAGAACGGCCGGACCGTCGGCTCCAGCCTCATCGGCCAGAGCTTCGACCTGCCGAAGAAGAACCCCGACGACCCGAACGAGGCGGCCCGGCCGGACCCGAGGTTCTTCCAGCCGCGCCCCTCGGCGAGCGACTACGACATGCTGGCGAGCGGCGCGTCCAACCTCGGCCCGAACGACCCGGGCCTGGTGAAGGCGATCAAGGAACGGCGGACCGCCGTCGCGGCGTTCGACCACGTGGCCCCGGCCGACGTGCCGGCCGACGCGGTCACCGCCTCCGGCTCCGGCCTGGACCCGGACATCTCCACCGCCTACGCGGCCGAGCAGGTCGCCCGGGTCGCCCAGGCCCGGGGGCTCACCACCGCGCGGGTCCGGGGACTCGTCTCCGACAACACCCACGGCCGCGCGGCCGGGTTCCTGGGGAACTCCTACGTGGACGTGGTGACGCTCAACCTGGATCTGGCCAAGATCAAGTGACCGGCGGTCGGCGGCGCGGCGGGGAATCCCGCCGCGCCGCCGACCGGTGTGCGCGCACCGGACGGCGGACAGCGGCGGAGCGGCCGGGACCGCCGTCCGGTGAACTACCGAGGCAACTACTGGGAAAGGAGCCGGTGTGAGCCGAGTCCTCGTGGTCGACGACGAACCGCAGATCGTCCGGGCCCTGGCCATCAACCTGCGGGCCCGGCACTACGAGGTCGACGCGGCCGGCGACGGGGCGAGCGCCCTGCGGATGGCCGCCGACCGGCACCCGGACGTGGTGCTGCTGGACCTCGGGCTGCCGGACATGGACGGCGTCGACGTGATCACCGGCATCCGCGGCTGGACCCGCGTGCCGATCATCGTGCTGTCCGCCCGGCACGCCTCCGACGAGAAGGTGCTGGCGCTGGACGCCGGCGCCGACGACTACGTCACCAAGCCGTTCGCGATGGACGAGCTGCTGGCCCGGATGCGGGCCGCCGTACGCCGCCGCGCCGAGCCGGCGCCCGGACCGGAGAACTCGCTGCTGACCACCGCGTCGTTCACCGTCGACATGGCGGCGAAGAAGGTCAGCCGGGACGGCTCCGACGTGCGGCTGACCCCCACCGAGTGGCACCTGCTGGAGGCGCTGGCGCGCAGCCCCGGCCGGCTGATCACGCAGCGGCAGCTGCTCCAGGACGTGTGGGGCCCCGGCTACGGCACCGAGACCAACTACCTGCGCGTCTACATGGCGCAGTTGCGGCGGAAGCTGGAGCCGGACCCTGCCCGGCCGCGGCACTTCGTCACCGAACCCGGGATGGGGTACCGGCTGGAGCTCTGAGCCGCCGGACCGGGCCGCGGTGCCTCGGGGTCCCGGGCCCTCAGGACGGGGGGGTTGTGCCGCCGGACCGCCGGGCCGGACCTCGGAACCGGGCCGCCGGACCGCCCGTCCGCCGTCACAGGGGATCGCACGAACCAGGCCGTACGCTGTGATCGTCTGGCGTGTGCGATCCCATCGCGGTCTTTCCCCTCGCAGATGCGCAACTATCATCAGCAGGGTCCCGCGCCCGAGCAGGCGCGGAGAGAGGGAGAGTTCCTGTGACGACCCGTTACCCGCGGCCCGGCCTCGCGGCCCTGGCGGCGGTCTGTGCCGCCGCCTCGCTCGCGCTGGCCGCCTGCTCCTCCTCGTCCTCCTCGGACGCGTCGTCCTCCTCGGGCACGTCGGGCACGTCCACGCCGTCCGCCGGCGCCTCGGGCGGCACGGCGGCCGCCGGCCCGAAGGTCTCCGGGACGGTGGTGGTGTTCGCCGCCGCCTCGCTCAAGGAGAGCTTCACCACCCTGGGCAAGGACTTCCAGACGGCCTACCCCGGCACCAACGTGGTCTTCAGCTTCGGCGGCAGCGACCAGCTCGCCGCCAGCATCACCAACGGCGCCCCGGCGGACGTCTTCGCGGCGGCCAGCCCGGCCACGATGAAGACGGTCACCGACAAGGGCGACGGCGCCGGCACCCCGCAGACGTTCGTGCGCAACCAGCTGGAGATCGCCACCCTCCCGGGCAACCCCGAGCACATCAGCACGCTGAAGGACCTGACCAGCTCCAAGCTGAAGGTCGCGCTGTGCGCGAAGACGGTGCCGTGCGGGGCGGCCGCGCAGACCGCGCTCACCGCCAGCGGCCTGAAGCTCACCCCGGTCTCCTACGAGCAGGACGTCAAGTCGGCGCTCACCAAGGTGGAGCTGAAGGAGGTCGACGCGGCGGTCGTCTACCAGACCGACGTCAAGGCCGGCGGCAGCAAGGTGCAGGGTGTGGACTTCCCCGAGTCGGCGAAGGCGGTCAACGCCTACCCGATCGACGCCCTCAAGAACGCGCCGAACCCGACGGGCGCCCAGGCGTTCATCGCCCTGGTGCGGTCGACCGAGGGCCAGAAGGTGCTCAGCCAGGCGGGCTTCCTCAACCCGTGACCCGGTCGGCGGGCCCCGGCGAGGCCCCGGGTCGCGAGGCGGGCGCGGGTTCCGGCGCGGGTTCCGGCGCGGACTTCGAGGCGGACGGCAGCGCCGGCACCGGCACCGGCACCGGCCGGCGGTTCGCGGGCGGGAACGCCGGCCGGAGCGCGCGGGCGGGTGCCCGCGGAGGCGCGGGCGCGGCACCGCTGCCGCTGCTGCTGCCCGCGCTGGTCGGCATGGCCTTCCTGCTGCTGCCGCTGCTCGCGCTGCTGGTGCGCGCCCCGTGGCGGGGGATGCCGTCCCTGCTGACCAGCGCGGCCGTCTGGCAGGCGCTGCGGCTGTCGCTGGAGACGGCCACCCTCGCAACCGCCGTGGCGCTGGTGCTCGGGGTGCCGCTGGCCTGGCTGCTGGCGCGGGCCCGCTTCCCCGGACGGCGCCTGGTGCGCGCCCTGGTGACGCTGCCGCTGGTGCTGCCGCCGGTGGTCGGCGGCGTGGCGCTGCTGCTGGCGCTGGGGCGCAACGGGGTGCTCGGGAAGTGGCTCGACTCGTGGTTCGGCGTCACCCTGCCCTTCACCACCGCCGGGGTGGTCGTCGCCGAGGCGTTCGTGGCGATGCCGTTCCTGGTGATCAGCGTCGAGGGCACGCTGCGGGCCGCCGACGCCCGGTACGAGGAGGCCGCGGCCACACTGGGCGCCTCCCGTTTCACGGCCTTCCGCCGGGTGACGCTGCCGCTGGTGGCGCCGGGGGTGGCGGCCGGGGCGGTGCTCGCCTGGGCCCGCGCGCTGGGCGAGTTCGGGGCCACCATCACCTTCGCGGGGAGCTTCCCGGGCCGTACCCAGACGATGCCGCTGTCGGTGTACCTCGCCCTCCAGGACGACCCGGACACCGCGGTCGCGCTCAGCCTGGTGCTGCTCGCGGTGTCGGTGACGGTGCTGCTGGCGCTGCGCGAGCGGTGGACCGGCATGGGCGTCCCGGACCGCTCCGGCGCCGCCGGAGCCCGGGCGGGCACGGCTGCGGCGCCGCCCCGGGGCCGGTGCGGCGGCGGGCCGCGGCGCTGGCGGCCGGGGCGGGCGGAGCGCTCACGCGGCTCACCGGCCCGGCGGGCCGAGCGCTCGCGCGGCTCACCGGCCGGGCGGACCGGCGCCGGGAGGCGGTGCCGGTCGCCCTGGCGGCCGACGCCGCGGCGGTCCCGCCCCGCGACGCGGGGCTGCGCGCGCGCCTCGTCGTCGACCGCGGGGCCTTCCGGCTGGACGTGGAACTGGCGGCCGGGCCCGGCGAGGTGCTGGCGCTGCTCGGCCCGAACGGCGCGGGCAAGACGACCTCGCTGCGGGCGCTGGCCGGGCTGGACCCGCTGACCGGCGGCGGGCTGCGGCTGGACGGCCGGGTACTGGAGGAGCCGGCGCGGCGGGTCCGGGTGGCGCCCGAGGACCGCCCGGTCGGCGTGATCTTCCAGGACTACCTGCTCTTCCCGCACCTGAGCGCGGCGGAGAACGTGGCGTTCGGCCCGCGCTGCCAGGGCGTCCCCCGGGCCCGCGCACGGGCCGCGGCGGCCGGGCTGCTGGAGCGGATGGACCTGGCGGAGTACGGGCACGCCAAGCCGCGGCGGCTGTCGGGCGGCCAGGCACAACGGGTGGCGCTGGCCCGGGCGCTGGCCACCGCGCCCCGGCTGCTGCTGCTGGACGAGCCGCTGGCCGCGCTGGACGCCGGCGCCCGGCTGGACGTGCGGGCCGAACTGCGCCGCCACCTGGCCGCGTTCGAGGCGGTGGCGGTGCTCGTCACGCACGACCCGCTGGACGCGATGGTGCTCGCCGACCGGCTGGTCGTCGTCGAGGACGGCCGGGTGGCCCAGACGGGCACCCCCGCCGAGATCGCGCGCCGCCCGCGCACCGACTACGTGGCTCGGCTGGTCGGGCTGAACCTCTACCGGGGCGAGGCGGCCGGGCACACCGTACGGATCGCCCCCGGGCTCGTCCTGGCCGGCGCCGAGGAGGTGTCCGGCCCGGCGTTCGCGGCCTTCCCGCCCGGCGCGGTGACCCTGCACCGCACCCGCCCCGCCGACGGCGATACCGGGACTGGCGTCAGCACCGGCACCGGCGCTGACGGCGCGGCCAACGTCTGGGCGGCCGCCGTCACCGGGATGGAGTCGCACGGCCACCGGATCAGGGTCACGCTGGCCGTCCGGGACGGCGGGCTGCCCCTGGCGGCCGACCTCAGTGCCCCGGCGGTCGCCGAGCTCGGCCTGTACGAGGGGGTCGCGGTGTGGGCGGCCGTCGACGCCGCCCTGGTCCACACGTACCCGGCCTGAGCCCGGCGCGGCCTACGCCCCCTCCCCCGCGCCACCGGCCGCGCCCGGACCGCCCGGCGCCGCTGCCGGACCGGCCGCGCCGTCCTCCGCGCCCTGGCGGGGCGGCGGGACGGGAGACCGCAGCGGGACGGTGAACTCGTCCTCGACGGGCGGGTCGAGCTCCTGGGCGCGCATCCCGGTGGCGGCGAAGCACCTGATCCGGACCGCCTCGGCGGTGACGTCCAGACGCAGGAAGTTCTTGAAGAACGGCGGGCTGTACGTCGCACCCGCCGGGGAGACGACCTTGGTCAGCGCGGTGTGCACCGGCAGCCGGGGCCGGAGCCGCGCGCCGCGCCCCGGGCGGGGCGCGACCCCGAGCAGCGAGGCCACGAACCGGGTGCGCCGGGTGGTCCGCTCCGTCGTGGCCCGCACCGGCTCGACCCCGACGCGTTCGGCGACCGCCGCCGTCGCCTGCTCGGGGGTGAGGCCGAGGAGGCGGCGCAGCCGCAGCCGGCCGCCGTAGAAGCGGCTGTAGAAGGCGAGCGAGTCACCGCGCATCGGATAGCAGCGGAAGTCCGCTTCGCTGACGCCGCCGATGTCCACCCGCGGGATCGTGTGGGTGGCGTGCATGAAGGCGCCCCCGCCGCCGGACACCACGTACTCGATCCGCCGGCCGTCCACGTCCACCGGGTAGTGCTGGTAGTTGTGGATGTCGCCGCCGATCGCGGCGACGAAGTGGTTGGCGGGGTCGCGGACGACGTCGTCCACGGTGCCGCCGCCCTCGATGGCGCACGGGTGGTGCTCACCGTCCACGTAGATCGGGGAGCCGGTGAGCAGGATCTTGGGGCGGGGCCCCTGGGCCACCCGGCGCAGCCACGCGCCCTGTTCGGCGTCGATGGTGCCGAGCAGGCCGGTGTCGATACCGATCAGGCGCAGCGGCCCGGTGTCCATCGCCCAGTACGGGCCGGGCTGACAGGCTGCCTGGGAGGGCTTCGACCGCAGCTGCCGGGCCCGGTCGATGAGCGCGTCGTCGGGTGTGTCCGGTGCCGCCCACAGCAGGTCGCGCCACCAGGCGGCCGACAGCGGGCGGGGCTTCGGACGGGGCGGCAGTGCGCGGGCGCGGCAGAAGACCCGCATGAAGCCGGTGAGCCCGTCGTACCAGTCGTGGTTGCCCGGTATCGCGTAGATCGGCGCGTCGTAGTCCTGGTAGGGGCGGAAGAACTTCTCCGGGTACTCGTTGCCGGTGCCCACCGGGTAGAGCACGTCGCTGCACACGACCGCGAAGCGGGTGCCGGCGCCGGCCTTGAGCAGGCCGGGCACCACGGCGTACTGAGGGCCGTCACCTTCGCCGGTGTCGCCCATGACGAGGAACGAGAACGCCTCGGGGTCGTCCCGCTCGATCAGCAACTCCGGCCCGGCCTCGCCTCGTTCGACCTGGGAGCGGACCCAGCGCTGCCGGTCGGCACCGGTCGGGTCGCCGAACAGGGAGGCCAGCGGCCCGTTGCGGGCCCGCCACAGGGTCCTCGGGTCGAGCCAGGAGACGTTGACGACGCGCTCGGGCATCAACTCCCGGTAACGGCCCGGTTCCTGGTCCTGCCAGCCGGCACCGGCCGGCGATTCACGCGATGAGGTGGCCACCGACGCACTGTAACAAGGGGCACCGACACGACGAACGGGCGAGCGAATAACCCAATCTTGACTGGCCGTCAGGCCAGCGGTGCCTCGACCGGGGCGGTCCGGCCCTGGAGGCTGGTCAGGCAGTCGGTGACGACGGCGGTCGCCGCCTGTCGCGCCGAACCGAGGTAGCGGCGCGGGTCGACGGCGGTGGGCTCCTCGCGCAGGACCGTTCTGACGGCCTCGGTGAACGCGAGGTTGAGCAGGGTGCCGATGTTGATCTTGGTCATGCCGCGGCCGACGGCCTCCTGGAGGGTCGCGTTCGGGACCCCCGACGACCCGTGCAGCACCAGCGGCACCGGCACCGCGTCCCGCAGCCGGGCGATGAGCTCCAGGTCGAGCCCGGCGGTCCTGGTCCGCATGGCGTGCGAACTGCCCACCGCGACGGCGAGCGCGTCCACCCCGGTCGCCGCGACGAACTCGGCCGCCTGGCCCGGGTCGGTCCGCACGCCGGGCGTGTGGGCGGACCCCTTGCCGCCGATCTCGCCCAGCTCGGCCTCGACGAACAGCCCTTGGGCATGCGCCCAGTCGGCCGCCGCACGGGTGGCGGCGACGTTCTGCTCGTCCGGGAGGCGGGAGCCGTCGAACATCACCGAGCTGGCGCCGCACTCGGCGGTCCGCCGCGCCAGGTCGAGGTCCTCGACGTGGTCGAGGTGGAGCGACAGGCGCGCGGTGCTCGCGGCGGCGATCCGGGTGACGGCGGCGGCCAGCGGCAGCGGGTCGCCGCCGTGGTAGCGGATCGCGTTGTGGCTGATCTGGACGATCGCCGGAAGGCCGGTGGCCTCCGCCGCCGCGGCCACCGCCGCGGCGTGCTCCAGCGCGATGACGTTGAACGCGGCGACGCCGGTGCCTGCGGCACGGGCCTGGCCGACCAGTTCGGCGGTGGTGCTCAGCACGGGGATCTGCTCCTGTCCGGGGTTCGGCCGGCGTCCGGTTCGCCGGCGGCGGTGCTGACGGAAACTGCGGAGACGGCGGGGACTACGGAGGTGGAAGAGGCGATGGAGGCGGCAGGGACGGTGGCGGCCTCAGCGGCACCGTCGGTACGCCTGGCGCCGCCGGGCCTTCGGGGCCGTCACGCGTTCAGCACCACCGACCGGGTGAGGTGGCGCGGCCGGTCGGGGTCCAGACCGCGCAGCTCCGCCACGGCGGCGGCGAGCCGCTGCACCCGGATCAGGTCGACCTGCGGGTCCTCGGCGTTGTCGACGAACAGCGCCCCGGTGGGCCGGACGTCCTCGCGCAGCCCGTCGGCGTCGGGGCCGAAGTGCCAGACCAGCCGGCCGGGCGCGGCGATGGCGATCGGCCCGTGCCGGTACTCCATGCTCGGGTAGGACTCGGTCCAGCCCTGGGTGGCCTCGCGCATCTTCAACGCCGCCTCGCGGGCCACTCCGTGGGCCCAGCCGCGGCCGAGGAAGGTGATCTGCTCGGCGGCGGTCCACTCCTCCGGCAGCGGCTCCGCCAGCACCGACTCGGCGGCGTCGGCCAGCGCTGCGACCGGCTCGCCGAGGGCCGCCCGCAGCGCGGCGAGCGCGGTGGTCGCGAAGAGGGTCTGCACGACGGAGCGTTCGTCGGCGAAGGACAGGTCCACCACCCGGTCCGCGGCCGCGGGCACCGGGGTCCCCGGGACGGCGGTGAGCGCGACGGTGGGGCTGCGCCTGCCGTGCCGCCCCAGCAGTTCGGCGACCTCCGTGGTGGTGCCGGAGCGGGAGATCACCACGAGCCGGTCGTAGTCGCGGTCGTGCGGGAACTCGGAGGCCGCGAAGGCGTCGGTCTGCCCCTGGCCGCGCCGCTCCCGCAGGCCGGCGTACGCCTCGGCCATGAACCACGACGTGCCGCAGCCGATGACGGCCACCCGCTCCCCCGGTTCGGGCAGTCCGCCCGCCGCCGCGGCGACACTCCCGGCCTCGCGCCAGGCGGCGGGCTGGCGGTCGATCTCGTCCCGGATGAACGACATGTGTACTCCTGCTCGCGTGGATCTCGCTTGAGATGAGGGCGGGTTGGGGACGCCGGTGCTGCTCGGGAACGGCTGGGCACGACCGGGAGCGGTGGAGCCCCGACCGGCCGGAGGACGGTCGCGGCGGCCCGCACGCAACTCCCTGAACCACTCGTTACCTCGTGGCGCTCGACCATAGAACGCTCATGGTTGATTGATCAAGGCCTTCAATGAGCAGTTTCGAGCAAAATTTGTGCTCCCTTCCTGCGCTATCGAGGGGCGCGCGCCCTATGGACCCGCCGGACGCGAGGACAGACGGGTGTCGGACGCCCTCCCGCGACATCGACGCCCGAACGCGCGGCAGTCGCCAGCAGCCTCTTCCCGACACCACGTCAAACTTCCCACGTGCCGGGGGGTTTCGCGGCACCACTCGTTCGAGCCCGCCAGACGGCAGGACCGAAGCCGCCGGGCGCACTTCTCGCCCGTCACGCCACAGACGCGGCAGCGGCCCGTGGCGGCCGTGTGGATGCTCCGAGGAACAGGGTCGCCGCCGCCCGGCTCCCGGCCGCAAAAGGCCCGATGGCCCGATGGCCTGACGCGCGGACCCGAGGAGACACCGCCCGGATTCCCGACAGGGCAGCCGGAGCCATGCGAACTCACCGGCGGCCGGCGCACACCCTGGCGAGTACCGACCTCGATGGAGCAACCATCCGGCTGGGTCAGCGGACTGAATGGCATTCAGTGTCTTGACCAACACACCGTCACATTGCCATGCTCCTCAGTACGGACAGGAAAGCTTCCTGCCGATCCGGCCTTGTCCCCCACGACATCCGAGGGTGCCCGCGCGCCCCCGCGCACCGCGCGCAGGCCGCCCCCGCACCAGGAGCCCCCCATGCGCAGATTCCTCAGCGCCGGCCGTCCCGCCGGCCACCTCGCCGTCCCGGGCGCCGAGCCCGCTCTCCCCGCCGCGCCGGTCCGGAAACGGTTCCGGCGGTCCGTGGTCCTGGCCGCGGCAGCCGCCGCTCTGGGCACCGCCGCCGCCGTGCTGCCCGCCGGCGGCGCCTCGGCCGCCCCGGCCCCCGCCGCAGGCGTCCCCGCCGTGGCCGCCGCGCCGACCACGTTCACCCACCCGGGCGTGCTGGTCAGCCTCCCCCAACTCCAGTACGCCAAGAGCCAGGTGCAGGCGGGCGCGGAACCGTGGAAGGACGCCTACGCCCAGATGACGGCCAGCTCCTACGCCTCGCTCTCGCGCACCGCCAAGCCGCGCGCGGACGTCGACTGCGGGTCGTACTCCAACCCCGACAACGGCTGCACGGACGAGCGGCAGGACGCCATCGCCGCGTACACGGACGCGCTGACCTGGTACATCTCGGGCAACAGCGCCTACGCGCAGAAGGCGATCGACCTGATGAACGCCTGGTCGTCGACGATCACCGAGCACACGAACTCCAATGCCCCGCTGCAGACCGGTTGGGCGGGCTCGGTCTGGCCGCGTGCGGCGGAGATCATCCGCTACACCTACTCCGGCTGGTCGTCCTCGGACATCGACCGGTTCGCCACGATGCTGCGCACCGTCTACCTTCCCGAGGTGATCAACGGCTCCAACAGCAACGGCAACTGGGAGCTGAGCATGATGGAGGCGGCGGTCGGGATCTCGATCTTCCTCAACGACGGCGCCGACTACGACAAGGCGATCGCCCGGTACCTCAACCGGGTCGCGGCGTACGTCTACCTCTCCACGGACGGCTCGCTGCCCAAAACAGTGCCGGGGTCGGGGCTGGACACCTCGGCGAAGATCATCAGCTACTGGCAGGGCCAGTCGACCTTCGTGACCGGACTGACACAGGAGACCTGTCGCGACTTCACCCACACCGGCTACGGCATCGCGTCCATCTCGGACGTCGCCGAGACCGCGGCGATCCAGGGCCAGGACCTCTACCCGCAGGTCGGCGAGCGGCTGCGGCAGGCGCTGGGCTTCCAGTCGAAGTACGAGCTGGGCACGGCCCCGCCGTCCTGGCTGTGCGGAGGCAGCCTCAACCTGGGGCTCGGCCCGGTCACGGAGGTCGGCTTCAACGCGCTGCACAACCGGATGGGCGTCGCGATGACCAACACGCAGGCGCTGACCGAGTCGCAGCGGCCGGCCGGCACGAACAGTCTGTTCGTGGCGTGGGAGACGCTCACCAACGCGGACAACCCCGACGTCGTCCCGGCCGGCACGACCCACCTCACAACACCCGGTTCAGCCGGCTGAACCAACAAGCCGTGCGCCGGGTTCGAGGCCTGGAACTCGTCCCGGCGAGGGGGCCGGCGGCGCGATCCGTGCGGGGCGCACCCCGAGACGCCGTGGGCCGGCGGCCCGCCCGGGAGGGGGCGGGCCGCCGGCCGGTTCGGCACGGGTCAGGAGGCGAGGGTGATGGTGACGGTGGTGGCGCCGGCGTTCGCGGTGACGGTGTGGGTGCTGGAGCTGTAGCTGCCGCCGGTCACCGCCGTGACGTTGACGGTGTTGAAGATCGGCAGCTGGATGGAGACTGCGCCGGACGGCACGGAGCCGCTCAGGGTGACGGTGACCACCCGGACCGTGCCCGGCTTGGTGACGGCCAGCGAGACCCCGTAGGTGCTGCGGGTACCGGTGTCCACGTTGTAGGAGCTGGTGAGGTTGCCCACCGACGTGGTCTGGCCCGCGGCGATCCAGCTGTTGGGGACGCCGCGTCCGATGTAGAGCGGACGGGTGAAGGTGAACGGACCGGTGCCGGTGGAGGCGCGGCCCTCGGCGACGATCGACTCGACCAGGCCCTGCTGCTGCGCCGAGATGGGCCAGGCGTACGGGATCGCGCCGAACTCGGGCCCGGCGTGGTTGCCGATCCACGGGTTGGAGGCGGAGGGCCCGCTGCCGTTCGCCTCCCACCAGGCGTTCGGGCCGCCCGTGGTGGTCGAGATCTGCCAGGCGTAGCTGGTGATCGGCAGGTCGCGGTAGTTGGTGCCGTACAGCCCGTCGGAGGCGTACGCGGTGTTGTAGGCCGTGGAGTACCCGTTGAAGGCGCCGAAGGTCGGGTAGGGCAGGCCGTTGGAGGCCAGCCGGGCGAAGCCCCACGCGTACATCGCGTCGGCCTGCGCCGCGCTGCCCGCGATCCCGTTCAGCGTGCCGCCCTCCAGCATGGTGGACCACTGGTTCTGCCCGACCCAGACCGGCGAGGCCCAGTTGGCGTCGTTGTACGTGTTGCAGCGGTTGGCCGAGTTGGCCTGGTCCACCGTGCAGGGCAGGTAACTGAAGCCGTGTGCCGACTGGTTGGTCGTCAGCAGCGTGTTGACGTGGCTCAGCAGCGACGTGTAGGCCGTGTCGGCGTACTGGGCCTCGGTGGTGTTGCCCAGCCGGGTGGCGATGTACTTGTAGGCGGCCAGGCCCTGGAGCGCGGAGTAGTCGTCGAAGAGCCAGCGGCCCGACGAGTCGTTGTCGTAACTCGCCTTGAGGGCTCCGTCGGAGGCGAGCTGGCCCTGGTAGATGGTGTGCATGATCGTGTAGAGGCTCGGACCCCAGGAGCTGGTGCCGCTCGCGTCGTCGTGGAAGTACTGGCTGACGAACGCGGTGTCGTCGGTCTTGGCCAGGTACAGCGCCCAGACGGCGGGCGTCTTCCAGTCGCCGTCGTAGTACCAGTTGGCGCCCTGCTCGTTGTAGTTGGTCGCCTCCGAGATCCGGGCGTTGAGCAGCAGGTTCTGCGCGTCCTGGAAGTCGCCGGTCTCGAAGCGCGAGGCCAGTTCGCCGGGCACGTCGTGGTTGAGCTCCCAGAAGTAGTTGTTGGCGCCGGAGAACTGGGCCTTGCCGATCTGCATGATCAGGCCGTAGATGGTGCCCGCCTTGTAGGCGTTGGTGAGGGCGGTGCCGGGGTTGGCCAGGCTCCCGGTGTTGGGGAGCGCGGTGTTGGGGAGCGAGAGGGTCGCGGTCTCGGCGATCCGGCCGTTCCAGTACGAGCTCATCGCGCTGTACGCGGAGTCGAGGGTGGGGGCGCCGGAGGTGATCTGGGCGGTGGTGGGGAGTGCCGCCCCGGAGCCGAAGGTGTCGATCGCGGCGACGTAGTCGTGGTTGCTGGTGGCCTTCGGCTGCACGGTGTTCAGCGAGGTGCTGGTCAGCCTGACGAGGTTGGTGCCGGTGCCGCCGGGGTCGAGGGTGACCGCCGCCGTCCCGTTGTTGGTCACCGAGACGCGGGTGTAGACGAGCAGCACCGGGTTGCCGGCGATCGTGGCCTTGTCGGCGAAGTCCTTGATCGAGACGGCGGTGGTGCCGGTGGTGAAGCTGGTGGTGAGCGCCGGCAGGTAGCCGCTGTCCTCGGTCCACTGCACCGACTGCGCGGGCCGGTTGCCGCCGGTGTGGTAGATGCTGAACGAGTACATCGCCCCGCAGATGGTGGTGCCGCCGGAGTTGTAGGTGGTGGGCACGCCGCGGGCGAAGTAGGAGCCGGACAGGTAGGAGTACGCCGGCCAGTAGTTGCCGTCCCACCCGATCGCCGACTGGTTGGAGAAGCCCTGGCCGTAGGGGTCGGCCGGGGTCGGGAAGTTGGTACCGTACGCGTTCGGCAGGCTCGTGTTCTTGCAGGAGTTGGGGGAGACCGCCGGAATGCCCTGGTAGGCGGTCTGCGCGGCGGCGGCCGGCGGTGCCTGCCGCTCTCCGGCGGCCGCGCCCGAGGCCGCGGCGGCGGAGGAGCCGGTGCCGAGGAACGGCAGCACCGAGGCGACCAGGAGGGCCGCGGTCGCGGCGGCGACCCTGCGGCGGCGCAGCGCCTGAAGGAGGCGGTTCGTCATCGCGGAGTCACCTGCTTCGTCGGTGTCGAGCGGCGTGACGGGCAGTTCGTCATCGGTGGTTCCTCCCGTGGGGTGAGGAGTGTCGGACGGTGGGACCGCGCCGCGCGTACGGCGGACGGGCCGGGCGGCCCGCCGGGGCCCGTCGGACGCGGCCGGTTCCGGCGGTGGTGCGGCTCGCCGTCGGAACCCGCGTAATGTGAGCGCTAACAATCTTGCGCCGGGACAGCCGCCCGTCGGAGAGCCTGGTGACTCGCGGGAGACGCGGCCGCTCCCCGCGCCGGAGCGCGGGACGGGGCTGCCGCTGCCCGCCTCCGCCGAGAGGTCCGCCTCGCCTGGGCCGAGCTGCTGGAACTCGTGTGTCCGAACCGCTTCCCGGCTCCTCGGAGAAGATCCGGGACGTGGCGCCGCCGTGGCCGCCTTCCCGGAGGAGTGCCTCGGGAACGGTGGCGCCGGGCCGGCAGAGGGGCCGCGAGGCGGCCCCGGGAACCTGTCGGATTTCCCGTTCTGTACGAGAAAGTAGAACCGCTCACATGGCCCGTCAACTCTTTCCGCAGAACATCCTCGGCCAGTTTTCCGCGAGGTTCCGGCCCCCTTGGCGCGATGCGCACCGGCACCCCCGGCACGCCCGTTCCCCCGCTCCCCCGGCGCCCGGCGGCCCGACGCCGCGGGGGCGCCGGCGCTGACCGCGCCGGCGCCCCAGGGCTCACCGCACCTCCTCGCGTCCGCCGCCAGGGCGGGCTTCGGGCCCTACGTGTTCCGGACGGTGATCTTCTCCGTGACCGTGGTCTTGTTCCCGGCGCTGTCCGTGGCGGTCGCCAGCAGCGTGTGCACGCCGTCCGAGAGCGTCGTGGTGTCCAGCGAGAACGTCTCCGTGCCCGCCGCCGGCTGGTAGAGGTACTGCAGTCCGGTGCCGTCCACCCGCAGGTTGTACGCCGACAGGCCCTGGCCGGACAGCCCGACCCGGACGGCCACCGTGCCCTTCACCGTCGCGTCGGAGGCCGGCGCGGCGAAGGTCACCACCGGCGGGTTGTTGACCGTGAACGAGATCTTCTTCTCGGTGGTCAGCCCGTCCGCCCCGACGGCGTCGATCTTCAGGCCGTAGCTGCCGTTGGGGAGCGCGGTGGTGTCCACCACCAGCTTCGGGTCGAGGCCGGAGTTGCCGCTGCCCAGTGCGATCGCCGCCTTGACGGTGTTGTCCGTCGTCCAGACGCCGCCCCGGTTCAGCTCGATGTAGGTGTACGAGATGTCCGACGCCTTGCCGGCCAGCCCCACGGCGAAGGACACCGTGCCGCCGACCACGTTGCCGTCCGCGACCGAGACCGTGGAGATCTCCGGCGCCGAGGCCGTCTCTCCCCCGGCTCCCTTCACCGTCACGGTCGCCGTCGCGGTGAAGCCGGTACCCGGCACGGTGCCGTGGACGGTGAAGGTGCCGGCCTTGGCGTAGGAGGAGGCGCTGATCGCGCCCCAGCTGACCGGGAGCGAACTGTCCATCGTGCCGTCGTTGTACGTGGCCGTGACCGTGCCGGGCAGCTGCGGCGCCGTACCGGCGACGGTGTGCGCGGTCACGGGTTGCAGGTTGGTGATGGTGTCGCCCAGCGCGGACCGCACCCAGACGGTGGCCTTGGCCGCCGCACCGGCGTTGCCGACGATTCCGGTGACCGTGAAGCTGGCACCGTCCTCGGCGACCTGGTCCGGCGTGATCGCCTGCCAGGTGACGCCGCTCTGCGTGCGGCTGCCGTCGCTGTACACCACGTCGACGGTGGCGGGCAGCGTCGGGACGGTGCCGACGGTGGTGCGCACCTGCGTGTCGGTCACCGACTCGGGCTGGTCGGCCAGCACCTGCCACTCGCTCACGCCGACGGCGGCGTTGGTCTTGCCGTTGGAGTCGGCGGTGAAGATCGCCCGTACCGCCGTGGTGGTCACCGGCGAGAAGGTGGTGGCGTTGCTGCCCGTGGCCGAGGTGCCGTAGCCGCTCGGATCGGGCACGTCGGTCCAGGTCTTGCCGTCACCCGCCAGGTACTGCATCTTCCAGGCGTGCGGGACGACCACCCCGCCGCCGTTGCCGACCGGGCTGTCGTGCCAGAAGGTGATGTTGGAGCCGGAGATCCGCACCGGGGACTTCCAGGTGTACTGGAGCGTCCGGGTCGTCGGGTCGTTGCCGGTCCAGGTGCCCCAGTAGTCGGTGGACGCGCCGCCCGAGTTGAGGACCTTGCCGTCGTTCACCGCGTTGACGCTGTCCCAGGACGCCGTGTAGTCGGCGCTGGGCGTGGCCGAGGTCGCCACGTTGGCGCCGCCCGCGGCGGCGGTCGGGGTGACGGTCACGTCGTCGGACGTGGAGAGCGTCCCGTCCGTCGCGGTGAGCCGGAGCGTGTAGCTGCCCGCCTTGGTGAAGCGGACGAGCGTCGAGGCGTCCGTGGGCGTCGAGATGACGGCGACGCCCCCGTCCGGTGCCGACACGACGGACCACTGCTGGCTGAGCGTGCCCGACGGCTGGCCGTCGTCCTTGACCACGCCCGTCAGGTGGGCCTCGCCGGGCGAGCTGGACGTGTCGACGTAGGCGTCGACCTGCGGCGCGGTGTTCTGCTGGGCGGTGACGGGGCTGGTGGGGTCGAAGAGCTGGAGCTCCTTGATCCCGGTGCTGTAACCGTCCTGCGGGGTGACCGTGATCCGGATCTTGCCGGTGGTCACCTCGGCGAACCGGATGTCGTTGTAGTTGGCGATCGGGTCGACGGGGGTCCGGGCCTGGCTCGTCACCGGTTTCCAGGTGCCGTTGTCGTCGTACTGGACGGTGTAGGTGGCCGGCTCCGCGTAGCCGCCGATCTTCTTGTCGCTGTAGAAGTACGCCTTCAGGTCGCTGATCTTCTGCGTGCTCGGCAGGTCCAGTTCGACCGAGTCCTGTGCGTGGGAGGAGCCGGACGACCCCCAGTAGGGGTTGATCGCGGTGCTTCCGTCGACCACGCCGGCCGGCCCGTGGCCGCTGGCCGAGTAGGTGGCCGTGGCGGTCGCGCCCTTGGCCAGGTTCGGCAGGCCGGCGCCGCTCGCGGTGATGTCGTCGCCGGACTTGGCGAAGATGTCGGTCACCCTGGAGTCGTCGGGGAAGGTGACCTGCGTGGGCGCGTCCACGTCGGAGGTGGTCTGGTAGGTGGCGGTCGCCGAACCACCGCCCGGGAAGCTGACCTTGCCCGTGGCCGGGTCGTACACGAAGTGCGTCAGCGAGTCCACGGTCGCGACCCGCTTGCCGTTGACCCAGATCGACAGGCCCTCGGGGACGTCGTCGCCGTAGTACCGCTTGCCGTCTCCCGGCTTGTCCCAGGTGATCGAGAGGTTGGTGTTGCGGTAGGCGATGTTGTTGGCGTCGAAGTGGTCCCAGCCGATGTCGATCGGCCAGAGCTCGACCTTGTCGTCGGTGCGGCTCTGCAGGCCCATGACGTCTTCGATGACGTTGTGGTTGGTCGCGCCGAGGATGGTCTGGTGGATCCACGACCGGTAGCCGATGCTGCCCGGGTCCGCCGAACCGTCCGAGAAGAACTCGGTGGCGTCCGGGTAGCGGTTGTCACCGCTGTCGGCGTAGTTGGCCCACGCGTTCCAGGAGAGCAGCTTGCTGTACGAGTCCGCGGTGACGTACGAGCTCGGGTAGTTGCGGATCGCCGAGGCGTACAGGTTCAGCAGGCCCGTGGAGTTGATGAACGAGAAGTTGTTCGAGCCCGGCCGGCCGGCCGCGGTGGCGGCCGCCTTGTCCTTCTGGTCGGCCGTGTAGAACGGGAAGATGGGGAACTCGTTCTGGTCGGCGAAGTAGCGCAGCGCCTGGGTGTACGCGTCGTTGGCGGCCGTGCCGTCCGGCTTGGGGATCTCCCCGACCGTGTAGGGGTCGTAGTTGTTGATCTCCTTCCACGGATCGAGCTTGCCCGTCTTGATGTCCTTCGACAGCAGGCTGTCGGTGCTCGGGTCCCACAGGTTGTTCAGCAGGGCGGTCTGCATGGTGTCCGCGGTGGTCTGCATGTCCGCCGCCTTGGCGGTGTCACCGCTCATGGTGTACGCCTGCACCGCGGCCTCGGCGCCCGCCCAGGTGAACGCCGACTCGGGCCGGTCCAGGTTGTCGCCCGGCGCGTAGTCGAAGGACACCGCGTCGGCGTCGTTGCCGGTCCAGGAGTTCCAGTTGGTGTCGAGGACCCCGTCCTTGTTGGTGTCCATCACCGCGAGCTGGCCCTTGACGTCCTTCGACGCGTAGCCCGCCAGCTGCTCCGCGATCGACGACGGCCCGCCGTGCAGCTCGTACGAGCGCAGTGCCGACGCGGAGATGTACTGCGCGTGGCTCGCACTCCAGTTCGCCGGGTCGCCGGGGTTGTCGATGTACTGGCCGCTCGGCGCCTGCACCTCGCCCGCGGACACCCAGGTGCCGTAGGAGTACGACGGGTCGCGGAAGTACTTCAGGTCGTCCAGGAAGAGCGGGACGGTCAGGTCGATGGCGTTGTTGTAGCCCAGCGCGCCCTCGACGGAGGTCGGGAACTGGTAGTCGTTGCCCGGGATGTTCGCGTCGAGGTAGTTGAAGCGCATCAGCCACCAGCGGTAGTACAGCGACTTCTCGATGTTCTTGTCCGGCACGTCGAGGTAGGGGATGTTGTCCGCCCACCACTGGTTGTACGCCGTGACGCTGGTCCGGTACGCCGCCGCGGGGGTCGCGGCGCGGACGGAGTCGTACTCGGTCCGGGAGGCCGGGATCTCCTTGGTGGTGAAGCCGAGCTGCACCTTCGTGGTGGTGTGCCCGCCGGCCGGCACCGCGAGGTTCCCGGTCAGCGATCCGCTCGACGGCGTCAGGCCGTCCCCGGAGAACCGCGGGTAGATGGTCGTCAGGTTGTTCAGGGCCGGGACCGTGCCGGTCAGCTCGTCCCCGTCGACGTCCGTGGTGTACGGGGAGGTCGCCTTGACCGCGACGGTCCGGTCGGCCGATCCCGTGTTGTCCACGGTGAACTCGGTGACGGCGACGTCGTTGGCGGTGATGAACTTGACCTCGGTCACCGACAGGGAGGAGTCGCTGGTGGTGAACTTCTCCCGCCAGTAGCTCGGCGTCTGCTTCCGCGCCGAGGTGTCCTCGGTCAGTTTGAGCTTCGTGCCGTCCACCTGGAGGCTGATGTCGTACGCCTCGCGCCCGTCGATGGCCTCCCAGTAGGCGACCTGGCCGCCGAACCCGAGAACCGACGGGTCGTGGGTCTTCATGAAGACCGCCCGGCCGCGGCTGAACAGGTACTGGTTGTTGTCGCTGTTGCCGGGGTCGGAGTCCCCGGCGGTGCCGGTCCGGGTCAGCATCTTGTCGACCCAGAAGTCGTGGTCGGTGTCGGTTCCGGCGCCGGCGGCGACGTCCGCCGTGAAGATCGCCTCCATCTGGTTGTCGGAGGTGTAGCCGGCGGGTACGTCCGGAACCGGGTTGGCCGAGCCCTTGAAGGTGGGGTAGCCCACCTGGCTCACCTGGGGCTCCGCCGCGGCCGCCATCCCGCTGCCCACAAGCGCCGTCCCCGCGCTCAGCAGCCCGGCCAGCAGCAGAGCCGGCATTCTGTGTCTTCCACGCCTTCCGGCGCCAGGTCTTGCGGTCATTCACCTGTCCATTCGTTGTCGGTGCACGGTGGTCGGACATCCGTGGGGCCGCCGTCAGGCCTTGAGGGCTCCGGCGCTGACTCCGGCGGCGACGTAGCGCTGGGCGAGAATGAGCAGGAGCGCGGTGGGTATCGACGCCACCACCGCGGTCGCCATGATGGCGTTCCACTCCTGGTTGTTGTTGCCGATGTAGTGGTAGATCCCGAGCGTGATCGGCCGCATGTCGCCACCGCTGTCGAGGGTGTTGGCGAAGACGAAGTCCGACCAGGCCCACAGGAAGCTGAACAGGGAGACGGTGACCACGGCGTTGCGGCTGACCGGCAGCACCACCGACCAGAAGGTGCGCCAGGTGCCGGCTCCGTCGATGCGGGCGGCGGAGATCAGCTCGTCCGGGATGCCGGACATGAACGCCGCGAAGATCATGACCCCGAAGGGGACGGAGATCGTGGAGTCCGCGACGATCAGCCCCCACCAGGAGTCCAGCAGCCCGAAGCTGAGGAACATGCCGTAGAACCCGATCGCCATCACGATCCCGGGGATCATCTGCGCGACCAGCAGCGCCATGCTCAGCACCCCGCCGCCGCGCGGCCGCAGCTTCGCCAGCGAGAAGGCCGCCGGAGCCGACAGCGCGACGGTGAGCACGACCGTCCCGAGGCCGATCATCAGGCTCACGCCCAGGTAGGGCATCTGGTCCCGCAGCACCGCGTGGTAGCCGGAGAACGTGGGGTGGAGGGGGAAGAGGTCGGGCGGCGACTTGCGCATGTCCCGCTGCGGGGTCAGGGAGACGTTGAACATCCAGTAGACGGGGAACAGCATCACCAGCGTCAGCACGACGCCGATGACGGTGTTGCGGCGCGACTGCCTGCGGCGCGGTGGGACGCGGCGCGGTCGGACGCGGGCGGGGACGGGGACGGCGTCGGTGGTCATGCTTCCTGCCTCCTCTGGACTCGGATGTAGAGCAGCCCGAAGACGAGGGCGATCAGGATGAGGATGTTCCCGACCGCCGCCCCGGGGCCGAACTGCGGGAGCAGCGAGCCGAATCCGAGCCGGTAGGACCATGTCGCCAGGGTGGTGGAGGAGTCGCCGGGGCCGCCCCTGGTCATGATCCAGATCAGGTCGAACACCTTGAGCGTGTAGACGAAGCCCAGCAGCAGCGTGATCGCGGACACCGGCCGCAGCAGCGGGAAGGTGATCCGCCAGAACTGCTGCCACCCGGTCGCGCCGTCCAGCGAGGCGGCCTCGTAGAGCTCGTCCGGGATGTTCTGCAGACCGCTGTAGAGGATCACCAGGTTGAACGGGATGCCGATCCAGATGTTCGCGATGATCACCGAGGTGAGGGCCCAGTGCGGCGACGTCAGCCAGTCGACCGGCGCCACTCCCACCAGGTGGAGCGCGTAGTTCACCACGCCCGACTCGCTGTTGAACATCCACGACCAGGTCGACGCGGACACGATCAGCGGCAGCAGCCACGGGACGAGGAACAGCGCCCGCAGGGTGGCCGAGAGGCGGAACCTGCGGGTGAAGAAGACGGCCAGCCCCATGCCGGCGGCGAACTGCAGGAAGATGGACACCAGGGTGAACACCAGGGTGTCGCGGATCGCGGGCCAGAACGTCGGCGCCTTGATGACCTGCGAGAAGTTGTCCCACCCGGAGAACGGCGCGTCGTTGTCGACGAACGACCGGACGGTGTAGTGGCGCAGGCTCAGGTCCACGTTGCGGTAGAGCGGGTACAGGTAGAACGCCGCGAGGAACGCCAGCAGGGGAAGGACGAAGGCCCAGGCGACCAGTTGGGACGTCCTGTTCCCCGGCCCCCGCCGGGAGGTCCAGGGCCTGGCCCGCCCGCCGGAGGCGTCGGGCCCGGACCTTGCCGGTGGCCGCCGGGGCCGGTCTGCACGGGTGATGGTCATCGCGTGCGCTCTCCTTGTCGGTGATCGCGTCCGGGCAGGGCTGTGCGGGCCGCTGCCCGGACGGGGGTGGGAGTGAGGCGGAGGCCGGGCCTCAGTTCTGGTGGTTGTCCACGGCCTTCTGCGCCGCGGCGAGCGCCGCCTGCGGGCTCGCCCCACCGGACAGCGCGCTCTGCACGGCCGTCCACAACTGCTGCGAGATCACCGGGTACTTGGTGCCCAGGCCGTTGCTGGTGCGGCCCCGGGCGGCGGCGAGAGCGCTCACCCACGGCTTCAGCGAGGGGTCCTGCTGGACCTGCTGCTGCTGGACCGCTGCCACCGGGGCGATGTACGACAAGGTGGTGTCGGTGGAGAGCGAGTTGGTGTTGCTGGTCAGGCAGCTGACGATCTTGGCGTCCACCGCGTAGCGGCTGCTGTCCTTCTGCACCGGCACGGTGACGAACTCACCACCGGTCGGGACCGGCGCCGAACCGCCGTTGATGCCGGGAATGTTGATGATGCCGTACTTGAACCCGGCCTTCTTGGCGTTCGCGAGCTGCCAGGTGCCGTTCTCGCCGAAGGCGTACTGACCGGTGGCGAACTCCTGCCAGCTGGTCGTCTGGGTGTTGTTCAGGACGTCGTTGGGGGCCAGCCCCTGGGAGACCCAGTTCTTCCACAGCGAGAGCGCGGCCACGCCCTGGCTGCTGTCGACCTTGGTCAGGTCGCCCCCGGCACCCCAGAACCAGGGCAGGAACTGGAAGGTCCCCTCCTCGGTGCCGATCGCGCCGAAGCTGATGCCCTTCTTCCCGGTGGCCTTGACCTTCTGGAGGGCGGCGGTGAGCGAGGCCCAGTCCTTGATCGTGGACGGGTCCACCTTGGCCGCGGCCAGGATGTCGGTGTTGTAGTAGAGGGCCAGGGTGTTGGCGCCGATCGGGATGCCGTACGCGGAGTTGTCGACGGTGCCGGCGCCGATGATGTTCGGCTGCATGGCCGAGGTGTCCAGGTGCAGGTCGCTGGTCTTGGTCAGGATGCCGGCCGAGACCAGGGTGGAGACGAACGGGTTGTCCACCATCATCACGTCGGGAAGGTTGTCCTGCTGCGCCGCGAGCAGCGCCTTGTTGTTCAGCTCGGTGGTGTCCAGGGCGGTCCGCTTGAGGGTGACGCCCGCCTTCTGGCCGCAGGACTGGACCAGCTTCGCCCACGGGGCGGACGCGTCGAACTGCGGGTACGGGTCCCAGAAGGTGTAGGCGGAGGAGCTGCTTCCCGAACCGCCGGAGCTGCCGCCGGAACAGGCGGCGAGGGCGGCGAGGGCGCTGACGGCGGTGGACAGGGCGACGAGGGTGCGGGTTCTTCTCACGGTGTGACCTCACTGACGGAGCATGGACGAGCGCGAGCGAAGGGTGGGGGCCGACGGCCGGGGCCGGCCGGGCCGGCCGCGGCGGCAGCGGGTCCTGCCGGTGCGGATCAGCTCGTCGGCAGCCAGACGCGCATGCTGCCGACCTCCCGGTTGGCCCAGGCGTAGTACGGGATGGCGGTGAGTTCGAGCTGCTCGACGGCGTCGGCGTCGGCGTCCTCGTGCGCGGCGGCGGCCGGGGCCGGGGCCGCATCCGAGGCCGGGCCGGGCCGGGTCCGCCGCGGGCGGCCCGGCGCGCAGGACCGGTAGGGCCACCAGCCCGCCTGTCGCGCGGCGGTGCCGCGCCGGCGGCCGGCGGCCGTCACGGTGGTGACCCCGCCGAGCAGGTCGGGCCGCGGCCGGTCGGCCAGCGGCTGGGCGGTGTCCAGCACGATGTCGTCCAGGCCGCCGCCGTCGTGGTCGGCCTGCTCCAGGCAGTACACCAGCGGGCCGCGTTCCATGGCGACGCAGCCGCGCACCGCGTCGACCCGGGCGTCCGCGGTGGTCAGCCGCGGCGCCACGTCCAGCCGCAGCTCGACCGTCTCGCCCGCCGCCCACGCGCGCTCCAGCCGCAGCCATCCGTCCCGTACGGCGCCCGCGGCGTCGACCGGTTCGCCGCCGACCCGCACGGTGTACCGCTCGCACCACTGGGGGACGCGCAGGGACAGCGTCCAGGGCTGTCCGGCGGGGCTCTCCTCGACGGTGACGGTGATCCCGCCCTGCCACGGGTAGGAGGTGTGCACGCTAACAACAAGGTCCTCGCCGGCGGCCTGCCCGGTGTAGCGGCCCGTGGCGTACTGGTGGAGCTGGACACCCTGGCCGTCGGTGGAGGCCAGGTAGTGCTCCAGGCTCGCCAGCAGCCGCATCACGTTCGGCGGGCAGCAGGCGCACCGGAACCAGCGGGTGCGGCGCGCCGAGTGGTCGTCGCCGACGTCGGTGTAACCGTCGCGCACCTGGAGCGGGTTGACGTACAGCCAGGTCTCGCCGTCCTGCGACATGCCGGCCAGGAAGCCGTTGTACAGGGTGCGTTCGATCAGGTCGCTGTACCGAGCCTCGCCGGTCAGCAGCGCCATCCGCCAGTTCCAGTGCACCGAGGCCACGGCGGCGCACGTCTCGCAGTACGCGCGCTCGTTGGGGAGTTCGTACGGGTCGCCGAACTCCTCCTGGTCGTGGTGCGCGCCCAGGCCGCCGGTCAGATGGGTCTTGGTGGTGGTCATCGCGTTCCACAACCGCTCGGCAGCGGCGCGCAGTTCATGCTCTCCGGTCTCCGCCGCCAGGTCCGCCGCCCCGGCCAGCAGGTACAACTGGCGTACTGCGTGGCCTTCGACGTTCACGGCCTCGCGAAGCGGAACCCGGTCCTGGCAGTACGCCTCACCGCCGATCAGGCCGTGTCCGTGGCGGTCCACGAAGTACCCGGCCAGTTCGAGGTAGCGGCGCTCGCCGGTCTCCCGGTAGAGCTCCACCAGGGCGGTCTCCACCTCGGGGTGGCCGTCGAAGCCGTCGATCGGCTTGCCGCTGCCCGGGAGCCCGAAGAGGGCGTCGACGTGGTCCGCGAACCGCCGTGCCACGTCGAGCAGTCGGTCGCTGCCGGTGGCGCGGTGGTGGGCGACCGCGGCCTGTATCAGGTGGCCCGCGCAGTACAGCTCGTGGCCCCAGCGCAGGTCGGAGTAGGGCCCGTCGCCCTTCCCGGCCTGGAACCAGGTGTTGAGGTACCCGTCCTCGCGCTGGGCCGCGGCGACGAGGGCGACGATCCGGTCCACGTCCTCGGCCAGCCGGAGGGAGGCGGGGTTCCCCTCCCCGGGCGCCGATCCCGCCAGCTGCCAGGACGCCGCCTCCAGCCACTTGTAGACGTCGGAGTCCATGAACGGGTAGTCGCCCCGGAACCCGCCCTCGGCGGCGCCCGCCACCAGGCGGAGGTTGTGCAGGTTGCCCGCCGATTCCAGGAGCGCGGGACCCTGCGGAATGGCGGTACGCGCGTTCACCTCGCGACGCTCGCGCCAGAAGCCGTCCTCGATCGTCGCGGCGGCCGGTCTCAGCGCGGTCAGGGCCTCCGGGCCCAACCGGACCGGGCCGGGGGTCATCGGCGGAAGGATGGTGGTGTGAGACATCGGTCTCCCAAGTTCGCATGTTGAGCAAAGGATTGTGCGGTTGCGCACCCGCAGAGGGCGGACACGGTGTACCAAGTGGGCCTGGGAGTACGGGTTCTGACGGGATTGAGCATCCTTGCGAAACCCTTTTCCTCGTGGAAACGTAGGGCCGGGCCCGGAGGGCGTCAAGGCAAACGACAGCCACAATCTCGGCAGTTGTGTCCCAGCGTGCGCCTTGGACTCCACGGCCTCGTCCCCAACATCAGTCGGCAGGAAAAGGGTTACCCGTGTCCGATACCGATCGTCCCGTCGATCGTCCCGTCTCCCCCGTCCCCGCCCCGGTTCCCGCTCCCCATGCCAGGCTGGCCGATGTCGCCGCCCTGGCCGGGGTGAGCGTCGCCACCGCCTCCAGGGCGCTGAGCGGCAACGGCAGGATGCGGCCGGAAACACGGCAGCGTGTCCTCGACGCGGTCGAGCGCCTCGACTTCCGGCCCAACCAGCACGCGCAGAGCCTGCACAGCGGCCGCAGCTGGACGGTGGGCCTGGTCACGACCGACGGCATCGGCCGTTTCAGCACCCCGGTCCTGCTGGGCGCGGAGGACGCCCTCGGCGCGGGGAAGATCTCGGTGCTGCTGTGCGACACCCGGGGAGACACCATCCGCGAGCGCCACCACCTGCAGAACCTCGTCGCCCGCCGGGTCGACGGCATCATCGCCACCGGCCGCCGCACCGACCCCCGCCCGCCCCTGGACGACATCGCGCGCATCCCGACGGTCTACGCCCTCTCGCCGTCCACCCGTCCGGAGGACATCTCCGTCGTGCCCGACGACCGGGGAGGCGCCGGGCTGGCCATCGACCACCTCCTCGGCGTCGGCCGCTCCCGCGTCGCCCACATCACCGGACCCGCGCACCACGCGGCGGCACGGGTCCGCGCCGAGCACGCCGTCAGCCACCTGGAGCAGGCCGGCCTGACCCTGGCGACCGGGCGGGTGCACTACGGGGACTGGAGCGAGACCTGGGGGCGCAGCGCCGCGCGGGCGGTCCTGCGCACCGCCCCGGACACCGACGCCGTCTTCTGCGGCAACGACCAGATCGCCCGGGGCGTCACCGACACCCTCCGCGAGGAGGGGCGCCGGGTGCCCGAGGACATCGCCGTCGTCGGCTTCGACAACTGGGACACGATGGCGCTGGCCGCCCGCCCGCCGCTGACCACGATCGACATGGACCTGACGGAGATCGGCCGGGTCGCCGCCCTGCGCCTGCTCGACGCGATCAACGCCAAGCCGTCACCGGGGGTCCACACCGTGCCCTGCCGCCTCATCGTCCGCGGGTCCGCCTGAGTCGCGGGCCGGAGGGGGCTCAGCCGACGTAAAGCCCCCGGTCGGGCCGGGACCGGGCCTTGACCGGGCCGTGACCGGGCAGGTCTCGCCGGCAGGACCGGGGCCGGATCGCCGCGCTGCTCCGGGACGTCGGTGGGGCGGAGGGACGGCGGAGCGACAGCGGAGGGTGTCCGTTTCGTTCAGGACGGCGGGGGTCCCGGCGCCTGGTGCCGCGACCGGCACGGTTCGCCCGGTGGCGAGGTGTCCTGGTGCGGTCGGCCGCAAGGCGCCGAACCGGCCTCGTAGCGGTCTTGCTCGGCCGGTACGGCAACGCGGCGGACGGCCGTGCCAGGGCGGCGAGCGGGGCACGCCCTGCCGGGAGCGGCACTAGCGTGGGGGCATGAACGCATCGATCACCCCCCGCTTCGACATGATCGGGCTGACCGTGGCCGACATGGCCGCGTCGCTTGCCTTCTACCGCCGGCTCGGCCTCGACCTGCCCGCCTCCGCGGACGGTGAGCCGCACGTGGAGACCACCCTGCCGGGCGGGCTGCGACTCGCCTGGGACACCGTCGACACTGTCCGCTCGTTCGACCCCTCCTGGCAGCCGGCTGCCGGCTCCCGCGTCGCCCTGGCGTTCCACTGCGGCACCGCCGAGGGCGTCGACGCCGTCTACGAGGAGCTGACGGGGGCCGGCCACACGGGCCACCTGGTGCCGTTCGACGCCTTCTGGGGCCAGCGGTACGCGGTCGTCCACGACCCGGACGGCAACGCGGTCGACCTCTTCGCCTGAGCGGCGGCGCCGGGCCGCCGCCGGGCGGCCCCAGCAGGCGCGGCCCGGCGCCCGGCGGGCAGCGCGGCCCCGTGCGGCGGCCGCCCGGGCACCCGGGCACCCGGGCACCCGGTGGCGAGGCAGGCGGCGGTGTCGGGGCCGCGGACCAGCAGCCGCCCGCCGTCGTGCCAGAGCAGGGCCACGCGGCCGTCGGCCAGGGCCGCGGCACTCCCCGCGCCCGCTGCGCGGGTCCACACCACGGCGCCGCTCAACGGATCGGCCCACTCGCGGGTGCACGCCCCGGTTCTCCGCGCCGACCCGCCCCGCGCGCCGCGTCCGCCCTCGGGCGCGCGCCCGGCTACCGGTGCGGGCGGTGCTCACCCGGCTACCGGTGCGGGCGGTGCTCACCCGGCGGTGGTCCGGGCGGCGCCGGCGGCAGGGTCGGCAGGGGCGGCAGCGGTACCGAGGGCACGCCCGCCCCGTCCGGGTACGGCGCCGCCGAGGCGGCGGGCTGACGGGCGGGGAGCGGGGCGGGCAGCGTCCCGCCGGCCCGGCCCCGGGCGCGGGCCCCTCCGGGGCCGCGCCGATCCCCGCCGCCGTACCCGTGTCCGCCGCGTCCCCTGGCACCCTCTCCGCGGCCGGCCCCGGCACCCGGGGCGCCTTCGGCGCCTCCTCCACGACGCCGAGGCGCGACCGCAGCCGCGACCGCACGTCCCGGTGCGGCAGGAAGTCCGCCCAGCGCTCGGGGTACTCCGCCGGCGGCTCGCCCTCGTCGTCGGGGAGCCCCGCGTGCCGGGCCCGGCGGCGGGCCTGGGCCTGCGCCACCACCGCCTCGGCCGCGGCCTCCCGTCGCCGCGCGTTCTCCTCGCGGGCCGCGGCCGTGGCCACCGACGGCCACACGCGGTCCACGGCCGCGTTGACGGCCGCGCCGACCAGCACCGCGAAGGCCGACACCCCTATCCACAGCAGGACCGCCACCGGCGCGGCCAGCGACCCGTAGATCGTGTGGCCCTCCACCGCGTGGGTGAGGTAGATCCGCAGGACGAAGCTGCCCACCACCCACATGAACAGCGCCACCAGCGCGCCCGGCACGTCCTCGTACCAGGGCGAGCGCACCGGCACCGAGAGGTGGTAGAGCGTGGTGAGGAACGCGACGGAGGCCAGCAGCGCCGACGGCCAGTACAGGACGTGCACCGCTATGGCGCCGCCGGGCAGCACCCGGGTGACGGTGTCCGGGCCGATCACCACCAGCGGCAGCACCGCCGCGCCCACCACCAGCGCGACCACGTACAGCTCCAGCGACATGATGCGGGTGCGGACGATGCCCCGGCGGCCCTCCAGCCCGTACATGATCGTGATGGTGTCGACGAAGACGTTCACCGCGCGGGAGCCCGACCACAGGGCCACCAGGAAGCCGAGGGAGACCAGGTCCGGGCGGCGGCCGTTGAGGACCGAGTCCAGGAGCGGACGCACGAGCTGGTTGACGCCCTTGTCGGACAGGACGGTCGCCGACGCGGTCAGGATGCTCTGGCGTATGTGGTCGATGGTGTCGAGCCCGATCACGGTGTCGACGTAGCCCAGCGCGCCGACCAGGCCGAGCAGCAGCGGCGGCAGCGAGAGCAGCACGAAGAAGGCGGCCTCGGCGGCCAGCCCGGTGACCCGGTACTCCATGCACGAGCCGACGGTGTCCTTCAGCAGCAGCCACGCCAGCTCGCGCTTGGAGACGTTCCGGTACAGGGCTCTGGCCCTGCGCCATCGGCCGGGCCGCCGATGGCTTCTCTCGCCCGCTGTTCCTTCCGCTGCTCGCACCCCCTTACGTTATCTGCCATGACACCCCCCACTCACAACGTCACCAACCAGGCCCCGCCGTTGACGGGCCACGACGTCTACCGGACCGACCGGGTGCTGGCCGAGGCGGTGGCCCGGCACGCGGCCCCCGGGCGGCTGGAGGAGATCGACGGCGAGCTCTCCGAACTCGGCCGGGCGGCGGGCTCCGCCCAGGCGCAGCGGTGGGGGGAGCAGGCCAACGCGTACCCTCCGGTGCTGCGCACCCACGACCGCTACGGCAACCGGATCGACGAGGTCGAGTTCCACCCGTCCTGGCACCGGCTGCTGGGCCACGCGGTCTCGGCCGGCCTGACCGACGCCTGGTCCCGGCCCGACGGGCACCTGCGGCGGGCCGCCGGGTTCCTGGTGTGGACCCAGGCCGAGGCCGGGCACGGCTGCCCGGTGTCGATGACGCACGCCGCCGTCCCCGCGCTGCGGGCCGATCCGGCGCTGGCCGCCGAGTGGGAGCCGCGGCTGGGCTCGCACGCGTACGAGCCCGAGTTGGCGCCGCCGGGGGCCAAGCCGGGGGCGCTGTTCGGGATGGGGATGACGGAGAAGCAGGGCGGCTCGGACGTGCGGGCCAACACCACCCGGGCCGAACCGCTCGCCGAGGAGGGCGCCTACGCGCTCACCGGGCACAAGTGGTTCTGCTCGGCGCCGATGTCGGACGGCTTCCTGGTGCTGGCGCGGGTGCCGGAGGGCTCGGCGGGCGGCGGCGGGCTGACCTGCTTCCTGCTGCCGCGGATGCTGCCGGACGGCACCCGCAACACGTTCGCCGTCCAGCGGCTCAAGGACAAGCTGGGCAACCGCTCCAACGCCTCCGCCGAGGTGGAGTTCGACGGGACGTGGGCGCGCCGGGTCGGCGAGGAGGGACGCGGGGTCGCCACGATCATCGGGATGGTGGCCGCGACCCGGCTGGACTGCGCGCTCGGCTCGGCGGCGCTGATGCGGCAGGCGGTGGCGCAGGCGGTGCACCACGCCGTCCACCGCAGCGCGTTCGGCGGCCCGCTGGTGGACAAGCCGCTGATGCGCAACGTACTGGCCGACCTCGCGCTGGAGTCGGAGGCGGCGACGACGGCCGCGCTGCGGCTCGCGGCCGCGTACGACGCGGCCCACCCGGTGCGCGGCGGGTCCGGGGCGCGGCGGACGCGGACGGGGCCGGGCGGCGGACGGGACCGGTGCCGGGGCGGCGGACGGGACCGGTGCCGGGGCGGCGGACGAGCACGAGAGGGCGCTGCTGCGGCTCGCGGTGCCGCTGGTGAAGTTCTGGGTGACCAAGCGCTGCCCGGCGGTGGCCGTCGAGGCGCTGGAGTGCCTGGGCGGCAACGGCTACGTGGAGGAGTCGGGGATGCCGCGGATCTTCCGCGAGTCGCCGCTGAACTCGGTGTGGGAGGGCTCCGGCAACGTCCAGGCGCTGGACGTGCTGCGGGTGCTCCAGCGGGAGCCGCGGGCGCTGGACGCCTTCCTCACCGAGATCGGCCGGGCGCGCGGCGCCGACCGGCGGCTGGACGGCGCCGTCAAGGACGTGTTCGGCGAACTCGCCGACCTGGAGGGTGTGGAGGGGCGGGCCCGGCGGGTGGCGGAGCGGATGGCGCTGGTCTTCCAGGGCTCGCTGCTGGTCCGGTTCGCGCCGCCGGAGGTGGCCGACGCGTTCTGCGCGTCGCGGCTGGGCGGCGACTGGGGCTCGTCGTTCGGCACGCTGCCGCCGACGCTGGACCTGGCGCCGATCGTGGACCGGGCCCGCCCGGCGGCCTGACCGGTGGCCTGACCGGGTGTCCGCCCCGATCGGGCGGGAGATCCCGGCAACCCGGAAGGGAGCGAAAGGGGCCCGGAACCCCGGCAGAGCCCGTGCGCGCACGGCAGCGGGGGTGGCGCCGCGCCGACTCGGCACCACCCCCGCCACCACTGGACACCTGCGACGGAAGCCGGCTTGCGGCGCCCTGCCGTACGGTGACGTGCCGTCACTGTCCGTCGAAGTCGCGTAGGCTCGCAACCGTTGCACTACGTTGCAGTCCGTTGCAAGTGCCCGGCCCGCCCTGGTGCGCGCGGCGCCCGCGGGCGGTACGGTCACGGGCGCGCGGACAGCGGCACGGCGAGGCGGCGGGTACGGCGGAGCGGGGGCACGGCGTGGCACACCTTCGGATCGGCTCGACGTGGCAGGGCGGGACGCCCGAGCGCGCCTCCGGCCGGCAGCCGGCGTCGACGCGGGACGCGGCGCTGGGCGGCGCCGAGCCGCGGCGGGCCCCGCGCGAGGTGATCGGCGCCTCGTGGCGGCGCGCGCTCGGCCACGGGGTCGATCCGGACAGCGGGCGGCGGGCCATACCGCTGGCCACCGAGGAGATCGAGCAGCGCCGCACCCGCAGCCCGCTGGCCCAGGTGCTGCCGGTGCTGCGCGACGGCCTGCTGGCGGCGGTGGAGGCGACCTCGCACATCATGGTCGTCACCGACGCCGACGGCCGGGTGCTGTGGCGGGACGGCAGCGCCGCGGTGCGCCGCAGCGCCGACCGGCTGGGCTTCACGGAGGGGGCGAGCTGGGCGGAGGAGGTGGTGGGCACCAACGCGATCGGCACCGTGCTGGTCACCCGCTCACCGCTCCAGGTCCACTCGGCGGAGCACTTCGTGCGCACCCACCACGGCTGGAGCTGCGCCGCCGCGCCGCTGCACGACCCGCGCGACGGGCGGCTGCTGGGCGTGGTGGACGTCAGCGGGCCGGCCGCCGTGGCGCATCCGGCGACGCTCTCGCTGGTCTCCGCCGTGGCGCGGGTGGCGGAGGGCGAGCTGCGGATGCGGCACTGGGAGGCGGTGGACCGGCTGCGGTCGCTGGCCGCGCCGCTGCTGGCGCGGGTGCCCGGCCAGGCGCTGGCGGTGGACCGCGACGGGTGGACCGCCGCGGTCACCGGGATGGCGCCGCCGGGCCGGGTGGCGCTGCCCGTCGGGGTGCGGGCCGGACGGGTGTGGCTGCCCTCGCTGGGCCTGTGCGACCTCGAACCGCTGCCCGGCGGCTGGCTGGTCCGGGTGGGCGGCGAGCAGCCGAGGACGAGCCGGGTGGTGCTGGACCTCACCGGCCCGCGCGCGTGGACGGTCGCGGTGTCGGGCGAGGCCGGCGGCTGGGTGCACCGGCTCAGCCCGCGCCACGCGGAGCTGCTGTACGTGCTGGCCGCGGACCGCCGGGGGCGCAGCGCGGCGCAGCTGGCCGCGGACCTGTTCGGCGACGAGGGGCGGGCGGTGACGGTACGCGCGGAGGTGTCGCGGCTGCGGCGCACCCTCGCCGCGGTGCTGGCGCACCGGCCGTACCGGTTCGTGGAGGAGGTCGAGGTGGAGCTGCTCCGCCCGGCCCGCCCGGCGGACCTGCTCCCCTTCTCCGACGCCCCGGCCGTCCTGGCCGCCCGGGCGGCGCCGGCCCGTTGAGGGTCACCGGCGACGTCGGCAGGTTGACCGGCCGAGGACGCCGCCCGTGCCGACCCGCGCCGACCCGAGCAGATCCGGACCGACCCGCGCCGACCCGCACAGAACCGGGCCGACCGGCACCGAACCGTACGGCACCGCCCTGCCGTGACACGCCGTCCGCCCATCGGACGGTGTGTCACCGGGGCGACACGTCGCCGCCGGACGGACGATCCGTTCATTCCGGCCGGTCAACGCCCCTTCCCTGCAACCGAGTCCGCATATCAAGATGAAGTAGTCCGCATCATGGATAGTGGTGGACGCTCCTCGAACCCGCGTGCCACGCTTCCGTCATGTCACGCACTGGAATCGCCTTGGTAGGTCGGCCACACGTCGACTTCTGCCGCGTGTCCAGCGCCATCTGTCCGGTGGGCTGACGCACCGAGCGCGTCCCGCCGAGCCGCCGAGCCGCCGTCCCGCGCGCCGGCGCCACCTCCGCCCGTCCCCGTCGTCGTGGATGCGCGGGAGTCCTCCCCGCCCGACGGCCCGAGCCGCGTACGCCGGTCGGCGTGCGCCCGGCGACGGGCGGCGGGGCACCCCCACCACACCCGACGACCACGCCTGCCCGAAGGACGCATCCGCCATGGCTGCCAGCCCTGACCTTCCCCAGTCCCCGGCCGGAGGCACCGCCCCGAACGCCGCCGCCCGCCGCAGGACCGGGCGCCACCGCGGCGAAGGCCAGTGGGCGAAGGGCCACTTCACCCCGCTCAACGCCAACGAGCAGTCCAAGCGGGACGACGACGGCCTCAACGTCCGCACGCGGATCGAGACGATCTACGCGCACCGGGGCTTCGACTCCATCGACGGCGCGGACCTGCGCGGCCGGATGCGCTGGTGGGGGCTGTACACCCAGCGCCGCCCCGGGATCGACGGCGGGCGCACCGCCGTACTTGAGCCGGAGGAGCTGGACGACAGCTACTTCATGATGCGGGTGCGGATCGACGGCGGCCGGCTGACCGTCGCCCAGTTGCGCACCATCGGGGAGATCTCCCAGGAGTTCGCCCGCGGCACCGCAGATCTGACGGACCGCCAGAACATCCAGTACCACTGGATCCGGATCGAGGACGTCCCGGAGATCTGGCGGCGGCTGGAGGCGGTGGGCCTGTCGACCACCGAGGCGTGCGGCGACGTGCCGCGCGTCATCCTCGGCTCCCCGGTGGCCGGCGTCGCCGAGGACGAGATCATCGACGGCACCCCGGCCATCGACGAGATCCACGAGCGCTACATCGGCAGCAAGGAGTTCTCCAACCTGCCGCGCAAGTTCAAGACGGCGATCTCCGGCTCTCCGCTGCTGGACGTGGTGCACGAGATCAACGACATCGCGTTCGTCGGCGTCGAGCACCCGGAGCACGGTCCCGGCTTCGACCTGTGGGTCGGCGGCGGCCTGTCCACCAACCCGCGGTTCGGGGAGCGGCTGGGCGCGTGGGTGCCGCTGGGCGAGGTGCCCGAGGTGTGGGCCGGCGTGGCGGGCGTGTTCCGCGACTACGGCTACCGCCGGCTGCGCTCGCGCGCCCGGCTGAAGTTCCTGCTCGCCGACTGGGGCGCGCAGCGGTTCCGCCAGGTACTCCAGGACGAGTACCTCAAGCGGGAGCTGGTGGACGGCCCGGCCCCCGAGCAGCCCGCGCAGGTGTGGCGGGACCACATCGGCGTGCACCGGCAGAAGGACGGGCGCAACTACGTCGGCCTGGCCTCCCGGGTCGGCCGGATCGACGGCGGCACCCTGGTGAAGATCGCCGAACTCGCCGCCGAGCACGGCTCGGACCGGCTGCGCACCACCGCCGACCAGAAGCTGCTGGTCCTCGACGTCGAATCCGACCGGGTCGAGTCCCTGGTGGCGGGCCTGGAGTCGCTGGACCTCCAGGTGCGGCCCTCGGCGTTCCGCCGCGGCACCCTGGCCTGCACGGGCATCGAGTTCTGCAAGCTCGCCATCGTGGAGACCAAGGCGCGCGGTGCCGCCCTCATCGACGAACTGGAGCGCAGGCTGCCGGAGTTCGACGAGCCGATCAGCATCAACATCAACGGCTGCCCCAACTCCTGCGCCCGCATCCAGGTTGCCGACATCGGCCTGAAGGGGCAGCTGGTGACCGGTCCGGACGGCGGGCAGGTCGAGGGCTTCCAGGTGCACCTCGGCGGCAGCCTCGGCCTGGACCCCGCCTTCGGCCGCAAGGTCCGCGGGCTGAAGGTCACCGCCGCCGAACTTCCCGACTACGTCGAGCGGGTGCTCACCCGCTTCCAGGCCGAGCGGTCCGAGGGCGAGCGGTTCGCCCAGTGGGCGGCCCGCACCTCCGAGGAGGCGCTGTCGTGACCGAGCGCGCCGCGCCGTTCCACTGCCCCTACTGCGGGGACGAGGACCTGCGCCCCAACGAGGAGCACGGGCACGGTAGTTGGGAATGCCACTCCTGCAACAGGGCGTTCAGCCTCCGTTTCCTCGGCCTGCTCGCCCAGGGCCTGACGGGCCGCGGACCGACCCCATCCCCGGACGGAGGCACACCGTGACCACCGCACCGCACACCCCGCAGGACCTGCGGAGCCTGGCCGAGCGGGCCGGGCGCGAGCTGGAGGAGGCGCCGGCCCAGGAGATCCTGCGGTGGGCCGCCGACACCTTCGGTGAGCGCTTCTGCGTCACCTCCTCGATGGAGGACGCGGTCGTCGCCCACCTGGCCTCCCGGGCCCGGCCCGGGGTGGACGTGGTCTTCCTCGACACCGGCTACCACTTCCCGGAGACCATCGGCACCCGGGACGCCGTGGCCGCCGTCATGGACGTGAACGTCATCACCCTGACCCCGCGGCAGAGCGTCGCCGAGCAGGACGCCGAGTACGGCCCGGAGCTGTACGCCCGCGACCCCGACCGGTGCTGCGCGCTGCGCAAGGTCGCCCCGCTGGAGGAGGGCCTGCGCGGCTACGACGCCTGGGCCACCGGGCTGCGCCGTGACGAGTCGCCCACCCGGGCCGACACGCCCGTCGTCGGCTGGGACGAGCGCCGGCGGAAGGTGAAGGTCGCGCCGATCGCCCGCTGGACGCAGGAGGACGTGGAAGGGTACGTCGCCGAGCACGGCGTCCTCACCAATCCGCTGCTCACGGACGGCTACGCCTCGGTCGGCTGCGCGCCCTGCACCCGCCGGGTGCTGGCGGGCGAGGACGCGCGGGCCGGCCGCTGGGCCGGACTGGGGAAGACCGAATGCGGGATACACCTGTGACCGCGGCCCGGGGCGCCGGGGGCACCGAAGACGCCGAGCACGCCGGACACGCCGGACATGCCGAGGACACCGCCACGACCGGGCGCCGTCCTCCCCGCGGACCCGATGGAGGGGACACCATGAGCACCGGGGCCACCGTCTGGCTCACCGGCCTGCCGAGCGCCGGCAAGACCACCATCGCCCGCGCGGCGACGGAGCGGCTGCGCGCCCAGGGCCGCCGGGCCGAGGTGCTCGACGGCGACGAGGTGCGGGAGTTCCTCTCGGCCGGCCTGGGCTTCAGCCGCGCCGACCGGGACACCAACGTGCGGCGCATCGGCTTCGTCGCCGAACTCCTCGCCTCGCACGGCGTGGTGGTGCTGGTACCGGTCATCGCGCCGTACGCCGAGAGCCGCGAGGCGGTGCGCAAGCGGCACGAGGCCGAGGGCACCGCCTACCTGGAGGTGCACGTGGCCACCCCGCTGGACGTCTGCGCGGACCGCGACGTCAAGGGCCTGTACGCGCGGCAGGCGGCCGGGGAGCTGACCGGGCTGACCGGGGTGGACGACCCCTACGAGGTCCCCGCCCGGCCCGACCTGCGGATCGAGACGCAGGGGCGGACCGTCGAGCAGTCGGCGGACGCCGTACACGCGCTTCTGGCGGAGAGGGGACTGACCGCATGACCGCGACCGTGGAGCAGACCGGGTCCACCGGCAGCCCGTACGCGCTCACCCACCTGGACGCCCTGGAGTCCGAGGCGGTCCACATCATGCGCGAGGTCGCCGGGGAGTTCGAGCGGCCGGTGCTGCTCTTCTCCGGCGGCAAGGACTCCATCGTCATGCTGCACCTGGCGCTGAAGGCGTTCACGCCCGCCGCGGTGCCGTTCCCCCTGCTGCACGTGGACACCGGCCACAACTTCCCGGAGGTGCTGGCCTTCCGCGACCGCACCGTCGCCGAGCACTCCCTGCGGCTGCACGTGGCCAGCGTGCAGGACTACATCGACGACGGCCGGCTGCGCGAGCGCCCCGACGGCACCCGCAACCCGCTGCAGACCGTCCCGCTCACCGACGCGATCCAGCGGCACGGCTTCGACGCGGTGTTCGGCGGCGGCCGGCGCGACGAGGAGAAGGCCCGGGCCAAGGAGCGGGTCTTCTCGCTGCGCGACGAGTTCTCCCAGTGGGACCCGCGCCGCCAGCGCCCCGAGCTGTGGTCGCTGTACAACGGCCGGCACGCGCCGGGCGAGCACGTCCGGGTCTTCCCGCTGTCCAACTGGACCGAGCTGGACGTGTGGCAGTACATCGCCCGGGAGGCGATCGCGCTGCCGGAGATCTACTTCGCCCACGAGCGCGAGGTGTTCGACCGGGGCGGCATGTGGCTGACCGCCGGCGAGTGGGGCGGTCCCCGCGAGGGCGAGCGGGTGCAGAGCAGGACGGTGCGCTACCGCACCGTCGGCGACATGTCCTGCACCGGGGCGGTGGACTCCGACGCGGCCGACCTCGACGCCGTGATCGCCGAGATCGCCGCGTCCCGGCTGACCGAGCGCGGCGCCACCCGGGCCGACGACAAGCTCTCCGAGGCCGCCATGGAAGACCGCAAGCGCGAGGGGTACTTCTAGCCATGACGACCACCAGCCCGATCACCGCCGAGCAGCTCTCGGCCACCACCCTGCTGCGGTTCGCCACCGCGGGCTCCGTGGACGACGGCAAGTCCACGCTGGTCGGACGCCTGCTGCACGACTCCAAGTCGGTCCTCGCCGACCAGCTGGAGGCGGTGGAGCGGGCCTCGCAGAGCCGCGGCCAGGAGGCCCCGGACCTGGCGCTGCTCACCGACGGCCTGCGCGCCGAGCGCGAGCAGGGCATCACCATCGACGTCGCCTACCGCTACTTCGCCACCCCCCGGCGGCGGTTCATCCTCGCCGACACCCCCGGGCACGTGCAGTACACCCGCAACATGGTCACCGGCGCGTCCACCGCGCAGCTGGCCGTGGTGCTGGTCGACGCCCGCAACGGCGTCGTCGAGCAGACCCGCCGGCACGCCGCCGTCGCGGCCCTGCTGCGGGTGCCGCACGTGGTGCTCGCCGTCAACAAGATGGACCTGGTGGAGTACGCCGAACCGGTGTTCGCCGCCATAGCCGAGGAGTTCACCGCGTACGCCGCCTCGCTGGGCGTGCCCGAGGTCACCGCGATCCCGATCTCCGCGCTGGCCGGCGACAACGTGGTGGAGCCGTCGGCCACCATGGACTGGTACGGCGGCCCGACGGTGCTGGAGCACCTGGAGACCGTCCCGGTCGGCCACGACCCCGCGCTCCCGCTGTCTTCGGCGGGAGGTGCCCCGGCGCGCTTCCCGGTGCAGTACGTGATCCGCCCGCAGAGCGCCGACCACCCGGACTACCGCGGCTACGCCGGCCAGATAGCCTCCGGGGTCCTGCGGGTGGGCGAGCAGGTCACGGTGCTGCCGTCCGGCCGCACCACCACCGTCAGCGGCATCGACGCGCTGGGCGAGCCGGTCGACACCGCGTGGGCTCCGCAGTCGGTGACGCTGCGGCTCGCCGACGACCTGGACGTCTCCCGCGGCGACCTGATCGCACCCAGCTCCGCCGCGCCGCCGGTCACCCAGGACATCCTGGCCACCGTCTGCCACCTGCACGAACGGCCGCTGCGGGTGGGCGAGCGGGTACTGCTGCGGCACGGCACCCGCACCGTCAAGGCGCTGGTGAAGGAGCTGCCCTACCGGATCGACCTCTCGCACGGGCTGGCCCACGACGGCGCGCCGTGGGCACTGGAGGTCAACGACATCGGCGCGGTGCGGCTGCGCACCGCCGAGCCGCTGCCCGTCGACGCCTACGCCGACTCCCGGCAGACCGGCTCCTTCCTGCTCATCGACCCGGCCGACGGCACCACGCTCACGGCCGGCATGGTGGGCGAGGCGTTCGCCGAGTCCGGCCCCGGCACCGCCACCCCTGAGGCCGGAACCGACGGATGGGACTTCTGACGGTGGACCGGACGGGGCGGATACGGGACGCCTTCGCGGGCTTCGCGAAGGAGGGCGGACGCGTCGGCAGCGGCAGACTCGGGGCCGGCACCGGCGGGGTCTCACGATGTGCGGGCTGACCTGCGAGGTGCCCACCCGGGCCACCTCACGGGGCATCCGCACGCGCTCGTGCGCCCCGGCCGTACCCGCACCGCCGCACCGTACGCACCACCTCCACCGATCACCGGCCGCGCGCTGACCCGACAGGGCGCGCGCCACGCCGGGCCCCAGGAAGGGAAACCCCGTGTCCGCCCTGTTCAGCCGCCGCTCCGCCCGTCCCGACCACCGCCGCAGACTCGTCGCCGCGGCCGTCACCCTGCCGCTGCTCGCCGGCGTCCTGGCCGGCTGCGGCTACGGCTCCGACAAGAAGGACGACGCCGCGGCGGCCCCGTCCGCCAGCTCCACCGGCGGCAAGAAGCTCTCCGCCGACCAGGTCCGGATCGGCTTCTTCCCGAACCTCACCCACGCCACTCCGCTGGTCGGCCTCAAGGAGGGCCTGTTCCAGAAGGAGTTGGGCGCCACCACCATCAAGCAGTCGACGTTCAACGCCGGCCCGGCGGAGATCGAGGCGCTGAACGCCGGCTCCATCGACATCGGCTGGCTCGGCCCCTCCCCCGCCATCAACGGCTACACCAAGTCCGGCGGCAAGGACCTGCGGATCATCTCCGGTTCGGCCTCCGGCGGCGTCAAGCTGGTCGTCAACCCGAAGAAGATCAAGACGATCGCCGACGTCAAGGGCAAGAAGATCGCCACCCCGCAGCTGGGCAACACGCAGGACGTGGCGCTGCTCAACTGGATCAAGCAGCAGGGCTGGAAGGTCGACGCGGAGAGCGGCAAGGGCGACGTCTCGGTGGTGCGCACCGACAACTCGATCACCCCCGAGGCCTACAAGAACGGCTCCATCGACGGGGCGTGGGTGCCCGAGCCCACCGCGTCGAAGCTGGTCGACGAGGGCGCGAAGGTGCTGATCGACGAGAGCACGCTGTGGCCGGACCAGAAGTTCGTGATCACCAACATGATCGTCTCCCAGAAGTTCCTGACCGCCCACCCGGACGTGGTGGAGGCCGTGCTGGCCGGCTCGGTGAAGACCAACGCCTTCATCAACGCGAACCCGGACCAGGCCAAGGCCGACGCCAACGCCCAACTGGCCGCGCTCACCCAGAAGTCGCTGCCGGCCACTCAGCTCGACCCGGCCTGGAAGTCCATCACGGTGCTGGACGACCCGCTGGCGCAGACCGCGAAGGAGGAGGCCCAGCACGCGGTGGACGCGGGCCTGCTCAAGCAGCCGGAGCTGGACGGCATCTACGACCTGCGGCTGCTCAACAAGGTGCTCAAGCAGCAGGGCGACGCGACGGTGTCCGCCGCCGGACTCGGCGAGCAGTAGCCACCCCCGGCGGGGCGCGGCCGGCAGCCCGGCCGCGCCCGGCCACCCGCCCACTTACGAGGACCCCAGGAGGTGACCGCCATGGCCGACACGCTCACCGGCCCCACGCCGGCCGCCGCGCCGGCCGCCGGGCACGCCGCGCGGCTGGACCGCGTGTCGAAGGTGTTCGGCAGGCCCGGCACCGAACAGCCCGTGCTGGACGGGATCACGCTCGACGTCGCACCGGGCGAGTTCGTCTGCCTGCTGGGTGCCTCGGGGTGCGGCAAGTCGACCCTGCTGAACCTGGTGGCCGGGCTTGACCGCCCGAGCGCCGGCACGATCGACACGCCCGGCGGCCGGCCCGCCCTGATGTTCCAGGAGCACGCGCTCTTCCCGTGGCTGACCGCCGGCCGCAACGTCGAACTGGCGCTGCGGCTGCGCGGGGTGCCGCGCGAGCAACGCCGCCCGGAGGCCGAGCGGCTGCTGTCGCTGGTACGGCTGGGCGGCGCGTACGACAAGCGGGTGCACGAGCTGTCCGGCGGTATGCGGCAGCGCGTGGCGCTGGCCCGCGCACTCGCCCAGGACAGCCAACTGCTGCTGATGGACGAGCCGTTCGCGGCGCTGGACGCCATCACCCGGGACGTGCTGCACGACGAGCTGTCCCGGATCTGGGCCGAGACCAGCCTCTCGGTCATGTTCGTCACCCACAACGTCCGCGAGGCGGTGCGGCTGGCCCAGCGGGTGGTGCTGCTCTCCTCCCGGCCCGGCCGGATCAACCGGGAGTGGCGCATCGACATCCCGCAGCCGCGCCGGATCGAGGACGCGGCGGTGGCGGACCTGTCCGTCGAGATCACCGAGGAACTGCGGGGGGAGATCCGCCGTCATGGCCAGCACTGAGACCGGGCAGACGCAGGAGCACACGGCGGCGGACCCCGCCGCGGCGCGCGAGGAGCCCGGCACGGCCGCCGCTCCGGACGAGGACCGGGTCCGGGACCGTGAGCGGGACCTGTCCGGGCTGGAGGCGGGCCTGGACGCCCTGGAGACCGTGGCGGTCGGCCGCACCCCGCTGGGACGGACGCTGGTCGGCAAGGTGCTGCCGCCGCTGAGCGCCGCCCTCCTCGTCCTGGTGGTGTGGCAGGTCGCCGTCAGCGCCGGGGTGTCCGACCAGACGAAGCTGCCCAGCCCGCACGCGGTGTGGACCGAACTCGCCGACCGCTGGCAGGCGGGCGACCTGTTCTCGATCATCTGGACCAGCGTCGAGCGCGGCCTGCTGGGCTTCCTCGCGGCGCTGGTGATCGGCACCCCGCTCGGGCTGGTGGTGGCCCGGGTGCGGTTCGTCCGGGCCGCCTTCGGCCCGATCCTGACGGGCCTTCAGTCGCTGCCCTCGGTGGCGTGGGTGCCGGCCGCCGTGATCTGGCTGGGCATCGAGGACAAGGCGATGTACGCGGTGATCCTGCTGGGGGCGGTGCCCTCGATCGCCAACGGCCTGGTCTCCGGCATCGACCAGGTGCCGCCGCTGTACCTGCGGGCCGGCCGCAACCTCGGCGCGAGCGGGCTGAGCAGCGCCTGGCACGTGCTGCTGCCGGCCGCGCTGCCCGGCTACGTCGCGGGCCTCAAGCAGGGCTGGGCGTTCTCCTGGCGCTCGCTGATGGCGGCGGAGCTGATCGCCTCCTCCCCCGACCTCGGCGTGGGCCTGGGCCGCTACCTTGAGAACATGCGCGAGGCGTCCGACATGGCCGGGGTGTTCCTCGGCATCCTGCTCATCCTGGTCGTCGGCATCGCCATCGACCAGATCGTCTTCAGTCCGCTGGAGCGCTGGGTGCTGCGCAGCCGCGGCCTCACCTCGGGAACCTCGTGAGCGGACCGTCGTGAGCGGAACGGGGCGAGCGTGAACGGCGTGCGCGTGAACGGCGCGAACAGGAACGACGTGCGCGGGAACGGCGTGCCCGTGAACGGCGGGCGCGTGAACGACGTGCCCGTGAACGGCGGGCGCGTGGACGACGTGCGCGGAACGCCCTCGCCGCCAGGCGGCCTCCGGTCCGCCGTACGGTCCGCCGACGGGCCGCCGCCGCTGCTGGTGATCGCGCACGGGTCGCGGGACGCGCGGCACGCGGCGACCGTCCGGGAGCTGTCGGCGGCGGCCGCGGCGGCCCGCCCCGGGCTGCGGGTGGAGGCCGCGTTCCTCGACCTGTGCGGCCCCGCGGTGCCGGAGGCGGTGGCGCGGCTGGCCGCCGACGGAGTGCGCGAGGCGGTGGCGCTGCCGCTGCTGCTGACCCGGGCCTTCCACGCCAGGACCGACGTCCCGGCCGCCCTGCGGCGCGCCGCCGCCGAGCAGCCGGGCGTGCGGCTGCGCCCCGCCGGTGTGCTCGGGCCGTCGCCGCTGCTGGTCGCCGCGCTGGAGCGGCGGCTGGCGGAGGCGGGGCTGCGCGAGGCCGACCGGGCCACCACGTCCGTCGTACTGGCCGCGGCCGGCTCCTCCGACCCGGCGGCGAACGCGGTGGTCGAGCGGGTGGCACGGGACTGGCGGCGGACGGCGGGCTGGGCCGAGGTGCTCGCCGCCCACGCCTCCGCGTCCGGCCCGCGTACCGAGGACGCGGTACGGGCGCTGCGGGCGCGCGGCGCCCGCCGGATCGCGGTGGCGCCCTACGTCGTCGCGCCCGGCTTCCTGCCCGACCGCATCGCCGCGGGCGCCCGCGCGGCCGGCGCCGACCTCCTCGCGCCGGTGCTGGGCGCGGCCCCCGAGCTGGCGGCGCTGCTGCTGCGCCGCTACGCCGAGGCGCTCGCCGCCGCCCCCGTCGGCGCCGGGTAGTGGCGCCGCAGGCCGGCGGCGAGGAGGCGGTCCAGGGCGCGGTCGGGCAGCAGCCGGGCCAGGCGGGTGAGCACGGCGCCGTCGCGGCCGACGGTGTAGCGGGTACGGGGCTTGCGGTGCGTCACGGCGTCGGCGATGACCTTGGCGGCCGTGTCGGCGGACAGGCCGCCCGTGTCGAAGGATCTCGCCTGCCCGACGACCGCCTGGAGCAGCTTGCCGTAGCGCTCGTTGAGCTCCGCCGACATCCGGCCGGCCAGTTCCTCGACGGCGGCGACGGCGTTCCCGGTGATCTCCGTGCGGACGCCGCCCGGCTCGATGACGACCACCTTCACGCCCAGCGGGGCCAGTTCCCGGCGGAGCGAGTCGCTGACCGCCTCCAGGGCGAACTTCGAGCCGGCGTAGGCACCGTAGGCCGGCAGGGCGACCTTCCCGCCGACCGAGCTGATGTTGACCACGCGGCCCCGGCTGTCCAGCAGCGCCGGCAGGAGCGCCTGGGTGACGGCGATGTGGCCGAAGAGGTTGACCTCGAACTGCCTCCGCCACTCGGGCAGCGGGAGCGCCTCGACCGGGGCGTTCACGGAGATGCCGGCGTTGTTGACGAGCGCGTGCAGGGCGCGGTGGTCGCCGCCGACCCGTGCGGCGAGCGCCGCGATCCGCTCGGGCTCGGTGATGTCGAGGAGGACGGGTTCGACGTGCTCCGCCCGGACGGCGTCGGCGTCCTTGTCGCGCCGCACCCCGGCCAGGACGTGGAACCCCCGGCCCGCGAGCTCCCGGGCGGTGGCCGCGCCCATGCCCGTGGAGGCCCCGGTCACGACGACGAGTTTCTGGGTTTCGGATGACGTTGTCACCTCAACGACACTAGCACCCGAGATGACAATGTCAACTCAATGAGGTGACAGCGTCAACTGTATGATGGGCGCCATGGTCAGCCGTGAGGAATCCGCAGCCGCGACCCGCCGCGCCCTCATCGACGCCGCCGCCGAACTCCTCGACCTCGGAGGGCTCGACGCGGTCACCCTGCGCGAGGTGGGGGCCCGCGCGGGCGTGTCGCGAGGGGCGCCGTACCGGCACTTCCCGGACAAGGACAGCCTGCTCACGGCCGTCGCGGCCGAAGGTTGGGAACGCTTCGGCCATCAGGTGCACACCCTGCGCACGGACCCGGGCACCTCCGCGGCCGAGAAGCTGCGCGGGGTGCTCCACGCGCTGATCGACGTCGGCCGCGGCCAGCCCCACCTCTACCAGATGATGTTCAGCACGCCCGCGGGCGACACGGCCGCGGCCGTCCAGGCTGCCGGGTACGCCCAGGACGAGTTCCTGGCGGTCGTCGCCGCCCTCGTCGGCGAGGAACAGGCCCGGCACTACGGAGCCCTGCTGCTCGCCAGCGCCCACGGCATGGCGGGCCTGGAACTCAGCCGCCACCTCACCGCCGACAAGTGGCACACCACCGCCGACGAACTCGTCACCACGCTGGTCCGGATGGTCGCCGACGCCGGCGTGGCGACGTCGGCCTGACCTCCGGAAGCCCCGCCGCCGCGAGGGCTCAGCGGCGCGGGAGCCCGGTCAGCACGGGAGCTCAGCGGCGCGGGAACCCCGCCGCCGCGAGGGCGCAGCGGCGCGGGAACCCGGGTGAGGGCTCAGCCCCGTGCGGGCCAGGTCAGCGGTGGCCGTCCTCGCCCCGGTTCCTGCGTTCCGCCCGTTCGCGCGCCCTGCGTTCGGCCCGTTCCTGGCGCCTCGCCGCGTCGGCCTCCAGCTCCGCCCGCCGGTCGTCCTCGGTGTCGTGCACGAGTTCGGCGACGGTGAAGTGCACCCCGTGGCCGTGCACCATCCTCTCGGTCACCAGCAGGAAGCCGTCGGCGGTGCGGAACATGCGCGTCCGCAGCCCCTTCGGGCGCCTCGCCAACTCCTCGCGGACCAGAACCTCCAGGCGCGCCAGCGCCTCCTCGCGCGTGCCGTCGACCTCCTCCAGCACGTCCATCGCGTAGTGGGGGGCTTGCCGCCCCCCGATGCCCAGCAGTCCCCACCGCGCCATCGCGCCCTCCCCCATCGCGCCCTCCCCCTTCACCGCCGGTCCCCTTCGGGACGGGACGGCCCGTACGACGGCCGGCCCCGCGCCAACCGTAGGCGTGCACGGGATGGCGCGGGGCCGGGAAGGCCGCGAGGAGCCGACGGGGGCCGACGGGGGCCGCTCGGAGCGAGGTCAGACGGAGGTGAGCTCGCCCTCCTCCCGGAGGCTCGCCTCCAGCTTCTCGCCCTCGATGTCGGGGTCGGGGACGTGCTTTCCGTACCACCGCGGGTGGTACCAGATCTTCTCGCCGACGATGGCCATCAGGGCGGGCACCAGTGTCAGGCGCACGACGAAGGCGTCGATCAGCACGCCGATGGAGAAGCTGAAGCCGATGGACTTGATGATCGGGTCGGAGGTGAACAGGAAGGAGGCGAAGACGGCGGCCATGATGAGCGCCGCCGCGCTGACCACGCGGGCCGACTGCCCGGTGCCGAGGACCACCGCGCGGCGGGCGTCACCGTGCTTGGTGAAGTGCTCCTTGATCCGGGAGACGACGAAGACCTCGTAGTCGCTGGACAGCCCGAAGACGATCGCGAGCAGGATGATCGGCAGGAAGCTGAGCGTCTGGCTCTTGTCGACGCCGAGCACGTTCCCCAGCCAGCCCCACTGGAAGACGGCGACCTCCGCGCCGAAGGACGCGCCGACCGACAGCAGGAAGCCGACGATCGACTTGAGCGGCACCAGGATGGTCCGGAACGCGAAGGTCAGCAGGATGAAGGCCAGGCCGACGACGGTGACCAGGAAGACGGGCAGCGCGCTGCCGAGCTTGCTGGAGACGTCGATGTTGGTCGCGGTGGCGCCGCCGACGAGCAGGTGCGTGCCGGTGTCCGCCTCGATGGCCGTCCGGTCGTCGCGGATGCGGTGGACGAGGTCGGTGGTGGCCTGGTCGTTGGGGCCCGTGGTGGGGACCACGCTGATCAGCGCGATGCCGTGGGTGACGGTGCTGACCTTCGCCGAGGCCACGCCGGGCACCTTGGCCAGGGCGGCCGCGTCCTGCTGGGCCTGGGCGGGCTTCGTGACGTTCTCGGCGACCACGGCGAGGCTGCCGTTGTAGCCGGCGCCGAGGTGCTCGGTCGTCAGGTCGTAGGCGCGGCGGGAGGTGTCGCTCGCCGGCCGGGAGCTGGCGCCGGGCAGGCCGAGGTTCATGGACGCGGCCGGTATGGCCAGCACGCCCAGCGCGATGACCCCGGCCACCAGGACGGGCACCCGGCGGCGGGCCACCCACGCGGCCCAGCGGGTGCCGGCCAGCTTCTCCGGGTGGTCGGCGGCGGTGCGGGTCGCCGGCAGCGCCCGGCGCAGGATCGGCAGCCGCGAGAAGCGGGCGGCGCGGTGGCCGGCGAAGCCGAGGGCGGCCGGCAGCAGCGTCAGCGCGATCAGCAGCGCCACCAGCACCGATCCGGCGGCGGCCAGGCCCATGGTGGTCAGGAACGGAATCCCGACCACGGCCAGCCCGCACAGCGCGATCACGACGGACAGCGCGGCGAAGACCACCGAACTGCCCGCCGTACCTGCCGCCCGTCCGGCCGCCTCGCGGGGCGTGAGGCCGGCCAGCAGGTGGGTGCGGTAGCGGGAGAGGATGAAGAGGGCGTAGTCGATGCCGCAGGAGATACCCAGCATGGCGCCGACCGAGGTGGCGGCGGAGGCGATGTCGGTGACGGCGGCGAGGGCGGTCATGCCCATCATCGAGATGATCACGCCGAACAGGGCCGTGACGATGGGCAGCCCGCCGGCCACCAGCGATCCGAAGGTGAGCACCAGGATGACCAGCGCCACCACCACGCCGACGAGCTCAGGGCTGGCCGCGCTGGTGGCCTGCGGATAGACCGTGCCGCTGAACTCGACCTCGACGCCGGCCGAGTGGGCCGCCGCCACGGTCGGCTCCAGCTTGTCGACGGTGGCGGACTTCACCTCGGGGGCCGGCACCGTGTAGTAGACGGTCGCCAGCGCGATCCGCTTGTCCGGCGAGACGGCCTTGGACTGGTAGGGGTTGGCTACCGCGGCGACCTGGGGGAGGTGGCTCAGGCGCGTGACGGCCTGGTCGACGGCCGCCTTGTAGTGGGCGGCGGTGATGTCGGAGCCGGCCGCGAACACCACCTGGGTCGAGCCGCCGGACGCGGCCGGCAGCTTCTTCTCCAGCACCGACGTCACGTGCTGGGACTCCGTCCCGGGCACCGTGAAGGTGTCACTGGTCTTGCCGCCGGACGCCTTGGCGATGCCGATGACGGCGACGACCAGCAGCAGCCAGACGGCCAGGACCCGCTTGCGCCGGTGGAAGCACCAGCGCGCAAGTCGGTACAGGTGAGTCGACACAGGTCTCCTCGGCTCTCGCGGGATTCCGCCCCCGGTGGCGGTCGGCGACACACCCGTCCCCCGTTACCGACTCTTACCTCACCACCGTAGGCGTACTTGCAGTCCACTGCAAAAATGCATCCCGTGTTAGCATCGTCACATGGACGCGACCGCCGCCGGCAGCCCGGCCGCCACTCCTCCCGCCCAGCGCCAGGGCCTGCGGGAGCGCTCGAAGGCGAAGAGGTACACGCTGATCCAGCACACGGCCATGCGGCTGTTCGCCGAACGCGGGTACGACAACACGACCATCGCCGACATCGCCGAGGCTGCGGAGGTCGCCCCCCGCACCGTCTCCGGCTACTTCCCGACCAAGCTCGACATCGCCACGTCCTTCGCGGACTCCCTCGCCGCCCGGCTCACCGCGACCTTCACCGCGGAGCCGCAGGGCGACCTGATGGCGGTCCTCGACTCCTGGCTCACCCGTGAACGGGAGCTGGCCGACCCCGAGCTGTTCGCGCTCGCCGACGCCATGTACCAGGCCAACCCGGAGCTCAAGGCCATCAGCGGCGCCCATGTGGCCGAGGCGGCCGAGCTGGCCAGGACCGCCATCGCCGAGCACGTCGGACTCCCCGAGGACCACCCCATGCTGGCCGTCGGCAAAGCGGCCTTCGGCGCCGCCCTCACCGCCTACGTCAGCGCCCTGCCCCACCACCTCGGCCCGGACGAGGACTTCCACCGCTCCGTCATGCTCTTCCTCGGCGCCGTCCTCGACGCCGCCCGGCACGCCGCCGACAGCGCGGAGCCGGCCGCCCCGTAGCGCCCGACGACCCGCCGGCGCTTCCGTTTCCGGCCGGGGGCGGGACCGACCGGCGTGGACGCGGGCTTTCCGCCCTTCCGGGTTCGTAGGGTGGAGTGGTCCGCAGCCGTACGAGGGAAGGGTGCAGCGTGGCCGAAGAGCTGTACGCGACGTTGAAGACGAACCGGGGCGACATCGTGGTGCGGCTGCTGCCGAACCACGCCCCGAAGACCGTGAAGAACTTCGTGGAGCTCGCCCAGGGCGAACGCGAGTGGACCGATCCGAACACGGGCCAGAAGACCACGCGGCGGCTGTACGACGGCACCATCTTCCACCGCGTGATCGAGGGCTTCATGATCCAGGGCGGCGACCCGCTCGGCAACGGCTCCGGCGGCCCGGGCTACACCTTCCCCGACGAGTTCCACCCGGACCTCGCCTTCACCAAGCCGTACCTGCTGGCCATGGCCAACGCGGGCCCCGGCACGAACGGTTCGCAGTTCTTCGTCACGGTCTCCCCGACCACGTGGCTGACCGGGAAGCACACCATCTTCGGCGAGGTCGCCGACGAGTCGGGGAAGAAGGTCGTGGACGCCATCGCCACCACCGACACCAACCCCCGCAACGACCGCCCGGTCAACGACGTCGTCATCGAGTCCGTCGAGATCCAGACCCGCTGACCCACTGACGCGCTGACGCACTGATCCACTGAACCGCTAAACCGCTGAACCGCTCCGCCATGACCGAGAAACCGACCGACCGACCGCGCCTGGACGGGCTCGGGCATCCTCCACGCTCCCCGACTCCCGGGCCGACGCGGATACAGTGGCCCTGGGCCTGGTTGGGCCCCGGACACACCACCGGCACAGCCCTCGGAGCGGAAGCCCGACCACGAAGCACGTAAACGAAAACCGGCACCCTCGCTGACATCACCGCAGGTCACGAAGTGTCGTCCCCGCACCCGCGGGGGTGGTCCGGCGCCGGCCGACGCCATCGCGACCGCCGGTCCGTCGTCCCCGCACCCGCGGGGGTGGTCCCCTCTGTGTGCCCCGTGTATCGCCTCTCGCGCCGTCGTCCCCGCACCCGCGGGGGTGGTCCGTATTCGCCACACACGCACGCAGAGGCCATGGAGTCGTCCCCGCACCCGCGGGGGTGGTCCGTGTGCGCACTACGGTCCCGCTTTCGGGATCTGGTCGTCCCCGCACCCGCGGGGGTGGTCCGCTGACCGAGGAGACCGGCGAAGTCGCGCAGGCGTCGTCCCCGCACCCGCGGGGGTGGTCCCTGAACGCGTCTGACGGCTGCCTCCCCCGCCCGGTCGTCCCCGCACCCGCGGGGGTGGTCCCTTGTCCGCCTCGATGGCGGTGTCCCGCGCGGTGTCGTCCCCGCACCCGCGGGGGTGGTCCGACCCCTACGTCTGACCCTCGGGTCTTACTCACGTCGTCCCCGCACCCGCGGGGGTGGTCCGGCCGCAAAGGCCCTTGGCGGGGACGGCGGAGGGTCGTCCCCGCACCCGCGGGGGTGGTCCGGCCGCGTTGGGCCTGACGGCCGGGGACGTGATGTCGTCCCCGCACCCGCGGGGGTGATCCGGCGCGGAGGACTGATGGGCGGCATGGAGATGGGTCGTCCCCGCACCCGCGGGGGTGGTCCCCCTCGGCTGTCGTCCTCGCGCTCCAGGTCGTCGTCGTCCCCGCACCCGCGGGGGTGGTCCCTGAACGCGTCTGACGGCTGCCTCCCCCGCCCGGTCGTCCCCGCACCCGCGGGGGTGGTCCCTTGTCCGCCTCGATGGCGGTGTCCCGCGCGGTGTCGTCCCCGCACCCGCGGGGGTGGTCCGCCACGCCGACGTCAGCTTGGCCGCGTTCGCAGGTCGTCCCCGCACCCGCGGGGGTGGTCCGCTGGTCCCGTCCGCGTTTTCGAAGTACGGGACGTCGTCCCCGCACCCGCGGGGGTGGTCCTCCGTCCCGCGTACGCCAACTTGCCGGGCGGAGGCGGAACTCCGGATGCTCGACACCCGGGACGGACCCGGGAGCGTCAAGGAGTACACCGACAACCTGCTCAGCCTGGCGGAGGTGGTCCTCAGTGGCCCCCGGCACTTCTTCCGGACGTGCTCGGCCTCCGAACTCGGCCGCTTCATGACCAGCTCAAGGAGGGTTCCAGCACCATGACGGACACCACCACCGGCCGCGTCCACCACCTGAACCTGTACCGCAAATACTTCGAGCTGGTCACGGCCGGCAGTAAGACGACGGAGGTACGTGTGAAGTACCCGCACCTCGCCGACCTCCGGCCCGGTGACCAGATCCGCTTCCACATCAAGGACACCGACGAGACCTGCGTCGTGAAGATCCAACGGGTCAGCGAATACACCGACTTCGAGACCCTGCTCGACCGCGAAGGCGCGGCCACCGTGAACCCGACCGCGTCGCGGGAGGAGCAGCTCGCCGACATCCGGGCCATCTACCCGCCCGCGAAAGAGGCCCTGGGCGTGCTCGCCATCAACATCGAGCTGGTCGACGGCTGAGGTCCCGCACGCGCATGGAGTGTCCGGCCCCAAGTCCTCACGGCCTGGACCAGTCGGCCAGGCCAAGCGGGCCGCGTCGTCCCCGCACCCGCCCGGGTGGTCCGTCGGCGGGCATGGCGTTCCAGGGCCGTTTGCGCAGGTCACGGGGGTGCTGGTGGCGCGCGGGGAGGGTGGGGTTGTCCCTACCCCACGGGTGGGGGCGGCCCGCGCGGAAGTGACCGGTTGGCCGGATGGGGGTGGGAGGCGGGCGTCCGTAGCGTCGGGGACGACAGGGAACGGCTGCGTGAGGCGGCCGGGTCCACGACGATCCGCAAGGGGGACCGACCGTGAGTCGCGCTCGCGCACACGGCACCAGAATGGGCATCGCCGCAGCCATGGGCGGCTGGAGCGCACGGCACCGCTGGGCGGCCGTGGGTGGATGGCTGCTCTTCGTCGTCCTGGTCGTGGTGGCCGGGCAGGCAGCCGGCCGGCACGACATCGACGAGGCCAAGGGGACGCCGGGAGAGGTGACGCAGGCCGCCACCATCCTGGACGACGCGGGGCTGAAGGACCCGGCCTCCGAGATGGTCCTCGTCCAGACGGCGAAGGGCACCGTGACCGACCCGGGCGTGCGTTCCGCCGTCGGCGACGTCGTCACCGCCGTCCGCGCCACCGGCCAGGCCACGGCGATCCGCTCGCCCTACGACAGCGGCGCCGTCTCGGCCGACCACCGCTCCGCCCTGGTGCGGTTCGACATGCGCGGCGCGGCCGACGACGCGGGCGACCGCGTCAGCCCCGTCCTGGACGCGGTGGCGAAGGTGCGGGACGCCCACCCCGGGTTGAAGATCGAGGAGTTCGGCGACGCCAGTGGCGCGCACGCCTCGGACAACGCCTTCGGCAGCGACTTCAAGACCGCGGAGTTCTCCGCCGTGCCGGTGGCGCTGGCGATCCTGCTGGTGGCGTTCGGCGCCCTCGTGGCCGCGCTGCTGCCGGTGGTGCTGGCGATGACCGCGTTCGTGGCCGCCTCGGGGGTGGTGGCGCTGGTCAGCCGGCTGGTGCCGATGAGCGACGACGCCAACTCCGTGATGCTGCTGGTGGGTCTGGCCGTCGGTGTCGACTACTGCCTGTTCTACCTGCGCCGGGAGCGGGAGGAGCGGGCGGCCGGCCATGACCCGGAGACCGCGTTGCGGATCGCCTCGGCGACCTCGGGCCGGTCCATCCTGATCTCCGGTATCACCGTCATCGTGGCCATGGCCGCGATGCTCTTCACCGGCATCGGCGACTTCAAGGCGATGGGCGTCTCCACCATGATCGTGGTGGCCATCGCGATGTTCGGCTCCGTCACCGTGCTGCCGGCACTGCTGTCGCTGCTGGGCGAGCGGGTCGAGAAGGGCCGGCTGCCGCTGGCCGCGCGGCGGGCCCGGCGGCGGGCCGAGCGGGCCGCCCGTACCGGCCGGTCCAGGCAGCGCCAGGAGGGCAGCCGGGTGTGGCGGGCGGTGCTGCGCCCGGTGCTGGCCCGGCCGCTGGCCTCGGTGGTGCTGGCCGGCGGCGTGCTGGCCGCCCTCGCCGTCCCGGCGTTCTCGATGCACACCGCGAACCTCTCCCTGGACCAGGAGTTGGGCACGAAGCTGCCGGTCATCAGGGCTTACGAGGACATCAGCCGGGCCTTCCCGGGCGGCCCGCAGCCTGCCGAGGTGGTGGTGAAGGCCGACGCGATCACGTCGCCGTCGGTGAGCCAGGCGATCAAGGAGTTCGACGCCCGGGCGGTCTCCTCCGGCGCCTCGAAGGGCCCGGTGACGGTGACGGTGCACGCCGCGCAGAACGTGGCCCGGATCGACGTGCCGCTGGCCGGCGGCTCCGACCACGCCAAGGCCGAGGCCGACCTGCGGCTGCTGCGCGACGAGGTGCGGCCCGCCACCCTGGGCGCCGTCCCCGGCCTGAGCGCTCCGATCAGCGGCGACACAGCCGAGTCCATGGACTTCGCGCACAAGATCAGCTCCAGCGTCGTACCGGTGTTCGCCTTCGTGACGGTCTTCGCCTTCCTGCTGATGCTGCTGTCGTTCCGGTCGCCGGCCATCGCCCTCACCTCGGTCGTCTTGAACCTGCTGTCGGTGGGAGCTGCCTACGGGGTGCTGACACTGGTCTTCCAGCACGGCTTCGGCGCCTCGCTGGTGGGTGCGACCGGAACGGGCGCGGTGGAGGCCTGGCTGCCGCTCTTCCTCTTCGTGATCCTCTTCGGGCTGAGCATGGACTACCACGTGTTCGTGGTCTCCCGAATCCGTGAGGCCCGCATGCGGGGGCTGTCCACCCGGGCCGCGATCCAACAGGGTGTCACCACGACCGCGGGCGTCGTCACCAGCGCGGCGGTGATCATGGTGGCGGTCTTCGCGATCTTCGGAACGCTGTCGATGCAGAGCATGAAGCAGATGGGCATGGGGCTCGCCTTCGCGGTGCTGATCGACGCCACGCTGATCCGCGGGGTGCTGCTGCCGGCGGTGATGGCCCTGCTGGGCGAGCGGAACTGGCACCTGCCGCACTGGATGCGCCGGCTGCCGGACCTCTCGGAGCAGACCACGATGCTGCCCCCGGCACCGGCTGCCGACCCCCTCGCGGACGGCTCGCTCGGCCCCGTGGGCCCGGGCCGGCCGGGGCACCCGGCGGGGCAGGTGCCGGACCGGGTCTGAGGTCCGGGGCAGGTGCCGGGGCCGGGCGCAGAGCGGGGACGGAGGCGGGGACCCGGACCGGGACCGGGCAGGCTCAGGGGACTCGCCTCCTCAACGCCGAAGGCCCGCGCCGTGCCCCGCGCCGAAAGCCCGCTCGGAACCGGTGCCGGAACCCGCCCCGGCCAGGCCCTCCACGGCCCGCTCATGACACGGCAGCGCCCCGCGCCTTCTGGTGCGAGGGCGCTGTCAGTCCCCCCGAGTACGGTGGGCGCCATGAGTGCGAAGATGCACAAAAGCGGCGAAACGGCGTGCGTCGAGTCCATGCACGCCCATGCACCTGGAGCGGGCGGGCGGCCCGGCGCGCCGAGGCCACGACGGAAGCCCGACGGCGGCGCCGGCACCCGCACCCCCGGCACCGCCACCGCCACCGCCACCGCCACCGCCACCGCCACCAACGCCAAACCCCGTGACCCCGAACCCGACTCCACCCCCGCACCCAACTCCGGCTCCGGCTCCGGCTCTGCGGGTATCGAGCAGCACCTCGAAGCGCATCGGACCGAACTGACCGGCTATTGCCACCGGATGCTCGGCTCGGTCTTCGAGGCCGAGGACGCCGTGCAGGAGACCATGGTGCGCGCCTGGCGGGCCGCCGAGGGCTTCGAGGGCCGCTCCTCGCTGCGCTCGTGGCTCTACCGGATCGCCACCAACGTCTGCCTGGACAGCCTGAGCGCGGGGCGCCGCCGGGCCCGTCCTATGGACCTCTCCCCCGCCTCCGGGGCCGATGCCGTCCTGCCGGGGCGCCCCGCGGACGACGGGTGGGCCGGGCGGGTGGAGCCGCTGCCGGACGAACGCGGGCCGGAGTCGGGCGGCGACCCGGCGGACGTGGTGGTCGCGCGCGAGTCGATCCGCCTGGCCTTCGTCGCCGCCCTCCAGCACCTGCCGCCGAAGCAGCGGGCGGTGCTGATCCTGCGTGAGGTGCTGGCCTGGCGGGCCGCGGAGACGGCGAAGCTGCTGGGCACCACCGTCCCCTCGGTCAACAGCGCGCTCCAGCGGGCCCGGGCCACGCTGGCCGCGTCCGGCGCGGCCGCCGGCACCCGGCAGGGGTCCCCGACCGCGGCCGCCGCCGGGCTGGACGAAGGGCGGCAGGCGCTGCTGGACCGCTACGTCGACGCGTTCGAGCGGTACGACCTCGACCTGCTGACCAGCCTGCTCCACGAGGACGCCACGCTGGCCGTGCCGCCCCGCGCGCGGTGGTCGCGCGGCCGGGAGCGGATACGGGGCCGGCGGGAGGCGTCGGCGGCCGGCGCGCGCGGCCGGCGCCCGTCCCCGCGCGCGGCGGGCCCGGTGTCGCCCAGCCCCGCCGCGTACGAGGGCGGGCGAGCAGCCCCTGGCCCGGCGGTCCCGCCCCGCCCGCGACGACGGTTCGGGGACGCCGACTCGGCTGCACCGCCCAGCTGTATCCGGGGGCACCTCGCGGCGTCGCTCCGACCCCCCGGCGCCCGCGCGACCGCCCGCCCGACCCGACGTCCAGAAGTTCGACGTTCGCGGGCCCGGCGTCCAACGGACCCGGCGTGCCTGGAGCGTCCGGCGAGTCCCGAGCATCCGGCGGCAGCAGGAACAGAACTGACGTCTCATCATGGCGGGTTCTCCTCAACGGCCGCAGCCCGCCACGGTGCGGCGCGCACCACTTCGCACCAGTCCGTGATAGGACGCGTGCGAGAGTCGCGGGCCGTCACCCGCGAAGGTGCGTGTTCACGGCGTGTTTCGGCGGTTTGCCGGGGAAGCTGGGGGGATGACGTGGCCCTCGGGTGGGATTATGGGGCCAGTCCGCGCGCGCATCCGGTGCCGGGCGCATATGCGGCGACGCGGGTGGAAAGGCGGACCACGGCGACAGAGGATGGTGGCGGGACAGCAGCACGCGGCAGCGCACGGCGGCGGGTCGGCAGCGGATCGCGGCCGACGGCCACGGACGTACGGTGGTTCGGGCCGCCCGTACGGACAGGCCCGCCCGCGTGTCGCGACGGGCGGCAGATGCGGGCCGGCGCGGGCGGCGCCTGACGACGACCGCGGCTCGGGCGGCGCACGACCGCGTGCCGCGCGAGAACGGGCGGCGCGAGAACGGGCGGTGCGGCGGACGGGCGCCGCGAGCAGGGCAGAGCAGGGCGGGAAACGACGGCACCCGACGGCGTACGACACGGTGTGCGCCGGGCGTGGGCCGCGAGGCGGGGAGAGGCGAGAGGCGGGTATGGCGGACGCGGTGTTCACGCAGGAGCGTGCGCGGGAGGTGCTGGACGCGGCCGGCCACCCGGAGGCGGATCTGCTCTCCTTCGGGGAGAACGCGGTCTTCGGCGCCGGGCGGCTGGTGATCAAGGTGGGCCGGGGCGCGCACCTGCTGGACCGGGCGCGCCGGGAGGTGCGGACCGCCGACTGGCTGGCCAAGCACGACGTGCCGGCGGTGCGTTCGGCGGAGTCCGAGGTGCGGCTGGTCGAGGGGCACCCGATCACCTACTGGCAGCGGTTGCCGGAGTCGCTGCGGCCCGCGGTGACGGTGGACGCGGCACCGCTGCTGAAGCTGGTGCACGCGCTGCCGGAACCGGACTTCGGGCTGCCGCCCCGGGACCTGCTGGGCGGCGTCGAGCGGTGGCTGCGGGCGGGCGGCGAGGCCGTCGACCCGGCCGACGCCGCCTATCTGCGGCAGCGCCGGGACGAGTTCGCGCGAGCCTCGGCCTCCCTCACGCCCCACCTGCCGCGCGGACCGATCCACGGCGACGCCCTGCCGCGCAACATCCACATCGGACCGGACGGCCCGGTCCTGGTGGACCTGGAGACGTTCTCCTCCGACCTGCGCGAGCACGACCTCGTCGTCCAGGTGCTGAGCCGGGACCGCTACGGGGTGCCCGCCTCCGAGTACGAGACCTTCGCCGAGGCGTACGGCTGGGACGTCACCGGCTGGGACGGCTACGAGGCGCTGCGCGGCGCCCGGGAGACCGCCGGCTGCGCCTGGGTGGCGCAGCACGCCCGCGCGAACCCGGCGGCCCGCACGGAGTTCCGCCGCCGGGTGGCCTCCCTACGGGCGGACGACACCTCGGTCCGCTGGTACTCCTTCTGACGCCCCGTCACTGCACATCACCCCCGCACTCCCGTCGGTGTACCGGGACGGACGGCGACGACAGCCCCGCGCGGCCGGGGCGGGCAGGGTCAGCGGGCAGGAGCAGCGGGCACGGCGAGCGAAAAGCGGAGCACGCACAAGGGAGTTGAATGTCGAATAATTGATCGCGGCAGCTCCCACCGTTCGGCGGCGGCCGACGCTTCGAGATGAACGCCCCCGCAACTCGCAGTAGAGTGAAGCCAAGGCGCGCGGCCGACGTACAACGCGACCGCCGTACAAAGAGAAACTCGCCGACGTACGAAGAGAAACTCAAGGCATTCCGACAAGCCCGCTTCGGCCGGCTCCGGAAGGCGGGGCCGCCAGGATCGGACGCGATCGCCCGGAAGATCTGTTGTCCATGGCTGTGCATCTCGCGATTCAGCCCTTCGCCGATTTCTTCGGCTCTCTGCACACCGCCGACTTCGAGGAGTTCCGCGCGCGCCCGGGAGCCGTGGTGGACGACCCGGATTCCTTCGAGGAAATGCGGCGCTACCTTGTCGAGCGCTATGCGGGCGTCGAATCCGTGTACTCGTTCGTCGAGTCCGGTGGTGAAGTGGTCGACTGCGTTCCCGCCGAGCAGCAGTCCTACCTGAGGAGGACGGGCCGCGCGCTGTCGCCGCCGCCCGAGCCGCTCACCGGGGAACCGCACTCGGAGGGACGCCGCGGGCCCCCCGAATTCGCGTCCCCGCCGCCACGAACTCCGCCGACCTGACGACCGAGTACGTACTGAACTGCGACGAGCGGGACGCCGGAACAAGACGCTGCGGCTCGACTACGCCAGGAGGTACGCGCCGTCGGGAGGAGGCGGGGGTCACTCTCCCGTCAAGGACAAGGAGCAGGGCGACATCGACAAGGGCCACGGCCCGCCGGAGTACACGAAGCCGGACGACTCCCTGCGGGTCGACGGGCTGGCCGGCTCGGGCGAGAAGAGCTTCGTCGGTGCAGTTCCAGCGCTACGTCCCCGGGGTCGACCTCCGGGTGCACACGGTGGCCGGCGAGGCCTTCGCCACCCGTGTGGACACCGACCGCGTGGACTACCGGTACGCACGGCTCGACGGCGGCCGAGCCCGGTTCACCCCGTTCGACCTGCCCGACGAACTGGCCGAGCGGTGCGTGTCCCTCGCCGCCCGGCTCGGCCTCGACCTCGCCGGCATCGACCTGATCCTGCCCGACGACCCCGACGACGGCGGCCCCTACTGCCTGGAGGTCAACCCGAGCCCGGCCTTCAGCTACTACGAGTCGCTCACCGGGCAGCCGATCTCCCGCGCCATCGCGCACGCGCTGGAACGCGGGCAGGGCGTCCCGGCGGGCTGACGCCGTCGGCGGCGGACGACGGACGGGCGCCGGGCCCGCGACGGCCCCGGGCCGAGTGCCGCCTTCCCCCAACCAAGCCGAGCCGATAATACGGACAATTCGCCCTATTGTGTTGCGTCCGCCGCCCGCATCGGCCAGGTGGGGTCGACCACGGCGTCGGCCTGGCCCTTGCGGCGCAGCCAGCCCTGGAAGTCCTCGGCCCAGACGGCGTACCAGGTGCGCTGCCGCTCCTGGAGCTCCCACAGGTCGGCCCCGCCCGCCTCGGGGAAGCGCAGCGCCAGCGCCCGCGCCACCCGCACGGCCGCCAGGGCGTCGGCCCCGGCCTCGTGCGCACCGTCGAGCACCACGCCGTAGACCGCGCAGGCGGCCTCCAGGGTGCGCTTGCCGCGCCGGTAGCGGTCCAGGGCGCGGTCGATGACCAGCGGGTCGATGACCGGGCCGGCCGGGGCGCCCGGCGCGGTCAGCCGGGGCAGCGCGTACCGGGCCAGCTCCTCGTCGAGCAGCGTCAGGTCGAAGGGCGCGTTGTAGACGACGACGGGCACCCCGGCCGCCCAGTAGCCGCGCAGGGCGTCCGCTATCTCGGCGACGACCTCGGCTGCCGGGCGGCCCTGCCCGGCGGCGCGCTCGGTACTGACCCCGTGTATGGCCACGGCCTCGGCCGGGATCGGCACACCCGGGTCGGCCAGCCACTCCCGGTGGCGCACCGGTTCGCCGGCCTTGACCTCGGTGACGGCCGCGGTCACGATGCGGGACTGCCGAGGATCGGTCCCCGTGGTCTCCAGGTCGAAGCCGACGAGCAGCTCCTCGTGCCATGCCATGGGTGTGTCCTTCCCGCTGAGTTCTCCCCCGGTCTCCCCCGGTCGTGCTGGTCCATCATTCCGTGCACCTCTGACATCGCGTGCCGCGGGTGCTCGACAAGATCCCCGTTCGGGGACGGCGGGACCCGTCCGGCCCGGACGACAGGCCCGGACGCCAGGGCCGGGAGCGGGCCCGACGCCAGGCCCGGGAGCGGGCCGGGCGCCGCCTTGGGGAGACGGACGGGCCGGGGGCCGCCGTCAGGAGACCGGCCGGGATTCCGACCAGATCCCGTCGAACTCCTCCCGATAGACCTCGAAAAGCCCCGCTTCGACTGGTTTGTCCTCGGCGACGACCCGGGTGCTGCCACCGCGCAGCACCATCACCGGCACCTCCATGCCGCGGGCCCGCCGCAGGTAGGTCTGCACGACGCCGAGGCCCTCGCCGGCCTCGCCGTCGATGAGGTAGGCGGTGAAGCGGGGCGTGTCGTCGAAGACCTGGATCTCGAACGCGCCCTGGTCGCGCAGCCGGGCCCGCACCCGGCGCATGTGCATGATGTTCATCTCGACCGACCGGCTCAGTTCGCCCCGGCCCAGGCCCAGCTCCCGCTCCCGGCGGCGGATCGCGCCGCTGGCCGGGTTGAGGAAGAGCAGCCGCACCCGGCAGCCGTCCTCCGCCAGCCGGACCAGCCGCCGCCCGGAGAAGTTCTGCACCAGCAGGTTGAGGCCGATGCCGACGGCGTCGAGCCGCCGGGCGCCGGAGAAGAGGTCCTCGACGGGGAGCTGCCGCTGGAGGCGCACCCGGTCGGGGTAGACGCCGACGACGTCGCTGTAGCGGTCGGCGACCAGCTCCTCGACGGCGTCCACCGGCAGCCGGCGCGAGCCGCCGCCGGACGCCGCCTGCGCGCCCAGCATCGCCAGCAGCCGGGTGCAGGCCCGTTCCGCCTGGTCCAGCACCGTGCGCGACAGCGCCCGGTTGCGGGAGACCACGTGCCGGGCCACTTCCAGCTCGTCCAGGGCGAGTTCCAACTCGCGCCGGTCGTCGACGTACGGCTCGAAGCAGGGCCAGTGCTGGACCACCAGCTCGCGCAGTTGCGGCAGCGTCAGGAAGCTGAGCACATTGTCGTCGGCCGGGTCGAGCAGGAAGCCCTTGCGGCGGCTGACCTCGCGGACGGCGACGGCCCGCTGCACCCACTCGTGGCCGGCCGGGCCGGCCGCGGCGACCACCCACTCCTCGCCGTGCACCGGCTGGTAGATCGGGCTCAGCACCGCGTGCACCACGGCCCGCAGCCGCTGTTCGACGAGGTTGAGCCACACGTACGCGCGCCCTGCCCGGCGCGCCCGCGTCCGTACCTCGGCCCAGGCTCCGGCGTCCCAGTCCACCTCCGCGCCGATCTCCATCGGCGCGGCGAGCGGGAGCACAGGGGACCGCTCCTCCACCGTGGGGTCGTCGGGGACGTTCCGGTCACCCTGCTCACCGCCACCCGGGAGCATCAGACCTCCGGACGTCACCACCTCACCGCCTCCCGCCCCCGTCCACGATCAAGGAAGGGTACTGCGGTGCGGGGGGCGTCGCAGCCGTATCGACCCTACTTGACTACTAGCAGACAACCCCATCAGCCTCGACATCGCTGCCCGTTGCCGCAGTGTCACCCTCGGGTGGAACCCGGGTGGGAGGATGATGCTGCCGCAAAGTGAACGCCGGAAGCGGGGCCGTCCGCGATGCGGCCGGTCCCCGGAGCGGAAGAGTCATCACATGCACGTCTGGCCCGGTCATTCGTACCCCCTGGGCGCCACCTTCGACGGCGCGGGCACCAACTTCGCCGTGTTCTCCGAGGTGGCGTCGCGAATCGAGCTGTGTCTGCTGCACGACGACGGTTCCGAGACGGCCGTGGAGCTGCGCGAGGCCGACGCGTTCGTGCGGCACGCCTACCTGCCCGGCGTGATGCCGGGCCAACGCTACGGCTTCCGGGTGCACGGCCCGTACGAGCCGGCCCGCGGCCACCGCTGCAACTCGGCGAAGCTGCTGCTGGACCCGTACGCGAAGGCGATGAGCGGCAGCATCGACTGGGACGAGGCGGTCTACGGCTACCGGTTCGGGCAGCCGGACTCCCGCAACGACCTGGACTCCGCGCCGCACACGATGGCCTCGGTGGTGGTGAACCCCTACTTCGACTGGGCCGACGACCGCTCCCCGCGCGCCGACTACCACAAGACGATCATCTACGAGGCCCACGTCAAGGGCCTGACGATGAACCATCCGGGGCTGCCGGAGGAGATCCGCGGCACCTACGCCGCACTGGCCCACCCGGCGGTGATCGGCCATCTGGTGGAGCTGGGGGTGACGACCCTGGAGCTGATGCCCGTACACCAGTTCGTCACCGACCACCGGCTGGCCGACGCGGGGCTGGCCAACTACTGGGGCTACAACACCATCGGCTTCTTCGCCCCGCACAACGGCTACTCCTCGCTGGGCGACCGCGGCCAGCAGGTGCTGGAGTTCAAGACGGCGGTACGGGCGCTGCACCGGGCGGGCATCGAGGTGATCCTCGACGTGGTCTACAACCACACCGCCGAGGGCAGCCACCTGGGGCCGACGCTGTCACTGCGCGGCCTCGACAACGCCTCGTACTACCGGCTCGCCGGCGACAAGCGCTACTACACGGACACCACGGGCACCGGCAACAGCCTGCTGATGCGCAGCCCGCACGTGCTCCAGCTGATCATGGACAGCCTGCGGTACTGGGTGACGGAGATGCACGTCGACGGCTTCCGCTTCGACCTCGCGGCCACGCTGGCCCGGCAGTTCCACGAGGTGGACCGGCTGTCGTCGTTCTTCGACCTGGTCCAGCAGGACCCGGTGGTCTCCCAGGTGAAGCTGATCGCCGAGCCCTGGGACGTCGGCGAGGGCGGCTACCAGGTCGGCAACTTCCCGCCACTGTGGACGGAGTGGAACGGCAAGTTCCGCGACACCGTACGCGACCTGTGGCGGGGCGAGTCGGCCACGCTGGCGGAGTTCGGCTCCCGGCTGACCGGCTCCTCCGACCTCTACCAGGACGACGGGCGGCGCCCGCTGGCCTCCATCAACTTCGTCACCTGCCACGACGGTTTCACGCTGCGCGACCTCGTGTCGTACGACGAGAAGCACAACGAGGCCAACGGCGAGGGCAACCGCGACGGCGAGAGCTTCAACCGCTCCTGGAACTGCGGGGTCGAAGGACCCACCGACGACCGCGCGGTGCGGAGCCTGCGGCAACGCCAGATGCGCAACTTCATCGCCACCCTGATGCTCTCCCAGGGCGTGCCCATGCTCAGCCACGGCGACGAGTTCGGCCGTACCCAGGGCGGCAACAACAACGCCTACTGCCAGGACAGCGACATCTCCTGGGTGCGGTGGCCGGGCAAGGCAGGCAGCGGCGAGGCGACCGACGACGAGGCGCTGGTGCTGCACGAGTTCGTGAAGACGATGGTGTGGCTGCGCCGCGACCACCCCGTCTTCCGCCGCCGCCGCTTCTTCCACGGCCGCCCGGTGGAGGGCACCCACGACGAGCTGTCGGACATCGCCTGGTTCACCCCGGACGGCCGGGAGATGACGCAGCGGGACTGGCAGGCGGCGCACGCCCGTTCACTGGCGGTCTTCCTCAACGGCAACGCGATCTCCGAGCCGGGGCCGCGCGGCGAACCCGTCACCGACGACTCCTTCCTGCTGCTGTTCAACGCCGCTCCCAGGGCGTTGGAGTTCGTGGTGCCGGTCAGCCACGGGCGGGAGTGGCAGCTGGTGGTCGACACCGAGCGGCCGGAGGGGGTCGCGCCGGGCACCGGCGAGAAGATCAGCGCCGGCGACCGGCTGCTGCTGGCGGACCGGAGCCTGGTGGTGCTCCAGCGGCCGGCCGACTGACATCTGTAGGAGCATCCGGCGAGGCGGTGCGAGCGGGCTCCCGGGTGTCGGCGCGGCGGGCGGGGCGGAGCGGCGGCACGACGGAGCAGCGGGACGACGGAGCAGCGGGACGACGGAGCAGCGGGACCGGGTGGCGGGACCGCGTCGCCCGGGGGGGCGGTCCCGTTGGGCCGTCCGGGGGAAGCGGACCCGAGCGGCTTTGGGCCGTCCGGGGTACCGCGCAGGGCCGCGTTGGGCCGTCCGGGGTAGCGGGTTGGGCCGGCGTTGGGCCGTCCGGGTGAGGCGGCCGGGTGGGGCGCGGGGTCGGCGTGTCCCGGTCCGTCCCGCGCGCCCGCACCGCCGATCCGGGGTAGAGAAGACCTCATGACGGCTCCTCCCGCCACCCCGGCCACCCCCGCCGCCCCTTCGGCCACCTACCGCGTGCAGGTGCAGCCCGGCTTCACCTTCGCCGACACCGCCGCCTGGGTCCCCTATCTGGCCGCGCTCGGCGTCACCCATCTGCACCTGTCGCCGGTGCTGGAGGCGGTGCCCGGCTCGACGCACGGCTACGACGTGGTGGACCACTCCCGGGTGCGAACGGAGCTGGGCGGCGAGGAGGGGCTGCGGGAGCTGTCCCGCCGGGCCCGCGAGCACGGGCTGGGGCTCGTCCTCGACATCGTCCCCAACCACATGGCCGTCCCCGCCCCCGAGCACCTCAACCAGGCCCTGTGGGCCGTGCTGCGCGACGGACGGGAGTCCCCGTACGCGGCGTGGTTCGACATCGACTGGGCGGCACTGAACGGCCGGGTACTGCTGCCCGTCCTCGGCGAGCCGCTGCCGGACGTGATGGACACGCTGGCCGTCGTCGAGGACGAGAAGGCCGGCGGCCGGGTCCTGCGCTACTACGACCACCGCTTCCCGCTGCGTCGGGGTACCGAGGACCTGCCGCTGCCGGAGCTGCTGGACGCCCAGCACTACCGGCTGTCCTTCTGGCGGGCGGCCCGTACCGATCTCAACTACCGGCGGTTCTTCACCATCTCCGACCTGATCGCGGTCCGGGTGGAGCGGCCGGAGGTGTTCGAGGCCACCCACGCGACGGTGCTGCGGCTGCTGCGCGAGGGCGTCGCCGAGGGCCTGCGCGTCGACCACCCCGACGGCCTCGCCGACCCCGGTGGCTACCTGCGGCGGCTGGCGGAGGCGGCCGGCGGACGCTGGACGGTGGTGGAGAAGATCCTGCGGCGCGACGAACCGCTGCCGCCCGGCTGGGCCTGCGCCGGCACCACCGGCTACGACGCGCTGGACCGGATCGACGGCCTGTTCACCGACCCCGCCGGGGTCGAACAACTCGCCGACACCTACCGCGCGTTCACCGGAGTCCCGGACGACGAGGGCGGCCGCTGGGAGCCGACCGTCCGCCGCGCGGCCTGCCAGGTGGTGGCCCGCGACCTGGCCGCCGAGGTCTCCCGGCTGGCCCGCACAGCTCTCCGAGCATGCCCGCAACCGGTCTTCTACACACAGGAGTTGGTCGAGGAGGGGCTGCGCGAGCTGCTGGTGCGCTTCCCCGTCTACCGCACATACGTGCGCCCGGGCGAGTCGCCCTCGGCCGCTGACGCGGAGCTGCTGGCCGAGGCCGCCCGGGAGGCCGCCGCGACGGGCGGCGAACGGCTCGCCCCGGTCGTGGAGTTGCTGCACGACCTGGCGGCGGGCCGCACCCGCACCCGCACCCCGGACAGCGGCGGCGCCGGGACGGACGCGCGGTGCGAGGACGGTTCGGAGCGTTCGGACGGCTCGGAGCGTTCGGACAGTTCGGACGGTTCGAGCGGTTCGAGCGGTTCGAGCGGCTCGGACGGCTCGGACAGCTCGGACAGCTCGGACAGCTCGGACAGCTCGGACAGCTCGGACAGCTCGGACAGCTCGGACGGCTCGATGGGTTCGGACGGGGCCGACTTCCTCGTCCGCTTCCCGCAGGTCGCCTCCGCGCTCCACGCCAAGTCCGTCGAGGACGCGGCGTTCTACCGCTACACCCCGCTGCTGCCCCTGTGCGAGGTGGGGCGGGACCCGGCCCGGCCGGCCACCACGCCGGAGGAGTTCCACGCGTACTGCGCGGATGTGCTGCGCACCCGGCCGGCCACCGGCACCGCGCTGTCCACGCACGACACCAAGCGCGGCGCCGACGTACGGCTGCGGCTCGCCGTCCTCACCGAGATGCCCGACGCGTGGCGCACGTGGATGGCCGGCCGGGAGGAGCGCGGCGCCGCTCTCGGCAGCGCCCCGGCACCCGACCGGCACACCGCGTGGACGGTCTTCCAGACCGCCGTGGGCCTGGGCTTCTGCCACTCTGGCCGACTCGTCCCCGCCGCCCTGAAGCACGTCCGCGAGGCAGGCCTGCGCACCTCGTGGACCGAGTCCGACGAGGCGTACGAGAAGGCCGTCGCCGACTTCGCCGAGCAGGGCCCGTGCGGGCCGCAGGTGTACGACGTCGCCGAGTTCGCCCAGGCACTGGAGCCGTACGCCACCGCCAACAGCCTGGGCGCCGCCCTGGTGCACCTGACGATGCCGGGCGTGCCCGACGTCTACCAGGGCACCGAGTTCCCGGTGGCGACCCTGGTCGACCCGGACAACCGCGGGCCGCTCAGCGAGCCGGAGCCGGGCACCGCGCGGTCCGGCGTGGACCGCGTACTGGCCCGGCTGCTGGACGGCGCGGAGCCGGACGGCGCGGACGAGGCGAAGCTGCGGCTGACCGCCCTGGCCCTGCGGCTGCGCCGCGCCCGACCCGACTGGTACGGCCCCGGAGCCGGCTACTCCCCGCTCACCGCGGAGGGTCCGGCCGCCGCGCACTGCCTGGCGTTCGTCCGCGGTGGGGGCTCCGTCACGGTGGCCACCCGGCTCTCGCGGCGCCTGGAGGACGCCGGCGGCTGGCGCGGTACGGCGCTACCGCTGCCGGCGGGCCGCTGGCACGACGTTATCGGCGGCGGCGCGTACGAGGGCCGGGTGCCGCTGGCGGACCTGCTCTCGGCCTGGCCGGTGGCCCTGCTGACCCGCGAGGAGTAGCGGGAGGAGACAGGGCCCCCGTTCCGGCCGATGCCGCACCAACAGCCGCCGGGTCCAGGGCTCGTGGGTGACGCCCGGCCCGACTTCCACCGGTTGGAGAGGCGCTGGGCGAGCGGGGCTCGCGTCGCTCCGGGACGGCATCGGCGCGGTTCCCGCAGCTCCCCGTGGCCACCGGCGGTCCTGCGGGATCGCGTGTGGCGCAAGGGGTTTGTATCGATACACCTTATGACTTTCCGCTGGTAGAATTACCTGCTTTACTCACCCGCATGAGTGAGCACCAGCCACCGTATGGCGGTACTCCGGGGGGACAGCCCGGACCCTACGGTCAGAATCCCTACGGCCAGCCCGGCCAACCCGGCCAGCCCGGCCAGCCGCCCGCCTACGGCCAGCCCGGCCAACCGCCCGCCTACGGCCAACCGCCGGCTTACGGCCAGCCCGGCGCGTACGGACAGCCCGGCCAACCGCCTGCGTACGGCCAGCCGAACCCCTACGGACCGCCCGGCGTGCCGTCCTACCCCGGCGGCGGCCAGCAGGACCTGAGCGCCTACGGCCAGACGCCCTCCGGCATGCCGCCGCTGGCCCACTGGGGCTGGCGCTTCCTCTCCGGGCTGATCGACGCCGTGATCCTCGGCGTACTGAACGTCGTCGTGAGCCTCGCCCTGGGCAGCGCGCTCGCCGACGTGGTCGCACTGGCCGGCCTGGTCGTCTTCGCCTACCTGGAGGGCACCAAGGGCCAGACCCCCGGCAAGATGGCCGTCGGCACCCGGACGCTCCGCGAGGCGGACGGCCAACTGCTCGGTTTCGGCCGGGCACTGGGCCGACGCCTGCTGCACGTTCTGGACGGGCTCGCCTGCTTGCTCGGCTACCTGTGGCCCCTCTGGGACGCCAAGCGGCAGACCTTCGCCGACAAGATCGTCTCCTCCGTGGTCATCAAGCCCTGACCCTCAGCCGCCCAACCCCCCTTGCCGCCTTGCCGGTCCAACCGGCAAGGCGGTTTCCTTTACCCGAAGACCCTGTCCTACCAAGGTCCCCTCGCGGCCAAGACCGAAGCGAGGCCGTCGCAGCGGGGCCGTCGCAGCGCGGACGCAGCCAGGCCAGCACGCTTTTGCCCCCCCGCTTTCAAGAGGCAGGAGGGGCAGCGATTCGACTCGGCTTGATCGTGCATGAGCCAGCCCTCATCACCTCTCCCCCGCGAACGGTGACCGTGACCGACTCCGCAGTCGGCAATCCCGCGGAATCCAGCAGCTCTGTCGCCTCGAAGCGCCGGGGTTCGGTGGCGTCCCCGGTTAGGTTGCGGTACGTCCTGTTCTCGCGAAGGAGCGGAGCGCTCATGCCGCCAATGAGTCTGACCCAGATAGCGGAGGCCGTGCAGGGCCGACTGCACCAGGTGTCCGACCCCGACCTTCCCGGTCAGATCGAAATCCCTGGCGATCCGAGCTGATCCGTCCGCCGGATCGAATGGTCTCATCGACCTCGGAACGAGGCCGATGAGACCCTCACCCTCAACGCGACAGCAGCCTCATCCTGTTTGTACTCACTTTACACAAAAGGCTCCCGGCGACTACCTCGATATATCTAAATCCAAGGTCACTCAAAACACCTACCACCAGGAGCACATCGCCTTGACCTACGCCGACCCTAGGGGGCCGAACTAAGAGATCGCGAGTTCGATGCCCGAAACGACAGTCAAAACGATCCCCACACACGCCAGCACTCCGGCGACAATTCTCTGAAATTCAAAGGAAGTGACCGCGGCCTGCCTGCTGCCTGGAGGGACACGGCGGTGCAGGACCCGGCGGTGCAGGAGATCATGCACTCGACTGGGTATTTTTCTGAAATTTACCGCCCCAAGACCGCCGACCAGAAGCATGATCAATCCCATCGCGAGGCCAATCCAGGGACTCCCTTCTTTCCTCGATCCAACGTCTGCGGCAAGCTCCCAAAAGCGTACCGGTTTCATCGCAACAACTCTCCTATCTCCTGAACGGCCAGCGCCTTGCGCTAATCTCCCCCCATGGCCCCGGACAGCTTCGGCGGGATTGCGGGGGCCGCACGGACCGAGACGGCGGGGTGCGTGATCCCGCGACATCACCAGGGACGCCCGCCTGCAACCTCTCACAGAAATCACGCCGGTCCACCGACGTCATCGGCGAACCCTCACGAAAGATCGAGACTAGGGAGCAATTGGCACCAAGAAGTCTTCGATCAAACGGTCACCGGTCGCCGATCACCGATCCAGATTTCAGCGGGGTAGGTCGAGACCCGCCCTTTACCACCAGAGGGCGGGAAAATAAATTCACGGACAGTCATCAAACGGCCCAGCCGGTAGTGTTCCACATTTCCCAATCCCTCAAATTCATCCTCCGTCCCGTCATCGCTCTTCACCGTTACCCAGATCACTCCATCAGGCATGGCCTCAATCTGCGCAATCGTTCCCGAGAACGGCTTGACCCTGCCTCGCCTCTCCGGACTCTGTCTACGAAAACGGACACGTTTTCCCCTGGAACCTCCTCGGGCACCACCACGTCATCACCCCACCTGGCACGCCCGAAATCGACTGCATCCTGGATCCACCCGGTGATGCAAGCCACCAATTCCACGGCTCCTTACCCCCCATTGCCCCACCTTCGACGCTTTTGGTACACAGCAGGGCAGTCATTCAGCCCACCACGTACCTTAGAGGTTGTCTCACGTGGTGATCTTGGCGAGTCTCTTGTAGCAGGTGAGGGCTGCGACAAGTCCGAGGAAGGCGAGGAAGTGGCTACCTTTCCGCTCGTATCGGAACGGTGAGGGGGCGGTAGCCGAAAAGCCAGGCGATCGACCGTTCGATCTTCCAGCGGTGTCGGCCGAGGCGCTCGCCGGACTCAATGCCGGGACGGGCGATGTGCGGGAGGAGGTTGCGGGCGCGGAGCCAGTGCAGGTGATCGACTGAGTAGTACGCCTTGTCCGCGCGGACCTTCACCGGCCGACTCCGGCGGGGCCCGCGCCGGGAGCGGACCGCGGATATCCCGAGGATCAGCGGCTTGAGCGCCTGGCTGTCGTGCAGATTCGCACCTGAGACCGCGACGGCAAGCGGCCGCTCCTGGGCCTCGGACAGCACGTGCAGTTCGCTGCCCTTCTTGCCGCGATCGACCGGATTCAGCCCGGTTGGCGAGCCCCCTTTTCGCCCGCACCGAGGCGGCATCGACGATCGCGGACGACCAGTCCAGCCCGCCTCTGTGCCGAGTTCGTCCAGCACCACCCGGCGCGACAGATCGCCACTCTCAAGGCAGCATCATGCCCATCACCAACGCGCCACATGAGACAACCTTTAAGTCCTCCTGGTGAGTGCCTCGGCATACCTCCGGTCCATGATGAAGGACCATGAAGTAGGTAGGTATTGGTCGTCACGGCCTTTGATGACCCTCGCCGCTGGCTGCTTTGCAGGCGGGTCGCTCAGGTAGTTGTTGAAGACAGGGCTGTCACGCAGTTGCGCAGGCCACCGCTCGTAGATAGGCAGCCTGTGAAGGTTGCACGGCTTGCATAGGATGCCGCGCACACAGCATCCTCGCGAGCCCAATGGACCACAGCATGCGTGATCGTGATCGATCTGCCAGATCGACTTCGCCTCGTGCAGGATGCCGCTGTCACAGGCCTCGGTGTCTTCTCCGCAAAGAGCGCATCGGAAGCCCTGCGCCCTCCAGATCGCGTTGTAGCGCGCTATGGAGAGCCCGTACTTCCACATGCGCCGCTGCATCCGACGACACCGGGCGCAGACCTCTGCACCAGCAACCAGGCGAGGCACCCATTCCTCGCACAAGCCGCATAGTTCCTCGGGGTTGCAGTCCCAGTCCCAATCGCTCCTCTGAATCCGGCTCGCCACAGCGTTTCTTCCTTCCTCGGTGAGAGGAAGGTAGGGCATATCGCCGACAACGCACCTCGGGGCAAGCTCAACAGTCGCGCCGTTCGGCGAAGGCTGGATGCCCGGCGTCGACTTGACGCAGGTGTCGACGCTTCAGCCGTGGCGCAATCCGATCAGCGACGGACCCGTGTCCTCAAGGTCCTCGGCAGGCTGGCCGCGGACGGCGAGGAGATCACCGTCTCCTCCGTCGCCCGCGCCGCCGGCGTCCACAGGAGTCCGATCCACCGGTAGGCGACCTGCACGCGGCCGCCCTCCCCCGTGCGTCCGAACCTCCGCCCGGCACGGCGACGGGTACGCCGGTCAGCCGCACGTCGCCGCCGGCCCGACGTCGCGAACCTCACGGCCCGCAACGGACGCCTGTCCGCGCACATCACCCGCCTCGAACAGCGCCTGTCCGAGAACCTCGGACAGGCGGCCTGGGAGGCATCCGGCATCAGCGCGCCCGCCGACATCGACACCCTCACTCATCGCGCCACCGAACTGGAGCAGCAGGTCCTCGACCTCCACGCCGAACTCGTTGAACGGGGCGAGGACCTCGCCGCAGCGCGCGCGGCCAACCGCGAGTTGACGGCTCAGCGAGCCGCTGACCGCGCCATCGCCTCACGGCCCGGCGCGTGTTGTGACGTCTGGTCCGCGGCCCCGTCAGCACTGTAAAGCACACTTGACAGCCGTCAAGAGGTGACAAGTAAGCTTTACATGTGCGAAACAGTGTCAGGAAACTGCGGTCGTCGCGAGGGCTCTCCCAAGGCCAGCTAGGAACCGCCCTCGGGGTCTCAAGGCAAACGATCAATGCCATCGAGACCGAGCGGTACACACCGTCCCTGCCGCTCGCCATGTCCATGGCCAAGTTCTTCGAGGTCAGCGTTGAGGAGATGTTTCATGCCCATGAGGGCCCAGCAGATGACCAATAGCACAGCCAGATGGTCCGCCCCCGGCTTCTTCCTTGTTCTCGGAGGGGCCTGCCTCGTAGCGGCGACCGTCGGAGGCCGCCTCGCTATCGGCCTGGTGACGTTCGGGATCCTGGCGGTCTGCGGTCTCGCCTTGTTGGTGCTGGGACGCCGGAGCGAGACCTATCAGGGCCTCACCGAGAAGGAACCCGACGAGCGCTTCGCCCGGATCGCCGGGCGCGCCTGGGCCGGCACAGGCGTGGTGCTTACCGTGGGGAATCTCAGTGCCTTCGTCGGTGAGCTCGCATCCGGACGAAGCGGCGATCCGTACTTCTGGTTCGTGGCAACCGCCGCCATCACCTACGTCGCGTTCGTCGTCTTCTGGTCTCGGCATACCTGAGACGCTGTCGCCTCGAACCTCCCGTCACCGGATGCCCCGACCAGGCAACGCGATCACCCTGCAACAACCGGCAGCCCACACCCCGAACAGTCAGTGGCGACAACCCGCCGTCTTCAGCCCCGCCATCGCAGCCACCACCCCGATCCGCGACACCTGTCGCGCACCCACCGCCCACCGCCCACCGCCCACCGGTGCATGCGACTGGGAGGTGCAAACACCGCCGCACTCCCGTACCTTCGGCCCGAGCCACCCGAGGGAAGCGACGAGGTGGACATGCGCCGGGCAGTCCGGAGTCTCGCCCTCCAGCCCACGCCCGTCCCGACCACCCGGACACCGTCCAGCGACCCCTGAAGCGCAAGGAGTTGCCGCGCACCGACCAGGCGGCCTACAGCCAGATCACGCGGCTGCACGTGAACCGGTACTGGCGGCAGCCGGTGCCGCTGTTCGAGCCCTACGGCAGATCTGTTGCGGGCACTCGGACTCGGTCAGCCAGGACGTCTGGCAACAGCTGTCTGGCCTGGGGCGTCTTCAGCGGACGCCTCAGCCCGACCGGCTACATGTTCGCCCGCAGTCACGAGGACGCAAGCTGCGAGGGCTGCCGCCGCCTGCTCCAGAGAGCATGACGCAGGTCACACACTGGGGGTTCGTCTGGTGCTGCCTCGGGCGAGGGTGTACTCCGAGATTTGTTCTCGCAGATCCGCGACGTCGATGCCCAGTCGTCAAAGGCTGTTTCGGGAAGCCGGATGCCGGGTGCTGCGGCGGCGAGTCGGAGTGCGTCCTCGTGCAGTGCGCACTGCAGCGGGGTCACGTCCCGTAGGTGTGCTCGCGCCTGTGCTGCAGCGTCGCTGATGAGTGTGCGGATCCGCGCTCGATCAGGCGCAGGTGCGGGGGAGCCGTCGGGGCCGGGAGGCTCAGTACCGGTTCGTCGGTCGGTTCGGGTGTGTAGGTGGGCAGCAGGGGTGGTTCGGCGCATTCGCGGTGCCAGGCCCATGCGTGGTGGGCGGGGATGTGAATCTTTCCGCGGGTGTCGTGCGGGTGGTGGTGACCGGCTGCTCCGCGCTGGCGGCGGGGGGCCGAACGGGGTGTTCGGGGAGTCCACGAAGTGTGGCGAAGTCGGCGGGGCGGCTGCTCAGGTGTGTGGTGACAGCGTGGGTGAGGGATGCGGCGTGGCGGCACGGTGAGGTTCCGCAGTCGCGGCTGAAGGTGATCTCTTCGGACGCGGGCTGTGCGGGAACGCCGCCGGTGTGGCCTGGGTTTGTCAGGCAGTCGGGGAGCTTGCCGGTGCGTACGGCTTGGCGGTGGCCGCAGGCGGGTGAGGCTGCTTGCCAGGCGGTGATCTGCTCGTCGGTGAGGCCGCTGTTCCCGGCCGTGCCTAATTGGGCGCGCGTCTCCTCCGCCGTCTTCCGCGAGGCCGTTTGGTGCGGCCGGATTCCCGGTCCACCGTCTCGCCGTGTCACCGTGAAGCAGCCCGACCCCGGCCGAGGTGTGCGGGGCCCCGGTGGGAGGACGTCGACTTGGACGGGGCAGGCACCATCACCATCGACAGCACCCGCACCATCGTCTACGACCGCAACCGCGCGAAGGGGGAGCGGAACAAGGTCGTCGAGAAGGGCACCAAGACCGATGCCGGCAGGCGCACGCTGCCGCTTCCCAGGCCCGTACGCAAGGCCCTGCGGACCTTCCAGCTCCAGCAAGGGAAGGAGAAGGAGGTCGCTGGCACTGCGTACGCGCACAGCGGCTACATCCTGGTCGACATGGTCGGACGTCCGTGGAAGACGGACAAGCTGCGGCGGGAGGCGTACAAGCTGACGGCCGCGGCGGGGTCCGTAAGGTTCGGCTGTACGACGCACGGCACGCGTGCCTGTCGTGGATGGCCAACAACGGGGTTCCGGACACTGTCGTTTCAGCACGGGCCGGGCACTCGGACCTGAGCTTCACCAAACCCACGTACGTCCACCCGCCCCCGACAGCCTCCGGGCGGGCTCGAAGAAGCGCAAGAAGCTGCTCGGCTGAAACAAGATCAACAGCGTTCGTGAGAAGTTGTGAGCCGCACGTCCCGGAAACGCCGCAGGGCCTCGTTTCACATTAGTGAAACAAGGCCCCGACCTGGGCATTAAGCCCGCTGTACCGTCGGGACGACAGGATTTGAACCTGCGACCCCTTGACCCCCAGTCAAGTGCGCTACCAAGCTGCGCCACGTCCCGGTACTCGATCTTCCGGGGCTCGGCCCCGGCGTGATCGCGTAAGAAAACTATAGCGCACTCGGGTCACCGCTCATGCCCACCTGGGGGTGGGGTGGGGGGCGGGGTGAGTAGGGGTACTCATGCGGGGGCGGCGGGGCGGCGGGACCGTGGGGGCATGACGAAGGTGATTCCGCAGCAGCAGACGACTGCTGCGTACGCCGCGCAGGCCGTGATCTCGTTCGCGGTCGCATTGGGGGCGATGGTGGTGGGCGTGGCCTACCTGCCGGTCGGCGCGTGGGAGCGGGCCTTCCTGGCGATGGGGCTGCTGTACGTCGTGACCGCGACGTTCACGTTGGCCAAGGTGGTGCGGGACCGGCAGCAGGAAGGGCAGGTGGTGAGCCGGGTGGATCAGGCACGGCTGGACAAGCTGCTGGCCGAGCACGATCCGTTCCGCGTCGAGAACATGTGAGCGGAGAGCGGAGAGGACCAGCCACCTGGAGCTTCCTGCCCGCGGCTGGGTGGGAAGCTCCGGTGGCGCCGCCCGCGCTCCCGGGCGCCCGCGGCTGGAGCGCCGGCCGGTCCAAGGCCGCACGCCGCGCACGCACTCCGGGCTCGCGCGACTCAGGAGCCCAGGAGCCCAGAAGCCCAGAAGCTCAGGAGCCCAGGAACTCAGAAGCCCGGGAGCCTGGGAGCTCAGGGGTTCGGCCGGGGGCGGGGGCGGGCCCGCCGCCGTAGAGGTAGTGGGCCCCGGGGCCGGCCGCCGCGGCGCCGTCGTCCGGGTTGTACAGCGCGCACCGGGTGAGCGAGAGGCAGCCGCAGCCCACGCACCCGGTGAGCTGGTCGCGCAGCCGGCGCAGTTCGTCGATCTGGGCGTCGATACGGCGCTGCCAGGTCCGCGCGATCTCGCTCCACTCCTCGGAGGTGGGGACGTGGTCGGCCGGGAGGTGGGAGAGGCTGTCGCGGACCTCGTCCAGGGAGAGGCCGATGCGCTGGGCGGCTCGGATGAACGCGAGCCGGCGCAGTGTCGCGCGGCGGTAGCGGCGCTGCCGGCCCGCCGTGCGCTCGGCGGTGATCAGGCCGAGGTCCTCGTAGTAGCGCAGCGCGGACGTGGCGAAGCCGCTGCGGGCGGCGAGGTCGCCGATGGTCAGGCGGTCGCGGCTGGAGACGTTCACGACACCCACGGTAGTGCTTGACCTCAAGCGGGCTTGAAGTTGCACAGTCGCCCTATGACGCCAGCGATGCGTACGACCCCCACCGGCACCACCGGCACCACCGGCACCACCGGCACCACCGGCACCACCGGCAGCGGAGCCGGACCCGCGCCAGCGGACGCCCCCGCGTCCCCTCCGGGGTACGAGGACCTGGCCGGGCTGATGACGCTCATGTCGGGCGACGAGAAGCACGGCCCGGCGGCCACCTCCACGCTCGACGTGCTGTGGGTGCTCTACGACCGGGTGCTGAGGGTGGCCCCGGAGCGGGCCGAGGCGGTGGACCGGGACCGTTTCCTGCTGTCGAAGGGGCACGGGCCGATGGCGTACTACGCCGTCCTGGCCGCGAAGGGGTTCGTCCCCGTCGAGTGGCTGCCCGGCTTCGGCGGGTTCGACTCGCCGCTCGGGCTGCACCCGGACCGGACCCTCGTGCCGGGCGTGGAGATCAGCTCGGGCTCGCTCGGGCACGGCCTGGGCCTGGCGGTCGGGACCGCGCTCGGACTGCGGGCGCGGGCCTGCCCGACCCGGCGGTCTGGGTGCTGGTCGGGGACGCCGAGATGGACGAGGGAAGCGCCATGGAGGCCGTGCAGTTCGCCGGGGCGGTGGGGCTGGACCGGCTGCACACGGTGGCCGTGGACAACCGGTCGGGGACGTACGGCTGGCGCGGCGGCCTCGCCTCCCGTTTCGAGGCGGAGGGCTGGTCCGCGGTGACGGTGGACGGGCGCGACCACGACGCGCTGTACGAGGCGTTCACCGCGCCCCATCCGGGTCGGCCGCACGCGGTGGTCGCCCGGGTGGAGCAGCGGTGACGCCCTGCGCCGCTCCCGCTCCCCCGCTCTCCGTTCCCCGGTTCCGCCCGGCACCGCCCCCGTGGGACCACCCCGAGACCGAGACGACGCAGCAGCACGGAAGGGCACCTCGCATGGACACGATGCGCGACCGCTTCGGCACAGTGGTGAGCGCGATGCTCGACGAGGACCCGCGGCTGGCCGTGGTCCTCGCGGTCATCTCGGGCGACAGGTTCGCGGACGCGGCCCGACGGCACCCGGACCGGGTGATCGACGTGGGCATCCGCGAGCAGCTCCTGGTGAGCGCGGCCGGGGGCCTCGCGCTGACCGGCCTGCGGCCGATCGTGCACACCTTCGCCAGCTTCCTGGTCGAGCGCCCCTTCGAGCAGGTCAAACTCGACCTCGGGCACCAGGGTGTCGGGGCGGTGCTGGTGAGCGCGGGGGCGTCGTACGACGTCGCGCCCGGCGGACGCACGCACCAGGCGCCCGGGGACGTGGCGCTGCTCGACACGCTCGACGGCTGGACCGTCCACGTGCCGGGGCACCCGGACGAGGCGGAGGCGCTGCTGCGGCACGCCGCGGCGGACGGCGACGAGCGCGTGTACGTCCGGCTGAGCGACCAGTCGAACGGCTCGCCGCTGCCGGTCTCGCCCGGTCGCTTCCAGGTGGTGCGGGAGGGGCGCGGCGGGGTCGTGCTGGCGGTGGGTCCGATGCTGGACGCCGTCCTCGAAGCCACCAGCGGACGGGACGTGACCGTCCTGTACGCCTCGACGGTACGGCCGTTCGACGCGGCGACGGTGCGGGAGGCGGTGCGCCGGGCCGACGCCCCCGACCTGGCGGTGGTGGAGCCGTACCTGGCGGGCACGTCGACGCCGTTCGCCGCTGAGGCGCTGGCCGAGTTCCCGCACCGGGTGCTGGCCCTGGGCACCGGGCGGCGGGAGCTGCGGCGCTACGGCTCGTGGCCGGAGCACGTCGCGGCGCACGGCCTCGACGCCGCCGGGCTGCGGCGCCGACTCGACGGCTTCCTCCCCGTCTGACGGCGAGGCCGGGTGGTGAGGCCGGGGCCCGGCGGCGTCCTCGCCGTGCCCGGCCTCACCACCCGCCCCGTCCCGTCGGCCACTTCGGCCAGGCCGGGCAGGAACGGTACGAAGGTCGCGAAGGCCACCGCGCACAGCGGGGCGAGCGGGGAGCGAGCGGCGGGAGCGGAGGGAAGCGGAGGGAAGCGGGGACCAACAGGGGACGAGCGGGAGGAAGCAGGGACGAGCGGGGACGAACGGCGCGACGGGGCTACGCGAAGATCTCGATGACCGATACACCCTGGCGCCGCGCCCCTTCCCCTGGCGACAATCGTCCCCGCGGGTCGCGCCGTCCGCTCGGGTATGCGGGGAGCCGGCGGCCCGCTCGGCGCCGGACGGGGGAGAAGGCGCGGGCCGGGCAGAGCGTGGACGGCCGGGCAGGCCGGACCACCAGCACCACGAGGAGCAGGGCCATGGAACAGGCGCCGCCGGCTGGGCAGGAACTCCCCTACTGGGAGGACGTCTCGCCAGGGGCCGGGGCGCTGCCGCCGCGGGCGTGGACGGCGGCGTCCGACGCGCGGCGGCTGAACCTGGGCGGGGCGTGGCGGTTCCGGCTGTCGGCGACCGCGGCGGCGGAGGACGAGTCGTTCACCCGGCCCGGCTTCGACGCCTCCCGCTGGGACGTGCTGCCGGTCCCGTCGCACTGGCCGCTCCAGGGGCACGGCTCCCCCGCGTACACCAACGTCCGCTACCCGTTCCCGGTCGACCCGCCGCGGGTGCCGACGGAGAACCCGACCGGTGACCACCTGCGGGTCTTCGACCTGCCGGACGACTGGCCGGGCGGCGCGGCGGTGCTGCGCTTCGAAGGGGTGGACAGCTGCGCCCGGGTGTGGCTGAACGGGGAGGAGCTGGGCACCTTCAAGGGCAGTCGGCTGCCGGTGGAGTTCGAGGTCGGCGAGGTCCTGCGGCCGCGCGGGAACACACTGGCGGTGCGGGTGCACCAGTGGTCGTCCGGGAGCTACCTGGAGGACCAGGACATGTGGTGGCTGCCGGGGATCTTCCGCGAGGTGCTGCTGATCGAGCGGCCCGAGGGTGCGGTGGCCGACTTCTTCGCGCACTGCTCCTACGACCACCGCACGGGACTGGGCACGCTGCGCGTGGAGTGCGAGCCCTCCGGCACGGTGACGGTGCCGGAACTCGGCGTCGACGTCGCGACCGGTGAGGCGGTCACCGTGCCGGTGGAGCCCTGGTCGGCGGAGGTGCCGCGGCTGTACGACGCCGAACTGGCCACCGAGGGCGAGCGGATACCGCTGCGCATCGGCTTCCGCACGGTGGCGGTCGAGGACGGGGTACTGCGGGCCAACGGGCGGCGGCTGCTCTTCCGGGGGGTGAACCGGCACGAGTTCGACCCCGACCACGGACGGTCCCTGGACCTGGAGACGATGCGCCGGGACCTGGTGCTGATGAAGCGGCACAACGTCAACGCCGTCCGCACCAGCCACTACCCGCCGCACCCGGCGTTCCTGGACCTGTGCGACGAGCTGGGCGTGTGGGTCGTCGACGAGTGCGACCTGGAGACGCACGGCTTCGCCGAGGCGGACTGGCGGCGCAACCCGGTGGACGACGAGCGGTGGACGCCGGCGCTGCTGGACCGGGCGGCGCGGATGGTGGAGCGGGACAAGAACCATCCGTCGGTCGTCATGTGGTCGCTGGGCAACGAGTGCGGCACCGGCCGGGGCCTGTCGGCGATGGCGTCCTGGATCAGGGCCCGCGACCCGGAGCGTCCGATCCACTACGAGGGCGACTGGTCCTGCCCCGACGTGGACGTCTACTCGCGGATGTACGCCGACCACGCCGAGACGGAGGCCGTCGGGCGCCGCGCGGAGGAGCCGCTGGCCGATCCCGAGCTGGACCGGCGGCGCCGCGCTATGCCGTTCGTGCTGTGCGAGTACGCCCACGCGATGGGCAACGGCCCGGGCGGGCTGGCCGAGTACCAGGAGCTGTTCGAGAGGTACGAGCGGTGCCAGGGCGGCTTCGTGTGGGAGTGGATCGACCACGGGCTGCGCCGCCGCACCGCCGACGGGACGCCGTACTTCGCGTACGGCGGGGACTTCGGCGAGGAGTTGCACGACGGCAACTTCGTCTGCGACGGGCTCGTCTTCCCGGACCGCACGCCCTCGCCGGGGCTGGTCGAGTTCAAGAAGGTCGTCGAGCCGGTGCGGATGGCCGGGGACGCGGTGCGCGGGGTGCTGGAGGTGGCCAACCGGTACGACATCGCCGACACGTCGGGGCTGGCCTTCCGCTGGGCGTACGAGGTGGCGGGCCGGCAGGTGGCCGGCGGGCGGCTGGAGGTGCCCGTGCTGGCCGCCGGCGAGTCCGCCGAGGTCGCGCTGCCGAAGCTGGAGCCGGGCCCGGGCAGGACCGCCGAGGAGGGCGGTGAGCGCGGCGAGGGCTGGTGGACGGTGCGGGCGGTCCTGGCCGAGGACACGGTGTGGGCGCCGTCCGGACACGAGGTGGCGTGGACGCAGTTCGCCGCCGCGCCGGAGCCGGAGCCGGAGCCGGAGTCGGACCTGGTCAAGATCGCCGGGGCCACCGGGGCCACCGGGGCCACCGGGGCCGCCCGGGACGCCGTGGGGCCGGTCCGGGCGCGGGCGCCGCGGCGGGTCGAGGGCGGCCTGGTGGTACTGGGGCCGGGCACCTTCGACGCGGCGTCGGGGGTGCTGCGCTACCTCGGCGGGAACGAGGTGGCCGGGCCGGTGCTCGACGTGTGGCGGGCCCCGGTGGACAACGACTTCGGCTCGAAGCGGGCGGAGAACAGCCGGCTGGACGAGAGCTGGCGGCACCTCGGCCTGCACCGGATGCGCCACCGGGTGGACGGCGTGGAGGTCGGCGCGGACACCCTGACCGTGGCCACGCGGGTCGCGCCGGCCGCTTCCGACCTGGGGCTGCGGGCGGTCTACCGGTGGACGGCGGCCGACGGGTGGCTGCGGGTGGCGGTGGAGGTGGAGCCGGAGGGCGACTGGCCGGTGCCGCTGCCCAGGCTGGGGCTGCGGATGGGGTTGTGCCCGGCGTTGGAGCGCGTGGAGTGGTTCGGCGGCGGACCGGGCGAGGCGTACCCGGACACCCGTACCGCGTCCCGGATCGGCCGGTACCGCTCGACGCTGGACGCCTTCCAGACGCCGTACGTGCGGCCGCAGGAGAACGGGGCGCGTGCTGACGTCCGCTGGGCGGAGCTGCGGCGGGCGGACGGCACGGGGATGCGGGTGGCGGGCGACCCGGTCTTCTGGCTGACCGCCCGGCCGTGGACGACCGAGGACCTCGACGCGGCGGCACACACCCATGAGCTGCGCAAGGGGCCCGCGCTGTGGCTGCACCTGGACCACGCGCTGCACGGCGTGGGTTCGGCCTCCTGCGGTCCCGGCGTCCTGCCGCGGTACGAACTCGCCGCGGCGCCCGCCGTGTTCGCCTTCACCTTCACCCCGCTGTCGCGCGCGGCCGACGGGTCCGGCGGGGCCGGCGGCGCGGTCCAGGGCCATCGCGCCGAACCGCGCGGTTCCCGTGAGCCGTTGAGCGCCGACAACGGGTACGACGGGTACGACGCCGACGGCGGGTACGAGTCGTCGGGATCGTACGGGTCGTCCGGCTCGTACGGGTCGTTCGCCGGGGAGGGGCTGTTCGGCCGGGACCGGCCCTTCGGCCCGCAGGGATCGTTCGGCACGCTACCGGGCGAGGGAGCGCCGTACGGCTGGCCGAGCCGGGAGCCGGACGGCGGGACGGGCACACCGCGCTGAGGTCGGCGCGGCCGGCGGTGGGCGGCGCGGCCGGCCCCTCCCCCAGCCCGGCTGGATCGGGCCGGAGCGGTCCGAGCCGAGCCGAGCCGGAGCCAGGGTCGGTCGGCGGGCAAAACCGGGTGCGGGGACGTGAGGCGGTGGTGAGGATGGGCGTCATGGGATGGACGATCACACGTTCGCTCGACGGGTTCGCCTCCGAGGCCGGCCCGTTTCTGAGGCGACGCCCGGTGGAGAACTCGGTCCTGCTCACGGTTGCTTCGACCCTGCGCCGCAACGGGCTCGACAGCTACGGCGAGCCACCCCTGTTCGGCTGGTGGCGGGACGCGGACGGCCTGGTGGCCGCCGCGTTCCTGTGCACGCCGCCGTTCCCGCCGCTGCTGGCCCGCGGTACCCCGGAGGCGGCCCGGGAGCTGGCCGCCGCCCTGGACGGACCGCTGTCCGGGGTGCGCGGGGAGAGCGCGACCGTACGGGAGTTCGCCGCGGCCTGGCGGGAGCGCACCGGCACCGAGGCGCGGACCGACCGGGAGCTGCGGCTGTACCGGCTGGGTACCCTTCTCCCGCCGCTACCGGCGCCGCCCGGACGCGCCAGGGTGGCCGGCCCGGCCGACCGAGGGCTGCTGCTGCGCTGGCAGGAGGGCTACTTCCGGGACATCGGGCAGGCGGACCCCGGGGGCGAGCGGCTGCTCGACGACGCCCTCGCGTACGGCGGCCGCACCCTGTGGGAGGTGGACGGGGAGCCGGTGGCGATGGCCGGTGTCACGCCGCCCGAGGACGGGGCGGTGCGGGTGGTGTCCGTGTACACGCCGCCCGAGTTGCGCGGCCGGGGCTACGCCGGGGCTGCCACGGCCGCCGTCACGGAGACCACTCTGGCGGCGGGGACGGCCCAGGTGCTGCTCTTCACCAATCTGGCCGACCCGGTGGCCAACCGTCTCTACGCCCGCCTCGGCTACGTCCCCGTCGAGGACCAGATCGCACTTGCCTTCGACTCGGCGCCGTGACCCGGCAGCCATAATGGACGCGGCGGACGCCCCGCCGCTCCACGATCCCTGGAGGACCCGTGACCGGCTCCGGCCGACAGCCGTCCCGCCTCGTGAAACTGCGCCCCGCCCCGTTCGGCGCGGACCCGGTCGGAGCGCGGCTGGCCCGTATCCTCGCCTCGCCGAACTACGCGGACGGCACGTTCACCAACCCGGTCGGGGCCCGGAGCACGCCGGGCCCGGGGATGCTGAAAGCGCTGCCGGGCAACATGCGCAAGGAGGCCCGGCAGGCCCGCAAGCCGGCCCGGCCGATACCGCTGCATCCGAGCACCCTCGACGACCTGGCCCGCCCGCCGGCCTCGGGGCTGCGGCTGACCTGGCTGGGGCACTCCTCGGTACTCGCCGAAATCGGCGGGCGGCGGGTGCTCTTCGACCCGGTATGGGGCGAGCGCTGCTCCCCGTTCTCCTTCGCCGGTCCCAGGCGGCTGCACCCGGCGCCGGTTCCGCTGGAGGCGCTGGCGGACGTCGACGTGGTGGTGATCAGCCACGACCACTACGACCACCTGGACATGCCGACGATCAAGGCGCTGGTGCGCGGCCGGGCGGTCTTCGCGGTGCCGCTGGGGGTGGGCGCGCACCTGGAGTACTGGGGGGTGGCGCCGGAGCGGCTGCGCGAGCTGGACTGGAACGAGTCGGCGGAGGTCGCGGGGCTGACCCTGACGGCGACCCCGGCGCGGCACTTCTGCGGCCGGGGGCTGCGCGGGCGGCAGCAGACGCTCTGGGCGTCATGGGTGGTCACGGACGGCACCCACCGGATCTTCCACAGCGGCGACACCGGGTACTTCCCCGGTTTCCGTGAAATAGCCGCGCAGCACGGGCCGTTCGACGCGACGATGATCCAGATCGGCGCCTACAGCGAGTTCTGGCCCGACATCCACATGACGCCCGAGGAGGGCGTGGCCACCCACGTGGACCTGTCCGGCGGCACCCCGCACGGCGTGCTGCTGCCCATCCACTGGGGCACCTTCAACCTGGCGCCCCACCCGTGGTCCGACCCGGCCGAGGGCACCCTCTTCGCCGCGCATGCCGCCGGCGTGGCCGTGGCGGCGCCGGTGCCGGGCCTGCCCTTCGAGCCCGCCGACCCGCCGGAGCCGGACCTGTGGTGGCGCGAGGTGGCCGTCACCCCGGCGCAGGGCTGGCGCGCCTGGCCCCCGGTTGGCCTGGAGCACCGCGAGGCCAACGCGGACGCCTGACGGACGGGGCCGCCGCGCGCAGGGCCGCGCCGCGTCTCGGGGGCTCCCTCGCCGCGGGCCGGGAGACCGTCCCGTCGCCGCGGGCCGGGGGCAGTTCCGTCGGCGGGCCGGGGGCAGTTCCGTCGGCGCGGGCCGGCCGGGGGCAGTTCCCTCGCCGCGGGCCGGCCGGGGGCCGGTGCCGCCCTGCTCGGGCCGGTCAGCGGACGGGCTTGAACGCCGCGCGCCGGCCGAAGCCGACCGCGACCAGTGCGACGGCCGCCAGGATGATCATCGCCACCGGGAGCGAGCGGGCCCCGACGCCCTCGACGAGGGCTCCGCCCACCGCGCCGGCCGCGGAGATCGCCAGGTTGAAGGACGTGGCGACCAGGCCCATGGCCGCGTCGAAGTTCGCACCGGCCGCGGCGCCCGTGGCGGTCTGGAGCTGCGTGGCCGAACCGCCGAAGGCGATGCCCCACAGGACGATGGCCAGGATTCCCAGGGGCGTCGAGCCCGAGGCGCCGAGCAGGACCGCGCCAGCGACGATGAACAGGACCACGCTGGACAGGACGAGCGGCCGCAGGAAGCGGTCGACCGTCGCCCCGGTGAACCAGAGGCCGACCAGCGCGGCGACGCCGAAGACGACGAGCGCGACGTCGGGCTTCACATCCAGGTTCGTCTGTTTCAAGAAGGGCGCGATGTAGGCGTACATCAGGTTGTGCGCGAGCATCCAGACGAACACGACGCCGAGGATGGTCGCCACTCCCGGAAGCCGCAGGACGTGCCCGAACGGCAGCCGGGTGTGCTCGGCCTGGCCGGGGGCGTCTGGGACGAGGGCCATCGCGGCGACCAGGACCACCGCGATGAGCGCGGACATCGCGGCGAACGTCCAGCGCCACCCGGTCGCAGAACCCAGCCAGGTGCCCAGCGGGGTACCCGCGGCGAGCGCGATCGGGGTGCCGCTCATCGCGATGGCGAGGGCGCGTCCGGCCTGCTCGGGCGGCGTGATGCGCATGGCGTACCCGGCGAGCATGCCCCACAGCAGTCCGGAGAACGCCCCGGCGACGAACCGGACGGCGAGGGCGACGGCGAGGTTGGGCGCCAGCGCGGTGAGGGTGTTGGCGACGAGGAAGCCGAGCAGGCTGATGATCAGCAGCGGCTTCCGCCGGACCCCTCGGGTCACCACGATCGCCGGTATCGCTGCGAGGACTGCGCCGAGCGCGTAGGCGCTGACGAACTGGCCGGCCGCGCCTTCGGAGACGCCGATCCCGCCGGCGATCTGCGGGAGAAGTCCGGCCGGCATCGTCTCGGTCATGATCACGACGAGGACGGTGGCCGCCATGACGATCAGGGCGGCGAGGGGAAGCCGTGTGTCAGCCCGGGTCAGGGTGGGAGGGACGTGCGTAGCTGTCATCGGAGACCTGACTCCCTTAATTACGGATCGATTGATCCAGTATCGACCGCAACGGCTCCCGCCGTCAAATTGGATCAGTCAATCCAAAATCAGGCGGGGGTCCATCGACGCACCTCACGCCACTCGCGACCGACGCGGCACCGGTGGGTGCACCACACCGCGCGCCCACCCCGCCGGTGCTAAAGTAGAGCGATCGATCCGAAATTACGGAGCGCAGGAGGTGCGCTATGTCCCCAGTCGGGCGCCCCCGCGCCTTTGACATGGAGAAGGTTCTGGAAGCCGCGGCGCTCCTGTTCTGGGAGCACGGCTACGAAGCGACCTCCATGGCCCAGCTCCGCGAGGCGACCGGCCTGTCCTCGGCGAGCGTGTACGGCACCTTCGGTTCCAAGTACGGACTGTTCGAGCGGGCGGTGGAGCACTACATGGCCGGACCGGGCAGCGTCACGGCGGTGGTGGACGACGAGTCCCTGAGCCCGCGCGACGCCGTCGCGCTGATGCTGCACCGCTCCATCGACATGCAGACCGACCCCTCGCACCCGCGCGGCTGCCTCGTCTCCCTGGCGGGCGTCGTCGGGGACAAGGCGAAGGACCCGCACAAGGACGAGGAGACGGACCGGGCCGCCGCGCACAGCACGATGAAGGAATGGCGGGCGGTGGGCCGGGCGCGCATCAGAGCGTGCGTCGTCCGCGGGGTCGCCGCGGGAGAACTCCCCGCGGACACCGACGTGGACGTCATCGCGTCCATGATCCACTCGTTCCAGCTCGGCCTCTCCACCCAGGTGTGCGACGGGATGCCCGCCCAGAGCCTGCACGCCGCGGCGGACGCCGTCCTCGCGGTGTGGCGGGTGCCGGTCCACGGAGGCTGACCGGCGACCGGGGCGGCCGCGCGGGCCCCGGCACCGGGCGCGGACCGCGCCGTTCCTGCCGGCCGTTCCTGAGCGGGGGCGGTCCGGCCTGCCTCGTCCGGCCGCGCCGAGCACGGGCGGACGGGGCCGTGATACCGCGTCGGCCGTGGGCGCACGGCGACGCGGACGCTGCGGCGCCGGGCGCTGCGGACAGCCTTCTGGAGCCGCGGTACGTCCTCACGGGGGGCTTCGACAGACCGTGCGGTGAGAGCCGAACTCCGCCCGGAGCCAGCCGGCCAAGGCCATGGTGAAGGGGGGCCGGGCCCCTCCCCGTGGGGCCTTGGAACATCCGCCGGCCGTCCTCCCCCATTACCTTTTTGGTGGCCCCGCAACGGGGCTCCCGGCCTCCGGGACCGGCATGACTGCTCCCCCCTGTTGAATGCATGGCCTGGGGGGTGGTGTCACCGGTCCCGGAGGCATCGACAGACCGCTGATTAGGGGCATGACCACCGGCTTGTCCGCAGGTCGGGAGGCTCTTCGTAATGTGGATGTGGCGATCGGTGCCGTGGGACGGCCGGGCGGGACCAACCAGAGGACGCACGTGATCGACACCAGCGACATCGGAGCCTTCCTCGGCCTGGACGTCGGCAAGGGCGAACACCACGCCACCGCCGTCACCCCGGCCGGGAAGAAGGCGTTCGACAAGCGGCTGCCCAACAGCGAGCCCAAGCTCCGCGAAGTCTTCGGCAAACTCCAGGCCAAGCACGGGACCGTGCTGGTGGTGGTCGACCAGCCCGCCTCCATCGGCGCCCTGCCGCTCGCAGTAGCCCGGGACATGGGCTGCCCGGTCGCCTACCTGCCCGGCCTGACGATGCGGCGGATCGCCGACCTGTATCCCGGCGAGGCCAAGACCGACGCCCGCGACGCCTTCGTCATCGCCGACGCCGCCCGCGTGATGCCGCACACGCTGCGCTCGGTCGACCTGGAAGACGAGACCATCGCCGAGCTGGAAATGATCGTCGGCTTCGACGACGACCTGGCCGGCGAGGCCACCCGCATCAGCAACCGGCTCCGCGGCCTGCTCACCCAGATCCACCCCCACCTGGAGCGAGTCCTCGGCCCGCGCATCCAGCACCCGGCCGTCCTGACCTTGCTGGGACGGTTCGGGTCTCCGGCCCAGATCCGCAAGGCCGGACGCCGGCAGCTGGTGACCCTGATACGCCCGAAAGCTCCGCGCATGGCCGAACGGCTGGTCGACGACATCCTCACGGCACTGGACGAGCAGACCGTCATCGTCCCCGGCACCGACGCTGCCGCACTGATCGTCCCCAGCCTCGCCGGCTCCCTGACTGCTGTCCTCGACCAACGCAAACTCCTCGCCGCCCGGATCCAGGAACTCCTGGAGGCCCACCCTCTTTCCCAGGTCCTGACGTCCATGCCCGGGATCGGCGTCAGGACCGGAGCCCGCATCCTCATCGACGTCGGCGACGGCAGCACATTCCCCTCCGCAGCCCACCTCGCCGCCTACGCCGGCCTCGCCCCCGCCACCCGCAGCTCCGGCTCCTCCATCCGCGGCGAACAACCCTCCAGACGAGGAAACAAGCAGCTCAAACGAGCCTTCTTCCTCTCCGCGTTCGCCGCCCTCGCCGACCCGGACTCCCGGACCTACTACGACAAGAAGATCGCCCAGGGCAAACACCACACCCAAGCCCTGCTCTGCCTCGCCCGACGCCGGGCCGACGTCCTGTTCGCCATGCTCCGCGACGGAACCTTCTATGAATCCCGGTCCGCCGCCACGACCTGAGCCCTCTTGTCCACCCAGCATCGCCCGTGATCCGCTGTGTTCATGGCCGCCGAAGACTCCGAGCACATGACGACCGTCAATCGCTGGCTCACCGGCGAGACTGTCAACAACACCGTCGGCATCCCCGTCGTCGGTGGCCCCTTCGAAGGCCGCACCAAGATCGTGCACCTCCTCCAGGACGGGACGCCACCCTCGCCCTTGCGGGCGAGCGGCGGACCAGCGGGCCCGAATCGGCATGTCTACGAAGCCGTCCGCTCCACCGATGCCCCGGCCGGCTGGATCTACGCACACACCGGAGCCGAACCGGCAACCGACAGCTGAGGCGCCGTCCCACGCAGGTTGACTAAACCCATAGGGGCACCCCCCGGCCGCGCAAGCCGCCCAAGGGGCCCAAGGTGAGCAAGAGGCCCAGGCGAGCGGCCGTGGCCGGCACGGGCACCGGCCGCGCTCCCTGGGCGAGCGGTCCGCTGTCAGGCAGGGAGGCGACGCAGCTTCAGCGTGTTGTCGTGGCGGACCGCCGGGCGGCCCTCCGGATCGGTGGTCGGCTGCTCGTACTCCTCGGCGACCAGGATCTCCCACTCGTCGTCCGGCAGGCCGAGGCCGTCGTACACCTCCTGCGGGGTGGGCAGCGACACGTGGTGGGCGTGCATGGAGGCGGCCGCCGCCCACGGCGGCACCCCGGCGTGGCCGACGACCAGCAGCACCCCGCCGGGGCCACGGCGTCGGCGGCCCGGCGCAGGATGCTGTCGCGCGGCATGTCGTGCGGGGCGTGCAGGAAGTGCGCGGAGACCAGTTCGTACGCTCCGGCCGGGAAGCTCTCGGCGAAGTCGTGGCGCTGGAAGTCGACCTGGTCGGCGACCTCGGACTCCGCCGCGTGCTCCCGGGCCCGCTCCAGCGCCACGGCGGAGATGTCGGACGCCACCACCTTCCAGCCCTGCCGGGCCAGCCAGATCGCGTCGGCCCCCTCGCCGCAGCCGAGGTCCAGAGCGCGGCCGGGGGCGAGGCCCTCCGCCTCCCGCAGCAGCGCGGCGTTGGGGCGACCGCTCCAGATGTGGTGGCGCTCGCGGTAGCGGCCGTCCCAGTACTCCGCGTCCGACACCGGCGCCTCCGTGCCCGTCCCGCCGCCGTCCGCTCCGTGCGTGTGCCCGGCCACGACAGCCCGGACCTCGGCGTCGCCGCCTGCCACCGCGTTCTCCTCACCCATCGCGCGCCCGTTCCCTTCCTTGATCGACTGGACCAGCGCGCGCCATCGCCCGAGTGGGCCACGTCCACGCGCCACCGGAAGCCTGCGGCAGAGCGTGCCGCAACGCCAAGCCGCTTTGCCGTTCCGGCAAAGCCCGGGGATGCTCGCGCCACAGGCACCCGGCGACCCACCGCCTCCCGCTCCACCGGGCGAACGCCACCGCCGACCTCGTGGGCGGGCGCCGCGCCCGCGACGGCGCCGCCCGACCGGCCCGGCCGCCACACCGGCGGTGGAACGAGCCGGACGAGCCCGGTGCACGCCACCGGCCGGGCAGGTGGCCGCCTCAGGGCTCACGTTCGCGGCCCACGACCTGCTGCGGGTGGCGTGCCGGAGCGGAGCGGCACCCAGCCGCCGACCGGACTCCGACCGGACCCCGACCGGACCCCGACCGGACGGATCAACGGGCCCGGACAGGCCCCGACCGGGCGCACCCGACAGGCCGAAAGCACGGGATGCACTGGACGGACCGGACGGACCGGACGAGCCGGACAGACCCCGACCGGCGGGACCCGACGCCCCGCGGCGCCTGCTCGTTCAGCTCTCGCCGCCCTCCTTCCCGTCCAGGCCGCGGCGGGCCAGCAGCGGCTCCACCCGCGGCTCGCGGCCGAGCACGGACCGGTACGCCTCCATCGGGTCGGTACTGCCGCCGCGGGAGAGCAACCCGGCCCGGAAGAGGTCGCCGGCGGCGCGCAGCGCGTGCCCGCGGTCGAGGAACCACTCCACCGTGTCGGCGTCGAGTACCTCGCTCCAGATGTAGGAGTAGTAGCCGGCGCTGTAGTCGCTCTGGAACACGTGGCTGAAGTAGGTGGTGCGGTAGCGGGGCGGGATGGCCGGGAGGTCCAGCCCCGCCTCCCGCAGGACCCGCGCCTCGAAGGCGAGCGGGTCGCCGGGGTCGGTGCCGGCCGGCAGGCTGTGCCAGGCCCAGTCCAGCACGGCGGCGGCCAGGTATTCCACGGTGGCGAAGCCCTGCCCGAAGCGCTCGGCCTCCGCCAGGCGCGCGACGGTCTCCGCCGGCAGCGGCTCGCCGGTCCGGTGGTGGCGGGCGTACCGGGCGAGTATGTCGGGCCGTGTCGCCCACACCTCGTTGACCTGGGAGGGGAACTCGACGAAGTCGCGCGGGACCCGGGTGCCCGAGAAGTAGGGGTACCGCACGGCGGAGAACAGGCCGTGCAGGGCGTGCCCGAACTCGTGGAAGAGCGTATCGACCTGCGAGGAGGTGAGCAGCGCGGGCTCGCCGGGCGCCGGCTTGGCGATGTTGTGGTTGTTGACCACCACCGGCCGGCCGCCGAGCAGCTCCGACTGCACAGTGAGGGGGTTCATCCAAGCCCCGCCCCGTTTGGTGGGCCGGGCGAAGAAGTCGGCAAGGAAGAGGCCGACTCCGCTGCCGTCCGCGTCGAAGACCTCGAAGACCCGTACGTCGGGGTGGTAGCCGGGCAGGTCGGGGCGCTCGGTCAGGGTGATGCCGTAGACCTCGCGGGCGGCGTGGAAGACGCCCTCCCGCAGCACCTGGTCCAGCTCGAAGTAGGGGCGCAGCGCGGCCTGGTCGACCTGGTAGCGCTCCTTGCGGACCTTCCGGGACCAGTACGCCCAGTCCCACGCCTCGACCGGTCCGCCGGCCGCCGCGGCCAGGGCGTCGGCCTCGCGCCGGGCGTTGACGACGGCCGGCGGCACCAGCCGGGCCAGCAGCGCGGTGACCGCCTCGGGGGTCCGCGCCGTGCTGTCGGCCACCGCGTAGGCGGCGTGGCTGGGGTAGCCGAGCAGCGCGGCGCGCTCGGCGCGGAGGGTGGCGAGGGTGACCGCGAGGGGGCCGTTGGTGTCCTGGGCGCGGTCCAGGGAGGCGGCGAGCAGGCGGCGGCGCACCTCGCGGTCGTCGAGGTCGGCCAGCTCGAACTGGTTGGAGAAGTTCCGCAGCGGGAGCAGCCACGCCCCCGCGTGGCCGGCCTCGCGGGCGGCCTCCGCGGCGGCCGCCACCGCGTCCGGGGCCAGGCCGGACAGCTGGGCCGGGTCATCGAGGAGGAGGGCGCCGGCCGTGCCGGCGTCCAGGACGTTCTGGCCGAAGGCGGTGGAGGCGGCGGCGATCTCGGCGTTGAGCTCGCGCAGCCGCTCCCGGCCGGCCTCGTCCAGCTCGGCGCCGGCCCGCCGGAACTCGGTGCGGCGGCGCTCCAGCAGCCGCAGTGACTCCGCGTCGAGGCCGAGACCGGCGCGGACGTCGTAGAGGGCCTTGACGCGGGCGTAGAGGCGGGTGTCGAGGTGCACCGCGTCGCTGTGCTCGGCGAGTATGGCGCTGACCCGGGTCTGGATGGCCCGCAGCTCGGGCGTGAGGTGCGCGCCCTCCTGGTTGGAGTAGGCGAGGGTGGCGCGCAGCAGCAGCGCGCCCGCCCGCTCCAGCGCCTCGACGGTGTTGGCGAAGCCGGGTGGCTCCGGGTTCTCCGCGATGGCGGCCACCTCGGCGAGGTGCTCGCTGATACCGCGTTCGATGGCGGGCAGGTAGTGCTCCTCGCGGATCTCCGCGAACGGGGGCAGCCCGTAGGGCAGCGTGCTCTCGCGGAGCAGCGGGTTGGTGGCCGTCGTCGGCTGGTTCGTCGTCACGCGGCCGACAGTAGTGCGTGCGTGACCACCCCCGCGGAGTCAGCACCCAAGCCTGTGGATAACTTTCTCCGACCGGGCGTAACAGCTGGTCAGAGGAGTGGTGGGCCATCCACCGGGTACGCTCCCCCGGCCGCCGGGAACAGGGGCGCGCCGGTCCGTTCCGGCAGGCCTGAGCGCGACAGGCGGCCTGACCGCGATGGCCGGCCTGCCCCCGACAGGTGGCCTGATCCCGACCGGCCGCCTGACCGCGACGGCCGGCGCGGCTCGGAGCGGCGTGCCAGGTCCTCGCGGGCCCCGGCACGGCCACCCCCGCGCGAGGGTCCCGCCCGTCGGCCCCCTCCCGCCCCGGTGCGCGGGAGGGGGCGACGGACCTCCTTGCCTCAGCCGCTCTTTCGGCGGAACTCTCGGGCCCCGCCGGCCCGCCCGCTGGAGCGGTGGATCTTCGCCGGATCGCCGCCCGGCCCGCCGGCACCGCGGCCGCCGCGCCCGCCCTGTTTGCGCGCCAGGGCCTCGCGGAACCTGGCCTTCATGTCCTCGGGTCCGGCCTCCTCCGGCTCCGCATTCGCGGCGCCTGCGCCGTTCGCGCCGTCCGCGCCATCCGTGCCATCCGTGCCGTCCGCGGCGCCGGGCGTCTCGGGTACGCCGGCGGCGGACCCGTCGGGGGTCTCGGCGGCCGGACCGGCCGCCCGCTGTGTATCGCTCATGTGCCCAGCCTGGCACGACGACCGGCCGCCGTGTACCGGATGACGCACCGACAGGCCGCGCGTGTACGGTTCCGGTCAGCACCGCCGAGGAGGATGCGTTCCATGACCTGGCTGTTGTACGGCGCCACCGGGTACACCGGCCGCCTGATCGCCCGCCGTGCCGTCGAACGGGGACAGCGCCCTGTGCTGGCCGGGCGGGACGCGGCCAAGCTGTTGCCGCTGGCCGCCGAACTCGGCCTGGAGCACCGGGTGTTCCCGCTGACCGACCAGGCCGCGCTGCGGCGCGGGGTGCGAGGGGCCAGCGGAGTCGCGCACTGCGCGGGGCCGTTCAGCCGCACGGCGCTGCCGATGGCGCAGGCGTGTGCGGACACCGGTGTGCCGTATCTGGACATCACGGGCGAGATCGAGGTCTTCGAGGCGCTGCACGCGTTCGGGCCCCGGGCCGCGGCGGCCGGCACGGCGCTGCTGCCGGGTGCGGGCTTCGACGTGGTGGCGACCGACTGCGTGGCGGCGCTGCTGGCCGAGCGGCTGCCGGACGCCACGCAGCTGGACCTGGCCTTCCTGGTCGGCAACGGGGTGAGCCCCGGGACCGCCCGCACCGTGCTGGCCGGGGCGGCGGACGGCGGCCGGATCAGGACCGGCGGGGAGATCCGGGTGGTGCCGGTCGGCTCGCGGCAGGTGCGGGCGGCCTTCCCGTCGGGGCCTCGCACGGTGGTGTCGGTGCCGTGGGGTGACGTGAGCACGGCCTACCACTCCACGGGCATCCCGGACGTCACCACCTACACCGCGGTGCCCGCTCCGGCGGTGGCCACCAGCCGGGTCCTGCGGCTCGGCCCGCTGCGCGACGCGGTGGCCGGAGCGGTGGGGCGGCTGGTGCGCGGTCCGGGCGAGCGGGCGCTGGCCTCCGGGCGGTGCGAGGTGTGGGGCCGGGCCCGGGACGCGGCGGGCAACACGGTCACCGCGACGCTGACCGGCCCCAGTCCCTACAGCCTGACGGCGGACTCGGTGACGCGGATCATGCCGCTGCTCGACGGCCTGCCCGTCGGCTTCCAGACGCCCTCGCGGGCGCTGGGGGCGGACTTCGCCGCGTCCCTGGACGGGGTCACCGTCACGACGGCCGCGCTGCGCTGATCGTCCGCCCGGGAGCCCGGGCATCCGGGCATCCGGGCATCCGGGCATCCGGGCATCCGGGCATCCGGGCATCCGGGCATCCGGCGACGGTCCGGCAGCGGTCCGGCAGCGGTCGGAAACCGTGGCTTCCCGGGCAGAACCGGCCGGGCCCGCCCGGTCCACGGCCGGGCCGTGCCCGCGGAGGGCCGACGAACCGCGTGCGATGAACCGGGGCCGACCAGGCCCGACCGGGGTCAGCCAGGGCCGGTCCCATGGCCGGTCCCGGAGCGACCGGGTTCAACGGCGGTGAACCGGAGCAGCCCGGGGAGGCAGCCGCCTCAACCGCCTGGACCGCGCCGGTCGCCTCAGCCGAGGAGGAAGTCGGCCGCGCCCTCCTTGGCGCCCTGGATGAAGGTCGTGATCTCGTGGTTGGTGTAGATCAGGGCCGGCCCGTCCGGGTCGGTCGACTGGCGCAGCGCCACCCGTCCGTCGTTGAGCTTCTTGGCCTCGACGCACGCGCCGCCGTTGCCGCCGCTCCACGGCTTCCGCCAACCCTCGGCGCCGAGGTCGGCGGAGGGCATCCCGTTGTAGATGCCGTCGTTGGTGACGCGATCCATGGTTCAGATCTCCTTGCGCATGCCATCGAGGATGGCTTTCGTGCTCTGTGCGGGCGCGGCCTGCGCGCACATCCGGTCCAGTGCTTCGAGGAACGTCGAGACATCGTCCCGGTTGTCGAAATAGGCACCGCCGACCAGGCTCTCGGTGTAGGCGATGTCGGGGATCTCCTTGATCTGGAACCGGAAGATGTGGAAGGGCCCGTACATCGCGGGGTGCGGCCCCGTGCTGAAGGGGAGCACCTGGAGGCGCACGTTGGGCCGCTCGGTCGCCTCGATCAGGGCGCCCAACTGCTCGCGCATGACGGCGCGGCTGCCGATCTGGCGCCGCAGCACCGTCTCGTCGATGACCGCCCACAGCAGCGGCGCCTGCTCGCGCCGCAGCAGGACCTGCCGCTCGATCCGCAGGACGGTCTGCCGCTCGATCTCCTCGGCCGGCGCGTTCGGCTGCCCGGCGCGCAGCACGGAGCGGGCGTAGTCGGTGGTCTGCAGCAGGCCGGGCACGTAGTGCGGTTCGTACTCGCGGATCACCGACGCCTCGCCCTCAAGGCTGACGAAGGCGCTGAACCACTCGGGCAGGACGTCGCGGAAGTTGTGCCACCAGCCGGGGCGGTTGGCCTCCCGGCACAGGGCGAGGAAGCCGCTGACCTCCTCGGAGGAGGTGATCCCGTAGGTGGAGAGGAGCTTCTCCACATAGGGGATCTTCAGGCCGACCTCGGCCTTCTCCATCCGCCGGATGGTGGCGTGGGTGACGTCGAGGGCCCTGCCTGCCTGCTCGAAGCTGAGGCCGGCCTTCTCCCGGAGATCCTGGAGGCGTTTACCGAGCACCATGCGCAGGACGGTCGGAGCACCACCCGGCCGCGGGTCCATCACGTGCTGTCCTCCAACTTCCTTGGCTGATAAGCAGTGTGTCACGACGTCACGTCGACCGACAGCATGTTCTGTTGATTCTGCAAATTACACTTCGGACCTTGCCATGTGTCCCTGCCGAGCCTCATAGTTGCGGGGTGGTTCCTTCAACTGACGCCCTCCGGTACGAACGCCGGTCCGGCGTCGGCGTCTCCGGCCGCCGCGATGTGTTCCGGCTGCCCGCGCAAGGAGCGTCCGTAGCGGACGCCCGCGGGCGGATCAGAGCTCGGCTGCGGGAGTGGGGCGTGGACGCGGAGCTGAGGGACGACGCCTGTCTGGTGGTGACCGAGCTGTTCACGAACGCGGTCCGGCACACCGACAGTGAAATGATCACCTGCGCCCTGCATGACGCCGGTCCCGTGCTGCGGGTGGAGGTGACCGATCAGGGGAGCGGGGACGGAGACCCTGTGCCGTACGCGGCCGACACCGATGATGAGGGCGGCCGGGGACTGCTCTTGGTGAGCGTGCTGGCGGCGGCCTGGGGCTCCGACCCCGCAGAGGACGGGTCAGGGCGCGTGGTGTGGGCCGAACTGGCCCTGCACCGCGCGCCCTGTTGACACCTGCACCCACGACAGGCAAGGCGGATAGGGCGGGCCCCGGCGGCCGGCCCTCGCCCAGCCCCGGCGGTCCGGCCCTGCTCCGGGCGCCGACGGCGCTCCCCCGTTCTCACCCGGCTCTCTTCGCGGCGCCCGCCGCGTCCGTGTCCAGCCCGGTGAAGGGCAGCAGCGCGGGCCGCTTGGCCAGGACCGTGTCACCCGAGGAGCGCCCGCGCAGTCGGCGGCCGACCCAGGGCGCCAGGTACTCGCGGGCCCAGCGGACGTTCTCCCGGCGCACCTGGGCCGGCAGCCGGCGCGGCCGCGGCGGGAACGGCGTGTCCGGGTCGGCCTGGCCGGGCAGCCCCAGTGCCTGGGCGGCCAGCCGGGCGACGCGGGTGTGCCCCTCCGCGGACAGGTGCAGCCGGTCCTCGCTCCAGGCGCGCGGGTCCCGCAGGGAGCGCAGCGACCACAGGTCGAGCACCGGGCACTGGTAGCGGTCGGCGATCGCCCGGATGTGGCCGTTGTACGTGGCGATCTTGCCGCGCAGCAGGCCCAGTACCGGCACCCCGCGGGTGTCGAAGCCGGTGGAGACCACGACCGTGCCGACGTGCCGCCGCAGCGACGCCACGGCCGCCTCGAACCGCGCCGCCAGGTCGTCGGGGTCGCTGCCGGGGCGCAGGATGTCGTTGCCGCCGGCGCAGAAGGTCACCAGGTCGGGGGCGAACCGGGCGGCGAGGGGGACCTGCTCGGCGATGATCTGGTCCAGCAGCCGGCCGCGTACGGCGAGGTTGGCGTAGTGGAACCCGCCGGGCGGGGCCTGCCCGGCCAGTACGGCCGCCAGCCGGTCCGCCCAGCCGACGTAGAGCCCGTTCGGGCCCGGGTCACCGACACCTTCCGTGAAGCTGTCCCCTACGGCGGCGTACGAGCCGAAGGAGGGGGTCCCGGAGGGGGAGGCGCCGTGGGCGCCGGGTTCGTCGGTGAGGTCCGGAGTGCCGGCCAGGATGTCGTCAGCCACGTCGCGCCATTGTTCCCCTCCGGCCTCGACCTACGCGACCGTAAGGAACGCCGGACGGGACGTGATTCATCCCACCAGCCGGTCGGCCCGGTCGCGGCCGGGGCGAGGCGCGGCTTCGCCGACGGACCTGCCGTAGGGTCGGCAGTGGCCGGTGTCGGCGATGGCCGCGCACCGGCCCCGCCGGGGCCTCCCCGAGGCGGGCCCGCACCGGCCCCGCCGGGGCCTCCCCCGAGGCGGGCCCGCTCCGGCACGAGGTACGGACGGACGTACAGACGTACGGATGGACGAAGGAGCAGCGGTGACGCAGGACGTGCGGCAGCCGGCCGGAACCGGCCCCCAGGAACCCCGGCTCAGCGGAGTGCGCAACTTCCGGGACGTCGGAGGACTGCCCGCGGTGGACGGCCGCAGCGTGCGGCCGGGGGTGCTCTTCCGCAGCGGCCACCTCGCCCACGCCACCGAGGCGGACACCGCCTTCCTGGCCGGCCTGGGCCTGCACACCGTCTTCGACTTCCGCAACGCCGACGACATCGCCATGGAGGGGCCGGACCGGGAGCTGCCGGGCACCCGCAACGTGAACATGCCGCTGAGCGATCCCGCGCGGAACGCCGACTTCTGGCGGACGGTGCGCGACGGCGACCTGACGGCCCTCGCCGCCGTGCTGGGGGACGGCAAGGGCGCGGCCCGGATGTCCGCCTCCTACCGCGCGCTGGTGCTGGAGCGCACCGGCGAGCACGGGCGGATGCTGAGGATGCTGGCCGAGCCGGCGGACCCCGCGGTACCCGCGCTGCTGCACTGCGCGGCCGGCAAGGACCGGGCGGGCACGTCGATGGCGATCATCCTGCTGGCGCTGGGGGTGCGCCGCGAGGCGATCGAGGCGGACTACCTGGAGTCCAACGCGCCGCACCGCCGCTACCGGGTGGTGCGTGGCGACGGCAGCACCGGGACCGCGATCGACCCTGCCGTGTGGGAGCTGCTCAGCCCGCTCTTCGAGGCCCGCGTCGAGTACCTGCGCGCGGCCTTCACCACCATCGACGAGGAGTGGGGCTCGGTCGACCGCTACCTGCGCGAGGGCCTGGGGCTCTCCCCGGAGCGCCGCGAGCTGCTCCGGGAGCGGCTGCTCACCGAGGGCTGAGCCCGTCTCCCCCGCGGCGGGCCGCCGCGGGGGAGACGGACCGGTTCACCGGTTGGCGACCGCCTGCTTGACCAGGGTCTTGCCGAAGTCCCACATCAGGCCGCCGCCGTTGTGCGCGTCGTCCATCACCGCGGTGAAGGCGGTCACGAACCGGTCCACGTCGGCTTCGTCCACCACCAGCGGCGGGATCAGCTTGATGACCTCGACGTGGTCGCCGGAGACCTGGGTGAGGATGTGGTGGTGCTGGAGCAGCGGCACGACCACCATCTGCGCGAACAGGCCCTTGCGGGCGGCCTGGAGCATCGTCCAGCGGCTGCGCAGGCCCAGCGACTTGGGCCGGCCGAACTCGATCGCCACCATGAGGCCGCGCCCGCGCACGTCCTTGAGGAACTCGTACCGGTCGACGAGGGCGGCCAGCCGGGTGCGCAGGAGGTCGCCCATCCGGCGGGAGTTGGCCACCAGCTGCTCGTCCTCCAGCACCGCCAGGGTGGCGAGCCCCGCGGCCATCGCCTGGGCGTTGGAGCCGAAGCTGGCGGAGTGCACCAGCACCCGGTCCATGGAGGAGTAGACCTTCTTGAAGATCCAGTCCTTGCCGAGGGTGGCCGCCACCGGCACGTAGCCGCCGGACAGCGCCTTGGCCACGGTGACGAGGTCCGGCTCGACGCCCTCCTCGTGCTGGTAGGCGTAGAACTCTCCGGTCCGGCCCAGGCCCGTCTGCACCTCGTCGCAGATCAGCAGCGCCTTGTGCTTGCGCAACAGCTCCTGTGCGGCGGCCATGTAGCCGGGCGGCGAGAAGTAGACGCCGTGGCCCTGCACCGGCTCGACGATGAGCGCGGCCACGTCTCCGCGCTTGAGCTCCTTCGCCAGCGCGTCCAGGTCGCCCATCGGGATGGCGGTGTCCGGCAGCAGCGGCGCGAAGCCGTCCTGGAAGCCCGCCTCGCCGTTGACCGACAGGGCGCCCGTGGTCAGGCCGTGGAAGGAGTGCTTGCAGTACAGGACGCGCGACTTGCCGGTGGCGTAGCGGGCGAACTTCAGCGCGGTCTCGACGGCCTCGGCGCCGCTGTTGCTGAAGAACACCCGGTCCAGGTGGGGGCTGTGGGGCAGCAGGCGCTCGGCGAGCAGCCCGGGCAGCGGCTGGCAGTCGAACCGGGTGAGGTCCGGCAGCCCGGCGTCCAGGACGTCGTGGAGCGCCTTGCGGACCACCGGGTGGTGGCGGCCCAGGCCCATGACGCCGAACCCGGCGAGCATGTCGAGGTAGTCGTTGCCCTCGGCGTCCCAGAAGTGGGCGCCCTCGGCCCGCTCGTAGAAGCGGTCGAAGCCGATGGTGTGCAGCATCCGCGGCAGCTGGTGGTTGAGGTGCCGGGTGTACAGGTCGTACCGGTCCGCGCCGCGCTCGGCCAGCAGCGTCGCCAGGTCGAACCCCTTGACCGGCGGGCCGTCCGCCGTGGCCGTGGCCGCCGCGCCGGCGCCGGTCGGCTCGGGGGCGCCCTCGACGGGCGCGTCGTCAGAGGATGTCATTCGCTCACCTGCTCCTCGCGTACGTTTCTGCTGCTCACCGCAGTATGCGCGGGCCCGCCCGGGGCCGGCACAGCCGGGTCTCCCCCGGCGCGCCCGGCTTTCCCGGAGCCCGAACCGGCGTCCTGGGCGCCCTGTTCCGCCGCCTGGCGCTCGCGCAGCCGGACCAGCGACGCCCCGATCGACCCGGCGATCTCCGCGGGCGTCAGGCCGATGTCGGCCAGCACCTCGTCGCGCTTGGCGTGTGCCAGGAACTGCTGCGGGATGGCGAGGCCGCGCAGCGGCACGTCCACGCCGGCGTCCCGCAGCGCCTGCCCGACCGCGGCGCCGACGCCGCCGGTCTGCCCGTTGTCCTCGACCACCGCCACCATCCGGTGCCCGGCGGCCAGCGCGGGCAGCTCGGCGTCCACCGGCTTGACCCAGCGCGGGTCCAGGACGGTGACGCCGATGCCGCGCCCGGCGAGCAGGTCGGCCGCGGCCAGGCAGGCCGGGGCCAGCGCGCCCACCGCGACGAGCAGGATGTCCGGTTCCTGGCCCTCGGCCGGGCGGCTCAGCACGTCCATGCCGCCGATCCGGGCGACCGCCTCCAGGGGCTCCCCCACGGTCTCCTTGGGGAAGCGCAGCACCGTGGGCGCGTCCTCCACGGCGACGGCCTCGCGCAGCTGGGCGCGCAGCTGGTCGGCGTCGCGCGGCGCGGCGATCCGCAGGCCCGGCACCACCTGGAGGATCGACATGTCCCACATGCCGTTGTGGGACGCCCCGTCGGTACCCGTGACCCCGGCCCGGTCCAGTACGAAGGTCACACCGCAGCGGTGCAGGGCGACGTCCATCAGCACCTGGTCGAAGGCGCGGTTCAGGAAGGTCGCGTAGACCGCGACCACCGGGTGCAGTCCGCCCGTGGCCAGCCCGGCGGCCGAGGTGGCCGCGTGCTGCTCGGCGATGCCGACGTCGAAGACGCGGTCGGGGAACTCCGCCGCGAACGGGCCCAGTCCGACCGGCTGGAGCATCGCGGCCGTGATGGCGACGACGTCCTCGCGCTCCCGCCCGATCCGGACCATCTCGTCGCCGAAGACGGAGGTCCACGACGGCCCGGCCGAGGGCGCCAGAGGCCGCCCGGTCTCCGGGTCGATGGCGCCGACGGCGTGGAAGTGGTCGGCCTCGTCCTGCTCGGCGGCCGAGTAGCCGCGGCCCTTCTCGGTCAGGCAGTGGACCAGCACCGGGCCGCCGAAGCGGCGGGCGCGGCGCAGCGCCGACTCCACCGCCGCGATGTCGTGGCCGTCGATCGGGCCGAGGTACTTCAGCCCCAGGTCCTCGAACATCCCCTGCGGCGCGAAGGCGTCCTTGAAGCCCTTCTTGGCGCCGTGCAGCGACTCGTACAGCGGCTGGCCGATGACGGGGGTCTGCTGGAGCAGCTGCTTGCCCCAGGACAGGGCGCGCTCGTAGCCGTCCGTGGTGCGCAGGATGGAGAGGTGGTTGGCCAGACCGCCGATGGTGGGGGCGTAGGAGCGCTCGTTGTCGTTGACGACGATGATCAGCGGGCGGTCGCGGGCGGCGGCGATGTTGTTCAGCGCCTCCCAGGCCATGCCCCCGGTGAGCGCGCCGTCGCCGATCACCGCGGCCACGTGCCGTCCGTTGCCGTGCAGCTGGTTGGCCTTGGCCAGGCCGTCGGCCCAGCCGAGCACGGTGGAGGCGTGGCTGTTCTCGATGACGTCGTGCTCGGACTCCTCGCGCGAGGGGTAGCCGGACAGGCCGCCCTTGGCGCGCAGCTTGGAGAAGTCCTGGCGCCCCGTCAGGAGTTTGTGCACGTAGCTCTGGTGGCCCGTGTCCCACAGGACGCGGTCGGCGGGCGAGTCGAAGACCCGGTGCAGCGCGATGGTCAGCTCCACCACGCCCAGGTTGGGGCCGAGGTGGCCGCCGGTCCTGGCGACCGCCTGGACCAGGAAGTGGCGGATGTCGGCGGCCAGTTCGTCCAGCCGCCCCTCGGGCAGAGCCTTCAGGTCGCGCGGGCCCTTGATGTTCTCCAGCAACGACATGGGTGGACCTCGTTCCTGCCGGGTGTTCGGTGGGTCGTCGGCCTCGGCCGGGCCGGTGGCGGCGCGTGCGGTGCGGGGTCGGAGGAACGCCAGCCACCGGCACCGGCAGTGGACGCCGGTGCCGGTGGTGGCTCGTACCCCGTCTTCCCGTCCGTGACCGCTTCAGGCGGCCACTTCAGGCGGTCGCTCCGCCGGTCACTTCACGCGGTTGGAGGCGACGGTCTCCCGGGCGGCGCGGATGGACTCCTTCAGGGAACCCATCGTGGCCAGCACGGCGGTCGGCTCGTAGCCGCAGTGCGCCATGCAGTTGTCGCAGCGGGTGTCGCGGCCGCGGCCGTACTTGTCCCAGTCGGTCTTGTCGATCAGCTCCTGGTACGTGGGCACGTATCCGTCGCTCATCAGGTAGCAGGGGCGCTGCCAGCCGAACAGGGAGTAGTTCGGGATCGCCCACGCGGTGCAGGGGAAGTCCGCCTTGCCCTCCAGGAAGTCCAGGAAGAGCGGGCTGTGGTTGAGGCGCCACTTGCCGCGGTTGCCGCCGCTGAACGCCTTGCGGAAGAGCTCCCGGGTCTGCTCGACACCCAGGAAGTGGTCCTGGTCGGGCGCCTTCTCGTAGGCGAACGCGGGCGAGAGCATCATCTCGTCGACCTGGAGGTCGTCGTTGAGGAAGTTGAGAACCTCGACAATGGTCTGCGGGGTGTCCGTGTTGAAGAAGGTCGAGTTGGTCGTGACCCGGAAGCCGCGCCGCTTGGCCTCCTTGATCGCGGCCACGGCCTCGTCGAAGGTGCCCTCCTTGGCGACCGACTCGTCATGCCGTTCGCGCAGGCCGTCGATGTGGACGGTAAAAGCAAAGTAAGGAGACGGTGTGAACTTGTCCATCTTCTTACGCATCAGCAGGGCGTTCGTGCAGAGGAAGACGTACTTCTTCTTCGCCACGAGCTGACGGACGATCTCGTCGATCTGCGGGTGCATGAGCGGCTCGCCGCCGGCGATCGACACCATCGGCGCACCCGATTCCAGCACGGCGCCGACGGCCTGGGCCACCGGCATGCGCTGCTTCAGGACACCGGCGGGGTGCTGGATCTTCCCGCAGCCCTCGCATTTCAGGTTGCAGGCGAAGAGGGGTTCGAGCTCGACGATGAGCGGGAACTTTTCGCGACGCCGGACCATTTTCTGTTCGAAGAGGTACGACGCGACGCGGACGGTCTGACGGAGCGGCATGGCCATCGAGAGCTCACCTCCGGGGGAGCGTGGTAGTGCGGTGCCAATCGAGAAAGGCGGGAACAAGATCTCTCAGCACCCGGAATGCGATGATCCCGGTGCGAAGCGTTCCGACACGGACGAGTTCGAACTCGGGCGTGTCGACGACGACGCGGGCCGCCGCGATGCGGCACGCCCCCGCGGCGAGGGCGGCGCGCCGCATGGCGGCCGACTCCATGTCCACGGCGATGGCACCCGTCGCCGCGAGTGCGGAGCGCTCGGCGCCCCGCACGACATGGTCGGATTCCGCCAGCGTTCCGGTGTGCACGGCGGGGTACCGCCGGCGCGGGCCGTCCTGGAGGGCGGTCTTGAGCGCGGCGGCGAGCGCCGCGCTCTCGTGCCCGTCGTCGGAGACGACGACGTCACCCGGCCGCATGCCGGGCGCGAGCCCGGCGCAGAAGCCGGTGGTCAGGACGGAGGCCCCGTGCAGCGCCGGGTCCTTGAGGGCCTGGGCGACGGCCCCTTCCGCGGCCTTGGGCCCCATGCCGGTGTGCAGCACGGTGACCGGGTGGTCCGCGGTGCTCCTGGCGACGCCTCGACGCAGGGCGAAACGCTCCACGGGCAGGGCGCAGACCACGAGCAGCGGGGGTCGGGTATGGCCCACGAACTAGGCCCCCTTTCCGATCGTCGCGGTGCTGGGCGTGCTGAGGGCGGCGACGCTGTCGCCGCCGGGCCGATGGTTCGCGCCGAAGGGCTCGCGCCGCGCGTAGCGGCCGAGCGCGGTGAGCGGAAAGACCATACGGTACAGGTGGTAGTTGATCGAGAAATCACGGGGGAAGCCGGTCCCGGTGAAGTACGGCTCGTCCCAGGAGCCGTCAGCCAGCTGGTTGTCGGTCAGCCAGCGCACCCCGCGCACCACCGACTCGCTGTCCCGCTCGCCGGCGGCCAGCAGCGCCATCAGCGCCCAGGCGGTCTGCGAGGGGGTGGAGTGGCCGCGACCGGCCCACTCCAGGTCGGAGTAGGAGCGCAGGTCCTCGCCCCAGCCGCCGTCGGCGTTCTGCACGGAGTGCAGCCAGTCGACGGCCCGGCGGATCGCCGGGTGGTCGGCGCCCAGCCCGGCGCAGGCCAGGGCGGGCACGGCCGAGCCGGTGCCGTAGATGTAGTTGACGCCCCAGCGGCCGAACCAGGAGCCGTTCTCCTCCTGCTCGGACAGCAGCCACTCGATGCCGCGACGGGTGTGCTGGTCGCCCTCCAGGCCGAGGGCGCCCATCATCTCCACCACGTGGGCGGTGACGTCGGCCGACGGCGGGTCGATGACCTCGCCGAAGTCGCAGAAGGGCAGCCGGTTCGGGAAGGGGCTGGTGTTGTCGGCGTCGAAGGCGCCCCAGGCGCCGTTGCGGGACTGCATGCCGAGGTTCCAGCGGACCGCCTTCTCGATGGCGTTGGCGACCCGGCCCGGATCGGGGTGGGCGACACGCTGGAGCGCGAGGACCACCTCGGCGGTGTCGTCGATGTCCGGGTAGTTGTCGTTGTGGAACTCGAAGGCCCAGCCGCCGGGGGCGAGCTGCGGGCGCTGCACGGACCAGTCCCCGGGCCGGGTGATCTGCTCGCCCAGCATCCAGTCCGCGGCCTGGACCAGCGCGGGGTGGTCGGCCGCCACGCCGGCGTCGGCGAGCGCGATGGTGGCCAGGCAGGTGTCCCACACCGGGGACTGGCACGCCTCGATCATCCGCACGCCCTCTTCGGGCCAGATGGCGAAACGATCCAGCGACTCCAGTCCCGCCTTGAGCACCGGGTGGTCCAGCTCGTAGCCGAGCAGGTGCAGCGCGATGACCGAGTACACGGCCGGCGGCTGGATGCCGCCCCAGCAGCCGTCGGCCTCCTGGCGCTCGATGATCCAGCGGGCGCAGGCGTTCATGGCGCTGCGGCGCACCGCCCGGGGGGAGAGCCGGCGGTAGACCTGCAGCGCGCTGTCCAGCCGCTGGAAGACGCCGTCCCAGGTGGTGATGGACGCCTTGCGCTGCGGCGGGTTGGGCTGCTTCGGGTCCAGGTGCAGCTCGTCGATGCCGAACGGGGCGGGCCGTACCGGCCGCAGCGCGCCGACGACGGTCAGCGGCACGATGGTCTGCCGGGCCCAGCAGCCGAACGAGTAGATGTTCAGCGGCATCCACTTGGGCAGGTAGATGACCTCGGGCGGCAGTTCCGGCAGGTCGTCCCAGCTCCACCAGCCGAACAGGGCGAGCCAGATCCGGGTGAAGACGCGGGCGGAGGCCACACCGCCCTCGCCGCGCGACCACTTGGCCGCGAGACGCATGTGCGCCTCCTGCGGGTCGTCGCCCGCGAGCCGCAGCGCCACGTACGCCTCGACGGTGGCGGACAGGTCGCCCGGGCCGCCGTGGAAGGTCGCCCAGGCGCCGTCCTCGCGCTGCTGGGAACGGATCCAGCGGGCGGACGCGGCAGTGACCTTCTCGTCGCGGATGCCGAGGAACTCCCGCAACAGGAGGTCCTCGGCATCCATCGTCACGTTGGTTTCGAGGTCGCCCTTCCACCATCCGTCAGGGTGCTGCCGTGCCAGGAGGTGCTCTGCGGCGCGCTGCACGGCATGCTGCGCCGCCGCCTCGACGTCGCCGGATGGAAGAGGTTCCGGCGCCGAGGCGCTGCTGGCCGAAGGTGTCCTGCGGGCTGGAGTGCCCGGACCGCCATCGGTCGTCGCTGTCATGGCTTCCCCTTTGCAGTTGAGACGTCTGCGGTGTCGGGGGCGCCCGTCCGCCGTCACGCCGGTGGCGTCGGCGACGTCATACGCTCCACGTTTGCTGCTCTACTTCTCGCGGACCACCACAAAGTCCGCGAGCCCGACAAGCTTGCGCCTGACCTCGTCGGGCATGTCCATCTTGTCGAGGGCGGCGATGGCGGTCGCGTACTGCCGACGGGCCTCCTGGGAGGTCCACTCGCGGCCGCCTGCCTCTTCGATCAACGCCGCACGCAGGGCGAACTCTTCCTCGCTGAAGGCGTCATTATCGAAATTCCCCGAATTTTTCGCGTCGGCGGCGAGGATTTCACCCAGCCGCTCGGACGCCGGGCCGCCCGCGGCCAGCGCGGCGACCACCGGCAGGGACTTCTTACGCTGCCTCAGGTCGCTCCAGGTCTGCTTCCCGGTGGTGGCCGGGTCGCCCCAGATGCCCAACAGGTCGTCGATGGCCTGGAAGGCGAGACCCAGGTGGTAGCCGTACTCCTCCAGGGCGTCCGCGTCGGACTCCGACGCGCCGCCGAGCACCGCGCCGATGGAGGAGGCGCAGGCCAGCAGGGCTCCGGTCTTGTTCCCCTCCATCTCCAGGCACTCCTCGACGGTGACCCGCTCGCGGTGCTCGAAGGAGATGTCCTGCGCCTGACCGTCGATCAGCTTCCGCGTCGCGCTGGTGAGCCGGCGGGTGGCGCGGCCGGCGTCGACCGTGCCCTGCTCCAGCAGCACCTCGTTGGCGAGCGCGAAGAGCGCGTCGCCGACCAGGATGGCCTGGGCCGGCCCGTGGACCTTCCACACCGTGTCGCGGTGGCGCCGCTGCTCGTCGCCGTCCATCAGGTCGTCGTGGAGCAGCGAGAAGTTGTGGACCAGCTCGACCGCCACGGCACCGGGCACCCCGGTCTCCGGGGGCGCGCCGGCGGCCTGCGCCGACAGCAGCGCCAGCGCCGGGCGTACGGCTTTGCCGCCGTCGCCGTCGGCGGGACGTCCGGTCTGGTCGATCCACCCGAAGTGGTAGGAGGCGACCGTGTCCATCGGGGGGGCGAGCCGGGCCACGGCCGCGCGCAGCACCGGTGTGGTCATGATGCGGCCGTTCTCCAGCAGCGCTGTCACGCTGTCAGCGGTCACGTTCTCTCCTCTTGTCGCACCGATTGCACTCATGCCGCCTCCAGGACGCTGTGCTCGCTGGTCAGTCCGAAGGCGGACAGGGCTTCTCGGGAGGCGTGCAGGCCGCTGCGCACCGCACCCTCCATCGTCGCGGGCCAGCCGGTGGCGGTCCATGCCCCGGCCAGGAAAAGGCCGGGCGCGCGGGTGCCGGGGCCGGGACGGAGGGCGCCGACGCCGGGGCGGGCGCGAAGGTCGCGGTGCGCTCCCGGGTGACGAAGAAGTCCCGCACCGCCGCGCCGCGCGCGGCAGGCAGCACCCGCTCCAGTTCGGGCAGGTACCGGGCGCGCAGCTCGGCGACGGGCAGGTCGATCTCGTCCTGTGCGGCGGACTGGGACAGGGCCAGGTACTGGCCGCCGCCGGTGAGGCCGGAGCTGGCGGTGCGGTCGAACACCCACTGGACCGGGCTGCCGAGGGCCGCGAGGAACGGCCGGTCGAGCACCTTCCGGTCGTAGACCACATGCACATTGAGGATCGGCGCCGTGTCGATGCGCAAGAGGTTTTCCGGCGCGTCCAGGGCGCCCGCGGGCAGCAGTCCGTGCGTCTCGCGCTGCGGGACGGCCAGGACGACGGTGTCGGCGGTCAGCTCCTCGGCCCGGCCGGGGCCGGTCTCCACACCGATCCGCCAGCCGCCGTCGGGCTGCCGCTCGACGGCGGCGGCCCGGGTGCGCAGCCGCACCTGGACGCCGGCCGCGGCGAGCGCGGTGGCGGCCCTGCCGTGGTGCAGGTCGCCCAGCGGGGCGCTGGCCCAGCCGATGTCGGCGGCGGCGGGGTCGGACAGCAGGCCGGTCTTGAAGACCTTGGCGGCCAGGCCCAGCGAGCACTCGCCGGCGGTGGCGTTGAGGGTGGCCACGCCGACCAGGTCCCACAGCGCCTCGACGGTGCGGCGGGACTGGCCGTGCCGGGCCAGCCAGCTGCCGAAGTCGACGGCGTCCAGCGCCGGGTCGTCCAGGTCCAGGGCGCGCAGCGCGAGGGCGGCGCGCCCGACGGCGGCCCGCTCGCGCGGCGACAGGTGCGGGTAGGTCAGCAGACTGGGCGCCAGATGGAGCGGCACCGGCAGCCGGACGCGGCCGATGCGGCCCAGCCGGCCGCTGTCGGCGTCGAACACCGGCACGTCCAGCCGGTCCTGCAAGGTGGTCAGGTCGCGGGCGCCGATCCGGTCCAGGAACCACTGGTAGGCGGTGCAGCAGCGCAGGAAGACGTGCTGGCCGTTGTCGACCGTCAGATCGCCGCGGGTGAAGGAGAACGCGAGGCCGCCCAGCCGGGGCCGGCCCTCGGTGAGGGTGACCCGCAGGCCGGCGTCGGCCAGCGCGAGGGCCGCGGTCGTCCCGGCGAGGCCGCCGCCGACCACCACGGCGTGCCGCCGTGCCGCCGTGTCCCCGGCGGGCGCCGGCCCGTCGGGCCGGGCGGTGGTGGTCATGCGCGCTCCCCTCGGGCCGTCCCCGGCCGGGTACGGCGTGCTGTCGCGGGAAGTGACGCCGTGCGGGTCCGCGGGGTTGCCCGCCGCGCGGACCGGCTGGAGGGACGGGGTGCGGATGGGCCCGCGTGGTGCGTGCGGGACTCGGTCACGCCTCACCCCGGGTGACGCGTGGGGCGCCGGCGGCGGTGCGGCGGGCGTCGAGGCCGGCCAGGCCGCGGACGGCGACGTAGGCCTTCTCCCGGCCCGGCAGCGAGACCCGGCCGCGCAGCACGGCCTCCGGCTCCGCGGCGATCCGCTCCAGGAGCCGGCGGTAGATGCCGGCCATGGCGGCGACGCAGGCGCCGCTGCGCCGGTCGAGCAGGGGCAGCAGCCGGTAGCCGGTCGCGAAGAGGGAGCGGGCCCGGCGGACCTCGAACTCCACCAGTCCGGCGAAGTCCGAGCCGGCGGGCGGGGTGGCGCTGTGGAAGCCCTCGGCGCAGCCGAACTTGGCCAGGTCGGCGGAGGGCAGGTAGGTGCGTCCGTTGGCGGCGTCCTCTCGAACGTCGCGCAGGATGTTGGTGAGCTGGAGAGCGAGGCCGAGGGTGTCGGCGTATTCGGCGGCACGAGCGTCATCGTGCCCATCCACCGTGCCGAACACGCCCAGCGAGACCCTTCCGATAGCTCCCGCCACGCACCGGCAGTAGACAGCCAGTTCGTCCCAGCTCTCGTAGCTCTCGCCTCGAACATCCATCTGGACGCCGTCGATGAGTTCACCCAGGCCGCCGAGGGGGATGGGGAAGCGGCGGGCGGAGTCGGCGAGGGCGACCGCGACGGGGTCGGTGTCGTCCTCCTCCACGTCGCCGGCGTCGACCCGCTCCACCAGGGCGCGGGCCTCCTCCAGCCGGCGCAGCTTCTCCTCGGGCGGCAGGACGCCGTCGCCGATGTCGTCGACGCGCCGGGAGAAGGCGTACACGGCCGACATGGCCTGCCGCTTCGAAGTGGGCAACAGGCGGATGCCGTAGGCGAAGTTGCGGGCCTCGTGGCCGGTAACGGTCTCGCAGTACCTGTACGCGGCAAGCACCTGTCCGGACATGCGTGTGGAACTGTTCACGGCCCGGTCACCCCTCTCCTCGCAGTGTCGACCCCACCTCACGCAGCAGGACGGACTTGGCGGCCTTGGGCGAGGTCGCCAGCACGTCGTGTCCCGCTGCTTCGACCGCGCGCAGTGCCGCCCGCCCGCCGCCGACAAACCCGGCGAGCAGCAGCCTGAGCCGGCCGCGGACGCTGCCGACCAGCGGGGCGCCCTCGTCCAGTAGTTCCCGGGCCCGGGCGGCCTCGAAGGCGACCAGGTCGCGCACCGGGCGGCCCGCGGTGGGCGCCGCGAGATCAGCCTCGTCCACCCCGAAGCGTTTCATGTCCTGCCCGGGCAGGTAGATCCGGTCCCTGGCCAGGTCCTCGGCGACGTCCTGGAGGTGCTCGACGATCTGGAGCGCGGTGCAGACCGCGTCCGAGTGGCGCACCCGCTCCGGGGTCGAGGTGCCGGTGATGGAGAGCACCAGGCGGCCCACCGGATTGGCCGACAGCTCGCAGTAGGCCAGCAGGTCTTCGTAGGTCGCGTACCGGCTGACCAGCTGGTCCTGCCGGTTGGCCGCGATCAGGCCGAGGAAGGGCTCGGGGGTGAGCCGGTGGCGCCGGACGGTGGGCCGCAGCGCGGCCAGCAGCGGGTGGGAGGGGGTGGCGCCGTCGAAGACGCGGCGCAGGTCGGCCTCGAAGGCGTCGAGCATGGCGACCCGGTCCTCGGCCGCCTCGGGGTCCAGGCCCAGGCGCACGGCGTCGGGCCGGCCGCCCTCGGCGAGGTCGCCGTCGCCGATGTCGTCGACGAGGCGGGCGAATCCGTAGACCGCCATCAGGTCCTGGCGCCAGGCACGGGGCAGGAAGACGGGAGCGACCGGGAAGTTCTCACGCGCGGCCTTGTCCAGGACGGCCCGGGACGCGACGTCCCCGGTCACCGCGGGCTTCCCGGCACACAGGCGGCGGGCGTGCCCGGCAGCAGGAGGGTCACGATCCCCATCGACATGGCCGCCACACCCCCCGTTCTACACCGCCTGGAGCAAACTTCCCATTTCGGACACGCCGTACCCGGAATCACGCGCCACGGGCTCTCGGTCATCGGCAGGCTCCCAGCACCGCTACAGCTTACGTCGGGCCTCACCCCGGCGTACGCCGGGGGCGTGACACACCGTCCCTGTGACCAGGGGCGCCGGGCGGCGCCGACCGGAACGGGGGCGCTGTCGCCCTGTTGGGCGGCGCCGGCGCCGCCGAGGCAGGAAGTCACCACAGCACCACAACACACGTCCCCCGCCGGATCATCCGACGGGGGACGGAGATTTCATAACGTCTTGGCCTCTGTGCGACGCGCGGGCTCCCGCGACGCGCACCGGACGGCCCGCTCGGGCGGGGGCGCGTACGTCAGCCCGCTCGGGGGGCGCGTACGTCAGCCCGCGCGCCCCCGGCGGGAAGCGGCCGGGACTACTTGCCGGTGTGCTCCTCGTAGGCGGCCAGCACCTCTTCGGTGGGGCCGTCCATGCGCATCACGCCGTGCTCCACCCACACCACCCGGTCGCAGGTGTCGCGGATCGACTTGTTGTTGTGGCTGACCAGGAAGACCGTGCCGGCCTCCTTGCGCAGCTCCTTGATGCGGTTCTCGGAGCGCCGCTGGAAGGAGCGGTCACCGGTGGCCAGCGCCTCGTCGATCATGAGCACGTCGTGGTTCTTGGCCGCGGCGATGGAGAAGCGGAGCCGGGCGGCCATACCCGAGGAGTACGTGCGCATGGGCAGCGAGATGAAGTCGCCCTTCTCGTTGATGCCCGAGAACTCGACGATGTTCTTGTAGCGGGCCCGGACCTCCTCGCGGGTCATGCCCATCGCCAGGCCGCCGAGGATGACGTTGGTGGCGCCGGTGAGGTCGTTCATCATGGCCGCGTTGACGCCCAGCAGCGAGGGCTGGCCGTCGGTGTAGATCTTCCCGCTCTCCACCGGCAGCAGGCCGGCGATGGCCTTGAGCAGGGTGGATTTGCCGGAGCCGTTGGAGCCGATGATGCCGATCGCCTCGCCGCGGTACGCGGTGAAGCTGACGCCCCGCACCGCGTGCACCCGCCGGACGTTGGTGTTGCGCCGCTTCTTGATCAGCAGTCGGCTGAGCGCGGCGGTCGCGCTGCCCTTCCCGGTGCCGGCGCCGTGCACGGTGTAGACGATGTGCACGTCGTCGACGATCACCGTGGGGACCCGGGCCTCGGTGGGGCGGGCGACGGGAGGAAGGGGCTGCTGCTCAGCCACGGCCATAGGACTCTTCCGCCTTCCAGAAGTAGATGTAGCCGCCGACACCGACGACCACCGCCCACGCCACGGCCAGCGCCCACACGTGGTGCGGCATCTGCGCGGAGGTGACGGAGTCGATGAGCGCGAACCGCATCAGGTCGATGTAGATCGCCACCGGGTTGATGTCCAGCAGGAGGACCACGGGGTGGGGTGCGGTCGAGGTCAGCTTGGAGATGCTGTACATCACACCGGACATGTACATCCAGGTGCGCAGGAGGAAGGGCATCAGCTGCGCGAGGTCGGTCATCTTGCTGCCGAGCCGGGCGACGATCAGCGCCAGGCCGGTGTTGAAGACGAACTGCACCGCCAGCGCGGGGATGGCCAGCAGCCAGGAGGCGTCCGGCACCTCGCCGGTCATCAGCACGATCGCGATCAGCACGAACATCGACATCAGCAGCTGCTGGAGCTGCATGAGCGTGAGGGCGATCGGCATCGAGGCGCGCGGGAAGTGCAGGGCCCGGATCAGGCCGAGGTTCCCGGAGATCGCCCGCACCCCGGCCAGCACCGAGGACTGGGTGAAGGTGAAGATGAAGACACCGGTGACCAGGAACGCGATGAAGTTGTCGACGCCCCGGTTGGTACCGATCAGCAGGCCGAAGATCAGGTAGTAGACCGCCGCGTTCAGCAGCGGGGTCATGACCTGCCAGAGCTGCCCGAGCCGGGCCTGGGTGTACTGCGCCGCGGTCCGCGCCTTGGCGAACTCGTTGATGAAGTGGCGCCGCCCCCACAGGTCGCGGGTGTACGCCGCCAGGCCGGGCCTGGCCCCGCTGACCGACAGACCGTACTTGGCGGCAAGCTGGGAGGGGCTGAGCCCGGCGTCGTCCGAGGGCACCGGGGGTGCACCAACGGCGACCGCACCATTGTGCGTTGTCTCGCTCACAGTTGACACTTTCGTCCTCAATGTGCGCGCCAGGGGGCGGGAGTTCCCCGCGCTGCGCCTGATGCTCTCAGAACTGAGCTTGTCAGATGATCGGGGGTCGGCCCAACCTGGTCAACCGCCACACCGTCCGCCAGCGCATGGCACGCCGCGGACCGCAGGGAGTCGTCCAGCCTTCTCGGAACCCGCCGAACCAGGCGCGCAGCGCCGGACCCGACGGCCTGCGTACCAGGGTGAGCGACAACCATACGCCCAGATACACCGGTACCAGGGCCCATGGCAGGTTCCGCCGGGCCAGCCACACGCGGTTCCTGGCCACCATGCGGTGGTAGACCGCGTGCCGCGCCGGCGAGGTGGCCGGGTGGTGCAGGACGATGTCCGAGCGGTACTCGATCTGCCAGCCGGCGTCCAGCGCCCGCCAGGCCAGGTCGGTCTCCTCGTGGGCGTAGAAGAACTCCGCGGGCAGCGCTCCCACCTGGCGGATCACCTCGGTACGGACCGCGCAGGCGCCGCCGAGGAAGGTCGTCACCGGGGAGTTCCGCAGCGGGTCGGAGGCCCGCAGCCGCGGCACGTGGCGGCGCTGGGTGCGCCCGGTGACGGGGTCGGCGATGCGGAAGCTGATGATGCCCAGCCGCGGGTTGTCGCGGAACGCCCTTCGGACCAGCTCGCCGCTGTCGTCGCCGGGCAGCAGCCCGTCGTCGTCGAGGAAGAGCACCGCGTCCACGTCCCGGCCGCCCGGGCCGAAGAGCTCGACGCCGACGTTGCGGCCGCCGGGGATGCCCAGGTTCTCCGGCAGCTCCGCGGTGCGCAGCCGCCGTCCGGGCAGCGGGGGCAGCGGCGAGCCGTTGCCCACCAGCGCCACCTCGATGGGGTCGCCCTGCTGCTTGGCCACCGAGTCGAGCAGGTCGGCCAGCTCCGCCGGGCGGTTCCCCATCGTGATGACGACCGCCCCGACCGTGGGATCGGCGCTCACCGCAGCCTGCTGGAGGCCAGTACGGAGACCAGGTGCAGCAGCGTCTGGAGGATCGCGATCGCGGCCAGGACGGCCACCCCGAGGCGGGTGAAGAAGAGGTCGCCGCGGATCTGGTCGACGACGGCCAGCACCAGGATGAGCAGGGACGCCTCGATGCCGAGCACCAGCCGGTGGAACTGGAGCGCCGAGGCGGCACGGCGGGCCAGGGCCACCCCGGAGGACCGCGGCTCGGACGCCGCCTCCTTCACCGGGGGCAGCCCGCCCTGGTGGCGGGCCACGCCGACGAGGTCCGTCTCGGCCTTGATCAGCACGGCGCCGAGCGCGGCGAGCGTGCCGAGGAACGCCCACAGCCAGTCGATGCGGCCGCTGCCCCACAGGTCGGCGGCGCGCAGCCCGAAGCCGACCAGCACGGCGGCGTCGGTCAGGTAGGCGCCGACCCGGTCGAGGTAGACGCCGGAGAGCGAGTACTGCTTCTTCCAGCGGGCGATCTCGCCGTCGACGCAGTCGAGCAGCAGGTAGAGCTGGACGGCGACCACGCCGAGCACGGCGCCGCCGATCCCGGGCACCAGCAGCGCCGGGGCGGCGAGCACGCCGCAGACGGTCATGAGGTACGTCAGCTGGTTGGGCGTGACGCGGGTGTTCACCAGGTGCCGGTCTATGCGGAGCGAGACCTCGCGCATGTACAGCCTTCCGGCCCAGTGCTCGCCGCTGCGCCGGTCCTTCACGCCCGCGGGGTGCACGACCGGGCGCAGTTCAGCTACTGATGGTTTTGGCATAGTCGGCGTAGGCGTCCCTGATCTCGGAAGCGGACAGGTCGAGGTGTTCGAGGATGGTGTAGCGCCCGGGGCGGGTCTGCGGGGCGTAGCCCACGACCTCGACGAACTCCTCCGGGGTGAAGCCGATCTCCTCCGGCAGCACCGGCAGGCCGTGCCTGCGCAGGACCTGGGCGATCAGCGCGGACTCCTCGCGGGCACCGCGCAGGTGCATGGCGAAGGCCGCGCCGAGGCCGCACTGCTCGCCGTGGGCGGCGGCCCGCTGCGGGAAGAGCAGGTCGAAGGCGTGGCTGATCTCGTGGCAGGCGCCGGAGGAGGGCCGGGTGTCGCCGCTGATCGACATGGCGATACCGGAGAGCACCAGCCCCTCGGCCAGGACCGTCAGGAAGGCGTCGTCGCCGATGCCGCCGGGGTGGCGCAGCACGGCCTCGCCGGCGCTGCGGGCCATGGCGGCGGCCAGTCCGTCGATCCGCTCCCCGGTCTCGCGGTGGGACAGCTCCCAGTCGGCGAGGGCGGAGAGGTTGGAGAGGGCGTCGCCGATGCCGGCCCGCACGTAGCGGGCCGGTGCCTCCTGGACGAGGTCCAGGTCGACCACCACGGCGATCGGGCCGGGCACCCCGTAGGAGCCGCGCCCGTTGTCGTTGTCCAGGGTGGACACCGGGGAGCAGATGCCGTCGTGCGAGAGGTTGGTGGCCACCGCGACCAGCGGCAGGCCGACGCGGGCGGCGGCGTACTTGGTGGCGTCGATGATCTTGCCGCCGCCCAGGCCGACGACCGCGTCGTAGTGCTTGCCGCGCATGGCGTCGGCGAGGGTGACGGCCGCGTCGATGGTGCCGCCGGCCACCGGGAACCAGTCGGCGCCGGGCAGCTCGGGCGCCAGCCGCTCGTGCAGCAGGGCGCCGGAGCCGTCGCTGACCGCTATGGCGATCCGCCCGGAGGAGGAGATCCGCTGGTCGGCGAGGAGGCGGGCCAGGCCCGCGACGGCGCCGCGGCGGATGTCGACGACGACCGGCGAGGGGATCAGCCGGGTCAGTACTGGCACGCGATCTCCCGTCCTCGGGCGAGGTCGGCGTGGTTGTCGATCTCCACCCAGGGCACGTCGCCGATGGGGGTGGTGTCGATGGTGAAGCCGCGGTTGACCAGCTCCTGGTAGCCGTCTTCGTAGTAGAGGTCCGGGTCGCGCTCGAAGGTGGCCTTCAGCGCGTCGGCGAGTTCGGCCGCGGCGGAGCCCTCGACGAGGGTGACGCCGATGTACTCGCCGGTGGCCTCGGCGGGCTCCATGAGCTTGGTGATCCGGCGCACACCCCGGCCGGGCTCGGTGACGACCTTCATCTCCTCGTCGGCGAGCTCCTTGGCGGTGTCCAGCGCCAGGATGATCTGCCGGCCCTGGCCGCGCGCGGCCAGCAGGGCCTTCTCCACGGAGACGGGGTGGACGGTGTCGCCGTTGGCGAGGATCACACCGTGCCGGAGGACGTCACGCGCGCACCACAGGGAGTAGGCGTTGTTCCACTCCTCGGCCTTGTCGTTGTCGATCAGGGTGAGCGCGACGCCGTAGCGGGCCTCCAGGGCCTCCTTGCGGGCGTACACGGCCTCCTTGCGGTAGCCGACCACGACGGCCGCCTCGGTGATGCCCACCTGGGCGAAGTTCCCCAGGGTGAGGTCGAGCACGGTCGGTCCGTCCTCGGCGCCGTCGGGGCCGACCGGCACCAGCGCCTTGGGCAGCGTGTCCGTGTACGGGCGCAGACGGCGTCCGGCGCCGGCGGCCAGCACGAGGCCGATCATGCGGGTTCTCCTGGTTCGTCGTGGACGGCGGGGGCCCCGGAGGACACCCAGAAGCGGATGCTCTCGGTCAGTACGAGCACCGCCAGAACGGCTGCCAGCGCGGCGAGGGCGGCGGTCAGTCCGCCGCGGCCGGCCAGAGCCGCGGACGCCACCGCTACCAGCAGCGCCCGGCCCTCGTGTCCGCCGGTCGCGCGTACCAGTCCCCGCGGTGGGGCCCCGGTCCCACCGCGGATGCGGTAGACCGTGTCGTAGTGATGGTAGGCGACCGCGGCCACCAGCCCGAATGCCGCGGGCAGCGCCCCGCGCACGTCGGAGACGGCGGCCAGCGCCAGGACCGTGCCGTACTCGCCGGCCCGGAAGAAGGCCGGCACCAGCCAGTCCAGCGGCCCGGCCAGCGGGCGGGCCACCGCGAGCGCGCTGGTCAGCACGTACAGCACGGCGGCCGCCACCACCCACCAGGAGCCGCGCGGGGCGAGCGCCGCGGTGCCCGCGAGCACGGCCGCGCCGAGCCCGGCGACGGCCGGCGGGGCGAGCACGGGCAGCCGGCGCGCCACCGGGCGCAGCAGCCGGGCCGCGGCCTCGGACAGCGGGCCGCTGTCGGCGAGGTCGGCCAGCGCGCGGGCGGCCCGCTCGGTGCGCACCGCGCGCCGGGTCAGCGAGCGCAGCACCCGGCCGGCGGTGGTGTAGCAGGCGGCGAGCGCGCAGCCGACGAGCAGGACGACGAAGGTGATCCGCGGGGTGGTGAACGCGGTCAGCACGGCGATCAGGGCCCACCGCTCACCGATCGGCAGGACGACCATCCGGCGCGCCCACACCGTCCAGCCGACGCTGTCGAGCTTGTCGGAGAGGGCGGCGGTGGGGCTGGTGTTCGCGGTGGCGTCGTGGTTGGCCTCGTTGAAGGCGAAGTCGACGACGTGCCGGCAGGTCTGGAGCACCATCGCGCCCAGGGCCAGCGCCCACACGTCGTCGCCGCGGTGGGCGGCGCCCAGGGCCAGGCCGGCGTAGTAGGCGTACTCCTTGGCCCGGTCGAAGGTGGCGTCCAGCCAGGCGCCGAGGGTGGAGTACTGGAGGGAGTAGCGGGCCAGCTGGCCGTCGGTGCAGTCGAGCACGAACGAGGCGAGCAGCAGCACGCCGGCGGCGACGAAGCCCACCCGGGTGCCGGTCGCGGCGCAGCCGGCGGCGATCAGGGCGACCAGCAGCGAGGCGGTGGTGACCTGGTTGGGGGTGAGGCCGCGGCGGGCGCACCAGCGGGCGATGTAGCGCGAGTAGGGGCTGACGCAGTGCGTGGTGAAGAAGCCGTCGCGGGACTTCACCGCACTGCGCAGCCGCACCTGCTCCTCGTCCACGGCGGCCACGGCGGCGGCCGCCTCGGCGCGCTCGTCCGCGTCGCGGGCCACCCGGGCCACCAGGACGCCGAGCTCGGGCCGGTGCGGGGCGGTCCCGTCGGCGTCCAGCGCCTCGGCGAGCACGTCGGCGGCCACGTCGCGGTCGGCGGTGGTCGCGGCGCCCGCGGCGCCGGGGTCGCGGACCGCGGCGGCCGGGGCCGCGTCCAGCGCCCGCACGGCGCGGGCGAGGGCGGGGCGGGCGGCGGCCTGCACGCCGAGCGCGCCGCCGACCGCGGCGGCGTCGAAGCGCGGGTCGGTCAGCGCCAGCCGCAGGGCGTGGCGGTGGCCGAGGAACCTGCGGTCCACGACGGCCACGCGCTCGGCGGCGGGGACGGCGGAGAGGCGTGCGGAGATCTCGGCGGACGTCGACGCTTCGACCACCTGGAACCCCAGGGCCCGCAGGTCGTCCGCGAGCGGCGACGGCGCACCGGCCGCGGCGGGGGGGCCGGTGAGAATGGCGGTCGGCATTGCGGTCGGCAGAGGAACCCACTCCCAAGGATGCGTGCGAGGACGTGCTCGCGGCGGGGCTGCGGCGGCACCGGGACCGGCACGACGGCGAGAGGCTACCGGATGCGGGTCGACGTCCGTTCACTGCGTGTTCGCCGCAACGTAGCCCAACAAGTGTGATCATCATCCTCGATGCACCGCTGACCTCACAAGCTCCCCCCTCCCGGCCGCCGCCGAATGCCTCCCAAACTGGCACATTGAGCCGTTCGAGCGGACCTCGCGCCTCCGTTCCGCTACCGGTTAGGCGCGCCTCACCACCGCAGGTCATCGCACATGACAACGGTCTCCAGTATCGGCTTGCCCACGGTGGGTCACCGGTGTTGACTGGACGGCCGGACGCAAGCAGCCGTCCGGCCACGCGCCGCGGCCGGAGCGCACCGCAAGCGGAAGGGGGCCTCGCGGATGGGGGCAGCGATCGGACACGGTCACGCCCACGGACCCGCTTCCGGGTCCTCCGGGGGCTGCCCCGGGGAGCCGGACGTACCGGAGCCGGGCCCGGACCGCGATCCGGGTCCGGGCGGGGAGCCCGGTGGCGGGTCCGGCACGGGGCGCGAGACGCCCGGGCGCGGGAAAGGCCACACCACGGGCGGCGACAGGGGCCGTGGAAAGGACGGCCACGGGCGCGGTCACAGCCACGGACACGGCCACGGCCACGGCCACGGCCACGGACTGCCGGGCGGCACGGCGGGCGCGGCCCACCGGGGCCGGCTCCGGATCGCCCTGGCGATCACCGTACTGGTGCTGGTCACCGAGGTGGTCGGCGGCCTCCTCACCGGCTCGCTGGCGCTGCTGGCCGACGCCGGCCACATGGCCACCGACGCCGCCGGGCTGGGCATGGCGCTGCTGGCGGTGGGCATCGCCGCCCGGCCGCCGAGCGAGCGGCGCACCTTCGGCCTGGCCCGGGCGGAGATCCTGGCGGCCGTGCTCAACGCGGTGCTGCTCTTCTGCGTCGGCGTGTTCATCTTCTACGAGGGTGTGCGCCGGCTGATCTCCCCGGAGGGCTTCGACGGCGGCGCGACGATCGTCTTCGGCCTGGTCGGCCTGGTGGCGAACTCGGTCTCGCTGATGGTGCTCACCGGCGGGCAGCGGGAGAGCCTCAACGTGCGCGCCGCGTTCCTGGAGGTGCTCTCCGACGCGCTCGGGTCGTTCGCGGTCGTGGTGTCGGCCGTGGTCTTCCTCACCACCGGCTGGCCGGAGGCGGACGCGGTCGCGTCGCTGCTGATCGGCGTGCTGATCGTGCCGCGCACCTGGCAGCTGCTGCGGGAGGCCGTGGACGTGCTGCTGGAGGCGGCCCCCAGGGACGTGGACATGGCGCAGGTGCGGCGGCACATCACCGGGCTGAAGGGCGTGGAGGGCGTGCACGACCTGCACGCCTGGACGATCACCTCCGGTCTGCGGGTGCTTTCGGCGCACGTCGTGGTCAGCCAGGAGGTGCTGGACTCCGTCGGCTACGAGAGCATGCTGCACGACCTCCAGGGCTGTCTGGGCGCGCACTTCGACGTGGAGCACTGCACCTTCCAGCTGGAACCGGCCGGCCACCAGGCCCACGAACCGGGGCAGTGCGGCTGACCCGGGCCCCGGCCCCCGTGCCCCGCGCCGTCGGGTCCCGGCTCCCCGGCGTGTTCCGCCGCCGTGTCCGCCGCCGCGCGGTGCCGGTGCGGCCGCCGCCGGCGTGCGGCGGCGCGCGGCACGCCGGCGCGTACCCACCGTCGCGCGCCGAGGCGCCGGTCCGGCACGGTGACGCGCGCGCCGATGCCGTGGGGCGGTGAGGCAGACTAAGCACTCGTCGTCGAACGTGAAGGATGGAAATGCCAACCAGCCCCGCCAGCGGCCGACCCGGCTCGTCCGCCACCGCGCCTTCCGCCAACGGGTCCGTGCCCCCGGCGCAGGAGCCCGAACCGATCATGCTCGAACTGGTCGACGAGGACGGCGTGACGATCGGCACGGCGGAGAAGCTGTCGGCGCACCAGGCGCCCGGACGGCTGCACCGGGCCTTCTCGGTGTTCCTCTTCGACGACGAGGGCCGGATGCTGCTCCAGCGCCGGGCGCTGGGCAAGTACCACTCCCCCGGTGTGTGGTCCAACACCTGCTGCGGCCACCCGTACCCGGGCGAGCCGCCGTTCGTGGCCGCCGCACGGCGCACCGCCGAGGAGCTGGGGGCGGCCCCGGCTCTGATGCGCGAGGCCGGCACGGTCCGCTACAACCACCCCGACCCGGCCTCCGGGCTGGTGGAGCAGGAGTACAACCACCTGTTCGTCGGCCTGGTCCACGACCCGCTGCGGCCGGACCCGGACGAGATCGGCGAGACCCTCTTCGCCACGCCCGCCGAGCTGGCGCGGCTGCGGGAGAACGGCACGTTCTCGGCCTGGTTCCAGACCGTGCTGGACGCCGCGCTGCCGGGCGTGCGGGAGATCACGGGCGCGGCGGGCTGGTAGCCCGCCGGGCCGGGCGCACCGCCGGCGGCGGCCGACCGCCGCCTCAGTCGCCGAGCGGTGCGCGCAGCGGGACGGCGGCCCAGACGATCTTGCCGCCGGACGGGGTCGGCGTCACCTCGCAGGTGCCGCCGGCCTCGTCGGTGATGCTCTTGACCAGCAGCAGCCCGCGGCCGCCCGTGCGCCCGTGGTCGGCCTCCAGGGCCTGGGGCCGGTAGGGGTGGTTGTCCTCGACGGCGATGCGCACCCACTCCGGCCCGATCGCGACCTCCACCCCGACCTCGGGTGAGAGCACGGCGGCGTGCCTGACCGCGTTGGTGACCAGCTCGGAGAGGATGAGCAGCAGCCCGTAGCGGGTGTCCTCGTCCACCGGTACGGCCTGGTCGCGCAGCAGGGCGCGCACCCCGTGGCGCACCTGGGGCACCGACGCGTCGACGGCGGGGACCGTGATCCGCCACACCCCCTCGTACGGTCTCGGTGCCGGGGCCTGACCGAGTGGGACGCTCCCGCGGAGCTCCATGACCGCACCCACCATCGCCTTCGCGTGACGTCGCTGCCGAAGGGCCGCCGGACCGGCCGCCCCGATTCACCTGTCGAGTGTCAGTGACAAGTGCACCTGCACGTGCAGGAGAGCGGAAGTCCACCAGGTTTCGACGGTTTACGACCGGTTGCGGCGTCATTCGATCGAAGGGCGACCAATGGTGGCCGAATGGCGCGTGGTTAGGATCGTCCCTCGGCGGGCGGCACCGCCCCCTGTTCCCGGGTCCGGCAGCCGCACTCCGCGCGGCGCCGTACTCCCGGCGTCCGCCCGGCGGCCCCCGGCCCGTCCGCCCCGCGTCAACCCCACACCTCCGCCGACTCCCCCTGTCCCCCGGTCCGGCCCGGTCCTCGCCCGGTCCCCGCCTGATCTCCGCTTGATCCCCCCCGATCCCGCCTGTTCAAGGAGCCCCCCCATGTCCCCCTTCGGTCCCGGCCTGCTGGTGAGTACCGAGGGCGGCGTGGCCACCGTCACCCTCTCCCACCCCGAGCGCCGCAACGCCATGACGCTGGGCATGTGGCGGGCACTGCCCGGCGTGCTGGCCGGGCTGACCGCGGACCCGGGGGTGCGGGTGCTGGTGCTCACCGGCGAGGGCGGTGTCTTCAGCGCCGGCGCCGACATCTCCGAGCTGTCGGCTCCCGGCGGCGTGCGGGCGGCGCAGCAGGCGGCCGTGGCCGCCGAGGAGGCGCTCGCCGCCTTCCCCAAGCCGGCGCTGGCGGCGGTGCGCGGCTCCTGCGTGGGCGGCGGCTGCCAGCTCGCGGTCGCCTGCGACCTGCGGTTCGCGGCCGAGGGGGCCCGCTTCGGGGTGACGCCGTCCCGGCTCGGCCTCGTCTACCCGCCCGCCGCCACCCGGCGGCTGGCCACGCTGGCCGGCTCCGCGATGGCCAAGTACCTGCTCTTCTCCGGCGACCTGGTGGACGCCGGGCGGGCGCTGCGCGCCGGGCTGGTCGACGAGGTCCTCCCGGACGACGAGCTGGACGCCCGGGTCGCCGGATTCGCCCGCGCGCTCACGGAGCGGTCCCTGCTGACGCAGTACGCCGCCAAGGAGCTGGCCGGCCCGCGGCCCCCGGCGCCGGAGCGGATCGCCTTCTGGCAGCGGGCGGCGGCCGAGCCGGCCGCGGCGGCGGAGGCCGCGGAGGGCACGGCCGCCTTCCTTGAGCGGCGCCCGCCCCGCTTCACCTGGGCACCCGGGACCGGTCCGGACCTCGGCTCCGCCTGAGGTTCAGCCTGAGGGTCCGTCCGGGGTTCCGCCTGAGGTTCGCCTGAGGGTCCGTCCGGGGTTCCGTCCGGAGGTTCCCCGAGACGCGGGGAACGGTGGCAGCGGGTCAGAGCACCCGGGTCGCGCCCACCGTCGCCCGCTGCGCAGGGCCCTGCGGCATCGCGGGGTGCCGTCCCAGCAGCAGCACACCGCCGATCACGGCGGCCAGCCCGGCGGCCTGCCAGGCCAGCGCGCCCGGGGTGACCCGCAACTGGTCGCCGAGGAAGCCGATGCCGCAGGCGATGCCGGCCAGCGGCTGGGCGGCGGTCAGCGAGGGCAGCGACATCCGCAGCGGCGCCGCCTCGAACGCGGACTGCACCAGCAGCATCCCGGTGATGCCGATCCCGAGTACCGCGTAGGGCTGCCAGTGCGTCAGCAGCGCGGCGACCCCCTCGGCCTTGGCGATGGAGCCGCTGGTGCGGGTGAGGGCGTCCTGGAGGCCGTACATCAGGCCGGCGGACAGGGCGAGCAGCGCCGCCTCCGACGAGGGCGGCAGCCGGCGCGCCCACAGGGTGACCGTCAGCGCCAGGCCGGCCACGATGCCGAACACCAGCCAGTGCCGCAGCGCCCCCGCCACCTCCCCGCCGCTGTGCGGCTGCCCGGCGACGATGAACGCGGTGACGCCGAGCGCCAGCAGCAGGACCCCGCCCCAGCCGGACCAGCCCAGCGGCTGGCGGGGCGACAGCCAGCGGGACAGGGCCATGGCGAAGAGCAGGTTGGTGGCCGTGAGCGGCTCCACCAGGGTCACCTCGCCGAAGGCGAGGGCCACGGCGCTGAGCACCTGCCCGGCGACCATGAAGCCGACGCCGAGCAGCCAGTCCGGCATGCGCGCAAGGTCGAGCAGCAGCCGGAAGGAGAGGAAGTCCGAGAGCGGGGCGCGGGCCGCCGCGCGCTGCTGCAACACGAATCCCAGCCCGAGGCAGCAGGCGGCACTGACTCCGAGCAGGAAGACGGCCACGCGGTCACTGTAGCTCCAGCTCCGGCGGCGACCCGGTGTTGCCGGGCCGCGCCGCCGCAAACGGGTCAGGCCGGCCCGTTCGCGGCGGCGCCCCCACGCGGACTGCCGATCGGCCGGCCCTTCCCGCCCCGGACGCTCCGCACCGTCAGGGCCCCGAGCGCCGTCAGGGCCCTCGGGTTCCCCCTGGACTCCTCAGGGCCGGGCGCTGGGCACCGTCTGGGCCGACTCCCACATCGTCATGAAGGCCGTCCGCAGGCACGCGGCGAGCGCCGGGTGCTCGATGTAGAGCGCCGTGGTGGCGTCGGTGCCGGCCACCGGGTCGGGCATGTCGCACAGCACCAGGGACTCGTCGGCGACGACCAGCTTCAGCGGCAGCTTCGCGGCGAACCGGCTCTCCTCCCCCGCCGCGCCGAACCGCCGCACGTTCTCCAGCACGTCCGCGTCGTCCAGCGCCTCGTAGGTGTAGATCGCCCGTACGGAGCCCCCCGCCCGCCGCAGCCGGCGGACCACCTTGATGCCCATGGCGTTGATGGGCGAGGCGACGAAGGGGGGTTTGCAGAAGCTCAGCAGCTCGTGCCGGGCCTGGTTCTGGATGTCGGCGAAGGCCTCGCCGATGGACTTGGGGTCGCGCAGGATCTCGACGTAGTCCAGCGGGACGGTCTGCGTGCGGCCGTCGGACCACAGCGGCACCAGCGCCGCGGTGAGCGCGGCGGACGTACGGTCCAGCCGCTCCAGCGTCTCGCGCTGGAGCGCCATCAGCCGGGCCACCGCGAGTTCGGGTGCGACGGCCGAGAAGGTGGCCACCCGCCCGGGGCGGGCGGTCGCCAGCCGGCGGCGCACCAGCGCGTCGAGCACGTCGTAGACCCGCTGCCGGGGCACGTCGGCCTCGCGCGCCACCTCGGCCGCCGTGTAGGACTCCCGTCGTACGAGGGCGAGGTAGACCCGGGCCTCGTACCGCGCGAGCCCCAGCGCGACCAGGTCGTTGACCGGCTCGTCCTCCGTCTCCATGGGCCCTGACGGTATAGCGCGGAGATCGTTGAGCGGAAGCGTGCCAGCGAAGCTTTCCGCAGAGCATCGCCGAGTGAGTCATGGTCAATCCTTTGCCAACACCAGGTAGTTCCTTGACGATGCTCCTCACTACCTTCAACACGCCACCACTCAACAGGGTGGCAGTGAACGGGAGTTGGCATCCGCCCCAGCGGGCTCGCCCGCTCCGCGCACCGCAGGAGGCATCGGCCCCACCTGCTCCACCGCCGGCGCCCCGCACCCCGCGCCGCCCGCCTCCCGCACCCGCCGCACATCGGCACCGCCCGACCGGCGCATGCGCCGCACCGCCCGCGCACGGCACCCGCACCGCACCCCCGAGCGCACAGGCGCCACCCCTGAGTCCGGGACCAACCCGGAGCGCAGGTGGAACGCCGCACGCGATCACTTGTCATGACCTTGACATTGACTGCTGGATCTACGCGCGTCGTTCCGGAATCCGACCCCATGGAGGGCAGTTCCTTGCACCTGACCCCCGGCCCCGTCAGACGGGCCATCCGCCGCACGGCCATCGCGGCCCTCGCCGCGGGCGCACTCGTCACCGGCGGCCTGGCGGCCGCCGCGCCGACGTTCGCCGCCGCGCCGTCGGCCTCGTCGTCCAGCACACCCGCCGTCACCGGCAACGGCACCGCCGCCGTCGGAACGACCGTCGGCGACGCCCAGCACCTGTGCGCGGCCCCGTCGAAGGGCCAGGCGTCCTGCCTGGCACTGGCCCGCACCGACGTCGCGCACCACCTGGGGATCACCCCGCTCGCCACGCCGAGCGGCTACGGCCCGACCGACCTCAAGAGCGCCTACAACCTGCCCACCGGCGGCTCCGGCCAGACCGTGGCCATCGTGGACGCGCAGGACGACCCGAACGCCGAGTCGGACCTGGCCAGCTACCGCTCCCAGTACGGCCTGGCCGCCTGCACCACGGCCAACGGCTGCTTCAAGAAGGTCAACCAGAGCGGCGGGACCAGTTACCCCAGCGCCGACTCCGGCTGGGCCGGCGAGATCTCGCTCGACCTGGACATGGTCAGCGCGGTCTGCCCGCAGTGCCACATCCTGCTGGTCGAGGCGACCTCGGCGAGCATGAGCGACCTGGGCACCGCCGTCAACGAGGCGGTCTCGCTGGGCGCGAAGTACGTCTCCAACAGCTACGGCGGCGACGAGGACTCCTCGGACACCACGGCCGACAGCCAGTACTTCAACCACCCCGGCGTGGCGATCACCGTCAGCTCCGGTGACGAGGCGTACGGCGCCGAGTACCCGGCCTCCTCGAAGTACGTCACCGCCGTCGGCGGCACCTCGCTGAAGACCTCCAGCAGCACCCGCGGCTGGACCGAGACGGTGTGGAAGACCAGCAGCACCGAGGGCACCGGCTCCGGCTGCTCCGCCTACGACGCCAAGCCCACCTGGCAGACCGACACCGGCTGCTCGAAGCGGACCGTCGCCGACGTCTCCGCCGTGGCCGACCCGGCAACCGGTGTGGCCGTCTACGACAGCTACGGCGCCAGCGGCTGGCAGGTCTACGGCGGCACCAGCGCCTCGTCGCCGATCATCGCCTCCGTCTACGCCCTGGCCGGCACCCCGGCCGCCGGCACCGTCCCGGCGTCCTACCCGTACGCCCACACCTCGTCGCTCAACGACGTGACCTCCGGCAACAACGGCTCCTGCTCCGTCAGCTACCTCTGCACCGCCGGGACCGGCTACGACGGCCCGACCGGCCTCGGCACGCCCAACGGCACCGCCGCCTTCACCAGCGGCAGCGGCTCCACCGGCGGCAACACCGTGACCGTCACCAACCCGGGCAGCCGCTCGACGGCGACCGGCACCGCGGTGAGCCTCCAGGTCAGCGCCAGTGACTCCGCCTCCGGCCAGAGCCTGGCCTACAGCGCCAGCGGCCTGCCCGCGGGCCTGTCGATCAGCTCCTCCGGCCTGATCTCCGGTACGCCGACCACCGCGGGCACCTACAGCGTCACGGTGACCGCCACCGACGGCACCGGCGCCTCCGGCAGCGCCTCCTTCACCTGGACCGTCACCGGCTCCGGCGGCGGCACCGGCGGCTGCACGGCGTCCCAGGTCATCGCCAACCCGGGCTTCGAGTCCGGCACCGCGTCCTGGACCGCGAGCTCGGGCGTCATCGACGACAGCACGGACGCCCCGGCCCACGCCGGCAACTACAAGGCCTGGCTCGACGGCTACGGCACCACCCACACCGACACCGTCTCCCAGTCGGTGACCGTCCCGGCCGGCTGCACCACGGCCTCGCTCAGCTTCTACCTGTACGTCTCCACCGACGAGGCCACCACCGGCACCGCCTACGACAAGCTGACCGTCGCGGCCGGCAGCACCACGCTGGCCACGTACTCCAACCTCAACGGGGGCAGCGGGTACGTGCAGCGGACGATCGACGTCTCCTCGCAGATCGGCAAGACCTTCACCCTGAAGTTCACCGGCGCCGAGGACTCCAGCCTCGCCACGTCGTTCCTCATCGACGACACCGCGCTCAACGTGAGCTGACGCGGGACAGCGCTTCACGGGACCCGGGCCGGCTCCATGCCCGCCCGGGTCCCGTACTCCGTAGGGGGCTGCTCGCGCCTCGGAGGGCCTCGGAGGGCCTCCGACCGTGCCCAGGCCGGCCCGAGGACCGTCGGGCCGGCAGCGGCGTGCGGACGGGCCAGCCGGCCGGCGTACGGGCCGGCTGGCTGGCCGGCCGGCGGTGTCAGCTCTCGGTGACGCGGCCCGCGTCGACCCGGAAGCGCCGCGTGGTGTGCACCGCGTCCAGCATCCGCCGGTCGTGCGTGACCAGCAGCAGCGTGCCCTTGTACTCGGCCAGCGCCGACTCCAGCTGCTCGATGGCGGGCAGGTCCAGGTGGTTGGTGGGCTCGTCGAGCACCAGCAGGTTCACGCCGCGGGCCTGGAGCAGCGCCAGGGCGGCCCGGGTGCGCTCCCCCGGCGAGAGGGTCGCGGCCGGCCGCAGCACGTGGTCGGCCTTCAGCCCGAACTTCGCCAGCAGGGTGCGGATGTCGGCGGGCGCCATGTCGGGCACGGGCCCCCGGAAGGCGTCCAGCAGCGGCTCCTGACCGCGGAAGTGCCCGCGCGCCTGGTCGACCTCGCCGACCAGCACCCCGGAGCCGAGCGACGCCTGGCCGGCGTCCAGCTCCGCCCGGCCCAGCAGGGCGGCCAGCAGCGTGGACTTGCCGGCTCCGTTGGGGCCGGTGACGGCCACCCGGTCGGCCCAGTCGACCTGGAGGTCCACCGGGCCGAGCACGAAGTCCCCGCGCCGCACGACGGCCTGCCGCAGCGTGGCGACCACCGCTCCCGAGCGGGGCGCGGCGGCGATCTCCATCCGCAGCTCCCACTCCTTGCGCGGCTCCTCCACGACGTCGAGGCGCTCGATCATCCGCTCGGTCTGGCGGACCTTGGACGCCTGCTTCTCGCTGTTCTCGCCCCGCGCCTTCCGGAGGATCTTGTCGTTGTCCGGAGCCTTGTGGACCGCGTTGCGCACGCCCTTGTCCATCCAGCCGCGCTGGGTACGGGCCCGGGCCTCCAGGCTGGCGCGGGTGCCCGCGTACTCCTCGTACTCCTCGCGGGCGTGCCGGCGGGCGGTCGCGCGCTCCTCCAGGTAGGCCGCGTAGCCGCCGCCGAAGACGGAGACCTGCTGCTGGGCCAGGTCCAGCTCGACCACCCGGTCCACGGTGCGGGCCAGGAACTCCCGGTCGTGGCTGACCAGGACGGTACCGGCGCGCAGGCCGGTGACGAACGCCTCCAGCCGCTCCAGGCCGTCGAGGTCCAGGTCGTTGGTGGGCTCGTCGAGCAGGAAGACGTCGTACCGGCTGAGCAGCAGCGATGCCAGGCCGGCACGGGCGGCCTGGCCGCCGGAGAGTTCCGGCATCGTACGGTCCAGGCTGACGCCCAGGCCGAGGGAGGCGGCTGCCTCCTCAGCGCGTTCGTCCAGGTCGGCGCCGCCCAGGGCGAGCCAGCGCTCCAGGCTGTCGGAGTACGCGTCGTCGGAGCCGGGCGCACCCTCGGCCAGGGCCTGGGTGGCGGTGTCCAGAGCGAGCTGGGCGGCGGCGACGCCGGTGCGCCGGGCCAGGAACGCCCTGACGGTCTCCTCCGCCCGGCGGTCGGGCTCCTGCGGCAGGTAGCCGACGTTGGCGGTGGCCGGGGAGGTCCGTACCTCGCCCTCCTCGGGCGCGGTCAGGCCGGCCAGCAGCCGCAGCAGCGTGGACTTGCCCGCACCGTTGGCACCGACCAGACCGACCACGTCCCCGTCGGAGACGACCAGGTCCAGCCCGGTGAAAAGGGTTCGCTCGCCATGGGAGGCGGCGAGGTTCTTGGCAACGAGAGTGGCACTCACAAGAGTCGGAATCCTACCGTCCCGCCGAGGCCGCGAGCGAAGCCGTTCCGGCGGGCGCCCGTCGTCACGGCAGCGCGCTGGGCGCTTCCCCCGCACACCCGCCCGCCCGAAATGCGGTCGGAAACCCGACAAAACGGATTTACCCCCTGCCCCGCGGGCAGGCGAAGGGGAGAGGAAGAAGGGAAATCGGCCCCGGAGGGAGGCACGCCGCCATGGGAAGGACCGGATACGAACCGACGCAGGCCCGCAGTCCGCTGCGGCTGCGGCTCGGACTGGCCCTGTTCGGACTGGTGTGGGGCGCGGTCGCGGCCGTCGGTTTCGCCGTGGTCGGCCAGCCGGCCTGGGCGGGGATCTGCGCGCTCATCGCGGCACTGGCGCTGGCGGACTGCGCCGTCGTCGTGCACCGGATGCGCCAGGGGCCGCACTACCAGCCCGGCCGCGACGTCCCGCCGTACCGCCCGGTGGAACGGCCGCGCCACAGCAGCCGGCGCTGACCGGCGGGGCGCGGGGGACAGCGAAGGGCCCGGCGCACAAGCGCCGGGCCCTTCGTTTCGTAGCGGGGACAGGATTTGAACCTGCGACCTCTGGGTTATGAGCCCAGCGAGCTACCGAGCTGCTCCACCCCGCGTCGGTGAACACCACTCTACGGGCACCCGGCCCGGACACCAAATCCATTGGCCGGCTCGTCGTAGAGTTCCGGGTCTCCGTCGGCACTCTCGGTCGATCTTTGGCGGCGGGCTGGCGATCTTCCGGGCGCGTCAGCAATGCCAGAAGGCGACGTCGATCGCTTCAGGGAAGATCTCGGCCATCCTGCGCCTGACCTCGGTCGGTTTCCTGCGGTCATCGCATGCCTACTGAGCGTACGAGCGCCAAGGGCGGCGCGCAGGGGCCGCGGAGGCTTCGGTCCGGCGCGAGGACGACTCGGTCCTCAGCGCGGAGTCAGCCAACCACGAAGGGGCCGATCAGCGACCGCAGGTGCGGAGACGGCTCCCACCGTCGTCGAGCGTGTGGCCGGCCATGGCGGATGGCGACGAAGAGCGCCTGCTCGATGATGTCCGTCTCGTCGTGGTTGAGAAGCACGCTGCCCGGCAGCAGGTCAGCGGTCATTTCTCGCGGATTCTCTGCCGCCACCACGCCGCCGCGTGCCACGAACTGACGGATGCGGCCCGAGGGTCGGGCAGAGTTCGACGGAGGAACTCCTCATCCAGCCGGGCGACGGTCCTGCCGAGCTCCGCCCGGGCTGCGGGGGGCAACCGGCGGAGCGCCTCTTCAAGGATGTCTCGAGCGTCCGTCGGGTCGCAGCAAGGGCACTCGTCCCACGGCAGGCAGAGGAATCTGCCGGGTTGGTGGAGGAAGCGCTCGTATCGGTGCAGGGCCTCGGAGACCGCGCCACGCCCGAGATGCCGGGCTTCGATCCGGTGGATGGCCGACAGGGTCCGGTGGGAAACGCCGGGAATCCGGCGGACTGGACCATTGTCGCTGCGGGCTGGCCACCACTGGGAGCGGATGGCGCCGGGCGGCCTACGCGCCATCGGCCTTTCGGGTCTGCGTCATGGTGCCCATCATGCCAGTCCCCAGGGACATCGTCAGTGGGCAGGCCGGCAGGGAACACCAGGGCCGCGTCCGGGACGATCGTCTACGGCCAAGGGGTGACCCGGCCCCCGCGCCGAGAGACTGCTGAAGATCAGCCGATCGGTTCGCTGCCGACCCGACCCAGAATCCGTTGTTCCAGCAGGACCCGCTGCCAACGGAACACCGAACCCGCACTCGCGCGCCGAACAGCCTCGGCGCGGCTGCGGCTCGGGCCGCCGCGCCCTACGCTGGACCCACGCGAAGGGTGACACAAGGGGTGAAACGTGCCACGCATCTGGTCGGGGAGTCTGACGTTCTCGCTGGTCACGATCCCCGTCACGCTGGAGGCCGCGACCCGCAGCCACAAGGTCGCCTTCCGCCAGGTCCACACCGAGGACGGCGGCCGGGTGCGGTACCGCAAGACCTGCGAGCTGGACGAGCGGGTGCTGGAGCAGGAGGACATCACCCGCGCCTACGAGGCCCCGGACGGCACGCTCGTCGAGGTCACCGACGACGAGCTCGACGCGATGCCGCTGCCCACGGTGAAGACCATCGAGGTGAGCGGCTTCGTCGAGCTGGAGAAGGTGCCCCCGGAGCAGTTCGACACCCCGTACTTCCTCGCCCCCGCCTCCCCCGCGGCCAACAAGCCGTACGTGCTGATGCGCGACGCGCTGGCGCAGGCGGGCAAGGCCGCGGTGGGCAAGCTCGCCCTGCACGGCTCCGAACGGCTCGCCCTGGTCCGCGCGCTGGACGAGGTGCTGGTGCTGCAGATGCTCCACTGGAACGACGAGCTGCGAGCGGACGCGGGCGCGGCACCCCAGGAGGGCGTGGAGATCAGCGAGGAGGAGCTGAGGGGGGCGATGGAGCTGGTCGCGTCGATGAGCGGTGCCCACGTCGAGGACTACCACGACGACTACGGCGCGGCCGTCGAGTCGCTGATCACCGCGCGGGCTGAGGGTGAGGAGCCGCCGGAGGCGGAGTCCGCCGCCGAGCGGGGCGGCAAGACGGTGGACCTCATGGAGGCGCTGTCGGCGAGCGTCGACCGCGCCCGCACCTCCCGCGCCTCCGGCTCGTCCGACGCCTCGGGCAAGGAGACCCGGGACGCCGACGTCACCCACCTCCACGAGCACCGCGCGAAGCGGAACGCCGCGAAGAAGGGGACGGGCGGCCCGGCGAAGCGGACGGCGAAGAAGGAGTCCTCGTCAGCCGCGTCGGACTCCACCGGGGAGAGCGGCGGGCGGTCGAGGGCCAAGAAGGCCGAGCCGAAGAAGACGGCGAAGAAGACCGCCCGGTCGAAGCAGAAGGCCGCGGGCTCCGCTTCCCGCCGCCGCACCGGCTGACGTCGCGCCGATCACCGTCGCGGGTTCCCGTCGGCGGCTCTGCGGGCGGGCTACTTGCCCGCGCCCACGGGGTCGACGGTGAACGTGGGGCCGGGGTCGTTGCTGGCCGGCACGTTGACGGCCAGCGACAGGGTGTGCGCGTGGGTCTCGTTGGGCGGCGTCACGACGAGGCTGGTGAACGTGAGCCCGCTGCCGCCGGTGTTGTTCACCGGGAAGTGCAGCGTGAAGTTGGTCTCCTGCCCGGACCGCAGCGTCACGTCGGGCGCCGCGAGGCCGCTGCGCGCCGCGCTGACGGTGCCGTACATGCTCTTCAGGTCGACGCCCGGGAAACCGTGCATCGTGCAGGTGCCGGCCCCGGTGTTGGTGAGGTTGATGAGCACCTCGCCCTCCGCCATGCCGTGCGAGCTGCTGAAGGAGAGGTTCGCCGTCTGGCAGATGCCGGCATCGGCGGTGCCGGAGCCGCCCGAGGAACCCCCGGCGGAACCGTTCGAACCGCTCGACCCGTTCGAGGAGCCGCCGGCAGAGCTGCTGGTGGCCGCCGCCGGCTGACCGCCGGCCGCGCTGGAGCCGTCGTCGCCCGAACCCCGCGGCGCCGTCGAGGAGGAAGCAGCGGGCGCCCCGGCAGAAGCCCCCGCAGCGGCGGAAGCACCGTTCGTGCCCCCGTTCCCGCAGGCCGTGAGCGTGAGCCCGGCAGCCAGGGCGACGAGGGCCAGAGCCGAGATCTTCCGAGCGCGCATTGCTTCTCCTCCACCAGGGGCCCGCCTGTGCGGCCAGGCCTTTCACCCCATCGGACACCACCGCCACCTGCACGGTTGCGGAACCGGCCCACCCGGACACGCCTGTGACACGGAGGGAGAACGCCCGTGACGTACGGCCGGAGCCTCAGGCACCGCAGGGCATCCGGGCGTACGCCACGGGTCGGCCGGGAGGCGGCGCCGAGGTGGCGGCAGGAGAGGGGCGGTCCGGCTTCCGTGGGTTCGGGCTCGCCGTGAGCGCCGGCCGGCAGAGCACCTGGCCGGACCGTCCGTCCACCACCGTCGACGGGCAGCCGGGCCGCAGCCCAGAAAAGCAGAAAACCCCTGCTCAGCAGGGGTTTCAGCTGGTGTCCGAGGGGGGACTTGAACCCCCACGCCCGATAAAGGGCACTAGCACCTCAAGCTAGCGCGTCTGCCATTCCGCCACCCGGACCGGTGGAGTCGCCGCGGCGCGTGCGTCGCGGTGACAGGAACAACGATACCAAGGATTCGAGGCGTCTCTCACCTGCGATTCCGCCGGTGATTCCACCTGCCGTTCAACCCGGCGTCCAGCCGCGGTTCCCCGCCGCCGGCCGGGCGGGGCGCGGGGCGCCGCGCCCCGCCCGGCCGGGCCGGAATCAGGACGCGGTGGTGCCGTCCTGGCGGGCGGCGATCGCGCGGTGGTGCCGGACGACCTCGTCGATGACGAAGGAGAGGAACTTCTCGGCGAAGGCCGGGTCCAGCCGGGCGTCGGTGGCAAGCCGGCGCAGGCGCGCGATCTGGTCGGCCTCCCGGGCGGGGTCCGCCGGCGGCAGGTCGTGCGCGGCCTTCAGCTCGCCGACCTCCTGGGTGCACTTGAAACGCTCCGCGAGCAGGTGGACCAGGGCGGCGTCCAGGTTGTCGATGCTGCCGCGCAGGGCCCGCAGCTTCTCCAGGGCCTGTTCCTTGCCGACCAGGCGGTCCTCGGCGGGCGGCGTCGGCTGCTGTGTCATGTCGGTCTGCCATCCTGGGAGTTCGTCGGTGGTCCGCTGAGCTACCAGGTTCACCCTATGGCATGCGGGACGGCGGGCGGAGTGGCTCCGATCGACGTTCCACCTGGTGGGACGGGTGCGCGAACGGGCGATCGGACGGCCGGGCGCGGCGGGGGCGTCCCTCACCGCGCGTGGTGACACCCTGGAGCGACAGGGCGGTACCGGGCTGCGGTTTTCCGGCAGACGGTTCCGATCGGCGGCGGCAGAGCTGACAGCAGGGCGGGTGGGGCATGGGACGGGTCACCGAGCGGCGCCGGGTGCTGCGGATACGGGACGGCGTGGCGGGGCACCGGGCGGACACGCTGGTGGCCGAGGAGCCGTTGGAGATCCGGCTCAACGGCCGCCCTCTGGCGATCACCATGCGCACCCCCGGCGACGACTTCGACCTCGCGGTGGGCTTCCTGGTCAGCGAGGGCGTGGTGGCCCGGGCCGAGGAGGTGGTGAGCGTCGTGTACTGCGCGGGCGCCACCGCCGACGGCTCGAACACCTACAACGTGGTGGACGTGGCGCTGGCCCCGGGCGTGCCGATGCCCGCCATCACGCTGGAGCGGAACGTCTACACGACGTCCTCGTGCGGCCTGTGCGGCAAGGCCGGCCTGGACGCGGTGCGCACCGCGACCCGGATGCCGCCGCCGGACCCGGCGCGCCCGCGCCTGACCCCTGGTCTGCTGAGCGTGCTGCCGGACCGGCTGCGGGCGGCCCAGGCCGTCTTCGAGCGGACCGGGGGGCTGCACGCGGCGGCACTGTTCTCCGAGGACGGGGAGCTGGTGGACGTCCGCGAGGACGTCGGGCGGCACAACGCCGTGGACAAGCTGGTCGGTCGGGCCCTGCGGGAGGACCGGCTGCCGCTGGCGGACACGGTGCTCATGGTCTCCGGGCGGGCCTCCTTCGAGCTGGCGCAGAAGGCGGTGATGGCGGGCGTCCCGGTGCTGGCGGCGGTCTCCGCGCCCTCCTCCCTCGCCGTCGACCTGGCGCAGGAGACCGGCCTGACGCTGGTGGGCTTCCTGCGCGGCAGTTCGATGAACGTGTACGCGGGCGAGGAGCGGATCGCGCTGGAGCCGTCCCCGGCCCGCTGAGGAGGGCGGGGGATCAAGGACATCTCAGCCGGCCCGACCGGCCCGACCGGCTGGGTCCGAGGTCAGCGTCCGACGGCGCCGTCGTACAGCTCGCGCAGGATGTCGGCGTGGCCGGCGTGCCGTGCGGTCTCCTCGATCATGTGGACGAGTACCCAGCGCATGGACGGCGGGGCGGTCTCGCGCAGTGAGCGGGCCCCCGGCCGAGCGAGGTCGTCGCAGGCGTCGACGACCGCGTCGGCGCGGCGCACCGCGGCCCGGTACGCGGCGACGGCCTCGGCCACGGTGTCGGCGGGGCCGGCGGCCACGGCGTCGTCCAGGGGCTCGGTACCGGTGCCCTCGTAGGACCACACGAACCAGTTCAGCTCGACGGCGGCGAGGTGGCGCAGCAGGCCGGTCAGGCTGGTGCCGGACTCCACGCCGGGGGTGCGGGCGGCGGTGTCCGGCATGCCCTCGACCTTGCGGACCAGCGCTTCGCGCAGGTAGCCGAGGAAGCTGAGGAGGGTGGCCTTCTCACCGTTCTCGGCCTCCGGAGGCCGCAGGTCGCTGCCCGGGTCCCGCGGCGGCGGTCCGGCCGGGGAGTTCCGGGGCGGGGCCGCCGTAGCCGGGGCTGTCGCGGCCGGGGAGGTCGGGCTCGGGGAGGTCGCCGGGTCGTTCATCGGCCGACCGTACTGGAGTGTCCGGCCGCCCCGCCCACCGTTTCGCTATCACCGCGCAGACCATCAGCTGCATCTGGTGGAAGAGCATCAGCGGCAGCACGGCCAGGCCCGCGTGGGCGCCGAAGAGGACGGTGGCCATGGGCAGACCGGAGGCGAGGCTCTTCTTGGAGCCGGCGAAGACGATGGTGATGCGGTCCTCGCGGGAGAAGCCGAGGACGCGTGCGCCCCTGCTGGTGGCGGTGAGCATCAGCGTGAGCAGCACCGCCTCGGCGGCGAGCAGTTCGAGCAGCCGCCCCACCGGGACCTGGTGCCAGATCCCCTCCGCCATGCCGGCGCTGAACGCGGAGTAGACGACGAGCAGTATCGAGCCGCGGTCGACCAGCCCGAGCGCCTTGCGGTGGCGGGTGAGGAAGGGCGCCGTCCAGCGGCGCAGCAGCTGCCCGGCCAGGAACGGGGCGAGCAGTTGGAGCGCGATCCCGGTGACGGCGTGCCCGCTGATGGAGGCGCTGCCGCCGATCAGCCCCGCCGCCAGGAGGGGGGTCAGGACGATCCCGACGATGCTGGAGAACGACCCCGCGCAGATCGCGGCGGCGACGTTGCCGCGGGCGATGGAGGTGAAGGCGATCGACGACTGGATGGTCGACGGCAGCAGGCACAGGAAGAGGAAGCCGGGATACAGCGCGGGCGAGAGCACGTACGGCACCAGCCCGCGGGCCGCCAGGCCGAGCAGCGGGAACACCACGAAGGTCGCGGCCAGGACGGTCAGGTGCAGCCGCCAGTGGCGCAGCCCGTCCATCGCCTCGCGGGTGGACAGCCGGCTGCCGTAGAGGAAGAACAGCAGGCCCACGGCGGTGTTCGCGGCGTCGTCCGCCACCTGCGCGCCCCCGCCCGTGGCGGGCAGCACCGCGGCGAGGAGCACGGTGCCCAGCAGGGCGGCGATGTACGGATCGACCGGGAGCCGGCGCAGGACGGAACGAAGCACCCGCCCAGCCTGCCCGCCACCCGCCCCATCAGGAACCCCGCTGGCCCCACTCACTGCCATCACGAATCACGATAACCACCCTCCCGAGCCGGGCGCCGCGCACAGGCGGGCCATGGGCAGGCGCCTGGAGCCCCCACCCCGCCGAGAGCCGCCCGGACGGAGCACGGCTCTCCTCAAGCCGGTGTCGCAGGTTCGAATCCTGCCTGGCGGTCGTCGTGCCGCTACTCGTCAACGAGTTGGTACGTGTGTCCGCCGGGGTGCCCCCCGAACTCGCCGCACGGCTCCCGCGACGCCTTGTCGGTGGCGGCGCAATCAGGGAGCACCATCAGGGCCGAAGGGCAGGTCCCATCCGTCCAGCGAGTCCAGACAGCGCCTGCGTCGGCACCGTCCAGCTCCACCACGAACGCGCAGTGCTCGCTGGATTCGTGTGACTGAAGGCCGCAGCGCAGTTGCCGCTCCACGTCCTCGATCTGCACGCTTCCGTGGGGCGCCGCCATGACGGCTGCTCTCACGGCCAAGGAGGTGGGCAAGCATGCGGTCGCTCCGCAAACCAAGCCAAGGGCGTGGGTGCGGGTCATCGCGCGGACTCCGGGAGCGCTTGGACCGACCGAGGCGGGTGCACGGCATCTCCCGGTTCCCCGGCGGAGTCGCAGCTCCGGCCTCCCCGGATCAGCCGCTCCGGAGACGGCCGGAGTCGGCCGAGGGCGCCCGAGCGCGGCGGCTCCAGGTGCTCGCTGAACACGACCTCGGCCCAGACCGTTTTCCCCGGGGCGTGGCCCCTGGGGACGTACCCCCAGGATTCGCTCAGCTCGTCGACCAGTCGGAGACCACGTCCGCCCTCGGCTTCGAGCGAAGGGTGTTGGAGCACCGGCGGTCGGCGGTCCTGGTCGCAGACGAAGACGCACACGCTGTCGGTCCGGAGTTCAAGCACCACGGTGCAGGCGGCGACCTCGGGGCTCTTGGCCGTCGACGCCACCGCGGACGCCGGTTCCGCGTGCCTGACCGCGTTTGCGACCAGCTCGGAGACGATCGTGACGGCATCCTCGGCGGTCGCGGTCGGAACCTGCCAATCCTGGAGCGTGGCGGTCACGTAGCGGCGGGCTTCCCGGACCGAGGACAGCTCGGGGGTGAGATCCAGGCTGCTGATCAGCGGGCCATCACCGAGTGTCATGGTCGTACCTCCTCGTTCGTGCGAGACGGGCGGCCAGCCATAAGCGTCTCGCGGCTTGCTTGTTGCACGCACTACGCAACCGTGCGAACACGCTGAGCGGTACCGTGGAGCGAGGGGGAGTCCATGAAAGTCATGAAGCAGGCTGTGCCGTCCAGGAGTTGACAGGGATGAACCACCACGCTCCGCGCAACGCCGGTCTCGCCGCGCTGCTCGATGAGGCGGACTGGTCACGGACACAGTGCGCTCTCGCGGTCAACCGCGCTGGTCAGGAAGCCGGTATGGCGCTGCACTACGACCAGAGCGCGGTGAGCCACTGGCTGAGCGGGACGATGCCGCGCGCCCGCGTCCGTCCGGTGATCGTGGAGGTGTTCGCGCGGCGGCTGAAGCGGCCGGTGACCCTTCAGGAAGCGGGATTGGCGCGTACCGGCGCTCCGGCGGCCGTCGAGGGGGGCGAGACTGTTGACGACCTCCTCGAACTCGGAAAGGCAGACATGGACCCTTCCCGTAGAGGCGTACTCACGACGGCTCTGTACTCCGCGGCACTGGCCGTGCCGGGGTTCCCGGACCTCGCCGGTGCGAGCGTGGCCGTCCCGGCGAGGGCGACCTCACGTATCGGGAACGGCGAGGTAGAGATCGTCCGCTCCATGACCGAGCGCATCGCGGACATCCTCGATGTCTTCGGCGGCGGCCACGCCCGGCCCATGGCCGCGGCCTTCCTGGTGAACACGGTCTCCCCGTACCTGCGCGCCGACGCGAGTGAGGCCCAGCGCTCGGCGATGCTCTCCGCCGCGTCCGACCTGGTGTACCTGACCGGCTGGATGGCGATGTACGAACGGGAGCACGGCCTCGGACAGCGCTACTACGTCAAGGCACTGAAGCTGGCCGGGGCCGCCGAGGACCACCTCACCTACTGCCGAACGCTGCGCGGGATGAGCCTGCAGGCAGGAAATCTCGGCTACGGCGCCAAGGCGCTCCAGCTCGCCGACGCCGCCGCCGAAGCCTCCCCCAAGGCGGGCCCCCGGCTCCACGCCTTCCTAGCCGGCCAGCAGGCGGCCTCGGCCGCGATGACCGGCGACCGGGCCCAAGCACTGTCGCGGCTCACCGAGACCGAAGCGGCTCTGTCCAGGGCCGACTCCCGCAAGGACGCGGTGGGCGGCTACGACACCTCCGCCTTCCTCTTCCACACCAGCACGGTCCTCTACCACCTCGGCGACCTCCCCGGCTCGGTCAAGGCCATGCAGGACTGCCTCCGTACCCAGCCCCCCTCGGAGCGCCAGGGCCGCGTCCACGCCAACGGCCTCCTCGCCCAACGCCAGCTGGAACTCGGCCACCTCGACGCCGCCTGCGCCACCTGGGGTCGCTTCCTGGACGACTACGAGCAGGTCTCGTCGTCCCGAGGCGACGAGCACTTCGACACGATGCGCACCCGCATCCGCCCCCACCGCACGTCCCACGTGGTCCGCAGCTTGCAGCAGCGGGCGCGCGAGGTGGCGGCCCGCAAGGGCGCGGCGGCATAGCCGGGCAGCGAGGTGGGTTGTGCGCTCCAGGTAGCGGCCGGGTGCGTACACCACGCCGCTCGGCCCCGTCAGGCCCGTGCGGTCCACCTCCCCCATCGAGAACGGCCAGACAGGTCCCTCGGCGAAGGACGTCCGCCTGTGGTATGCCGCGACCGAGGCTGGGCCCGCAGGCGCTGCGCTGATCCCGGGCGGGCTATGCCGAAGCCCCCCGACGGCGGGTGCCGCGGGTTCGAGTCCCGTGACTCGGGCCGCGTACGGAACGGGCTCGGGTTCCGGGGGCGGCCTAAGCTGGTGGGGTGTTCGAACCGGTGCAGCTGCGGACGTTCCTCGCCGTCGCGCAGACGCTGAGCTTCACGCGGGCCGCCCAGCGGCTGGGGCTTCAGCACTACACCGCCGACGACCCCACCCGTCAGCAGTGCATCGCCCATACCGCCCCTGGCCACGCGACGGGCATCCCTGACCACGAGACGGTCATCCGAATCCCCCTGCACATGATCCCGATCCTGCGAAAGGCGTGCGATGCTGCCGAGCGAACTGGACTTCACGGGCCTGCTGGAGTCGGCCCAGACGTCGGCCGTGCACCTGGAGATGCGTGACCAGTACGCCGTCGGCGACGAAGCCACCGACTTCGAGCGCTGGAGGGCCACCGGGCACCGCGACGTCGACCCCGTCTCGGACTACTGGGCCCCGTGGGTCGGCCTGATCACCCGGACCCGAGCCCGCGGCGTCTCCGTCCGCCGAGCCCGGATCGTCAGCGAACCGACCACCGACTACATCCGCTACGAGCACGCGGGCACAGGCATCAACGTGGCCGCCGGCGAGCAGGTGCGATGGCTGCCCCGTCATCAAGCTGCGACGCTGCTGGTCCCCGCCGCCGACCTGTGGATCTTCGACAACGAGAAGGTCGTGTTCAACCACTTCACCGGCGACGGCAACTGGGCCGACCCCGACATGGAGCTGGTGACCGACCCGCCCGTAGTGCAGCAGTGCGTGACCGCGTTCGAAGCCGTCTGGGACCGCGCCACCCCGCACGACGAGTACAAGATCCGCTGAGTCGAGAGCACCGGTAGACCGGCCCATGCCCGCATCGCCGTCGTCGTCCGCGCAAGCCGCCCGAGAGGACGTCGCCCGACGCCTCCGGTCCCTGCGCCGGACCGCCGGCCTGACGGTCACCGAGCTGGCCAACCGGTGCTCCTGGCACCACGCCAAGACGAGCCGGGTCGAGAACGCGCGGACGCCGCCGTCGCCGACCGACATCCGGCTGTGGTGCCGGGCCACCGGGGCAGATGATCAGGCTGACGACCTGATCGCCGCGTCCCTGCACGCTGAATCGCAGTACACGGAGTGGAAACGGCAGGCACGCGACGGCCTCCGCAGGCTCCAGGACAGCTACCGGTCGCTGTACGAGTCCACCACCACGTTCCGGGTCTACTCCACCACGCTGGTGCCAGGGTTCCTTCAGACCGAGGGCTACGCCCGCGCGCTGCTGTCGGCGAACGCCCGCTTCCTCGGCCTGCCGGACGACGGACCCGAGGCGGCGGCGGCCCGAGTCGACCGGTCGAGGATCATCCATCGGGCCGGACGCCGGTTCGTCCTCCTCGTTGAGGAGGCAGTCCTGCGATACCAGCTCGGCGACGCGGAAGCGATGGCGGCGCAGCTCGGACACCTGCTGACTGCGGGGGCCCTGCCGGCCGTCTCGCTCGGCATCATCCCGATGGCGACGCGGGACCGGCCGCTGTGGGCGGCGGAGACGTTCTCCGTCTTCGACCGGGATCTCGCGTGCGTCGAGCTGATCTCGGCGGAGGTGAACATCACGCAGCCCAGCGAGATCAGGCTCTACTTGAGGGCCTTCGAGCAGTTGCAGTCCCTCGCGGTGTACGGGGCCGAAGCCCGCACGCTGATCGTGCGGGCCGTCGAGGCGCTGCGCTGATCCCGGGCGGGCTATGCCGAAGCCCCCCCGACGGCGGGTGCCGTGGGTTCGAGTCCCGTGACTCGGGCCGCGTACGGAACGGGCTCGGGTTCCGGGGGCGGCCTAAGCTGGTGGGGTGTTCGAACCGGTGCAGCTGCGGACGTTCCTCGCCGTCGCGCAGACGCTGAGCTTCACGCGGGCCGCCCAGCGGCTGGGGCTTCAGCAGTCCACGGTCAGCCAGCACGTGCGGCGGCTGGAGGACGCGGCCGGGCGGCGGCTCTTCGCGCGGGACACGCACGGGGTGGAGCTGACGGAGGACGGCGAGGCGATGCTCGGCTTCGCCCGGACGATCCTGGAGGCCAACGAGCGGGCGGCGGGCTTCTTCGCCGGCACCCGGCTGCGCGGGCGGCTCCGGTTCGGGGTGTCGGAGGACTTCGTGCTGACCCGGCTGCCCGAACTGCTGGCGACCTTCCGGCGCGAGCACCCGGAGGTCGACCTGGAGCTGACCGTCGAGCTGTCGGGCACCCTGCACCAGCTGCTGGACGCCGGCCGGCTGGACCTGTGCCTGGCCAAGCGGTACGGGCCGGACGGACCCGGCCAGCTGGTGTGGCGCGACCGCCTGGTGTGGATCGGCTCCGAGCGGCTGCGGCTCGACCCCGACCGCCCGGTCCCGCTGATCGCCTTCCCGCCGCCCGGCATCACCCGGGCCCGCGCGCTGGAGGTGCTGGAGCGCGACGGCAGGGCCTGGCGGGTGGCCTGCACCAGCGGTTCCCTCAGCGGCCTGGTGGCCGCCGCGCGGGCGGGCCTCGGGGTGATGGCCCACGCGCAGCAGCTGGTGCCGCCGGGCCTGGTGCGGGTGCCGGCGCGGGCGGGGCTGCCGGAGCTGGGCTGGGTGGACTTCGTCCTGCTGCACGGCAGGGACGGCAAGGACGCCGGCGAGGCGGCCCGGGCGCTGGCGCAGGCGATCCTCGCCGGCGGGGACAGCCTGCACCGTCCCCTCCCCTGAGAGGCCCTGAGAGGCCCTGCGATCCCTGGGCTGAGGCCGTCCCGAGGTGCCCTGATCGCCCTGATTGCCCTGGTTGCCCTGCGCCCGTTCCGCGGCGGCGCCGACCGGCCCGCCCTCGCGTCCCGTGGCCGGGAGGCCGCCGCCGCGCCGCGGCCCTCGCGCGGAGCGGAGCGGCGGCCCGCCGGTGGCGCGGTCGTGCGGGGGGGGAACGCGAAGGACCGTGAAGGGCCGCGAACCGGGTGGAGTGGCCGTGCCCGCGGGGGGCAGGTTTGGTGGAGATCCGGGCCTCCCGCCGGACCCGCCCGGCCGCCGACCACCCCCAGGACTCCCTTGCCAGGAACGCCGATCCGCCACTCACCTGCGGGAACCGTCGGTAACGGAGATCCGTTCCGACCCCTCCCGCCCACCGTGGGGATCGGATAGCTTACGGGCCCGAATCGGCCAGCTAGGAGAGAAGCCGTTGCGTCAGTTCACAGTGCCCCCGATGGTCGCGACGCCTCAGGCGGGCGGACTGGCGGACGCCGTCTACGCCAACGCCGAGGAGTGTCCCGGCCACGTGGTGCTGGGGCGGTCGGACGGGGAGGGCGGCTGGACGGACGTCACGGCGGCGGAGTTCCGCGACCAGGTCCTCGCCGTGGCCAAGGGGCTGCTGGCGCAGGGGGTACGGTTCGGCGACCGCGTCGCGATCATGTCCCGGACCCGCTACGAGTGGACCCTGTTCGACTTCGCCCTGTGGTCCGTCGGCGCCCAACCGGTGCCGGTGTACCCCACGTCCTCCTCGGAGCAGGTGCGCTGGATGCTCCACGACGCGCGGGCGGTGGCCGCGGTCGTCGAGCACGAGGACCACGCGATGACCGTCGGCGCGGCGGTGGACGGGCTGCCCCACCTGAGGCGGCTGTGGCAGCTCGACGCGGGTTGCGTGGCCGAACTGGCGGCGGCCGGCCGCCACCTGGGCGACGAGGTGGTGGACCGGCACCGCCTCGCGGTGACCCCGGACTCGGTGGCCACCGTGATCTACACCTCGGGTACGACCGGGCGGCCGCGCGGCTGCCTCATCACGCACGCGAACTTCATGGCCGAGACCGACAACGTGGTGGCCCGCTTCGAGGCGGTGTTCGCGGCGAAGCCGGGCGAGCAGCCGTCGACGCTGCTGTTCCTGCCGCTGGCGCACGTCTTCGGCCGGATGGTGGAGGTGGGCTGCGTCCGGGCCCGGGTGAAGATGGGGCACCAGCCGAGCATGTCGGCCGCCGACCTGATACCGGACCTGGCCGCCTTCCGCCCGACGTTCGTGCTCGCGGTGCCGTACGTCTTCGAGAAGGTCTTCCAGGCGGCGCGCCGCAAGGCCGAGATCGGCGGCAGGCTCGGCCCGTTCGAGAAGGCCGTGGAGGTGGCGGTGCGGCACGCGGAGGCGTTGGAGGCGAGGGCGTTCGGTGTGGGGCCCGGACCCAGCGCCGGCCTGCGGATGCAGCACCAGCTCTACGACAAGCTGGTCTACAGCAAGGTGCGCGGGGCGCTCGGCGGGCGGGTCCGGTACGGGATCTCCGGCGGGTCGGCGATGGAGCGGCGGCTCGGCCTGTTCTTCGCCGGGGCCGGGGTGACGATCTACGAGGGCTACGGGCTGACCGAGACGACGGCCGCGGCGGTGGCGAACCCGCCCGAGCAGACCCGCTTCGGCACCGTCGGGGTGCCGGTGCCCGGGACGAGCGTGCTGATCGCGGACGACGGCGAGATCTGGCTGCGCGGCGGGCAGGTGTTCTCCGGCTACCTCAACGACGAGAAGGCCACCGCGCAGGCACTGCGGGAGGGCTGGCTGGCCACCGGCGACCTGGGTTCGCTGGACGAGGACGGCTATCTGACGATCACCGGGCGGCGCAAGGAGATCCTGGTGACCAGCGGCGGCAAGAGCGTGTCGCCGACCGCCCTGGAGGACCGGGTGCGCGCCCATCCGCTGGTGGCGCAGTGCGTGGCGGTGGGCAACGACCGCCCGTACGTGGCGGCGCTGATCACCCTGGACCGGGAGGCGGTGGACCACTGGCTGCTGGTCCGCGGCAGGTCCCGTCCGGCGCTGTCGGAGCTGGTCCGCGACCCGGAGCTGGAGGCGGAGGTGCGGCGGGCGGTGGCGGCTGCCAACACGCTGGTCTCGCAGGCGGAGTCGATCCGCACCTTCCGCGTCCTGGCCGGGCAGTTCTCGGAGGAGGCCGGCACGCTCACGCCGTCGATGAAGCTGAAGCGGCGGGCCATCGAGACGGCCTACGCGGGGGAGATCGAGACCCTCTACCGCCACCAGCCCCACGTCTGACCGCCGGAAGCCCCCGCACCGTCCCCGCACCGTCCCCGCACCGGGCCCTTCGTCCCCTCCCCGGGCCCTTCGTGCCCTCCGCACCCCGCCCGGCCCAGGGGAAGCGCCACACACGGCCGCAGCTGAGAGGACGTCACCTGTCGTACGCGGCCCCGTATACGGCGGCGGCGCGCCGGAGCGGTCCCCGGACGGCGGAGCGGCCGGGGCGACGGGGCCGCGCGGGCCCGCCGGCTCGGGGCGGTCGCGGTGCCGGTCGCGGGGCCCCTGCTCGGGGCGGTCGGGGCGGCGCCGCGCGGACGTCGCACGGACGTCGCGCACCGGCTCGGCCGGCGGGGCGGACCGGAGCGCGAGCCGGAGCCGTAACCGGAGCGCAAGGCTGCGGATCGGCCGCTGTTCATACAACTGACCTACGCTCTGGGCATGTTGGACTACGACGTCGAGGCGCTGACCTACGACGCGAGCCGCGGTGGCGTACCGCGGGCGGGTGCGGCGGCCCGGGCGGTGCTCGCCCTGCTGCCGTCGGGCACCCGGACGCTGCTGGACGTGGGGTGCGGCACGGGACTGGTCACCGAGCGGCTGACGCGGCCGGGGCTGCGGGTCGTCGCCCTGGACGCCTCCCCCGGCATGGCCCGGCTCGCGGCCGGACGGGTGGGCCCCGGCCTGGTGCTGGGCGACTGCCGCCGGCTGCCGTTCGCCGACGGCTCGCTGGACGCGGTGTGCGCGGTGTGGCTGCTGCACCTGCTGCCGGACGCCGCGGCGGTGGTCGCCGAGTGCGCGCGGGTGCTGCGGCCGGGCGGGGTGCTGGTCGCCACGGTGGACAAGGCGGCCGGGCACGACATGGACAGCGACATGGCGCGGCTGCTGGCGCCGCACCGCGTGCGGCGCGCCCCGGCCTCCGACGCGGCGCCGCGGGTTCTTGCGGTGGCCGCCGAGCACGGCCTGCGCCGGGCCGGCGAGGCGCGGTTCACCGGGCACGGCCAGGGCCGTTCCCCCGCCCGGCTGGCGGGGGACATCGCGGACGGCCGCTTCGCCTCGGAGCTGGCCCTGGACGCCGAGCAGACCGGCGCCCTGGCCCGGGAGCTGGCGCTGCTGCCGCAGCCCGAGGTGCCGCGGGCCGACCCCGTCTTCCGGCTGCTGGCCCTCCGCAAGGAGGACTGAGCCCGCGTGGCTCCGCGGCCGCTGGCGCCGCGGGGGCTATGGACCGACCAGCAGCGCGGCCAGTGCGCCTCGGCTGACCGACGGATGCAGATCACCGACCTGGCCGTCGCCGACTTCCACGACCCGCCACACCCCGTCCGAGCGAAGGGCCATGTCGGTCGTGACGAACCGGCACCCCAGGCGCCGCACCGCGGGGCGGACGTGGTCGAGGTCGGGCACCAGTCCTCTTCCGAACGGACTGTCCGGATGGGGCGTCAGCAGCCTGGGGTCCCCGTCCAGCCACCACACGCGGGCCTCGGCCGCGACGGACTCGGGCTTCGAGAACGCCTCGAAGGCGCGCAGTACGATCCCGCCGGCCAGGAACTCCTCCTGCAGTTCGACGAAGCGCCGCACCACCCGCCCCAGCCCCGCGGCGTCGGCGAGATCGGGAACGAAGCACGCCTGCTCCCACTCGTGCTTGCGGGACTTGACGTAGTCCTTCACGATTCCCGGGCCCGGCGGCAGGGGCTCGGCGAGAGCGGCCAGGTCGTCGGCGGTCAACGTCCCGCCGGGCTCGGTGGGGCGCCAGACGCTCGCCGGCGTGATGCCGGTGAACGCCGGATACCAGCCCGGCAGTTCGTGAGCGGTCCGGTATTGCTCCGGTGTGACGAGCAACTCGGTGCCACGCCTGCTCAGCGCCTCGGCCAGCGCGGCGTACCGATCGCCGGGAATCATCCAGCCCCGGTACCAGGCGTTCCCCAGCCCGGCCGGTACGTGTGCGACGGCCTGCCGCGCGTCGCCCCGTAGCAGCGCGTCGTGGTCGATCAGCCCGACCGCTCCGCCGCAGGCGCGGACCTCCTGTGCCTCCGGCGCGAAGTGCTCGTCCACACGTCGGGGCTCCAGCGGATCACCGCAGTACAGGACGGGTGTCGGCATGACCTGCACGCTACGGAACCGCCGGCTCTCGCGCCACGGGTTTCCCGCCGCGCAGCGCGGCAGGCGTCGGTCCAGGGCCGCCTGCCCGCCGCCCTCCCGCTCGCCCCCTGTCAGCGCGCCCCGGCGGCGTCCGGGCCCGCTACGGGAGCGGGTGCGGGCGCGGGCTCGGGAGCAGGCGCGGGTGCGGGCTCGGGAGCAGGCGCGGGCCCGGGAGCGGGCTCGGCCGACGGGGCCAGCCAGGAGCGGAAGAGGGCGTGTACCGCCTCCGCGCCGGCCGGCTCCTCGGCCACGGCCAGCTCGGCGGGGTGCAGCAGGAACGGCCGGGACTGCGGGCCGCCGAGGCCTCCGTGCGAGCCCACCTGGTGCTCGAAGGCGTGCACCGAGCCGGTGGCCGGGTCCACGCGGGAGTTCACCATCAGGTCGGCGGTGTGCGGGAAGGCGTCCGCGCGCAGCACCACCCGGGCCGCGTGCGGGCCGAAGGGGGCGAGCGGGTCGGTGCCCTCGACCCTGCCCGTGGCCAGCTCGCGGCAGCCGTCCGCGCCCAGCACCAGCGGGCCGCGTACGGCGCTGCGCACCAGGACGAAGCCGATCCCCGGGTGGGCGGTGAGCCTGGGCAGCAGGTCGGGGCAGCGCTGTTCCAGCTCCTCCAGCGTGGCCCGCCCCGGGATGTCCGGGAACGCCACCAGGCCGAGGTTCCCGGAGGCGAGCACCACCGGGTCCGAGGGCGGGCCGGCGCACTCCGCCTCCTCCGCCGCGCGGCCCCGTTCGGGCCGGCGCAGGGCGGTACGGGCGGCCGTGCGCGCCTCGGCGCCGCCGCGCCGGGGTGGCCGGTGGCCGCTGTGGCCGAGGCCGCAGCCGGCCCGCACCAGCTCCCGCAGGCTCGTCCCGTAGGCGCTCTCGAAGGTCTCGCCGGCGCTCTGCCCGTGGTCCGAGAGCAGCACGATCCGGTAGGGCCGGGGCGCGTGGCGGGCCGCGTCGGCGACCAGCCGCACCGAGCGGTCCAGCCGGGCCAGCACCTTGCGGGCGTCGCGGCTGCGCGGACCGGAGTGGTGCGCGACCTCGTCGTACGCCACGAGGTCGGCGTAGACGGCGTCCCGCCCGGCGAGCATGTCCCCGACCACGGCGGCGACGGCCACGTCCCGCTCCACCACGGTGGCGAAGGCCCGCACCAGCGGGTAGAGGCCGCCGCGCCCCACCCGGGGCCGGTCCCGGCGCAGCCGCGCGGCGGTGGACTGCCCGATCTCGCGGACCACCTCCGCGGCGAACGACCAGGCGGTGCGGACCGCGTTGGCCGGGTCGGAGAAGTAGGCGAAGTAGCCCGAGCGGGAGCGGGTGAGCCGGCCGCGCCGGGCGGCCACCGCCATCACCAGGGCGAGTTGGCGGGCGCCGCCGGTGAAGAGGTTGCCGCGGCTGGCGCCGCCGTCCGCGAGCAGACCCGGGCGGCCGGTCCTGGCGACCGCCCGCCGTTCCAGCTCGGCGGCGCTGGAGGGGCGGTTGCAGACCATGACCTGCCCGGTCTCCTTCTCGTACCAGCGGAAGGCGGGCACGTCGTGGTCGCTGCCGTGCAGGATCGCGAGCTGGCTGGCGCCGGTCTGGCTGCTCCAGCCGGTGCGCCACGGAACCAGGTCGTGGGTGGTGCCCAGCCAGCCGGCCAGGGTGGGCATCACCGGCGGGTCCGCGGTGAGGGCGTCGCGCAGCACGTCGTGGCCCAGGCCGTCCAGTTGCAGGAAGACGGTGCCGGGGGTGCCCGGCGGCGGCGGGTCGTGGGGGTGGCGGCGACGGCCGGCGAGCCGGGCGAGCCGCCGCCCGTAGGCCGCGTCGTCGCGCATCGCGAGGGCGGTGCTGGTGGTGGAGGACGCGGCGGACATGACGGCGGCGATCACCACGGCGGTGGCGGGGCCACCTCGCCGCGGCCGTCCGGGGTGAAGCGCAGCGCGACCAGCAGCAGCGAGCCGTTGAGGAAGAACACCAGGGCGCCGAGCACCAGCGCCGGGACCAGCAGCAGGGCCCGTACCAGCAGCGGCCACACCAGGGCGCTCAGCAGGCCGAACGCGCCGGCGCCGATCGCGGCGGTCACGGCTATCTGGGTGGGGCTGTCGCCGCCGGGCGCCTCGATGCGGAAGTCCGGCAGCAGGGCGGCCAGCACCGCGAGGGTGGCCGAAGCCACCATCCACACGGCCAGCACGCGGCCGGCGGCCCGCACGGCACCGCGCCCCGCGACCCGCCCCCCACGTCCACCGGGCTGCTGAGGCACCCTCCCACCTTACGGGTCTGCCGGCAGTGGCCCCGACGTGCCCCGACGTGCGCCCGGCGCGGGCCGGGGGCGGCCGCGCGCCGGTCCGGGACCCTTCCGCGTCCTCCGGACTCCTGTGCGGGTCGGCCTGGCCTGCGCCGCGCGGGGCGGCGGTGGTTGAATCCCGGCATGAGCCGAGCGTCCGAGCCGCAGCACTCCCCGGAACCTGACGCCCCGTACGGGGAGGCGCGGGACGCCGCGTCCGGCGGCGGGGAGCCGCTCAGCGCCGACGAGGTGCTGGACGTGGTCGACGAGCACGACCGCGTCACCGGCACCGCCCGCCGCGCCGACGTCTACGCCCGCGGGCTGCGCCACCGTGCCGCGTTCATCCTGGTCCGGGACGCGCGGGAGCGGATCTTCGTGCACCGCCGAACCGACCGCAAGCTCATCTTCCCCTCGCGCTACGACCTGTTCGTGGGCGGCGTCCTCGGCGCGGGCGAGTCGTACGACGAGGCCGCCCTGCGCGAGGCCGAGGAGGAGCTGGGCGTCACCGGGCTGCCGCGCCCCACCCCGCTGTTCAGGTTCCTGTACGAGGACGGCGGCGGGCGCGGCTCGTGGTGGTCGGCGGTGTACGAGGTGCGCTGGGACGGGCCGGTGGACCCGCAGCCGGAGGAGGTCGCCTGGCACGCGTTCCTCACCGAGGACGAGGTGGCCGCCCGGCTCACGCAGTGGCCGTGGGTACCGGACGGGCTCGCCGCCTACCAGCGCCTGCTGCGGTTGCGCGAGAGCGACACCCAGCAACCCTGAACGACCGCTGGACGCCCCCGCGCGACACGGATCGGTACGGAGCGGCTCTGAGCGACAGGGGTGACGCCGGGAAGGCCGAACGGGTAGGCCCGTCCGGCGGGAGCGGCCCGGCGCCGCCGAGGTGGGCCTCCGCCGGTCCGGCCGCCCTGATCGGCCCCAGGGCGGCCGGACCACGGGCCGGGGTTGTGAAAACCCGATCCCCCGGTGTTGAGTGACCAGGTCCGACCGGACCGCCCGGTCGCGAAGTGGAAGGCAGGACCCCGTGACCGCCGCCCCCGCCGCACTGCCCGTGATCGTGGTCATGGGGGTGTCCGGCTCCGGCAAGTCGACCGTCGGCATGTCGCTGGCGGAGCGGCTCGGCCTGCCCTACGCGGAGGCCGACGACTTCCACCCGCCCGCCAACGTCGCCAAGATGGCCGCCGGGCACCCGCTGGACGACGAGGACCGCGCGCCCTGGCTGGACGCCATAGCCGACTGGATCGCCGGGCGCGCCGGGCAGGGCGGCGTGGTGAGCTGCTCGGCGCTGCGCCGCCGCTACCGCGACCGGCTGCGGGCCGCCGCACCCGACCTGTTCTTCCTGCACCTCACCGCCGCGCCGGAGTTGATCGCCACCCGGCTGTCGAGCCGCGCCGGGCACTTCATGCCGGCCGGCCTGCTCGGTTCCCAGCTGGAGACGCTGGAGGCGCTGGAGGACGACGAGCGCGGGGCCGCCGTCCCGGTCGACGGCGGCCCCGACGCGGTCGTCGAGCGGGCGCTGGCCCTCCTGCCGCACTGAGTCCGGTGCAGGCGGCTTCCCGCTTCCCGGCCGCCGCGGCTACCAGCGCGGCACCGAGGGGGTGCGCCACCGCGGGTCGGCCTTGCGCATGGCCGCGGCGTCGTCGCGGTCGCGCATCGTGCCGTCGTCGTCGAGCCACCGCTGGTGCAGGACGGCCAGCGCGTCGCGGTCGAGCTCGACGCCGAGGCCCGGCAGGTCGCTGACCGGCAGCGCGCCGTCGTGGAAGGTGTGCCGTCGGGTGATGACGTCCTCGGTCTGCCACGGGTAGTGCGTGTCGCAGGCGTAGTCGAGGTTGGGCACGGTGGCGGCGACATGCGTCATCGCGGCCAGGCTGATGCCGAGGTGGGTGTTGGAGTGCATCGACAGGCCCACCCCGAAGGTGCGGCAGACCGCCGCGAGGTGCTGGGTGTTGCGCAGCCCGCCCCAGTAGTGGTGGTCGGAGAGGACGACCTGCACGGCGCCGCGGGTGAACGCCTCGGGGATCTCCGCGAAGGTGGTCACGCACATGTTGGTGGCCAGTGGGACGCCGGTGGCCGCGGCCACCTCCGCCATGCCGTCGGTGCCGCCGGCCGGGTCCTCCAGGTACTCCAGGACGTCTGCCAGGTCGCGCGCGACCTTCACCGAGGTCTCCACCGACCAGGCGCCGTTGGGGTCCAGGCGCAGCGGCCGGCCGGGGAACGCCTCGGCCAGCGCGCGCACCGCGGCGACCTCCTCCTCGGGCGGGAAGACGCCGCCCTTGAGCTTGAAGGAGCCGAAGCCGTAGGTGTCGGCGAAGCGGCGGGCCTGCGCGACCACGCCCTCCGGGTCGAGCGCGGCGCCCCACGTGTCCGGCTCGCCCTGGCCCTGGGGGTGCTCGGCGAGACGGTAGAAGAGGTAGGCGCTGTAGTCGACGCGGTCGCGGACCCTGCCGCCGAGGAGGGCGTGGACGGGCAGGCCGAGGGTCTTGCCGAGCGCGTCGAGCAGGGCGACCTCGAAGCCGGAGACGACCGACAGCCGCAGCTTGTCGGCGGTCTGCACACCGCGCAGGCCGCCGGCGCTGACGGAGTCGGAGGTCTGCTCCGGCGGGGCGCAGACCCGGTCGGCGAGGGCGGCGAGGCCGTTCAGGTCGCTGATCAGGTGGCCGGGCAGCGCCTTCGCCAGCGGGGCGGCCAGTTCCAGGTAGCGGGTGTCGCCGTAGGTCTCACCCACGCCGGTGGTGCCGTCCTCGGTGACCACCTCGACGATCAGGCGCGGCGTGTAGGGCTGGTGGACGCCGTGGGTGTTGAGCAGCGGCGGGTCGGCGATCAGGATGGGGGTCAGCCGTACCTCGGCGACGGTCCGCGCCGCGTCCCGCTCGGAGAGGGCCGCCGAGGGGGCCACCGTCGAAACCGCTGTCTGCATATGTGAATTGCGTTCACCCATAAGTCCACAGCGTAGGCGGGGCCCACGACAGCGTCAACGGACCCGCGTCCGCGTCCGCACCCGCCTCATGCCCACCCGCGCCGGTCCGACCGGGAACCTGGACGACATACCGACCAGTCGGTACGATGCGCGCATGCCTGACGCCTCCGACGTCCCCACCGCGTGGCCCGGACTGGACCTGGACCGCCTCCGCCGCCACCTGGACCGCGAGCGCCCCGGGCTGGCGGCCGGCCCGCTGACCGCCGAGCTGGTGCACGGCGGCCGCTCCAACCTCACCTACCGGGTGGCCGACGGCGCCCGCACCTGGATCGTCCGCCGGCCGCCGCTGGGCCATGTGCTCGCCACCGCGCACGACATGGCCCGGGAGTACCGCGTGATCAGCGCGCTGGCCGCCACCCCCGTCCCCGTCCCGCGCGGTGAGCTGCTGTGCGAGGACCCGGAGGTGCTCGGCGCGCCCTTCTACGTCATGGAGGACGTGCCGGGGACGCCGTACCGCGGCGAGGAGCAGCTGCGCGCGATCGGGCCCGAGCGCACCCGCGCGGCCGTCGAGACGCTGGTGGACACCCTGGTGGAGCTGCACGCGGTGGACCCGGTGGCGGTGGGGCTGGCCGGCTTCGGGCGGCCCGAGGGCTACCTGGAGCGGCAGCTGCGCCGTTGGGGCGGGCAGCTGGACGCCTCCCGCAGCCGCGAGCTGCCCGGGATCGACGCGCTGCACGCCGCGCTCGTCCGGCGGCTGCCGGACTCCCCCGCGCCGACCGTCGTGCACGGCGACTACCGGCTGGACAACGTGCTGATCGACGACGCGGGCAGGCTGACGGCGGTGCTGGACTGGGAGATGTCCACCCTCGGTGACCCGCTCACCGACCTCGGCCTGCTGGTGATGTACTCCGGGCAGCGCGGCCCCGAGCTGCTGTCGGCCACCGCCGCCGGCGGGGCGCCCGGCCACCCGGACACCGGGGAGATCGTCCACCGGTACGCCGAGCAATCGGGGCGGGACGTCTCGGCCGTCGGCTGGTACACCGCCTTCGCCTGCTTCAAGCTCGCGGTGATCGCCGAGGGCATCCACTACCGCTGGACCCTCGGACAGACCGTCGGCGAGGGCTTCGACCGGATCGGGGCCGCCGTCCCCGGCATCGTCCGGCGCGGCCTGGCCACCCTCGGCGAGGACGGCGGCCACCTCGCCGGGGAGCGCGGCGACGACCAGTACAGGGAGGACTGAGCAGCATGGACTTCGCCTACGACGCCCGGACCGAGGAGCTGCGGGGCCGGCTCCAGGCATTCCTGGACGAGCGGGTGTACCCGGCCGAGGAGGTCTTCGCCCGGCAGCGCGAGGCCGCCGAGGGCGACGCGCGCTGGTCGGCGCCGCCGGTGGTGGAGGAGCTGAAGGCGCAGGCGCGGGCCCTCGGCCTGTGGAACCTCTTCCTCCCCGGCGAGCTGGGCGCCGGCCTGACCAACCTCCAGTACGCGCCGCTGGCCGAACTCACCGGCCGCAGCCCGCACCTGGCCCCGCCGGCCCTCAACTGCGCCGCCCCGGACACCGGCAACATGGAGCTGCTGGCCGAGTTCGGCACCCCCGAGCAGCGCGAGCGGTGGCTGGAGCCGCTGCTGGCCGGGGAGATCCGCTCGGCGTTCGCCATGACCGAGCCGGACGTGGCCTCGTCCGACGCGACCAACATCGAGACCCGGATCGAGCGCGACGGCGACTCCTACGTCGTCAACGGGCGCAAGTGGTTCATCTCCGGGGCGATGAACCCGAAGTGCGCCGTCTTCGTGGTGATGGGCAAGACCGACCCGTCCGCCGAGCGCCACCGCCAGCAGAGCCAGGTCCTGGTGGACCGCGACACCCCCGGCGTGCAGGTGCGGCGCGCGATGACCGTCTTCGGATACGACGACGGCGACCACGGCGGGCACGCGGAGGTGGTCTTCCGCGACGTCCGGGTGCCGGTGGCGAACCTGCTCGGTGAGGAGGGCGGCGGCTTCGCCATCGCCCAGGCCCGGCTGGGACCGGGGCGCGTCCACCACTGCATGCGGCTGATCGGGATGGCCGAGCGGGCCCTTGAGCTGATGTGCCGGCGGGCGGTCGGTCGCACCGCGTTCGGCCGGCCGCTGGCCGACCAGGGCGTGGTGCGCGAGTGGATCGCCGAGGCGCGGGTGGAGATCGAGCAGCTGCGGCTGCTGGTGCTCAAGACGGCCTGGCTGATGGACACCGTGGGCAACCGCGGCGCCCACACGGAGATCCAGGCCATCAAGATCGCGACGCCCGCCGCGGTGCTGCGGATCATCGACCGGGCGGTGCAGGTCCACGGCGCCGCGGGCGTCTCGCAGGACGTCCCGCTGGCGCAGCTGTGGGCGGCGGCCCGGACGCTGCGGCTCGCGGACGGGCCGGACGAGGTCCACAAGCGGTCGCTGGCGCGCCGCGAGCTGCGCCGGTACGCGTAGCGTCCCCGGTGCCTCCGCTCGCCGGGGCGGTCCGGCGAGCGGGGCCGTTGCCGCGCCGACCGCGCGGCGCTCAGGGGTGAGGCGGCTCAGGGGTGGAGGGTGAGGCGGCCGGTGGTGGCGCCGTCGGCGAGGCGCTGGACGGCGTCGGGCGCGGCCGCGAGCGGGAGGCGTTCGGAGACCAGGGGGCGGATCGTCCCCTCGGCGGCGAGACGGGTGAGTTCGGCGTGCGCGGCCCGTACCGCGGCCGGGTCGCGCTGCGCGTACAGGCCCCAGTGCAGGCCGAGGACGGAGTAGTTCTTCACCAGCGCGTGGTTGAGCCCAGGTGCGGGGACCGTACCGCCGGCGAAGCCCACCACGACGATCCGCCCCTCGAACGCGACGCACTTGGTGGACCCGGTGTAGGCGTCACCGCCGACCGGGTCGAAGACGACGTCGGCGCCGCGGCCGCCCGTCACCTCCTTGACGACGGCGACGAAGTCCTCCGCGTGCCGGTCGACGACCACGTCCGCGCCCAGTGCCCTGACGGCATCGGCCTTCCGGGGTCCGCCCGCCACGCCGACGACGACCGCCCCCGCCGCCTTGCCGAGCTGGACGGCCGCGCTGCCGACACCGCCGGCCGCCGCGTGCACCAGCAGCGTCTCCCCGGGGCGGACCGCGGCCCGCCGGTGGAGCGCGAACCAGCCCGTCTGGTAGCCGATGTGGAAGGCGGCGGCCTCCGCGTCGTCCAGCGCCTCCGGCGCGGGCAGCACCCCGGCCGCCGGTACGACCGCGTACTCGGCGAACGCCCCGCCGGGCAGGGCCGCGGTGCTGACGACGCGGGAGCCGGGCGTGAGCGGGGCGCCCGCCTCGACACCCTCTCCGAGCAGCTCGACCTCGCCGCACATCTCCACGCCCGGGGTGAACGGCAGCGGCGGCCGGACCTGGTACCGGCCGCGGCAGAGCAGGGCGTCCGGGAAGTTCACCGCGGCCGCGCGCACCCGCAACCGCACCTGGCCGGGGCCGGGTTCGGGGACGGGCACCTCGTCCGGGCGCAGCACCTCGCGTGGTTCGCCGTAGTGGTGGACGCGCCATGCCCGCACCGGGGCCTCCCAGGGGTCAGAGCCGCCGCACGGAGTGCAGCAGCAGGTCGGAGAAGTCCGCGGCGACCTGCTCGGCGGTGAGCGGGCCGTCCGCGCGGTACCACGTGCCGAGGTGGTGCACGGAGCCGAAGAAGAAGTCCACGACGAGGTCAGGCCGCAGATCGGACCGGAAGCAGCCCTCGCGCCGGCCCTCCTCGACCAGTGCCCGGAACCGCTCGTGGTAGCGGCGCCGTTCGGCCCGCACCGCCCGCTGCTTCTCCGCGCTGAGCTGGTGCATCGAGCGGAAGAAGATCTTCGTGTCGTCGAGGTTCTCGATGCTGGTGACGACGACGTCGGCGGCGGCCTCGGCGAGCCGCTGCGGAACGGGCGCGTCGGTGGACGCGATGGCGTCGAGCCGTTCTGTCTGGAGCCGCAGCACCCGACCGTAGATCTCGGAGAGCAGGTCGTCCTTGGAGCCGAAGTAGTGGTAAAGGGCGCCCTTGGTGACGCCGGCCGCCTCCACGATCTCCTGCACGGAGGTGCGGTCGTACCCGCGGTCGGCGAACAGCCGGGTGGCCTCGGCCAGCAGCCGCTCGGGCACGGCGGCCACCGGTGCCGACGCCGTTGCCGGAGCCTGCGCCTGGGCCTGCGCCTGCGCCCGCGCCTGGGGGCGTCCGTCCGGGCCGGTGGCGTCGGTGCCGGTGCTGTCGGCGTTGCGTGCCATGGCCTGCCTTCCTCTCGGCCCCTCGGGCCTTCCGGGTTCCGGCCGGGCCCGTCCTCGGCCCTCCGGCGGACCCGTCGCTCAGGGCCCCTCCCGCCGGGCCTCCCTGCCGGGCTCCGATCGGTCCGTCAGACCCTATCCGGCGCTGACCTGCCGCTGTCCGGCTGCCGTCCGGCTGCCGTCCGGACGGTGTCCGACCGCGGTCCGCCGGGCGTTCGGCCGCCGTCACCGCCTCCGGCGGGGACCCGGCCACGGGCTCCGTCACGGCTGCCGGCCGGCCGCCGCCCGCAGTTCCCGGCGCAGGATCTTGCCCGTGGCGGTCTTCGGCAGCTCCGCCAGCACCTCCACCTCGCGCGGGTACTTGTAGGCGGCCAGCCGCTCCCGGCACCAGGCGACGAGGGCGGCCGGCTCCGCCTCGGCGCCCGGCCGCAGGCTGACGTACGCCCTGACGCTCTCCCCCCGGTAGGCGTCGGGCACCCCGACCACCGCGGCCTCCCGCACCGCCGGGTGGGTGTAGAGGACGTCCTCGACCTCGCGCGGCCAGACCTTGAAGCCGGAGGCGTTGATCATGTCCTTCTTGCGGTCCACCACGTAGAGCCAGCCGTCGCTGTCCATGAAGCCGATGTCGCCGGTGCGCAGTTCGCCGCCGGGCAGCGCCGCCGCGGAGTCCTCCGGGCGGCCCCAGTAACCGGGTACGACCATCGGACCGCTGACCGCGATCTCGCCGTGCTCCCCGAACGGCACCTCGTTCCCGGCCTCGTCCACGATCCTGACCATGGTGCCGGGGCCGGGCACGCCGACGGCGAGGGTGCCCGACGCGGGGTCGACGGGCGCCTCCTCGCCGGGCGGCACGCTCGCGCAGGGCGCGGTGCACTCGGTCAGACCGTAGCCGTTGGCCAGGTACAGGCCCCCGGTGCGGGCGCGGAAGGACTCCACGACGGCGGGCGGCAGCGGGGCGCCGCCGGAGGAGACCAGCGTGAAGGACGCGAAGTCCTCGGCGGTGGCGTCCGGCCGGGCCAGCAGCGCCATGAACGCGGTGGCGGGCCCGACGGTGTAGGCGGGGCGGTGCTCGCGGAACGCGTCGAGGACGGCGCCTGGTTCGAAGCGGTGGGCGAGCGCGAGGGTCTGCCCGCCGGCCAGCGCGGCCGCCAGCTCGCAGACCATGCCGGTGATGTGGAAGAGCGGGGCGAGCGCGAAGAGGACCGCGTCCGGCGGCAGCTCGTGCATCCGGACCTGGCGGTGCGCGTTGCAGGAGATGTTGCCGTGGGTGTTGAGCGCGCCCTTCGGCCGGCCGCTGGTGCCCGAGGTGTAGCTGACCAGGGCCGTGTCGCCGGCCTGCGGCAGCGGCAGCTCGGGGCGCGGCCCGGCGGCGGCGCGGGCGGCGGCCAGCACGTCCTCGGCGCCGTCCTCGGCATCGCCGACGCCCTCGGCGTCCCCGGCGTCCTCGGCGGGCGGCCGGGGCGCGGGCAGCACCCGCGGGTCGTCGCGGGTCTGGAGGTCGTACTCGCTCGCGGTGAGCGCGATGCGCACCCCGGCCTCGGCGGCGGTCCGCCGTACGTACGCCGTCCACGCGGTCTCGGAGGCGAGGACGGCGGCGGCGCCCGAATCGGTGAGGATGTGTGCCAGCTCGGCCTGCTTGTACATGGGGTTGACGGGGACGACGGCGCCCCCGGCCTTCCAGGCGGCGAGGACGGCGACCGCGAACTGCGGCACGTTCTGCAGCATGACGGCCAGCCGGTCGCCGGGTGAGAAGCCGCGGCAGACCAGGTGGCGGGCGAGCCCGTCGGAGAGCGTGTCGAGCTCGCCGTAGCCGAGCACCCCGTCGAAGTAGCGGACGGCGGGGTGGCCGGGCCGGCGGGCGGCGGCGCCGAGGAAGCTGTGCAGCACGGAGGGCGGGGGCTCGGGGAACTGCCGCTGCTCCGGGGTGAAGTGCTTCAGCCAGGGCTGGTCCGCCGAGGTGGTCGCCGCCTGGTTGCCGGTCATGCCTGTCCGCCTTCCCTTCCCGCCGGCCCGGCGAGGGATACGGCCGCGTCCGGGGCGGGACGCGACGGTCCTGGGTCCTCCGGCACGGCCGCGGGTCCGGCGTCCCCGGTACCCGCCGCGGTCCGGGCGGCGTTCCCTGCTGCCAGGACGTCCTCGTAGGCGCGCTGGAGCTTGTTCATGCCGCGGAGCCACCGTTCGGGTTCGGCTGCGCGGGCCGCGTGGTAGCCGGCCACCTCGGGGTGGGGCAGGATCAGGAAGCGTCCGGCCGCGATGCCGTCGAGCACGGCGGCCGCGACGTCCTCGGGCTCGATCGCGGTCGGCGCGAGCACCAGGTCGCCGGCCGGGCCGGTGGAGTCCAGCATCCGGGTGCGCACGCCCTGGGGGCAGACGGCGTGCACCGCCACGCCCCGGTGGCGGTAGGTCAGCGACAGCCACTCGGCGAACGCGAGCGCGCCGTGCTTGGTCACCGAGTAGGGCGCGGCGCCGATCATGGTGAGCAGCCCGGCGGCCGAGACGGTGGAGACGAAGCGGCCCGACCCGCGCTCCAGCCACTCCGGCAGCAGCGCGCGGGCCGCCCGCACGTGGCTCATCACGTTGACGTCCCAGGCCAGGGCCCACGCGTCCTCGTCCGCCTCGGGGCCGCCGCCGGTACCGACACCGGCGTTGGCGCAGAAGACGTCGACGCCGCCGCCCAGCGCGGCGCGGGCGGCCGGCACCACGTCGGAGGCGTCACCGGGGACGGCCGCGCCGCCGATCTCGGCGGCCACCGCGCGGGCGGCGCCGGCGTCCAGGTCGTTGACCGCCACCCGGGCACCCTCGGCGGCGAACCGGCGGGCCAGGGCGGCACCGATACCGCCTCCGGCTCCCGTGACGACCACCCGGGCACCGCGCAGCGCTTCCACGACCACGACGCGTCTCCTTCGACTCGACCGACTCGATGGCAGGCGCTTCGCATACTAAGCGGTCGGTCACCTCAGCGGAAGGGCCATACCCGGCCGCGCCCGGCCGCGCCCCCGGCCGTCCCCCGGGCACGGACAGCGGCCCGCCGACCGCCCCGGACCCGCACGGGGCGGCCGACGGCCGGCGGCCCACCGCCTGCGGACGGCAGGCGCGCCACCGGTGGGCCACCGGTGGCCGGCGGCTGGTTACCGGTGCGAGGGGAACTCCACGACCTGCTGGTACGTCGGACGGTTCTGCCAGCTGATCCGGTCGTCGGTGATGCCGCCCAGCGGGCGCTGGACGATGCTGTCGGCGCACCACTGGTCGCCCGCGGAGCAGCCGCCGTCGTCGCCCGGGTAGACCGTGGCCGCCGGGGTGGCCGCCGCCTGCTTCAGGGTGGACAGCAGCATGTCGCGGCAGGCGGAGAGCTGTCCGCCGCCGCAGTACGTCTGGGCCAGCGGGCCCTGCACCGGCTTGCCGAGGACCGCGCGCAGGTCCTTGTCGGCGTAGGACCACCAGCCGTACTGGAAGGAGCTGCCGGCGTGCGAGCCGGTCGGGCCGTGCCCGGCCGAGGGCGACTCGTCGACGGTCAGGTCGGTGCCGAGCGCGCTGTACAGGCCGTCGCCGAGCCCGGACCGGAACTCACCCTGGACGAGCAGCGGCCACCAGGCGTCCATGGTCCGCACGGCGTCCGCGTCGGCGTACGTGTGCGAACCCGCCGACGTCTCGGTGCGCTTGGCGCCGTGGGCCAGCCAGGTCGTCAGCTGCTGAACGGCCGCCGCCTCCTGGGGGTCGGTCACCGGCGCGCTGCCGATCACCTGGAGCGCGTCCGGCAGCACGTCCTCCCCCCGCAGGTCGGTCAGCGCCGCGTCCTCCATCGCCTTGGCCAGCTTCGAGCGGGTCACCCCGCCGGCCTGGACCAGCGCCTTGACCCGGGCGTCGAGCAGGTTCGCCCGGTGCACCGAGCCGTTGCCGAAGGTGGCGGAGGTGTAGCCGGGGGCCTGCTTGTTGTTCCAGCTGACGTAGTAGTCCTGGTCCACCGACTGGGGGTGCTGGGCGGGCGGGGTGTAGTCGGCGGTGTTGTACGCGGGGTCCCAGCCCTGCCAGTCGTAGGCGCCGGTGCCCCAGACCGGGAGGGACGGGTCGACGCCGGCGGCGCGCACCGGGTTGGTCCCGCTGTTGTAGTAGGCGGTCTGCCGGGAGTCGGCGTAGAACCAGTTGAAGGTGTAGTTGATGTCCTGTGCGGCCTTCTGGAACGAGGCGGCGTCCTGCACGAAGCCCGGATCGTTGAGCTCCTGGAAGCCGATGATCGAGTCGGCCTCGTGCATGTAGGAGCTGCGTAGCTGGGTGTAGGCGACGGGTTGGCCGCCGATGGTGGCGCGGTACTCGACCGGGCCGTACGCGGTGCGGTACACCCGCATCGTGTAGGAGCCGGCCGCGGTGGAGTCGGCGAGCGTCGGCGTCCAGGAGTTGGTGCGCTCCAGTTCCTCCATCGCCACGCACTGTCCGTTCAGGACGTAGTGGTGGTCGTCCTGGCACAGCCGTACCGCGTAGGTGTCGGTGACGTCCTGCGAGGCGGAGGTGGCGCTCCACGCGTAGTCCTGGCCGCGGCCGAGCTCCACGTACATGCCCAGGCCCGCGAAGGCGGCGCCGCGGGCGCTGATGCCCGGGCCCTGGAGCTCCTCCAGCATCAGCAGCTGCGGGGCGAAGTAGCCGGTCTGCGGCCCGAAGACGGCCACCGGGTGGCCGCTGGCGGTGTGCGCGCCGCTCACCACCAGGGCGTTGGACATGCCCTTGCGCGGGGTGTCGAAGAGGTTGGACGGCAGCACGCCGGGGCTCTTCGTGGTGCTCTGGGTGGCTCCGCCGGTCGCGTCGTACACCAGCGGTTCGGCCGTCACCGAGCCCGCGTCGGGCAGCGCCTCGCCCTGCGGGTCGGCCGGCTTGCCCGCGTACGGGAAGGAGGTTCCGTCGTGGACGGTGGCGACCGCCTCCGGGTCGTCCCGCTCCCGGAAGGACTCCCACACCTTGGTGCCCTGCGCCACGCCGTACCGCGCCTGCGCCGCCTGGAGCGACAGGGCCGCCTGCACCTCTCCCCCGCCGCCGGTGCCGAAGAGGGCGCCGACCACCGAGGCGAGCGCGATCATGTCGGTGAGCTTGAACGGCTCGATGTCCCCGGCGTTGGTGATCGGGTTGATGTGCCCGGTCAGGTCGTACTCGCCGGGGAAGTAGCGGCCGTTCTTGGCGGCGGTGATGTAGGCGTTGATGCCGTCGATGTACGACTGGGCGTCGGCGAGCGCCTGCTTGCCGCGGTCGCCGGTGTGGGTGCTCAGCCAGTCCACCTGGGCCTGGAGGTCGTCCTCGGTGTAGGGGGCCTGCTGCCAGAACTCCTGCTCCAGGCCGCGGTTGGCGGCCGCGCCGCCGGCGAAGGAGGAGAGTTCGCCGCGGCCGACGTGCCGGAAGAGGTCCATCAGCCACAGCCGGTCCTGGCCGGCGGCGTACCCGGCGCCGAACTCCGTGCCGGAGCGGGTGGTGCCCTGGATGTGCGGCACGCCGGTGGCCTTGTCCCGGGTGATGGTGACGTCGGAGCGGGGCTGGATGACGGAGGCGACCTGGTTGGCGGGGACGCCGAAGGAGGAGTCGTTGAAGAACGAGTCGATCGTCGTGTCGGTGAGCCCCTGGTATCCGGTGGCCAGCGAGGAGTAGGGGCCGAGCTGGTCCATGGTGTGGGCGGGGCGGGTGCCGAGCGCCTTGTTGGCGAGGATGTCGGCGAAGCTGGCGTTGCCGTTCTCGCCGGGCGGCAGGATGTCCGAGCACTGCCCGCCGCAGTAGTCGTTGCTGGCGGTGGCGGCGTGCGCGGGCAGCGCGCCGGGGGCCAGCAGCGTGACGCCCAGGGCGAGGAGGGCGGTGGCCGCGGCGGTGCGCAGGGGGCGGGTCACCCGGGTCACCCGCGTCGCCCGAGTGGTGCGCCGTGCGGGCCGGGGCCGGAGCCCGGCCCCGGGGCGGGCTGGGCTGCGTCGTCCGCGCGGGTCCGGGCTCTGGTCCGCGCGGCGGCGCGGGTGCCGATCGGTCGTGGGGTCCGTAGCGGCATTTCTGCTCCTTCCGGAAGCCGGTGCGCGGAGGTTACCGCCGGTACGCCGCCCTCGGAAGATGAACATACGTCAGCTTTTCTGGCCGCCTCGGGGCTCGCGCAGAACGAACACACCCCAACCCAGGTGGGAGCGGCGGTGCTCCAGATGCGTGCGCCGGTCGTGGGCGAGGAACTCCCGCATGTCGGCCGCGTCCGGGTGGTCGGACGGCACCGAGCGCAGCCACTCGTCGATGGCGAACCACTGCTCCGCCGCGTACCGGTCCCAGCTGTCCCCGTCGGCCAGCACCATCTCGACCAGCTCGACGCCCATCGCCTCGAACCGGTCCAGCGTGCCGGGCAGGGTGGCGTGGTCCTCGGGTTCGAGGCCGATCGCCTCGTACGCCTCCGGCGACGGCTCGCCGATCCAGTACGGTTCGCCGACCAGCATCAGCCCGCCGGGCTTCAGCGCCCGCCGCATCAGCTCGACGGTGCCCGCCAGCCCGCCGCCGATCCAGGTGGCCCCGACGCAGGAGACCACGTCGAAGGCGTTCGGCTCGGCCTCGTAGCGGCCGGCGTCCCCGCGGACGAACTCCAGCCGGTCCGCGGCGTCCAGCTCCGTCGCGCGCTCACGGGCCGCCGTCAGGAACACCTCGCTGACGTCCACCCCCACCCCGCCGATGCCGTACCGCTGCGCCCACCGGGCGAGCATCTCGCCCTTCCCGCAGGCGAGGTCGAGCTGCCGCTGCCCCTCCCGGAACCGGCAGATCCGGCCGAGCAGCATCAGCTTGTCGTCGGTGATCGGGTTGAGGATGCGGTGGCCGGCCTCGGCGATCTCGTGGTGGCGCAGGCTCATGGGGCTTCCGGTGCTCCTGTTTCGTTGGTCTGGTCGGTCGTTCCAGGGTCGTTCCACGCTCGGCCACGAGGCTCGCTCGTTCGCTCGCGGCTGTCGCGCGGCCTGCCCACCCGTACGGCTCGCGTGCCCCCTGCGACTCGCGCGCTCGTACCGCTCGCGCGTTCGTACCACTCGCGTGTTCGTACGGCTTTGCGTGCCGTGTGCGCGTCGGGTGCGGGGCCGCGTACGGGCCCGCGGGAGTGCACGGGGGCGCACGGGCGCCGTCGTGGGCGGCCGCACCGGTCCGTCCGGCGCGGTCGCCCGCGTCGGACGGGCAGTGCGCGTTCGAGCATGCCACGGGCCGCCCGCCGGCCGTACGGCGCGGGCCGGTACCGCTCCGGGGCCTGGCCGACGGGGGGGTTGCGGCACCCGCTGGCCGGCCGACGACGGGGTGGGCGTCGCCTGCCCCGTCCTGCCCGGCCCGGTTCACGCCGGGATACGCGCGGGCCCAGGAACTCCCGTCGCGCGGGGAGAGGCGGGCGCCCCGGCGGTGGTCGCCCTACCGGCGCCCGCTGCGGATCACCGTGGTCCCGCGTGGCCGGCCGGTCCGGACGGCGGGTGCCCGCTCCCGGCCGCGGTGTCCGTACCGGCGGGCGGCCGCCGTCGCGCGGCGAACGCGCGGAGTGCCTCCGCCGTGGCGCGGTCGGCCGGGAGGAACGCCTCCAGCTTGAGCTCGGCGATGGTCACGTCCGCGGCCGTGGCGAAGACGGCCACCGTGGTCATGAGGCGCAGCACCCGTCCGTCGACGGTGGCCAGCTCCATGGGCACCGCGAACCCGAGGAGGGTGTCGTCGCCGCTCGGCGACGGCTGTTCGGCGACGTAGCCGGCCAGTTCCTCGTGGAGCGCGGCCAACCGCTCGTCCGGGTCGCGGCGCTGCTCCTCGGCGACGCCGGCGGTGACGTGCCGTGCCCACTGCGGGAAGTTGCGGACACGCGGCGCCATGCCCTCGGGGTGCAGCGCGATCCGCAGGATGTTGGCGGGCGGCCGCAGCAGCGCCGGGGAGCAGCCGTCCGTCAGGACCGGCAGGGCGTCGTTGGCGGCGATCAGCGTGCCGAAACGGTCCACCACCACGGCGGGATAGGGCAGATGCCCGGCCAGGATGTGTTCGAGCGCCTCCCAGGCGGGCGCCAGCTCCGGGTCGGCCAGGTCGCGCTGGGAGTGCACGGGGGCGTACCCGGCCGCCAGCAGCAGCGCGTTGCGCTCGCGCGGGGGGAGCGTGAGGGAGTCGGCGAGCCGGGCGACCAGGGCCCGGCCGGGGGTCGAGCGTCCGTTCTCGATGAAGCTGATGTGCCGCTGGGTGGTGCCGGCCCGCGAGGCGAGTTCCAACTGGCTGAACCGGCGCCGGCCGCGGGCCGCCCGGAGCGCATGGGCGAAGTCCACGCCGTAGTTGTATCCCGCGCGCGGCCGTTCGGCGATTCCCTGGCGGGAATTGCGGGTGTGCGGACCGCCGCACAGGCTCGGCACCATGACCGACACGACCAGCGGGGGCACGGACACGACCGTGCCCCCGGCACCCGCCACCACCGGCCCGGCGACCACTCCGCACCCCGCACCCGGCGCCCATCCCCGCTCCCGCTCCCACCCCCGCAACGGCACCGGCACCGGCACCGGCACCGAGTTCAGCGGCGGTACCGGCGCCACCGTCGGCATCCACCCAGGCAGCGGTACCGGCGGCAGCGGGACCACGGACGGCGGGCACAGCGGGGGGACCCCGGGAAGGCTGCGGCTCGGCGTCTTCGTCCCGACCGTCGAGGCGCCATGGGAGCACGGCCTCGACCCGCACGGCGTGGTGGAGTTCGGGGTCCGGGCCGAACGCCTCGGCTTCGACTCGCTCTGGGTCACCGACTCGCTGCTGACCCCGCGGATCGAGGCCATGACCGCGCTCACCGCACTGGCCATGGTCACCGAACGCGTGGTCCTCGGCACCGGGGCTCTGCTCCCGGCGCTGCGCACCCCGGTCCAGGCCGCCCACACCATCGCCTCGGTGGACCGGCTCAGCGACGGGCGACTCGTCCTCGGGGTCGGCGCGGGCTTCCCCGGCCGTTTCGGCCGGCCGGTCTACGAGATGGCCGGCACGCCCTGGCCGCGCCGTTTCACCCGGCTCGACGAGACGGTCGACCTGTGGCGCCGGCTGTGGAGCGCTCAGGGGCCGGTCACCTTCGAGGGCGAGGTGCTGCGGTTCGAGGACGTGCCCGCGCCGCTGCGCCCGACCCGGCCGGAGGGGCCGCCGATCTGGCTGGGCGGCGCCACGCCGAAGGCGCTGGACCGGGCCGGACGGCTCTACGACGGCTGGCTGCCCTACCCGCCGGACCCCGCCGACTACGCGACCGGGCTCACCGCGATCCGGGCGGCGGCGGATGGCGCCGGGCGGTCCGAACAGCCCTTCTCCCCCGCTCTCTTCGTGAACGTCCTGGTCAGCGACGCGACCGACGGCGGCCGGGCGCTTCTGGACGACTACGCCCACCGCGCCTACGGCATGCCGATCAGCTCGCTGGAGCAGATCCAGGCCGTCGTGGCCGGCCCGGCCGACGTCGTGGCCGAGCACCTGGCCGCCTACGTACGGGCCGGCGCACGGGACCTCGTCATCCGGTGCGCGGCCCCCGACGTCGTGGAGCAGCGCGCACAGGTGGAGGCCCTGGCCGAGCTCCGGCCGCTGCTGGAGGCCCGTGCCGGGGTGGAGGCGGCGGCCTGAGAGGCCACCGCCACGTGGTCGGCCCGCGCGACGCGGAACCGGACGCCGCGCCCAGGTCGTGGCGCGCGGGACGGCATGCCGTTGACACACCCGGGGCGGCGGAACCATGCTGAGGCGTGCTGAGCAAGCGCTTGGAAACCGGCTTCAGCCCGCCCGGCGCCGCGCCCGGGTACGGCGCCCGCCTGCTTCTTCGGGAGACGGCGACCCGCACGGGTCGGGCTGCCCGGCGTCCGGGGCCGGGTAGCCCGTTCGGTCCGGCGTGCCGCGTCCGGCCGGGCTCGGCGGAAGCTGGGGAGGGCGCGGCCAGGGCTCAACCGGATTCTGGGCCCGACCCCGCGAGGGTCCAGCCCAGCCTCGCCAAGCTCCAAGCCAACGACCGGGGCCCCGCCCGGTACGTCCCGGCCCGACTCCCTCACCAGCAGGAGGCTCCCGTCATGTCCCAGCCCCGCGTCTTCGCCTCGCCCGACGAGCTCCGTGCCGCCGTCGACGAGCAGCTCGGCTGGACGGACTGGATCGAGATCGACCAGAAGCGGATCGACCAGTTCGCCGATGCCACCGGTGACCACCAGTGGATTCACGTCGACCCCGAACGCGCGGCCGGCGGCCCGTTCGGCACCACCATCGGGCACGGCTTCCTCACGCTGTCACTGCTCCCGCTCTTCACCCCGCAGATCTTCCGAGTCGAAGGAGTGCGGATGGGCGTCAACTACGGGGTGAACAAGGTGCGCTTCCCCGCGCCGGTCCCGGTCGGCTCGCGACTGCGCGCGACGGCGGTGATCGCCGAGGTCGCGGAGACCGGTGGCGGCATCCACCTGGTGGCGCGGGTCACCGTGGAACGCGAGGGCGGGGACAAGCCGGTCTGCGTCGCGGAGATGGTGACGCGCCTCTACCTGTAGCGGCCGGCCCGCATGCCGTGCGCCCGCCGGGCCTCGTGGGGAGCTGCCCCATCCCGGGCCCGGCGAGCGCGCTCGCCCGTCCGACCACCTGTTCGCTTGTCCGCTCGGCCGCCCGGCCGCCCGCCCGTCGATGCGGCCTACGCGGCCTCGCCGCCCGCCTCCGCCCCCCGCACCATCCTCAGAACGAGGCCCGCGTAGAGCGTTCCGACCTCGTCGGGCGTGCGGTGGCCCTTCGGGTTGAACCAGCGCGCCACGTCGATGCAGAGCGACAGCACCGCCAGGGTCGTGCCGGAGAGATCGGGCACGTCGAACTCCCCGGCCGCCACGCCGTCCTCGATGATCGACCGGATCGCCTCCTCGGTCTGCCGCCGCAGGGCGACGATCTCCCGGTAGTGGTCGGGCGCGAGGGCACCCAGTTCGTACTGGACGACGCGCCCGGTCGTGTGGTGCTCGGCATGCCAGCGGACGAAGGCGCGCACGGCCTCCGCCAACCGCTCCCCGGCGGTACCCGGGGCGTCCCGGGACCCGGCGAGCATGGCCAGTGAGCGCAGGTGCCCGACCTTGCTGATCTGGTAGAGCAGCTCTTCCTTGGTCTTGTAGTGGATGTAGAGCGCGGCGGGGCTCATGCCGGCCCGGCCTGCGATGTCCCGGGTGGTGGTGGCGTGGTAGCCGCGCTCGGCGAAGGCCTCCACCGCCGCGACCACCAGTCGCCTGGCAGCGTCGGGGGTGATGTCGCCCCACGCCTCGCCGGTTGCCGCCTCCGCGCCCATCTCCTGCTCCTCACACCCGCTCATTGTCAGGGTCACACCCTACCCTCCCGACTGAGCAAGCGCTTAGCGCCGCTGGGACGCCCCGGCGCGAGGGGCGCCGTCCGGCAGGCTCCGGGGACGGGACGCTTCGCCGCCACCGGGCAGACCCGCCGTCCGCACGTCAGAAGGCCGGGATCCCGGTGAGCGCCCTGCCTATGAGGAGCTTCTGGATCTGACTGGTGCCCTCGTACAGGGTCATCACCCGCGCGTCCCGCAGCAGCTTGCCCACCGGGTATTCGTCGATATAGCCGTAACCGCCGAACACCTGGAGCGCGTTGTTGGCACAGCGCACCGCCGCCTCGCTGGCGTAGAGCTTGGCGACCGACGACTCGGTGGCGAAGGGCAGCCCCCGGTCGATCAGGTCCGCGACCCGCCAGGTGAGCAGACGCGCGGCGTCCACGTCGACGGCGATGTCCGCGAGCATCTCCTGGACGAGCTGGCGGCCGGCGATCGGGGCACCGAACTGCTCGCGCTCCTTTGCGTAGCCGGTCGCGGCGTCCAGGCATGCCTGCGCGATCCCTACGCACCCCGCCGCCACCGACATCCGCCCCTTGGCCAGCGCGGACATGGCGACGGAGAAGCCCTTACCCTCGGGGCCGAGCATGGCCCGGGCCGGCACCCGCACCCTTTCGAAGGCCAGCTCGGCGGTGGCCTGGCCGCGCAGCCCGAGCTTGCCGTGCACCTCCCGGCGCTCCAGTCCGGCGGTCGCGGTCGGCACCAGGAAGGCGCTGACGCCCCGGTGGCCCGCCTCTCCGGTGCGGGCGAAGAGCAGCACGACATCGGCCCAGGTGCCGTTGGTGATGAACATCTTGCTGCCGCTGATCACGTACTCGTCACCCTCGCGCACCGCCCGGGTGGTCAGGTTGGCCGCGTCGGAGCCGGTGCCGGGCTCTGTGAGGCCGAAGCAGCCGACCGCCTCGCCTGACGTCAGCGAGGGCAGCCACCGCCGTTTCTGCCCCTGCGTTCCCCAGCGGGCGATCGACGTGGCGACCAGGCCGAGCGAGACGGAGACGATGCCGCGCACCGACGAGTCCCCTCGGCCCAGCTCCTCCGTGACGAGGCAGTACGCCATGTGGTCGCCACCGGAGCCGCCGTACTCCTCCTCCACGGTCAGGCCGAGGAAGCCGAGCGCACCCAGCCGCTTCACGATGCCCCGGTCAACGGACTCCGCACGGTCCCAGTCCGCGGCGTGCGGGGCGACCTCACGGTCGACGAACTCCCTGGCCAGCGCTCGGGCCGCGGCCTGCTCCTCACTCAGCTCCAGGTCCACCGGACGTACCCGTCTCTCAAACTACCGTTGCTAGTTTTCTCTCGGCGGCCCCTACTATGTGCCGCATGGCCCGTCCCCGCAACCCCCTCCTCAGCCGCGAGCGCATCGTGGCCACGGCCCTCGCCCTGATCGACGAGGAGGGACTGGGCGCACTCTCCACCCGGCGACTCGCCGCACGACTCGGCGTGAGCGGCCCCTCCCTCTACAACCACTTCGCCACCAAGGAGGCGATCCTCGACGCCGCGGCCGACTCCGTCGTCGCCCAGGTCGACGTGTCGATGTTCCAGGACGGCACGCACGACTGGCGTTCGGCGCTGCTGGCCTGGGGCCGCTCCTACCGCGCCGCCCTGACCGGACACCCCAACTTCGTGCCCTACCTCGCCGTCGGCCCAGGACTGCGGCCGGCCGGCCTGCGGATGGCCGACGCCGTCTTCGGCGCCATGGTCGAGGCCGGCTGGCCGCCGGCCCAGGCCACCCGGATCGGCGCCCTGATGCGGTACTTCGTCACCGGCTCCGCCCTCGGCTCCTTCGCGGGCGGCTTCGTCGGCGACCCCGACGCGTACGACCCGGCCGACTATCCCCACCTCGGCCAGGCCCACCTGCTGGCCGAGCATCGCGAACACGTCGACGCGAGCGCCTTCGAGACCGGCCTGCGGGCCCTGGTGGACGGTCTCGCCCTCCAGTTCAAGTGAGCCGACAAGGTGACGCGGCGGGGTGTTCTGGTGACAGGATGCCACCATGTCGGAACACGAACCCTCCAGCCCGTTCGTCCAGGTCAACTACCGCAAGTACGACGGTTCCCTGCACTGGAACCTGCGCATGCGCCGCCTCGGCGAGGACGAACACGGTGTCTGGCTCGGCCTTCCCGCCTCCAGCGTCATGCGCAAGGGCCACGACCACGAGGTGCCGATAGCCGAAGCCCACGTGGTGCTCTTCCCACGTGACGCCTGGTGGACGGCGTCCTTCAACGCCCCGCCGCGCTCCACGGAGATCTACTGCGACATCACCACACCTCCTCTCTGGCCCTCCTCCGCCGAGGTGACCATGGTCGACCTCGACCTCGATGTCCTGCGCAAACGCGGCTCCGCCACGCCGCTCCTCGTCGACGAGGACGAGTTCGCCGAGCACCAGGCCCACTACGGCTATCCCGCCGACGTCATCCGCTCCGCCGAGGAGTCCGCGCGATGGCTGATGCACGCTGTCGCCGAACGCACCGGTCCCTTCGACGGCAGGCATCTGGGCTGGCTGGCCATGGTCGGGTAGGCAGCACCGCCTGTGGTCGCTCCGGGAAGCGACGGGCTCCCCTTGGCGGGTTCCCCTCGGCGGACTCCTCCGCTCCCGCACCCCCATCCAGCGGGAGGCTCGGCACTCCCTCCGGACCGCCACCGGGTTTGGCGCCCCGTGGCGTTCTTGCCGCCCTGCCGAAGGGCCGCCGATGCCTGCACCCTGGCACGACCATGTCCCCGTCGTGGTGAGCGCCCTCCTCGGTCGGAGCCGTTGCGGTGCCCGACCCGGGTGAGGCCGCGCCGGGGCGGTCCGACGGGAGCCACGGTGGTGCCGTCCGGCCCGGAACGCGTGCCCCCGTCGGACGGCCTTCCGCCCGGACCCTCCTGCCGGCCTTGGGCCCCGGGGCGAGGACGCGCCCCGCCGGTCAGGCCTCAGAACTCGACCAGCGCCCGCCCGCCCCGCCCTTGCGTCATCGCCTCGAAGGCGCCAGGTATGCCTTCGAGACCGATCCGGTCGGTCACCAGCGCGGAGAGGTCGATCCGGCCCTCACGCACGTGCTCGGCGAGCAGCGGAAGGTCCTGGGACGGATCGCAGTTGCCGTACACGCACCCGGACAGGGTGCGGCCGAAGTAGAAGAGCTCCAGTGCCGAGAAGGACACCTTCTCGTCCTGCCCGCCGATGCCGACCACGGTGGTCCGTCCGCCCCGCCGGGTCGACGACCAGGCGGTTCTGATCGTGGCCGCCCGGCCCACGCATTCGACGGCGACATCCACCCCGTACCCGCCGGTGAGTCGGCGGACCTGCTTTGCCGTGTCCTCACCCGCGACAAGGAAGTCCGTAGCGCCCGCCGCCACCGCCAGCTCCTCCTTCCCCGGCGCCACGTCCACGGCGATCACCTGGCCCGCGCCGGCGATCCCTGCGGACTGGAGCACCGCGAGTCCCACGCCACCCACCCCGTAGACCGCGACCGACTCACCCTCACGCACCCGGGCCGAATGGTGCACCGCACCGTAGCCGGTGAGCACCGCGCACCCGAGCAGGGCGGCGTCCGCCAGCGGCACCCCCTCGGGCAGCGGCAGGACGGCGTTGGCGGCCACGACCGTCTCCTCCGCGAACACCGCCGTCCCCAGCCCCGGGTAGAGGGCGCTCCCGTCGGCCGTCAGAGTCGCGTAGGGTTCTGCCGCCGCAGTGCCCGCACGGGCGCACAGCCACGGCTCGCCGAGCCCGCAGAAGTGACAGCGGCCGCACGAGGGAGCCCAGTTGAGCACCACCGCGTCTCCTGGGACGACGTGGGCCACCCCCTCACCCACGTCCACGACGGTGCCCGCCCCCTCGTGGCCCAGCACGGCCGGCACCGGCTGGCGGAGTGTCCCGTTGGACAAGGACAGGTCGGAGTGGCACACCCCCGCCGCCGCCAGTCGTACCCGCACCTGCCCCGGGCCGGTGTCGGGGAGTTCGATGTCGGCGACGGTCAACGGCGCGCCGACAGCGGGCAGGACAGCTGCGCGAACCACGGTCATCTCCTCTCGTCGTTTCGCCTTCCGGCGGCTGTGTCCCTGTGTCGTGGTGACGTGGAGCCCCGACTCCGACCAGCGCCGGTCGACGGCTCCCGCGGTGCCCTTCGGGCACTGTCTGTCGGCCTCTCCGCGAGCCCGTTCCCGGGGCTCGGCGCGTCTCTGCCGCGCTCCGGCACGTACCCCCGCGGGGGCGGCCGGCCCGCGGACCACTGCCGCCGGCATGACGTCAGAACTGGAGTGACTTCGTCTGCAGGTACTCGGCCAGGCCGTGCGGTCCGAGCTCCCGGCCGACCCCCGACTGCTTGTACCCGCCGAAGGGCGCCAACGGGTTGAAGCGCCCGCCGTTGATGTCCACCTGGCCGGTGTCCATGCGCCGGGCGAAGGCGACGGCCTGTTCCTGGTCGGCACCCCACACCGCTCCGGCCAGTCCGTAGACGGTGCCGTTGGCGATGCGCAGTGCGTCCTCCTCGTCCTGATACGGGATGAGGGCCAGCACCGGGCCGAAGATCTCCTCCTGGGCGATCGTCATTTCGGGCCGCACGTCCGCGAAGACCGTCGGGCGCACGTAATAGCCGGACGCCAGCCCCTCCGGCGCCTCCGGACCGCCCGCGACGACCCGCGCGCCCTCCTCGACGCCCTTGCGTATGTAGCCGCGAACCCGCTCACGCTGCTCGGCGCTGACGAGAGGGCCCAGCCGCTCCCCGGGCACGTACTTCTCCGCCGCCGCCGCGGCCAGCTCGACCGCCTGCTCGTAGCGGGCGGCATCGACCAGCATCCGCGTCCAGGCGCTGCAGGTCTGGCCGGAGTTGGCGAAGACGTTGGCCGCTCCCACGTTCACCGCGCGCGCCAGGTCGGCGCCCGGCAGGATCACGTTGGCCGACTTGCCGCCGAGCTCCAGGGCCACGCGCTTCACCGCACCGCCGGCCGCCGCGCCGATCTGCCGCCCGACCGCGGTGGACCCGGTGAAGGAGACCATGTCGACCCCGGGGTGCTCCGCGAGCGCCCGGCCCGCCACCGGTCCGACTCCGGTGACCAGGTTGAACACCCCCGCCGGCACTCCCGCCTCGTCCAGGATCCGGGCGAAGAGCTGTGCGACCAGAGGCGTGTCCTCGGCGGGTTTGAGCACCACGGAGCAGCCGGCCGCGAGCGCCGGAGCCACTTTGGCGACCACCTGGTGGAGGGGGTAGTTCCACGGCGTGATCGCGCCCACCACCCCGACCGGCTCGTGGAGCACCGTCGAAGATCCGATCCGCTCCTCGAAGGCGTGCCCGCGCGCCAGCTCGGCATAGGAGCCGAGCACGGCCGTCGGCAGGTCGGCGTGGACGGCGGCGGCGAACGCGGGCGGCGCCCCCAGCTCCGCGGTGACCGTGGCGGCGATCTCCTCGCGCTGTCCGGCCATCAGCTCCGCCGCCGCTTCGAGCACGGAAGCGCGCCTCGCCGGCGCGGTGGCCGCCCATCCGGGCAGCGCCGCCCGAGCCGCCTGGACCGCGGCGTCCACATCCCGCGCGTCACCGGCCGGCACCCGCGCGATGACCTGTTCAGTCGCCGGATCGACGACCTCGATCCGCTCCGCGGCCGCCGCCGTCCGCCATGCGCCGTTGATGTAGAGGCCGTCGCGCCCCTCGTGGAAGCGGGCCGAGCCGCCCGCCGTTTCCGTCCTGCCGTCCACGGTCTCGCCTTCCAGGATCGTCGCTCTGGATTCAGAGCCAAACTAGCGTCGATAGTTTTTTCTGGCCAGTACTCCCCCATGACGACACCGCTCAGGCACGGCGGCGTCGCGATACGGGGATGCGACGCCCGGCGCAATCGGAGCCATCACTCCACCACCGCGGCAATGCGGGCGCGGAGGGGCTCCACTCGTCATCAGATACCCGCTCGCGCGGGGCAAGGGGCGGGATTCCCGCCCGTGATCCGGTGTCCGAAACGACGTTACCCGGCACCACCGACACCGACGCCTCGAAAACGCGTTCATTATTCGAGCACGGTGGCCAGATAGGCTCTGACCAGCTCTTTTACTTCGCCAATCACGCGCGAATCACCCGTTGGAGTGGTACGGAAAGCGAGTTGCAGCACCGCGTCGGCGGCTTCCACCGCGACGACGAAGGCCAGCCGCACCCGTGCGTCGACGGGATCGGCGGGGAGGCGGTCGCCGAGCAGCAGCGGCAGCCGGTCGGCAAGATCGTGGTTGGACTCACCGGGGACGCCGAAGTCCACGAGTGCGAAGCCGGGAGCGGTGCGCTTCATCGCGGTGTACTCCTCGACGAGGACATCGACGGCGCCCCGCCAGTCCTCCCCCGAAGCCGGCTCGGCGAGGCGCGCCACCGCTCTGTCGAGGAAGTCGTCGAGGTTGCGGCGGGCCAGCGCGTCGGTCATCGCGCGCTTGTCGGCGAAGAAGCGGTAGACCGAGCCGATCGGCACGCCGGCCCGGGCGGCCACGCCCCGCGTGCTCAGCTTCTCGTAGCCGCCCTCGTCCAACTCCCGCGCGCAGGCGTCGAGGATGCGGGCCAGACGCTCGGCGCTGCGCCGCTGCACGGGGACACACCGCAGGACCGCGTCCGCTCCGCCGTCAGCCGGACCCGCCATCCGCTCACCCCCGTACGCCGGCTCCGGAAAGCCGACGCGTCCAGCCCGTCGATGGCCGCCGCCGCAGGCTCCGGTGCGGTCCGGCGACCCGGTCCCCCCGCGCGGCCGGCAGCGGTCCGGAACCGGATGGGCGCCTCCCGGCCCGAAGCGGCGGCCCCGGTCCGCGGCGCGGCCACCGCCGTCCGCCTCCCGCCGCCGGCGCCTGCCTCGGCTCCCGGACGCGGCTCGCCGACCACCCTAGTGCCGTAGCGGGCCGAGGCCGGTCCTCTTTCCCCACGCGGCACCCCGTCAGGGCCGCCGCTCCAGAGGGCGGGAGCGTGGGACCCGAACGAACCCGCCGTCCACAGCGGCCCACCGGGGGTTGCCGTGGTGAATCCTGTGCTGAACCATAGGAATCACCACGGCGACGACGCGGGGAGCGGACATGGACGTCAGCAGCAGCGGCCGGGAGGACGGGAAGGGCATCGCCTACCAACCGGGGTTCGGCAACCAGCACAGCTCGGAGGCCGTGCCGGGCGCCCTGCCCATCGGGCGCAACTCCCCCCAGCGGGCCCCCTTCGGCCTGTACAGCGAGCAGCTCAGCGGCACGGCGTTCACCGAGCCGCGGGCCCGCAACCGGAGGACGTGGCTCTACCGCATCCGTCCGTCGGCCGCCCACCCGCCCTTCACCCGGATCGGGAACAGGGCACTGCGCAGCGGGCCGTTCCGCGAGGTGGAGCCCGACCCCAACCGGCTGCGCTGGGGGCCGCTCCCCTCGCCCCTGGAGCCGACCGACTTCGTCCAGGGCCTGGTCACCGCGGGCGGCAACGGCGATGTCCTGCGCCGTGAGGGCATCGGCATCCACTGGTACGCGGCCAACCGCTCCATGGCCGGCCGGGTCTTCTCCTCCTCGGACGGGGAGCTCCTGATCGTGCCCCAGGAAGGGGCCCTCCTGTTGCGGACCGAACTCGGAGTGCTGGAAGCCGGCCCGGGTGAGGTGGCGCTGGTGCCACGGGGGGTGCGTTTCCGTGTGGAGCTGCCGCAGGGGCCCGTCCGGGGCTACGTGTGTGAGAACTACGGCCAGCCCTTCCAGTTGCCGGACCTCGGGCCGATCGGCGCCAACGGGCTGGCGAACGCGAGGGACTTCCTCGCACCCGTCGCCGCCTTCGAGGACCACCAGGAACCCACCGAGGTGGTCAACAAGTTCGGTGGCAACCTCTGGGCCGCCGTGTACGACCATTCCCCGCTCGACGTGGTCGCCTGGCACGGCAACCACGTCCCCTACGTCTATGACCTGCGTCGCTTCAACGTGATCGGGTCGATCAGCTTCGACCACCCCGACCCGTCGGTCTTCACCGTCCTCACCTCGCCCTCCGACACCCCTGGGCTGGCCGGCGTCGACTTCGTCGTGTTCGCGCCGCGCTGGCTGGTCGGCGAGGACACCTTCCGGCCTCCGTACTTCCACCGCAACGTGATGTCGGAGTTCATGGGCCTGCTGGAGGGGGCCTACGACGCGAAGGCGGAGGGCTTCGTTCCCGGTGGCGCCTCGCTGCACAACATGATGTCGGCGCACGGGCCGGACCGGGCCACGTTCGAGCGGGCCAGCGGTGCCGACCTGCGCCCTCAGAAGGTCGACGACGGACTGGCGTTCATGTTCGAGACCCGCTGGCCCGTGGTGCCCACCGCCTACGCCCTGGAGGCCCCGCACCGCCAGGAGGGGTACGACGCGGTCTGGGAGGGGCTCGGGAGAGACTTCCGGCCGTGACCGCCTTCACCCCCGACTCCCTGGTGCTCAACCGGAAGCTCCCGCTCTGGTACCAGGTCTCGCAGTCCCTGCGCGCCTCGATACTGGGCCGCCGACCCGACGCTCCGCTGCGGCTGCCCACCGAGGAGGCGCTCGCCGTCCACTACGGCGTCAGTGTGCTGACACTGCGCCAGGCGCTCAAGGAGCTGGAGGAGGAGGGGCTGATCGCCCGCCACCGCCGGCGCGGCACGTTCATCGAGCCGACGGCCCGGCGCCCGGCCCCGGTGCGGCTGCTCGGCTCGGTGGACGCCATCGTCGCCCAGCAGTCCGGCGAGCGCACCACGGTGCTCGGGCACGGCCCGGCGCCGCTGCCGCCGGAGGTGGCCGAGCACTTCCCCGGCCTGAGCGAGGCCGTCTGCTTCCGGCGGCTGCGCCACGATCCCTGCGGTGAACCGACGAACTGGGCGGAGAACTTCGTCCACCCCGATCTCGCGGACCGGGTCGACCCCGCCGATCTGGAACGGTGGCCCATGACGAAGGTGCTCCGAGACGTCCTGGGCGTGCGGATCAGCCGCATCACCGACACCGTGGAGGCGCGGCTCTCCACCCCCGACACGGCCCGGCTCCTGGGCGTGCCGCTGCTCAGCCCGATACTGCACTACACGGGCGTCACCTACGACGACGCCGGACGGGCGGTGGACGTGGTCCGCATCCACTACCGCGGCGACCGGTTCTCGTTCACCGTGACCATGGAAGCGCCCTGACCCCGCCGGTACACCCGGTGCCGGCCGGACCCGGTTCCCGTGCGCCGCTCCCACCGCTCTGCCCGGCCTCGTTCACGGCGTCTCCCCCCCCAGCGTCAACCCCGCTACCGCCGCTGGCGCGCATACCGCCGAGCTGCGTCCAGGACCTTCGCGCCGCGTCAGCCAGGAGTCCCCGCAGGTCCACGACGAGAGCTCCCGGCCGCCCCGCGTTCCGGGCCCCGGACGCAGCCGCCGGGAAGCCCTGAACAGTCCGATACCGGGCAGCCCTCGCCCGCCACGGCACTAGCATGCTTCCAGTGAGCGACGACGCGCCCCTGCTCCAGGACCTGATGCCGTGGTCGGTCCGCCCGATGCGGGTCGGCCGAGGCTGGCCGATGGCGCCCGAACCCGCCTGCCTGCGCGCCCGGTGGGCGCTGTTCACCGCTGAGACCGACCCCGGGGCGCGGGCTTCGCTCCTGCACCCCACGCGCGCCCGCGGGCTGCACACGCCGGTCACCCAACTGCCCGGCCACCGCACCCCGACCAGGGCCCTCGCCGTGGAGGACGGCCCCTGCCCGGAGCCGGTGCGCATCCAGCACGGGCCGTACGACCAGCAGTGGCTGATACCCGACCACCGCCTCATCGACGCCGCCCGGCCGGAGCTGTGGCGTGTCGCCGACGGCCGGCAGGTCTTCGCGATCGAACAGCCCCCGCTGCCCGGCGCCGCCGAGGCACCGCTCGCCTTCTCGTCCCTGCTCCCCGACGGACGCTCCCCGGCGGGCAGGGCCACCCTGATCCGGCCGCTGTACCGCCGCCCCGCCGGCCGCGACCCGAACCTGGCACCGGGCCTGACCGACTGGCTCGCCGACCGGGTGGGCGCCGACGTCACCCCTGACGCCCTGCTGGCCTGGGTGGCGGCGGCCGCACGGCCGGACAGCCGCGGCTGCGCCGTCCCTCTCCCCCGCTCCGCGGAGTTGTGGCGGGAGGGGGTCGAACTGGGCCGCAGGTCGCTGTGGCTGCACACCCGTGGCACGCGCTGCGTCGACCCGCTGGCCGAGCGGCCGTCCGGCCCGATCCGTCCACCGGGCGGCAGCCGCCCCTACGTCCGCGCCGCCCTGCCGGAGGCGCCCGAGGCGGACGGTCTGGGCTACGACGCCCGGGAACGGGTCCTGCGGATCGGCTCGGGCCTGCTCTCCCCCGTTCCCGAGGCCGCCTGGGAGCTGACCGCGGGCGGTGTACGCGTTCTTGAGGCGTGGTACGCCCGGCGCACCGCCGTCGGTGCTCCTGGTTCCCTGGAGGCCCGGAGGCCGCCGGCGTGGACCCGTGCCACCACCTCCGAGCTGCTGGAGCTCATCGGTGTGCTGACCCTGCTGGCGGAGCTCCGCGGGGAGGTGCGGGACTTCGCCGGTCGGCTGGCCGCGGCGGACGGTGCGGGAGCCGTCGGGGCCGCGGCCCTGCGGAGGGCCGGAGTGCTTCCGGTACCGGTGGGCAGGCGTCGGCCGGCCTTGGTGCTGGAGCACCGGGAGGAGGGCCCCGACGGTCAGTTCGCCCTGCTGTGAGCACCACGGAGCGAACGGGGCGCGACGGAACGCGACAGGGCACAACGGAACGCGACGGTCGCTGGGGAGGACGACCGTCGCCACCGTGGTGACCGGCACCGCCGGAAGAGGTGTACCGGGGAGGTCAGCCCCCGTTGCCGAAGAGGGAGCGGCTCAGCCGGCGCAGCGGTGCGAACAGGGAGACGCGGGCACCCCTGTTGGCCTGGGTGTGGACGGTGTTGCGTGAGGTGATCTCACGCATGAGCACAGCGGCTTCCTCGGTCTCCCGCTGAGGCAGCGCGGGACCGGCCAGGACGGACAGATGCCGGTCCAGACGTGCGCTGGACGCGCTGGTACCGCAGTTGATGGCAGGCACTCTCGGCCTGCTGTGCATCGCTATCTGTTCCATGGTTCTCCCCACCCTGTCGAGGGCACCCGCCTCGGGCAGATTAACCCTATCGCTCCGCCGCGTCACGTGCGCATCCCCTGGTTGCCCTTATCTCCCGATTCACCTTCCGCACAAGGGGGTTGGCCAAGAACGCCAGTACGGACCACTGACCGGGCGTCATGCGGCGTCGGTGAAGGCCCGCAGATAGCCCCCGGACTGCCCGGTCGCCGTCGGGTGGTAGGACGCCGAGGGCGGGAGTGTCACGCTGTGCAGCCACGGGCTGTTCGAGCACAGCTCGTGCTTGGCGAACCGTCCGCGTACGTCCGCGAAGGCGAAGCCGTGGCCTGCGGCGCGTTTGGCGATCACTCCGTCCAGATCGTCCGCCGCGGAGTCGAGTGCGCGGCGGACGGTGTCGCTCAGGCCCAGCAGACAGGTGCCCGGCACGGCGTACAGGCGCGGGTACCCGAGCGCCACCACCCGGGCCTTCGGGGCGCGGCTCCTGATGGCGGTGTAGGTGGTGTCGAGCAGCCCCGGAAGGCGGTTCCGGATGAAGGTCCGCGCCCGGGCGATGCGGTCCTCGCAGGCGTTCGTGGAAGAGGTCAGGCAGGCCGTCATGACGTCGCCGAACCCCGCGTCGTTGCCGCCGACGCTGATGCTGACCAGGCCGGTCGACCGGCTCAGCGGCCCGAGCTGGCGGTGGACCACGTCGGTGGTGGTGGCGCTGGCGCAGGCGGTGAAGGCGAAGGAGGCGGGCTTGTGGGCCTTGGCCCACAGGGACGGGTAGGCCTTGCTGCTTCGGTCGCACGTGCCGCTGGAGGCTTCGTAGCTCCCGGCGCCGAGACCGGAGGAGTAGGAGTCGCCGAGCGCGACGTATCCGGTGCCCGCGGCGCGGGCGGGGGACGCGCCCACGGCGGCGAGGACGCAGGCGAGAAGGAACGCGACCGCAGCCGATGCGCGCCTGTGCATTTCGGTGACCTCCTTGACGGTTCCCCACGGCCCCGGAGACTTCGCCCGGCGGGAGAGGGGTGGTGCGGCGCTGTTCCGCACGTGTGAGTGAGCAGTCGTCAGGGCCGTCACCGGCTGGAGATGTTGGCCCTGTTCAGGTCATATCCGGACGCGCGTACGGCAAATCAACCCTTTCGTGGGGTTTACGGTGGCGGACACGTACGTTCTCCGGTGAAAAAGTGGTGGGCTGATCCGGGCGCATGCCGGACCATGGCGGCATGTCCACCGCACCCCGGACTCCGAGGAGGCTCGTGCCGCCCACCGTCCCCGCATCCGCCCCGCACGAGGGGACCGACCCGCCCGCCGACGGCGGCGCGGGCACCCCCGGGTCCTCCGACCCGGCACGGGCGCTGCCGCTCCACATGGCCCTGGACGACGGCGATTCCCCCGCAGACGTGGTGGACGCCCTCTTCCTCGGCAGGTTCGCCTCCGGTGAGCAGCCGTACTCCTGCGGCGCGACCGTGGAGAAGGTACGGTCCGGCCTGACGCTGCTGCCTCCGGGGGCCCTGGTGCTGCGCCAGGCCCGCAAGGGCACCCGCAGCGCGGTCCTGGCCGAGGGCGAGGGGTGGACGATCCTGGTCTCGCGATGGAGCGCCGGAGCCGACGTGACCGTGATCGCGACCTCCGACGAACTCGCCGAGCACGTCCTCACGTCAGCGGTCCAGGACGCGGAGGACGAGCCGAAGCCGCAGCCGGACAGCGTCCCCATGGGCTTCTGGTACGTCTCACCCCGCAGAGGCGCGCACCGCATCACCCGCAAGATCTCGGCGGCCCCGTGGGAGGAACTGCGCGCCAACTACACGGCGCCGGTGGCCGAGGCGTTGGACAGCCTGATGAAGATGACGGCCGACGACGTCACCGGTCGGCTGCTGCTCCTCCACGGCCCGCCGGGCACCGGCAAGACCTCGGCGCTGCGCACCCTGGCCCGCGCGTGGCAGGAGTGGTGCCGGGTGGACTGCGTGCTGGACCCGGAGCAGTTGTTCAGCGATGTCGGGTACCTCATGGACGTCGCCGTCGGGGAGAGCGACGAGGACGGCGAGCGCTGGCGTCTGCTGATGCTGGAGGACTGCGACGAGCTGATCCGGGGCGAGGCCAAACACCAGACCGGCCAGTCCCTGTCCCGCCTGCTCAACCTCACCGACGGCCTGCTCGGGCAGGGCCGCAACGTCCTGGTCGGCATCACCACCAACGAGGACCTGGAGCGCATGCACCCGGCGGTGGTGCGGCCCGGACGCTGCCTGGCCCGTATCGAGGTCGGCCGGCTCAGCCGGGACGAGGCCGCGCGGTGGCTGGGCACCAGTGAGGGCATCGATCGCGAGGGCGCGACTCTCGCGGAGCTCTACGCCCTGCGCCGCGGCGCCTTCCCGGCCCTGCCGGTGCCCTCCCGGCCGACGGACGGCCTGTACCTGTAGCCCGTCCCGGCCGTCTCCCGGGGAGGTCCGGGAGACGGCCGGGGAGGTCCGGGAGACGGCCGGGGCCGTCAGGCGTCCCGGGCCTCGCGGTAGCCGGCCCGCAGTGCCTCCTCCACGGCGGCGCGTGCGGCGTCCCGGTCCAGACCGAGGCGGCGGACGCGCTCCACGTAGGCCGACGCCGCCGCGGCAACCTCCCTGGCGTGGGCGTCACCCGCCGCGATGTAGGTGCCGTGCCGTCCGCGGGTCTCGATCACCCCGTCCGCCTCCAGGGCGCGGTACGCCTTGGCGACGGTGTTCGCCGCGAGCCCCAGCTCCTCGGCCAGGCCCCGCACGGTGGGCAGCTTGTAGTGCACGGGGAGCTCTCCCGTGCGCGCCCTCTCGGCGATCTGGGCGCGCAGTTGCTCGTAGGGCGGGGCTGTCGCGCCCGGATCGACGGTGATCTTCAGGCTCATGGCCTGGATACTGGCACAGCGGACGGCCCCAGTGGCACCGCGCGGTCCGGTCCGCCGGAGGCGTACGCGATGGTGTCCTCCGGCTCGTGGAGGTGGAGCAGGAAGCGGTGCCCGGCCCGGTAGGCGCCGATGCCCGCCCGGCAGTAGGCGACCATGTCGTCGGGCAGGGCGTCGAGCGGACACCACCGGAGTTCCGAGCATCTGTCCGGCTCGCGGTTGACCGGCTCGGGGTCGCCGGGGTCGTGCCGGGCGGTGAAGAACCAGCCGACGCGCGCCGTCCCGCCCGGGGCCCGGTGCTGCATGACCAGCACCGCCTCCAGCCGATCGGGGTCGAGATCGATCCCGATCTCCTCGCGGGCCTCGCGGATCATCCCGCTCCTGACGTCCTCGCCCTCCTCCAGGTGGCCGGAGGGGGCGTCCAGCAGCCCGTCGGCGTATCCGGTGCCGGTGCGGCGGGCGAGCAGCACCTCCTCGCCCCGCAGCAGCAGGAGGTGCACGTCGACGATCTCGGTGTGCCGACCCGCTGGGCGGGCCGCGGGGCGGATCACCGCCGCGTACCGCTCGTCGTCGACCGCGCGGCCCCACAGCCCGGGGTCGCCGCCCAGCTGTTCGACGAGGAGCGAGCCGCCGAGAGGGGCGGCGAGTTCGGCGAGGGCCGTGGCGGCTATGCCGACGGGGCTGAGGGAGTTCCACCGCCCTTCCACCAGGACGAGCCGGCCGCCCGGCCGCAGCAGGCCGGCCCAGTGGCGCAGGACGGCGGCCGGATCGGGCAGGGCCCACAGCACGTGCCGCACCAGGACGACGTCGAAGGAGCCCGCAGGCACGGGCGGGCGGGCGGCGTCGGCCACGAGAACGCGCGCCGGCGTGCCGGACAGCTTGGCCCGGGCCAGCGCGGCCATACGCGGTGAGCGGTCGAGCGCGGTGACGCGGTGCCCTGCCTCTGCCGCGAGCAGCGCGAGACTGCCGGTGCCGCATCCGAGGTCGAGCACGTCACTGGCTTCCGAAGGCAGCCACGTGCGCAACCGGGCCGCCCACGCCTGCCGCACCCGCGGGTCGCGCAGGCCGTGGTCGGGCTCCTCGTCGAACCGCTCGGCCCGGGCGTCCCAGTAGTCCGCGCTCTGTGTGGTGTCGTCCATGGGAACAGCCTGGCATCCCCCTGTGACACCCCCGGGATCCGCTCGTCAGACGGGGCGGACCGGGCCCGCAGACGCCCGGGCCTACCTGACGGGACCGGGAGCAGGTCGGCCGGTGGCGGAACACCCTTCAGGCGCCGATCTCCTCGGCGGCCCCGGGGACGCCCCCGTACACGTGCAGGTCCCGAACCAGACTGCCGCAGCTGTCCAGTTGCTGCGACGGCTGAAGGCGCCGGAAGTCGAAGCGGTACAGGGCGATTCTGACACCGACGAAGGGGATCTGCGGATTCCGGCGGACCGGATGCATGATCTCGCCGCCTCGCGGCCACCGGCATCCGTTGGCCCAGCCGAGAACGGACTTCGCCAGGGCGTCCCGCACACCGCGGTCGGAACCCCTGAGGAACACGTTCCCGATCAGGTTCGCCGTGCGGAAGTACTCGATCGGGACGACAGCGCCGGGAAGCGCGAACTGCTCGTCCCCCGCCGCGTCGACGAGGACCACGGCGTAGTAGTCCAGCTCCATGGGGAAGAGATCGGCGAACAGGTCGTGGCAGGAGATCGGCCAGTGCGAGCCCCTCAGCAGCGTGTGTGCCAGCATCACCGCCGCCAACGCGACCAGGATCCACACCTGACGGCCTGGGCCCGCGCCGTCGTGCCACCGGGCTCCAAGCAGCAGCCCCGGGTAGAGGATCCAGAGGAACCAGAACGATATGCCGAGGGTCAGCCATGTGGCGAAATGGAAGACCAGGGCGATGGCCAGGAAGCAGATGAAGACCGTCCTGGAGACCAAAGCCACCGGGGCCAGCAGCTCGAAGACGCCGGTGGCGACGGCCGCGCAGGTGCGCCTTCCCGGTGTCGCGAGCAGCTGCCTTCCGCGGCGGGTCCCGTGGATGCCGACGGCCACGCGCAGCGACTGCCCCGTCAGGAACCAGTCGCTTCCCCCTGCCAGCACTTTGGAGATTCCGGCCTGGAAGTAGACGAGCACCACGTAGAGCCTCATGACGAGGAAGGAGAGGCTCGCGACGCTCGCCGCGTGCCAGCCCGGGACGCCGAAGAGGCTGTCGACGCTGTGGCCGCGGCCGCCGCCGGAGAAGTAGACCAGGAAGGAGAAGATGTTCAGATGGGTGTTGGTGATCCAGTAGTCCGTCGAGAAGCGCGTGGCGTAGAAGTTCAGCACCGCGAATGAACAGCAGAACAGCGCGCCGGTGAGCGGGAGCAGGAATCCGATCCCGTACAGGATCGATGACACCAGGACCAGCAGTTTCAGCCGGCGGAACCCGGCGGCACCGAGAGCGCGCTTCGGAAGGAGCGGATGGCTTCGGTAGAGGAAGCCCGCGTCGGTGTAGAACGAGCTGAAGACGCGGCACACCAGAAGCAGGGAGACGACCGCGCAGCACAGAGCCGCGCGCAGCACGGCGAGAGCCGGTTCGACGTCCGCGTGTCCGCCGCCTGTGGGCACGCCCGACTGGGCGACCACGGCGAGGCAGGAAAGGCAGAGAATTCCCGCCGTGACGTATCGAGCCCGATTCTCCCTGACGGACCGCGCCGCCCCCACGGGCAGGAACGCCCGTTTCACGGCACTCCGCCCCGTCGCCGACAAAGGCCGTTGCGACACGTCCACTCCCCCATTCGATTCCGAATTCCCCCCGGTGCGGAACACCGGCGGGCCGTGGCAATGCGCGACAGCCGGAGCGACCGTAGCAGGCTCGACCGGCGGCCGGAAGAGCGGTTGACCTCGTACGGCGAGGTCGATCGCGAGCTGCTTCCCGCCCTGTCCGGCGATTCGTGGCACGACTGGCATCGGCGCCTGGTCAGCCCCGGCGGCCGCTCCTGAGGGACTCCTGGCATCGGGGCACGTGGCGCTTCCTACCCACGCGGTGCGAAAAACACAACCGTTTCTTTGAACGCGAGACCGTGGTTATGATCGGAGCCGAATCGGGCAATGCCTCGCTGCCCCTTTCCATGGGCGGGTTGTGTTCGAGCTCTTGCGCCGCAGGAGGAGACGTGTCTCTGTTCCATACGAAAATCCCCGTTCCGCACTTTCAGCTCGACCACGTGAATGCTCGCGCACGGCGTATTCCGAATGCCGAATGCACCGGTGCTGGACACCGGGTTCTCGGCGGTACGGGAACCCGCGCGGGGTCCCGACGGGTCGCCGATGCGTCCTGACGGCCTGCACCTGCCGCGGGCCGTCGGGGGGAACGCCGTCATAGGCGTCTGGACGCCGTCGTCCCCGGCACCCGCCCGGTTTCCGCGACGGTTCTCCAGAGCCGTGGCCGCTCTGGAGGAGGACGGCTTCACGGTCCGGTGCGCCGCCCGGACGCGGTGCGATGACGGTGTCGGCGCCGGTACCCCGGAAGAACTCGCGGCGGACCTGCACGGGTTGCTGCTCGATCCGGACGTCGATCTGGTGATGTGCGCGGTGGGCGGCTACACCACCGTTCGCGTGCTGCCGCATCTGGACTTCGACCTCATACGGGACTGCGGCAAGCCCGTCGTGGGCTACAGCGACGTCACGTCCCTGCTGTGGGCCGCCCTGCGGTGCGCGCGGACCGTCACCTTCCACGGTCCGATGGTCGTCTCCGAATGGGGGGAGGTCGGCGGAGCCTGGCCCTACACCGCGGCCCGGTTCCGCGAGGCGGTGTCCCCCTGGCAGGGCCCCGTCCGTCTGACGGCGCCGAGCCGGTGGACCGACGAGTTCCTCCTCTGGGAGGTGGACGACGTCCGCCCGCGCCGTACCCGACCCGCCGCCTGGCGCACACTCGCGCCCGGGACCGCGGAGGGGTGGCTGCTGCCCGGCTGCGCGCCTACCGCCTCGCGGCTGTTCGGCACGCCGTGGATGCCGGACACCCAGGGCGCGATCCTCTGCCTGGAGACCCTCGGCACGGGCCCCGAGGAGTTCCTCGGGCTGCTGTCCCAGTGGCGCTGGTCCGGGCAGTTGGACGGCATCCGCGGACTGGTCGTCGGACGGCACTGCCGTCCGACGACCAGTCCGCCGGGCGACTCGTCGGCGTTCGACCGGGTGGTCAGGGAGGCGCTGGGCCGCGACGACATCCCGGTGATGGTCGACGTCGATTTCGGGCACACCGAACCCCGGCTCACCCTCCCGGTCGGCGTCGCGTGCCGGCTGGACGCGACAGAGCAGTCGTTGGTGATCACCGAACCACCCGTCACATCAGGGGGAGCACCTTGACGAACGTCCGGATCGAGACCGCCGACGGCGAGATCCGCGTCCGCTACGACCAGCAGATCTGCCGGCGCTGTGTCCTGCCCGCCTCGTTCCCCGACATCTCGTTCGACGCGTCCGGTGTGTGCCGGTACTGCGGGGACGAGAGCGAGCGGATCGACGTCGCCCGCGAGGCCCTCACCGACGCGGTGGGCGCCGCCCTGGAGGGAGCCGCTCCGGACCGCGCCTACGACTGCCTGGTGCTCTACAGCGGCGGCAAGGACAGTTCGCTCGCCCTGATGGTGGCCCAGCGCGAGCTCGGCCTTCGGCCGCTGGCCTTCACCCTCGACAACGGCTACCTGTCCGCCGAGGCCGACGAGAACATCCGGCGGGTACTGGACGCCCTGGCCGTCGATCATGTCCGGTTCCGGCCGCCGAAGGGCCTGATGCGGCCCCTCTACCAGGTCAGTCTGGCGACGGACTTCGGGGCCGACACCATCAAGTACTCCACGGGGGGATGCGGTTCGTGCATCTCGATGGTGCTGGCGGCCGGCCTGCGCTTCGCGACCGCCCACACCATCCCCCTGCTGGTCGGGGGGTGGACACCGGGGCAGCTGACCACGAGCCCGCTGGTCCCGGTCTCCTTTCTGCGGGATGTGATCGACCGCCATTTCGACCCGCTGTCGGCCCGGTCGGGTCCGCTGGCCGAGCAGTTGCGGACCTGGCGCGCCACCGCGGCACCGGGCGGACCGGCCGGGCTGCTGAACCCGCTCTACGCCACCGGGTACAGCGAGGAGGACACCGTCCGGCAGCTCGCGCGGCTGGGGTGGTCGCGGCCGAGCGACACCGATTCCTGCTCGACGAACTGCCGGCTGAACGGGGTCCTGATCCTCGACCACGTCAACCGGTACGGCTTCCACCCCTACGTGTACGAGTTGGCACACCACGTCCGCCTGGGCTCCCTCACCCGGGCGGAGGCGCTGGACAAGGTGCAGCGCATCGGCGTGCGGCCCGGCAGCGCCGTTCGGGAGGCTGTCGACCTGGGGATCCCGAGCTTCCTGGCGACGACTGGAGAAGGAACCGCGCATGCCTGAGTCCACGGTCATCAGCGACGCCCTGGAGGGGCTGCGGGTCGGCGACGTGCCGGACCTGGACTTCTCCACGCTGGTCGGGCTGGTCAACGAACCGAACATGCCCTCCGGCGGCGGCAGGACGATCCGCCGCGTCATCGACATGGCCCGCCTGCGGCCGGGTGTTCGCGTGCTGGAGGTCGGCAGCAACACCGGCTACACCAGCATCGAGTTCGCCAGCTGGATCGACGGCGAGGTCGTCGGTGTGGACGTCAACCCCGTCTCGACCGCCTTCGCCACCGAGAAGGCCGCCCGCCACGGGTTGGACAACGTGCGCTTCGACGTTGCCGACGGCACCGACCTCCCCTACCGGGACGGCACGTTCGACCTCGTCTACTGCAGCAACGTGACGTCCTTCATGACCGACCACCGCGGCGCCCGGGACGAGTACTACCGCGTCCTCGCGCCGCGGGGAGTACTCGCCGCCGTGCCCATCTACTACGCCTCGCCGCCCCCCGACGATCTCCGCCGGAGGGTCGGCGCGGCGATAGGCGTCGACCTGCCCGTCACCGACCAGGACTACTGGCGGGACCTCTTCTCCGACGACGGGTCCACACTGATCGACCAGGAGACCTACGCGTACGTACGGCAGAGCCCCGAGAGCATCGCGGCCTACGTGCGGTCCGTCCTCGACCAGCCGCACCTGGCACGCCTCGACGCGCGGGTCCTCGACGCCGTCGGCCGGCGGTTGGCCTACTTCTACGAGCTGTTCGACGAGAACCTCGGCTACGCGCGGTACGACATCCTGATGTACCGCCGCGGGCATCCCAATCCGGAGCGGGTGCTCCACCAGAGCCGAGCCGTCCGGTAGCGCCGCCGGTGAACGCCCTGGCGACCCTTCTGGAGACCGGAGTCCGCCCCAACCGGCTACCGGACACGGCATGGCTCGAAGCCTTTCTCGCGCGACCGGACCGGCCCGGTGAGCCGATCCTCCTCGGGCTTGGTGAGGTGTGGGGCCGGACCCCGGCGGCGCTGGTGGACGCGCTCGGCGCGGCCCCCGACGCCGCACACGGATACCAACTCTCGATGTACGGCCTGCCGCGGCTGCGCTCGGTGCTCCGCGGGTACATTCGCGACACCCACCGGATCGGCACCTTCGAGGGCGCCTTCGAGGTGGCCGTGAGCTGGACCGGAACCCGGCTGGCCATGCGCGACTACGCCGAACTGCTGCGGGACTCCGGCTACCGCGACCGGCCCCTCGCCGTCGTCGCTGGCCCCTCGTGGGACTACGCCGGGGTGCTGGAGCCCCTCGGTTTCCGGATGGCCTACCTCGACGTGTCGCGGGACGGCCGCTGGGAGCCCACCGCCGCCTCCGTCGACGCCTTCGCCTCGGGCCTGTCCGAGTCGCCCGGCCTGGTGGTGCTCAACGCCCAGCACAACCCGACCGGGCGCAGCTGGTCGCGGGAGGCCGTCCGAGCCCTCGTGGCACTGGCCGCGGAACACCGGGCGGCGATCCTGGTGGACGACGCCTACTACGGTTTCGACGATCCCGGCGAGGAGCCGGTGTCGTCCGTCCGCGAGATCCTCGCCCGGCCTGATGCCCAGGACCTGACGTGGCTCGCCGTCCGGTCGCTCGGCAAGCAGTTCAACTGCAACGGGTGGGCCCTGGGCGCGCTGACCGGCCCGCCGCCACTGCTGGACACCCTGGTCAACCGCTACCGGGCGCGCCACAGCTTCAACACCGGCGGTGTGCTGCAGGACGCGATGGCCCGGTGGCTGGAGGACCGACCCGCGGTCGAGGAGTACCTGCGTACCGAACGCGCGGCGTACCGGGTGCGGCGCCGGACCGTCATCGACCGCCTGGCGGGCGCGGGCGTCCCGTCCGACGCGGTCATCAGCGGGCCGGCCGGGCCCTACGTCCTCCTCCCGGTCCCGGACGCCTTCCGGAGCGGGAGCCGGGCGGACTATCTGGAGCGGTGCGCGGTGCGCGCGGGCGTCCTGATGTCCGACGCCTGGCCGGCCGACCGGCCCCTCCGCCCCGGGGCGCGCGGCGGCCACCACGTGCGGATGTTCATCGGGCGCGAGCCCGCCACGCTCGCCGAGGCATGCGACCGCCTGCGCTCCGCGGGCCTCCTGGCAGGAGGGGACAGCGATGGCCGAGGCTGACACGGGGCAGCGCAAGCTCGCGTGCCACCTGCTGGAGATCACCCCGATGCCGGGTGTGAGGTACAGCCTGAACCTCGGGTACCTGCACGCGGCGGCCGCCGCCGACCAGGAGTGCGAGGCGGCGTACGAGTTCCACAAGCATGTGCTCTTCCAGGCGCCCGACATCGTGGACCGCATCGACGGATGGCTCGCCGGCCTCGGCCGCGTGGACGTCCTCGCGGTCTCGGTGTACTTCTGGAACCGGCACCCCTCGATGCGCTTCGCCGAAGCGGTCAAGCGCAAGTGGCCGCAGTGCACGGTCGTCCTGGGGGGCAACGACGTCACCCATCAGCAGGAGGCCGTGTTCGCGGAGTCAGCGGCCGTCGACTACCTGGTGCACGGTGAGGGCGAGTTCACCTTCCGCGACCTGCTGAAGGAGTTGGCCCGGTCGTCCGCGGGCAGAGGTGCGGCCGGTATACCCGGCATCAGCTTCCGCCGGGCCGGGAAGATCTGCACGGTCCCGGTGGGCGAACGGATCTCCGACCTCTCCTCGATACCGTCACCGCTGCTCAGCGGGGTGTACAGCCCGGAGGAGATCCGCGACTCCCGGGTGATCATCCTGGAGACGAACCGCGGCTGCCCCTACTCGTGCGCCTTCTGCTACTGGGGCGGCGCCACCCGGTCCAAGGTCCGCCCCTTCCCTCTCCAGCGGATCAAGGACGAGATCTCCTTCGTGGTCCGGCACGCGAGCCCCGAGGCGACGCTGTTCATCGCCGACGCCAACTTCGGGATCATCGGCCAGGACGTCGAGATCGCCGAGTGGCTGGTGGCGGAGCTCCGCCGGTTCGACAAGCGGATCTTCCTCTTCACGAACTGGGCCAAGAACACCAGCAAGCGGGTGCTGGCGATCGCCGACATCCTGTACTCCGGCAACGTCATCGCCGCCGTCACCCTGTCGGCCCAGTCCTTCACGCCCGAGGTCCTCGCCATAGCGCGGCGCACCAACATCAAGCCGGCCTACTACCGCAGCCTCCAGGGCGAATTCGAGCGCCGCGGCATCCCGACCTACACCGAACTCATCTGGGGGATGCCCGGCGAGAGCGTCGAGACGTTCCTCGCCGGCCTTGAGTACGTGATCGCCAGTGGCGGCTCACCCGTCGTCTACCCGCTGCTCCTGCTCAACAACACGGAGTACACGACGTCGGCGTTCCGGGACGACCACGCGGTACGGACCCGGCGGCTGCCGTACCAGATCACGAACGCCGAGATGCAGGCGGAGTTCGTCATCGAGCACGCGGAGATGACCGAGGCGGAATGGCTGGAGCTGATGGAACTCCGGCTCACGATGGCGGTCTTCCACGCGGGCCTGCTGCGCGGCCTCATCCGCGCCGTGAGCCGGCTGACCGGCCGGCGGGTCGTCGACCTGTGCCGCGTCCTCAACGACTGGATCCGCAGGACACGTACCACCGCGGTGCTCGACGCACTCGTGCGGAACCATCGCGCGGTGTGGACCGACGCCGACGCCTACGACCGGGAGCTCGTGGCGGGGTTGATCGGAACCGACGTGATCCCGGACCACACGCACTACCAGGCGGTGATGACGCACCTGCTGTCCGGGGGAGCCGCGGAGCAGCTCGTCGGCCTGGCGGCGGCGCGGGTGTGGCAGGCCGTCAGCGCGGACGGCACGCTCGACGCCGACATCTTCGAGGGCCTCGTCGCCTTCCAGATCGCGGCCGTGCGCGCGCTGCGGGCCAGCGTCACCGGCGAGCCCGACGCCGCGCCGGTCACCGTCACGTTGACCGCCGCCGTCCACGACCTGTTGGTGGAGGTGGGCCAACTGCACGCGCGGGAGGCCGCCGGCCAGGAGGTGGACGTGCGGCTGGACGGCGCGCGGTTCGCGGGGGCTCCCGCCGACTCCTTCCTGCTCGCGATCTACCACGGCAGCGTGCAGGTGCCCAAGTCCTTCCAGGTCGTCGAACCCGGCCTCTGAGTGCGGCCGCAGACCGCCCGTACCCCTGTCGAGCCGACCCCCGGCCCCCGGACCCAAGGAGCAGGCCATGACCGAACACCTCACGCGGACGATCTCCCCTTCGGGTGCCTGGCACGCGGGAGCGGGGTACCACCGGATGATCCTCGCGAACCCCTGGTACCGGGGCGTGGCGACGCTGCAGAACGCCGTGAGCGAACTGACGTCCGATTTCTGGCGGGGCCGGCGGGCCCGGACCATGCATCTCCCGGTGACCACCGGTTCCATCTCCAGCCCCATGGGCCGGGGCAGCGACTCGACCCCGGTGTCGGTCGACCTCGGGGGGGTTCGCACCTACCTGGCCGACTCGATGCAGTTCATGCTCGAACTGGGCTGCCGGGTCAGCGGTACGGACTGCTACTACGTCATGCCGTCGTTCCGTGGCGAGCCAAGCGACCCGACGCACCTCAGCCAGTTCTTCCACAGCGAGGCCGAGATCCGAGGCGGGCTGACCTCCGTGATCGAGGTGGTCCAGGACTATCTGCGGTTCGTCACGGCCGGCCTGCTGGAGGCGGAGGCCGATCTCGTCCTGTCCCTGGGAGGGCGGCTGGACCATCTGGAGCGCCTGGCCGGGTCCCCCGTCTTCCACCAGCTCACGTTCGACGAGGCGGCCGACCTCCTGGGGCCGGGCGGGGTGGAGGACCACGGCGGCTGGCGGACGCTGCCCCGCCGCAGCGAACGCGAACTGATCTCGCGGGTGGGCGAGTTCGTCTGGATCACACACTGGGACCACCTCGCCGTCCCGTTCTACCAGGCGTTCGCGGACGGACACCGAAAGCGCGCGCTCAACGCCGATCTCCTCTTCGGCCCAGGCGAGGTGGTCGGTGCCGGTGAGCGGCACCGGACCGCCGTGTCGCTCCGGGAGGCGCTGCGGCTGCACGAGGTGCCGCAGTCCGCCTACGAGTGGTACGCCGACATGCGCGTCACCGACCCCCTGCTGACCTCCGGCTTCGGGATGGGCATAGAGCGCTACCTCATGTGGGTCCTGGACCACTCCGACATCCGCGACCTGCAGCTGCTGCCGCGCGAGATGGGGAAGGCCATCGTCCCCTGAGGTGGCTTCGGGCTCTCCCCCGGGCCAGGCCGGCGGCGTTCCCGCGCCGGCGCCCGACCCCGTGTCGCGCGCCGGCCCCGTGTCGCGCGCGGCGACCCGCGCGGCGCGTGCCCGGTCTGCCGGACGAGGGCGCCGCGCCGGCAGGGGCCGGGGAGAGCCGCTCAAGCGATCGGGCCCGGGGCCCTGTTGAGGTGCCGACGGCGCTGACAGACTGACGGCGGTCTTCCCGTACTGCTTTTCCGAGGAGTCCTTCGGCATGCCTACCTCAGCCGCCAAGTCGCCGCAGCCTCCGCTGGCGGAGGGACACGAGCAGGTCCGCGTCAGGTTCGCGCCCAACGGTGAAATGCCGTGCCCGGCGTTCATCACCCGCACGGTGCTCTATTCGTGGCTGTTCGCCCGCCATTACGGCGGCACGTTCATCCTCCGGCTGGACGACACGGATGTCGACCGCCAGACGCCGGGAACTCTGCAGAGTTACCCGGACGCGCTGCGGTGGCTCGGACTGCACTGGGACGAGGGCCCCGAGGTCGGCGGCGGTTTCGGGCCGTACCGCCAGTCGGAGCGCCTGCACCTCTATCGCGAGGCGGTCGAGACGCTTCTCGCCTCCGGGCACGCGTACCGGTGCTACTGCTCACCCGGGCGGTTGGCCGAGGTGGCAGCGGCGGCCCGCCGGCCGGGCAGCCGCCACCGTGCCTACGACGGCAGATGCCGGCAGCCGGCACGCGCGGACATCGAGGCGGCCGCCCGCGAGAACCGCGCCCCGGCCATCCGGCTGCGCGTCCCGGACAGCGGTGCGATCACCTCGATCGATCTGCTGCGCGGCCCCGTCACCGTGCCCGTCTCGCAGTTGAGCGACTTCGTGATCTGCCGGCCGGACGGCTGGCCGACCTACCACCTCACCGTCGTCGTGGACGACAGCCTGATGCGCATCAGCCACGTCATCCGCGGCATCGAGGGACTGTCCAACATGGCGCCGCAAGCGGTGATGCACCGTGCGCTGGGCCTTGAGCCACCGCTCTACCTGCATCACCCTCTGGTGCGCACTCCGGGATTCACCATCGGGGACCGCTTCCTGCCGACGGGCGACCTGCTCTACGTCGACGAGCTGCGGCGGGCCGGGACGCCCCCGCAGGCGGTGGTGAACTACTACGGGCTGCTGGGCTACGGGGACGGCGACAGCCGGGAGATCCGCACGCTCGACGAGATGGTCGAGGGGTTCGACTACACCCGCATCAGCCGCAAGGAATTCGTCAACCAGTCGCTGCCGAAGCTCGCCTGGATGACGCGAACCTACCTGCGCTCGGCCGCGCCGACGGGGTTCGTGGAGGAGATCATCACGGAGCGGCTGACCGGCGCCGGCGTGTCCCGGCAGGCCGCCGAGCGGCTGGCGTGCCGCGCGGCGCCCGTCCTGCGCACCCGGCTGAGCGACGCCGACGAGATCCTGGATCTCCTCGACTTCGCCGTCCGCGACCCGCGGGGGCGGAGCCAGGAGCCCGAAGCCGCCCTCTGGGCGAAGGCGGCGGTGGCGGCGCTCGCCGACGGAGAGGACCTGGTGGCCACGGCCAAGGAGCTGGCCGGCGGCGATCGGGACGCCTACGGCCGGATCACCCGCGCGCTGCTGGCCATGCTCGGCGCCTCCGGCACCAGGCTGCCGTTGCGGGACTGCGTGGCGGTCCTCGGCCGGGACGAGGCACTCAGGCGGTGGCGCCGGCACGCGGCCTGACCGACGCCACCGGCCTCGTCAGGAAGGGAGCCGCGCCGGACGGCCGGTGCGCCGGCCCGGGCGGGCCGGTCCCAGCCCGCCCCAGCCGGGCCCCGGCCCGACCGGACAGTGCGCAAGTTCGCCTCGCCGCCCGTCCGCCCGGTCGCGGCGTGAGGCCGGACTCCCCGTTCCTCTCTTATACGGGCCCTTCGGTGGGCCGCCGTTCAGAGGATCGTGGCCAGGTGGTCGCGGAACTCGCGGAGCGTCGGGTGCTCGAAGAGCGCCGAGAGCGGTATGCGGCAGTCCAGCTCCCGGCTCAGCTGCAGGATCAGCTGGGAGGCGACGACCGATGTCCCGCCGAGCTCGAAGAACGTGTAGTCCTCCGTCTCCTCGCCCTGTTGGAGGATCGCGCACCACCGCTCCGTGACGACGCGCCTCGCCTCGGCGCTCAGCCCGCCCTCGGTGCCGTTCAACGGATCGTGCTCCTCGACGCGTTCCGCGGAATCGCTCACCACTGCCCCCCTCGTGCGACGCTCTCCGGTGCTGTGGCCGGGTGGGTCTGCCCGGAGAGGCACTGGACGGACGGGTTGAAGGCGATGTCCTCGGAGATCTTCCGAGCCGCGTTGATGCCGCTGCACGCGGCACCCGTCCACATGAAGTACGGCGACCCGGGGCTGTTCCCGGCGCTGTAGACCAGCGGGTGGGAGGTCTGGCCGAACAGGGTGGCGCGCGGGTAGCCGTGGTGGTTCAGTTCGAGGCCGAGCGCCCTGGGGATGCGCTGGTTCGGCCTGATGACGAAGTCGAGGACCACCGTTCCGGCCCGGATCTCCCGGCCGCCGGCCGTCGCCAGGAGCAGCTCCCCCGAGGGCAGTCGGACGGCGGTGTCGATCGTGTCGGCGAACACGCTGGACCCGGTCTTCACCAGCGTGTCCGCGAATTCGCTCTCCAGGGCCGCCGGATCGGAGACCAGCGTGGTCAGCGTCCTGGCGTACTGCCGGCACAGGAGAGCGTGCTTGAGCGCCTCCTCCCCCACCCCGACCGACACGAAGTCGGCGCCGTCGTTGTCGTAGGTGTGGCAGTACGGGCAGTCGAAGACCGACCTGCCCCACTCGCCCTCGGGAATCCAGGACGGCAGTTCGTTGACCGTTCCCGCGGCCAGGAGGAGCCGCCGGCCGCCGAACGAGCCGCTGCCCGCGGTCTCGACGACGGGGCCGCGCTCGGAGACGGAGGCCGAGACGACCTCGTCCCACACGAACTCCACACCGTAGGAGGCCGCGTCGGCCTCCATCTTCGCGAACACCTCGGCCGGTGGGGTGCCGTGGGCGAAGGGCACGTTGTTGACCTTCGCCGCGGTGGAGTTCCGTCTGACGGTGAGCGAGACCACGAGGACGCTCCGCTTGGACCGTCCCAGCAGGACGGCGGCGGAGAGCCCGGCCGCCCCGGCGCCGACAATGATCACGTCGTACAGTCGCTGATGAGACATCTCTTCTCCCTGTGAGCCTCTGGCGCCTCGTGTGCGGACGCCGCTACGACCGCACCCAGACGTACTGGGTGAGGCAGCGCACCGCCCCGTCCACGGCGACGAGGACCCTGACGGCGTACTGGTCGGGCTTGGTCCGCGCCCTGTCGCTGACGCCGGTGAACTCGGTGACCGCCGACCCGCCCGGGCCGAGCTCGAACGACCTGGAGCCGGCCATGTCGCAGTGCAGGCGCCGCCCGTTGGGAATCGAGGCGCCGACCGCGACTGCCAGGGGTCGGTCCGCCGGTGCCCGCACGGTCACGCCGACGGTGAACTCCTCGCCCCGCACCTGCCCCGTGGGTGCGCGCACGGTGACATCGCAGCCGAACCGCGCGGCTCCCGAGGCGATCTCCCCGCAGCGCGCGCAAACGGCGTAGCACAGCGCCGACCCGGTCCCCCCGGCGGGCCACACGTCGTTCCGGGTGACGGTCCGTCCGCCGCACTGCGGGCATTCGGCCGGCTCGTCGTGCGTGCGCACCGACCAGGGCGGGGCCCAGTTGTCGGTGAACGTGTAGAAGTTCTCCCGGATCCAGTCGACCTCGTCGGCGATCAGCCGCGCCTGGAAGGCCCGCAGCCCGTCGAGTTCCGCCTGGAACTCCCGGGTGGCCTCCTCGGCTGCCGGCGCGTCCTCGGCCCTCGCCCGCTTCAGGACGGCCGCGGCGGCCCTGCGCTCGATCCCGTCCAGCTCCGCCGGGTCCGCCTTCAGCAGCCCGGCGAGGTCCCGCAGCCGCCGGATCCACGGGACCGCGCGGGTGCGCCAGGTGCCGTCGAGCGGAACGGGTACGGCGACGACCTCGCCGGCGCCGCGCCCGGCGGCGGAGGTGAGCGCCCACCAGGTGCCCTGCTGGGCGCGGCGCATGACGAGAGGGCCGTCCCCGCGCTCGGCGAGGAGCGAGGGGCCGGCGAGCAGGACGGCGTCCGAGCGGTCGGGGACGTGTACCCGGCCGCGAACCTCCACCGGCGTGCGGGAGGCGTCGCGGGCCGGCGCCGGAACCAGCCCGGCGTCGCCGAAGAGCACCAGCTTGCCGAAGGCGTCAGGCTCGGCTCCGATGGCACCGTTCACCTCGGACAGCACGTCGCCGAGGGCGAGGCCGCCGCGGATGAGGGCTTGGAAGAGCTGCCCGGCCCGCGAGGCGCCCTTGCGCGTCCCGGCCGCCGCGGCGACGGCGATCGCGGAGCCCTCCAGCATGGTGAGGGGCACCGAGACGTCCGCGCGGACGGGGCCCTGTCCGGCGAGCGCGAGTTGGCAGCCGTCCAGCATCACGAACGCCGCGCGCACCTCGGACGCCCGCAGATGGTCCGGCACGTCGAGATCGCCCCGCCAGCACCCGGCGTTCTGCTGGCACGCCGTCAGGTGCTCCGGCCGGCCGCTGTGCGCCGGCGCGGGTGCCAGGGGGAGCAGCGGCCGGTTGGCCGACAGTCCGCAGATGCCGGCGCCGTTGAGGTGGAGGACGCACTCGCGGGCGTGGCTTCTCCCGCTCAGCACCGCCACCCCGTCACCGAGCGCGTCGCGGAGCCCTTCCACGGTGGCGTTGGCCCCGGTGAGCCGCCCGGGGGCAGTGGGCTCCATGGAGACCACGTCGAAGGAGAGGTCGCCCCGGTGCGCGGCGGCGGCCGGACCGTGCAGGACGGTCCGTACGGCCAGCTCGCTCGCCGTCACCAGGTCGCGGGTGACGAAGAGGCCCAGCCGCGCGTCGGGCGGTACCGCGGTGAAGTCCTCGTGGGAGACGGTGTCGGCGCCGGCGACGAGCGTCACCGGGTGGTCGCGGCTCGCCCGCAGCGCCTCGCCGAAGTCCCCGTGCAGCAGCGGCCGGCCGCTCGCCCGGGCGAGGACCTGGCCGGCCGGGGCGTACGCCGGGTCGCAGACGAAGACGGCACCGCGCCACCGCCGCGGCGTGCTGTCGGAGGTGACGGGCAGGGCGCCCAGCGTCGCGCGCAGCCGCTGCCAGTCCCGCGGCAGGACCGGCAGCGGCCCGTCGCAGCCGGTCCGCCGAGCCGCCTCCGCGTAGTCGGCCTCGTTCTCCACCGCGGCGACGGTCCGTCCTGCCACGGTGAACCGCCCAGGTGCGGCGGGCTCCGCCCCCGCGGCCGCCGGGTCCTGGGCAGGTGCCGGGAACGGCTCAGCGGGACGGCTCACCGGCCCTCCCCGTCCGCCGACCGGACGTCCGCGGTGTGCGCCGGACGGGTGCCGGTCGCGGGTGTCGGGAGCCGACCCGCCGTCGACGCCAGTGCCGCCGCGTCGGCGAGGAGCTGTTCCTCCGCCGCGCGGAGGTGGGCCCGCCGTCCCTCGCACCACGCGACGGCCTGGTCCGCGCGCCGGAGCAGCGCCGCGGCGTGCTCCCGCACGCGTTCGGGCGCGCTGCCGCCGACTGCCGTACGGGTGGAGACGATGTGCTTCGGGTCGAGTGCCTCCAGCACCGCCTTCTCGTCGATGGCGAGCGGTCGCCCCAGCACGGCCTCGGCGGCCCGGTCGAGATCGTTCCGTGCCAGGCTGCTCCGCCCCGCGTCGAGGGCCTCCGCGACAGCCCGTCCCACCACCCGGTAGGCCGAGCGGTAGTCCACCCGGCACCGCAGGACCAGCTCCTCGGCGAGATCCGCCGCTCCCGTGAAGTGCTCGGCCGCGACCGCGGCGAGCGCCGGGGCGTCGACCTGGAGCGTGCGGACGATCTCCGCGGCGAGCGCGACGATCCCGCAGCCGGAGTCGACAGCGGCGGCGACCTCCCGGTAGGTGTGGAGCCAGTTGTCCGTCCGGGCCGACGGCGTCCGGGCGGTGACCAGCAGCCCGGTCGCCTTCCCGATCAGGGTGCCGGCCCCGGCGCGGACGACGGCCAGGGCGTAGGGGTTGCGCTTCTGCGGCATGAGCACGGACGCGCGGCACAGCGAGGGGTCCAGGGTCACGTAGCCGAAGCCGGGGCTGGTGAAGATCTCCAGGTCTTCGGCGAGCCGGTCGGCGGTGAGGGCCGCCTGCACGGCGGCCAGGGCGGCGTCGGTGACGCTGTCGGTGGCCCACATGATGTCGCGGGTGTGGGCTCCCGCCGCGGCGAACCCCAGGCGCTCGGCCATACCGGCCCGGTCCAGCGGGAGCCGGGAGCCGCCGACGCCGCCCACCCCGGTCGGTGCCTGGTCTGCCAGCGCGTACGCCTGCTCCAGCCGGTCGAGGTGGCGTGCCGCCTCCTCGCCGAAGCCGCCGAGGTAGTGCCCGAACGTGGAGGGCTGGGCCGGCTGGAGGTACGTGTTGTCCGCCCAGACCGTCTCCGCGAACGCCGCGGCCTGGCTGCCCAGCGCCGTGACGAAGTCGGTCACCGCCTGGTGCAGCGCCAGGATTCGGTGGCGCAGCGCCATGCGGAAGGCGATACGCCCCGCCTCCCGGCGGGTGCGGCCGGTGTGCAGCCAGCCGGCCGCGGGGCCCAGGCGCCGTTCCAGCTCCCGTTCCCGGCTGTTGTAGGCGTCCCCGTAAACCGGGTCGTAGGGGAAGTCGCCCGGCCGGACACGGGTGATGCGGAGGATCTCCGCGGCCAGTTCGGCCGCGGGCGCCTCGGGCACCGCGTCCGCCTCCCGCAGGGCCAGCAGGTGGGCGAGGTCGGCCAGGCCCAGGCCGTGGTGGAGCAGGGGCGCGTCGGCGGTCTCCACCGCGTAGCCCGCCGCCACCATCTGCGGCGCCGGCCCGCTGGTGATCCTGGCCTCGTTGCCGAGGTATCCGGGGGGCACGGACGGGTTCATCGCTGCCTCCGGCTCGGGTCGAGCAGGGTGGGTGCCCCTCCGGACACGAGGAAGACGGCCGGGCCGGTCAGCCGGCCGCGCCGTGCGGCGTCGACGAGCGCGGCCATGGCCTTGGCTCCGAAGACGGGGTCGAGGAAGATCCCCTCGGTCTCCGCGACCAGCCGCGCCGCCTCCTCGCCCTCGGGCGAGGACCGGCCGTAGCCGGGGCCGGTGTAGCCGTCGACGATCTCCAGGTCGTCCCCGGATTCCGGTGTCGGCAGGGACAGCAGGCCGGCACTCTGGTGGGCCAGCGCGGCCACCCGTTCGGCGCATTCGGCGGCCGGTCTGCTCACCGTCACGCCGACCACCCGGAAGGGGGACCCGAGCGAGCGGACCGCGGCCAGCAGCCCCGCGTGGGTACCGCACGAGCCGGTGGCGAGCCAGAGCGATTCCGGTTCCAGCTCCGCGTCCATCGCCTGCGTCACCAGTTCCAGGCCGGCTCGGACGTAGCCGACCGATCCCAGCGCGGTGGCTCCGCCCCGCGGCAGGACGTAGGGGCGCCTACCTTGTCCGCGCAGTTCCCGCGCCACGGACTCCAGCGTTCCGTCGACGGACGCCCGGTCGGCGGACCCGGTGAACCGGATGTCGGTACCGACCAGTTCGGCCAGCGCGTGGTTGCCGGCCGGCTCCTCGGACGACCCGTAGTAGACCAGGTAGGGGTCCAGGCCGCAGGTGCGGGCCACCAGAGCGGCCAGCATGGCCCAGTTGGACTGCGGGCCGGCCCCGGTGACCAGGCAGTCGCACCCGCGGTGGAGGGCGTCGGCCGCCAGGTACTCCAGGGCCCGGATCTTGTTGCCGCCCAGGCCGGTGCCGGTGAGGTCGTCCCGCTTGAGCCACACCTCCGTGCCGATCGCCTTGGAAAGCCGCGGGGCGGGCTGGAGCGGTGTGGGGCCCGGCAGCAGCCGGAGCCGGGGCAGCGAGGTCAGTGAGGTCACCGGGGACCACCGTTCGCGTCGTGGGGGGTCAGCGCGGACAGGACGCGGTCGACGAACACCGCTGACGCCCTGACGGCGGACGCGGGGTCGAGGCTGCGGTCGATGTCCGCCTCCGAGAGGTGGGCCGTCACGCCCGGATCGGCCAGCAGGGCGGCGCGGAAGGAGGTGCCGTCCCGGCGTCCGGCCGCGGCCGCCGCGTACATGACCTCGTGTGCGGTGTGCTTGCCGAGGCGGGCGGCGAGGGCGCGCATCACGGACTCGGACATCAGGTACCCGCCGGTGGCGTCCACGTTGGCCCGCATCCGCCGGTCGTCGACCTCCAGGCCGTCGAGCAGGCGACGGGCCAGGGAGAGGGCCGCGCCCGACAGCAGGCACGCCTCGGGCATCACGAGCCATTCGGTCTTCCAGGCCCGGCCGTCCCTCTCGTGCTCGTGGACCATGCCCTCGGTGGCCAGCATCGCGTTGGACCGTACGACCTTGGCGAGGGTGACCAGGTGCTCGGACAGCTCCGGGTTGCGCTTGTGCGGCATGGTGATGCTGCCGACCTGGCCGGGCTCCCAGGGCTCGCGCAACTCCCCGATCTCCGAGCGCTGCAGCGTGTAGACCTCCTGGCCGATCTTCGCCAGGGTGGAGGTCGCCATCGCCAGTACCGACACGAACTCGGCCACCTGGTCCCGCGCGGTCAGCCAGGCGATGTCCGGTACGCCCAGGCCCAGCCGTTCGGCGAATCCGGCGAGCAGCGCCTCCCGCTCGTCCCCCCAGAACTCCATGGTGCCCACGGCGCCGCCGAGTTGGACCAGCCGGCTGCGGCGGGCCGCCTCGGCCAGCCGCTCGCGGTGCCGGGACAGCTCCGAGGCCCACACGGCCGCCTTGAAGCCGAAGGTGATCACCAGGCCGGGCTGGCCGTGCGTGCGCGCGCACATCATGGTGTCCCGGTGGCGCCGTGCCAGCGCCGCCGCACGGTCGACGAGGTGCTTCAGGTCCCGGTCCACAACGGCGGCGACCTTCTGCGTCACCAGCGCCTGCCAGGTGTCGGAGAGGTCCTGCACGGTGGCGCCGTAGTAGACCCACTCCCGGGCGTCCTCGGGCAGGACGGCGCGCAGGCAGCGCACCAGCCCGAGGGTGGAGTGCCCGGTTGTCCTGGTCTCCTCGACCAGCCGCGTGAGGTCCAGCTCGCGCACGTCGGCGTGCTCGGCGATCGCGCGTGCGGCTTCGGGGGGAACGAGTCCCGTCTCGGCCTGCGCGAGCGCGAGCGCCGCCAGGATGTCCAGCCACGACTGGATGCGGCCCTCGTCGTCGAAGAGAGCGTGCAGCTCCTCCGTGCCCCACAGGTGTCCGTACAGTGCCGAATCGGACGGATGTGCTCCCATCCCTCATCTCCCCCTCGGGCTGGTCGTGGTGGCGTCGTCGCGCCAGCCGGCGAGCCAGCGCAGGGCGTCGCGGACCTCGTCCAGGTTGGCACCCCAGGGAACGACCGCGGTGCCCTCCTCGTACTCGACGCCGCGCTCCAGCAGGCAGCACTTGGTCAGTCGCAGCTCGCCGGCGGAGGTGGGGAGCCGGCGGGGGCAGATGTCCACCCGGGGCGGCTCGTCCCCGTAGAAGTGGCGGTGGAACTGGGCGGAGCGCTCGCAGCCGATCAGCAGCCACTCCCGCCGCTCGGCCGGCCGGGTGTCGAGGAACGCGACCGGGGCGGGCAGGTCCACTCCGCTGCCCCGGCAGGGCAGCAGGTAGACGTCCGACGGGTGGTCCGCGGCCTCCCGGACGATGTCCACCGCGTCCAACCGCAGGTCGATCGGCGGGAGGTCCTCGTCGAAGGCGGCGGCCTGCTGCGCCATGGCGAAGAGCTTCGGCGGGTCGGGCGGCACGACCTCGCTCACCCGCACGGTCAGGGGGGTGGGCTTCCAGATGAAGTTCACGTGCTCGAACCTGCCGCGCACCACGTAGGCCAGGACGCCGTCCCGGGCGTGCGCCAGCGCCGTCCGCGCCAGGTCGGTCGCGTTGCCGACGTCGGTGTCCGGCGCGTCGATCCACAGCGTCTGCCCCGGCCCGGCCATGACGACGCACTCGGCCACCGGGACGAACAGCTCCTCGTCCGACTCCTTGCGGACCTGCGCCACGGCGAGGTCGGGCCCGTTGCGGAGCACGAGGTAGTCGGTCCGCCGGTAGACCTCCCGGCCCACGAGGTGCTCCGTGATCGCCGACGGCGTCAGTGGGACGTCGGTCTCCTGCACGGACAGGCCCCGGTAGGGGCGGCTCATGGTGTTGGGCGCGGGGGTCGCGAGGGTGCGCCCGCCGGCGGCCGGCCCGCTCATGACCGGCCCGGTCAGGACCGGTTCACTCACGGCCGGCTCCGGCGTCCGGCACGGGCACGGTGTCGGCACGCAGTCCCAGCCGGGTGGTCTCCAGCGCGAGCACCTCGTCGAGCGGAACGTTGCCGATGTTGACCTGGGCGCCCATCCGGTTGACCAGCCAGACCTGCTGGGCCTTCTTCGGGGCCTCGAAGAGGACGCGCTCCCGCGGCAGCCGGGCCACGATCGCCTCGACCAGGTCGGCCCGCACGCAGCCGTCCGGGCCGTAGAGGCCGACGGTGCCGTTCTCCCGTCCCTCCGTGATCGCCAGGGTCGCGCCGGCGTCGAGATCCGACTCCAGCTCCCGCAGCCACTCCTCGGCGACGACCGGTGCCGTCTGGGACTTGGCGCCGGTCTCCGCGAGAACGGTGAAGTCCTGCGACAGGGAGCGGATGAGACCGGACTTCTGGTCCGGGGTGAGGAACTGCAGGCCGTTGGAGACCTCGACGGCGTCCACGCCGATGCTCTGCGCCCAGCCGCACAGCTCGGCCACCTTGCCCTGCGCGGCGCACACTTCGAGGAGCGTGCCGCCCAGGCACACGTCGACGCCGGCGGCGGAGCACAGGGCGACGCGCTCCTTGGCGGTGGGGTCGATGTAGGCCGTCCCCCAGCCGATCTTCAGGTAGTCGATGAGGTGCGCCTGCGACACCAGGTACGCCTCAAGAGCGGGGAGGGGCGTTCCCTTGTCCAGCACATGCGTGATGCCCGTCCGGCGCGGCTTCTCCTCCCGGGCCGGCAGCGTGAGAAAGTTCGGCAGGCCGTGCGAGTCGACGGTGCCCGTCGGCCAGGCCCGCCGGTGTTCAAGACCTTTCAACACTTTTCCCTCGCAAATTCGCAGAGTGTGCGTTGGATTCAGCCTCACCGCATCGCCTTCGCGTCCCGCACGGGTCCCGTGAGAAGTCGGCGGAGTACGTTCCGGTCGACCTTCCCGTTGGGTCCCACGGGAAGGGATCTCGCGATGTGGGTTCTGGTCGGGACCATGTACGCGGGGAGCAGGGCGGCGAGTTCGCGCGTCAGGTTCCTGCCGTCCATGGGCTCCCGCGTCCGGACGGCGACGGCGAGGACCGGGTCGCGGGGGTCGCCGACGACCACCGCCGCCGCCTCTTCGACGCCCGCCACCTGCCGGGCCGCGTGCTCGACCTCGCCCAGCTCGATGCGGTAGCCGCGGACCTTGACCTGCGAGTCGAGCCGGCCGAGGAACTCGACCCAGCCGTCGGGCGTCCATCGCGCGCGGTCGCCGGTGCGGTACATCCGGCCGCCGGCCCCGGGCGCCCAGGGATCCGGCAGGAAGCGCGCCCGCGTCGTTTCCGGATCGTTGGCGTAGCCGGCCGCGACGCACTCCCCCGCTATGTAGAGTTCCCCCGCCTCACCGAGGTCGCAGGGGGACATGTCGTCGCGGAGGACGTAGTACCGGCAGTTCTGCATGGGGTGGCCGTAGGGAATGCTCCGCCATGCCGGGTCGACACCGGTCACGACGAAGTCGTTGGACCAGACGCACGCCTCCGTGGCACCGCCCAGGGCGACGAGGACGGCCCCCGGGAAGGTGCTCTCCAGCGCCGACGGCAGGTCGAGCGGGATCCAGTCCCCGCTGAGGAAGACGCGGCGCAGGGCTCCGCCGCGGTGCCGGGTCTCCGCGGCGAACATGAGCACGAGCGTGAAGGCGGCCGGCGCGGAGTTCCACAGCGTCACACGGTGCTCCGTGAGCGCGTCGGCGACGGCCCGCGGTTCGGCCAGCTCCCTACCGGGCAGCAGCAGGAGGCTTCCGCCGGCCGCGATGAGGCCGAAGAGGTCGTACACGGAGAGGTCGAAGCCGAAGGCCGCGGTCTGCAGGAGGACGTCGTCCGGGCCGACACCGTTGCGGCGGTTGAACCAGTCGACGAGGTTCACGACGCTCCGGTGGGTCACCTCCACCCCCTTCGGCACGCCGGTGGAGCCCGAGGTGAAGAGGGTGTACGCCAGGTCGGTCGCCTCCGGGCGGGCGGAGGCCGCCACCGCGCCCGCCAACCGCCGGGGACGGTCGGGGGCGCCGCCCGCCAACCGCACCACGCGCCACGGGTCCTGCCCATCCGCCGCCGCGGACCCTCCGGCCGCCGCGCCGCCCTCCGGGTCCAGCAGCACCAGGGTCCCTGTCCCGGTCCGCCGGCCGACCTCCAGGGCCGCCTGTTCGAAGTCCGCCGACGCCACAAGGACGGGTACGGACATGGACTCGACGATGCCGGCCATCCGCTGCGCGGGCCATCGGTCGTCCAGCGGTACGTAGTGGGCTCCCGCCCGGATCACGGCGTGGAAGGCGACGACGGCGGCCGGGACATGGTCGGCGAGGACGGCCACCGGCGTCCCGCGCCCGACACCCAGCGCGGCCAGCCGCCGCGCCAGGCCCGTACTGCGCGCGCCGAGTTCCCCGTGGGTCAGGCGTACGCCCTCCGGGGTGCGGACCGCCGGGAGGTCCCGGTACGTGGTCTCGGCCGCGTCCAGCAGGTCGACGAGCGTCGCGTCGCGCGGGAACCGCCGATGCGTGCTGTTCCCCCGTTCGGCAGCCGCGGGGTGCCGAAGCGGGGACGACGGTCCGCGCAAGGTCATGCCTCCTCCGGTGAGGTGCCGGACGGGACCGGGGCGGGGGCGGGAGCCCCGGCGGGCCGGTAGCCGTCCGCCTGGAGCCGGTAGAGCTCCGCGTATGTGCCGTTGAGGGCCATGAGGTCGTCGTGGGAGCCCTGCTCGGTCACCCGTCCGTCGGCAAGGACGACGATGCGGTCGGCCATCCGCACGGTGGAGAACCGGTGCGAGATCACGACGGTGACCGTGCCCCACTCCGCGCCCATCCGCGCGGCCGTCTCCATCTGCCGCCGGTACAGGTCGTACTCGCTGCGCGCGTCGAGTGACGCGGTCGGCTCGTCCAGCACGAACAGCAGCGGGCGGGTCCGCATGAAGGCACGGCTGAGCGCGACACGCTGCCACTGGCCGCCCGACAGCTCCGCACCGTCGAACTGCCCGCCGAGCCGGGTCTCCAGCCCCGACGGCAGCCCGTCGACCACCGACCTGGCATCGCCCTGGACAACGGCCCGTTCGATCCGCTCCCGGTCGTCGAGCGCCGCGAGATCGCCGACGCCCACCGCCTCCCGGGCCACGAACGCGAAGCGGGCGTAGTCCTGGAAGTTGGCGGTCGTACGGGACCACCAGTCCCGCCTCGCCAGACTCGGCAACGCGGTTCCGTCGACCGTGATGGAGCCGCTGGTCGGGGTGTACAGCCCGCTCAGCAGTCTGATCAGCGTCGTCTTGCCCGCACCGTGCTCGCCGACGACCGCCACCGTGGTTCCGGCGGCGAGGTCCAGGTCGATGTCGCGCAGAACGGGCGTGCCGGTCCCCGGGTAGTCGAAGCGGACACCGCGCAGCGTGATGCCGTCGGCCAGGCGGTCCGGGACCGCCCCGGTCGGCCCCACCGGCTCCGCGGCGGCGCTCACCCCTTCCAGCCACAGGAAGGCGTCGAGGTAGTGCGTGCCGTCGGCGTTGCGCCGCAGGGTCGCCATGGCGCTCTCCGCCTGCGCCCGCAGGCTCACCGTGATGGTGATGACGAGAAGCACGTCGCCGGGCGCCGTGCGGTCGGCGGCGACGGAGTCGACGGTGACGAGCAGCGCGCCGCAGTACGCGGCCATGAAGACCACCCAGCCTGCCGCGACGAGGGACGCCGCCGCGTACCGGGCCCGCTCCTGACGCCGGATCAGTCGCGCCCACGTGTCGTCGGCCTTGCCCCGCAGGGCGGCACCCGCGCCGGCCACCCGGATCTCCATGCCGGAGCCGGGCTCGGTGAGCAGGGTGTGCAGGTGCTCGGCCAGCCGGACGTCGCTGCCGGAGGCCAGCACGCTCCGCCCGACGCGCCGCTGTCCCCGCCGCTGGAACCACAGGACGGGGACGAGTGCCCCGGCCAGCGCCACCATCGCCGGCGCGACGACGGCGAGCAGGGTCAGTACCACCGCCAGGCGCAGCGCGATGGCGATGGTGTCGAGGGCTCTGAGCGCGTACTGGGCGAGCAGGTCGCCGCCGCCGCGGAGCAGGGCGACGCGGTCGGCGTAGCCGGGGTCGTCCAGCTGCCGCAGGTCCTCAAGCCGGCCGACCATGCGCAGGATGCGCTCGTCCAGCCGCACTCCGACGGCTTCGGCGAGCAGCATGAGCATGTTCGTCCGGGCCGACGACCCGATCGCCGTCACCCCCCAGCACACCGCGGCCACCGCCGAGGCGGCCACCGCTCCGCGGGGGGCGTCGTGCAGGGACGCCTGGATCACGGCCCGCAGGGCGAGGCCGAAGCCCCCGGTGGCCAGCACGTCGCCGGCCAGGAGTACGGCGTAGGCCGCCACGACGCGCCGCTGCTCGCGCCAGGCCACCTGGTAGAGCCACCGGATCACCGAGAAGCGGCTCATGACGCGGCCGTCCCGGCGGACCGCGCGGGCTCGCCGAACCGGTCGGCCTGCGCGGCGAACATGGCCGCGTACTGCCCGCCCAGGGCGAGCAGTTCCTCGTGCCGGCCCTCCTCGGCGACCCGGCCGCCGTCGAGCAGGACGATCCGGTCGGCGCGCCGGACCGTCGACAGCCGGTGCGAGATGAGGACGACGCCCGCGTCGCCGGCGCTCTCGGCGATGCGGGTGAACGTGTCGAGTTCGGCCTTGACGTCCAGGTGCGCGGTCGGCTCGTCGAGGACGAGCAGCCGGGCACCCTGGGCGACGGCGTACAGGGCGCGGGCCAGGGCCACTCGCTGCCACTGGCCGCCGGAGAGGTCGATCCCCCCGGTGCGGCCGCGGGTCAGCGGGGTGTCCCAGCCGTCCGGCGCCCTTCGTACCCATTCGTCCAAGCCGGACCGCCCGGCGACCTCGTCGAGGAGCGCGGGATCGGCATCCCCCCAGGGGGCACCCAGCACGACGTTGTCCCGGAAGGAGAGGTCGTACCGCACGAAGTCCTGCAGGACGACCGCGATCCGCCGGCGCCACCGGTCGACGGGCTCGGCGTCGAGCGGACGCCCGTCGACCGTGATCCGGCCCCGCGTCGGCTGGTGCATGCCCGTCAGCAGCTTGGTGAGTGTGGTCTTCCCGGCGCCGTTGACGCCCACGACGGCGAGCAGTTCGCCGGGGGCGATCTCCAGGTCCACTCCGCTGAGCACGGGGCCCCGGGCACCGGGGTACCGGAAGGCGACGTCCTCGAAGCGGACGAGGGGGGCCGGCAGGGGTGCCGCCGCCGGGAGCGCCGAGGGGGCCGAAGGGGCCGCCGGGGGCTCGCCGGCCACCTCGCGCAGCTCCTCCAGTGCGAGCAGCGTCGGATGGCCGGCGAACGCCACGTCGAAGGACTCCACCTCCATGCCGTTGCCCGCGACCACCACCCAGAGCGCCCCGAGGTAGACGGCGAGGGCGCCGGTGGTGATCCGGCCCGAGGCGGCGGCGTGGGCCAGGGCGCCGAGCCCGCCCGCCACCGCGGCGACCAGCACCAGGGACGTCCACCGCATCCGCGCCAGCAGCCGCAGGCGGACCGCGGCCAGTTCCCTGGTGCGTGCGGTCATGCGCTGCCGGAACCGTTCGACCACCCAGTCGGTCATCCCGAAGATCCGCAGTTCCTTGGCCGCCCAGGGCATGACCCCGACCTCGGCCCAGTAGGCCGCGCGACGGGTCGTGGGCGCGAGGGCGCGGACCACGGCGTGCTGCGCCAGCCACTCGCGCCGGCTGACGAAGCGGGTGAACAGGGTCACCGCGAGGAGACCGCCGGCCAGTGCCGGGGAGAACCGGCAGAGCACGGCGGTGGCCAGGCAGGCGCCGACGATCCTGGTGACGATGACCGTCTGGCCGACCGCCGCGGTGCCGAAGCTGTACGAGGCCCAGCCCGGCAGCCCCTTCAGCAGCGCGGAGGCGAGCCGGTCCTGGACCAGGGGGTCCTCCAGGTGCCCGATTCCCGCCGGCCGCCCCATCAGCTCGGCGACGACTCCCCGGTGCCAGGCGTCCACCCGCTGCGAGGCGCTGAAGGCAAGGGCGGGGGCGAACGCCTCCAGTACCTGCGAGGCCAGCATCAGGGCGCACGACAGGAGGACGGCGAGGACCAGGGCGTGGTGGTCGCTCGGGGCTGAGACCAACCGGGACACCAGCCACCCGGTGGACAGTCCCGTCAACGTGGGCAGGACGGTGCGCATGAGGCTGACCGCCCAGACACCGGTGAGCAGGACCGGCCCGGCGACACGGACGGCACCGACAAGCTGCCACTGCCGGCGTGCGGCCGCCCACCACGTGGTGGAGCGCTCCGGGCGGCCCCGGTCCGTCCCGCCTCTCTCCCGCGTGCCCGGCTCAGCCCCGGCGCGCACCGCTAGTCCTCCCCGGCTATGAGCGGGCGGAGGTCGCGAACAACGTCCTGGCGAAGAAGCAGGGGAATGCCGTCCACCGCGTACAGGAACTCCGACACGCGTGCTCCGGAGCCGAAGACAGCGCGCTTTTCCGCCATGCGCGAGACGGTGTGGACCCGCGCCGCGTCATCACATGCCGACCGTAGCCCGACGCCGGCCCGTCGTACATAATCGACCCTGCTCGCATATCCGTTCCGCAACGTCCCGCAGGATATCGCACGGGCCTCTTCGTCGAAGGAGTCGTCGACGGCGGAATCGATCCACCGGTCGATCGGATCTCCTACCGGACAGCCGTCGGCGTATTCGTCGTCACGGAACTCCCCGCCGGGATCGGCGGCGCTCCGGCGCAGCGCGGACCGCACCCGGGGCGGGCCGACCCGTACCGGATCGACCGCCATGACCTCCACGGCCTGGGCATCCGCCCGGATCGGCTCCTCGGCGACGGGAACCGGCAGAGAAGCCGCACTGCGGGCGGCGCCGGGCCGCACACGGGCGGGCCCGGGGCCCGCGGTCCCGGCGGCGCGCGCCGGAACACGCTCGGGCGCGCCGATCGCCTCGACATGGCCGGCGAGCGGATCGCGGGTGAGGACACCAGGGAGCACATCGGCGGGGAACGCAGTCGAGAATTTCCGCTCCGGCCCGACTCCGGAGAATTCGAGAAGCCCGGCCATCTGCCCACCGAGCGGCCGAACCTCCCCGTCGGACATCGAATTCTCCATTCACCGACACATATATCGACCGCCGTTTCCCGGCTGAAACACGCCCCTATCGTTCCAGGAGTCCGAGCAGCGTTCAAGGCCCTCAGAACCGGATACTGATCAATGCCGCCGGCGTCTCTCCCCGACGCGCTTTCCCTGCTTGTCGCGTTCAGGGTGAGCGCTTCTGCGGCGGGAGGCCCGGTGCGAGGGTTCGACCGGTGATCGTGGCGACCCCCCGGAGGCAGCGATGAATCAGCGGGTCCCGGCCCGGCCCGAAGGCGACGGCGCTGGCGCGGATCCCCTCGGCGGGATCCGTGTCGGCCTCCACTCCGGCCAGCAGTACCCCGATTTCGCCTCCATCCGGACGGTGTGGCAGACCGCCGAGTCGCTCGGGTACGACTGGGTCTCGCTGTTCGAGCACTTCCGGCCGCCCCTGCTCGGGCCCGCCGGGCCCTGCCTGGACGGGATGACCGCCCTGGCCGCGCTGGCGGCGTCGACGAGCAGGGTGCGCTGCGCGATGCTCGTCACCCCGGCCGTGTGGCGGCATCCGGCGCTCCTCGCCGTCGCCGCGGCCACCGTCGACCACGTCTCGGGCGGTCGCCTGGAACTCGGTCTCGGCGCGGGTGGCGCGGATCTCGCGTTCGGCCAGTACGGCATCGAGCAGCCGCCCGCGCGCGAGAGGCCAGCCGTCCTGGACGAGGCGTGCCGGGTCGTACGGGCGCTGTGGGGCGGCGGACCGGTGACGTTCCACGGCGAGTACTTCCAGCTGCGCGAGGCGTACCTCGACCCGCGCCCGGTCCAGGAGCGCGTGCCGCTGGTCATCGGCGGCTCGGGGCCGCGCGTGCTCCGCGTGGTGGCCGAGCACGCCGATGTGTGGAACTGCCTCGCGCTGCCGTTCGCTTCGTACTCCGCCGCGGTGCGGGCGTGTGAGGAGAACTGCGCCGGGATCGGCCGGGACCCGGCAGAGGTGCGCAGGTCGATCACCTTCCGGGCGGTCGTCACCCGGGACGGGCGGAGAGCACGGCGGGCTGTCGCGGCCGGCACCTTCGGCCACCCGGCCGATCTCCCCGAATACCTCTGCTTCGGCAGCGCGCAGGAGTGCCTGGACAAGCTCGCGCCCTATGTCGAGCTCGGCGTCCGGGACTTCCTGCTGGCCTCGCGCCCACCGGTGGACTGGCGAACCGTGGAGCTGTTCGCCACCGAGGTCGCCCCGCTGCTGCGGGCGATGGGGGGAGCTCGGTGACCGTGCTCTGGCGGATCGCCGCGGACGACGCGGCCGTGCACTCCCTGATCGAAGCCTCCGACCGCGCGGCGGCCCAGCGCTCGGGCACCCCCGCGCCCGCTCGCCGCCTGTCGTCGACCCGCGCCCTGGTCGCGGGGCGCCTGGTGCACGTCGGGACGGTGGACGGGGTGCCAGTGGCGACCGTCACCGTCGGGCCCGTGCCCTCCTTCGACGCGTCGGCGGAACCGCTGCTGCCCTCCGCCGCACGTCCCTGGTACATGCAGCGGCTGGCCGTCCATCCCCGCTGCCCCGACCCGCTGGCGGGCGCGCGTGCCGTGCGACAGGCGATACGGACGGCGGCGGACGGCGGTGCCGACGTCCTTCGGGCCGAGGCCAATCCGGACCTGCCGGACGTGCTGCGCCTGCTGACCGCCCTGGGCTTCGTCCGGTACGGGACCGTCGACACCCCCGCGCCGCGGCGCACCCGCCTGCAACGGCCGGTCGGGCCGTGACCGCCGGGGTCCGGTCATGGCGGCGCCCCGTGGGCCGCGCCGGCCTCGGACAGGGCCGCACCGTCCACGAACACGGCCTGGACAACGGCCGGTTGCGCGTCGCCGTGTGGGAGTACGGCGCGACGCTGGTCGAGGTGTCCGTCCCGGACGGCGCGCGGCGGGCGAACCTCGTGGTCCGGCTGCCCGACCTCGCGGCCTACGAACGGAAGACGGATCGGGCCTACGTCGGCTCGACCATGGGCCGCTACGCGCGCATCGTGTCCTCCGGCACCGCCCGTATCGGCGGACGCCCTCATCGGCTGGCCCGCAACGCCGGTGAGCACCACATCCACGGGGGCCCCGACGGGTTCGACGCCCGGGTGTGGGACGGGCGCGCCGAGGACGGGCCGGACTCCGGCCGGATCGCCATGTGCCTGCACAGCCCGCACGGCGACCAGGGGTACCCCGGCAACCTGCGGTGCACCGCGACGTTCGAACTCCACACGGACGACCGGCTGGTCGTCCGCTACGAGGCGGTGACGGACCGGACGACCCTGTGCGGTCCCACCCTGCACGCGTTCTGGAACCTCACCGGCGGCCGCGAGCCGGTCGACCGCCACCTGCTGCGGCTGAACGCGGACGCGCTCGTCGAGGCGGGCGAGGAGTTCGTGCCGACCGGGCGGGTGCTGCCGGTCGACGGCACTCCTTACGACCTGCGTGCCGAGCGGACGCTCGGAGCCGCGGCACTGGACGGCTGCGTGGCCGTCGCCCCGGGGCCCTGGACGGCAACGCTCAGGGTTCCGGGCGGAGCCCGCGGCCTGAGGCTGGCCACCGACCAGCCGGGCCTGGCGGTCTACACCGGCGACCACCTGCCGCAGCCGCGGGCCGGTGTCTGCCTTCAGCCGGGGCCATGGCCCGACGCGCCGCACCATACGGCGTTCCCCTCGGCCGAGCTGGCGCCCGGTGCGGTCTACCGGAGCGAGACGACCTACACCTTCTTCCAGGAGACGAGGACCGGATGACGACGGAAGCGGACGACCGGCGGCACCGCAAGCTCTACGGCGTGGTCCACCTCCCCCCGCTCCCCGGAACGCCCTTCCATGTGCCGGGCTCGCTGGCAGCCGCCGTCGACGACGCGGTACGCGACGCCGAGGCCCTGTGCGAGGGCGGCGCCGACGGTGTCCTGCTGCAGACGGTGGACCGGGTGTACAGCGTCGAGGACGAGGCCGATCCCGCCCGGACCGCCGCGATGACCCTGTGCGCGTCACGGGTCGCCGACGCCACCGCGGACGGCTTCGAACTGGGCGTCCAGATCATGCGGCACGCCGTCCGCGCCTCGCTCGCGGTGGCCAAGGTGGTGGGGGCTTCCTTCGTACGCGCCGACGCGATCGTGGGGGCCACCTTGTCGACGCACGGCTGGGTGCGCCCCGACCCGCTGGAGATCATGGCCTACCGGCGGGCGATCGACGCCTTCGACGTCCGGCTGATCGCCGACGTCGACTCCATGCACTTCCGGTGGGCGGGAGAGGGCGAGACCACCGGCGGGGTCGCGCGTCGGGCCGAACTCGTGGGCGCCGACGCGGTCTGCGTGGCCCACCCCGACGAGGACGCGACGCTCGCCAAGATCGCGGACATCCGCGCCCGGTCGCCCCGGGCCACGGTCATGCTGGGCGGGTTCGTCACCCACGGGAACGCCGCGCGGCTGCTGGCGGACGCCGACGGCGCGTTCGTCAGCGGTTGTCTGACGACCCGCGGTGGCGGCGGCCCGGACGGCCGGGTGGACGTCGGCAGCGTCCGGCGGCTGGCGCGCGTCGTGCACGGCGGAAGCCGATGAGCCCGCGGTCGTACACGCTGCGGGAGGTGACCCGCCAGTTCACCCGGCTCCCCGCCGACCTGGTGGAACTGTCGCGGGTCGCGGAACCGGCCGCGGCCCGCGCGGCCGGGTCCCTGCGGTCCCTGGAACGCCTCGTGCTGCTGGGCAGCGGCGACTCGCTGCACGCGGCGCTGTCGGCCGCGCCCCTGCTCGCCCGAGCGGGCGTGGAGTGCGCGGTGCTGCCCGCCGCCACGTTCCTCCAGTCGCCGCCGTGGCCGGAGGCAGAGGCTCGGACCACCGCCGTCGTCGGTGTCTCGGCCTCGGGGGGCAACCCCACTGTCGTCTCCGCGGTGGCCGGGGCCCGCCGGCACGCCCGGGCCACGGTGGCGGTCACCTGCGCGGCCGGCAGTCCGCTGGCGCGCGCGGCCGAGACGTCCGTCATCGTCGACCCGCGGGCGTCCGAGCCCTCCCCCGGCATCCGCACCTACCAGGCCGTTCTGCTGGCGCTGCTGCACCTCGGGGCGGCGGTCTGCCGGTCACCTGCCCACCGGGGCGGAGGCGGACGCCCCGCGGACGTGGTCGCCCACACGGCCGCGCTCGGCGATCCGGAAACCATCGCGCGCGCCCAGTCGGCCACGATCGAGGGAGCGCGCCTGGCGGCCGGTCCGGTCGCGGCGCTCCTCGCCCCGGTGCCGGTGGTGCTCGTGGTCGCCGGCCCGGCGACGTCGGGGAGCGCCCGGTACCTGGCTGCGAAGTTCACCGAGACCGCCGGGGTGCCGGCCATGGCGGTCGACCCGGAGGACTGGTGGCACGTACACCGCTTCGGCCACGATCCCGCCCATCCGGTGGTCTTCTTCGTCCCCCCCGGCCCCGACCGAGGAGCCGCGCTGGAGACCGCCCGCCGGACGGCCCGCTCCCGGCGCCTCGTGGTCGTGGCGGGCGCGGCCGACGCCGAAGCCCGCGAGGTGGCGGCGGTCACCGTGCCGGTCGCCGAGCACGTCGCCGAGGTCGCCCGGCCCCTGGTCGACTCGGCGGTGTCCGGTCCGCTGGCCGCCGAACTGGCCCGCGTGCTCCACCGGCTACCGTTCGGCCGGCAGTGACCCGACCGGCCGCGGCGTCCGCCGGAACCGCTCTATCCGGGACAGGGCCGGGGTGAGCTCCGTCCAGCGGCGCGCGGTCGTCAGCCTGACCAGCCCGCCCGACAGGCAGAAGGTCAGCAGCCCGGGGAAGACGGAGACGTCGTGCAGGTCGAGCAGGTCGCGGAAGGCCAGGTAGGAGTCGGAGTAGTCCTCGAAGTCCGCGACGAGGTTGATGGAGTAGCGCGGCGCGGTGACCTCGGTGTCCGGCAGCCCCCGCAGCCGGCTGACGGCGGTGTCCCGGTTCCGGAGCAGCTCCTGCTCCCGCCTGTCCCGTTCCTCCAGGTAGCCGGCGTAGGCGGCGCGCAGGGTGTCGGCGGTCAACCCGTACCCGGTCTCGAACTCGGCGAGTTCGGACGGTCCCGCCTCCGCCTTCGACTCGAACCGCCAGCGCTCCATCCGGGCCAGCACCTCGACGGCGGTGTAGAAGAACGACGGCGGTCCGCCGTAACTGCTCGACGCGTACTCGTAGAACGCGTCGATGAACGTGCTGCCTGCCAGGATCCACCCCAGTTTCAGCCCTGGAGCCGACCAGTTCTTCGACAGGCTGCTGACGCGCACGACGTTGGCGGCGGCACGCGCCGGCGACCACCGCTGGCTCGGGCCGAGCCATTCGTGGCACTCGTCGAGCACGATGACGGTGTCGGGGCCGGCCCCCTTGATGAGGGCTTCGAGTTCCGCCTCGTCGACCAGTGCCCCGGTCGGGTTCGTGGCCGTCTGCAGGAGCACGAGCGGGGTGTCCGGACGGAGCTGCTCCAGCAGGGGGGCGAGCGAGGTCACGCCGTTCACCAGCGGGGTCGGTACCAGCCGCGTGGCGGAGCGGCGTGACATGGACTCGATGAGCGGCGGGTAGTTGGGGATGGCGCACAGGGCCGGCGCGGTGCTCCGCCGGCCGGTGAGCACGAAGTCGGTGAGGCCGCTGATGGCGAAGGTGCCGCCCATGGTCAGGGCGACGTTCCGCAGGTCGTAGAAGGCGCCGCCCAGTCGCGCGGACTCGTACGCGGCGATCGCCTCGCGCGCCGGTTCGCGTCCGCGCGAGTCGGAGTACCCGTACCAGTCCCGGCTCAGGGCGTAGGTGACGCACTCCTTGACCGCGGCCGGCAGTCCCCACTCCTCCTCGTCCACCGCTCCGGAGGAGAGGATCAGATGATCGGACCGGCGCAGCGATCCGTACAGGTCGTCCCGGAAGTAGAAGTTGAACATCTCCTTGACGAACCGCACGGTCGCCCGGGAGGCGAGGACCTGCTCGGGTGTCACGGTGCGGCGGTGCCGCGCCGCCCGCCACGCCTCGGCCAGCTCCGGACGGGACGAGCGCGCTCCGAGCGCCTGCTCGATCCGGCCGAGGTACAGGTCCCGCAGCTGCATCGCGTCGGTCGGGTCCGGCGCCCGTTCGAAGACCTCGATCAGGTACTCGTCCGGGCCGAACTCCTGGACCCCGGCGCGGGCCAGGGCCTGGTGCGTACTGGTCGCGTCCGCCGCGGCGGGCGTCGGCGGCCGCCTCCGCGACGGCGGCGGGAGCGCCGAGAACAGTGCGGAGAGGTCGGTCATCGCGCCCCCTCCGCAGCCCGGATACGCAACCGCTTGAGGTGCCTGGCCTGTCCGGCCACCGGGGCCCTGCCGCGGGTGCGCCCGTGGAAGTGGCGGGTGTTGTCGATGACGACGAGGCGTCCGGGCCGCCAGTGGAAGCCGAAGGCGCGGTGGCCGTACATCGCCGTGTGCAGCTCGACCAGGGCGCGGTCCACGGCCGCCGGGCCGCCGTCGACCCCGTCGGCGGCCCAGGCGAGCGGGGTGGCGCCGAAGTCGCGGAAGGAGAACACCGGCCGTCCGCCGGCCTCGCGGAGCACGGGCGGCGCCTCCCCGTCCCGGTCGTAGCGGGTGCGGTGGAGCACCTCCCGCGCGGTGTGCGGCAGAGCGGCGTGCACCCCCGCCATGGGGACGACGACCGTCTGCGCGGCACCGTCGTCGTCACCGGGCGACACGCACATCAGCACGATGTAGCGCGGCTGGGCCGGTGCCGGGGCGCCGCTGCTCTCCGAGTGCAGTGTCAGCGAGTTGGCCGCGAACGGCTGCCGGGCGGGATCGGAGGTCGCGGGGCCGTCGGTGCGGAGATTGAGGATCACCTGGTCCTCGACCATGGCCCGGACGTCGGGTGACGTCTCCGGCTGCGGCGTGCCGAGCGCCTCGCCGAAGACGCGGAACTCCTCGTTGCTCATCACGCGGTCCAGTTCGAGGTGGCCGACCCCGTGCTCGGGGAGCTGCTGGCCCAGAACCGCCGCGGCGGCGTCCGCCGGTGCCGCCGCCGCGGCGGGCAGTGGCCGCAGCGGCGCCGGGTAGCGGGCGCCGCTGTCGAGCCGCTCCCCGCGCAGGGCGACGTGGGGATGGTCGGAGCGCTCCCGGAAGGTGCCTCTCACGATGTCGCGGCCTCCTCACGCGCGATGTCGGCCAGGCGAGGCCGTTGGAGTTTGCCGGTGGCGGTGCGCGGGACCGTGTCGAGCCGGAGCCAGCGGACCGGCAGTGCGACCGGCGGGACCAGTTCGGCGAGGCGTGCCTTCACCGTGTCGAGATCGTCGGAGCGGGTCGCCACCAGGGCGACGACCTGCTCGCCCCACGCCGGGTGGGGCAGCGCGACGCAGCCGGCGTCGGTGACGGAGTCGACCGAGAGCAGCGCCCGCTCGACCTCCTCCAACGAGACCGTCTCCCCGCGGACCTTCGCGATGTTCTTGCCGCGTCCGGTGATGTAGAAGTAGCGGCGTCCGTCCGGGCCGGCCGCCCAGTAGCCGAGGTCCCCGCTGCGGAACCAGCCGCCCGCGAACGCCTCGTCGGTCAGATCCGGCCGGTGGGCGTAGCCCTCCATGACGTTGTGGCCGCGCATGCGGATCTCGCCGTGCGCGCCCTCACCGAGCAGCGTGCCGTCCTCGGCGAAGACCTCCACCTCGTTGCCGTGCAGCGGGACGCCGACCGACGGGATCCCGGCGTCGAGCGCGACCGCCCGGTAGGTCTCCTCCGAGGCGTCGGCCGGCACCGTGGTGGAGAAGTTGGTGGTCTCCGACAGGCCGTAGCCCTGCAGCACGCGCACGCCGAAGGCGTCCACGACCCGTCGGACCAGGGAGGAGGTCAGTGGCGCCGCGGCCGACACGAAGTAGCGCAGGTTGTCCGGCGGCCGCCAGCCGCGGCCCGTGGCCAGCAGCATCTCCAGCACGGGCGGGACGAGGCTCACGATGTCCGGGCGGTGCTGGTCGAGCAGCTCCCGGTAGGTGTAGGGGGAGATCGCCTGCGGCAGGACGGTGTGCGCCCCGGCGTGCAGCGCCGCGACGAGGGTGAAGTGCACGCCGTTCACGTGGTGCAGCGGCAGGCCGCCCATCAGCGTGCGGTGCCGGGTGAGCCCGTGGTGTCGGCGCACCGCCTCGGCGTTGCTGGTCAGCGCCCGATGCGACTGGACCACGAGCTTGCTCGCGGCTGTCGAGCCGGAGGTACCGAAGAGCAGCGCCGGGTGCGTCGCCGGCAGCGCCCGCGCGTCGGCGCACCCGGCGGCGTCGTCCGTCCCCTCCGGGGCCGTGCCGTCCGTGCGCTCCGCGTCGTCCCACGCGGTCGGATCCCACGGAACGGTCTGGGCGAACTCGGCCGCCTGCGGCGCCGCGTAGGGCGAGCGCAGGACGAGGTCCGCCGGACAGTCGGCCAGTACCGAGCGCAGCCGCCGTACCGGATCCTGCGGGTTGAGGAACAGGCACGGCGTCCCTGTCCTGAGAGCGGTGACGATGGCGACGACCGAGGGCAGGTCGTTGGCGGGCAGCAGGGCCAGCAGCCGGCTCGGGCCCACCCGGCCCCCCAGCAGGGTCGCGAGCCGGCGGCTGTACCGTTCGAGCTCGCCGTAGGTCAGGACGGTCGCGCCGCCGTCTCGCGGGCACCAGGTCAGGAAGGGGCGGTCCGGGCCGGCCGTCGCCCAGTGCAGCAGGTCGGCGGCCACGCTTGCCGCGGCGTCCGGCTGTACGCGTCCACCGTCGCGCACGTACGTGTGCACGCCCTCCGGGGGAGGCGCGAAGAACGCGGTCCGGCTCACGCGTCCCGCCCCGTCCGGTGTCCGGCGGTGGAGTCGACGAGCGCGCGCACGGCCGCGAGCGACGTGAAGTTGACGCGGGTCACGGACTCGGCGGAGAACTCGATCGCGAACTCGGCCTCCAGCCGCACCATGAGCTGGACGACGCCGAGCGAGTCGAGCCCGGCGAGCGCCGTGTCGACGTCCCGGCAGGCCGCGGTCCCGGGGGCGTCGGCGGCGACCTCCCGCAGCACGGCCACGATCCGGCCGCCCACCTCGTCGGCGGCGCCGGGGCCCGGCTGCCACGCCGGCCCGGGTGCTGGTTCGCGCGCGCTCATGCGATGGCCGTGTCGGGCAGTTGGTCACAGGTCTCGGCCGCCGGGAGGTCCTCGGCGAGGAACACCGTCTGGGCCATCATCCGATAACCGGACATCCTCTCCCGGAACGTCTCGATCGACTCCTCCGGATGCACGGAGTCGATGACGGCGTGCGGACCGATCGCGTTGAACTGGTGGGACACCGCGCGCGGGATCTGCATGTCGACCCACGCGTTCTCCGGGACGACCGCGTTGTACCGCGGCACGGTCACACCGTCCGGCGTGTCGGGCAGCTCGTCGGTGAACTGCTCCAGGGCGAACGGCGTGATGCCCTCGGCGTGCAGCATGTGGAACGGCGAGAGGCTCGACACCCGTATGCGCGTTCCGGGGCCCGTCATCATGCGCACGAAGCGCAGTCCGGTGTGCAGGTGCATCCTCGAACAGATGCCGCGCTGGCCCACGTCGTAGAAGTCCATCAGGTACCGGTCGGCGAAGTAGCCGTCGAACGGTGCCTCCAGCATGAAGACCTCGCCCTCCTCGAAGGTCTGCGCCCGGACGATGCCCTCCTCGTCGGGCGCGGTGGCCTTCGGTTCCGCGTGGGCTCGGCGGACGATGTCGGTCAGCGTGTCGACGAGCGCCTGCGCCACCGGCGCGTCGAACCTCGCCACCGGAGTGACCCGGCAGCGGCCCGCGTCCCGGAACTCCGTGACGTCGTGGACCTCGTTGAGCTGGTCGGGGGACCGCTTCAGCATTTCGCCCATCAGGACACCTTCTTCCGTACCGCCACCGGCTCGGAGCGTCGGTGCGGCTGCGTTCGATTGCTTTCCGTATCGGTGAAGTCCTCGTTCACGCAGGCCAGAGCTCCGCCAGCAGGCGCGCGATGCGGCTGCCGTGCGGCTGCGACATCAGCGCGTTGTGCTCGCCGCCGATGTCGTGCGCCACCGCTCCTCCCCGGGCGTGCCGCCGCCAGGCGGTGGGGACGTCGCGGGGCTCGGGACTCTCCGGCCTCACAAGGTGGACCTGCCCCTCGATGACCGGCACGTCGAACGCCTCGACCATGGCGAGGTTGCGGGCGAGGACCTCGATCAGTCGGCGCAGCCCGGCGTGGCGGTACTGCTCGGGGAGCGAGGCGTTCCCGCACGCCGCGGCGGCGAGCGCGCCCACCACCGCGTCGTCGTCCAGGCCGTCGAGGGCCCTCGGGTCCACCGGGGTCCGGTAGATCGCGCCGACCAGTGCGCTGAGCGTCTCGATCCGGCCGGCGCGCGTCACGTCGCGCTGCGGGAAGTACGTGCCCAGCAGCACCACTCCGCGGGGCGGCCGTCCGGCGCGCCCGAGTTGGTGGGCCATCTCGAACGCGACGAGGCCGCCGAACGAGTAGCCGCCCAGCACGAGGTCCTCGGGCCGGTGCCGGGCCGACAGCTCCGCCAGGTAGTCCGCGGCCATGGAGGGGATGTCGGGGTGCGGCTCGCACCGGGGGTCCAGCCCGCGGGCCTGGAGGCCCACACACCCGGCACCGGGCGGCAGCGCCGCGACGACGTCGGTGTATCCGCTGACGGACCCACCGACCGGGTGAACGAACACGAACGTCGTGTCGCGTTCGGCGGATCGCAGGCGGACGTACGAGGTGCTGGGCGCGCTCCGCTGCCGGATGAGCCGTGCCAGGCCGTCGATCGTCGGCGCCTCGAACAGCGCCCCCAGCGGGACGTCCGTCCGCAGCGCCCGGCGGATGTCGCCGACCAGCCGGACGGCCGCCAGGGAGGAGCCGCCGGCCGCGAAGAAGTCGTCGTGCGGGCCCGCCGTGTCGGTGCCGAGCGTCGCACCCCACGCCTGCCGGACGACCTGCTCGACGGCGTCCGGCGGGCCCTCCCCACCCGGCCCCGCCCCGCGGCTCACTCCGCGGTCCCGGGGCGGCGGCTCTCCGGCCGCGGTCCGGGCCGGCGACGGGCGGCCGCCGCGCCCCGCCCGCGACCACGTTCCACTGCCGCGCCCTGGCCTCGGTCATACGGCGGAAGCGGAACTCCGCGGCGGTGACGCCGTCGCCCAGCTCCACGTCGTCGCCCGGGTGCACGAAGAGCGGCAGGGACATACGCGACTCCTCCGCGGCGTCGCCCTGGTGGACGACCCGGTGCAGGAGGGCCGGGTAGCGGCCGCCGCTGGCGAGCTGCAGCATCTCCCCCGCCTGGACGACCAGTGCCCCCGGTTCCGCCGGGACGTCGGCCCAGCCGTCGCCGTCGTGGAACTGGAGGCCGGGCGCGCTGGGCGTGGGCATCAGGGTCAGCAGGTCGATGTCGGTGTGCGCCACCGCCCGCGGCCGCGTGGGCGTCTCGCCGCCGGCTCCCGGCAGGTACCGCTGGACGCGCAGGACGGTGGCGCCGAGGTCCTCGGACAGGCGCTGCGGCAGCGCGGGCAGGAGGCCGGCGCCGGCCTCGGCGACGTCGTCGGCCAGCCAGCCGAGCAGCGTGGAGACCAGGGCGAGGGCGTCGTCGAGGTACCGCAGGGCGGCGTCGGAGACCTCCGCCGGGTAGCTGCCCCGCGGGTAGACGTGGAAGAACTCCTTGCGGTCGGGCACGAACCCGCCCGCCGCCGGCTTCTCCGGGGGTGGGAAGTACCCGTCGGGCCGGTCGTCACCCGCCGCGTAGCGGTGTTTGGCGTCGGTCTCGAAGAACGCCAGCCACTCGTCGTAGACGGCGCGGACGCGGGCCGCCGGGACGGGGTGGTTGACGACGACCGCGCACCCCGTCGCGGCCAGCGAACGGCGGAACCGCACCGCGGCCCCGGGCGCCGAGCAGTCGATCGCAGACAGAACCACGAGACACTCCAGGTCCGGTGATGGTGGGAGAGAAGCGGTTTATCGGCGTCGGCCGTCGACAGGCAGAAAGTCCGCGTTCTCCTCGGGGAGCACGCATTCCGCACCGAATTTCTGGGAGGCGTTAGCGGTGACCTCGCACACTCCGGGGGCGTCACTTCGCGGTCCAATGTGCATGACGTAGTGAGAGAGCGTCAAGCCGTTCCCGTACTGCCGCTCAAGGTCTGACCGCCATTGGCGGATTCCGGCCGCCTCGGCCGGGTGCTGGATTTCGCAGGCCGCGCAGAACCTCTCCAGCGGCACGGGGACTTCCTGGAGCGGGGTGAACTCGGTTCTCCGGCCCGCCAGCTGGGGCCCGAAGACGCGGGCGGCCAGCGGCAGGCCGTCCTGGACCAGTTGGTAGAGGATGACGAGCGCTTCACCGTCGGGCTTGACGAAGTCGTCCAGCCTCTCCACCAGGGCGGCCAGCAGCTCGTTTCCCTCCGGGCCGCCGTTGGAGTTGAGCGTGCCCTCGATACAGTCCGGGGTCGGCACGAACGGCGGATTCGCCAGCACCAGATCATAGGGTTCGTCCGGCTGGAATTCCCGAATGTCCGCGACGGTGGAGCGCACGCGATGTTCCGGAAAACCGTTGGCGGAAGCGGTTCGGCGGTGGAACTGCTCGGCCCGCGGATTGACGTCGAGAAGGTCGACGTGCTCGGCGCCCAGTCGCAGGGCCATGAAGCCGAACGCGCCCGATCCGGCGAAGGGTTCGAAGACCCGCTTGCCGCGCGCGCGGGACGGGTCGTTCATCAGGTAGTTGAGCACCGCTCTCTGCAACCGGGTCAGCGGCAGGATACGCAGCCTGTCGTCCTTCTCGCCGACCTCCGCCTGGACGCTCAACCCGTTGGAGAACGTGTAGCCGATGACGTCGCCGTCGACCTCCTGCGTCCACGCCGCCAGGTCCGCTGCCATCAGCTCCACCTCCCGGCGTACGAGGAGGGCACCGGGCACCGGACGTCCTCGTGGTGCACGTAGAGGACGTCGCGGGCGGGGACCACGTCCCCGCGGCTGTCGACCCAGTGGACCGGGACACGCGCCTCGGACATGATGCGGCGCGAGGTCTCGGCGAGGTCCGAGTGGTACAGGCCGCGGTCGAAGATGAAGTGGTCGGCCGGCGCGTCCACGTAGCAGACCACCGCGTCGTAGGACGCGGCCAGTTCCTCGACCGCGACCGTGTCCGCTCTGCCACGGCCGAGGTCGGGGTGGTCACGCCGCAGTTCGGCGAGCATCGGGTGGGGCATGGGGGCGTCCCCCTCCAGAAGCAGCAGCCGGGCTTTCGGCAGTCTGCGGAAGGTGTCCAGGTACGGGGCGAAGGGCTGGGTCCGCGGGGACGGCGCCTTCTCGGTGAACAGCCAGTCGTCGATGCACAGGGCGTCCATGTCGGACGTCGTGTACAGCCGCAACGCCTGCTCGCAGGTCTGCACCAGCGGCTCGCCCCGGTCGTTGAACGAGGTGTTGAGCAGCACGCCCACGCCCGTGCGCTCCTTGAAGGCGCGCAGCAGGGCGTAGAACCGCGGATTGCTCTGCTCGGTGACCGTCTGGACCCGGGCCGTGCCGTCCACATGCCCGACGGACTCCAGCCGCTGCCTCCACTCGGCCCTGAGCGGCGCCACGACGGTCATGTACGGCAGGTCCTGGTCCGCCTCGAAGTAGGTGGACAGGTCCTCCCGGAGGACGGACGGCGCGAACGGGCGCCAGTTCTCGCGGTGCTTGATGCCGTCGTTGATCCGCTGCTTGATGCCGGGGACCAGCGGGTTGCCCAGGATGGAGCGGTTGCCGAGGGAGCGCGGCCCGACCTCCGAGCGGCCCTGCACCCAGCCCACTGTCCGTCCCGCGGCCAGCAGGTCGGCCGCCGCCGCCACGACGTCAGGGGAGCGGGCCCCGCGCTGCCCGTACGCGGCGGCCGCGGCGGCCGCGTTCTCGGCGTCGACGCGCCGTCCCCAGTAGGCATGGGTCATGTGCCAGCGACGCCCGCCGCCGGCCCCGGCGTTGCGGTGGTGGGCGTACAGCGCCCCGCCGAGCGCCGTCCCCGAGTCGCCGGCCTGCGGGTAGACGACGATCCGGTCGAAGATGCCGCTGCGCATGATCAGGCCGTTGGCCACGGAGTTGAGCGCCACGCCGCCGGTGAGCAGGAGGTTCGGGGATCCGGTCTCCGCCTTCAGGAACCGCGCGGACTTCAGCATGACGTCCTCGCAGATCGCCTGCACGGCGGCCGCCACGTCCTGGTGAAGCTGCCGCAGTGGCTCGCCGTCGCGCCGGGCCGGCCCGAAGAGCCGCGTGAACACGTCCGCCGCCAGCTCCGCCGACGTGTAGCGGTTGTCCTCGCGGGCTTCGAGCGGGGCGAAGGCGAACGCGCCCGTCTCGTCCACCAGCATGAACGCGTCGAGCTGCTTCCGGTACCGCTTGGGGTCGCCGTAGCCGGCGAGGGCCATGGTCTTGCCCTCCTCGCCGAACCCCCAGCCGAGCCAGAACGTGGCCGCCTGGTAGAAGTGGCCCAGCGACTGCGGGTGCGGTGTGGTGCGCAGCACCGTGATGTCGTGCCCGTGACCGTGGGCGAGCATCGCGGTCTCGGTCTCTCCGCTGCCGTCGACGCTGAGGACGGCCGCGTCACCGAACGGACTGGCGTAGTAGACGCCGGCGGCGTGGCAGAGGTGGTGGCGGATGTCGACGACGCGTTCTTCGGGGAAGCCCGCCGCGAGCAGCGAACGGCGCCACGTCGGGAGCCGCCAGTCCAGGTACGCGTCCATCTCGTCGGCCGCGCGGCCCCGCAGGAAGGTGCGCACCTGTGCCTTGCGCTCACCCAGGCGGGCCGGGTCGATGCAGTTGGTGACCAGATCGATCTGATCCGGCGTGATGGAGTGCTCCTCAAGGGCGTCGAAGAGCACGGACAGGTCGCTCGACATTCCGTGCTTGACGCGGTTGAAGCGCTCCTGCTCGTAGATGAACAGCGGTTCGCCGTCCCGCAGCAGGACGAAACACGCGTCGTGCTGCACCGCTTTGGTACCCAGGATGATCACGTTACCCCGCTGTCCTTTCGTCCCGCAGCCGTCCCGGACGTGCCACCTCGGTGCGGTCAGCGCGGGAGCGCGCCGCTCGCCGCGCCCGCCGTCTTGTCCAGCCAGGCCCGGCTGCGTCGGTCGGTGTTCAGAAGAGCGAAGGCCAGATTCCGCGAATAGTGGAGGACCTGCGGGTCGATCCGCAGGTGGCGGAAGGGCGACGGCGACTGGGACTTCGACCAGCCCATGTCGTCGGGGCGCATGTCGGGGTCCAGTTGCCCGCTCGCCACGGCCTGGTCGTAGAGGACCGTGCCGGGGAACGGCTGGACCATGAAGAACCCGCAGCCGTCCAGGCCGGCGTCCATGGCCCGGCGGGCCATGGCATAGGTCTCGCTGAGTTCGTCCAGGGTCTCGTCCGGGTAGCCGACCATGAAGTTGGCGTTGGTCGTGAAACCCATCTCGGACATGATCCTGACGAGCTCGAAGATGTCGCACTTGTCGATGCGCCACTTGGCCGTGGAGTACTTGTCGAGCAGGCGCTGGGAACCTGATTCGAAGGGCAGGCCGATACGCCGGAATCCCGCCGTGTAGAGGTGTTCCAGCAGCTCGACGTCCACCACGAGGTCGTCCCCGGAACCGGAACGCCGGAACAGGTGGCGGATGTTCACGCCGTTGATGTCGGCGAGCAGGAAGTTGTGGCTCTGCAGCAGGTCGAGCACCTTGTGCACGCGGTGCTTCCACGCCAGCAGCGAGTCGTCGTTGATGTAGACGAGTTCGACGCCCAGGCTCTTGAGGGTGTCCAGTTCCCGTTCCACCCGCTCCACGCTGTGGAAGCGCAGCCGCCCGATGTCGCCCGCCTCTCCCCCGATCTCCTTGGAGATGTGGCAGTACGTGCAGCGGTAGGGGCAGCCCCGGGAGGTCAGGATGGAGGCGAAGCGGGGCTTGGAGTCGTCGAGCCAGCCGTCGCGGCCGCCCCAGGGCTCGCTGATGGCCCAGTACTGGTCGTTCGGCAGCGCGCCCCAGGAGGGCATCGGGTACTCGTCCAGGTCGGTTGTGGCCGGCCCGGCGGGTGTCGTGACGGTCTCCCCGCCGCGGCGGAAGCTGATCGCCGGAACGGCGTTCAGGGACGGGGTGCCGGACCGCAGGTGTTCGGCGAGGCCGACGATCGACTTCTCCCCTTCGGAGAGAAAGATGACGTCGTATCCGCTGTCGAAGAAAAGCTGCTTCAGGCTCCGGGCGTTTACCCCGCCGGCCACCATGATCTTCTCCGGATAGACGCTCTTCACCAGCCGGGCTATTTCCAGGCACCGGCTCGTCTGCTGGGTGAAGATGGAGCTGACGGCAATGACGTCGAAGGGCTCGACCTCTTCCAGGATGCGTTCCGGCGTCAGACCGATGCGGAAGAGGTCGGGCGCTATCTCGGGGAGCGGGGTCCGGCGGTAGAAGGTGTCGGCCAGGTCGTCGCGCCCCGGCCGGCCGATGCTGGCGTCCAGGAGGTCGACGTCGAAACCCGCGTGCGCGAGAGCCGCGTGGATGTACGGCAGGCCGAGCGAACTGTCCGGGCGGCAGACCTCGTCGGGGTAGTACTGGAGCGTCGCGTACAGGCAGAGGAACCGCGGATCCTGAATTCGCCGGTCGAGCACTTCCATTACGGGACCTCTCCAAGGTGTCGATCCTTGCGGGGTGTCAGCGCAGCGCCGCAGTACTCGGAAGTCTCATTCCTTCTCATTGAATTCACATCGCACATGATGCTAGATATTCCCGCCGCAGGGTGTCAACGCACGGTGAATCGGTGTTCAGATTCAGACCAAATCAAGAATCAGATCGGCGGCCGCCGCCGCGCCCCCGGCGGTGAAGAGATCCCGCCGCAGCGCGGGCAGCCTCAGGCGGGGCCCGGTGGGCGAGGCCGCCGTGTGGACCGCGTCCCGCAGAGCGTCGGCGTCACAGGTCGCCAACGGGCGCCGCAGGTCCCAGCGCGCCACCGAGACCCCGCGCCGCACGCTGTGCTCCGCGTTCGCGATCTGATCCCCGTACCCCGGGAAGGCGACCATCGGCACGGCGTGAGCCACCGCCTCGACCGTCGAGTTGTAGCCGTGGTGGGTGATGAACACGTCGGCGGCGTCGGCGAGCAGCCGGCGCTGGGGCAGCACCTCCGCCACCACCGCGTTGCCGGGCCACACCGCTCCCGCGGGCGGCGCCCAGCCGCCGGTGGCCACCAGGAGCCGGTAGCGGTCGTCGCCGCCGAACGCCGACAGCAGGAGTCCCACCGCCGCCTCGACGAAGGCGTGGCCGGAGGCGGCGCCTCCCATCGACGAGCCGCGGCGGAACGTCGCGATGTTCGTGCCGAGGGAGAACAGCACGGTGAGCGGACCGGCGGGCCGTCGCCGCGGGGCGGCGCACGTGAGCTCCCCCGTGGCGGCGCTCCCCCAGTGGACGTCGCCCAGGAAGGGACCCAGCCAGCGGAGCGCCGGCCCGAGTGCCGCCTCCGTCGCGCCGAGCCGGCGCTCGCCCGCGGTGCCGCCCGGCGGCGGGGACTGCTCCTCGACCGCCGTGACGATCGACAGCCGGCGCGACGGGTACAGCACCGGCAGGCACACGTCGTCACCCAGCACGTCGAGGTGGAAGTCGCGCAGGAGGCGGTCGTTCGCGGCGAGCAGGGAGGGGTGGAGTCCACTGTGTTCCTCGACGAATTCCCCGCCCAGCGCCCGGAGGCCGGCGAACCCGATCAGAGAGGCCCTGGGGATTCCGAACGCGGCGGCCAGAACCGCCCCGCGCAGATCGAAGACGTCGTGCACGACAGCGTCGGGCCGGAACCCGGCGACCGCCTCCACCAGGGAGGCGAGCCCCTCCTGCGGGGCCAGGAAACTGCGGACGGCCAGGTGGGACGGCCCCGAGGCGGTCTGCGTTCTCGCGGGCGCCGGCGGCGGCCGGAGCGCCTCGAACTCGGCGCCGGTCGCGCGGAAGAGCGCGCCGGTGCCGGCCGATCCGTAGACCCGCACCCGGGGGCCCCGGCCGTGTGCGGTCAGCGCCGAGACGGCCGCGAGCATCGGATTGAGATGGCCGACCGCGTCCATCGACACCACGGCGACGCGCGGTGCGCCCGCTCTCCGCGGTATGCCACCGCCCGGCGCGTGGCCGGTCACCGGTCGGTCCGTTCCGAGAGGACGATCAGCGGCAGCGGGCGGCGGACCTGGACCGCCGGCTCGATGGTCGGCGTGGTGTGGTCGCGGCCACGGCAGAACGAGCAGGCCGTCAGCGGCCCGCTCCGGCGGTAGAGCGTGCTGATGAGCTCCCTGAGCTCGTCGGCGGGCCGCTCCGTCCGCAGGTCGATGACGTCGTCCGGAGCGTCGGGGAGCGCGCCGAGGTTCATGGCGTTCGCGGAGAACGGGCACAGGTACAGGCGCCCGTTCAGCAGGGTGACAAGGTCGTTGACGCAGCAGTCACGGAAGGTGCGCTCCAACTCGGCGCGGGTCCGCTCGACGGGTCCGATGCGGCCGGAGTCCGTCCACGTCGGCTTCTGGCTGAGCCAGTTGACGCCCTGCCGGGTGAGCGTCTCGGCGAGGGCGTCGTGCCGCACGGAGAGGCCGCCGTAGTCCGTGATCTTGACCAGCACCTTGGGATGCGCCAACGAGGCCAGGTTCGCGTCTCGGGGAACGATGGTGCCGTTGGTGTACACCACCACCCGCTCCGCCTCCGCCACGCTCGTCAGGAGGTCCACGGTGCGCCCGAACCGGGGGTTGGCGAAGGGTTCGCCGCCCAGCACCCGGAACTCGTCCACCCCGTCCACGGCGGCCATCAGCCGTTCGAGAGCCGTGTGCAGCTCGTCGAGGTCGGAATGGCGCGGGTGGGCGTAGTACTGCATCAGGTTGGAGCAGTCCACGCAGCGCATGGTGCACGCCTCGGTGACGACGACGTCGAGCGACCGCAGGCGCACCTGCGCGCTCCGGGCGAGAAGGGCCTGGCACTGGTTGGCGTAGTGGGTGATACGCCGCTCCCGCTCGCCCGGGAGCACGGGGGCGCGCGGACCGCTGAAATCCGTCCCCCTCAGCAGCGAGACGCTGAAGTGGACCCGTGGGAAGCGGTCGAGGAGCGCCGGCTGCCGCGCGTAGCGGGTGTGGTCCCAGGCGTCGATGACGCAGGTCGTCCCGGGGTCGAGGGAGGCGAGGGCGCCAGGGGGGATCACCTCCGTTCCGCACAGGGTGCCCCCGGCCTCGGCGAGAAGGGGGTCGCAGACGTACGCGACGTCCAGCCCCAGCGCGCGGAGGGCGTAGTGCGTGAGCTGGGCCACGTCACCGGCGCCGAAGATGACGATGCTGTCCTCGGGTGTCGCGTCTCCGGGGGTGAAGTCCCTGATCTGACCGGCCATGTGTTGGCGGACCTTTCCCGTGGGGTTGCCGCGCGGAGGCGTTCGCGGAGGTGGCGGGTTCACCTTCCGGCGTGCTGTGCCCGGCGCGCGCTTCGGTCGTAGTCCTCGGTGTTCGCCGCCTCGACGCGGGTGCTCGCACCGCGGAACCACATGCCGAAGCCCGCACGGGTGCGGTCCTGCGAGCGGTTGCGGTGGGCTCGGTGGACGGTGAGCGGGTGGTGGCACAGGAGGTCGCCGGGCCGCATCTCCACCGCCACCTCGCGCGCCTCGTCCCGCGGACCGAAGTCGGCCACCTCAAGGGCGAATCCGCGGACGCCGCTGTAGGTGTGGCGCCGCGGCCCCTCACGGTGGGAGCCGGGAAGGTAGCGCAGGCAGCCGGTCTCCTCGTCGAACGGCTCCTCCAGGGCCAGCAGCATCTCGACCCCGTTCGGTGGAGTGAGGCCGAACGCGCAGTTGTCCTGGTGCGGCGGTGTCGGGAAATCGGTGTTCGGCGGCTTGCTGAAATAGATGGGCGGCCTCGCTATCACCGCCTCGCCGACGAGCTCGGTTGCCAACGCGATCCACTTCCCGTGGTGCTGATACGAGTCGAAGTACGGATCGCAGTTCATGCGGTGGATCTGCCGGACCCCTCTTTTCCCGTCGGACCCGACCTCGTAGAAGACCTGTGTCTCCGGAAGGTCGGGCACGACCTCCCGGATGAACCGCTGGATCTCGTCCGCCAGTTCGGTGAGTTCGGAGGACGACAGAAACTGGCGGACCACGACGTAACCATCCCTGTCGAACGCCTGCTTGCGCAGAGAGTAATCCATGTCTGCCCGACCTCCGAGGCTCGATGTGAAGGGAGAAGGACCGCGGCGCCCGAGCCGCCCTGAGTCCTGTCTGACAAAGCTCGTCGTCCGCCCGTGGGGCGGGGCCGGCGAGGTCCGGCATGGTCGACCGCGGGGCGGAGGACGGGGGTACTCCCTGCCGCCGGGCCCGGGGGGAGGAAACGCGGCGGGCTGCGCCGACGACCGGCAACGCGGCGCGTGGGGGCACCCCGTGCGCGGTCATGGGGGGGCCAGGCGAGATCTGTCGGACAGGGCCTGGCCGGTGCCGCGACCGGCGAGCCCTGCCCGGTGGCGAGGTGTCCCGGTGCGGGCGGCGGGAAGTCCTCGTCGTGGGCTGCTCGGGTTCTCGGCCGACGCGGCGGGCGCCCGTGCCAGGGCGGCGAGCGGGGCGAACCCCGCCGGGAGTGAGGCTAGAGGCCGTCGGCACGCCGCTCGAGCTCGTCGGCCAGATGCTTCCAGGTGGCCGCGGATTCGCGGGCCAGGTCGGCCGTGATCTTCAGCCAGTGGTTCGGGACGGAGAGTGCGAACTGGTCGAGCCCGTCGGGTCCGAGCGAGAGGATTCCGAGCCACTGGAGAAGGAACCGCCCTCTGCGGGACATCCTCAGCGAAGGGTCCCGGCGCAGGCTGTGCAGCACCTGCTGCTTGCGCCGGTCGTCCGCGGGAGAGTCAGGTGGGGGCAGCGCCCGGGACGCGCTGTGCCCGAAATCCCCGTCCTGCGGGTCCCCGCCGCCTCCGCTCAGCCGCGTGGCCTCGGCTGCGGCTTCCTCCTCCCGCAGCTTCAGACGTACGTTGTGGGCCGTTCCGACGGATATACCGGCTTCTTTGGCGATCTCCCGGAGGGAGGCGCCCGGGTGGCTGCGGATGATCTCGACGGCCTTCTGGCGGCGCGCCGCCCCGTCGAGGGGCCGGACCCGGCCGTCCCGCCCCACCCTGCTGTTCGACTGCGAGAATCTTTCAGTTGAGCGGCCCCGTACGGCGGCGACGGTCGGCGCGCTGAGCCCGGTGACCTCGGCGATCGCACGGTCCGACCAGTTGGGTCGGGCGGCCAGGATGCGCTTGGCGGCCGTCTCCCGCTCCTTGCAGGACAGCGGGAGACCGTGGGCGTTGTTGGACCGCACCGCTTGAACGAAGGCTTCGAACTCGCCTCCGTCGAAGTAGGTCGCCATAATCACGGCATCGCCCCGCAACGCGGCCGCATGCAGGCGGTGCATCCCGTCGATGACGCGCATGGTCGGCCGGTGCACCAGGATCGGAGGCAGGGCGGCTTCCACCTCCGCCAACCTACGCACGTGGTCGTCGGAAAGGCCGGATATCCTCGGTGAATCACCGGGGGTCAACCGGGAAATCAGCAGGGGCGCACTCTCGAATTCCCTTTCCGCACCCACGTCGGACCGGTTGGCTATTTCAACCACGTCGCGCATCGAGCCCCCTCACGCCACACCGTACGGACATAGCAGTCCATAGGTATCACCGCGTTTCCTGGTCCCGATACTACAAGGGGGTCGGGCGTCACACCACTGTGACACATGGGGATCAGGCGGTCGGATAATTGCCATTCTGGACATTTACTGCCGCATATACCGGACCCGACGCACACGCCGGCGACGCGCAGGAAAGATCTGCTCGCCAAACCTCATTATTCAAGGATGGTGTAAAGATATATCGAAAGACTTCGCACCGACGTCCGGCGAAGCGCTTCGCGGGGCGACTCCCGGCGGACCGCGGGCGGAGCCGGAAAGCCCGTCGTGGCGACCGCCCTCGGAGGGCGGCGGCCGCGGCCGGCCCCGAGAGCGCCTGCTGCGGCGCGGGTAGGATGAGGCCCCCCTTCCCGACGTCGCTGGAGACCCTGACCCGCCATGCTCGTCCCATCCGTCATTGACGCGCTGTTTCCCGCGGACCTGCCCGAACCCGGGCACTGGGAGGAACGCTACCCGCCACGCGGGCTGCCGGAGGGGGCCCAGGTCACTCGGCTGGGGCCGTCTCCCACCGGGTTCGTGCACATCGGCGGGATCTACGTCGCCATGATCAACCGCGACATCTCCCGTCGCAGCGGCGGCCCGTACCTGGTGCGCATCGAGGACACCGACCAGTCCCGCGAGGTCGAGGGGGCCGTGGCCCAGTTCGCCGGCGCCTTCGACTACTTCGGGGTGCCCGCCGACGAGGACGACCGCAACGGCGACTACGGCCCCTACCTCCAGTCCGCCCGCCAGCCGATCTACCTCAGCTACGTCCGCGACCTCCTGCGCAGGGACCTGGCGTACCTCTGCTTCGCCACGTCCGAGGAACTGGCCGAGGCCCGGCGCCGCCAGGAGGAGGCCAAGGTTCCCACCGGCTACTACGGCGAGTGGGCGATCTGGCGGGACGCGGAGCCGACCGCCGTGCAGGCGAAGCTGGACGAGGGGGCCCCCTACGTCGTGCGCTTCCGCTCGCCGGGGACCACCGGGGCGCGGGCGTCGTTCACCGACGCGATCCGCGGCCGGCTGGAGCACGAGGACAACCGCAACGACGTCGTGCTCCTCAAGTCCTCCGCCCACCCCCTCCCGCTGCCGACGTACCACCTCGCGCACGCCGTGGACGACCACCTGATGCGGGTCACCCTGGTCGTCCGGGGCGAGGAGTGGATCTCCTCCGTCCCCCTCCACCTCCAGCTCTTCGAGGCGCTGGGCTTCACGCCCCCGACCTACGCGCACATCGCGCCGCTGATGAAGAAGATCCCGGGCGGCAAGCGGAAGCTGTCCAAGCGCAAGGACCCGGAGTCGAGCGTCACGTTCTACGTGCAGGCGGGCTATCCCGCCGAGGCCGTGCTGTTCTACCTGCGCGGGCTCGCCAACGGCCGGCTCGCCGAACTCCCGCTGCCGCAGGCCCTGGAGGAGCCGATCCGGCTGGCGGAGTTCGGAGTGGCCGGCCCGCTGGTGGACCTGGTCAAGCTGGAGGACATCAGCGCCGACCACATCGCCACCCTCAGCGGCGAGCAGATCCTCGCCGCGGTCCGCGCGTGGGCGGCGGAGCACGACCCCGAGCTGGTTCCGGTGCTCGACGCGGAGCGCGAACTCGCCCTGGCGGCCCTGGCCGTGGAGCGGGAGGGCGTCGACAACCCGCGCAAGGACCTGCGGAAGTGGTCGGACTTCCGGACCGCCTACGGCTTCTTCTTCCGGCAGCTGTTCGTCCCGGTCCCCGTCGGCGACCCGCAGTTCGGCGGCATGGCGCCGGATCTCGTCCGGGCGTTCGCGGAGGACTTCGCCGCGGGCTACCGGCACGACGCCGCGGACTGGTTCGACCAGATCCGCGCCCTGGCCGCCAAGCACGGGTTCGCCTCCAGCCCCAAGGAGTACAAGAAGGACCCGGACGCCTATCCCGGCTCGATCCGCGAGGCGTCCCAGCTCATCCGCCTCGCCTTGACGGGTTCCACCCGCAGCCCCGACCTCTTCGCCGTCGCGAACACCCTCGGCGCCGCCGAGGTCGTCCGTCGCGCCCGGGTGCTGGCGGCGTCCTAGGGCCGCGGACGGGAGAGGCGCCGGTGCCGTGACCGGCGCGGTCCGCCCGGTGGCGAGGTGTCCTGGTGCGGGCGGTCGCAAGTCGGCCGGAAGCCCTCGTCATGGGCTGTCCGGGTTTTCGGCCGACACGGCGCGTGCCCGCACCAGGACGGCGCGTTCCCGTGCCGGCGCGGCGCGTGCCCGTGCCAGGGCGGCGAGCGGGGCACACCCTGCCGGGAGGGGCATGGGCACTCCCCTGAGCGTTCTCCGTTCGCCCTGGCCAACGCCCTGGGGTGGAGAGCGCGACGCCGGTACTCCGTGACCGCGGGCCGGACTCACCCCCGGCCAGGGTCGGCCAGGGTCGCCGGGCTCACCGCGCCCGGCCCGAAGCGGTTGCGGGCCCGGTCCGCGGCGGCCTCGACGGCGCGGGCGCGGGCGTCGGCGGGGTCGAAGCTGAGCTGGTGGGTGGCGTCGGCGGCGGGCAGCAGGCGGTCGGCGGTCAGCGCGTAGCCGCGGACCCGGGCGCGTTGCAGGGCGAGGGAGGTCAGGACGCCCAGCGCGGGGGCGGCCAGCAGCGGCGAGTGGGCGGTGGGTTCGGGCAGCGTACGCGTCCGGGTGGTGGCGCTCTGGTCGGCGTACCGGACGGTGAGCGTGAGTCGGCCGGTGACCTGTGTCCCGGTGCGCAGCCTGCGGCCGAGTTCTTCGGCGAGCCCGAGCACGGCGCGGTGGTGCCGCACGGGGTCGAGGCAGTCGCGGTCGAGTACGAGGTCGGCGGTCATGCGTGCCGTGGGGGCCTGCGGGGTGACCGGCCTGGGGTCGTGGCCTCGGACGCGTTCGGCGAGCTGCCGGGCAGTGGCGGCGCCCAGGATTCGCTGGAGGGTGACCGCGGGGGTGCTGGCGACCTGGCCGATGGTGTGCAGTCCGTAGGTGCCGAGCGTGGCCGCGGTGGCCCGGCCGACCCCGGGCAGCGCGCTCACCGGCAGCGGCCCCAGCCAGGCTTCCACCGCCTCCTGCCCGCCCGGGACGCGCGTGGTGCGTCCGGGCGGGGAGGCTGCCGCCGCCATCGCGGCCAGCATCGGGTTCCTGGCCAGTCCCGCGCTGGTCTCGATGCCGTAGAGGGCCGCGACCCGCATCCTGGCCATCTGCACCAGCTCGTAGGGGCTCCGGTCGAAGTAGCGCAGTGCCGGGGTCAGGTCGAGTTGCACCGCGTCGGGCGGGAACGCCTGGACGTGCGGGATGATCCCGTTCAACAGCTCAAGCACCTGCTGGTAGCGTTCCGCGCCGAGGTCGGCGAGCAGGCGCAGGTGGGCGATGTGGTGTGTCCTCATCCCGCGCTCCCCGGGCTACGGTGCCCCAGCTTCCGCAGGTCGGCGGTGCGGGAGCCGACGGGCTGCAGGTCGGCGTAGGGGTGGAGGCGGGCGCCGGAGGTGCCGTTGGCCAGCGTGCGTCCCGGCTGCGCCGGCGTCGGATGGGGGCCGCTCCGGCCCAGCAGCGCGAGAGCGGCCTCGGGCCCGTCGTCGCGCCGGGTGGCGGCGACCTCCTCCAGGTCCCACGCCATGCTGCCGACGATCGTCCTGCGGGTGCCGCGGACCTGGACGGTGCCGCGGACCAGCAGCAGCCCGGAGTGGAAGACGGTATGGGCGCACGCCTCGTGCGAGTCCTCGAAGAAGGCGAGGTCGACCAGGCCGGAGCCGTCCTCCAGGGTGACGAAGATGATCCGCTTGCCCGACGCGATCGGCGGGGTCTGGGTCGCGGAGCGGATTCCCGCCACCAGGACCTGGCGGCCGGCCGGCAGGTCGTCCAGGTGGGCGGCGTCGGTCGCGCCGATCTCCCGCAGCAGTCGGTGGTGGTATTCCATAAGGTGCCGCGAGACGTCGATACCGAGCGTGTGCAGTTCCGCGCCGAGCATCTCCCGACCGGTCATCTCGGGCAGCCCGCCGGACTCGGTAGCGCCGATCACGTCGGTGGTGAGGGGCAGCTGCCCCTCGGCCGCGTCGCGGGTGCGGGACTGCCGGTGCAGTTCGGCGATCTGCAGCAGCCGGTCCCGGCGGGTCAGCCGCCCGTCGGGCAGCGCGTCCAACGCGCCGATCCCGACGAGCTGTTCGGCCACCGGGCGGCTGGGCCTGGCCCGCTGCCAGAAGTCGGACAGTGATCCGTACGGTTGCCCCGCGGCGATCCGTGCGCATTCCTCCTCGCTGATCCCGCGCACCCCGGCCAGCGCGAGCCGCACCCCCCACCGGTCGTTCTCCGCCCGCTCGACGGTGTACTCCGGGCGGGAGCGGTTGACGTCGACCGGCAGCAGGGGCACCCCGCGGCGGCGGGCGTCGGCGACGATCACCCGTTTGGGCCACATGCCCGGGTCGTGTTCCAGCAGCCCGGCCAGCAGGAAGGCCGGGTAGTGCGCCTTCAGCCAGGCCGACTGCAGGGCCGGCACCGCGAAGGCGACCGCGTGCGCCCGGCAGAAGCCGTAGGCGCCGAACGCCTCGACCGTCGCCCACACCTCGTCGCGGACCTCGGGAGAAAAGCCGCGGGCGGCGGCGGCCCGGTGGAACCAGTCCCTGATCTCCGGCAGCTTCTCCTTGTCTCCGAGCAGGCGCCGGCCCGCCTCCGCGCGGTCCTTGCCGCACCCGGTCATCACGTCCAGCGTCTCGATGATCTGCTCGTGCCAGATCGTCACCCCGTAGGTGTCGGCGAGCACCGGCTTCAGGTCGTCGTGGGCGAAGTGCGGGGCGCCGCCGTGCCGGGCGGCGATGTACTGCTCGGGCATCCCGCCGGCCACCGGTCCCGGGCGGAAGAGGCTGATGTCGGCGATGACGTCCTGCACGTCACGCGGCTGGAGGCGGGAGAGCAGGTCCTGCTGGCCGGGGGATTCCAGCTGGAACACGCCGATGGTCTGGCTCTGCTGGATCAGCTTGAAGGCGAAGACGTCGTCCAGCGGGACCTGCTTCCCGTCGTCGAGGTCGATCCGCTCGCCGGTGGCGCGTTCGATCTCGCCGACCGCGTGCGCCATCGAGGACTGCATCCGCACGGACAGGACATCCAGTTTGATGTTGCCCAGGATCTCGACCTCTTCCTTGGCCGCCATGGCCATCGGGTAGTCGCCCTGCGGAGTCGGTTGGACAGGAAGGCGATCCAGCAGGGTCGCGTCGCTGATGATCACCCCGCACGGGTGCATGGCCATGCCGTGGACGAGGGAGTCCAGCCCCTCGGCCAGCTCCCACAGCGGCCCGTAGCCCGGGGCCTCGGCGGCGAGTCCGCCCAGCTCGGGCAGCTCGGCGAGGGCGCTGGTGATGTCACAGGCCCGCAGGTGCGGGAAGCTCTTGGCGATGCGGTCCACGTCGTGCGGCGGGATACCGAGCGCGAACCCGGTGTCGCGCAGCGCCCTGCGGGCCCGGTAGGTCTCGGGCATCGCGGTGACCGCGACCCGCTCGTGGCCGAAGCGGCGGAAGACCGCGTCGTAGCATTCCAGCCTGCGTGCGGACTCCACATCGATGTCGATGTCGGGCAGCCCCTTGCGTCGCTCGCTGAGGAAGCGTTCGAACAGCAGGTGGTGGTCGAGCGGGTTGGCGGTGGCGATGCCGAGAGCGTGGCAGACCATCGACCCCGCGCCGGAACCGCGGGCGGCGACCCGGATGCCCAGCTCGCGGATGTCGGCCACCACCTGCCCGACGGCCAGGAAGTACGAGTCGTAGCCCAGCTTGCCGATGATGCCCAGCTCGCCCTCCATCCGTTCCCGCGCCGCACGGTCCCGTTCCAGGCCGCGGCGGACCAGGCCCGCTTCGCAGCGCTCCCGCAGCAGTCGGGCGGCGGAGCCGGGGCCGGGCCGGGCTCCGACGACCTCCGGCTCGGGGAAGTGCCGGGACCCGACTCCCAGGTCCGCCTTCGGGTCCAGACGGCAGGCCGCCGCGGTGGCGGCGGTTTCGGCAAGCAGCCGACCGGCCCGACGCGGGCCCATGCCGGCGCACTCCACGATCTCCTGTGCCGCCCGTGCCATCTCGCCTTCGCCTTTGAGCCAGCGCTGTCCGCCGTCCAGCCGGCGCCCGTCGATGGGCCGCAGCAGCCGGGCGGCGTCGAGGACGTCGGCGAGCCGGTGCTGGTCGGCGTCGGCGTAGCGGACGGCGTTGGTCAGCACCGCGGTCGTACGGGTCCGGTCAGCGAGTGCCAGCGTCCTGGCCGCCAGCCGCAGGGAGCCGGGGCCGGTACCGGAGCGGCCGTGGACGACCGCCTCAAGACGCAAGCCCTCGCCGAAGATCTCCTGCCAGGGCTGCAGCAGCCGGGCGGCGACGTCCTCCCGGCCGGCCGCCAATGCCCGTACCGGCTCGGAGAGCGGCCCGAGCAGCACGGTCAGTCCGGCGCCGCCGTGCTCGCGCAGCGCGTCCCACGGCACCTGGGCGGGGGCGGCCCGGCCCGCGGTGCCGACATGGGCGGCGCTGGTGATGCGGCACAGCCGCGCCCAGCCCTCGGCGTCCCGGGCGAGCAGCACGAACCGCAGCGGGGGCTCGACCACGTGGGCGCCGCCGCGTACCGGAGTCCTGCGCCGCTGGGCCGGGGGCGGCGGCGCGAGCGCGGCCACGGCGAGGTCGATCCCGAAGACCGGCCGCACCCCCGTCTCCTGGCACGCCTCGGCGAACCGCACCGCCCCGGTGACGGTGTCCCGATCGGTCAGCGCCAGTGCCGTCATCCCCCGCTCGGCCGCCCGCAGAGCGAGCTGCTCGGGGTGCGCGGCGCCGTACCGCTCGGAGTAACCGGACGCGACATGCAGATGGACGAAGTCCGCCATGCCACACCTCCACCCTCCGCCCCTTTTCAGCCATCCGCCCGAAACATTCCTCGTACGTCCGTTCGATTAGCTTAGCGCGGTGCTCCCAGGTCAGCGACTCGAACGCGTCCACATCGAACGATCCGACCACCGACAGCGGTGGCCGGATCACGCCCCCGCACGCCATCTCCGCCGCCCGGCAGCGGACTTGGCACCACGGGACGCGGCGCCGGCGATGCGACCTTTCGAGATGGACGTCACGCAAGCGAACACCTGTCACCCAGGGCTACGAGTGAGAGCGCTGGGTCAGTGGATGGACACGGGGATCCGCCGAATCGGGCACCCCAGGAGCGCGAGGACGCGCATCCGCCGGCGTTCGCCCGCGCGGGCGCCGTACGGGCCGGTGCGCGGCACGCCCCGCCTCCGGTCGGCGACCGCCGACCCCCTGGACCGGGTCGACCACCGTACGGAATCACGCCTGGTCAGGCCGGACTTCCGCACTCGGACGAGTGAATCCGTACGATCCGGCGCTCGATTCGGAACAACCGCCGGACACAGTGCGTTGTCCCGAACACGAACGGTGATCACGATGCGAGGAGCCATGATGTCCCAGTCCCCCGCCGCCAGTCCGCTGCTGGATCTGCTGCGCCAGCAGGGAAACGGCGTTCTCGTCACGATCAAGAAGGACGGCCGGCCGCAACTGTCCAACGTCACCTTCCACTTCGACGAAGCAGAACGGCTCGTGCGCGTCTCCGCCACCGACAGCCGAGCCAAGACCCGGAACCTGCGCCGCGATCCGCGGGCGAGCTTCTACGTGACCACGCCCGACCTCGTGGCCTATCTGGTCGGGGAGGGCGAGGCGGAGCTGACCCCCGTCGCCGCCGATCCCCACGACGCGACGGCGGACGAGCTGGTGGAGGTCTACCGCGCGATAGCGGGCGAGCATCCGGACTGGGAGGAGTACCGGGCGGCGATGGTGGCCGACGGCAGGCTGGTCATCCGGCTGAGGCTCGATCGCGCCTACGGCTGGGGCTTCGCCCAGGGCGGCACCAGCGGGCCCCTGGTATAGCCGGGGCGCTCGCAGCCGAGGTCCCGGCCGGTGGGCCGGGGGGGAAGGGCGCCCCTCCCCCACGGCCCACCGGTCCGGCGCAGGTCAGGCGCAGGTCAGGCGCAGCCTCTCGCGGGTTCCGCGCTCAGCTCGCGAGGAGGGCGCGCTCTCCCGCTTCGAGGGGAAGGGGAAGGGTGTTGCCGGGAGGAGGGAAGGGACAGATGAAGGCGTCGGCGAAGGCGCACGGCGGAAGGGAGGTGCGGTTCAGGTCCAGCGTCAGCGAGCCGTCCGCGGCGGGCTCCGGCGCGTAGAGGAAGCGGAAGTGGAAGCTGCTCTTCCCGCTGGTGGCGTCGGCGATGACGGCCCACAGCCCGCCGTCCTCCTGCACGGTGGCGGACACGGTGCAGGCGGTACCGTCCAGGGAGAAGGAGAGCTCACCGGTCAGCCCCAGCCCGCGCTCACGCCCGTCGGCGTTGGGGACCTGGACGGTGCGCTGCTCGGCGAAGGGCCGGAAGACGGCGGGCACGACCCACTTCGCGTCCCAGTCGAAGGCGTCGATACCCGCGAACGCCTGGCGGGCGGGCGCCTGCGGGTCCCAGAGCCGTACGGCGAGGAACCCCTCCCGGTCGATCGCCAGGGCCTTGCGGCCGTCCGGCAGCAGCAGGGGGCGCCCTTCGGGCTCCAGCACGGTGCCGCCGCCGTCGACCTCGTGGTGAACCAGCCCGCCCTGCGGCCGCCACCGTCCGGGCAGCGCGGGGAGTTCCCCGTCGGGATAGTCGTCCAGCCAGTAGGTTCCGACGAGGGCGAGGGGGCCGTGCGGCGTCGAGACAGCAGCGGTTCGGCGGGCGCGCCAGCGCTCCCACTCCGCCCGGGTCTCGGCAGGGTTGTCCGTACTCATGAGGTTCAAGCCTCGCACACCCGTCCGCCCGCCTCGACTCCAGGGCCGGGGAAGAGGCGGACGGACCGTGTGGACGAAGGCCGGCGGAGGTGTCGGCGGGACAGGCGGGACGTCAGCAGGAGGTCGGCGGGACGTCAGCAGTCGCAGCCGCAGTCGTCGCACCCGTCGCATCCGTCGCAGCAGTTGAGGCAGTCGGCGCAGTTCTGGCAGCAGTCTCCGCAGTCGCATGAATCACATGAATCGCACCACGCGTCGCGCCGCCGGCCGGTCCACGGGTCGGCGTGGTCGGTGCAGCACAGCTGGCAGGTGCAGCACAGACCGGCGTACACCAGGCAGCCGCCGAACAGCCCTCGCCGCCGTGGCGGTTCGGGCGGCGGCGGGACGTCGGGCCCCGCCGGCCCCTGCGGATGCCGCGGCCCGTGGCCGGGGTGAGGCGGCGCCTCGGGGCCGAAGGGCTCGGGCGGAGGACCGTACCGGTCCTGCGCGGCAGGGCGGTGGGCGCAGCGCTCCGTGCCGAAGGCACGGTCCACGGCGCGCTCCACCTCGTGGACGAGGAGGGTGTGGACCAGCCGGGCGCCGGCGTGGTCGGCGAACTCCACGTCGCGCAGGGCGAGACGGACACCGCGCCGGGCGTCGTCGCACAGCCGGCGGGCCTCGGCCGGGGCGGTGCCGGTGACCGCGAGGGGGTTCCACGCCCCGGTCCGGGAGTCGTCGGCGAGGTCCTCGACGGCGTCGAGCAGGTGGGCCAGCCGGCCGAAGAGCCGGCCGGCCTCGGCAAGCGGCTCGGCGTTGCCGGGCCGCCCGGCGAGCACGGCGGTGTGCGCGAAGGCGGCGGCGGTGGCCGTCTCCGTGGGCTCGGTCACCGCCAGCACACTGGTGCCCTGGGTGGCGGCGGCCTCGACCTCCTGCTGCCTGCCGACGGCGTCGACGAGCACGGCGGTGTCGAATCCGAGGTCGCCACCGGTCCGGGCGCCCGCCAGGTCCCAGCGGTCGGCGACCCGGCGGGCCGCGACGGCCACCGGGCGACGGGCGAACAGGCCGTCCCCGTCCTCGACGTGGTCGCGCACCTTCGCCGAGGCGAGCGCCAGGGAGACCGCCGCAGCCAGCCGGGCGCCCTCGCCTCCGGCCACCGGAGCGGTGCGCATCCCGCGCAGCGGGCACGGGCCGGCCGTCCGCCGGCCGCCGTCAGTGGGGCCGTCCTGCGCCTCGACCAGCACCGAGATGATCAGACCGTCGTAGTTGGTGGCCACACGTGCGAACTGGCCGTGTCCGTCGCGCAGGGCGAGGCAGAGCCCGCACAGGTGGGCCGTCCAGGACGCCAGCATGCCCTCCGACATGCGATGACGGCACGGCCTGATGACTCCGAACACACCGCGCCCCCGTATCCCCGTCCCCACGCCTCCGGCCGTGCCGTCATCGTGACCAGCGATCAGGTTTCGGCGGCCGAACGCCGGTCATGTTATCGGCGTGGACCGCGTCGACCCTACGGCCGGACGGCCCATGCTTTCACCCGATCGTGGATGACGTTCCCATCGTCTCGTCAGCTCTCCCGGACCTGCCCCAGCTTGACGGTGCGCCACTATCGTGTGTGCCAGTACCGTCACAACTCGCCCACACGTCGACTATCCCCTTGGCGCATCGCAGTCATCATGGACGACGATAGGACTAAGCGGACGGTATGACCGCGTGCGAGAGAGGAGGCGTCCATGGGTTCGGTTCGACGGGCGAGCGCCTGGCTGGGCCTCGTCGACGACAACGGCGGCGAGGGTTACTACGACGAGGAGTACGCCGACTACGGCGACAGCCCGGAGCGCCCCGACACCTGGGTGACGGACCCCCGGGTCAGGGTGGCGTCGGAGTCGGCCAACGAGCAGGGGCGCCGCATCGCGACGATCACCCCTGACGGCTTCCGCGACGCCCGCGGCATCGGCGAGCTCTTCCGCGACGGGGTGCCGGTGATCGTCAACCTCACCGCCATGGACGCGGCCGACGCCAAGCGCGTGGTCGACTTCGCGGCGGGCCTCACCTTCGGGCTGCGCGGCTCCATCGAGCGGGTAGCCACCCGGGTCTTCCTCCTCACCCCGGCGGACTACTCGGTGATGAGCCCGAACAGCCGCCACCACGGCGACGGTTTCTTCAACCAGAACTGACCCCGGGACGGGCCGTCGCGCCCGGCCCGGGCCGGTCCGGTCCGGGCCGGTCCGCGTCCGCCCGCGCCACCTCGCCGCCACAGGTGCCGGCCTGTCGGATGGCACGCTGCCGGCACGCCCCGCGGCGTGCGGCGGCTCAGCCGCGGAAGGCGTCGAGCCCGGTGAGCGCCTTGCCCAGCACCAGCTGGTGCATCTCCACCGTGCCCTCGTAGGTGAGCACGGACTCCAGGTTCGCGGCGTGCCGCATCACCGGGTACTCCAGCGAGATCCCGTTGGCGCCCAGGATCGTCCGGGCGGTCCGGCAGATGTCGATCGCCTCCCGCACGTTGTTGAGCTTGCCGAAGCTGACCTGCTCCGGCCGCAGGGTGCCCGCGTCCATCCGACGTCCCAGGTGGTGGGCGAGCAGGAGCCCCTTGTGCAGTTCGACCGCCATGTCGGCGAGCTTGGCCTGGGTGAGCTGGAACCCGCCGATCGGCCGCCCGAACTGCTCGCGTTCCCCCGCGTAGCGCAGCGCGGCCTCGAAACATGAGCGGGCGGCGCCCAGGGCTCCCCAGACGATGCCGTAGCGGGCGTTGTTCAGGCAGCTCAGCGGCCCGCGCAGGCCCACCGCCTCGGGCAGCACGGCGTCCGCGGGCAGCCGCACCCCGTCGAGGACCAGTTCGCTCGTGACGGACGCCTGCAGGCTCGCCTTGCGGCGGATCTCCGGCGCCGAGAAGCCAGGGGTCCCGGCGGGCACGAGGAAGCCGCGCACCCCCTCGTCCGCGCGGGCCCAGACGACGGCGACGCCGGCCACCGTGCCGTTGGTGATCCACATCTTGCGGCCGTCGAGCACCCAGTCGGAGCCGTCCCGCACCGCCCGGGTGGCCATCGCGGCCGGGTCCGAGCCGTGGTCGGGCTCCGTCAGGCCGAAGCAGCCGATGACCTCCCCGGAGGCCATCGCCGGCAGCCACCGCTCCTTCTGCTCGGCCGAGCCGTACCGGTGGATCGCGAACATGGCGAGCGACCCCTGCACGGACACCAGGGAGCGGATGCCGGAATCGGCCGCCTCCAGCTCCAGGCAGGCCAGCCCGTACTGCACCGCGGTGGCACCCGCGCAGCCGTAGCCGTCCAGGTGCATGCCGAGGGCGCCGATGGCACCGAGCTCGCGAGCCAGTTCCCGGATGACGGGCAGTTCACCCCGTTCGTACCAGTCGGCGATGTGCGGCATCACCCGTTCGGCCGCCCAGGCACGCACCGTCTCGCGAACGGCGAGGTCCTCCGCGGTCAGCAGGTCGTCCAGGCCCAGCGGGTCGCGGGGGTCGAAGGCGGCCCGGGGGGCGGCTGCTGCGGACATGACGGACCTCCGAGCGAAGAGCCGACCGGGTACCGGCGGATGCCCCGAGCGGCGGGCGGACACCACTGACCGGCTAGGTTAGCCCCGGCGGAGGGCCTTTCCCCCGACAGGGCCCGCGGCGGAGCCGCTCTCCGACGGCTCCCCAGGGCCGAGCGGCTGGGTGTGGCGCCGGGAAACACCGAATAAATTCGAGGGAAATAAGCTTCGAATAAGACGGCTCCGCAGGGGGTATGAGCAGTCGAACATAATCTTCCGAGCCCCGGCGCATTCCACCCCGAAAGACCATCCGCCAAAGGAGTGGTGAGACGCACTCCACATCACATCGTCATTACAAAGCCGCCCCTGCGGCGGTTGTGTGCTGTCACACGCTGTAACGTCGATTGGGTGCGTACCGATTACAGGCTCCACCCCCCGGCGAGGCGCTCGACCGGGAGCAGGATGCCTCAGATGAGCCGAACACGCGTGTGGCTGTTCGGCCTGACTGTGGCGTCCTACGTGGCGATCGTCGTCGGCGTTGTGACCACGTCCAAACTGGTGACGCTGGACTGGCAGGTCATGCTGTGGCGCCCCTACAAGCAGTGGCCGCAGATCCACGCGTTCCTGGACTATTTCGTGGTCCTCGGCCAGCGCGGCCCGACAGCCGTGATGGTGCTCGCCTGGCTGGGCTGGCGCGCCTGGCGCCACCGCACACTGCACCCGCTGCTCGTGCTCGGCACCTCGCTGCTGCTGCTCAACATCACCGTGGGCGCGGTCAAGTACGGTCTGGGGCGGCTCGGCCCGCACTACGCGACCACGGTCGGATCGGCCGAGATGTTCGCCGGCGGGGACATATTTCCCTCGGGTCACACCGCCAACGCGGTCGTGACCTGGGGCGTCCTGGCCTACCTGGCCACCACCCCGCGCGCCCGCCGCTGGGGGTCGGTGGCCAGCGCGCTGCTCGCGCTCGGCGTGGGCGCCACCACCGTCTACCTGGGTACGCACTGGGTGAGCGACGTCCTGCTCGGCTGGGCCGCCGGGCTGCTGATCCTGCTGGCCCTCCCGTGGTTCGAGCCAGCGATGGCCCATACCGAGGAGTGGCTGACCGAGCTGCTGGCTCGCCTCCGGTACCGCCGCGCCCGCGTGAGGACGCCGATGGCGGTGCCTTCGGGGCTCGTCGCGGCACGGCTGGCGGAAGCCGCGGAGGCCGATGCCCCGGCCGCTCCCGCGGCGGCCCTCGCCACGGCCCCGGCGTGCGGCGCGGACGCCCTGAGCGCCCCGCGGCGGCCGGGCCGCCGTCCGGTGGCCGGGGGAAGGGTTCACCCAAGGGCTCGGGGGGCGGCCCGGTGGCGGGCGCGTCCACCGCTCCGGCGCAGGCCGGCGGCCTCACCGGCGGCGACTCGGCGGCCGGCGGCGGCTCCCCGCGGCCCAGGGGCCGGGAGCCGGGAGCGGCACGGCCAGGAGTCAGGGCACGGCGCCCCAGACGGGCGGAGCGCACCCCTCCGGTCGGCCGGGGGCGACCCCCCGCGGCGAGCGCACCCCGCTGTCCCCCGCGGGCAGCAGGCGTCCGCAGGACCGGCAGGCGACGCGCCCGGTGTCGCCCCTCAGCCCAGCCAGCAGCGCTGCACGCGGTCCGCGTCCACGATGAAGTTCAGGCGTCCGACGACGTACTCCATCGTCACCACGGTCCCGGTCGGCAGGCTGCGGACCGTGGTCCAGCCGTGCTCGCGGGCGCGGTCCTCGGCTTCCTGACGGGTCAGTCCCACATAGGCGCCGAGATCGTCGGAGGGATTGCCACCGGGCGGGTTCGGTTCAGGTGCCATACCTGTCACGGTATTCGTCCGAATAGATGTTCCGCAGCCGCAGGAGACCGGGGCGCATGATGACGCGTGCGGGATGCATGAGGGCGACTGCCACAACGTCCGCACAGTCTTCACACGGACGGGCCAATTCTGGTGGTTTGCCGGACACCTGCACGGTAAGGCGCTAAAGCCCCCGGCTTTTCCCTCACGCGCCCGGGGAGCGGGCCCGGACGGACCACGGCCGCCCGGCAGAGGGACCCCCGGCAGAGCGGCCCGGGCAGACAGACCCCCGGCGGAGTGCCCCGCGGAGCGACCGTCGCCGAGAGAACCGGGCCGGCGGGGCCGTACGGGCGTCTCGGACGCGCGCACGACACCTCGGGGGCGTACGTGTCGGCGCGGCCCGCACCCGCGAAGGGGGGTGCGGGCCGCTCGGTGGGAGTGCGCCGGGGGCGACCCTCGCTCACCCGGCACCGGGCCGGGCCCGCTCCGCCAGGCGGCGGTGGGCCCTGCACCGGCCTCGACTCAGGTGACGGTCAGCACCATGCCGGGCTCGACCATGTCCGGGTCGTCGCCGATGAGGGACCGGTTGAGCGAGTAGAGCGCGGGCCAGCCGCCGTGGGTGTCGTACAGCTCGGCGATCCCGCCCAGCGTCTCGCCGGGCTGGACGGTGTGCACGAGGCGCTCGAAGCCCTTGCGGCCGATCTTGCGCGAGCAGACCGGCCAGGCATCCCAGCCCTGGACGCGCAGGACGGCCTCGGCGATGTCGATCTGCTGCTGCGGGGTTGCCAGGTCGGCGCGCCGGGCGTAGGCCAGCCCTCCGAACAGCTCCCACGTCGGCTGCCAGAACTGGAGGCCGCCGTAGAAGGTGTTGCCGGTGTTGATGTGCCAGTCCCCGCTGCTCTCGCACATGGCGAGGTCGTCCCACACCGACCGCTGCCGGGTGAACTCGGGGGTGGTGGTGGCCGCGCGGGCGATCAGATCCATGCCCTGGAGGCCTCCCAGGGGCGACGGCGCCGAGGCGGAGCGGCTGGGCGGCGGAGCGGCCAGCTCCGGCCGGGGAGCGGCTTCTGAGGCGGCCTGGGCGGGCTGGGTGAGCAGCGGAAGCAGCGCGAAGGCGCCGAGCGCGGCGAGGGCCGTGGCGGCGCGGGTACCGGTGGCACGGAACGAGGAGCTCCGGCCCGCACTGCGGATCTGTCGATCGGTCGGCAGATCAGACGAATCCGATGGGCGCGATGAATCGGACAAATTCGACAGTTCGATCATCAGACTACGCTAGGCAGGTCGCCCCCCTGAAACTCCGGCAACACGGCACACGGCCGCGCTCAACCCACCCGGGTGGACCAGGCAGCTCCTGGTTTCGTATCCGACTGGCCATGTGGCCGTTTCCGGGGCCCGCCAGGCGGCCGGAAGTACCGGATGGCAGACCGTGACCCTCCGCGCGCGCTGTCCGTTGACAGAGTGCGCCGGGGACACGCCCGGCGGCCGGACAACCCGCTTCGGACCGTGTTCGCGGCCGCAGCACGGCATTTTTCCAAGGAGACTCCCGTGGCGCCCATGCTCGACGTGAGTGACGAGGTACGAGCCGAGATCGGGGACGAGGAGACCGCGCGGCTCCTCAACGGCGAGAGCTCACCCGGGACGTACGACTGCACCTCCTGCCGCACCCCGGGCGACAGCGGGCAGGAGCGGACCAGCACGGTGCTGTTCGTCGGCGAGGAGACCGCCGTACTCGCCTTCGCGCACGCGAGCTGCATCCCCTCGCAGGTGGTGCCGGTCGCGGAGGCCGACCTCCAGGGCGCGGTGCGCAGCATCAGCCCCGACGCCCCGGGGGCCGGCGGGGAGGCGCCCTTCCCCTCCCAGGCGCAGGTGCCGCCGGCCGACCTCGCACCGCGACAGGCGGTCCTCGGCATCACCTGCGGTCTGATCATCGTCAAGGACCAGTTGCGCCCCGCTCTCGTGGTGGAGCCGACCGGCCCGGTGGCCCGGGTGGGCTCCGTCGGGCAGGGGGACGACTTCCTGCCGCTCCTGATCGAGCAGGGCTTCGTGCCGCAGCTCGATCTGGAGCAGCCGCCGTCCCCGCTGACCGGCTGGTCCGTGCTGCTGGCCATGGGCAAGCTGCACGCCGTCCTCCAGCCCGGCGTGGGCGGCTCCCCGGGTGCCGCCTGGTGGCAGGCACACCAGCCGCTCGCGGTCAGCGACGGCTGGCGGGCCGCGGTCCAGCGCAGCAACGAGGTGTACGTCTACGCCGGCCCCGCCGGCTCCATCGGCCGGCAGCCGCGGGAGGACCTGATGCGCGAGGCACTGGCCCGGGCGTGCGCGCGCGGACAGCTGGTGGCCGCGATGATGCCGCTCTCCGGCACCTGATCAGCGGCCCGGCCGATCGCCCGGCCGGGCAGGTGCTTCGACGGGCCCCGCGGCGGCACACCGCCGGGCCGACGCACGGGAGCCGCTCCGGAGCCGTCCGCCTGCCGTTCCGGACCTCCGTGGCGGCCGTGGCGGCACCGGTCCTGCGGCGGCACCGGGTTGGCCGTGCTTCCCGCGCCCGGTCGGCCGTCGCGTCGCAGCCGGGTGCGGGGACCGTGGCGAGGGCGCGCGTGCCGCGGGCGTGCCGCGGGCGTGCGCGCCGTCCCGCATGCGCGGGTATTGGGCACCATTCCGTCCGGTACTTCGCTGACCAGGTCAAAGATAGGCAATTCAGCCGTGCGGCCCGCATCCCGTCCGGGCTCCGCCTCGTTGGCAGTTACGTGCACAGCTTCGACGCCTCCTCCCGAGCCCCTTACCAGCGCTACATCCCGTCCATGCGCGCGGCGCAGGAACCGGCCGCAGGCGGTGTCAGCAGCACGCCGATCTATGACGCCCTCTACTCGGAGTACCGAAGGCTCTTCCGCACCCTGCCCGGCGACCGCACCGGCGAGGAGGCCATCCAGTTCAAGGGCTTCGGGTCCTGGCACTCGGAGTACCCGCAGGCCAAGCCGCCAGGCCGGCACCGAGGACCCGAGGCCCCCGGCCACGCCGCCGTGCCGCCCGGCGAGGGCCCGGCGGCACTGCCTCCCGGGCGTGGGGACAACCGGATGCTCTGACGGCGCCAGAGAGCCTCTCTGGGCGCCCTGACGGATGGCTGGACCAAAGGGGCGGCCCGAAGGGCGGAAAGGGCCGCAGGAGGCCGTACAGGGGCGTCTGCGACCGCGGCTACCGGCCGGCGACCGGGCGGCGGTGGCCGCCGGGCCCGTTGCTCGTCCCTGTGGAGCCCGGACGCGGGAACGGCCCGTGCCCTCGGAGGGCACGGGCCGTTCCCGCGTCGCCGCCCCTCGGAGGGGCGGCGGACGAGCCGGTACTACTTCTTGCGCCCGCGCTTCTCCCGCACGCGCACCGACACCTGGATCGGCGTCCCCTCGAAGCCGAACTCCTCGCGCAGCCGGCGCTCGATGAACCGCCGGTACCCGGCCTCCAGGAAGCCGGAGGCGAAGAGCACGAACCGCGGCGGCCGGGTGCCCGCCTGGGTGCCGAACAGGATGCGCGGCTGCTTGCCGCCGCGGATGGGGTGCGGGTGGGCCGCGACCAGCTCGCCCAGGAAGGCGTTCAGCTTCCCGGTGGGCACTCGGGTCTCCCAGCCGGCGAGGGCGGTCTCGATGGCGGGGACGAGCTTCTCGACGTGCCGACCCGTGCGGGCGGAGATGTTCACCCGGGGCGCCCACTGCACCTGGACGAGATCGCGCTCGATCTCCCGCTCCAGGTAGTAGCGGCGCTCCTCGTCGAGGTTGTCCCACTTGTTGTAGGCGATGACGACGGCCCGGCCGGCCTCGACGGCCATGGTGACGATCCGGGTGTCCTGCTCGGCGAGGGTCTCGCTGGCGTCCACGAGGATCACCGCGACCTCGGCCTTCTCCAGCGCGGCGGCGGTACGCAGCGAGGCGTAGTAGTCCGCGCCCTCACTGAGGTGGACACGCCGCCGGATGCCCGCGGTGTCGATGAACCGCCAGGTCACCCCGCCCAGCTCGATGAGCTCGTCCACCGGGTCGCGGGTGGTGCCGGCGGTGGCGTCGACCACCACCCGCTCGCTGCCGGCGACCTTGTTGAGCAGGGAGGACTTGCCGACGTTGGGACGGCCGATGAGCGCCACGCGGCGCGGGCCGCCCGGGGCGACGCCCCCGAACTGCAGGGCGGGCGCCTCGGGCAGCGCGTCCATGATGGCGTCCAGCAGGTCGCCGGTGCCGCGGCCGTGCAGGGAGGAGACCGGGTACGGCTCCCCCAGGCCGAGGTTCCACAGCGCGGACGCGTCGGCCTCGCCGGAGGGTCCGTCGACCTTGTTCGCGGCGAGCACCACGGGCTTGCCGGCCCGGCGCAGCAGCTTGACCACGGCCTCGTCGGTGTCGGTGGCGCCGACCTTGGCGTCGACCACGAAGACCACCGCGTCGGCCAGTTCGATCGCGTACTCGGCCTGGGAGGCGACGGAGGCGTCGATGCCCAGCACGTCCTGCTCCCAGCCGCCGGTGTCGACGATCCGGAAGCGGCGGCCGTTCCAGTCGGCCTCGTAGCTGACCCGGTCGCGGGTGACTCCGGGGCGGTCCTCGACCACCGCTTCGCGGCGGCCGATGATCCGGTTCACCAGTGTCGACTTGCCGACGTTGGGGCGGCCCACGACGGCCAGCACCGGCAGCGGGCCGTGGCCGGCGGCGGCGAGGTCGTCGGCGACCTCTTCGAGGTCGAAGCCCTCCTCCGCGGCCAGCTCCATGAACTCGGCGTACTCGGCGTCGCCGAGTTCACCGGCGTCGCCGTGCTCGTATTGCTGGTCCATGAGCTCTCTCCGTGGAACGTCGGTCGGTCTGGCCGATCAGGTGTGGGGTCGTGGGGCGGCTGCCGGGCCGGCTGCCTGCCCCGGCGGTCAGCGGCCGGTGGCCCGCCGGGCGTCCGCGAGGTGGGCGGCGAGGTGCTCCTGGATGCGCACGGTGGCGGCGTCCAGGGCGGTGCGGGTGCGGCGGCCCGAGCCGTCGCCGGCCGCGAACGGCTCGCCGAAGACGACGTCGATCCGGGCCCGCAGCGGCGGCAGCGAGGGGACGGCCCGGCCGGGCCGTCCGCTGCCCAGCACCGCCACCGGCAGCACGGGGGCGCCGGAGCGCACCGCGAAGTACGCGAGGCCGGCCCGCAGCTCGGCGAAGTCGCCGGCGCCGCGGGTGCCCTCGGGGAAGATGCCGAGGACGCCGCCGCCCTCCAGGACCTCCAGCGCCGAGCCGATCGCGGTCCGGTCGGGACCGGAGCGGTCCACCTCGATCTGGCCGATGGCGCGCAGGAACGGGTCGAGCGGGCCGGCGAACGCCTCCTTCTTCACCAGGAAGTGCACCGGCCGCGGCGAGGTGCCGACGAGTATCGGCCCGTCGACGTTGTGCGTGTGGTTGCCGGCGAGGATCAGCGGCCCGGACGACGGCATCCGCCAGGTGCCGAGGACGCGCGGCCGCAGCAGGGTGTTGACCAGGCCGATGCCGATCCCGCGGGCGACCGCGGCGCCTCGTGCGCTCGCCGGAGCCGAGGCGCGCTGCGGGCTCACCTCGCGGCCCGCTTCTCCCCGACCAGCTCGACGACCCGCTCGACGACCTGCTCAAGGGTGAGCTCGGTGGTGTCGACCTCGACCGCGTCCTCGGCCCTGGCCAGCGGGGACGTCTTGCGGCCGGAGTCGGCGGCGTCCCGTCGCACCAGGGCGGCCTGGGTCTCGGCGACGGTCTGCACACCCTTCAGCTCTCCGCTGCGGCGCGCGGCGCGGGCCTCGGGCGAGGCCGTGAGGTAGATCTTGGCGGTGGCGGCCGGCAGGACGGTGGTGCCGATGTCGCGGCCCTCGACGACGATGCCGACGGGCGCGGCGGTGGCCACGGCCCGCTGGATCTCGACCAGGCGGGTGCGCACCTCCGGTACCGCGCTGACCGCGCTGACCGCGTCGGTGACCTCTTGGGTGCGGATCGGTCCGGCGGCGTCCAGGCCGTCGACCGTGATGGACGGCGCCTCGGGGTCGGTGCCCGAGACGATGGCGGGCTTGCCGGCGTGGCCGGCGACGGCCGCGGTGTCGCTGACGTCGACGCCGTTGCTGAGCATCCACCAGGTCATCGCGCGGTACATGGCACCGGTGTCGAGGTAGCTCAGCCCGAGCCGGGCGGCGACAGCCCGCGAGGTGCTGGACTTGCCCGTGCCGGAAGGTCCGTCGATGGCGACGATCACCGGATTTGACACAGCGGGAGGCCTTCCTCGTGCACGGGTTTCGGGGTGAGGGCGCGCCGGCGGGGCCGGATGCCATCCCTCAAGGTTACCGGCCGCCCGGACAGGCCCGCGCCAACCCTGTGGACAACCGCGTCCGGACCCGCCGCGTCCACGCGGGCGCGGCAGGTGCGGGGGCTGTGACCCGGAACACGTCCGGCGCTGGTCCCCTCCCGGCAGCGGGCCCTAACGGCGCAGTGCCCAGCCTCGCTCGCGCAGGGAGGCGGTGAGCACGGGCGCCGAGCGCGGCTCCACCGCGAGTTTGACCAGGCCCGCCTGCTGGCCCGCGGAGTGTTCGATCCGCACGTCCTCGATGTTGATCCCCGCGGCGCCCGCGTCGGCGAAGAGCCGGGCCAGCTCGCCCGGCTGGTCGCCGATGAGCACGTCCACCAGTTCGTATGCCTGGGGGGCGGTGCCGTGCTTGCCGGGGACCCTGGCGCGGCCCGCGTTGCCGCGGCGCAGGATGTCCTCGACGCCGGCGGCGCCGTCGTGCCGCTTGGCGTCGTCGGCGGACTGGAGGGCGCGCAGCGCCGTGACGACCCCGGTGAGGTCGTCGGCGAGGTCGGCGAGCACGTCGGCGACGGGTCCCGGGTTGGCGGCCAGGATGTCGAGCCACATGGCGGGGTCGGAGCCGGCGATCCGGGTCACGTCGCGGATGCCCTGCCCGCACAGCCGGACCGCGGCCTCCTCGGCGTTCTCCAGGCGGGCGGCGACCATGCTGGACACCAGCTGCGGGGTGTGGGAGACGAGGGCCACGGCCCGGTCGTGGGCGTCGGCGTCCATGACGACGGGGACGCCCTGGCACAGGGCCACCAGTTCCAGGGCGAGGTTGAGGACCTCGGTGTCGGTGTCCGGGGTGGGGGTGAGCACCCAGGGGCGGCCTTCGAACAGGGTGGCGGTGGCCGCCAGGGGGCCGGAGCGCTCCCGGCCGGCCATCGGGTGGGTTCCGATGTACCGGCTGAGGTCGCAGCCCAGGGCGAGCAGCTCACGCCGGGGCCCGCCCTTGACGCTGGCCACGTCGAGGTAGCCGCGGCCCAGCCCGCGGGCGACGGCGTCGGCCAGCGTGGCGGCCACGTGGGCCGGCGGCACGGCCACCACGACCAGGTCGACAGGGCCCTCGGGGGCCTCCGCGGAGCCGGCGCCCAGGGCGGCGGCCGTGAGGGCGGCCGACTCGTCGTGGTCGGCCAGGTGGACGTCGACGCCGCGGCTGCTCAGGGCGAGGGCGGCGGACGTGCCCATCAGGCCGGTTCCGATGACGAGAGCGGTCCTCACGGGCGGTGTCCTTGCGGGGTGCGGGGCCGCTCCCCGAGGGGCGGGGCGCGGGCGGGGCGGCTCTGGGCGGCGTTCCGCCGTACCGGTCCGTACCGGGGCGGCGTCACTGCGCAAGGGTAGCGAGGCGGGCAGCTCCGCACCGACCGGTACGCGGATCGGCCACCGGCCGGGCCGCCCCGCGGACGGGTGCGGGCCGGGGCAGGCCGGGCCGCCAGGTGCGGGGCCGGTGCTCTGGGGCCCGGTGCCGGCGTCCCGCGTCCCGGTGCGGACGGACGGCGTCCCGCGTCCTGGTGGCGTCGGCGGACCGGGGTGACGAGGCCGCCGGATCGCGTCCTTGGGAAGGGCGGTCAAGGGTCCTTAGGAGGGCCGGCGACTTCAGGGGAGCGGAATCGGCGGCCTGGGGACATCCGCGGCGTCCTGGCGGCCTGGGCCCGCCGGGGCGGATCGGTCGTCCGGGGCCGGTGGGGCGGGTGGTGGAAAAGCGGGCGGACGGCCGTACGGAGTGACGATAATCGCGCCCATGCACGAGTCACTGGCGGACGGCCCCGGCCTCGACCTGGTCCGGGAGCACACGGTCTACGCGTGTGTGGTGGGCTCGCGGGCCTTCGGGCTGGCCCAGGAGGGCGGCGCCACCGAGCGCCGTGGGGTCTTCGCGGCGCCGGCACCGCTCTTCTGGCGTCTGGACAAGCCGCCCGCACACGTCGCGGGCCCGCTGGAGGACCAGTTCTCCTGGGAGCTGGAGCGCTTCTGCGCGCTTGCCCTCCGGGGGAGCCCCGAGGTGCTGGAGTGCCTGCACTCGCCGCTGGTGGAGTACGCCGACGAGATCGGCCGGGAGCTGCTCGAACTACGCGGCAGCTTCCTCTCCCTGCGGGCCGTGGAGTCCCTCCGCGGCTACGCGCACCAGCGGTCGGCCCGCCTGGAGACCGCCCTCCGCGAGCACGGAGAGCCGCGTTGGAACCACGCCGTGCACCTGGTGCGGCTGCTGCTCAGCTGCCGGGACCTCGTCCGCACGGGACGGCTGGTGGTGGAGGTCGGCGAGGAGCGCGAGCGGCTGCTGGCCGTCCGCCGGGGCGAGCTGCCCTGGGGGCGGGTGCGGTCCTGGGCCCGTTCCCTGGAAGGCGAGATCGACGAGGCCGCCGGCCGCACGCCGCTGCCGGCGGAGCCCGACCGGACGGCGGTGGAGGACTTCCTCGTCCGGGTGCGGGCCCGCTCCGCGCCGGCTGCCCCGGCGCGAAGGGCCGAGGTGCCCGGCGGAGACGGGTCCGTACGGCCCGGGCCGGCCTCCGAGGGCGCCGGGCGGCCACCCGATTGGGTCGTGGCGGGCTCGTGGGGCGCCCCCGCGGACGCGGACCGCACGCCCCAGGGCACGCGGTCGCGCTGACGGCCTCCGGCCCGGGGGAAGCCCCACGGGTCCCGGAGGCGCCGGAAGAGCGCACCGGACGGCCTCCGGCGCGCCCCGGCGCGCACGTCAGCTCACAGCTCGACCTCGCGCATGAGCATGCCGACCTCGGTGTTGGTCAGGCGGCGCAGCCAGCCGGACTTCTGGTCGCCGAGCGGGATCGGGCCGAAGCTGGTGCGGACCAGGCGGTCGACGGGGTACCCGGCTTCGGCGAGCATGCGCCGCACGATGTGCTTGCGGCCCTCGTGGAGGGTCACCTCGACCAGGTAGTTCTTCCCGGTGTTCTGGACGATCCGGAAGTGGTCGGCGCGCGCCCAGCCGTCCTCCAGCTGGATGCCGTCCTTGAGCTGCTTGCCCAGGTCGCGCGGGAGCGGGCCCTGGATGGCCGCCAGGTAGGTCTTCTTGACGCCGTAGCGCGGGTGGGTGAGGCGGTGGGCCAGCTCGCCGTGGTTGGTGAGCAGGATGATGCCCTCGGTCTCGGTGTCCAGCCGCCCGACGTGGAAGAGCCGGGTCTCGCGGTTGGTCACGTAGTCGCCCAGGCACTGCCGCCCGTCGGGGTCCTCCATGGTGGAGACGACGCCGGCGGGCTTGTTCAGCGCGAAGAACAGGTACGACTGGGTGGCGACGGTCAGGCCGTCCACCTTCACCTCGTCGCGCTCGGGGTCGACCCGCAGGCCCTGCTCGGTGACGATCCGCCCGTTGACCTCGACCCGGCGCTGGTCGATCAGCTCCTCGCAGGCCCGCCGCGAGCCCATGCCGGCCCGGGCCAGCACCTTCTGGAGTCGCTCGCCCTCCTGCTCGGCGCCGGGGAAGGTCTTGGGCAGCGCGGGGCCGCGCTTGCTGTGCCGCTCCCGGTTGCGCTCCTCGATCTGGGCGTCCAGCTCGCGGGGCCGCGCCGGGATGGTGCGGCCGCCCCGGCCGGTCGGCTTCCCGCCGCCCGTGCCCTTGGTGCCCGGCTTGACCGCGCCGTCCTTGGTGCGCGGCATGCCGCCGGGCTTGTTCGCGCCGGACTGGCCGGTGCCGCCGACGTCGTAGCGGCGCTCCTCGGGACGCGGCCGGCGCGGCCTCTCGGGCCCGTCACCGCCGCGCCCGTCACGGGGGCGCCCGGCGCCCCCGCCGCCTCCGCTCCGGGGGTTACGGTTGCCGCCGCTGTTCCTGTCGCTGCTTCGCATCAAGGTTCCGTCGTCGAAGGGGTGGCTGGTTCGTCGGGGGCGTCGGGATCGAAGGAGGGAAGCCCCTCCTGGGACTCCGCTTCGACCGCGTCCGCCTCCGGCAGGAACGGGGCGAGCTCCGGCAGCTCGTCGAGGCTGCGCAGGCCCATGCGTTCCAGGAAGTAGTGAGTCGTCCTGTACAGGATCGCACCTGTCTCGGGTTCCGTCCCACTCTCCTCCACCAGCCCCCGCTGGAGCAGGGTGCGCATGACGCCGTCGCAGTTCACCCCGCGCACGGCTGAGACCCGGGAGCGGCTGACCGGCTGGCGGTAGGCGACCACCGCCAGCGTCTCCAGCGCGGCCTGGGTCAACCGGGCCTGCTGGCCGTCGAGGACGAGGCGCTCGACGGCCGGGGAGAACTCCGGACGCGTGTAGAAGCGCCAGCCTCCGGCGACCAGCCGCAGGTCGAAGCCGCGCCCCTGTCGGGTGTAGTCGTCGGACAGCTCGCGCAGGGCCTTGGCGACGGTCCGGCGGGGCCGCTCCAGCACCTTCGCCAGCTGCTCCTCTGTGGCGGGTTCGTCCACCACCATGAGGACGGCCTCCAGCGCCGGCTTGAGTTCCAGCTCCGCGACGGCGGCCGCGAGCAGCCCGGCAGGAGCGCCCTCCCGGGCCTCCCCGCCGCCCGGCCGTCCGGCCTCCTGGGCGGCGCCGTCCGGCCCGGGCTCCTGCCCGGTCTCCGGGTCCGTTCCGGTCGCAGTGGTCATGACGGCTCTCCCTTCCGGCCCTGGGCAGTGCCCTCCGGGTCTTGCACGCCCCCGTCGGCATGCCAGGACGCCGGGGGCTCCTCGTGGCGTTCCTGGGACGTCCCGGCCCCGGCGACCTTGGGGGCCGGATCGGTCCCGGCGACCTCGGGGACCGGAACGGCTGCTGTGACCTTGGACACCGGACCGCTCCCGGCCTCCTCTGGTGCCGGGCCGCTCTCCGCGTCCTTGGGCGTGTGGCCGGCTCCGGCGACGTCCCCCGCGCCGTCCGCGCCCTTGTCGCCCTTCGCCGCCTTCGACGAGGGCGACCCGCTCTCCTGGTCGAACTCGTCGGTGACCAGGGGCGCGCCGGTGTCCTCCGCGGAACCGGTCCAGCGCACCTGGAGGTCGCCCAGGGCCTCCTCCTGGTCGAGTGCGACGGCCTTCTCCCGGTACAGCTCCAGCAGCGCGAGGAAGCGGGCGACGACGGTGAGGGTGTCCGCCGCGTCGGCGGTCAGCTCGCGGAAGCTGGCCGCTCCCCGCTCCCGCAGCAGCGCGACCACGTGCTCGGCCTGCTCCCGCACGCTCACCAGGGGCGCGTGGATGTGGTCGACGTAGACCTGGGGTCTGGGCTTGGGCTGCATGGCCTTCACCGCGAGCCGCGCGAACCGCTCCGGGCCGACGCTGAGGACGACCTCGGGCAGCAGTTCGGCGTGCTGGGGCTCCAGGCCGACGGTCCGGGGGCGGCTGAGCGCCTCCTGCTCCAGCCGCTCGGCGAAGATCGCCGCGATGCGCTTGTAGGCGCGGTACTGGAGCAGGCGGGCGAAGAGCAGGTCCCGGGCCTCCAGCAGGGCGAGGTCGGCCTCGTCCTCGACCTCGGCGGCGGGCAGCAGCCGCGCCGCCTTGAGGTCCAGCAGGGTCGCGGCCACGACCAGGAACTCGGTGGTCTGGTCCAGGTCCCAGTCCGGGCCCATGGCGTGGATGTACGCCATGAACTCGTTGGTGACCTTGGAGAGCGCGACCTCGGTGACGTCCAGCTTGTGCTTCGAGATCAGCTGGAGCAGCAGGTCGAAGGGGCCCTCGAAGTTGGCCAGCCGGACGGTGAAGCGGCTGCCGTCGGCCTCGGCGTCCTCCCCCGCCCCCGCAGGGGGCTCCGCCGACGGCTCCGCCTCTCCGGAGGGCTCAGGACGTACGTCGGCGCCACCGGGCGCCTCGGCGGCCGTCAGGGCGGCCTGTACGGCCTGTACCGCCTGTACGGCCGACGGCTCAGCGGAGGCAGGACCGGAGGGCGAGGCAGCGCCGGGGGCAGCCGGCACGGGTTCGCCGGACGCGGCGGCGCCGGACGGGGGCTCCAGGGTGGCGGTGGCCGCGACGGGAGGCACCTCGGTGGCCGCCGCCGCGGCCGGCGCCCCTGCCCCGTACTCGCTCCGCTCGGGCGCGGGGGAATTCGCGCCGAGACCGAGTCGGCGTCGTGGGCGCTGAGCGTCTGGGGGCGGGTTCGCGGGCATCGGTGTTCCAGGGTGGGGGTCGGATGAGCAGGCTATCCCCCGGCCGGCCGTTCCACGGCCCGGCGCCCCCGACGATGTGCGGCGGGCCTGGGACAGGTCCGCTGCGGGCCCCGCTGGAGACCGGGAGCCCCCGGGGCCGCGGGCTCCCGCCGGGACGGGTGGGAGCCGGACGGCGGGCGGCCTACCGCCCGCGCAGCCGCCGCACGAGGATGCTGGCGTCTCCGCGGGACTCCAGGTCGGCGAGGACGACGGCGACGGCCTCGCGGACGATCCGGCCCCGGTCGATGGCCAGCCCGTGCTCGCCGCGCAGCACCAGGCGCGCGTGCTCCAGGTCCATCAGCTCTTCGGCGGAGACGTAGACGGTGATCTTCTCGTCGTGCCGTTCCCGGCCGCTCGGGCGGCGGTTCTGCCGGGGCGCCTTGCGCCGGCCTGTCGAGGCGGGCTGCGGGGTGGCGGTGATCGGCGGCGGCGTGGGCCGGCCGGCGGAGGCGGCGGGCGGCGCCGAGGAGACGGGCGGAGCAGCGGTGATCGGCGGCACGGAGGCGCTGACCGTCGCGGTGGCGACCGGGCTCGGCGACAGGGCGGGCTGGACGGCGCCGGGCCGTTCACCGCCCATCGGCCGGCGCTGCGCCGGCGGGACCGCTTCGCGGCCGGTGTGCTCCTCGGAGCCGGCCGGGCCGCCCTCACCGAAGCCGACCGTGCCCGGTGCGCCCGGTGCGCCCGCCACGGCGGGCTCCGGGCGTACCTCGTCCTCCTGGTCGGCGTCGCCGTCGCGGGCCGCCCGCCGCCGCATCCCGTCCTGGACCGGCGGGGGCGCCTGGAAGGCGGAGCCGCCCGTGGTCCGGAAGAGCTCGTCGGCGCCGGGCAGACTCACTCGGCGTGGCACCGGGCGAGCACCTCCCTGGCGAGTTGGCGGTAGGCGGCGGCACCGACGGAGTTGGACGCGTACGTGGTGATGGGCTCACCGGCCACGGTGGTCTCCGGGAAGCGGACGGTGCGCCCGATGACGGTGTGGAAGACGTGGTCGTCGAAGGCCTCGACCACCCGGGCCAGCACCTCGCGGCTGTGCACGGTGCGCGAGTCGTACATGGTGGCGAGGATGCCGTCCAGGACGAGTTCGGGGTTGAGCCGCTCGCGGACCTTCTCGATGGTCTCGGTGAGCAGCGCCACCCCGCGCAGGGCGAAGAACTCGCACTCCAGCGGGACGATCACGGAGTGGGCCGCGGTGAGCGCGTTGACGGTCAGCAGGCCGAGGGAGGGCTGGCAGTCGATCACGATGTAGTCGTAGTCGGACAGCAGCGGCTTCAGGGCGCGCTGGAGCGCGGACTCCCGGGCCACCTCGCTGACCAGCTGCACCTCGGCGGCGGACAGGTCGATGTTGCTCGGCAGCAGGTCCATGCCGGGCACGGCGGTCTTCAGCAGCACCTCGTCGGCGGCCAGACCGCGCTCCATCAGCAGGTTGTAGACCGTGATGTCGAGTTCCATCGGGTTGACCCCGAGGCCGACGGACAGGGCTCCCTGCGGGTCGAAGTCGACGAGCAGCACCCGGCGGCCGTACTCGGCCAGCGCGGCTCCCAGGTTGATGGTCGAGGTGGTCTTGCCGACCCCGCCCTTCTGGTTGCACATCGCGACGATCTTCGCCGGGCCGTGGTCGGTGAGCGGGTTGGGGATCGGGAAGTACGGCAGCGGCCGGCCGGTGGGGCCGACGCGTTCCCGCCGCTGGCGCGCCGCGTCGGGCGCGAGGGTGGCGGCGTACTCGGGATCGGGCTCGTACTCGGCGTCAGGGTCGTAGAACTGGCCGTCCTGCAGGTCGTCCTGGTCGTCGTCGAAAGGGGTCGTCATGGCGTACCGCGTCTCCGCGGTCGGATCGGGTCGGCGTGACTCGAAGGTCCGGACCGCGACGGAACCGACGGTCGTTCCTGGTTGACCACCCCCGGGAGCAAATGTCGACTCATTCACAAGTCGTCTTACCTCCTTGGTGACCAGGGAACTTCTAGACAGGTCAGCGTAACTACAGCCGACGTTTTGCGACTCTATGGCGTGTCGGTACTCCGCAGCAACACAATCCGCCGGAGACGGCACGATGTGTCGGCAACCGAACACCCTCCCTGTCAAGGGCACGACCACACGCGCGGCGGGGCCTTGGCTCGCAAGGCCCCGCCGCGCGGGGGTACTTGGCGGCGGGGCCGCCGGAGGTCAGCCGATCAGCTGCTGGAGGTCGGCCGCGGCCAGGCCGTGGGCCTCCGCCACCGAACCGTAAACCACCTGTCCCTCATGGGTGTTGAGGCCCAGCGCGAGGGCGGCGTCGCGGCTCAGCGCCTCCCGCCAGCCACGGCCGGCCAGCTCCAGGATGTAGGGCAGGGTGGCGTTGGTGAGCGCGTAGGTGGAGGTGTTCGGCACCGCGCCGGGCATGTTGGCCACGCAGTAGAACACGGAGTCGTGGACCGTGAAGGTCGGCTCGGTGTGGGTGGTGGGGCGGGAGTCCTCGAAGCAGCCGCCCTGGTCGATCGCGATGTCGACAAGTACTGATCCCGACTTCATGCGCGACACCAGCTCGTTGGTGACCAGCTTCGGCGCCTTCGCGCCGGGGATGAGGACCGCGCCGACGACCAGGTCGGCGTCGAGCACCGCCTGCTCGAGGGCGAGCGCGTTGGAGGCGACGGTCTGCACGCGGTTGCCGAAGACCTTGTCCGCCTCGCGCAGTTTGTCCACGTCCTTGTCCAGCAGGGTGACGTGGAAGCCGAGGCCGAGCGCGATGGTGGTGGCGTGCCAGCCGGAGACGCCGGCGCCGATCACCACGGCCTGCCCGGACCGCACGCCGGGGACCCCGCCGGGCAGCACGCCGCGGCCGCCGGCCGAGCGCATCAGGTGGTAGGCGCCGACCTGCGGCGCGAGCCGGCCCGCCACCTCGGACATCGGGGCCAGCAGCGGCAGCCGGCGGCCGGGGGTCTCGACCGTCTCGTACGCGATGGCGGTCGTACCGGACTCCAGCAGCGCGTCGGTGCACTCGCGGGACGCGGCCAGGTGGAGGTACGTGAAGAGGACCTGGTCCTTGCGCAGCCGGTGGTACTCCTCGGCGACCGGCTCCTTCACCTTCAGCAGGAGGTCGGCCTCCGCCCAGACCTCGTCGGCCGAGGGCAGGACGGCCGCACCGGCCGCCGCGTACTCCTCGTCCGGGATGGAGGAGCCCAGTCCGGCGCCCTGCTCGACGACGACCCGGTGGCCGCCTCGGACGAGCTCGTGCACGCCGGCCGGGGTGATGGCCACGCGGAACTCGTTGTTCTTGACCTCGCGGGGGATGCCCACCTTCACGTCGATCACGGTCCTTGCGCTCTGGGATTGCCGGGAGATTCGTCCAGGCATGGCGCACTACGGCACGACACGCCGGATCTGACCGCATTGACAGCGGCCTGAGCCAGTTTAGTGAAGGGAGAGCCGGTGTCCAGCCTTACAAAGTGGTGGGTTCACGCGATTGCGTTGGCAGTTTCGTAGGCTGGCATTCTCTTGGACGCGCGCATGGGGTTGTGCGCGGGGAGCACCGGGCGGCCCGGCGGCGGCCCGAAGGAACGGGCAGGCCGGAAGGACAGGGGACCGAGGCTCCAGGCGTCGGCCGGAGGCCGGCCGCTCGGACGGTGGAAGGGCGGCCGACCCGGACGGCCGGAAGGATCCCCGACCCGGACGGCCGCAGGACTGACGATCAGAGAGGCGGCCGGTCAGAAGGCCGGGCGCTCGCCGGGGCCCAGCAGCCGGCGGGCGGCGGTGCGCTGGACGTCGGCGCCGCCGGTGTCGCCGAGCCGGGCGAGGATGTCGGCCAGGCGCAGCAGCACCGCGGCCTCCACCGCGTGGTCGCTCCCCTGGCGGGCCCATTGCAGGGCGTCGCGGCACGTGCGCAGGGCGTCCTCGCCCTGGCCGGCGTACTCCTGCACCCTGGCGGCCTCCGCGAGCGCCCGCACCTGGGAGGGCTGGTCGCCGAGCCGCCGGTGCGCGGCCCGGCGGCCCTCCAGGCGCGCAGCGCCTCGGGATAGCGGCCGAGGCGGACGAGGACGGCGCCGGTCCTGGCGTGCAGCCGGGCCTGGTCCAGGAGCTCACCGCGGGCCTGGCGCAGGGCCAGCGCCCGGCCGAACCAGTCACAGGCGCGGGGCAGGTCGCCGCGCTCCAGGTGGGCGCCGCCGAGCGCTTCGAGGACGCGGCCCTCGGCCTCGGTGTCGTCGGCCGCCCGCGCCGCGTCCAGGGCCTTGCGGTAGCCGGCCGCGGCCTGCTCCGTACGGCCCGCCTCGGCGTCGAGGTCGGCGAGGTGGACCAGCGCGGCGGCCTTCTCGCGTACCAGTCCGCGCCGCTCGGCGACGGTGAGCGCCAGGGTGTGCAGGAGGTAGCGGTCGACGGCGCCCGGGTCGGCGCCGGGGTCGGCCCGCAGGGCCAGCACCAGGGCGGCGACCAGGCGGCGGGCGAGGGTGTCGAGCTCGCCGTCGTCCACGGCGGTCCGGGCGGCGGCCACCAGCGCGGGGCGCCGCGCGCGCAGCCACTGGCCCGCGGCCGCGGCCGAGGCGAAACGGATACCGCCGGCCGGCGCCGTGTCGGCGGGCGCACCGGTGAGCGCCGGCCTGGCCGCCTCCAGCAGCCGGACGGTCCGCTCCAGCATCCGCGCCCTGGCGAGCCTGATGTCCTGGGGGCGCTCGGAGGTGTACAGCAGGGCGTCGAGCATGGGCACCAGGCACTCCGGCAGCCGGTACAGGCCGGCGCCGGACCCGGGGGCGAGGAGGGCGGCGTCCTCCAGGGCGTCCAGGGCCCGCGCGGCGGTCTCCGGCGGGCAGCCGGCCAGCGCGGAGGCGATGTGCGCGTCGATACTGCCGGCCGGGGCCAGGACGAGGGCGCGCAGCAGCCGGGCCGAAGGGGCGGGAAGGTCCGCGTGGACGGTGCGGAAGGCCCGGACGAGGACACCGGGAGCGGCCGGGCGGCGGCTCTCCGCGGTCGGCTCCGGGCTGGTCTCCGGGATGGGCTCCAGGACGGAGCCGGGCTCCTCGGCCGCGGTCCGCCGGGTGAACGGCGTGTCGGAGGCGGCGCGCAGCCGGGCGACGGCGTCGGCCAGCGAGGTGCGGGGCCGGGCGGCGAGCCAGGCGGCGGCCATCCGCAGGGCCGCCGGGTGGCAGGACAGCTCGTGGACGAGGGCCTCGGCGGCCCGCGGGTCGTTGGTGACGCGGGTGTCGCCGATCCGGCCGACAAGCACCTCCAGCGCGGCGGCGGCGTCGAGGCCGCCGATGACGCACGGCCGGACGTCGGGCACGCCGGACAGCGGCCCCGCGGCGGTCGCGACGACGAGGCAGCCGGGGGCGTCGGGCAGCAGCCCGTCGAGCTGGTCGGCGTGCGGGACGTCGTCGAGGACGAGCAGCAGCCTGCGCCGCGCGGCCTCGGCCCGCCAGCGCCCGGCCGGGTCGGCTCCCGCGTCCAGGACGCCCAGCGCCCGCAGCAGCGCGGCGGCGGTGCGGGCAGGCGGCACCGGACGGCCCGCGTCGTCGGTGAGGCGGACGAAGAACCGGCCGTCGGGGTAGTCGCCGGCCACGTCGTGGGCGAGGCGGACGGCGAGCGCGGTGCGGCCGGTGCCGGGGCGCCCGGCCACCAGCAGGACCCGCACCCGCGCCGCGGCCCGGCCGCCTCTGACGGCGGAGAGGCCGGGACGGCGGATCTCGGCGCGCAGCTCGGCCCGTTCGCGGGTGCGGCCGGCGAAGTGGGCGGGCACCTCGGGCAGGCTCCGCACGGCGACCGGCGGCGCGCCCGCCTCGGGGGCGTACGGCGGGTACGGGGCGGCTGCGGCGCGGCCGGGGCCGGCACGGGGACGATGGGGGCGGGTACGGCCGGGGCCTCGCGCGGTGGCGGCGGGACGGCCTTGGACGACGCGCCGCCCCGCGCCGCCCGGGCGGACGGCGCGGAAGGCATGGAGGGTGGCGCGGCCGGCGCGGACGGCACAGGTGGCGCGGAAGGGGGTCCCGCCGGGGCATGGGCGCGCGTCCTGGCGCCGGGGCGTCGGCGGCCTGCTTCGCCCTTCGCAGCGATGCGGGCTTCACCCCGGGCGCAGGCGTCCCCGCCGGTCCAGCGCCCTGGGGGGTCCGCCGGGGGTCGAGGGCCTGGTCCGTCACGGGCGCGCTCCCGGGAGGTCGAGGGGTGCCCTGGGAAGGGGGCGCGTCGAGCCTAGTTCACGGGGGGCGCCGCGCTCCCGCAGCTGACACCGTCAACGCGACCGACAATCACCCCATCGGATCATCGCACCGCCGCCGACGGGGCTCGACCTCAGCCCTCCAAGGGACCCCACCCACATCGAGCGACCTACAGAGCGCGACCCGCGACCCAAGGACGCCGACCACGCCTCGCGACCTTGGTGCCCCGTCCCGCCCGGGCGTCCGGGCGACCACGGAGTCCGGCCGCCGAGTGACGTCCCCTGGCACCCGGACGGTGTCCGGGTGCCAGGGACCGCGACCGCGCGGGCCCGGCTCCCCAGGTGCCCGACCGCCTCCGACGCCGCGCAGAGGCAGGGGCGGGCCCGTAAGCCCGTATGCCCGCATAGGGACGGACCCGCCGGTCACGACCCTCAGGCGGTGAAGGGGCGGGCCGGCCAGGGCGCGTCGGCCGGGCGCAGCGCGTCCACGCCGTCGCCGGTCAGCGCCGCGTTCAGCGCCAGCACGCCGACGACCAGGCAGCTGTTGTGCAGCTCACCCGCGAGGACCCCGCGCACCAGGTCGGCCAGCGGCACCCGGGCGTACTCCAGGTCGGCCTCCTCCTCGGCGACCTCGAACCGCTCGCCCTCGGCCTCGGAGACGCCCCGGGCAAGGAAGATCCGCACCGCCTCGTCGGAACCGCCGGGCGAGGTGTAGACGTCGGCGAGCACCCGCCAGTCGTCGGCCTTGGCGTAGGCCTCCTCGTACAGCTCGCGCTGGGCGGCGTGCAGCGGGTTCTCTCCGGGCACGTCGAGCAGTCCGGCCGGGATCTCCCACAGCTTCTGCCGGGCGGGGTGGCGGTACTGCTTGAGCACCAGCACCTTCCCGTCGTCGTCCAAGGCGAGGACGGCCACCGAGCCGGGGTGGACCTGGTAGTCGCGGGTGACGGTGGAGCCGTCCGGCATCACCACCGTGTCGGTCCGCACGCCGGTCTTGTTGCCGGTGAACGGGGTGGTGCTGGCGGTGATCCGCCACTCCTCGGGGGAGTCCTTGAGCATGCTGCGCCTTCCGGGGTCCGTGTCCGGGTGGGTGTGCCCGCGGGCCCATGCGCACACGGGCCCGCGGATCGCCGTGCGGCTGCTACCGGCCGGCCGTCTTGGCCGCGACGGCGGCCTTGACCAGCCCGGCGAAGAGCGGGTGCGGCCGGGTGGGCCGGGACTTCAGCTCGGGGTGGGCCTGCGTGGCCACCAGATAGGGGTGGACGTCACGCGGGTACTCCACGTACTCGACCAGCTTGCTGTCCGGGGACGTGCCCGAGAAGACGATGCCGGCCTTCTTCTCCAGCTCCGCCCGGTAGGCGTTGTTCACCTCGTAGCGGTGCCGGTGGCGCTCCTCGACGTAGGGCTGGTCGCCGTAGACCTCGCGGACGATGGAGCCCTCGGCGAGCTTGGCCGGGTAGGTGCCCAGGCGCATGGTGCCGCCGAGGTCGCCCTTGCCGTCGACGATGTCCAGCTGCTCGGCCATGGTGGAGATCACCGGGTGGGCGGTGGCCGGGTCGAACTCGGTGGAGTTGGCGTCGGCGATGCCGGCGAGGTTGCGGGCGGCCTCGATGACGATGCACTGGAGGCCCAGGCACAGGCCCAGCAGCGGGATGCGCTGTTCACGGGCGTAGGTGATGGCGCCGACCTTGCCGTCCACGCCGCGGTCGCCGAAGCCGCCGGGCACGCACACCGCGTCGACACCGCCGAGCTGGGCGGCGGCGCCGGCCGGGGTCCTGCAGTCGTCGGAGGTGACCCACTTGATGTGGACGCGGGCGCTGTTGGCGAAGCCGCCGGCCCGCAGCGCCTCGGTCACCGACAGGTAGGCGTCGGGCAGGTCGATGTACTTGCCGACGAGGGCGACGGTCACCTCGTGCTCGGGCTCGTGGACGCGCTTGAGCAGGTCGTCCCACTGGCTCCAGTCCACGTCCCGGAAGGGCAGGTCGAGGCGGCGCACCACGTAGGCGTCCAGGCCCTCGGTGTGCAGCACCTTGGGGATGTCGTAGATGGAGGGGGCGTCGATGGCGGCGACCACGGCGTCCTCGTCCACGTCGCACATCAGCGAGATCTTGCGCTTGATCGCGGTGGGCACCTCGCGGTCGGCGCGCAGCACGATCGCGTCGGGCTGGATGCCGATGTTGCGCAGCGCGGCCACCGAGTGCTGGGTCGGCTTGGTCTTCAGCTCGCCGGAGGGGCCGATGTAGGGCAGCAGCGAGATGTGCACGACGAAGACGTTGTCGCGGCCGACCTCGTGGCGGACCTGGCGGACCGACTCCAGGAACGGCAGCGACTCGATGTCGCCGACGGTGCCGCCGACCTCGGTGATCACCACGTCCACGTCGTCGCCGGCCATACGCCGGATGCGCGACTTGATCTCGTTGGTGATGTGCGGGATGACCTGCACGGTGTCGCCCAGGTACTCGCCGCGGCGCTCCTTGGCGATCACCGAGGAGTAGACCTGGCCGGTGGTGACGTTCGCGGAGCCCGCGAGGTTCACGTCGAGGAACCGCTCGTAGTGGCCGATGTCCAGGTCGGTCTCGGCTCCGTCGTCCGTGACGAAGACCTCACCGTGCTGGAACGGGTTCATGGTGCCCGGGTCCACGTTGAGGTACGGGTCGAGCTTCTGCATGGTCACCCGGAGGCCGCGGGCTTTGAGCAGCGCACCGAGGCTGGAGGCGGTGAGGCCCTTGCCCAGCGAGGACGCCACACCACCGGTGACGAAGATGTGCTTGGTCGTCGTGGATTTCGGCGCACTTGCCAAGAGGGGGCTCCCGTGGTCGCGATGTGAGGGTCGGGACGGCTCCGGTCGGAGCGCCGTCGCGGCGGTTCAGTGGTTCACAGCCCACCGGCCCACGGGCTACCAGGGTATCAGCGACCAGGCAGTGGCACCGGCGGGCGGCTCGGCCGCGAGGTCGCCACGCCGACCTGAGGGGGCGCTCGGCGGCCGGGCGGCGATCGCCGGCGGCCGGGTGCCGGACCGGTGAGGGGTCCGGGCGGGAGGGGTGCCGATCGAGTGCCGATCGGGTGGAAATACGGCGGTGGGGCGCGCTTCCGCGGGTAGGCAGCGCCGTATGCGAGGCTGGAAACGCGTACCGGCGGCACGGCCGGCGGACGCACGGAATTGCTGCGGGCTTTTTCGCACAGACGTGCGGAGAGTGCCGTACGACACGGTCGTACCGCCGTCCGTGAGAGTGCCCCAAGGCGCCTGCCACGGCTTTGACTTCGGGTGCGCCCGTTCGGCCGAGCGAAGATCGACGAGAGGCACGCAGCGGCCCGCCCGAGGACGTATTCTGCTCGGACGCATTTGCGCGAGACGACCGGCACGGCACATCCCCGCCCTCTTGTCGGACCGCGGCTCGCCCAGTTTTTCCGACAGTTCCAGACCGGGTTTCCGCAGGATTTCTGTCCCCCGACCGCAAGAAGACCGTCCCCTCGGGGGCGGCGCCGTGTTCGACTGGAGTAGCTCGTGGCAGGGCGTATCGAGGACTACGCACTCATCGGTGACATGCAGACAGCCGCGCTGGTCTGCCGGGACGGCACCGTGGACTGGCTCTGCCTGCCCCGGTTCGACTCACCGGCGGTCTTCGCCGGACTGCTGGGCACCGACCAGCACGGCTTCTGGCGGATCGGCCCCGCCGTTCCCGAGGGCGCCGGGACACCGGACGCCACCCGCCGCCACTACCGCGGCGAGTCGCTGGTCCTGGAGTCCGAGTGGGACACCGACACCGGCACCGTCCGGGTGACCGACTTCATGCCGCCGCGCGACGGCGCGCCGCAGGTCATCCGGATAGTGGAGGGCCTCTCCGGGCAGGTGCGGATGCGCTCCTCCCTGCGGATGCGCTTCGCCTACGGCCAGGTCGTCCCCTGGGTCCAGCAGGTCGGCGCCCGCACCGTCGCCGTGGCCGGCCCCGACTCGGTGTGGCTCGACACCGATGTCGACACCTACGGCGAGGACCTCACCACCTACAGCGACTTCACCGTCGCCGCCGGCGAACGGGCCTGCTTCACCATCAGCTGGGAGCCCTCCCACAAGCCGCAGCCCGCGCTGCCCGACCCCATGGCGGCGCTGCGCAACACGGAGGCGTTCTGGCGCGAGTGGGTCGCCCAGTGCACCTACAGCGGCCCCTACCACGAGGCCGTCATCCGCTCCCTGATCACCCTGAAGGCCCTCACCTACGGGCCCACCGGCGGCATCGTCGCCGCCCCCACCACCTCACTGCCCGAGGACATCGGCGGCGTCCGCAACTGGGACTACCGCTTCACCTGGCTGCGCGACGCCGCGATCACCCTCTCCTCGCTGCTGCGCACCGGATACCGCGAAGAAGCCCGCGCCTGGCGCGAGTGGCTGCTGCGCGCGGTGGCCGGCGACCCGGAGAACCTCCAGATCATGTACGGCATCGCCGGCGAGCGCGAGCTCGGCGAGAACGAGCTGCACTGGCTGCCCGGCTACGAGGGCTCCCGCCCCGTCCGCATCGGCAACGGCGCCGCCCACCAGCTCCAGCTCGACGTCTACGGCGAGGTCATCGAGGCCCTGCACCTGGGCCACATGACCGGTATGGCCCGCAACGACTACGCCAGCGTCCTCCAGCTGAAGCTGATCGACTACCTGGCCAAGCACTGGACCGAGCCCGACGAGGGCATCTGGGAGGTCCGCGGGCCGCGCCGGCACTTCACCCACTCCAAGGTCATGGCCTGGGTCGCCGTCGACCGCACCGTCAAGCTCATCGAGTCCGGCGAGATCGAAGGCCCCCTCGAAGAGCTGCGCGACCTGCGCGACGACATCCACGCCGACGTGTGCGAGAAGGGCTACGACAAGGAACGCAACACCTTCACCCAGTCCTACGGCTCCCAGGAACTGGACGCCTCCCTGCTGCTCATCCCCCAGATGGGCTTCCTCCCCCCGGACGACAAGCGCGTCATCGGCACCATCGAGGCCATCCAGCGCGAGCTGTCCACCTCCGACGGCTTCATCCTGCGCTACCCCACCCACACCGCCGCGGACAACCCCGAGGAGAACGTCGACGGCCTCCCCGGCGACGAGGGCGCCTTCCTCGCCTGCTCCTTCTGGATGGCCGACGACCTCGCCATGATCGGCCGCGTCGACGAAGCCCGACAGCTGTTCGAGAAGCTGCTGGCCCTGCGCAACGACCTCGGCCTCCTCGCCGAGGAATGGGACCCCCGCCTCCAACGCCAGGTCGGCAACTTCCCCCAGGCGTTCAGCCACGTCCCGCTCATCGACACCGCCCTGCGCCTGACCGCGGCCGGCGCCATCCGCTAGTGCCTCCACCGGCAGCCGCCACCGCTCCGCCCGCGGGCGCGTGCCCGACCTGGGCGCGTGCCCGCGGCGGACGGCGTCAGGCCCGGGTCAGTTCGTCGTAGACGCTGAGCACCTGGGCCACCGTGTCGTCCTCGGTGGGCCAGGTCGCGGCCTGGGCGCGGCCCGCCACGGACAGCGCGGTGCGCCGCTCGGGGTCGGCGAGCAGTTCCGACACCGCCGCCGCCAGCGCCCCGGCGTCCCCGTAGGGGACCAGGACGGCGGCGTCGCCGACCAGTTCGGGGGTGCCCCCGACCGCGCTGGCCACCAGGGGCACGCCCGCGTACAGCGCCTCCTGGGCGATCAGCGCGCGGGCCTCCCAGCGGCTGGGCAGCACCACGAGGTCGGCGGCGGCCAGCAGCTCGGGCACGTCGTCACGGGCGCCGAGGAACCGCACGGGCAGCTTGCCCTCGGCTGCCCGCTGCCTCAGGTCCTCGGCCCGCGGGCCGTCCCCGGCCACCACCAGCAGCGGCTGCAGGGCATCGCCGGCCCACAGTCCGGCGGCGGCCAGCAGCGTCTCGTACCCGGCGTCCGGCTCCAGCCGGCCGACCGCGAGCAGCAGCGGCCGGTCGACGGCGCCGAACTCCGAGCGCACCCGCTGCCGGTGGCGCTCGCCGTCGGCCGGCGGCCGGGGCGGCCGGGCCGCCGGCCTGGGCACCCCGGCGGGGGCCAGCCGCACGTCGCGGGCACCGTGCCGGCGTGCCCGGTCGACCAGGTCGGAGGTGGTGGCGAGCACGGTGGTGGCCGAACGGGCCGCGCGGCGCTCCAGCCAGCGGGCCAGCAGGGCGGCACGGCCGTCGGCCGGCGGCCGCGCGCCGTGCCAGGTGAGCACCAGCGGGGTGCGGCGGCCGCCGAGGGCCAGGGCGGCCAGCAGCCCCGCGCGCAGCCCGTGCGCGTGGACCACCCCGGCGCCGACGGCGGCGGTGCGCAGGGCCGCCACGGCGGGCGCGTCGGCGGTGAGGGCGCGCCCGAGGTCGACGCGGGTGTAGCGGGCGCCGGTGGCACCGAAGCCGTAGTCGGCCTCGGCGGTGGCCGGGCCGCACACGGTGACGTCCACCCCGCGTGCCACCAGCCCGCCGACCAGGGAGCTGACGTGCGCCCCCGCCACCGTGCCGAGCACGTGCACGGCGTGCAGCTGTCCCGGGGCGGAGAGGTCGGTGCTGCTCACGCGGCTGGGGCTCCTGACTGGGCGGCGGTCAGCGGCCGGCCCGGGGACGCCGCGCCCGGCCGGGATTCCGACGGTGGGCCAAGGGCGGGGTCCCGGGTACGGCTTCGTCTTCGCGGGGCTTGAGGGCTCGGGGGCTTGCGGCTGGGAGGATCGGGGATGGGGGGTTTACGGCTCGGGCGCTTACGGCTCTGGGCTTGCGGGCTCAGGGCTGAGGCGAGGTGCGGCGGGAGCCGCGCGGTCCACGCGACGTCCGCGCGGGCGGGAACGTTCGCCGGCGCGGCGTCCGTCCCAGGATGCCAGTCCCCGGCCCCGCCCCGACCGCTTCGTACGGCATCGGACCCGCTCCCCCAGGGGCCGATCACCCGTACGGGTGATATCTGCGTCCCCAGGTGTCGAAGTGCCGCAACCCGCGGGCGTTCCACAGGCTTCGCCGGCCGACCCGGTCGCCTGCCACGGCGAAGGCGACGACGGTGGCGGCGTGCAGCAGCAGCGCGGGCCGCCGGTCGGCCAGGGCGAGGGCCGCGCCGAGGGCGGCGCCCAGGGCGTGCGCGCCGGCGTCGCCGAGCATGGTCCGCTCGTCCAGGTCGTCGCCGAGCACGGCCGCTGCGGCGCCCACCGGCGCGGAGGCGAGCACCGCTCCGGGGCCGCGCCGCAGCAGGCCGGGCAGCCCGGCGGTGATGACCGCCTTGGCGGCCCGGCCCGGCACCACGTCCAGCAGGTTCACCGCGTGGGCCGTGCCGGCGATGACCACGCCGGCCAGCGCCCGGTCCAGCGGGCGGGCCTTGAGGGCGGCACCCGCGGCCGCGGCGGCCGCACCGATGCCCAGCAGTTTGACGCCGCCCGAGGTCAGCCGGCGGTCGCGCAGCGCCCGCAGGTGGGCGGCGAAGCCCCGCTCGCGGGGTGAGCCCTTCTGGTCGTCGTAGGCGCCGCAGACAGCGGCCGCGAGCACCGCGCCCACGGCGGCGAGCCGGACCCTGCCGCTCACCCCGCGGGCGGCGGCCATCGCGGTGGCGGCACCCGCGGCGGCGGCCAGACCGCCGTAGAGCTCGACCCCCCGGCCGGCGTAGTTGGTGCGCTGCCACAACCTCGGCTCCACCGGGGGCCGGCGGCGCAACTGGACGTAGGCGGCCCTGGTCGCGGCGGCGGCCGCGGCCCCCACCGACACGTGCCCGCTTCTGCTCACTTCTCCGGCCTCCCTGGTCGGCCCGCGTGCCGCGCCCGCGCCGTCCGGAGCGGGCTGCCCCGACCGCGGCGGAGACGCGGCCGGAGCGTCCTCAGCGCGCGGCCTTGGCGGCCGCGAGCAGTTCCTCGGCGTGGGCGCGGCCGAGTTCGGAATCCTCCAGGCCGGCGAGCATCCTGGACAGCTCGCGTACCCGGTCCTCCCCCTCCAGCACGGACACCCCGCTGCGGGTCACCGACCCGTCGTTGGTCTTCTCCACCAGCAGCTGCCGGTCGGCGAACGCGGCGACCTGCGGCAGATGGGTGACCACGACGACCTGCGCGGTCCTGGCCAGCCGGGCCAGCCGCCGCCCCACCTCGACCGCGGCCTTGCCTCCGACGCCGGCGTCGACCTCGTCGAAGAGGTAGGTCGGCACCGGCGCGGTGCCCGCGAACACCACCTCGACGGCGAGCATCACCCGCGACAGCTCACCGCCGGAGGCGCCCTTGGCGATGGGCCGGGGCTGCGCGCCGGGGTGCGGGGCCAGCTGGAGCTCGACCTCGTCGGCGCCGGTGGGGCCGTAGGCGACGGCGCGGCCGCCGATGTCGATGCCCGCCTCGGCGTCCGCGGCCTCGGTCTGCCGGATCGCCACGGTCACCCGGGCGTGCGGCATGGCCAGCTCGGCCAGCTCGGCGGTGACGGCGGCGGCGAACCGCTCGGCGGCCTCCGTCCGGGCGTCGCTGAGGGCCTGGCCGAGGCCGGACAGCTCGGTGCGCAGCGCGTCGTGCTCGGCGGCGAGGCCGGCGACGCGGTCGTCGTCGCCTTCCAGCTCGGCGAGGCGGGCGGCGCCGCGCCGGGCCCACTCCAGGACGGCGTCGGTGCCCCGCAGCTCCGCGCCGGGCTCGGCGCCGTACTTGCGGACCAGGTGGGCGAGGACGGCGCGCCGTTCCTCCACCGCGGCCAGCCGCAGCGGGTCGGCGTCCAGGTCGGCGGCGTACCCGGCGAGGTCGCCGGCCGCGTCGCCGACGAGGATGCCGATCTCGCCGAGCCGGGCGGCGAGGTCGCGGAGCACCGGGTCATGGCGGCTGACCGCGTCGAGGGCGCGCTGGGCGGCGGCCACGACGGTGCCGGCGTCCACGCCCTCGGGGTCCTCGGGGTTGCCGGCCAGCGCGGCGTGGGCGGCGGTGGCGGCGGAGGCGAGCGCCTCGGCGTGCCCCAGGCGCTCCGCCTCGGCCGCCAGTTCGGCGTCCTCGCCCGGCAGCGGTTCGGCTGCCGCGATCTCCTCGACGCCGAACCGCAGCAGGTCGGCCTCCTGGGCGCGCTCGCGGGCGCGGGTGGTCAGCTCCTCGTACTCCCGTGCGACCTCCCGCAGCCGGCGGTACGAGGCGGCGTACCTCGCCAGCGGCACGTCGACGGCGTCGCCGGCGTAGCGGTCCAGCGCCTCGCGCTGCCGGGCGGGCCGCAGCAGTCCCTGCTGGTCCGTCTGGCCGTGCACGGCCACGAGGTCGTCGGCCAGCTCACCGAGCAGCCCGACGGGCACGCCGCGGCCGCCGACATGGGCGCGGGAGCGGCCCTCGGCGGAGACGGTACGGCTGATGAGCAGCGCGCCGTCGTCCAGCTCGGCCCCGGCCTCCTCGGCGCGGACGGCCGCGCGGGCGCCCGGGCCGAGGGCGACGCGCCCCTCGACCACGGCCTGCTTGGCGCCGATCCGCACCAGGGCGGGGTCGGCCCGGCCGCCCAGGAGCAGGCCGAGGCTGGTGACGACCATGGTCTTGCCGGCACCGGTCTCACCCGTCACCGCGGTGAAGCCGGGGGACAGTTCCACCACGGCGTCCTCGATGACTCCGAGCGAGCGGATGCGCATTTCCTCCAACACGGATACGACCATACGAGGTTCACGGCACCCCGCGCGACGCCCGCCCCGTTCCGGCACCCCGCGGCCCGCGCGGCCGCCGGCCCGCGGGGCGTCCCCGCCTGCCTGCCGGCCTCCCCGCGGCGGGCGCGCGAGCGAGCCCTCCGCCACTCCCCCGGCCGGCTGACCGTACGCACAGGGGTACCCGCGAAGGGGCGCGACACGCCGTAGTGATTCGCGAGGTCCGGCAACCGGCCGGGAGGGCGGAGCGTGCCCGCCCGAGCCGCTATCGGGCGGCCCCGCGCCACCCCGCCACCGGCAGCGCGAACTTCGCGACCAGCCGGTCCGTGAAGGAGGCGTGGTGCAGCCGCGCCAGCCGTACCGGCACCGCCCCGCGCCGCACCTCCACCCGGGCGCCCGGCGCCAGCTCGACCATCCGGCGGCCGTCGCACCACAGCACCCCGTGCTGCGACTGCGGGTGCACCTCGACGGCGAGCACCGACCGGGGCGAGGTCACCAGGGGCTTGGCGAAGAGGGCGTGGGCGCTGATCGGCACCATCAGCAGCGCCTCGACCTCGGGCCAGACCACCGGGCCGCCGGCGGAGAAGGCGTACGCGGTCGACCCGGTCGGGGTCGCGCACACCACCCCGTCGCCGCCGAACCCGGACACCGGCCGCCCGTCGACCTCGGTGACGACCTCCAGCACCCGCTCCCGTGACGCCTTCTCCACCGACGCCTCGTTCAGCGCCCAGTCGGTGTGCACGATGTGGCCCTCGTTGCGCACCAGCACGTCGAGGGTCATCCGCTCCTCGACCTCGTACTCCTTGGTGACGACCCGGTCCACGACCTTGTCCAGGTCGTCCCGCTCGGCCTCGGCGAGGAAGCCGACCCGCCCGAGGTTGACGCCGAGCATGGGCACCCCGGAGGCGCGGGCGAACTCCGCGCCCCGCAGCAGCGTCCCGTCGCCGCCCAGGACGATGATCAGCTCGCAGCCCTGCACGGACCCGGGGCCGATCTCAGCGACCAGCTCGACCGCCGGCGGCAGCGCCAGGTCCGCGGCCTCGTCCTCCAGCAGCCGCACACCGATGCCGCACCGCATCAGACCGTTGACCACCCGCTCCGCGCTGCGGACGGCGGACTCCCGTCCGGTGTGGGTGAGCAGGAAGACGGTGCGCGCGGCACCCGACTCCTCCTGCGCCTGGCTCTGCACCGGCACCACGTTCACCTCGGCCCCTCCGCCACGGCACGGTCGGCCTCCGCCGGGTCGAGCGCGGGGGCGCCGGACCGCATCCAGAGGAAGTACTCCACGTTCCCGGACGGCCCGGGCAGCGGACTCGCCGTCACCCCGAGGACGCCCAGGCCCAGCTCGGCGGCCTGACCGGCCACCTTCTTGACGCTCTCCGCGCGCAGCTGGGTGCTGCGCACCACGCCGCCACTGCCCAGTCGCTCCCGGCCCACCTCGAACTGCGGCTTGACCATCAGCACCAGGTCGGCGTCGGGCTCCGCGCACCCCACCAGGGCGGGCAGCACCAGCCCGAGCGGGATGAACGACAGGTCGCCCACCACGACGTCGACCCGCCGCCCGCCGATCGCCTCCGGGGTGAGCTCCCGAACGTTGGTGCGGTCCTTGACGACGACCCGCGGGTCGCTCTGCAGGGACCAGGCGAGCTGACCGTAGCCGACGTCGACGGCCACCACCTCGGCGACGCCGGCGCGCAGCAGCACGTCGGTGAAGCCGCCGGTGGACGCGCCGGCGTCCAGCGCCCGACGGCCCGCCACGGCCAGGCCGCGCGGTACGAAGGCCTCCAGCGCGCCGGCGAGCTTGTGCCCGCCGCGCGATACGTACTCGGGTGCGTCCAGGTCCTCGGCGACGACCAGCGCGGCGCTGGTCTCCACCTGGGTGGCCGGCTTGGTCGCGGTGGCGCCGCCCACGGTCACCCGCCCGGCGGCGATCAACTGGCTCGCGTGCTCCCGGGAGCGCGCAAGACTCCGGCGCACCAGCTCGGCGTCGAGTCGGCGTCGTGCCACGTGTGGTTCAGCCCCTGTTCTCGTCAAGTGCCGCGAGTGCCTGCCGCAGCCCCGCGTGCACGTCCTCGTAGACCTCGATGTGCGCGGCGGTCGGCAGTTCGTCGGCATCCCCCAGCCGCTCAACGGCCGCGTCGACGTCAGCATTCCCCGTCGGCTCGACCGTCACCCCAAGGGGTTCGGGGCGCTGCTCGGGCACCGCCCCGGCTTCCTCCGCCCCGGCTCCGGAGACAGGCTCCGGCACCGAGGCCGGATCGGGCGCCGGCGCCGGGGTCACCCCGGGCAGGTCGTAGGTCTCACTCATCGCTCTCGCTCAGTCTCGTTCGTCCACGGGCGGGCTCCGCCGGCGGCCCGCCCGGCGCCGTCACCGGAGTCACGCGCCGGTGTCGCACGGCGGTGTCAGGCGTCGTCGTCCGGGCGGTCGGCGGGCCGGTCGGCGGCGGCCCCGCCCGGAGCGGTTCTCCCGGCGCCGCCGGCCGCACGGGAGGTACCCGTGGAAGCGGCCGCCCTCTTCGCCGTCTTCTTCACCGCCCCCGCGGGCTTCTTGGCCGCCGCGCTCTTCGCGGGCGCCCTCCCGGCGGTCGGGCCGGCGGAGGTACCCGAGGCCGAGGCCGTCGCGGCCTTCTTCGCGGCGCCCGTCGTCCTCGCGGCGGTGCTCTTCTTCGCCGCTGCGGCCTTCTTCACGGCGGCGGCGTCCGGACCCGCGGCCTCCGTCGGGGCTTCGGCACCCGCCTGAGCCGCCGTCCCGGCCGCGCTCGCCGTCCTCTTGGCCGTCGTCGTCTTGGCGGTGGTCTTCTTGGCCGCCGTCGTCTTCTTCGCCGCGGTCTTCTTCTGCGCGGTCTTCTTGGCGGCTGACCCGGTGTCCGCCGCTCCGGAGGGCCGTGCGGGGGCGGTCTTCTTCGCCGGAGCCTTCTTCGCCGCCGCCGTCTCCTTCGCCGCCGTCTTCTTCGCCGCCGTCTTCTTCGCGGCGGTCTTCTTCGCGGCGGTCTTCTTCGCCGTGCCCGTCCCGTGCGGCACGTCCGGCGCGCCCTCGGCCGACACGCGGCGCGGGTTGGCCACCGAGGAGGCTCCGGTGGGCGGCTCGTCCTCAAGGGGGACGTGCTGCACGGGCGGCGCCGGCCGCCGCGCCGGGCGCGGAGGCGGCGTCGCGGCACCCGGTCGGGCGCGGCCGGGCCGGTGAGGGGCCGCCGCGGGCCGGTGGGGCGGCCGGGGCGCACCGCCCCGTCCCGCCGGGCCGGACTCGCCGGCGTGCGGCCGGGCCGTCCCCGTCCCCTTCCCGATGTCCTCGGCGTCCTCGGCGTCCTTGGTGCCCTCGGTGCCCTCGGTGCCCTCCAGGTTCCTGATGCGCCGCTCCAGCGTCTCCAGGACCACGCCCACCTTGGTGATGTCGTCGGCGAGCCGGGAGACCCGGTCCATCGCCTTGTCGACTTCCTCCTTGGCGATACCGAGCAGCAGGTCGCGGTTGGCCCGTCCCGCGGCCAGCAGTTCGTCGGCCAGCGTCTGCACCTCGGCCGGGACGACCGCCTCGATCCGCTCCCGGACGTCCCGCTTCAGGGCCTCCGGGTCGACACCGGCCTGGTCGCACAGCTCCTTGGCCGCCTCGGTGGCACGGCGCCGGGTGGCCTCGGTCAGGCCGCCCGCGATCTGCAGACAGGTCCGCAACGCGTCCCTCATCGCTCTCACTCCTCGCCTCGCCGTCGACGCTCGCAACGCACGCTGACGCATGCGCTCACGACGCTACCGCCTCATGAGGTCGCGCCCCGCTGACGGGCCCCTGCGGTACCGTCATCCGGACGTACCGCCCGACCGGGACGAGGACCGGGAGAGATCCAGCCGATGGCCACGCTTGAGGAGTGCCGCGCCGCGCTCGACGTCCTGTCGGCGAACCTGGCCACGGCGCAGGAGGGGGTCCGGCAGGCCGTCCAGTTGGACCGCTCGCTCAGCTGCCGCATCACCGACCTGGACACCACCTTCACCGGCCGGCTGGCCCGGGGCGGCATCCACGACGTGGCGGCGGTGCCCGGCGTCCCCGCCGACCGGGCGCAGATCCGGCTGGAGATGACCGGCGACGACCTGGTGGACCTGGTCGCCGGCCGGCTGGACTTCGCGAAGGCGTGGGGCTCGGGCCGGGTCAGGGTGCAGGCGGGCCTTCGGGACGTGCTGCGGCTGCGCTCGCTGCTGTAGCCGGGACTGCCGCAGCCGGAGCTGCCGCAGCCGGAGTGCCGTCCGGGGTGGCGGTGCCCGCCCCGGGGCGGCGGCGGGCGGCGGGCACCACCAGCGGCGTACCGGTCTCCGGGTCCTCGACGACACGGCAGCGCACCCGGAAGACCTCCTCGACCAGCTCGGCCGTGATGACGTCAGCAGGCCGGCCCTCGGCGGCGACCCGGCCGTCGCGCATGGCGATGATGTGGCTGGCGTACCGCGCGGCCTGGTTGAGGTCGTGCAGCACCGCCACCAGGGTGCGCCCGTGCTGCTCGTGCAGGTCCGCGCACAGGTCGAGTACGTCGATCTGGTGCTGGATGTCCAGGTAGGTGGTGGGCTCGTCGAGGAGGAGCAGCGGGGTCTGCTGGGCCAGCGCCATGGCTATCCACACCCGCTGCCGCTGGCCGCCGGAGAGTTCGTCGACATGTCGGTCCGCCAGTTCGGCCACTCCGGTGGCCGCCATCGACTCCTGGACGATCCGCTCGTCGTCGGGCGACCACTGGCGCAGCAGCCCCTGGTGGGGGTAGCGGCCACGGGCCACCAGCCCGGAGACGGTGATGCCGTCCGGCGCCACGGAGCTCTGCGGGAGCAGGCCGAGCGTCCTGGCCACGTTCTTGGCCGGCTGCGAGCCGATGGCGCGGCCGTCGAGCAGGACCCGGCCCTCGGCAGGCCTCAGCAGCCGGGCGAGGGCGCGCAGCAGTGTCGACTTGCCGCACGCGTTGGGTCCGACGATGACGGTGAAGGAACGGTCGGGGATGGCCACCGACAGGTTCTCGGCCACCACCCGCTGGTCGTAGGCGAGGGTGACCTGCTCGGCGAGCAGCCGGCTCCCGGTGCTCGGCACCGGCTGTGCGCCCACCCGCTGTGTCGACCTGTCGCTCTGGCGGATCATGCGGACGTTCCCTCTCCTCGACCGACCTGCTGGCGCCGTCCGGCCCAGCCTCCCTGGTTGCCCCGGCTGCCCCGGTTGCCCTGACTCCCCCGGCTTCGCGCGCTCATACCCGTCCCGCCCGCCGCTCGCTGACCAGCAGCCACAGCAGGTAGCCGCCGCCCAGGACCGCCGTGGGCACCCCGACGGGCACCTGGCCGGAGCCGAAGGCGCGCTGGGCGGCCCAGTCCGCGGCCACCAGCAGCACCGCGCCCATGAGCGCGGAGGGCAGCAGCGAGACGCCGGGTGAGCGGGTCAGCCGCCGGGCGAGCTGGGGCGCGGTGAGCGCGATGAAGGCGATGGGGCCGGCGGCGGCCGTCGCCGAGGCGGTGAGCAGCACCGACGCCAGGACGACGACCAGCCGGGTCCGTTCGGTCCGTACGCCGAGCGCGCGGGCGGTGTCATCGCCCATCTCGGTGATCCGCAGCGCCCGGCCCTGCGTCAGCAGCAGCGGCATGAGCACCGCACAGGCGACGACCAGCGGCCACACCTGGGACCACTCGCGGCCGTCGAGCGAGCCGGCGATCCACACCTCGGCCCGGGCGGCGTCCACGAAGTCGGCCTTGACCAGGAGGTAGCTGTTGACGGCGGTGAGCACCGCCGAGCCGCCGATGCCGATCAGCACCAGCCGGTAGCCGTTCACCCCGCGCTTCCAGGCCAGCAGGTACACGGCCAGACCGGTGATCAGGCCGCCGGCCACCGCGCCGAGCGCGACCTCGTAGGAGCTGCCCTTGAGCAGCACGATCACGATGAGCGCGCCGACCGCGGAGCCCTGTCCGAAGCCGACGACGTCGGGGCTGCCCAGCGGGTTGCGGGTGACGGTCTGGAACGCGGCGCCCGACATGCCGAGGCTGGCGCCGACGAGGAGGGCGACGATCACCCGCGGCAGCCGCAGCTGCCGGACGATGAAGTCCTGCCCGGGGTCGCCGCGTCCGACCAGCGAACGCAGCACGTCCACCGGGGCGATGTGGTAGTCGCCGGTGCCGATCAGGACGACGGAGACGGCCAGCGCCACGACCAGCAGCAGGACTCCGACGAGCAGCGCGCGCCGCTCCACGGCCAGCGCCCAGCCGCCCGCCCGCAGCACCGCCGGACGGCGCCGGGCCGGGGCCGCGACGACCGTGCCGGCCGTGCCCGGTACGCGCGTGCCGCGCGTGCTCTCCGGCCGGCTCACAGCTCGGCCATCCGGCGCCGGCGGACCATGGCGATGAAGACGGGCCCACCGATGACGGCGGTGACGATGCCGGCCTGCAGCTCGGCGGGCCGGGTGACGACCCGGCCGACGACGTCCGCGCCGAGCAGCAGCACCGGCGACAGCACGGCCGCGTACGGGAGGGTCCAGCGCATGTCGGGGCCGGTGATCCCGCGCACCATGTGCGGCACCATCAGGCCGACGAAGACGATCGGCCCGCAGGCGGCGGTGGCGCCGCCGCACAGCAGGGTGATGGCGGCCATCGTCAGCACCCGGGTGCGGGTGAGCTTCGCGCCCAGGCCCCGGGCGGTGTCGTCGCCCAGCGCGATGGCGTTGAGCGGGCGGGCCGTGACCAGGGCGAGGACGGCGCCGGCGGCGATGAAGGGCGCCACCGCCCGGACCGTGCCCATGCTGGCCGAGGCGAGCGAGCCGACCTGCCAGAACCGCATCCGGTCCAGGGCGGCCTTGTCGGTCAGCTGGACGGCGTTGGTGAAGCCCTGGAGCAGCGCGGTCATCGCGGTGCCGGCCAGCGCCAGCCGGACGGGGGTGGCGGAGCGGCTGCCGCCGACGAGGTAGACCAGGGTGCCGGTGACGGCCGCGCCGGCGAGCGCGAACCAGACGTATCCGGTGGTGGAGCCGACCCCGAAGAAGCTGATGGCGCTGACCACGGCCGCGGCGGCGCCGGCGTTGACGCCGAGCAGGCCCGGGTCGGCCAGCGGGTTGCGGGTCAGCGCCTGCATCGCGGCGCCGGCCATGCCGAGGGCCGCGCCCACCAGGAGGCCGAGGACGGTACGCGGCACCCGCAGCTGGCGCACCACCACGTCGTCGTCGGTACCTGTCGGGTGGAACAGGCCGTGCCAGACCTGGTCGACGGGGATGTTCCGGGCGCCGATCGCGATGCTGGCCACGGCCACCACCGCCAGCAGTCCGAGGGCCAGCAGCAGGCCCGCGGCGCGGCGGGCGCCGGCGGGCGGGGAAGCGCCACCGCGGGGCGGGGAGGCCGGCGGGGCGCCGGCGCTGGGGGAGTCATGGTCGACCAACACGGAACTTAGGTTAGCCTACCCTTCACAAGGTCACCTCGACGAGATCGGTTGCCCGTCATGCCCACGCCCCGCTTTACCCGTACGCCCGGAATGTCCCGCCGCGGCCTCCTCGCCGCAGGCGGCACCGTGGGCCTCGGCGCCCTCCTGGCCGCGTGCGGCGGCTCGTCCGACTCCGGTTCGGGCTCGGCGAAAGCGAAAGCGAAGGCGACGGCGTCCGGTAAGGCGTCCGGACCGTTCCGTTTCACCGACGACCGCAAGAAGACCGTCACCCTTGACGCTATCCCGACCCGCGTCGTCGCCTACGTCGGGGTCGCGGCGGCCCTGCACGACTACGGCGTCGAGTGCACCGGCGTCTTCGGCCCCACCACCCTCAAGAACGGCACCGCCGACCCGCAGGCCGGCGGCATCGACGTCAGCAAGGTGACGGTGCTGGGCAACACCTGGGGCGAGTTCAACGTCGAGAAGTACGCCTCCCTCTCCCCCCAGCTGCTGATCAGCCACATCTACGAGCAGCCCACCCTGTGGTACGTGCCCGACCAGAGCTCCAAGCAGATCCTCGCGCTGGCGCCCAGCATCGGCGTCGACGTGGCAGGCGGCCCGCTGACCACCCCGCTCACCCGCTACGCCGAACTCGCCACCGCCCTGGGCGCGGACATGTCCTCCGCCGCCAACGCCGCCCAGAAGAAGCGGTTCGACGACGCGTCGGCGGCGCTGCGCTCGGCGACCAGGGCACACGGCGACATCACCGTGATGGCCTGCTCCGGCAGCGCCGACTCCTTCTACGTCTCCACCCCGTCCTCGGCGGCGGACCTGACGTACTACAAGAGCCTCGGCGTGCGGTTCATCATCCCCAACAAGGTCGAGGGCGGCTTCTTCGAGACCCTGAGCTGGGAGAACGCCGACAAGTACAAGGCCGACGTGCTGATGCTCGACAACCGCACCGCCACGCTCCAGCCCAAGGACCTGACCGGCAAGCCGACCTGGAACCAGCTGCCCGCGGTGAAGGCCGGCCAGGTGCTCGGCTGGCCGAGCGAGCCGATCTTCTCGTACGCCAGGTGCGCCGAGAACATCGAGGCCCTCACCAAGGCCATCACCAGTGCGAAGAAGGTGAGCTGACACCGTGCCGACCCGAGCGACCGAGCGGCGGTCCGCCCCGGCGGACACCGAGCCGCCTGAGGCGTCCGAACCGCCCGCCTCGCCGTACGCCTTCTTCCACCCGCGGGTCGTGCGGGTGCGGCGGCTGTCGCCGAGCCTGGTCCGCGTCGTCCTCCACTGCCCGGAGCTGTCCGGCCTGGTCAGCGGCGGCGGCGACCAGCGCTTCAAGCTCTTCCTGCCGCGCCCCGGCCAGACGGTGCCGGTCCTGCCCGAGACGACGGACGACCAGTGGTACGCGCGCTGGCGCGCCATGGACCCGCGGGTGCGGGGCGTCATGCGCACCTACACCGTCAGCGGCGCCCGTCCCGACGAGGCGGAGCTCGACGTCGACTTCGCCCTCCACGGCGACCTCGGCCCGGCCTCCCGCTGGGCCCAGGCGGCCCGGCCCGGCGACCGCGTCTCCGTGCTGGCCCCGGTGGCGACCGACAACGGCGGCGTGGACTTCCGGCCGCCCGCCGGCACCGACTGGATGCTGCTCACCGGTGACGAGACGGCCCTTCCGGCGCTCGCCTCCATCCTCGCCGGACTGCCGGCCGGCACCCGCGTCAAGGCGCTGATCGAGGTCGCCCACCCGGAGGACCGGCTGCCGCTGCCGACCACCGCCGACGCCGAGGTCACCTGGCTGGTGCGCGACCCGGCCGCCCCCGACCGCACCGCCGGCGTCCTCGCCGCCCTGGCCGCCACCCCGTTCCCGGCCGGCACCCCCTACGCCTGGCTGGCCGGCGAGGCCGCGTGCGTCCGGGCCCAGCGCCGTCACCTCACCGGCGAGCGCGGGATGCCACGCGGTGCCATCACGTTCAGCGGGTACTGGCGGCTCGGCCGCACCGAGGACCAGCTGCTGGACGAGGCGGCGGCAGCCGCGGCCGGGAGCTGAGGCCGCGCCGCGCCGCGCTCGTACCTCTCCCGGCACGGTGTGCCCCGCTCGCCGCCCTGGCACGGGCCCTCGCGGCACTGACCGCCGAGGCGGCGGGCGGGGGCATCCGCACCCCCGCCCGCCGCCTCGGCGGTACCGGGACGGCTCCCGACCTGTAGCGGCGGGCCACCCCTCGTCCAGCCGCGGCTGACGGGCCTGCGGCTACAGGCCCACCGTGCGCAGCGCCTCGGCAGCGTCCAGGTCGCAGGCCCCGCCGCCCGCGTGGGTCCAGGCCGCCGCGCACAGCGCCCGCAGCCCGTCCAGGGCGTCCCCCGCACCCTCCGCGGTGAGCGCTGCGCCCGCCACCCGCGCCGTCCAGCCGCCGCAGCGGAAGCCCCCGTCCACCGCGTCGACCTCCGGGTGGGCCACCAGCAGGTCGCGCAGGTCCCGCCCCACGAAGGCGGGCCGGTGGTGCGGCTCGGCGGCCAGCAGCCCGGCCGGGGTGGTCACGCCGGTGAGCACCAGCAGCGCGTCCACGCCACCGGCGTAGGCCCCCTCGATGTCGGTGTCCAGGCGGTCCCCCACCACCAGGGGGCGCTCGGCCCCGGTCCGCAGCACCGTCTCGCGGTGCATCGGCGGCTGCGGCTTGCCCGCCACGGTGGGAGTGCCGTGGGTGGCGAACCGGACCGCCTCCACCGCCGCACCGTTGCCCGGCGCGATGCCCCGGGCACCCGGGATCGTCAGATCGGTGTTGGAGGCGAACCACGGCACCCCCCGGTTGACCGCGTACGCCATCTCCGCCAGCTGCGACCAGCGCAGGTCCGGGCCGTAACCCTGGACCGCGGCGGCCGGGTCGTCGTCGGCGGAGTCCACGGGCACCAGACCGCGCTCCCGCAGCGCCTCCACCAGCCCCTGCCCGCCCACTGCGAGCACCTTCGAGCCGGCCGGCACCGCCTCGGCGATCAGCCGGGCCACAGCCTGCGCCGAGGTGACCACGTCCGCCGCCTCGGCCGGCACCCCCAACCGGGTCAGGTGCTCGGCCACCGTCTGCGGGGTGCGGGCGGCGTTGTTGGTGACGTACGCCAGGTGCATCCCGCGCTCCCGCGCGTGCTCCAGCGACTCCACCGCGTGGCCGACCGCCTCACCGCCGACGTACACCACCCCGTCGAGGTCGAGCATGGCGGTGTCGTAGGCGTCGGCCAGCGGCTTGGCGCTGCCGCTGGGGGTGGTGCGGTCCGTCATGGGTTCGCTCTCCTGCTGTCGGGGCGGTGGTGCCTGAGGTCGGGGCTGTGCGCGCGGAGCACGACGGCCCGACTCCACCGCCTACTCGTACGAAGGTACGACGAAGGTACGAAGGGGACACAGCCGCCTCCCCCACGTGCCCGGCGCGGGCGCGCACGGACGCGGTCCCGCGATCCGATGCCCTTCGAGCCCCTTCGAGCCCCCTTCGATGCCCTTTGACTCCCTTCGATGATCCCCCTTACCCGCCCGGAGGGCTTTAGCATGCGCTGGTGACCGACTCCGAGCAGGACCGCTCGCGGCATCCCTACCTGGCGCCGTTCCGCGGGCTGCGCTACGTACGGGAACGGGTCGGCGGGCTCGCCGCGGTCACCTCGCCCCCGTACGACGTCGTGGTCCGCCCCGACGGCCGGCGCCTCCTGGAGACCGCCGACCCGCACAACGTCGTCCGGCTCATCCTCCCGGAGGCCGCCACCCCGGACGACCGCCACCGCGCGGCCGCCCGCACCCTGGCCGACTGGCTGGCCGACGGCGTCCTCGCCCTCGACCCGCGCCCCGCGCTCTACGTGTACGAGCAACGCGACGCGGCCCGGGTCCAGCGCGGCGTCATCGGCGCGCTGCGGCTGAGCAGCCCGCAAGAGGGCGCCGTACTCCCGCACGAGGACGTCATGCCCGGTCCGGTGGCCGACCGCGCCGCCCTGATGCGCGCCACCGTCGCCAACCTCGAACCGCTGCTCCTGGCCTACCGCGACGGCCCGGCCACCGCCCGCGTCGTCGAACACGCCGCCGCCGGCACGCCGCTGCTGGCCACCACCACCGGCGACGGCGTACGGCACCGGCTGTGGGCGGTCACCGAACCGGCCGACCTCGCCGCGGTGGACACCGAACTCGCCCGGCGGCAGGCCCTGATCGCCGACGGCCACCACCGCTGGGCCACCTACCGGCTCCTCCAGGACGAGCATCCGCCCGGCACGCCCTGGGACTTCGGCCTGGTGCTGCTGGTGGACACCGCCCGCTACCCGCTGGAGGTCCGCGCGATCCACCGGGTGCTGCCCGCCCTGCCGCCCGGCGAGGCGCTGGCCGCGGCGGGCGGGATCTTCCGGGTACGGGCGCTCGGCCGGTGCGGCCTCGCCGAGGCGCTCGACGCGCTGGCGGACGCCGCCGGCGGACGGCAGGGCGACACCCGGGACGGCCGCGACGGCCCGGGCCGCCTGGGCGCCACCGGCGCGGATGGCGCGGATGGCGCGGATGGCGCGGATGGCGCGGATGACAGCACAGCCCTGGCAGCAGGCAGGGGCAACGCGTTCGTACTGGCCGGCGCCGCGGGCTTCCACCTGCTGGACCGCCCCGACCCGGAGCGGCTGCGCGGCTGGCTCCCGGCCGACCGGCCGGAGGCGTGGCGCCGGCTGGACGCGACGGTGCTGCACGGCGTGCTGCTGGACCGGGTCTGGCGGGTGCCCGACCTGCCCGAGCACATCCGGTACATCCACGACGCCCAGGCCGCCGTCGACCTCGCCGGACAGTTCGGCGGCACCGCTGTCCTCATGCACCCGGTACGCGAGTCCGTCGTCCTCGACCTGGCCCGGCAGGGAGTGATGATGCCGCGCAAGTCGACCTCGTTCGGGCCGAAGCCGGCTACCGGGCTGGTGATGCGGACCCTCGGCCCGGCCTGACCGCGATCCGTCGGCCGGCGGCGTGCGGGGGCTCCGGCCCGCGATGCCGCCGGCCGGGAGGACGCCGCCGCGGTGACAGCCGAAAGGGCGGCACCCCGAGGTCCCGGGGTGCCGCCCTTCGTCATGCCTTGCCGGGCGCCGCGTCGTCAGCGGCTCCGGCCGCGGCGTCAGTCGCCGTTCCGCTCCTTCGGGGCGGGAGCGCGGAAGGGCGAGTCGAGGAAGGAGGACGCGTCCGGCTCCTCGTCGGTCGGGTCGAAGTCGTCGTCGGCGCCGGCGGGCGCAGGCGCGTCCGCGCCGTCGTCGCCCTCGCCGTCGGCCTCAGCCGACTCGTCGTCGTCCGACGCGGCGTCCGCGTCCTTCGGCTCGTCGTCGCCCTCGGCGTCGTCGTCCGCCTCGTCAGCGTCCGCTCCGTGCTCCAGGTCGCCGCTGCGGCCCGTGGCCTCGCCGGCCGCGGGGGCCTGGTCACGGTCGTCGCCGGAGTGGCCGACGACCGGAGCGTGCGGGGCCTCGGAGGCACCGTCGGCCGCCCCACCCTCCGTGTCCTCGTCCTCGTCCTCGCCGAAGGCGTCCACGAAGTCGACGCCGTCGAGGCGGGCGAGCCGGTCCGAGGCGTCGGTGCTGCCGTTGTGGTCGGCCTCCAGGGCCTTGGCGAACCAGTCGCGGGCCTCGTGCTCCCGGCCGACGGCCAGCAGCGCGTCGGCGTAGGCGTAGCGCAGCCGCGCCGTCCACGGGTGGACGGCGTTCGACGCCAGCTCGGAGCTCTGCAGGGTCACCACCGCGGCCTCGGCCTGGCCGAGGTCCTGGCGGGCGCCGGCCGCGACCAGGCGCATCTCCACCTGCCCGGCCTTGTCGAGCTTCTGCACCTCGGGGGCACCGGCCATCTCCAGCGCCCGCTCGGGACGGCCGAGCCCGCGCTCGCAGTCGGCCATGACCGGCCACAGGTCGACCGAGCCGGTCATCCGCCGGGTCGCGCGGAACTCCGCGAGGGCCTCCGCGTACCGCTCGGTGGAGTAGGACGCGAAGCCCGCCGCCTCCCGGACCGCCGGGACGCGGGCGGCCAGCCGCAGGGCGACGCGGGAGTACGCGTACGCCCGCTCGGCGTCCTCGTCCAGCAGGCGGGCGACCATCACCAGGTTGCGGGCGACGTCGTCGGCGAGGGTCTTGGGCAGGCTCTTCAGCTCCTGCCGCACGCTCGAGTCGAGCTCCATGCCCGTGACCTCTTCGGGGATGGGCAGCCGCCTGATCGGCTCGCGGTCGTCCCGCCGCTCGTCACGGCCACCGCTCTCGAAGCGGCCCCGCCCCTGCACGGACGGCCGACGGGCACTGCCGCCGCGCTCCCGGTCGCCGCTCTCCCGGCGCGGGCCACGGCTGTAACCCTGGGAGCGGTCGTCCCGCTGGAAGCCGCCACGGTCGTCGTCACGACGCGGGCCACGGGGACGGTCGTCACGGGGACGGTCGTCACGCGGGCGGTCGTCACGACGGAAACCGCCACCGGACGGGCGATCGTCACGGCGGAAACCACCGCGGTCGTCACGCGGACGGTCATCGCGGCGGAAACTCGAACCGCCACGGTCGTCACGCCGGTCGTCACGGGGACGGTCGTCGCGACGGAAACCGCCGGACGGACGGTCGTCACGACGGAAGCCACCGGACGGACGGTCGTCACGGCGGAAACCACCGCGGTCGTCACGCGGACGGTCATCGCGGCGGAAACTCGAACCGCCACGGTCGTCACGGGGACGGTCATCGCGCGGGCGGTCGTCACGGCGGAAGCCACCCGAGGGGCGGTCATCGCGGCGGAAACCGCCACCGGGGCGGTCGTCGTCACGACGCGGACCACGCGGACGGTCGTCACGACGGTCGTCACGGGGACGGTCGTCACGCGGGCGGTCGTCACGACGGAAACCGCCACCAGACGGGCGGTCGTCACGGCGGAAACCGCCACGGTCGTCACGCGGACGGTCATCGCGACGGAAGCCACCCGAGGGGCGGTCATCGCGACGGAAACCGCCACGGTCGTCACGCCGGTCGTCACGGGGACGGTCATCGCGCGGACGGTCGTCACGACGGAAACCGCCACCAGACGGGCGGTCATCGCGACGGAAGCCACCGCTGGGACGGTCATCGCGGCGGAAACCGCCACCGGGGCGGTCGTCGTCACGACGCGGACCACGCGGACGGTCGTCACGCCGGTCGTCACGGGGACGGTCATCGCGACGGAAACTCGAACCGCCACGGTCGTCACGGCGGAAACCGCCGCCTCCGCTGGGGCGGGCCGGCCGGTCATCGCGCGACCGGTCGTAGCGGGGGCGGTCGTCACGGCGGAAACCGGAGCCGCCACGGTCGTCGCGACGCTGGCCTGCCGGACGGTCGTCACGCCGATCCTCGCGGCGGCCCTCGCCGCGCTCGTTCCGGTCTTCGGGCGAGTGGGACATCGACATGACTCCTGTGAGATCGAACTGCTGTACTTCAAGTCTCCCGCACTGGCGGGATGAACGCTTCTGGACATGAAAAAGGACCCTTGGTCCCAGCACTCAGGCCGGGACCAAGGGTCCAGAAAGATAGTTCGGCGGCGTCCTACTCTCCCACAGGGTCCCCCCTGCAGTACCATCGGCGCTGAAAGGCTTAGCTTCCGGGTTCGGAATGTAACCGGGCGTTTCCCTCTCGCTATGACCACCGAAACACTATCGGGCCACCCCGGAAGGGGTGTCGACAGGGCTCCAAGCGAACCAGCACACTTTTCAATTAAGACAACCAGTTCACCGGTGCGACCTTTCGCAACCCGGGAACCAAACAGTGGACGCGAGCATACATGGACAATCCCTCGGCCTATTAGTACCGGTCAGCTCCACACCTCACGGTGCTTCCACATCCGGCCTATCAACCCAGTCGTCTACTGGGAGCCTTACCCCCTCAAGGGGGTGGGAGTCCTCATCTCGAAGCAGGCTTCCCGCTTAGATGCTTTCAGCGGTTATCCCTCCCGAACGTAGCCAACCAGCCATGCCCTTGGCAGAACAACTGGCACACCAGAGGTCCGTCCGTCCCGGTCCTCTCGTACTAGGGACAGCCCTTCTCAAGACTCCAACGCGCGCAGCGGATAGGGACCGAACTGTCTCACGACGTTCTAAACCCAGCTCGCGTACCGCTTTAATGGGCGAACAGCCCAACCCTTGGGACCGACTCCAGCCCCAGGATGCGACGAGCCGACATCGAGGTGCCAAACCATCCCGTCGATATGGACTCTTGGGGAAGATCAGCCTGTTATCCCCGGGGTACCTTTTATCCGTTGAGCGACGGCGCTTCCACAAGCCACCGCCGGATCACTAGTCCCTACTTTCGTACCTGCTCGACCCGTCAGTCTCACAGTCAAGCTCCCTTGTGCACTTACACTCACCACCTGATTGCCAACCAGGCTGAGGGAACCTTTGGGCGCCTCCGTTACCCTTTAGGAGGCAACCGCCCCAGTTAAACTACCCACCAGACACTGTCCCTGATCCGGATCACGGACCGAGGTTAGACATCCAGCACGACCAGAGTGGTATTTCAACAGCGACTCCACCACGGCTGGCGCCATGGTCTCACAGTCTCCCACCTATCCTACACAAGCCGAACCGAACACCAATATCAAGCTATAGTAAAGGTCCCGGGGTCTTTCCGTCCTGCTGCGCGAAACGAGCATCTTTACTCGTAGTGCAATTTCACCGGGCCTATGGTTGAGACAGTCGAGAAGTCGTTACGCCATTCGTGCAGGTCGGAACTTACCCGACAAGGAATTTCGCTACCTTAGGATGGTTATAGTTACCACCGCCGTTTACTGGCGCTTAAGTTCTCAGCTTCGCCACACCGAAATGTGACTAACCGGTCCCCTTAACGTTCCAGCACCGGGCAGGCGTCAGTCCGTATACATCGCCTTACGGCTTCGCACGGACCTGTGTTTTTAGTAAACAGTCGCTTCTCGCTGGTCTCTGCGGCCACCCCCAGCTCAGAGCGCAAGGCCCATCACCAGGAATGGCCCCCCTTCTCCCGAAGTTACGGGGGCATTTTGCCGAGTTCCTTAACCATAGTTCACCCGAACGCCTCGGTATTCTCTACCTGACCACCTGAGTCGGTTTAGGGTACGGGCCGCCATGAAACTCGCTAGAGGCTTTTCTCGACAGCATAGGATCATCCACTTCACCACAATCGGCTCGGCATCAGGTCTCACCCTGCATGGACGACGGATTTACCTACCGTCCGGGCTACACCCTTACCCCGGGACAACCACCGCCCGGGCTGGACTACCTTCCTGCGTCACCCCATCACTTACCTACTACCCCCTCGGATCAGCGGCTCCACCACTCCCCATCACTCCGAAGAGATCAAGGGCGGCTTCACGGCCTTAGCATCAGAGGATTCGATACTGGGCGCTTCATAGCGGGTACCGGAATATCAACCGGTTGTCCATCGACTACGCCTGTCGGCCTCGCCTTAGGTCCCGACTTACCCTGGGCAGATCAGCTTGACCCAGGAACCCTTAGTCAATCGGCGCAAACGTTTCCCACGTTTGAATCGCTACTCATGCCTGCATTCTCACTCGTGAACCGTCCACCACTACCTTCCAGTGCGGCTTCACCCGGCACACGACGCTCCCCTACCCATCACAGCCCCCGTTGGGGTAATGCTGCAATGACACGACTTCGGCGGTATACTTGAGCCCCGCTACATTGTCGGCGCAGAATCACTAGACCAGTGAGCTATTACGCACTCTTTCAAGGGTGGCTGCTTCTAAGCCAACCTCCTGGTTGTCTCTGCGACTCCACATCCTTTCCCACTTAGCATACGCTTAGGGGCCTTAGTCGATGCTCTGGGCTGTTTCCCTCTCGACCATGGAGCTTATCCCCCACAGTCTCACTGCCGCGCTCTCACTTACCGGCATTCGGAGTTTGGCTAAGGTCAGTAACCCGGTAGGGCCCATCGCCTATCCAGTGCTCTACCTCCGGCAAGAAACACACGACGCTGCACCTAAATGCATTTCGGGGAGAACCAGCTATCACGGAGTTTGATTGGCCTTTCACCCCTAACCACAGGTCATCCCCCAGGTTTTCAACCCTGGTGGGTTCGGTCCTCCACACGGTCTTACCCGCGCTTCAACCTGCCCATGGCTAGATCACTCCGCTTCGGGTCTTGAGCGTGCTACTGAAACGCCCTATTCGGACTCGCTTTCGCTACGGCTCCCCCACACGGGTTAACCTCGCAACACACCGCAAACTCGCAGGCTCATTCTTCAAAAGGCACGCAGTCACGACAGTGCATGCAAGCACACACTGCGACGCTCCCACGGCTTGTAGGCACACGGTTTCAGGTACTATTTCACTCCGCTCCCGCGGTACTTTTCACCATTCCCTCACGGTACTATCCGCTATCGGTCACCAGGGAATATTTAGGCTTAACGGGTGGTCCCGCCAGATTCACACAGGATTTCTCGGGCCCTGTGCTACTTGGGTGATCTCCAAGAGAGCCGTACACATTTCAGCTACGGGGGTCTTACCCTCTACGCCGGGCCTTTCGCATGCCCTTCGCCTACACATACGGTTTCTGACTCTCCGACCGGCCGGCAGACCGATCAAGGAAACTCCCACAACCCCGCTGACGCAACCCCTGCCGGGTATCACACGCCAACGGTTTGGCCTCATCCGGTTTCGCTCGCCACTACTCCCGGAATCACGGTTGTTTTCTCTTCCTGCGGGTACTGAGATGTTTCACTTCCCCGCGTTCCCCTCCACACTGCCTATGAGTTCAGCAGCGGGTGACAGCCCATGACGACTGCCGGGTTTCCCCATTCGGACACCCCCGGATCAAAGCTTGGTTGACAGCTCCCCGGGGCCTATCGTGGCCTCCCACGTCCTTCATCGGTTCCTGGTGCCAAGGCATCCACCGTGCGCCCTTAATAAATTGGCCACAGATGCTCGCGTCCACTGTTCAGTTCTCAAGCCACGACCGGTCACCCACAAACCACACCCGAAAGCATGATCCGACAGGCCCCGATAACACGAAGGAACACCAACGGCATTCCCTCAGGACCCAACAGCGTGCCCGACACCACCACCCCGACCCCACCGTTCCATACCCCCGAAGAGGTCGTACTAGATCGAGCCGGCGAACCGGCAGTGCCGAATAGTCAACGTTCCACCCATGAGCAACCAGCACCGGACACTCGCCGATGAACTGGCCCCCTGACCACCTTGCGATGGTAGGAAGTGCTCCTTAGAAAGGAGGTGATCCAGCCGCACCTTCCGGTACGGCTACCTTGTTACGACTTCGTCCCAATCGCCAGTCCCACCTTCGACGACTCCCTCCCACAAGGGGTTAGGCCGCGGCTTCGGGTGTTACCGACTTTCGTGACGTGACGGGCGGTGTGTACAAGGCCCGGGAACGTATTCACCGCAGCAATGCTGATCTGCGATTACTAGCGACTCCGACTTCATGGGGTCGAGTTGCAGACCCCAATCCGAACTGAGACCGGCTTTTTGAGATTCGCTCCACCTCACGGTATCGCAGCTCATTGTACCGGCCATTGTAGCACGTGTGCAGCCCA